>NZ_CP022958.1:0-1350019 GCF_006496635.1 Azoarcus sp. DD4
GTGAATCAAGACTTCTGGCCCTTCTGCCTCTCCCGTCTCGAACAGGAACTGCCCCAGCAGCAGTTCACCACCTGGATCAAGACCCTGCAGGCGGCTGAAAGCGATACCGACGGCGGCCCCGCGCTGACGCTGACCGCGCCCAACCGCTTCGTGCTGCAGTGGGTGCGCGAGCGCTACATGCGCCGCATCAGCGAACTCGGCGAAGAATTCCACGGCATGCCGATACAGCTCGAGCTGCAGCTGCCGGTGGCCGGAGCCAAGCCCGCCACCGTCAAGCCGAGCGCGCCCAAGGCACGGCCGGCAACTGCGGCAGGCGCAGGCGGAGCGGGCAGCGCCGCGATGCCGGCTGCGGCAGAAATGGCGGCGCCGACCATCATGCTGCGCCAACCCGAGCCGGAAGCGATCTCCGCGTCCGATCTGGCCTACGACAAGACCCGCCTCAACGCCGACTTCACCTTCGACACCCTGGTCACGGGCCGCGCCAACGACCTCGCCCGCGCCGCTGCCATGCAGGTGGCGCAGAACCCGGGCACCTCGTACAACCCGCTATTTGTCTATGGCGGCGTCGGCCTCGGCAAGACCCACCTGGTCCACGCCATCGGCAACGCGGTGTACCGCCACAACCCGCGCATGGTGATCCGCTACGTCCACGTCGAGGATTACTACGCCGACGTGGTGCGCGCCTACCAGCAGAAGAGCTTCGACGCGTTCAAGCGCTACTACCGCTCGCTCGACATGCTGATCATCGACGACATCCAGTTCTTCAATAACAAGAACCGGACGCAGGAAGAGTTCTTCCATGCCTTCAACGCACTCACCGAGGCGAAGAAGCAGATCGTCATCACCTGCGACACCTACCCCAAGGACATCCAGGGCCTGGAAGACCGCCTCATTTCGCGCTTCGACTGGGGCCTCACGGTGCAGATCGAGCCGCCCGAGCTGGAAATGCGCGTCGCCATCCTGCAGAAGAAGGCCGAAGCGCTGCGCGTTTCGGTCGACGACGACGTCGCCTTCCTGATTGCCAAGAACCTGCGCTCCAACGTGCGCGAGCTCGAAGGCGCGCTCAACAAGGTGGTCGCGTACGCCCGCTTCCACGGCCGCGGCATCTCGCTCGAAGTTGCCAAGGAAGCGCTCAAGGATCTGCTCCACGCCCACAACCGCCAGCTCTCCATCGAGCACATCCAGAAGACGGTGGCCGACTACTACAAGATCAAGGTCGCCGACATGCACTCCAAAAAGCGCACCCGCGTCATCGCCCGCCCGCGCCAGGTGGCGATGTGGCTGGCCAAGGAACTCACGCCGATGTCGCTGCCGGCGATCGGCGAAGCCTTCGGCGGCCGCGACCACACCACCGTGCTGCACGCCTGCCGCACCATCACCGAGCTGCGCCTCGGCGACCACCAGTTGAACCACGACGTCCACGTGCTCACCCAGGTCCTGCGGGGGTGAGCCGGATGATCCAAGCGCATTCCCGATAGTCCGATCAACCCACTCCCTCAGCTGACGCCATGCTTCTGCTCAACACCACCCGCGACGCGCTTCTCGCCCCGCTGCAGTCGGTAGCCGGCATTGTCGAAAAGCGCCACACCCTGCCCATCCTGTCCAATGTGCTGATCGAGAAGCGCGGCGACCAGCTCACCCTGCTCGCCACCGATATCGAGATCCAGATCCGCACCACCACCGCCGGCCACATCGGCGGCGAAGACAGTGCGATCACCGTCGGCGCGCGCAAGCTGCAGGACATCCTGCGCGCCCTGCCCGACGGCCCGGACATCGTCCTCACGCTCGAAGACAAACGCCTCACCGTCAAGGCCGGCAAAAGCCGCTTCCAGCTGCAGACCCTGCCCGCCGCCGACTACCCGCGCATGAATCTGCCCGACGGCGACGCGGTGCGCTTTTCGGTGCCGCAGCGCGCCTTCAAGCGTCAGCTCGCCCAGGTCTCGTACTCGATGGCGCAGCAGGACATCCGCTACTACCTCAACGGCCTGCTGCTGATCGCCGACGGCGGCGAACTGCGCATGGTCGCCACCGACGGCCACCGCCTCGCCTACGCCGCCGGCGATCTCGCCGTGCCGGTGTCGGCACGCACCGAAGCCATCCTGCCGCGCAAGACGGTGCTGGAGCTCGCCCGCCAGCTGGCCGACAACGACGATCCGCTGGAGATCATCCTCGCCGGCAACCAGGCAGTGTTCCGCTTCGGCTCGATCGAACTCGTCACCAAGCTGATCGACGGCAAGTTCCCCGACTACGAACGCGTCATCCCGCAGAACCACCCGCGCATGGTGACCTTCGAGCGCCAGCCGCTGCTGGCCTCGCTGCAGCGTGCCGCGATTCTCACCAATGAGAAGTTCCGCGGCGTGCGCATGGTGCTGGGCGACGGCGCGCTCAAGATCGTCAGCTCCAACACCGAGCAGGAAGAAGCCCAGGAAGAGCTGGAGATCGACTACCACGACACCCCGCTCGACATCGGCTTCAACGTCACCTACCTGCTCGACGTGCTCAACAACCTGTCGTCCGAGCATGTGGAATGGCGCTTCAACGACGGCAACTCCAGCGCGCTCGTCACCCTGCCGGGCAACGACAAGTTCAAGTACGTCGTGATGCCGATGCGGATCTGAACTGCAGCCGCCGCACCCCGCGCAGGCGCCCCGATGGCGTCCGCGCGGACCGCCTGCCCCCGGCCCGCGGGGGCTCGTTCTTTATGAATCACCCGAGATGACCATGTCCGAACCGCAAAACACGCCCGCCCCCTCCGGCAACGACTACGACGAATCCAGCATCCAGCAGCTCGAAGGCCTGGAAGCGGTGAGGAAACGGCCGGGCATGTACATCGGCGACACCTCCGACGGCACCGGCCTGCACCACATGGTGTTTGAAGTCGTCGATAACTCCATCGACGAGGCGCTGGCCGGCCACTGCGACGACATCGTCATCACCATCCACGCCGACAACTCCATTTCCGTCGCCGACAACGGCCGCGGCATCCCGGTCGGCGTCAAGATGGACGACAAGCACGAGCCCAAGCGTTCGGCGGCCGAGATCGTCATGTGCGTGCTGCACGCCGGCGGCAAGTTCAACCAGAACAGCTACAAGGTGTCCGGCGGCCTGCACGGCGTCGGCGTGTCCTGCGTGAACGCGCTCTCCAAGTGGCTGCGCCTCACCGTGCGCCGCGACGGCAAGAAGCACTTCATGGAGTTCCACCGCGGTACGCCGCAGGACCGCGTCATCGAGCTGGTCAACGGCATCGAGACCAGCCCGCTCAAGATCACCGGCGAAACCAGCAAGCGCGGCACCGAGGTGCATTACCTCGCCGACGAGGAAATCTTCGGCACCGTCGAATACCACTACGAAATCCTTGCCAAGCGCCTGCGCGAACTGTCCTTCCTCAACAACGGCGTCAAGATCCGCCTGGTCGACCAGCGCACCGGCAAGGAAGAAGACTTCGCCTTCGCCGGTGGCGTGAAGGGCTTCGTCGAGTACATCAACCGTACCAAGACCGTCCTTCATCCCAACGTCTTCTACGCCGCCGGCACCACCCGCATCCCCACCGGCTCCGGCGAGGCCGAACTCTCGGTCGAAGTCGCCATGCAATGGAACGACTCCTACGCCGAGCAAGTGCTCTGCTACACCAACAACATCCCGCAGGCCGACGGCGGCACCCACCTCACCGGCCTGCGCGCCGCGATGACCCGCGTCATCAACAAGTACATCGAAGAAAACGAGATCGCCAAGAAGGCCAAGGTGGACATCACCGGCGACGACATGCGCGAAGGCCTCGCCTGCGTGCTGTCGGTGAAGATGCCGGACCCGAAGTTCGCCAGCCAGACCAAGATGAAGCTGGTCTCCAGCGAGGCGCGGCCGGCGGTGGAAGAAGTGGTCGCTGCCAAGCTTACCGAATTCCTGCTGGAAAACCCGATCGACGCCAAGACCATCTGCAACAAGATCGTCGAAGCCGCCCGAGCCCGCGACGCCGCCCGCAAGGCGCGCGAGATGACCCGCCGCAAGGGCGTACTCGACGGCGTCGGCCTGCCCGGCAAGCTCGCCGACTGCCAGGAGAAGGACCCCGCGCTGTGCGAGCTCTACCTGGTCGAGGGCGACTCCGCCGGCGGCTCCGCCAAGCAGGGCCGCGACCGTAAATTCCAGGCCATCCTGCCGTTGAAGGGCAAGATCCTCAACGTCGAGAAAGCGCGCTTCGACAAGCTGCTGCAGAGCCAGGAAATCGCCACCCTGATCACCGCGCTCGGCACCAGCATCGGCAAGGACGACTACAAGCCCGAAAAGCTGCGCTACCACCGCATCATCCTGATGACCGACGCCGACGTCGACGGCGCCCACATCCGCACCCTGCTGCTCACCTTCTTCTACCGCCAGATGCCGGAGCTGGTCGAGCGCGGCCACATCTACATCGCCCAGCCGCCGCTCTACAAGATCAAGCACGGCAAGACCGAGCTCTACATCAAGGACGACCACGAGCTCAACGGCCACCTGCTGAAGCTCGCGCTCGACGGCGCGGTGCTCACCCCGCGCGAAGGCGCCGACACCATTGCCGACGACGCCCTCGGCGGCCTGGCGCGCAGCTACCTGCTCGCCGAAGCCGTCATCCGCCGCCTGGCCAGCTACATCGACCCCGAAGTGCTGCAGGCCATGCTCGCGCACGACCTCGAGATCAGCCTGGACGACGAAGCCGCCGCCCGCGCCTCGGCCGATCGCATCCAGCCCCACCTGCCGGAAGGTCTGCGCATCTACGCCCAGTACCATGAAGAAGACGAAGCCTGGCGCCTCACCATCGAGCGCCTGCACCACGGCAACCTCAAGTTCGGCTGGGTGGAAACCGCCTTCCTCGTTTCCGGCGACTACCGCAGCATCCGCACCGCCTCCCAGGCCATCGCCGGCCTGATCGGCCCGGGCGCCGAGATCCGCCGCGGCGAAAAGCGCCAGACCGTCACCCGCTTCGCGGATGCCATCACCTGGCTGCTCAACGAAGTGGAACGCGGCCTCAGCAAGCAGCGCTACAAAGGCCTGGGCGAAATGAACCCCGAACAGCTGTGGGAGACCACCATGGACCCGGCGGTCCGCCGCCTGCTGCGGGTGCAGATCGACGACGCCATCGCCGCGGACGAGATCTTCACCACGCTGATGGGGGATAACGTGGAGCCGCGCAGGGCGTTCATCGAAAGCAATGCGCTGTATGCGCAGAACATCGACGTGTAATGCTGTTCCCCTATCAAAAACGACAGTGCGGGCAACAACCGAAAACGCAATAAGCCAGTGCGTCGCGCGCTAGCGCGACACACATCCACCGCATCGAATACCCAGCAGGAATTCAACGGCCACGCATAGTGGCCGTTTCTTTTTTGGGATATCGTTTTCCGGTTTGGCGCGACAAGAAGCCTCAGAAGAAAAGACCATGAACCACCAAGCCCTCTCATCCTTCATCTGGTCGGTCGCCGACCTCCTGCGCGGCGACTACAAGCAATCCGAATACGGCAAGGTCATCCTGCCCTTCACCGTGCTGCGCCGCCTCGACTGCGTGCTCGAAGCCACCAAGCCCGCCGTACTGGCCGAGCTGGAAGCCAAGACCAAAGCCGGACTCAATCCCGACCCTTTCATTCAACGCAAGACCGGCAACCTCGGCTTCTACAACACCTCCCCGCTGGACCTCGTCAAACTGCTCGGCGACCAGGACCACATCCGCCAGAACCTCTACACCTACGTGCAGGCCTTCTCGCCGGCGGCGCGCGACATCTTCGAGCGTTTCGATTTCCACACCCAGGTCGAGCGCCTGGCGAAGGCCAACCTGCTCTACCTCGTCACCGAAAAGTTCGCCAACATCGACCTCCACCCCGAGGCCGTAGACAACACCAGCATGGGCCTGGTGTTCGAAGAGCTCATCCGCAAGTTCGCCGAAATCTCCAACGAAACCGCCGGGGAGCACTTCACCCCGCGCGAAGTCATCCGCCTGATGGTGAACCTGCTCTTCATCGAGGATGACGACGTGCTCACCCCCGGCAACGCCGTGGTGCGCACCATCTACGACCCCACCGCCGGCACCGGCGGCATGCTCTCGGTGGCGGGCGAATTCCTGCTCGAACACAACCCGCAGGCGCGGCTCACCATGTTCGGCCAGGAACTCAACGACGAGTCCTACGCCATCTGCAAGGCCGACATGCTCATCAAGGGCCAGGACGTCGCCAACATCGTCGCCGGCAACACCCTCTCGGACGATGGCCACGGCGCCCGCAAGTTCGACTACATGCTCTCCAATCCCCCCTTTGGCGTGGAATGGAAGAAGGTCGAAAAGGCCGTGCGCCAGGAACACGAACAGAAAGGCTTCGACGGCCGCTTCGGCCCCGGCCTGCCGCGCGTGTCGGATGGCTCCATGCTCTTCCTCATGCACCTGCTGTCCAAGATGCGCCCGGCGCAGGATGGCGGCAGCCGCTTCGGCATCGTCCTCAACGGCTCGCCGCTGTTCACCGGCGGCGCCGGCAGCGGCGAATCCGAAATCCGCCGCTACCTGCTGGAGAACGATCTGGTCGAAGCCATCGTCGGCCTGCCCACCGACATGTTCTACAACACCGGCATCGCCACCTACGTCTGGATCATTTCCAACCGCAAGAAAGCCGACCGCAAGGGCCAGGTCCAGCTCATCGACGCCAGCAGCTTCTGGCAGAAGATGAGGAAGAGCCTCGGTTCCAAGCGCAAGGAGATGAGCGACGAGCACATCGCCACCGTCACCCGCCTGTTCGGCAGCTTCACCGAGGCCGAGTACATCACCGTGTTCGACGCCGCCGGCCAGCAGCTCGGCCAGCCCCAGCTCGTCACCAATACGGATACCCCGCCCAAGGCGCCGGAAGGCGGCCGCCTCAAGCGCGTGCCCATCGCCCGCATCTTCAGCAACGCAGACTTCGGCTACACCACGATTACCGTCGAGCGCCCGCTCAAGGACGAAGCCGGCAAGCCGGTGCTGGGCAGCAAGGGCGCGCGACGCGGCAAGCCGCAGGCCGACAGCGCCCTGCGCGACACCGAAAACGTGCCGCTCGGCGAGGACATCGCCGCCTACTTCAAGCGCGAAGTGCTGCCCCACGCGCCGGACGCCTGGATAGACGAAACCAAGAGCAAGGTCGGCTACGAGATCCCCTTCAACCGCCACTTCTACGTCTTCGAGCCGCCGCGCAGCCTGCATGCCATCGATGAGGAACTGAAGACCGTCTCGGCCAACATCATGAAGATGCTGGAGGGCCTGGCGGAATGAGTTTGCCGAGGTATCCGGAGTACAAGGACAGCGGTCTTGATTGGTTGCCCACCGTTCCATCGCATTGGGACGTTTGCGCTTTGAAAAGAGTTACTAGCCTCAAGAGCGGCGACAGCATTACTTCAGAGCAAATCACCGAAGCCGGTGACTACGCTGTCTACGGTGGAAATGGCCTGCGCGGCTTCACGTCGTCCTTCACACATGAGGGACGTTTTGCACTTGTTGGCCGACAAGGCGCGCTCTGCGGCAACGTCAACTATTCGCAGGGCAAGTTCTGGGCGTCGGAGCACGCTGTTGTTGCCACCCCTATCAAGCCTGCCGAAACAACGTGGCTGGGCGAGTTGATGCGTGCGATGAACCTGAATCAATACTCCGTGTCCGCCGCTCAACCCGGCTTGTCAGTGGAGCTCATTTCAAACATCGGGGTGCCCTATCCACCGTTGGCGGAACAAACCGCCATCGCCGCCTTCCTCGACCGCGAGACCGCGAAAATCGATGCGCTTATTACCGAGCAGGAAAAGCTCATCGCCCTGTTGGCCGAAAAGCGCCATGCCACCATCTCCCACGCCGTCACCCGCGGCCTCAACCCCGACGCGCCGATGAAGGACTCCGGCGTGGCCTGGCTGGGGGAGGTGCCGGCGCATTGGGAAGCCAAACAGCTTAAGCACGTCGCGCAACCCGGGACAGCAATCACCTACGGTATTGTTCAAGCAGGACCGCATTACGAAGGGGGTATCCCCTACATCAAGACCAGCGACATGGCAGGTGACAGGCTGCCTCTCGACGGATACGCACTGACATCACCAGAGATTGACGCGTCCTATTCACGTTCCAAGGTTTCAGCTGGTGACATAGTTATCGCCATTCGCGCGACAGTCGGAAAATGCCTCCCTGTGCCCGCAGAACTTGAAGGGGCCAATCTCACGCAAGGCACAGCAAAGGTTTCGCCGAGTAGTGAAATGGAAACTGCATTTCTGCTCGCTAGTCTTCGCTCAAATGCCACGCAAACGTACTTTGATTCGATGGCAAAGGGAGCGACGTTCAAAGAAATTACGCTCGATGCTCTTCGGCGAACTCCGGTCTTCGTGCCTCCCAAGGAAGAGCAACTGGAGATTGCCGTGTTCATCGATGTGGAGGTGAGTAAGCTGGATGCGTTGGAGTTGCAGGCTGAGCGAGCCGTCCAACTTTTCAAAGAACGCCGCTCCGCCCTCATCGCCGCCGCCGTCACCGGCCAGATCGACGTGCGTGGTGCCGTAGCCCAACGGGAGTCCGCATGAAATTTGAAACCTTCGTGGCGGGGCAGTGGGTATCGCGTTACCAGTACAAGAGCTTCGAGCCGGTGCCGGTGGATCATGACTGGGTGTGGGAAGACCCGATGATCGGGGTGCTGCTGGAGCAGGCCAACCGGGCGCTGGGCGAGCTGAATGCGTTTTCGCTGATCGTGCCGGACATCGATCTGTTCATCCAGATGCACGTGGTGAAGGAGGCGCAGACCTCCAGCCGGATCGAGGGTACCCAGACCGAGATCGACGAGGCCTTGCTGCCCGAGGAGCAGGTGTTGCCGGAGAAGCGCGACGACTGGCGCGAGGTGCGCAACTACATCGATGCCGTGAACGAGGCCATCGAGGCGCTGGCCACGCTGCCACTGTCGAACCGCCTGCTGCGGCAGACCCACGCGACCCTGTTGCAGGGTGTGCGCGGCGAGCACAAGCAGCCGGGCGAGTTCCGCATCAGCCAGAACTGGATCGGTGGCTCCAGCCTGCAGGATGCGGCGTTTGTGCCGCCGCATCAGGATGGCGTGGCGGCCTTGATGAGCGATCTGGAAAAGTTTCTGCATAACGACCAGATTGCCGTGCCCAATCTGGTGCGCATTGCCATCGCGCATTATCAGTTCGAAACCATTCACCCCTTCCTGGACGGGAATGGGCGCATCGGTCGGCTGATGATCCCGCTGTATCTGGTGAACTGCGGCGCGCTGAGCAAGCCGGCCTTGTATCTGTCGGATTTCTTCGAGCGTAACCGCGCCAGTTATTACGACGCCCTGATGCGGGTGCGTGTCGGTAACGACATGATTCACTGGGTGCGCTTCTTCCTGAAAGGCGTGGCCGAGACGGCGAGCAAGGGCCGCGATGTGTTCGGCCAGATTCTGCATTTGCGTACCGAAGCAGAGCAGCAAATCCTCTCTCTGGGCAAGCGAGCACCGACCGCGCGCCAAGGCCTTAACCTGCTCTACCGGAATCCGGTGGTCAGTGCCGGCGATCTGGCAACAGGCTTGGCGATCAGCACGCCGACTGCCAATGCCCTGATCAAGGATTTCGAGCGCCTGGGCATTCTGCGTGAGAGCACCGGACGGCAGAAAGGCCGGGTTTTTGTGTTTGATCGTTACCTCAGACTGTTTGTAAGTTAAGGGAAACGACTTTTCCTTAACTTGGATAAGTTGGGAGTTAAGGGAAGAAGCAGGCCGGATTGCTGCGCTTCATCCGAACTACATGAATTGCCAAACCCTTGCCCCGCAGGCATATTCGCAATTCGCGAATAGCGAATGAGGCGAGGCCATGGAACTCAAACCGCAGGATTTGCTGGTGCTGCTGAAGGTGGCGGCACACCCGCCCCAGCGCTGGACCTACGCCACGCTGGGCGAAGCGCTCGCCATGAGCGCCTCGGAAACCCACGCCTGCGTGAAACGCGCGATCGCCGCCGGGCTGGCGGTATCGCAGGGGCGCGAAGGCTGGCAGCCGGTGCGCCCGGCTTTGCTGGAGTTCGTGCTGCACGGCGCGCGCTATGTGTGGCCGGCCATCAGCGG
Source organism: Azoarcus sp. DD4 (assembly GCF_006496635.1). Taxonomy (NCBI): domain Bacteria; kingdom Pseudomonadati; phylum Pseudomonadota; class Betaproteobacteria; order Rhodocyclales; family Zoogloeaceae; genus Azoarcus; species Azoarcus sp. DD4. The sequence continues at coordinate 10,056 of NZ_CP022958.1, forward strand.
CCCCGCCAAGCGCGGCGTGCCGACCGCCTTCGGCGCGGAGCCGCTGGCCAGCCTGCTGAATGCCGCGCCAGGTGAGGCGCCGGTGTGGGCGCATCCCAAGGGCAGCGCCAAGGGGCCCACGCTTTCCCCGCTGTATCGCACGGCACCCGAGGCGGCGCTCGCCGACCCGGCCCTGCATCGCCTGCTGGCCCTGCTCGATGCACTGCGCATGGGGCGCGCGCGCGAACGGGCCTTGGCCACTGACCTGCTGACGACGGCGCTGGGAGGCGAGGCGGATGAACCCCAATGATCCTAACCTTCCGCAACTGCGGCGCATCGCCGGCGCACTGGGCGAGTTGCGGGAGCAGCTTGTGTTCGTCGGTGGTTCGGTGGCGGGTTTGCTGCTGACCCAAGGCGATTTTCTGAATGTCGTGCCCGGCCTGATTGCGGAGCCGGAGCGTGCCGGTGTGGTGTTGGCGCGCTTGAGGGAGATGTGTCGATGAATCTGCATCAGGAACACCACTTCGAAGCCGAAATCTGCGCCCACCTCGCGGCCAACGGCTGGCTGTACGCCGAAGGCGATGCGGCGCTCTTCGACCGCGCCAACGGCCTGTTCCTGCCCGACCTGCTGGCCTGGGTGGAGGAGACACAGCCGGACAGCTTCCAGCGGCTCACCAAGACCCACGGCGCAGCCTTGCCGCAAGTGCTGGCCGAGCGCGTGCGCAAGAGCCTCAACCTGCCGGACCGCGGCACGCTGGACGTGCTGCGCCGGGGCGTGGAGATGCTGGGGCTGAAGGAGCCGCTGATGCTGGCGCAGTTCAAGCCGGCACTGGCCATCAACCCGGCGACCCAGGCCAAGTACGCCGCCAACCGCCTGCGCGTGGTGCGCCAGGTGAAGCATTCGCCGAATGCACAGAACGATGCGCTGGACCTGGTGCTCTTCCTCAACGGCATCGCGGTGGCCACGGCCGAACTGAAGAGCAACTTCACCCAGAGCGTGCAGGATGCGGTCGACCAGTACCGCTACGACCGCCACCCCCAGCCCAAGGGCGGCGTGCTCGAACCGCTGCTGGGCTTCCCCGGCGGGGCGCTGGTGCACTTCGCGGTGAGCCAGTCCGAGGTGATGATGAGCACCCGGCTGGCGGGCAAGGACAGCTTCTTCCTGCCCTTCAACCGTGGCAACGCGGGCGGGGCGGGCAATGCCCCGAACCCGCAGGGCTTCGCCACCGCCTACCTGTGGGAAGAGGTGTGGGCGCGCGAGAGCTGGCTGGACATCCTGCATCGCTACGTCATCGGCAAGCGCGACGACAAGAAGCAGTTGAAGAGCCTCATCTTCCCGCGCTATCACCAGCTCGATGCCACGCGGCAGCTGGTCGCCGACGTGCTGCGGAACGGCGCCGGCGAGCGCTACCTGATTCAGCATTCGGCAGGCTCGGGCAAGACCAACTCGATTGCCTGGACCGCGCACTTCCTCGCCGACCTGCACGACGCCCAGCACAACAAGCTTTTCGATAGCGTGCTGGTGGTGAGCGACCGCAATGTGCTGGATGCACAGTTGCAGGAAGCCATCTTCGATTTCGAGCGCACCACCGGCGTGGTGGCCACCATCACCAACGAGCACGGCAGCAAGAGCGCCCAGCTGGGCCAGGCGCTCAAGGACGGCAAGAAGATCATCGTCTGCACCATCCAGACCTTCCCCTTCGCCCTGCAGGCGGTGCAGGAGCTGGCCGCGACCGAGGGCAAGCGCTTCGCGGTGATTGCCGACGAGGCCCACAGCTCGCAGACCGGCGAAGCGGCGGCCAAGCTCAAACAGTTGCTGTCCGCCGAGGAATGGGCCGAGCTGCAGGATGGCGGCGAGGTGGATACCGAGGCGCTGCTCGCGGCGCAGATGGAAGCGAAGGCCGGCGCTTCGAAGGGGCTCACCTACATCGCCTTCACCGCCACGCCCAAGGGCAAGACGCTGGAATTGTTTGGCCGCAAGGGTGAGGACGGACTGCCCCAGCCCTTCCACGTCTATTCGATGCGCCAGGCCATCGAGGAGGGTTTCATCCTCGATGTGCTGAAGAACTACACCAGCTACAAGCTGGCCTTCAAGCTCGCCCATGATGGCCAGGAATACGACGAGAAAGAGGTGGAACGCAGCACGGCGATGAAGGGCATCATGCAGTGGGTCCGCCTGCACCCCTACAACATCGCGCAGAAGGTGCAGGTGGTGGTCGAGCACTACCGCGAGAACGTGCAGCCGCTGCTGCAGGGCCGGGCCAAGGCCATGGTGGTGGTCGGCTCACGTCGCGAAGCGGTGCGCTGGCAGAAGGCCATCCGCGCCTACATCGCCAAGCAGAACTACCCGCTGGGCGTGCTGGTGGCCTTCTCCGGCGAGGTGAATGACGCCGAGAGCTTCCCGGAACCGGTGACCGAAACCAATGCCCAGCTCAACCCCGGCCTCAAGGGGCGCGACATCCGCGAGGTGTTCAAGGAGCCGGACTTCCACCTGCTGCTGGTGGCGAACAAGTTCCAGACCGGCTTCGATGCGCCGCTGCTGTGCGGCATGTACGTCGACAAGATGCTGGGCGGCATCCAGGCGGTGCAGACGCTCTCGCGCCTGAACCGTGCGCACCCGGGCAAGGACACGACCTACATCCTCGACTTCGTGAACGAACCGGCGGAAGTGCTCAAGGCCTTCAAGACTTATTACGATACCGCCGAACTGGAGGCAACGACCGACCCGCACGCGGTGTACGACCTGCGCGCCAAGCTCGACGCCACCGGCTATTACGACGAGTTCGAAGTGGATTGCGTGGCCAAGGTCGACCTCGACCCGAACGGCACCCAGAAACAGCTCGATGCCGCCATCGCCCCGGTGGCCAACCGCCTGCTCAAGCGCTACAAAGCCGCGCAGCAGGACAAGGCCGCCGCCGAAGCGCACGGCGACGAGAAAGCCGCGAAGACCGCCAAGGACACGCTGGAAGCGCTCATCCTGTTCAAGAACGACATGGGCGCCTACGTGCGCCTGTACGCCTTCCTGGGGCAGATTTTCGATTACGGCAACACCGACATCGAGAAGCGCTTCCTGTTCTACAAACGCCTCATCCCGCTGCTGGAATTCGGCCGCGAGCGCGACACGGTGGACCTCAGCAAGGTGGTGCTCACTCACCACACCCTGAAGAACCGCGGCAAGCAGACGCTGAACCTGAACCAGGGCGAGCACTACACGCTGCAGCCCATGGACGCCGTAGGCAGCGGCTCAGTGCAGGAGAAACAGCACGCCTACCTGGTCGAAATCATCGAGAAGGTGAACGGCCTGTTCGAAGGGGAGCTCTCGGACGATGACCAACTCGTCTACGTGAATGGCGTGCTCAAAGGCAAGCTGCTGGAGAACGAAACGCTGGTGAAACAGGCCGCCAACAACACCAAGGAACAGTTCGGCAATTCCCCTGACCTTTCGCAGGCCATCCTCCACGCCATCATGGACGCACTGGACGCCCATCAATCGATGAGCACGCAGGCGCTCGGCTCCCAGCGGGTTCAGGACGGGCTGAAGGATATCCTGCTGGGGCCGGCACAGCTGTATGAGGCGCTCAGAGCTCGCGCAAGCCCACAGGCTCGGCTTTGAGCCACATACAGGCCGATTCTTCGAAACGGAAGCTTAGTTTGACCGTACCTGGAACAGGGCCGACTGCGAGAGACTATCCCCCGTTGGATCCCAACTCCCGTAAGTTGACGAATACACGGAATCCAGACCCCACAACCATAGAATCGGCACTCGCCTTACGCTGCGGCACCCCATGCCCCACCACACCCCCATCCTCCTTCACACCGACGACGCCCTCATCGTCGCCGACAAGCCCGCCGGCCTGCTGTCGGTGCCGGCCGGCGGCGAGGACCGCCAGGACTGCCTCGCGCACCGGGTGCAGGCGCTCTACAAAGACGCGCTGATCGTGCATCGCCTTGACGCTGCCACCTCCGGCCTGGTGCTGCTGGCACGCGGCATGGAGATGCTGCGGCGGATGAGTCTCGCCTTCGAACAGCGGGTGGTGGGCAAGCGTTACGTGGCGCTGGTGCATGGGCACCTTGCGCAGGACGAAGGGGAAATCGCGTTACCGCTGGCGGCCGATCCGGCGAACCGGCCGCGGCAGATCGTGGATGCTGTGCGCGGCCGGCCCGCGCTCACCCGCTACCGGGTGGTGGCGCGCACCGGAGAGGGGGATGCCGCGCTATCGCGGCTGGAACTCAAGCCGCTCACCGGCCGTTCGCACCAGCTGCGGGTGCATCTGATGTCCATCGGCCACCCCATCGCCGGCGATCCGCTCTACGCGCCGCCTGCAAGCGCAACAGCGCATCCGCGCATGTACCTGCACGCGGCAGGCATCGCCTTCATGCACCCGCAGCGGCGGGTACCGATGCAGTTCGACAGCCCGGTGCCCTTCTAGCGGCAGCCGGCCGCAGTCGGCTCAGGCCTCGGCCGAGAGCTTTTCCAGCAGCAGCGGCTTCACCTGCGCGACCCAGGTGTCGATGCGCTCGTTGGTGTACATGCCCTGGGTGCGCTCGTCGATCACCAGGCCGACAAAGCGGCCGTCCTTCACCGCGGCGGACTGCTGGAAGGTGTAGCCGTCGGTCGGCCAATCGTCGCCGACAATCTCGGCGCCGTAGCCCTTGAAGATCTCGTAGATGCGCATCAGCGAGCTGCAGAAGCGCTCGGAATAGCGCTCCTGCGCGCCCAGGCCGAAGAGGGCGATGCGCTTGCCGGAGAAGTCCGGCTTGTTCATCTTCACCAGGAATTCTTCCCAGTTGGGCTCCAGGCAGCCGGCGCTGCGGCCGGGCACTTCCTCCACGCCGTAGCTCGGCGTGCCAAGGATGAGCACGTCGTACTTCAGCATGTCCGCCGGTTCGATGCGATTGACGTTGACCGGCTTGTCGGCGATCTCGTCGCCGAGCTTCTTGTGGATCTTCTTGGCGATCAACCGGGTGGTACCGGTTTCGGTACCGAAAAACATGCCTATCTTGTCCATGCCGTCTGCCGTCTCAAGGTGGTGGCGTCGGTCGGTGATCCGACGCTATCGCGCGGGTTGTCGTGAGCCGAACACTGGCGACGCGCGATCGACGCCGCCAGACGGTCTCGATGGACAGAGAAGCAAAGGGCATACCGGCTGGCGCCGGTCGAACGGAACTGCTTGAAGAGTCGTGATGCGTCCGGCTCGCCGGCGCCGTCAGGGCACCGGCATTGCCGCTGCTGCAGGTTCGCACAGCACCGCGTCGCCAAGCCGCAGGACGCCGCCGGCCAGCACCCGTGCCGTCATCCCGCCGTGGCCGCGCATCGCGTTGTATGCGCCGGGGCCGAGGATTTCTTCCATGCGCGAGCAGGGATCGCAGCTGCCGTTCACTTCCAGCACGACCTCGGCACCGATGCGCAACACCAGCGGCTGGTCCTCGAACAGCGCGCGCGCGGCGATCAGGTTGAGGCCCGACACCACCAGATTGCGCCGCAGTTGCGCCGGGGTCAGTGCCCCCACCCCGGCCAACGCGGCGATGACCGGCAGGTGCTCGGCCTGGAGCAGGGTCACCTGGCGCTTGCCGCCGCCCGCACGCGCCGCGGAATGATCGCCCGCCAGACCGCAGCCGGCGATCGCGACGGCGCTGTCCACCGCCTGAGGATCGGCACGGCGGACAGGCCGCAGCAGGATGGTCTCGAGCCGCCCGGGGCGGGGAAAGCGCCCGGTCAGCGCGCGCAGCCCGACGTCGTAGTCAGCCATCGCGCCTGCTCCGCAACATGGTCGCCGCGTGCCGGTCCATCGTCAGCGGCCGTCGTCGGTGCTACGCACCTCGCGGATCACCTCGCCCTCGATCACCAGCCCCCCGGACGGATCCTGGCGCTGTCCGCCGTAGGATTCGGCGCCCATGCGCTTGCGCGCAGCGCGGGTCTTCCACCACAGGTAGCCCCAGGCGACGGCGCCGACGGTGAGGACCACCGCGAACAGCACGACCGAGAACATCATCGCCACCACGAACAGCGCGGCGGTCAGCAGGATGGCAACGATCTTCTTGAGCAGGCCCGGCGGTTCGCCGCCGGCCGCAGACAGCTTGGCGAACGGATTGGCGCCTTGTCGATGGAATTGCATGAAGCTCCTTGTGGCAGCGCGGCGGCTGCGCGTCAGTGATTCGGTTGGAGGGCAGCGCCGCCGCTCAGGCGGCACCCGACCCGGCAGCCTCGCGGGCGCGCTGCTTGGCGCCGACGAAATCGCCACGGGGAATGTAAAGCAGGTCGCCGAGCTTGAGCATCAGCTGGTTCTCGTGATGGCTCAGGTGGCCGTCGGCAAAGGCCACCTCCCACAGGGTTTCGACGATGCGCAGCTTCTCTTCCGCGCTGAAACCCTTGTTCAGCTGCGAGGTGAAGCCGTAGAAATCCGGCGCATCGCGCGAGGTGGTCTCGGCCAGTTCGAACAGCCGCTCGACCTCGTCGTCGGCCAGTGCGAAGCGGTGGCGCAGGGCGCCGATCACCGTCTCGCGTTCCTGCGGCGTACAGTCGGCATCGGCGCGCATCACCTCCACCATCAGCACCGCGGTGGCGAGCTGCAGCCGGTGCTCCGCCGCGCCGGCTGCCGGCGTGGCGGTCTCGATCAAGGGGGCGGTGAGAGTGCTGAAGAGGTCTTTGAGCGTACGGAGCATGCGGGCCGGTGTCGGGGTTGTGCTACCCGGTAAGTCGGCCGCCAGCACAAAGAGTTCCGCTGCGGCTCACCGGTCTTCGCACTCAGATGGGGACGAGCGCGCGGTCTTCAAGTCCCGGCGGCCATCCCCTGGTCGATTCGCCCGCCGCCGGCTCACGGCTCCAGGCGCGTGCCCAGCACCTGCAGGAATTTCGCCAGCCAGTCCGGATGCGCTGGCCAGGCGGGCGCGGTGACCAGTTTGCCGTCCACTGTCGCCTTGTCGATCGGGATTTCGGCGTACTCGCCGCCGGCCGCCTTCACTTCCGGCGCGCAGGCGGGGTAGGCGCTGCAGCTGCGGCCTCTCAGCACCCCGGCGGCCGCCAGCAGCTGCGCCCCATGGCAGATCGCCGCCACCGGCTTGTCGGCGGCGAAGAAGTGCTGCACCGCGGCGATCACCCTGGGGTTGAGCCGCAGGTACTCCGGCGCGCGCCCGCCGGGGATCACCAGCGCGTCGTAATCCTCCGGCCGCAGGCTGTCGAATTCGGCATTGAGCGTGAAGTTGTGGCCGGGTTTCTCGCTGTAGGTCTGGTCGCCCTCAAAGTCGTGGATCGCCGTGCGCACCCGCTCGCCGGCCTTCTTGCCGGGGCAGGCCGCATGCACCGTGTGGCCGGCCATCAGCAGGGCCTGGAAGGGCACCATGGTTTCGTAATCTTCGGTGTAGTCGCCGGTGATCATCAGGATCTTCTTCGCAGCCATCGTCGTCTCCTTGCCGTGAGGGAATCTCCGCCTCAGTCTAGTCGGCGGCGGTGAAAGCGCCAGCCATTGCGCAACGCCCGCTGCGAACACTTTGCGGTATGCTGCCGGCACAAAAGTTCCGCCGGCCACGGGCTTACGCCCGCCGCACGGCGGCATAACGACTACCAGACACCTGGAGGAGAACATCATGCCCGGACGGCGTTCGCTCGCCCTCGCCCTGTGCTGCACGCTCGGCGTGGCCCTGTCTTCACTCAGCCTGCCCGCCAGGTCCCAATCCGGCGGCATCGTCGTCGGCCAGTCGGCGGTGCTCAGCGGGCCGCAGGCCGCCAACGGCCTGCTCTACGCCCGCGGCATCAAGCTCTACGTGGATTCGGTTAACGCCGCCGGCGGCATCGCCGGCAAGCCTGTCCGGCTGGTCACGCTCGACGACGGCTACGACCCGGAACGCTGCAAGGAAAACACCAGGCGCCTGCTGGAGCAGGACAAGGTGGTCGCGCTGTTCGGCTATACCGGCACCGGCCCCACCGCCGCCTGCAGCCCGCTCGCCGAGGCGGCCCGCGTGCCGCTGCTGGCGCCGCTCACCGGCGCGCCGGAACTGCGCGAACAGGCCGGCCGCTACCTCTTCCATGTGCGCGCCAGCTACGTCGACGAGATGAAGAAGATGGTGGAATACCTCACCACCGTCGGCGTGCGCGACATCGGCGTGGTCTATCAGGACGACGGCTTCGGCCGCTCCGGCCTCAAGAGCGCGGAAGCGGTGCTGGCCGGCTACCAGCTCAAGCCGGCGGTGGTCGGCACCGTCGCCGCCAAGACCTACGACCCGGCGCAGGCGGTCGCCGACGTCGGCGCCAAAGCGCCCGGCGCCATCATCCTCGCCACCGCCGGCCAGGCCTCGGTGAACTTCATCCGCGCCTATCTCAAGAGCGGCAAGCGCGCCCAGTTCTTCGGCCTCTCGGTGGTCAGCAGCAACCAGTTGCTCAAGGAGCTGGGCCCGGACACCGACGGCGTGGTGATCTCGCAGGTGGTGCCGTCACCGTGGTCGCGCACCACCCAGATCGTGCGCGAATTCCAGCGCGACGCCGAGGCCGCCAAGGACGTCGAGGTCAATCACACCACGCTGGAAGGCTACATTGCCGCCCGCGTGCTGGTCGAAGGCCTGCGCCGTGCCGGCCCGGAACCGACCGCCGAGAAACTGACGCAGGCGCTGGAGAACATGCGCCAGCTCAACCTCGGCGGCTACGAGGTCGGCTTTGCCCCCGGCCAGCGCGCCGGCTCGCGCTATGTCGACCTGTCGCTGGTCCGGAGCAACGGCCGCTACGTGCAGTAAGCTGCAGCGCTCATGCCGCGCCGTTGGCGTGGCGGAAGAAGTCGATGAACACCCTCAGCCGCGCCGGCATCTGCGCGCGGCTGGGGAAATAGAGATGGGCGACCGGCATCGGCCAGGCGTAATCTGCCAGCACCTCGCGCAGACGACCCGCGCGCAGGTCGTCCACCACCATGGACTCCACCACCTGCGAAATGCCCAGGCCGCGCCGCAGCAGGTCGAGCTCCGCGTCGGCGTCGTTCACGATGAAGCGGCCGCTCACTTCCAGTTCCAGTTCACCGTCCCGATGGCGGAACAGCCAGCGCGCATTACGCCCGCTGGTCGGAAACCGGAAGCGGATGCAGTCGTGGGCGGCGAGGTCGGCAGGGTGCAGCGGCAGCGGATGGCGCTCGAAGTAGGACGGCGCCGCCGCCACGATCAGCCGCTGCGGCCGGCCGATCGGGATTGCCACCATGTCGCCGGCGATGTTGTCGGCCATGCGCAGGCCGATGTCGAAACGGTCCGCCACCAGGTCGGCGAGCTTGTCGTCGAGCGCGAACTCGATGCCGACGTCCGGGTAGTGCGTGGCGAAATCGGCCACGTGCGGCGCGAAGTACAGCGCAAAGGCCAGCCGCGGCAAGGTGATGCGCACCGTGCCGGTGGGCCGCTCGCGCGCCTGGTCGAGCGAGGCCAGCGCGCCGCCGAGTTCGCCCAGACCGCGCCGCACGCCGTCGAGCAGGCGGGCGCCTTCCTCGGTGAGGCCGACACGGCGGGTGGTACGCGCCAGCAGACGGACGCCGAGCCGGCGTTCCAGGCTGCGCACCGACTGCGACAGCGCCGAGGCCGACAGGCCCATTTCAGCCGCCGCGCGGCTGAAGCTGGCATTGCGCGCAACACATTCGAAGGCGGCCAGCGCCGGCAGCATCGCAGGTTCGATCATTAAGCCACTCTTCAAGACGCTTGCAGGATTGCGCCGTCGATCTTAAAAGAAACCCAGTCTAAGCTAGATGCCGTTTCCGTGCGGCGTCCCCGCCGCGCAACCATTTCATTCGCCTCAGCCCCCTTCCCCCAAGGAGACGCCGATGACCCGCTTCACCCTCAACGGCAAGCCGGTCGAAACCGCGCTGCCCGACGACACCCCCTTGCTGTGGGTCCTGCGCGACGGGCTCGACATGACCGGCACCAAGTTCGGCTGCGGCATGGGCCTGTGCGGCGCGTGCACCGTGCACCTCGACGGCCAGCCCATCCGCTCCTGTTCCACGCCGCTGTCGGCCGCTGCCGGCAAGAAGATCACCACCATCGAAGGCGTGAGCAAGGCCCGCGTCGGCGCGGCGGTGCAGAAAGCCTGGCAGAAGCTCGACGTGGTGCAGTGCGGTTACTGCCAGTCCGGCCAGATCATGTCCGCCACCGCGTTGCTGGCCGCCAATCCCAAGCCCACCGACGCCGACATCGACGCCGCGATGGGCGGGAACATCTGCCGCTGCGCCACCTATGTGCGCATCCGCGCCGCCATCCACGAAGCCGCCAAGAGCCTGGCGTAAGGAGCGCACGATGAAGATGCAGATCACCAACGTGTCGCGCCGCGACTTCCTCAAGGCCGGCGCCGGCCTCACCCTGTCGGTCAGCCTGCCGGGCGCGCTACTCGCCGCCGCAGGCGGCCCGGGCATCGCCGGCAGCGCAACCGCGGCGGGCGACTTCACCCCCAACGCCTTCGTCCGCATCGGCGCCGACAGCACCGTCACCGTGCTCTCCAAGCACCTCGAGATGGGGCAGGGCGTGTATACCGGCCTCACCACGCTGGTCGCCGAGGAACTCGACGCCGACTGGGCGCAGGTCGTCGTCGAAGGCGCGCCGGCCGACGCCAAGCGCTACAACAACCTGTTCTGGGGCCCGACGCAGGGCACCGGCGGCAGCACCGCCATCGGCAACTCCTTCGAGCAGCTGCGCCAGGCCGGCGCCGCCGCGCGGGCGATGCTGGTGCAGGCCGCCGCCGAGCGTTGGAAGGTGCCGGCCACCGAGATCAGCGTGAAGAACGGCGTGGTCAGCCATGCGAAGAGCGGCCGCAAGGCCCGTTTCGGCGAACTCGCAGAAGCCGCCGCCGCGCTGCCGGTGCCGCAGCAGGTGACGCTGAAGGACCCGAAGAACTTCAGCCTGATCGGCCGCCATGTGCCGCGCAAGGACAGCGTCGCCAAGACCACCGGCACCGCGCAATTCACCCAGGACGTGAAGCTGCCCGGCATGCTGGTGGCGGTGGTCGCGCACCCGTCGCGCTTCGGCGGCAAGGTGCGCAGCGTGGATGACAAGGCCGCGCGGGCGGTGGCGGGCGTGGCCGACGTGGTCACCATCCCCAACGGCGTCGCGGTACTGGCCGGCGACTACTGGACGGCGAAGAAGGCCCGCGATGCGCTGCAGGTCGAGTGGGACGAATCCTCCGCCTACCACGGCAGTTCCGACGCCATCCTCGCGGACTACCGCAAGCTCGCCGGCACGCCCGGGCTGGTCGCGCGCAAGGACGGCGACGGCGCGGCCGCGCTGGACAAGGCCGCCAAGGTGATCGAGGCCGAGTACGCCTTCCCCTTCCTCGCCCACGCGGCGATGGAGCCGATCAACTGCGTGATGCGCCTCGGCACCGACAGCTGCGAGGTGTGGAACGGCGAACAGTTCCAGACCGTGGACCAGGCCAACCTCGCCGCCTTCTTCGGCCTCAAGCCCGAGCAGGTGACGCTGCACATGCTGTACGCCGGCGGCAGCTTCGGCCGCCGCGCCAACCCGATGTCCGACTACCTGCTGGAGACCGCCCAGATCGTCAAGGCGATCGGCGGCCGCGCCCCGGTCAAGCTGGTGTGGTCGCGCGAGGACGACATGCGCGCCGGCTACTACCGCCCCGCCTTCCTGCACCGGCTGCGCGCCACCCTGGGCGCCGACGGCAAGCCGCAGGCCTGGGAGCAGCGCATCGTCGGCCAGTCCATCATCAAGGGCTCGCCCTTCGAAGGCGTCATGATCAAGGACGGCATCGACGCGACCTCGGTCGAAGGCGCCGCCAACCTGCCCTACGCCATCCCCAACCTGCAGATCGAGCTGCACACCACCAACGACGCGGTGAAGGTGCCGGTGCAGTGGTGGCGCTCGGTCGGCTCCACCCACACCGGCCATGCCACCGAAGTCTTCCTCGACGAGCTGGCGAGCGCCGCCGGCGCCGATCCGGTCGCCTACCGCATGGCGCTGCTCGGCAGCCATCCGCGCCACGCCGGCGTGCTCAAGCTGGCCGCCGACAAGGCCGGCTGGGGCAAGCCGCTGGCCGCGGCCAAGGACAAGGGCGCCAAGCGCGGCCGCGGCGTCGCGGTGCATGAGTCCTTCCACACCTTCGTCGCCCAGGTGGTGGAAGTCACCGTCGCCGCCGACGGCAGCTTCAAGGTGGATCGGGTGGTGTGCGCGGTCGATTGCGGGGTCGCGGTCAATCCGGACGTGATCCGCGCGCAGATGGAAGGCGGCATCGGCTTCGCGCTCGCTGCGGCGCTGACCGGCGCGGTCACGCTGAAGGACGGCGTGGTCGAGCAGTCCAACTTCCACGACTACCCGGTGCTGCGCATCGGCGAAATGCCGAAGGTGGAAGTGCACATCGTGCCGTCGGCGGAAAAGCCCACCGGCGTCGGCGAACCGGGCGTGCCGCCGCTCGCCCCCGCGCTCGCCAACGCGCTCCACGCCGCCACCGGCAAGCGCATCCGCAGCCTGCCGATCGCCGAGCAACTCAAGGCCTGAGCGCGACACGAGGAGGTCCGCCATGGATAGCCTGGACCACGACGTCCTCACCCGCGCCCGCGACTGGCTCGCCGCCGGTCGCCGGGTGCTGCTCGCCACCGTGGTGCGCACCTGGGGTTCCTCGCCGCGCCCGCCCGGCGCGCTGCTGGCGCTGCGCGACGACGGCCGCGCGGTCGGCTCGGTGTCGGGCGGCTGCATCGAGGACGACCTCATCGACCGCCTGCACCGCGACGGCCTGCCCGCCGTGCCGCAACTGGTGAGCTACGGCGTCGGCGCCGAAGAGGCGCGCCGCTTCGGCCTGCCCTGCGGCGGCACCATGGAGCTGGTGCTCGAACCCCTCGCCGATCCGGCACCGCTCGATGCCCTGCTCGCCCGGCTGGCCGCCGGCGAACTGGTCGAACGCCGGCTCGACATGGCCAGCGGCACGGCCAGCCTCGCCGCGGCCCACCCGGAACAGGGCCTGGCCTACGACGGCCGCACGCTGACCAGCGTGTTCGGCCCGCGCTACCGGCTGCTGCTGATCGGCGCCGGCCAGCTCTCGGAAAGCCTCGCCCGCATCGCCCTCGCGCTGGATTTCGCCATCACCGTGTGCGATCCGCGCGAGGAATACCACGAGGAATGGCGGGTGCCCGGCACTACGTTGACCCGCGACATGCCGGACGACGTGGTCATCGCGATGCGGCCGGACGCGCGCACCGCGGTGATCGCGCTCACCCACGACCCCAAGCTCGACGACCTTGCGCTGATGGAGGCGCTGCGCTCGCCGGCCTTCTACGTCGCCGCGCTCGGCTCGCGCCGCAACAACGCCGCCCGCCGCGAGCGGCTGCGCGAGTTCGACGTCAGCGAAGCGCAGGTCGCCGCGCTGCGCGGCCCCGCCGGGCTCTACATTGGCAGCCGCACGCCAGCCGAGATCGCCGTCTCCATCGCCGCCGAGCTAGTCGCGGTCAAGAACGGCGTGACCCCGGAACGGGTGCTGCCGGTGGCCGAAGCCAAGGCCGCGCTCGAACTCGCCGCCGACACCCTGTCGAGCTGCGCCGCCCGTTGATGCAGGGCATCCTGCTCGCCGCCGGCTACGGCCGCCGCTTCGACCCCGACGGCGTGCAGGACAAGCTGCTGGCGCCGCTCGCCGACGGCCGCCCGGTGATCTGGCACGCCGCGCGCGCGCTGTGCGCCGCGCTGCCGGGCAGCCTCGCGGTGCTGCGGCCCGGCCAGACGGCACGCGCGAACTGGCTGCGGGACGCCGGTTGCGAAGTGCTGGAAAGCATAGCAGCGGAAGCCGGCATGGGCGCTGCACTGGCCTCGGCGGTCGCCGCCAGCGCGGACGCCGACGGCTGGGTGGTGGCGCTTGCCGACATGCCGTGGCTGCCGGTGGACGCGGTCGCCGCAGTGGCAGCCGCGATCGACCATCCGCAGCGCGTTGCGGCGGCGATGCACGACGGCCGCCGCGGTCATCCGGTCGGGTTTGGCGCGGCTTGGGGGGTCAAGCTGATGACGCTCGCCGGCGACAGCGGCGCACGCGAGTTGCTGCGCGATGCGGAGATACTGTTGATCGACAGCGCCGATCCCGGTGTGCTGCGGGATGTGGATACGCCGGCGGATCTGGGTCGCTGAGACTGCTGGAATCCCGGCGCCGTCCGCTCCTCCTGCTTCAAGAGGAGGTTGGGATGGGGATGGGGTTAAGCTCGGCGCAGTATGTACCCCATCCCCACCCCAGCCCGGGAGCCTCCGCTTCGCTCCGTCGTTCAGCAGGCGGCAAGCAATGCTTGCCAAAACCCCTGCTTCACCCCCTTGAAAGGGAGGGAGAAAACCAACGCCCCGCCACCCTCACTCCCATGACCCCACCCCACACCTTCCCCGTCCCGCTCGCCAAGTGCTACCGCCTGCTCAACCACGGCCCCACGGTGCTGGTCGCCAGCGCCCACGCCGGCCGCCGCAACGTCATGGCCGCCGCCTGGAACATGCCGCTGGATTTCGACCCACCCAAGGTCGCCGTGGTGATCGACAAGGCCACCTACAGCCGCGGCCTGATCGAGGCCTCCGGCGAATTCGTGCTGGCGGTGCCCACCCGTGCCGCCGCCGCGCAGGCGCTGGCGGCTGGATCGCACAGCGGCCGCGACGAGGACAAGTTCGCCGCGCTCGGCATCGAGGCCTGGACAGCAGACAAGCTAGGGGCGCCGCTCCCGGGCGGCTGCATCGCCTGGCTGGAATGCCGCGTCATCCCGGAACCACACATCCAGCAGGCTTACGATCTCTTTCTCGGCGAAGTGGTGGCGGCCCGCGCAGACGCGCGCCTGTTCCGCGACGGCCACTGGCACTTCGACGAAGCCGCCACGCGCAGCATCCACTACATCGCCGGCGGCAACTTCTTCGCCACCGGCGAGGCCTTCGAAGTCGGCCCCACGCGCTAGGACGACAGCGCGGCGACGATCCTGCGCGCTGCGCGCTGCGCGATCGGGATGGCGACAAAGGCAGCCGCCACCGCGATCGGCCAGGCGACTGCGAAGGCATGCATCCAGCGCGACAGGTAGTCCGGCGGAAAACCGAGGTTGAGCCAGGTGACCACTGCGGTCATCAGGAAAGCCATGATGCCGGCCATGATCACCGGCTGCACGTATTGGGGCTTGATCTGCATGGGCGTCTCGGTGCGTGTCGGCGATGGTGCAAAGCAGCATTTTCCTCCTCCGACGCCACGTCCGACAAGGTCGCGACAGCACGTTCTATATCAACCAAACGGCGTCGTGATACGTTGACGGGGCTCCGCGCGGACAATCGCGCTCATCAATAAAAACCCCGATGCTAGAAATCTTCACCGACCCCCAGCTGATCGTTGCCTTCTTCACCCTCACCGCGCTGGAACTGGTGCTGGGCATCGACAACATCATCTTCATCTCCATCCTGGTGGACAAACTGGCGCCGGAGCGCCGCAACTTCGCCCGCCGCCTCGGCCTCTTCCTGGCGATGTTCATGCGCATCGGCCTGCTCGCCATGCTCGCCTGGCTGGCCGGGCTCACTGCGCCGCTGTTTACCGTGTTCGACGCCGGCTTCTCGGGCCGCGACATCATCCTGATCGCCGGCGGCCTGTTCCTGGTGTGGAAGAGCACCGGCGAGATCCACCAGTTGCTCGAAGGCGAGGAGGGCGAGGCCTCCAGCGCGGTCAAGGCCACCTTCACCGCGGTCATCCTGCAGATCATCGTCATCGACCTGGTGTTCTCGCTCGACTCCATCATCACCGCCATCGGCATGGTCAACCACCTGCCGGTGATGGTTGCCGCGGTGGTGGCTTCGGTCGCGCTGATGATGGTGGCCTCTGCCCCGATCGGCGAATTCGTCTCGCGCCATCCCACGGTGAAGATGCTGGCGCTGTCCTTCCTGATGGTGGTCGGCGTGGTGCTGATTGCCGACGGCTTCGGCCATCACGTGCCCAAGGGCTACATCTACTTCGCGATGGCCTTCTCGGTGGTGGTGGAAATGCTCAACATCCGACTGCGCAAGCAGGCCGAGAAGCCGGTGGACCTGCACGAGGCCTACGTCGTCGAGAAGCAGCCGGCCAGCGCCGCCGACAAGGCCTGAACGCCGCGCCCCGGCACCCGCCGCGCGGGTCCGCCGGGGCCGGCAGCACCGATCACACACGGCGCCTACTGCACCGGCGCCGCGTTGCCGCCCTCCAGCAAGACCTCGACCCAGGCATCCAGCGCCGGATGCGGTTCCGCCAGGCGGCGCCGGATCAGCACCGTCGGCGACACCGCCAGGTGCGCCGGCAGCGGATGGCTCGCCACCTGTCGGCCACGCGGATGCCCGGCCAGCAGGCTGGCCGGCAACACCCCCATGCCCAGGCCCGCCGCGACACAGCCGAGTATGGCCTCCACCGAGGCATAGCTCTGCTGGCCGCGCACCTTCCAGCCGCTCTCCTGCACCCAGTTGTACAGGCGCGCACGGTAGTGGCAGCCCTCCGGGAACACGATCAGGCTCACTTCTTCGCCCGGCCCGGGCACCGCCGCGCCCGGCGGCAGCACCAGCCGCAATTCCTCGCGCCACACTTCGCTGGCGATCAGCCGCGGATGCTCCAGCGGCCCGGCCACCAGGGCCGCATCCAGTTCGTGGCCGAGCACCCGTTCGATCAGCGCCGAGCTGGTACCGGTCTCCAGCTCCACGCCCACCCGAGGCGCGTGGCGATGGAAACGCGCCAGCACGTCGGGCAGGCGCATCGCCGCGGTGGTTTCCATCGAACCGAGCCGCAGCCGCCCCTGCAGGGTGTCCAGATGCACGCTCTGCCATGCCGCCGCACACAGGCTGTCGAGCTGGCGCGCGTGCGGCAGCAGGCGCTCGCCGGCAGCGGTCAGCTTGAACTGCGGGCCGTTGCGCTCCAGCAGCACGCTGCCGAGCTGCTCCTCCAGCTGGCGCAGACGCGCCGACACGTTGGACGGCACGCAGTTGAGGTGGCGCGACGCCGCGCTCAGGCTGCCGTGCTCGACCACGGCGTGAAAGTAGCGGAGCAATTGCGGATTGAAGCGGCTGGCGGACAGCATGGCCGGACCTTTCTCTTTTGGTGATGATTAATAATACTACTTTTCACTAACAGTATCCCCGGCGGCTCCGTTACAGTCATCCCATCATCCGCATGGGTACCGAACCGGAACGGAAGCGATGGCCCAAGGCTCGCCCGCTCCCCCGCCAGGAGATCAGACATGACCCCACAGTCCAACGCCCCGCCCGGCCGCCTCTGGCTGCCACTGCTGGCCGCCGCGCTCGCGCTGGTGGTGGTGCACGGCATCGGCCGCTTCGCCTACACCCCGCTGCTGCCCATGCTGGTGGCCGACGGCTTCATGGGCCTGGACGCCGGCGCCGCCTTCGCCACCTGGAACTACGTCGGCTACCTGCTCGGGGCCATGCTGGCCATCCGCCTGCACGAGCCGGCGCAGATCCGCCGCATCCTGCCGGCGGCGCTGCTCATCAACGCCGCGTGCACGGTGGCGCAGGGCTTCACCGATCATCCGACGTTGTTCCTCCTGCTGCGGCTCATCAGCGGCATCAGCAACGGCGTGGTCTTCGTCCAGGCACCGGCGCTGGTGCTGGAATGGCTGGCGCGCCACGGCCTGGCCGCGCTGTCCGGGCTGATGTATTTCGGCGTCGGCAGCGGGCTGCTGCTGTCCAACGCGCTCGCCAACCTGCCGGCCGCATGGTTGCACGGAGCCGAACGCTGGTGGCCGATGGCGCTGGCGGCGGTGCCGCTGGCCTGGTGGAGTGCCCGCCAGCTCGCCCACCTCGACCGCCCGCAGGCCGGCGCGCCGGCTCTGCCTGCCGCCAGCCGGGCCACGCCGCTGCTCGACCGCGCCAGCCTGCCGGTCTTCATGGCCTATGCCGGCGCCGGCCTCGGCTACATCCTGCCGACCACCTTCCTGCCGGTGGTGGCGCACGAGCAGCTGCCCGCCGGCCATTGGCTGCAGAGCGGCGCCTGGCTGATCCTGGCGCTGAGCACGCTCGCCGCCGCCTGGCTGTGGAACCGCCTCGGCAGCCGCATGGGCGACCGCAACGCGCTGATACTCAACTACGTGGTGCAGGGCATAGGCGTGGCCGGCCCGCTGCTGTGGCCGGGCGTGCCGGGCGTACTCGCCTGCGCGCTGCTGGTGGGCAGCACCTTCCTCGGCAGCGTGCTGCTCACCCAACGCCTGGCGCGTGCGCTGCATCCGCACCAGGGGCCGCGCATCTCGGCGGCGCTGATCACGCTGTACGGCCTCGCCCAACTTACCGGACCGTGGATGGCGCGGATGTGGCTGGAGCGCGGCGGCAGCATGAGCGACACTTACTGGCTGGGCGCGGGGGCGCTGGTGTGGGCGACGCTGTGGACCTTGCGGACGCAGCAGGCGCCGGCGCATGCGGGGATGGGATTGAAGGCGGTTCGGGCCGACTGAGGGCGCTTCTTGTTCCTCCACGCTCAAGGGGGCGGAGCAGGTGTTTCAGGAAGCACTGCTTGCCGCCTGCGGAGCGGCGAGGCCGAGACTACTGTTAGGAGGGGGATGGGGGTGGGCGCGCGCTGAACCAAGCCCCATCCCCACCCCAACCCAGGAGTCTTCGCTTCGCTCCGCCGCTCCGGCGGCGCAGAGCAGTGCTCTGCGAAACCCCGCCTACGCCCCCTTGCAGGGGAGGGAGAAAACGGGCCAGCCTACCGATGCACTCCCGCCGCCACCCCGTCGCGCTCGGCCATCTCCAGCATCACCCTGTAATCCACGATCCCGGCGATGCTGCCGTCCGGTGCCAGCCCGGCGATCGGTCCGTCGAACACGCAGAACAGCACGCAGCCGTCCTTGGTTCGCGGCTGGTGGATGTCGCCCGCCGGCTCGAACATGTAGTCGCCCGGACCGCCGATGTCGGCGTCTTCGTAGCAGATGTCGCCTTCCATCACCATCACCTCGATCGCGCCGAGGTGGTGGTGGATCGGCGCTTCCACGCCGGCTAGCACCTTGAGCATGCAGGTGAAGCCGCCGCTGCGGCTATTCACGCTCAGCAGCTTGTACTGCACGCCCTCCATCACCCACGGCCGCCACGGGATCGGGTCCAGCTTCTGGAACCTGGGATAGGGCAGGGTGATCCTGTCGCGCGCGGCGCTTCCGTGGGTTTTCTGGCTCTCGGCGGTGCACAGCATGACGCTCATCGTGGTCTCCTTCGTTACCTGCTTGTCGTGGAATGGCGGCGCCCCGCCGCTCGGGACGGATGGGCCGGCGACCGATATTAGGCGGCGTCCCTGCCCCCGGTGCCGCCACCTGCCAAATCGCCGCGACGATTCCAAAATCGCGATAAATCGATACTGAAACCCTCCGATTTGCGAAAAATCGGCACTTTTCGGGATATCGCGACGATTCCGGCTCCTTTGTGTTTGTGCATTGCACTCGCGGCTAGATTTCGCCGCACCGGCCGATCCGCCGGACCACAAAAACACAGGAGACAACCCATGACGGCCGCCGTCCTCAGCCATTCCCCCTCCAGCCAGGCCACCCTCAGCGCCCGCCACGGCAAGGATTTCGTCAATCTCGCCGAAGTGCCGTGGACGCCCTGGGTGATGGAAGGCACCCACTTCAAGCTGCTCGCCATCAATGAACTCAGCGGCGGCTTCTCGATGCTGCTCAAGGTCGATCCCGGCGTGCAGGCGCCGGTGCATGGCCACCTCGGTTCGGCCGAGGCCTACCTGGTCGAAGGCGGCTTCTACTACGAGGAAGACGACCCCGGCTACGCCGGCTACTACACCTACGAACGCGGCGGCTCCATCCACCAGCCGGTGTCGCCGCAGGGCTGCGTGATGTTTGCGGTGACCCACGGCCCGCTCGCCGGCTGCAATCCGGACGGCTCGGTGTCCGCGGTGGTCGATTGCCGGCTGATGCTGCAACTCGCCGAAGCCAACGCCGCCGCCGGCCACGTCGTGCAGCTCGTCTCCGGCCGCTGAGCCGCCTCCCTCCCCGCTCTTCCCTCCCAGGAGGAACCCATGAACGGAACATTCCGGAGACCCGGCCTGCGCCCGGCCGTGCTCGCGGCGGCCATCGCCGCGTGCGGCAGCGCCCACGCCGGCGACTTCAGGCTCGGCGACGAACTCACCGGCACCTGGACGCTCAACGCCAGCCTCGGCACCAACGTCCGCACCCAGGACCGCGACGCCAAACTCACCTCGTTCGGCAACGCCAACCACAACGGCGGCAAGCCCGGCACCGGCGGCGGCAGCACCGACGACGGCGATCTCAACTTCGACCGCGGCGACGTCACCTCCACCACGCTCAAGCTCGTGGGCGACGTCGAGCTGCGCTACCGCAACTACGGCGCCCTGCTGCGCGCCAAGGCCTGGCACGACTTCACGCTGGCCAACAAGAAGGTGGACCACGGCCATTTCGACAACGGCTATGTGCCCAACGAACGCCTGAACGACGGCCACTACGACAGCGCCGCCAAGTTCACCGGCGCCGAACTGCTCGACGCCTTCGTCTTCGCCGACTGGGAGCTGGGCGGCGACAGCCGGCTCAACATGCGGCTGGGCAACCAGGTGGTGAACTGGGGCGAGAGCATCTTCATCCAGGGCGTGAACGTGGTGAACCCGATCGACGTGCCCGCCGCGCGCCGCGCCGGCGCTCAGGTGCGCGAGATCCTGCTGCCGGTGCCGCTGCTCTACGGCAACCTCGGCCTGCCCGGCGGCGTCAGCCTGGAAGCCTTCTACCAGCTGAAGTGGAAGAAAACGGTGATCGACGGCTGCGGCACCTTCTTTTCGCCGGCCGACGTCATCAACTGCGGCGGCTCGCAGTTCGGCCCCGACGTGTTTTCCGACCGCGAGCAGTACGAGGGCGTGGCCGCGCTCGGCGGACTCAACCTGCGCTCGCTGCGGCTCAACGACGACAAGCCCTCGGACGCCGGCCAGTACGGCCTCGCGCTGCACTGGCTGGAGCCCAACAGCGAGACCGACATCGGCCTCTACTACATCAACTACCACACCCGCACGCCCTTCCTCAGCCTGTCCAGCCGGCCGTCGGAACCCAGCTCGCTGTACGGCACGGTGGCGCCGCTGTCCTACCTGCTCGACTACTCCGCCGAGGACATCAAGACCTTCGGGCTGAGCCTGTCGAACACGCTGGGCGGGGTGTCGGTGATGGCGGAACTGTCCTACACCCGCGACCTGCCGGTGCAGATCAACGGCGGCGACCTGGTGCAGTTCGGCGTCTCCGGCGGCACCCAGGGCCCGCTGGTCGGCAAGCGCATCTACGACCCGGCCGGCGCCACCATCCGCGGCTACGACCGCATGGACAAGATCCAGCTGCAGCTCGGCGCGATCAACGTCTTCAGCCAGGTGCTCGGCGCGCAGTCGCTGCTGGCGGTGGGCGAGGTCGGCATGAGCTGGCTGCCCGACCTGCCCAACGCCAAGACCGACGTGCGCTACGGCCGTGCCTTCACCTTCGGCACGGCCTGGCACCCGGCCTACACCAACCCGGCGCTGTCCACCCGCGCCGGCTGCAACGCCGCCAACACCGCCGGCATGGTCACCCAGGCCAACTGCGCGCAGGACGGCTTCGTCACCCCGTTCTCGTGGGGCTACCGGCTGTTCGGCGAACTGGAATACCCCAATGCCGTCGCCGGCTGGACCGCCAAGCCGCGCCTCTACTGGGCGCACGACGTCAAGGGCAACGCGGCCGATGGCGCCTTCATGGAGAGCCGCCGCACGCTCGGCACCGGCGTCGGCCTTTCGCGCCTGGTGGACGGCCAGCGCTGGACGGTGGATCTCGCCTACACCCGCTTCATCGACGCCGCGCGCTGGGACACCAACCGCGACAAGGACTTCCTCGCCGCCAGCGTCAGCGTGGCGTTCTAAGGAGAACAGACATGACCCGACTTCACCCCGCCCTGCGCCTGGCCAGCCTGCTGCTGCCGCTCGCGGCCGGCGCCGCCCACGCGGCGATGAGCGCCGAGGAAATCGCCCGCCTCGGCAAGGACCTCACCCCGCTCGGCGCCGAACGCGCCGGCAACGCCGCCGGCACCATTCCGGCGTGGACCGGCGGCCTCACCAAGCCGCCCGCCGGCTTCGACATCGCCCAGGGCCACGCCAACCCCTATGCCGACGAAAAGCCGCTCTACACCATCACGGCGCAGAACTGGGAGCAGCACAAGGACAAGCTCTCCGACGGCCATATCGCGATGTTGAAGCGCTACCCGGAGACCTACCGCCTCAACGTCTATCCCACCCACCGCAGCGCCGCGCTGCCGCAGGCGGAATACGACCGCATCCGCGAACAGGCCGGCCGCATCCTGCTGACCGATTCCGGCACCGGGCTGGAAGGCTGGGAGCGCAGCGCCACGCCCTTCCCCATCCCCAAGAACGGGCTGGAGGCGATCTGGAACCACCAGGTGCGCTCGCGCGCCGGCGGCATCGAGCGCCGCCACCTCATCGGCGCGGTCAATCCCAACGGCAGCTTCAACGCCTACGGCGTGGATGAGAGCTGGATCTTCGCGCAGAACATGGACCGCCAGGAGGACAACCGCTTCTGGTACTTCATGGCGCGCATGTACTCCCCGGCCGACGTCACCGGCGAGGTGGTGATGGTGCACGAGCCGCTCGACTTCGCCCGCGACGGCCGCCTCGCCTGGGTGTACAACGCCGGCCTGCGCCGGGTGCGGCGCGCGCCGCAGATCATCTACGACTCGCCGGGCAGCTTCTCCGAAGGCACCCGCACCGAGGACGACTACGACATGTTCAACGGCCCCACCGACCGCTACGACTGGAAGCTGGTGGGCAAGCGCGAAATGCTGATCCCCTACAACAGCTACGCCATCCACTCGAAAAAGCTCAAGGCCAAGGACGTGGTCAAGCCCCACCACCTCGACCCGGCGCTGACCCGCTACGAGCTGCACCGGGTGTGGGTGGTGGAAGCCACGCTGAAGGACGGCGCGCGCCACATCTACGGCAAACGGGTGTTCTACCTCGACGAGGACAGCTGGACCATCGCCGTCAAGGAACAGTACGACGGCCGCGGCCAGCTCTGGCGCGTGGGCGAGGCGCAGCTGATGCAGTACTACGACCTGCCGCTGCCCTACTACGCCTTCGAGAACATGTACGACCTGCAGGACGGCCGCTACTACGTCGCCGGCCTCAGCAACGAGGAAGGGCCGTGGCGCTTCGGCGCCAAGGCGCGGCGCGCGGATTTCGACCCCGACGCCCTGCGCCGCAGCGGCACCAAGTAAGCAGCGGCCACGACCGCGCACAGCGGGCGGCGCCGGATCACACCGCCGCCGCCCCGCCCACAGGGACACCCATGATGACACGCCTTCCCCTCGCCACGCTGGCCGCGGCGGCGGCGGTGCTGGTCGCCGCCGCCGCCGGTGCCGGCCTCGCGCCGCGGCCCGCCGCCGCGCCGCCCATCGACCTGCTCGAAACCGCCGCGCCGCAAAGCCCGCGCGCCGCCGGCCAATTGATGAACAGCCTGGTCACCGCCGGGGACCGCCTGGTCGCGGCCGGTGCGCGCGGCACCATCGTCTATTCCGACGACGGCGGCCGCAGCTGGACCCAGGCCGCGGTGCCGGTAGCGGTGATGCTCACCGCGCTGCACTTCCCCACCCCGCAGCTCGGCTGGGCGGTGGGCCACGACGGCGTGATCCTGCACAGCCGCGACGGCGGCGCCAGCTGGGCCCGCCAGTTCGACGGCAACCAGGCCAACGCGCAGATGCTGGCGTGGGCGCAGAAGCGGGTGGAAGCCGCGCGCGCCGCGCTGGAGGCCGCACCCGCGCCACAACGCGAAGCCGCCGAAGATGCGCTCGCCGCCGCCGAAGACGGCCTAGCCGGCATCGAGCAGACCGCCGGCTTCGGCCCCTCGCGCCCCTTCATGAGCGTGTGGTTCCGCGACGCGCGCGAAGGCTACGCCGTGGGCGCCTTCGGCATGGCCTTCGCCACCACCGACGGCGGCGCGCACTGGGCCTTGTTCGCCGACCGCCTGCCCAACCCGGAAGACCTGCACCTCTACGCCGTCGCCTCACCCGCGCCCAAGGTGCTGCTGATCGCCGGCGAACGCGGCCTGGTGCTGCGCTCGACGGATGCCGGCGGGCACTGGCAGGCCCAGGCGGATCTCGCCGACGGCGGGCTCTACGGCCTCGTCACCCTGCCCGACGCCAGCGCCACGCTGGCCTACGGCTTCGACGGCGCGGTGCTGCGCAGCACCGACCTCGGCGCCAGCTGGCAGGCGCTGGACAGCGGCACCCGCAGCGCGCTCTACGGCGCCGCGCTGGCCGGCAGCGAACTGCAACTGGTCGGCAACAACGGCGCCCGCCTGCGCCTGGCCGGCGAGCGCTTCGAGACCCTGCCCGCCGGCGACGGCCGCCCGCTCACCGCCGCGGCGCGCGGCAAGGACGGCTGGGTGCTGGCCGGCTGGGGCGGCCTCGCCCGGGCCGAAGCCGCCAACCCCGGAGATGGCCGCCATGAGTGAAGCCACCGTCACCGCTACCCGCGCCCCGCACGGTGGCCTGCTCAAACGCCTCGAACGCCGGCTGGAAGGCGCGCTGTTCCGCCACCGCACCGCCACCGTCGCCCTCTTCGCACTGCTCACCGTCTGGCTCGGCTGGGTGGCGCTCGGCCTGCGGCCGGACGCCAGCTTCGAGAAGATGATCCCCACCCACCACCCGGCCATCGCCAACTACCTCGCCCACGAGGACAACCTGCGCGGCCTCTCCAACGTGGTGCGGGTGGTGGTCGAGAACCGCAAGGGCGACATCTTCGACCCCGAATTCCAGGCGGTGCTGCGCAAGGTCAACGACGAGGTGTTCTACATCCCCGGCGTGGATCGCGCCGGCATGCGCTCGCTATGGACGCCCAACGTGATGTGGGGCGAAGTCACCGCCGAAGGCTTCGAGGCCGGCCCGGTCATCCCCGACGGCTACGACGGCTCGGCGCGCGCCATCGAACAGCTGCGCGCCAACGTCTTCCGCTCCGGCGAGGTCGGCACCCTGGTCGCCAACGACCTGCGTTCGGCGCTGGTGCTGGTGCCGCTGATGGAGCGCAATCCGGAAACCGGCGAACGCCTGGACTACGGCCGTTTCGCCACCGATCTGGAAGAACGCATCCGCGCCCGCTACGAGAACGACGCAGTGGGCATCCGCATCGTCGGCTTCGCCAAGGTCATCGGCGAACTGATAGCCGGCGCGGTGCCCATCCTCGGCTACTTCCTGCTCACGCTGGTGCTCACCGCCGCACTGCTGTTCTGGTATTCGCGCTGCCTGCGCAGCACCCTCACCACGCTGGTGTGCTGCCTGATCGCGGTGGTGTGGCAGCTCGGCATCGTGCGGCTGCTCGGCTACGGGCTGGACCCGTACTCCATCCTGGTGCCCTTCCTCACCTTCGCCATCGGCATCAGCCACGCGGTGCAGAACATCAACGCCACCGCCAACGCCGCGCTTGACGGCGCCGACAAGGTGGAAGCCGCCAAGCGTTCCTTCCGCAGCCTTTTCGTCGCCGGCACGGTGGCGCTGCTGTGCGACGCGGTCGGCTTCGCCACCCTGCTCATCATCCGCATCGGCGTCATCCAGGAACTGGCCATCTCGGCCAGCATCGGCGTGGCGGTCATCATCTTCAGCAAGATGTTCCTGCTGCCGGTGCTGATGTCGTGGACCGGCGTGTCACCCGCCGCGGTCGCCCACGCCCGCCGCCGCCGCGATCACCTGCCCTGGCTGTGGCAGCAGGTGGCGCGCTGCGCCCAGCCGCGCCCGGCGGTGGTGGTGACGCTGGCCGGCGCGGCGCTGCTGGCGCTCGGCTACTGGGGCGCGCGCGACCTTCAGATCGGCGACCTCGACCCCGGCGCGCCCGAATTGCGCACCGACTCGCGCTACAACCGCGACGCCGCCTTCCTGGTGGAGCACTACGCCACCAGCACCGACGTGTTCGTCATCATGGCCGAAACCCCGCCGCAGGGCTGCCGCGACTACCAGGTGCTGGCCGGCATGGACCTGCTCGCCGCCGAACTGGAGCGCGTGCCCGGCGTGCAGCGCACGGTGTCGATGTCCGACTTCGCCTACCGCGTGCTCGCCGGCAACAACGAGGGCAACCCCAAGTGGTACGCCATCAGCCGCAACAAGTACGCGCTCGGCGGCGCCTTCCAGAAGACGCCCAAGGAATACATCGGCAACGGCTGCGCGATGACGCCCTTCGTGGTGTACCTGAACGACCACAAGGCCGCCACGCTGTCGGCGGTGATGGCCACCGTGCGCGCCTTCGCCGCCCGCCACGACTCCGACAAGGTGCGCTTCACCCTGGTCGGCGGCAACGCCGGCATCGAGGCCGCCACCAACGAGGTCATCCGCGACGCCGAGCGCACCATGCTGATGCTGGTCTATGCCATCGTCGCGCTGCTGCTGCTGATCGAATTCCGCTCGCTGCGCGTGACGGTCTGCATCGTGGTGCCGCTCTACATCACCTCGGTGCTGTGCGAGGCGATCATGGCGTGGATGGGTCTGGGGGTGAAGGTGGCCACCCTGCCTGTGATCGCGCTCGGCGTCGGCATCGGCGTGGACTACGGCATCTACATCTACAACCGCCTGCAGTCCTGCCTCGACCGCGGCCTGCCGCTGGCCGAAGCCTATTTGCTCACCGTCTCCACCACCGGCCGCGCCGTCGCCTTCACCGGCCTCACCCTCGCGGTGGGCGTGCTCACCTGGATCGGCTCGGACATCAAGTTCCAGGCCGACATGGGCCTGCTGCTCACCTTCATGTTCCTGTGGAACATGGTCGGCGCACTGGTCCTGCTGCCCGCGCTCGCCCGCCTGCTGCTGCCCGCCGCCGGGCCGGCAGCGGCAACCGCTACCCCCCGACACCCCGAACCCCATCTTCGCCTTGCCGACGCGCAAAGGAGCTGAACACCATGACCAACACGATCGAAACCCGTCTGATGGACCTCACCGGCCGCGTCGCCTTCGTCACCGGCGGCGCCTCCGGCATCGGCCGCGCCACCGCCCACGCGCTCGCCGCGCAAGGCGCCCGCGTCATCGTCGCCGACATCAACGAAACCGGCGGCTGGGAAACCGCCGACGCCATCGGCGGCGCCGCCGGCTTCGTACACCTGGACGTCACCGAAGAAACCGCCTGGTGCCGCGCGCTCGACTACGTCATCTCCACCGAAGGCCGCCTCGACATCCTCGCCAACGTCGCCGGCATCGGCCTCGGCGGCGACTTCGAGGACCTGGCGCTGGCCGACTGGAACCGCCTCATGGCGGTCAACGCCACCGGCCCCTTCCTCGGCTGCAAGCACGCCATCCGCGCCATGGCCGGCAGCGGCCGCCCCGGCGCCATCATCAACGTCGGCTCCATCGCCGCCACCCACGCCGCGCCGGATCTGGCCGGCTACTGCGCCAGCAAGGGCGCGCTGCGCATGCTCAGCAAATCGGTAGCGCTGTACTGCGCCCACAAGTGCTACCCGATCCGCTGCAACGCGGTGCATCCGACCTACGTGGATAGCGAAATGCTGGACCCGATCGCCGCGCTGTATGGCAGCCGGGAAGCGATGGTGCAGGCGATGGCGCGGCTGGTGCCGGTGGGGCGGCTGGCGAAGCCGGCGGATGTCGCGGCGGCGGTGGTGTATCTGGCGTCGGACGCGGCGGGGATGGTGACCGGGACGGAACTGTTCGTGGATGGCGGACAGACGGCGGGGATTGCGCCGTCGCATTTCGGGTAAGGGGGACCTGAAATGCCCCGTGCAGCGTCTCGTGGGTGAGGCCACGGTTGCCGAGAAGGTGGATCAGCGTCGTTAAGACGCGGCGCAAGGAGTCCGCCTGTCGGCGCCTTTGACACCTGGCCTGGAGGAAGCGTCGACTCGCGCCACGATAACGCAGCAAATCAAATGCATGTCGAATATGGAATTGGACTTGCTTCACCCATCAACGTATGCCAATTACGTTGTGGAGAATGACAGATGACGACAGGCGGAGTTATCTCGAAGATGCGCATCGCAATACGGGTCGTGCTGGCGGGTCTCTTGCTGCTTTCGGCCGCGTTCCTCAATCCGGCCAGCGCCATGACGCTGCAGATCGATCCGGCACAAAGCCAGGTTCACTACAGCGCGAAACTTTCCATTTGTTTCCCCGACGCGTCTGGCGAGATCGTATGCCCACCGCCGGCGAACGAAATCTACGGGATCAGCGGCCAGATTGAACTTGAGGTGATCCCGCAGTTCCTGAATCCCGGTGATGTCGATCCATATCGCTACTTGCTGGGTCTCACGCCTGTCGGTATCGCGTCGGACGCATTTGCGAGTGGGCTGCAACTCAGCACGGTGCTGGGGTTGCTGAACGATGACGACACCTTCGCTACCTTGGGAGACATAAGCTGCCCCGTGCCTCCCGGCGCCATCGGCGGCTGCGTCATATTGGCGACCGGCGAGAAAATCGGAGCAAGCGGAATCTGGGACGGGCAGAGGCTGAGATGGAACGGATACCAGACATCCTTCTCCGCCGATTACGAGTACACGATCACCGCCGTCCTCACCTCGGTGCCAGAACCTGGCACCTTGCTGCTGACGCTGACGGCACTGATTGGATTGCTCAGTCGCAGGAGGCTGCAGCCTGGCCGCCATGTCCAGTTCGAATCCTGCTAGATCACCTGGAAGCAGCGGGACAGGGTGTTCGCTTATGACGCTTTCCTCGGCATCCTTGATGAAGGCAGCGACGTTCTGCCGACAGCGCGCTAAGCCCTCACCCCCGATACCCCTTCGGACTCACCCCCGTCATCCGCCTGAACGTCGCCGAAAAGTGGCTCAGGTTCTTGAAGCCGCAGCGCCGCGCGATCTCCGCCACCGGCAGGTTCTGGTCCTCCCTTAGCAGCATCCGCGCCCGCTCCAGCCGCTGCGACAGCACGTAGTGGTAGGGCGTCTGGCCGACGGTGTCGCGGAAGGCGCGCAGGAAGTGGTCCTTGGAGATGCAGGCGAGGTCGGCCAGGTCCTGCAGGCAGATGTCTTCGTGCAGGCGTTCGTGGATCAGCGCGGTGATCTTCTTCAGCACGCTCTGGCGCAGCTGGCTGCCGCTGCCGCCGCGTACCAGCGCGCGTTCGGTGTCGGGGCGGCGTTCCCTGGCGTAGCGGGTGACGAGGTGGCGCACCAGCAGGCTCTGGATCTGGTCGAGCACCAGGGTTTCCAGCCGGGTGCCGGCGCCGGCGGAGGGCGGCGCCTCGCTGGCCAGCATGCGGAAGAAGCCGTCCAGCCAGGTGTCGTTCACCGCGAAGAAGTCGTCGATTTCCGGACAGGCGTCGCGCTCCAGCGTGTCGCGGGCGAAAGCGTCCATGACGTCCTGCGACAGGTAGAGGTGGATGACCTGGGTGTTGCCGCCCAGCCGCCAGTCGGATTCCGAATCGCGCGGCATGAAGGTGACCGAGCCGACGCGCGAGCGGAAGCCGGTGACCACGCCCTGCTGCAGGCGTTCGACGTCGGTGTTGCCCGACAGGTGATAGACCAGCACATGCTCGGCGTTGCGGCGCAGCTGGGATTCGCCGGCGGGGTGGTTCCAGCGCGCACCGAAGATGTCGCCGTTGTGGCCTTCCATCACGTAATCCGGCGCAGAGGCGGTGGCGCGCGCGATGAGCTGCGGGGTCGATGAGAAAACTCCCGTCATTGTCTCCTCCGTATGGGTAGCGCTTTTGTTATGCAAGCCATTGTAGGCGCGCCGTTTTCCAATTACAGCGGGGGACTTTGCAGATATCGCTAAAGTTATCCGCCGCCGCCGCCCGCGCCGCGCCGCCCGGCTACAGTGCGCAACACCACAAGGCCCCGCGACGGGCCGCACAAGGACAGGAGACACAGATGCAGGGCATGCTCGAACAGAAGGTGGTGATCGTCACCGGCGCCGGCTCCGGCATCGGCCGCGCGGCGGCCGAGCTGATGGCGCGCGAAGGCGCGATCGTGATCGCCAGCGATCTCAAGCTGGATACGGTGGAAGACACCGCGCACCGCATCACGATGGCCGGCGGCCGCGCGGTGGCGGTGCGTACCGATGTGGCGAAGCTGGACGAGCTGGACGCGCTGCACGACCTCGCCATCGCCGAATTCGGCCGGCTGGACGGCGCCTTCAACAACGCCGGCATTCCGGGGCCGGGCGTGGCGCTCGCCGATCACGAGGAAGCCGCCTTCGACGCGCTGATCGCGATCAACCTGAAGGCGGTGTGGTACGGCATGAAGCGCCAGATCGAGCTGATGCTGCCGCGCGGCGGCGGCGCCATCGTCAATACCGCCTCGGTCGGCGGCATCGTCGGCAAGCCGGGGCTGTCGGTCTATTGCGCCACCAAGCATGCGGTGATCGGCCTCACCAAGACGGCCGCGCTGGAATACGGCAGCCGCGGCCTGCGGGTGAATGCGGTGTGTCCGGGGGTGATCCGCACGCCGATGGTGGACCAGGTGATCGCCGGCCAGCCGGGCGCGGAAGAGGAATGGAACAAGCTGCAGCCCATCGGCCGCATGGGCACGCCGGAGGAACTGGCCGAAACGGTGGTGTGGCTGATGTCGCCGCGGGCCTCGCTGGTGCACGGGCATGCGCTGGTGGCCGACGGCGGGCTGACGGTGGCGTGAGCGTAACGGGCGGACGACCCGCCCGCCGAGATGATCAGGGGTATGGTGCCCCTCCTCTTCGCCCGGTTTGCCGGGCGTCTTTTTGTCGGCCCGCCGGCCCCGCTCAAACCTGCAGCGCGACCTCACCCTCGCCCAGCGCCGCCAGTTCGACGATGCTGCTTTCCACCGCGTCGTGCCGGCCCTGCAGCGCCTCGACCAGGTCCGCGGTGGTCGAATGCCGCGTCAGCATCAGACACGTCGTCTGCCCGGCCAGCACGAAGCTGGCGTGCCAGCAGCCCGGTTGCATGCACACGCCCTGCCCGTCGCCGACGCGGAAGGCGCGCAGGCGGGCGAGGTCGGGGGTGCGCGGATCATCGTCGCGGCCGGGGCAGACCACATGCACGATCTCGCCGCCGAGCGGCACGATGGCCTGCTCGGTCAGCCAATGGGCTTCGAGCACGCGCAGGCGCAGGCTGTCGTTGCGGTAGTTCACCCACAGCACTTCGACCTGGCCGCCGGTGCCGGCGTCGAAGTCGTGTACATGCCAGAAATCGCTGCCGGGGTGGCTGAAGCCGGTGACGGTGGGGTCGTAACCGCCGCCCAGCACCCGGCCGAAAGGCGCGAAGGCTTCGGCGGTCAGCGCTTCCACCGTCAGCGCGCGGGCCGGCTCCGCCACCTCGTCGGCGGCGGCCGGCCACGGCGCAAACCGGGGATTCATCGCCCCGCCGCCAGCGCCGCCTCGATCGCCTGACCCAGCGCCAGGATGTGGCGGTCGCGCCCACCGGCTGCGGCCAGCATCAGGCCCACCGGGGCTTCCCCCGGTGCGTGGCAGGGCAGCGACAGCGCGCAGCCGTCGAGGAAGTTGATCAGCGTCGGGTTGCGTAGCATCAGGCCGTTGGCGCGGAAATAGGCTTCCTCGTCCCGTACCAGGGTGTCGATGCGCGGCGCCACCTGCGGCACCGTGGGCATCAGCAGCGCGTCGAAGCCGGCGATGCGCGCCTCCACCGCGGCGATCCAGCGGCGGCGCGCCGCCATCAGGTCGAGCAGGTCGGCCGCGCTCATCCTGGCGCCGACGGCGATGCGGCTGCCGACGCGCGGGTCGTACTCGGCAGCGCGCGTTTCCAGGTAGCCGCGGTGCCAGGCCCAGGCTTCCGCCGCGGTGAAGGTGCCGCGGGCGTGCAGTTGCGCCAGCTGCGAGAACTCGGGCACCGCGATGCGACGGATGCGCGCACCGGCCGCTTCCAGCCGCGCGACCGCGGCGTCGAAGCTGTGGGCGACGGTGTCGTCCAGGTCGTTGAGCACGACGTCGGTGGGGATGGCGAACACGCGGTCGGCGAGTTCCGCCGGCGCCGGCAGGTCGACTGGCTCGCCGGCTAGAACGGCATCGACAATGGCGCAGCAGCGCACCGAGGCGGCGAGCGGGCCGATGGAGTCGAGCGCCGTCGACAGCGGCAGCACGCCTTCCATGCTCACCCGGCGTGCGGTCGGCTTGAAACCGGTGAGGCCGCACAGCGCCGAGGGAATGCGCACCGAGCCGCCGGTGTCCGAGCCGATGGCGGCGACCGCCATGCCGTCGGTCACCGACACCGCCGCGCCGGACGAAGAACCGCCGGGAATGCGGCCGGTGGTGCGGTCCCAGGCGTTGCAGGGGGTGCCGTAATGCGGATTGAGCCCGAGGCCGGAATAGGCGAACTCGGTCATGTTGGTGCGGCCGACGATGACCGCGCCGGCGGCGATCAGGCGATCCACCACCAGCGCGTTGCGCGCGGCCGGCGGCGCGTCTTTCAGCAGCACCGAGCCGGCGGTGGTGGGCTCGCCGGCGATGTCGAACAGATCCTTCACCGACAGCGGCAGGCCGTCGAGCGGCGAGCGCACGATGCCGGCCGCGCGCAGCGTGTCGGAGGCCTCGGCGGCGGCGAGCGCGCGCTCGGCGTGGATGCGGGTGAACACCCGCGCGCCCTCGCCGGCAGGGTCTTCGGCGCGGGCGAGCGCGGCACGGGTGAGTTCGACGGAAGTGGTGCGACCGGCCGCGAGCTCGGCGGCCAGGGCTTCGATGGTGGGCAGCATGGTGCGCGTTCCTCGCGGTGACTGATTGGCGGGGGAAGGATCAGGCCACTTCGGGCAGCACGTCCAGCGTGTAGCGGTGACGGATGCTGCGCTGGCGCACCGGATCGTACAGCTCCATTTCGAACACCGTGGCCGGGCGGATGCCACCTATCACCGCCACTGTGCCGCAGGTCATGCCGGTGCCGTCGGGCAGGGTGGCGCCGCTGTAGCCGGCGATGAGGTCGGTGGCGGTGCGCAGGCTGGCGAGCGTGCCGTCCTGGTAGGCCACTTCGGCACCGTTCTCGACGATGCGCGAACGCACCTGCAGCGCGTCCCAGTGGTCGGCGACTTCCGCCAGCGGCCAGGCGGTGCGCGCCACCGGCTTGACGCACACCTGCTTGGACAGCGCCACGCTGTAGGCCTCGAGCTTGCGGTCGGTGTGGTCGGAGGCGATAGAGAGATAGAGCACGCCGTCCACCGCGAACACGAAGGCTTCGATCTCGCCGGAAGAGCTGTCGCCGACCACCTGCACGACTTCGTCCTGGGTGATCTGGTTGGCGGCGACGCGGTAGTACAGCGGCACCGCGCTCGGGCGCGGCACGCCGATGGCGGCGAGTTCCTCGATGTGGTGTTCGATGGCGTCGCGGTCGCGGCCGGCCCAGCCGGCGACGACGAGCTGGCCAAGCTCGGCCTTGAGGGTTTGGGTGCCTTGGGCGGTTTCGAGGGTGAATTCGAGTTTCATGGTGCATATTCCAGAAAAGGGAGAAGGCCGGGCGCGGCGGCCGCGCCCGGCGGGTTCGATCAGCCGAACACCGACGGCAGCCACAGGGCGAGGCCGGGGAAGGCGGCGAGCAATGCGATCATCAGGAACAGCGCGGCGACGAAGGGCAGGCTGCCGTTGATCACCGCCTGCATCGAGCCGGACTTGCGCAGGCTCTGCACGACGAAGAGGTTGAGGCCCACCGGCGGGGTGATGAGCGCGGTTTCCACCAGGACGATGATGACGATGCCGAGCCAGATCGGATCGAAGCCGAGCGCGGTCATGATGGGCGCGACGATGGGGATGGTCGTGATCATCATCGACAGCGTCTCCATGAAGCAGCCGAGGATGACGTAGAAGATCACGATGGCGAGCAGCATCCAGCCCGGCGACAGGCCCAGCCCGGTGATGCTGCTGGTGATCGCGTCGGTCAGGCCGATGGCCGACATGATGAAGTTGAGGAAGGCCGCGGCGATGACGATGATCATGATCATCGCGGTCGCGCGCATCGAGCTTTCCACCACCTCGCGCAGCATCGCGATCTTGAGTCGGCCGAAGACGGCCGCCAGCACCAGCGCGCCGACCACGCCCAGCGCCGCCGCCTCGGTGGGCGTGGCGATGCCGGCGTAGATCGAGCCCACCACCAGCAGGAAGATGCCCAGCGGCGGCAGCAGGTGCACCAGGCTGGCGAAGCGCTCGCCCCAGCTCGCCGTCACCCGCTGGCCGCCCCATTGCGGCTTGGCGATGCAGGCCACCACGATCACTGCCATGAACAGCGCCGCCATCAGGAAGCCGGGGATGATGCCGGCGAGGTAGAGCTTGGGCACCGAGGAGTTGGTCAGCACGCCGTAGATGACGAGGTTGATCGAAGGCGGGATCAGGATGCCGAGCGTGCCGCCGGCGGCGATCGAACCGAGGAATAGCGGCTCGTTGTAGCCGAAGCGCTTGATCTGCGGCAGCGCCACGGTGCCTACGGTGGCGGCGGTCGCCACGCTGGAACCGGAGGTGGCCGAAAACAGCGTCGAGGCGCCGATGTTGGCGTGCATCAGCCCGCCCGGCAGCCACGACAGCCACAGGCTCATCGCGCCGTACATGCGTTCGGCGAAACCGGCGCGCAGCAGGACCTCGCCCAGCATGATGAAGAGCGGGATTGCCACCAGCAGGAACTCGTTGCTCGAACTCCACGCCAGCTCGCCCATCGCGCGGGTGAGCGGCAGCATGGAATAGAGCGGATCGAGAATGAGGCCGAGCACGCCGAGCGCGGCGGCCACCGGGATGCTGAGGCCGATCAGCACCAGCAGCAGGATGAGGGCGACGACGATCATGCGTTTTCTCCCTTGACCATGCGGATGCCGGCGGCGGCTTCTTCTTCCGCCTCTTCCTTGGCCGACTTCACGCCGCACACTTCCTTCAGCGCGGCGATGTCGCCGGTGACCAGCGCCACCGAGGCACGGATCAGCAGCAGCGCGAGCACCACCGAGAACCAGCCGAGGCCCACCACCCAAAGGGTCTGCGGCACCCACAGCGGGGTAGCGAGCGGGGTGTTGGCGGCGGCGTTCTCGGTCCACGAGGTCATCGCCACGTCGTAGGCGTAGTAGGTGAGGTACACCGAGAACACGCCGAGCGCGACCAGCGCGATCCAGTCGAGCAGGGCACTGATGCGCACCGGGAAATACTGGTAGATCACGTCAACGCGCACGTTGGCGCGGTCGAGCGCGGTAAAGGCGAGCGCCCAGCTGGTGCTGATGGCGAAGGCGTAGCTGGACAGCTCGTCGGCGCCGCCGACGGTGATGCCGAACAGGCGGCGGACGATGACGTCGTAGGAGATCAGAAGCACGCTGGCGATGGTCAGCGCGCCGCCGACCCATACCGCGACGCGCGACAGGGTGCCGGCCAGCGCCAGCAGGCGCGCGAGCAGGCCGAGGGGGGGTGAGGCAGTCATGGAATTCTCTCCGGGGGCGGGGGCCCCGCAGCGGGTCGGGAACAGACGCCCGCTGCGGGGCGTCCTCGTCAGGCGCCGGCCTCACGGCCGGCGGCTGCGGTCACTTCTTGGCGGTGACGCCGACCACCTTGCCGACGGTGGCGTTGAAGTCGCTCACACACTCGGCCGAACAGCGCGCGGCCCACTTGTTGATCACGTCGCCGCGGATCCTGGCGAGCAGTTCGCGGTCGGCGGCGGTGGGCTGCACCAGCACCATCTTGCCCTTGACCGGCTGCGCGCAGCTCGCGGCGCCGCTGTTGCAGGCATAGCCTTCTTCGGTCTGGCGCTCGGCGGCGTTCCAGATGTCGTTCACCAGGCCCTTCACGCTGGTCTGCAGGAAGTCGCGCACCTTCGGGTCGAGCTTGTCCCAGGCCTTCTGGTTCACCGCGTGGATCTGCTGGTTCCAGTTGATCGGCAGCGCGTAGAGGTGGGTGGACACTTCGTACCACTTGGCCGAATAGCCCGACAGCGAACCGGTGATGGCGCAATCGACCACCTTGTTCTGCAGCGCCGGCACCACTTCGCCGAAGGCCATGGTCACGCTGGAGCCGCCCATCGCCTCGACGAACTCGGCCTGCGAACGGCCGCTGGTGCGCACCTTCTTGCCCTTGAGGTCGGCCAGGCTGCGGATCTCGGCGTTGCAGAACAGCACCTGCGCGGGGTAGGGCGAGATGCCCAGCACCTTCACCTTGGCGCCGTCGCCGTAGATCTTGGCGTAGATCGGCTCGAAGGCGTCGGTGACCTGGCGCGCCGTCTTCACGTCCGGCGCGAGGCCGGCGAGGTCGATCGCTTCGTTGATCGGGTTGTCGCTGGCGAAGTAGGACAGCGTCGCGGTGCCGAACTCGACCACGCCCTGCGACATCAGCCGCATCAGCTCCGGCCCCTTCAGGCCCATTTCGTTGAAACCCTTGATCTCGGCGGTGACCTGGCCCTTGGAAAGTTCGGGGATGGTCTTGGTCCAGAAGGGCTTCTCGTAGTCGTTGTAGGCCGTCAGGTTGGACAGGCCGCCGACGATGCGCAGCTGGGTCTTGGGCAGTTCCTGGGCAAACGCGGAACCGGCGATCAGGGTGCCGACGAGCGCGGCGACGATGGTCTTCATGAGGCACTTCTCCGGGATTGGGGGCGGGATTCATGTCGATACACCGGGCCCGCGCATCCCCGGCGTACGTTCGCGGCACTCCGGCACAGCCGGACTTCCTGGGACATCGTTCGGCGACGGGCTACCTCCTCGCCGCCCCTGCCGGTGCTAGAACACCGCCAGCGTGCTGTTCTTGAGGTCGGTCACCAGCATGTGGCCGGGCGCATGGGTGATGCAGAACTCGGGCCGCACCGCCGCCACCACCGATTGCGGGGTCACGCCGCAGGCCCAGAACACCGGCAGTTCGCCGGGGCGGATGTCGACGGCGTCGCCGTAGTCGGGGCGATCGACGTCGGCAATGCCGATTTCGGCCGGGTCGCCCAGGTGCACCGGTGCGCCATGCACCGACGGAAAACGGGAAGTGATCTGCACCGCGCGGATCGCGTCGGCGGCCTTCATCGGCCGCATCGACACCACCATCGGCCCCGAGAACACGCCGGCCGGGGTGGTCGGGATGCTGGTGCGGTACATCGGCACGTTGCAGCCGGCGGCGATGTGGCGCACCTCGATGCCGTCGGCGATCAGCGCTTCCTCGAAGGAGAAGGAGCAGCCGATGGCGAAACTCACCAGGTCGTCGCGCCAGACGTGGCGCACGTCGGTGCACTCTTCCACCATCACGCCGTCGCGCCACACGCGGTAGCGCGGCACGTCGCTGCGGATGTCGAGATCGGCGCCGAGTCCGGGCAGCCGCGGATCGCCCGGCTCCGACACGCCGACCAGCGGACACGAACGCGGGTTGCGCAGGCAGAAGCGCAGGAAATCGTCGGCCAGCGCCTTGGGCAGGATGGCGAGGTTGGCCTGGACGTAGCCTGGCACCAGACTGGCGGTGGGACCGGTCAGCTCACCGCGACGGGCGCGCAGACGCACCTCCAGGCTTTCCGGGGCGAAGGCGGGGGAAGACGTGGCGACAGCAGGCATCGGTGCTCCGAAATGGGTTGTTGCAAAACCATTTCAGCCCAGAAGCTCCGACCTGTCTAATCGTATGTTCGGATAAAAGCTTATAAGTAAAAGCGATCAGTGCCGCCTTCGCCGCCCTCCTCGCTGGCCGCCACCTGCACTGCAAGACGGGCAATCGCAGCGGCTACGTGACTGTCGGTGCCGCGCAGCCAGGTGGCCGTGAATGCCAGGTCGGGCAAGGGTTCGGCAGCTACCTCGAGCAACCGCAAGCGGCCTTCGGCCAGTTCCTTGCCGAGGAAAACCGGCGCGATCACGCTGGTGCCGATGCCGTCGCGCACCATCCGCACCGCCATCGCCAGCGAGGCCGAGCCGTACATCCTCGGCGCACGCACGCCGGCGCGCATCAGCATCTCGCGCACAATCTGGTAAGGCTTGCTGCTGGACGGATAGGTGATGACGGGCAGCTTCGCCAGCTTGACCAGCGGCAGCGGCTCCACCCCGAGATCGAGCTGCGGGCTGGCCACCCAGGCCAGCGGATAGCGGCACAGCGGCAGGTTCTCGACATCGGGCTCGGACAGCGGCCCCATCAGGAAGGCGAGGTCGATCTGGCGCGCCAGCAGGTGGGCGCGCAACACCGGCGTGGTATCCACCTCGATCTCCAGCACCAGGTCGGGGAAGGTGGTGTGCACCCGCTCGAGCAGCGCCGGCAGCCAGGTCTGGACGATGGTCTCGGCCACGCCGATGCACAGTCGGCCGCTCACCGCGTTCTGCGCGCGCGCCACCAGCAGCATGTCGTGGCGCATCTCCAGCATGCGTTCGGCATGCGCCAGCAGGGCCTGGCCCTTGGCGGTCAGGCGCACGCCACGGGTATCGCGGTCGAACAGCCTGACACCGAGGCCATCCTCCAGCTGCGCGATGCGCTGCGAAATGGCCGGCTGGCTGGTATGGAGCTTTTCGGCGGCGGCGCGGAAGCCGCCCAGGGTGGCGACCCAGTAGAAAGTCTCGATGCCACGCAGTTCTATCATGGGGACGGGGGAGCGTTTCAATTCGTTCAGCTTATCAGCTGGAACGAAGGCCAAGAGACTCAAGTTCCTCCCCCTTGAAGGGAGGGGGCAAGGCCCCGCGGGCAATTTTCAGCCCACCATCTCCGGCAGGTCCACCAGATCCCACCCCTTCGCCTTCAGCGTCTCGGCCAGCTGGCGCGCACTCTCCACCGCGCCCAGCGTGTCCCCATGCACGCAGATGCTGTGCATGGCCGTTTTCATGAGCTTGCCGCTCTGCGCCACGATGCCGCCCGCCTCCAGCATGCGCAGCACATGGGCGACGAGCTCGTCGTGGTCGTGGATCACCGCACCGGGCTGATTGCGCGGCACCAGGGTGGCGGCGTCGGTGTAGGCGCGGTCGGCGAAGATCTCCGCCGCCACGCGCAGGCCGGCGCGTTCGCCGGCGGCGCAGAGCTCGGACAGCGCCGGCGCCAGCAGGATCAGCTCGCGGTCGAACGCGCGCACCGCGCGCGCCACCGTGTCGGCCAGCGCGGCATCCTCGCAGGCCTGGTTGTTGAGCGCACCGTGCGGCTTGACGTGGGTGAGCCGGCCGCCTTCGGCCGCCGCCATGCCGGCGAGCGCACCGACCTGGTAGATCACCGCGGCCTCCAGCTCGGCCGGCGCCATCTTCAGCGGCCGCCGGCCGAAACCCTGCAGGTCGGGATAGGCCGGATGCGCGCCGAGGCTGACCCCGGCGGCGAGCGCGGTGCGCACCGTGTTGCGCATCACCAGCGGGTCGCCGGCATGAAATCCGCAGGCGATGTTGGCCGAGCGCACCACCTGCAGCAGCGCCTCGTCCTCGCCCATCTTCCAGGCGCCGAAGGATTCGCCGAGGTCGGCATTGAGGTTGATCTTCATGGCTGGGATTCCGCAGGGTTCAGGAGGAGATGCCGGGAGAAGGGCCGCCGCTCGCGTCTTCGACACCAGGCAACGGCCGGTATTCGGCGGACAGCGCATGCACCACGCCGCTCACCAGGTTGCAGGCGTAGAGCGCGGCGAGGTCCACGCCCTCGCCGAGCAGCGGCCGCACGCTCGCCTGCAGCGCGCGCGTCTCGGCTTCGGCGGCACGGGCCAGGCGTTCGCCTTCGGCCGCGCCGACCACGGCGAAGCGCACCGCCTGCCCCGGCCGGCAGGCGGCCAGGCGGCCGAGGTCGGCGCTTATCACCGTGGCGACCTTGGGATAGCCACCGGCGGTCTGGGCATCGGCCAGCAGCACGATGGGCTGGCCGTTGCCCGGCACCTGGATGGCGCCCTGCACGGTGGCATCCGACACGATCTCGCGCGCCCCGGCGTGTTCCAGCGGCGGCCCTTCCAGACGCACGCCCATGCGGTCGGCCTCGGCGGTGACGCGGTACTCGGCCGCGACGAACAACGCCAGCGCGGCCTCGGTGAAATGGTCGGCCTGCGGCCCGGGCACGATGCGGATGGGGCCGGCATCGGCCGCCGGCGGCACCGGCAGCACGCGTTCCGGCGAGGCGCTCGCCGCAGCGGCCGGCAAGCGCATGCCGCCGGCCAGGGCGCGGCCGCTCAGGCTGCCGCCGAGGCCGCCCAGCCCGGCGCGGGCGTAAGTGGCAGCGCTGCCCAGCACCGCTGGCAGCGTCAGGCCCTCGACCGCGACCATCGCGATCCGGCCAGCACCGAGCTTGCGCAGCCGCAGCACGTCGCCATCGGCCAGCGTAACCGAACGCCACGCCGGCAGCGGACCGCGTTCGCCGCCGCGCTCGATCTCCAGCGTCGCGTCGCCCGCCACCGCGACGCGCACGGCGCCGCCGCGGGCGGCCAGCTGCAGCCCGCCGTCGAAGCATTCGATCACCGGTGCCGCATCGACGTTGCCCACCAGGCTGTTGGCGATGCGCATCAGGCGGCTGTCGAGTACACCCGCCCAGGGCACGCCGATGCGCCGGTAACCGCGCCGGCCGCCGTCCTGCACCGAGGCGTAGGCCCCGGCGGCCAGCACTTCCAGCTGCACGGTGTCGCTCATTGCCCGCCCTCCAGCCATTGCTGCGGATCGATCTCGCCCGCCTGCAGAGCGGCCGTCAGGCGCTGGAATTCCGCCATCGACACCGGTTCGAAGCACACCCGGTCGCCCGCCGCCAGCAGCGAGGGCGACGCACGCCCGGCGTCGAACAGCGGCACCGGGCAGCGCCCGAGCAGATGCCAGCCGCCCGGGCTTTCCCAGGGGTAGATCGCGGTCAGCCCGGTGGCGATGGCCACGCTGCCGGCCGGCACGCGGACGCGCGGCTCGGCCCGGCGCGGCAGCCGCAGGCGTTCGGGCAGGTCGCCCATGAAGGGGAAGCCGGGCAGGAAGCCGAGCATGTAGACCCGGTATTCGGTGCCGCTGTGCAGCGCCACCACCTCGTCCTCGCCCGCGCCGATGGCGCGCGCCGTGTCGGCAAGGTCGGGCGCGCACTCGCCTTCGTAGCACACCGGCAGGCGCCAGCGCCGGCCGGCCAGCGCCGCGCCGCCCTCGGCCGCGGCGAACAGCGGCTGCAGCGCGGCGATCAGCGCCTCGCGCCCGGTCAGCAGCGGATCGAAGAACACGGTGAGCGAACGGAAGGTGGGCATGGTTTCGATCACACCGGGCAGGCCGCCTTCGGCCTGCAAGCGGGCGATGGCGGCGTCGAGCGCATTCACCGCGGCCAGCAGTTGCGGATCGATGGCGTTGCCGAATTCGATGGTGAAGGCGGCATCGCCGGCATCGAGCAGGCGCAGGCTCATGGTCGGTACTCCAACGCTTACAGCACCGAGGTGGACGCGGCGCGCGCCGCCTGGTCGTAGCGGCCGGACAACGTGCGCAGCAGGCGCGCCAGCTCGCCGAGCTGGGCGTTGTCCTCGGCGCTGCCGGTGAAGCCCGGCATCAGGCAGGACTCGCGCACGTCGCGGTAGGCCAGGCAGATCTCGCGGCCGCGCTCGGTGACACCGAAAAAGGCTTCCTTGCCCTGTTTCTTGCTTTGCACCAGGCCGAGACCGGCGAGCTTGCGCAGCGAGTAGGACACCACGTGCGTATCTTCGACGTTGAGCACGAAGCAGATGTCGGCCAGGCGCTTGTCGCTGTCGCGATGGGCGACGTGGTGCAGCACCAGCACGTCGATGGCGGCCATGTCCTTGATGCCGGTCGCGTTCATGCAGCGCAGCATCCAGCGCGCGAAGGCGTGCCAGGCCACGATCATTCCGTATTCGAACTCCGACAGCTCGGGCGACTTCGGCGACACCAGATGCTGGGAGGAAACGATGCGGCCGCCGTCCGGGGCGGCGGGTGACGCCGGGTTTTTCGCCATGTTTTCCTCAGAACTTGTTTACGAATTCTTGACAATTTATAGACGAAATACCACTCTTTCAACAGCGATTTTGTTGCTGCCGTTCCGGCCTGCCGGATCCGCGGCAGGCAAGATCCACAGCAGCACACGGTTTTCAGCCTTCACTCCCCTGCACGGAGAACACCAGATGACCGCCTCCCACCGCATCCTCAAGGCACTTGCCGGCACCCTGGCCGCGCTCGGCATCACCGGCGCCGCCCAGGCCCAGACCACCTGGGACATGCCCACCCCGTACCCGATCAACAACTTCCACACCGAGAACGTCCAGCAGTTCGCCAACGACATCGCCCAGGCCAGCGGCGGCAAGCTCAAGATCACCGTCCATCCCAACGGCTCGCTGTACAAGGCCAACGAGATCAAGCGCGCGGTGCAGGGCGGCCAGGCCCAGATCGGCGAACTGCTGCTGTCCAGCCTCGCCAACGAAGACCAGCTCTACGCCCTCGATACCGTGCCCTTCCTCGCCACCAGCTACGCCGATTCGATGAAGCTGTGGCAGGCCTCGCGCGCCGCGGTCGAGGCGCGGCTGGCGAAGAACGGCCTCAAGCTGCTGTACTCGGTGGCCTGGCCGCCGCAGGGCATCTACTCCAAGACGGCGCTCACCTCGATGGCCGACCTCAAGGGCATCAAGATCCGCTCCTACAGCCCGACCGTGGCCCGCATGATCGAGCTGATGGGCGCGCAGCCGGTCACCGTGCAGGCGGCCGACCTCACCCAGGCGCTGTCGACCGGCGTGGTCTCGGCCAACCTGACCTCGTCGGCCACCGGCTACGACTCCAAGAGCTGGGAGCAGCTCGATTACTACTTCGACGTCCAGGCCTGGCTGCCGAAGAACATCGTGTTCGTGTCGAAGAAAGCCTTCGACGCGCTCGATCCGGCCACCCAGCAGGCGGTGATGAAGGCCGCCGCCGCCGCCGAGACGCGCGGCTGGAAGCTGTCGGAAGAGAAGACCGCCTGGTACGTCGCCCAGCTCAAGGCCAACGGCATGAAGGTGCTGCCGGCGTCGGACGCGCTGCGCGCCGACTTCGTCAAGATCGGCGACAGGATGACCACCGAATGGGCCGAGAAGGTCGGCGCCGACGGCCAGAAGATCCTCGACACCTACCGCAAGTCGAAATAATCCCAGCCCCATCGGGCCCGGCATGCCGGGCCCTTTTTCCGCCCGGAGCCCCCATGAGAGCGCTGCTCGATTCCCTCTACCGCCTGTCCGGCGCGCTCGCTGCGCTCGGCATGGTCGCCACCCTGCTGATGGTCTCGGCCGGCGTCGTCAGCCGGTCGCTCGGCCTCTACCTTGCCGGCAGCGACGACTACGCCGGCTACGC
Source organism: Azoarcus sp. DD4 (assembly GCF_006496635.1). Taxonomy (NCBI): domain Bacteria; kingdom Pseudomonadati; phylum Pseudomonadota; class Betaproteobacteria; order Rhodocyclales; family Zoogloeaceae; genus Azoarcus; species Azoarcus sp. DD4. The sequence goes on from NZ_CP022958.1 coordinate 53,024, forward strand.
GATGGCCGCCTGCGGCTTTCTCGCGCTGGCCTACACCTTCAAGCACGGCGAGCACATCCGCGTCAGCCTGGTGCTGGAGCGGGTCGGCCCGCGCCTGCGCCGCGCGCTGGAATGGGGCTCGCTCGCCGCCGCCACCGCCGTTGCCGGCATGCTGGCCTGGTACGCGGTACGGCTGGCCTGGCAGTCCTACGAATTCGAGGAGGTGTCGCAGGGGGTGGATGCCACGCCGCTGTGGATCCCACAGCTGTCGATGGCGATCGGCACGGTAGTGCTGCTGATCGCCATCGTCGACGACCTGGTGCTGACCACGCTCGGCCGCGCGCCCAGGCGGCTGGCCGGTGCCGGCGCCGAAGCCGCACGCATGGAATGAGGAGCGGACCATGGAACTGACCATTGCAGCCCTCCTCATCGGCCTGATGCTGGTGCTGCTCGCCGGCGGCGTCTGGATAGGCCTGGCGCTGATGGCCATCGGCATCCTCGGCATGCTCGGCTTCACCCCGCGCGCGCCCGGCGACGGCATGGCGGTGGCGATCTGGGGCGCCGGCTCGAGCTGGACCCTGACCGCGCTGCCGCTCTTCCTGTGGATGGGCGAGATCCTGTTCCGCACCAAGCTGTCGGAAGACATGTTCAAAGGCCTGTCGCCCTGGCTGGAACGCCTGCCCGGCCGCCTGCTGCACACCAACATCATCGGCTGCACGCTGTTCGCCGCGGTGTCGGGCTCGTCGGCGGCGACCTGCGCCACCATCGGCAAGATCGCGCTGCCCGAACTCACCCGCCGCGGCTATCCGGAATCGATGGCGCTCGGCACGCTGGCCGGCGCCGGCACGCTCGGCCTCTTGATCCCGCCGTCCATCATCATGATCGTCTATGGCGTGGCGGCCGACGTCTCCATCGCCAAGCTCTTCATCGGCGGGGTGCTGCCGGGCATCATGCTGGCGGGGCTGTTCATGGGCTGGGTCATCGTCTGGTCGCTGCTGAACGCCGACAAGATCCCGCCGGCCGACCTGCGCACCAATTTCGCCGGCAAGATCCGCGCGTCGCGCAACCTGATCCCGGTGATCCTGCTGATCGCCGGCGTGCTCGGCTCCATCTACAGCGGCATCGCCACCGCCACCGAGGCGGCGGCCATCGGCGTGATCGGCAGCCTCGTCATCGCCGCCAGCCAGAAGTCGCTCAACCGCAAGAGCTTCGTCGCCGCGCTGATGGGCGCCACCCGGCTGTACTGCATGATCGCGCTCATCCTCGGCGGCTCGGCCTTCCTCACCCTGGCGATGGGCTACATCGGCCTGCCGCGCCACCTCGCCGAGTGGATAGGCTCGCTCGGGCTGAGCCCAGGCGTGCTGCTGGTGGCGCTGGCGGTGTTCTACGTGCTGCTCGGCTGCTTCCTCGACGGCATCTCCATCGTGGTGCTGACCATGGCGGTGCTGATGCCCACCATCCAGACCGCCGGCATCGATCCGCTGTGGTTCGGCATCTTCGTGGTGGTCGTGGTGGAAATGGCGCAGGTGACGCCGCCGGTGGGCTTCAACCTGTTCGTGCTGCAAGGCCTCACCGGGCGCCAGATCACCACCATCGCGCGCTACGCCATGCCCTACTTCCTGCTGATGGTGCTGGCCGTGGTGCTGCTGTACGCATTCCCCGGCCTGGTGACCTGGCTGCCGGGGCGGATGATAGGCTAAGGACGGGCGTGCCTCAGGCGCCTTCCAGCAGGAAGGGCAAGGCGGCTTCCAGCAAGGCCGCCGGTGCCTCTTCCGGGATGTAGTGGCCGCAGGGCAGCGGGCCGCCGCGGACGTCGTCCGCCACCCGCTGCCACTCCTCCAGCGGCCGGAAACAGCGCTGCACGATGCCCTTCTCGCCCCACAGCGCCAGCAGCGGCATCGTCAGCCGGCGGCCGGCGGCGCGGTCGGCACGGTCGTGTTCCAGGTCGATGCCGGCGGCGGCGCGGTAGTCCTCGCACAGGCTGTGCGCCGCGCCGGGCTGCGACAGGCAGCGCGCGTACTCGGCGAAGGCGGCCGGGTCGAAAGGCGTCAGCCCGGCATGGCGGCTGCCCATGACGTCGCCCAGGTAGGCGACGGGGTCGGCCTCGATCAGGCGCTCCGGCAGCGGCGCGCGCTGGATCAGGAAGAACCAGTGCCAGTAGGCGCGCGCGAAGGCTTCGGTGGTCTGCTCGTACATCGCCAGCGTCGGTGCGATGTCGAGCAGCACCAGCCGGCTCACCGCCTGCGGATGGTCGGCCGCCAGCCGGTGGGCGACACGCGCGCCGCGGTCGTGGGCCAGTACCTTGAAGCGCGCGTGGCCGAGCGCGCGCATCAGCGCCACCTGATCCGCCGCCATCGCGCGCTTGGCGTAGTTGCCATGGTCGGGCGCACCCGCCGGCTTGGCGGAATCGCCGTAGCCGCGCAGGTCGGACGCCACCACGCTGAAGTGCCGCGCCAGTTCCGGCACCACCTTGTGCCAGATCGCGTGGGTCTGCGGATGGCCATGCAGCAGCAACAGCGCCGGCCCGCTGCCGCCCGCCACGCAGGCGATATCCACACCCGGCGCGACCTCCACGCGATGGCTGGCGAAACCCGGAAACAGCGCGGCGTCGGCCGCGGCGGCGGCCTGGTTGGCAGGAAACATGGCGGACACCTCGCAGCGGACGAAAGGCAGCCAGTATGGCCGCGCCGGTCGCCGCCGGAAAGCGCGGCCGATCCGTTCAGGGATAGACGAACTGGCGCACCAGCGTGAGCTCGCCGGCCGCCCGCATCGGCACCTCGAATTCCTGGCGACGCTCGGACGGCGTGCCTTCGTTGGAGATCACCGCGATGCGGGCGGTGGTCAGCAGGTGTTCCTCGCCGCTGCCATAGTAGTTCACATAGACCTGGTAAGGACCCTTGGCCGGCGCCGGCGCGGCGAAGATCTCCGGGCCGTAACCGGTGGTGACGTCGACGTCGATGGCACCGCTCCTCACCACCCGGTTGCCGTACCAGGCGTGCTCGCCGTCGGGGGTGAGGATGTGCAGGTCGAGGTCGGTGCCGTCGGTATTCCAGCTCAGCACCACCCGCAGGCGCGACTGCGGCTGGCCGGCGGCGGTCTGGTAGAACTGCACGCGCTGTGCGCTGCGGCCCTCGCCGTCGCGGATCTCGACGCTGTTGGAACCGGTGGCGAAGCTGTAGGCGCGGCCGTAGCGGCCGGCCTCGTCGGTTTCCAGCGGCATCGCGTTGCCATTGACCACCAGTGTCGCCGGCCCCTTGCCGGCGCGCGCGATGCGGCCGCGGATCTGCGCCGCACCCGGCACATCGGCCACCAGCCCGGGGCGCGAGGCCGGGTAGTTCACCTCCTGGGTGTAGGGCGCGTCGGCATGGCCCGGACGCCAGCCGCCCACCGGCATCTCCGCTTCGGCCAGAGCGGCGCCGGGCAGCGCGGCGAGCAGCAGCGCGAAGCGGCGGAGATCAGAAGATGACGGATTTGACATGGGTGAGATCGCCGATCTTGCGCAGCGGCACGACGAAGCTCTCGCGCCGCTCCTGCGGGGTGTTTTCGTGGAAGACGAGGGTGATGCGGCAGGTGATGATCTTCTTCTGCCGGGTGCGCTCGTCGAAGTGGTAGCCGGCGTCGCCGAAGTTGCCCCAGTAATTGACGTAGAGCTGGTAGGGGCCGCGCAGCGGCGTGGTGATGGAGAACATCTCGGGCCCGGCGCCATCGACGCTGTCCACATCCATGCCGCCGCCGTTGGTGAGCACCGGATGCGCCCAGAAGGCATGCTGGCCGTCGGGCGTGAGTACGTGGAGGTCGACCTCGGCCTGGTCGTCGTCCCAGGCCAGGATGGCGCGCAGCTGGGCGCGCGGCCGCGCCGGGTTGGCCTCGAAGAATTGCAGGCGCTGCAGCGACTGGCCGTCGGCGCTGCGGATCTCGACGCTGTTGGAGCCGGGGCCGAAGGCGTAGGGGCGGGCGTAGCGGCCGTCGTCGCCGCTGTAGAGCGGCATCGGGTTGCCATTGACCACCAGCGTCGGCGGCGTGTGCGGCTTGCCGGCGGCGTCGCGCGCGCGGTGCTCGGCGGCCAGCCGGCCGCGGATCAGCGTGCGCCCGGCCTGGGCGCCGCGGTCTATCGGCGAATACGGGTAGGCCACCGCGCTGTCGGCGCTGTGATCGGTGAGGCCGCCGTAGTTCCAGCCACCGGCGGGCGCGTCCACCGTGGCCGGCTGCAGGGCCGCAGCCGGGCCGGCCAGGACAAGCGCACAAAGCACCGTCAGGCAGCGACAGGCACGCGCGCTCACCAGAGCATTGCTCCCACGACCGGCTTCTTGAATGGCATATTCCGTCATACGCGTATCGACTGAACAGGAATGCGATTGTCCGGCCGCCAGCGGCTGCCGACAAGCGTCGCGCTCATGGTCCCGTGCCTTCCGCCAGTCGGCGCGCCCAGCTTTCCACCAGCGCCTCGTCGCCGCTCGCCGGATGGTGGCGCAGGCCGAGGTGCAGGTATTCGTGGGCAAGCGTGATGCGGTCTTCCGGCGTGCGCAGCTCGCGCACGTGGATGCGGCCGCGGTCGAGTTCGGAGAAGGGCGTGCCCCAGGCCAGCCGGCACACCAGCGGCGCGGCCGGCGGCTCGAAGCCGGGCAGGGCGGCGAGCATCCGCCGCCAGCGCGGCGCCTGCGCCGCCAGCCAGCGCTCGGCCGGCACCAGCCGCTCGCACGGCAGGCCGGCCGGATCGCGCGCCGCCACCAGGTCGGCGGCGGGAAAGGCGTGGCGCAGAATCGCATCCCAGGGCTGACCGGCACGGCCCGCCGCCACTGCCTCGCGCCACACCAGCCGGTCCGGCCCCGGCGTATCCAGGTGGTAGCCCACCGGCGCGCCGCGCAGCACCAGCTCGGTGGTGAAGCCCGCCACCGCCAGCGCCGCGGCCGAGGGCGGATTGGGCGACACCCGCTGGCTGCGGCTGCTGTCGGCGATCGCCAGGCAGTTGCCGCGGCGCGCCGCCTCGTTGAAGAGATAGCTCCGCGCCACCACCGCCAGCGCGCGCGCCGCCTCGGTCTCGCCGGCGTCGGCCTCGCGGTCGAGCACGCGGGCGACGTAGTCGTCCACGCCGAAACGGCCCTGCAGCCGCGGCACGCCTTCCTCGACAAGCAGCCGCAACTCGCCGCTGCCACGAAAGGGCAGGCTCACGCCGTTGGCGAACACCGCCACGTGGCGCCCGCGCAGCAGCCCGGCGCGCGCCGGCCGGCCGTCCGGGCCATCGACCCGGACCAGCGGGTAACGGCTGAAGAAATCCACCTCGACGCAGCCCGGCGCCAGTCCGCCGCCGCCCTGCGGCAAGGCCGCCGCCAGCGTCGCGCCGTGGCGCGCCAGCACCTGCTGGCCGGTGCCAGCCGCGCCGAACCACAGCGGCGTGCCGTCCGCCAGCCAGCCGGCACCGCCGCCGTAGCGCTCGCGCGTGCCCGGCCGAAACCAGGAGTAGGTCTTGACCCGCAGCCGGCCGCCGAGCACGCGCACCGCCCCGGCATCGCCGCCCGGCCCGAAGGCGCGCGCCAGCAACACGCCGGCGGCCTGCTCGCGGGCGCGCGGCGGCACCGCTTCGAGCGCCGCAATCAGGCTGGCGGGACTGACCGCAGTTTCCGGCTGCATCGCCGCAAGCTCCGCCAGCCACGGCAGGCCGGGCGCGCGATCGGTCCAGAAGCTGCGCCAGTCGGCCGCGGCGATACCCAGCCGCGCCGGCGCGAAGAACAGCCCGCAGGACGACACCAGCGCCGCATCGCGGCCGATGCTGCCGCCCGCCTCGCAGCAGTAGCTTTCTTCCTCGCGCCGCCGGCGGCTGGCGGCGTCGTTGGCACGGCCGGCGCGGCACACGTAATCCGGCGCCGGTGCGCCGTGTTCCGTCAGCCAGGCGAACACGAAGAGCTTCCACAGGCTGCCGAGCGGCACTGCAGCCGGTGGCACGGCTTGCGGCATCGGCCCGCCGTCGGCATCGAAGGCGCGCTGGACCAGTGCGCCGCTGGCCGGATCGCGGTAGGCGAGATCGAGCGCGGCAGGCGCGGCCTGCGCACCGGCGCCGAGCAGTGCAAGTGCAAGTGCGAGTGCAAGTGCCGCGAGCAGGCGGCCAGGCCAGCGCGCGGTCAAGACCGATCCCCGCACGCGCCTGTCACGCCGGCGGCGCGCCGCGCCAGCAGCGGATGGTGCGCTGGAAGAAGAGGCTGTTGGGCACCTGCAGCACGGTGTCGCCCTGGCCGGCGGCGTGTTCCTGCAAGGTGGTGTAGATCAGGTTGATGTCGATCACCTGCCCCTTCAGCCCCGGTTTCTCGCCGTTCTCCAGCAGTTCGATGTGGTCGTAGAGCCGGAACGGCCGCGTGCTGAAGATGAGGAAGGTGCAGAAGATGTTGGACAGCACGCTCCAGGCGGCGAAGAAGGCCACCGCCCCGACCGCGGCGAAACCGGTAAAGGCGGTCCACAACACCGTGCCCGACACGCCGAAGCGGTCGAGAATGATCAGCAGGGCACCGGACCAGACGACGAAGCTCATGACCCGCCGCCCGCCTATCACCAGCTCCGGCGGCAGGCTGTAGTGCTCGCCGAGACGGCGCAGCAGGCGGCGCAACAGCATGCGCAGCAGCACCGCGCCGAGTACGATCGACGCGATCTGCAGGCCGAGAGTGATGACTTCGAGCCAGGGCAGCGCCCATTCGGGCAGAACTTGTTTCATGCGTATCGGCAGCTCGGTTGAAGGCCGCGGTTCGGGAACCCAGCGGCGGGCCATTTTAGCGCCGCGACAGGGACACCGGCGGCGAAAGCGGCCGGCGGTTCCCGGACCGGGCGACATGGCGCTTGCATCAAGGTAGCGAGCGGTGCGCTAATTCCGCCCGAACGTGCCATCCGCAGAGGATCCCGCATGCATCGCCGGCTCCGAACGCTCTGTCTCGCCGCCGTCAGCCTGGTGCTGAGTGGCTGTACGCTGCTGCGCCTGGGCGAGGAAGCGCGCGCCTTCTACACCTCCACCGTGCTCGTCGGCCGCATCGGCGCATCCGGCTGGGAAGGCCCGGTCGTGGTAGCCGCCTGGCGCGAAGCCGCGCCGGACCAGCCGGTGCACCGCACCCTGTTGCACGCTGCCGGAGGCTACGAACTCATCGTCCCGGCCGGCAGCTACCGGCTGTTCGCCTTCGGCGATGCCAACGGCAACGGCGCCTACGACCCCGGCGAGCCGGCCGGCGAGTATCCCGCCACCGAGGCGGTGACGGCCTCCGGCAGCGGGGTAGTGTCGCTGCTCGACTTCGCCATCGGCCCGGGAGCGCCGCTGCGCCCCGACACCGCGACTCGCGCCGCCGCCTGGCCGCCGTTCGAGCGCCGCCACAGCACCCGCGCCGGCGCCATCGCCAACCTCGACTCGCCGGCCTTTTCCGCCGCGCACGGCGAAACCGGCTACTGGGCGCCGATGGCCTATTTCCGCGAAACCGGCGGCAACATCTACTTCCTCGAACCCTACGATCCAGCGCGCGTCCCAGTGCTTTTCGTGCACGGTGCGGCCGGCTCGGCGCAGGACTGGCGCTACTTCGTCGAACATCTCGACCGCCGCCGCTATCAGCCTTGGCTGTTCCAGTACCCCTCCGGCGCCGCGGTCGATTCGATGGCCTACCTGCTCTACTGGAAGCTCTTCAACCTGCAGCTGGAGCACCGCTTCGACACCCTGCACATCGTCGCCCACAGCATGGGCGGGCTGGTGGCGCGCGGCTTTCTGGTCAATCATGGCAATCAGCTGCCCGCGCTGCGGCGCTTCATCTCGATCTCGACGCCTTGGGCGGGCGAGCCCACCGCCGAGCTGGGCGTGAAGCACTCGCCGGCGGTGGTGCCGTCATGGCACGACATGCAGCCGGACGGCCACTTCATGCAGGCGCTGTTCGCCCGCCCGCTGCCGGCGGGGATCGACTACTACCTGCTGTTCGGCCATCGCGGCGGCTACAGCCTGCTACGTCCCAATCACGACGGCACGGTGACGCTCGCCAGCCAGCTGCGCACCGCGGCGCAGGCGGAGGCGCGGATGATCTACGGCTTTGACGAGGACCACGTCGGCATCCTGTCGTCGCCGCAGGTCATGGCCCAGGTTCAGACCCTGCTCGACGGTGCCGGCAGCACGAGCGGCGACGCACAGAACGCCGGCCGCCTGCGCACCACCTTCGAGTTCGAAACGCCCGACGGCAGCGGCGGCACACCCATCCTGCTGTTCCGGCCGGCAGGGGGCGCTGCGGCACCGGCCACCTTCAGCATGCCGCTGTCGGCGGAGGACAACGGCCGCGAGATCGGCCCCATTCCCGCCGGCGACTACGAACTCAGCCTGATGATGCCCGCCTACCGCAGCGAGCCCGTCAGCCAGCACTTGCGGATCGCCGGCAATACCACCGCCGACGCGCGCTTCCGCCTGCTGCCGCGCGGCGAGCTGAGCGGCTACATCGGCACCGAGGCGGATTCGGTGGGCAGCCCCGCCGGCAGCTACCGCCGCCCGCACGACACGGTGCGCATTCGCGAGATCGGCCTGCGCGGCCCCGGCATACGGCGGACGCTGCAGCCGCTGGACACCGCGGCCGACGATGCGCTCGCACGCCACCTGCGGGGAGAAGACGGCGCCCATCAGGCGCACTTCGCCTTCTTCGACCTCGCCGAAGGCGACTATGAGCTGACCATCCAGGCGGAGGGCTACGAAGCCCACGTGTCGCAGCACGCGGTGGTGCCCGGCAGAAGCAACCCGATGACACCCATCGTGCTGCGGCCGTTGCCCTGAACCTGCCGGTGGGAACCGCCTCAGCCCCGCGGCAGGTGGAGAATGGCCACCAGCCCCCCGCCGGTGCGATTCTCCAGCCGGATGTCGCCACCCTGCGCGCGCATCAGGTTGCGCGCGATCGCCAGGCCGAGGCCGGTGCCGCCGGTCTTGCGGCTACGCGAATCCTCGGCGCGGAAGAAGGGTTCGAACACCCGCTCCAGCAAGGCCGGCGGCAGGCCCGGGCCATCATCCTCGATACGGATCTCCACCCCGCCCTCGTCCTGCGCCAGCTGCAGCGTGGCCGCACCGCCACCGTACTTCAGGGCGTTGTCGACCAGGTTCTGCAGCGCGCGCCGGACAGCGCGCGGCGCGCACCTGACCGGCGCCGCCAGCCGGCCCTCGATGCGCAACACCTGACCGAGGTCGGCAGCCTGGTCGGCGAGCGATTCCACCAGCGCCTGCAGATCCACCCGCGCCGTGGCCTCGACCGGCTGCGCACTGCGGGCGTAGTCCAGCCCTTCTTCGACGAGCTGGCTCATGGCGTCAATGTCGGTCTCGATGCGCGCACGCGCCTGCTCGTCGGCGGGCAGGGCGCCGATGCGCAGGCGCAGGCGGGTCAATGGCGTCTTGAGATCGTGCGAGATGGCGGCGAGGATCTGGGTGCGCTCGGCCAGGTTCTTCTGCAGCGCGGCCTGCATGACATTGAAGGCGCGGCTGGCCTCGACCAGTTCGCTCGCCCCGCGCTCCGGCAGCGCCGGCGCGTCCAGGTTGTGACCGAGCGCATGGGCGGCCTCGGCCAGCCGGCGCAGCGGCCGCGTCGCCAGCCTTACCGCGCCCCAGGCGGCCAGCATCACCGCCAGGCTGACACCGGCCACGTAGCCGGCGATCACGCCCAGCGGCGGCGGCGCGAGCGGCGCCTTGCGGGTGGGGAAGCGCACCAGCAGGGTGTGGGCGGCATCGAGCGACACCGCCAGCGCGGGAATGCCGTCTTCGCCCGGCGCCGGCGGATCGAGCATCACCCCGCGCACGTCGATCGCCGGATCGAGCCGACGTCGCATCGGCGCCATCGATTCGCGCAGATGCGGCGTGTCGGCCTCGGGATGAACCACCCCCGCCGGCTCCAGTGTTGGCTGGTAGAAGCCGCGATCCAGCGCCGGCATCCACTGCGCGCGCTCCGCCGGCGGCATGCGGCCGAGCAGTTGGTGCAGGAAGGCGACGTCGGCACCCATGAATTCGAACATCTGGCGCCGCGAATCGCGCGCGCTGACCGCCAGCGCGCCGCCGAAGCTGAGCACCTGGATCAGCACGGTGGCCACCACCAGGATCAGGAACACCCGCCCGGCGAGCGACTTCACGCGCCGTCTCCGTCGCCGAAGCCCGGCGGGCGCGTCACGTGCGCGGCGACCGTCTTGCACAGCACATAGCCTTCGTTGCGTATGGTCTTGATGTAGGCCGGCTCGCGCGCGTCGTCGCCCAGGCGCTTGCGCAGCCGGCTGACGCGCAGGTCGATGGAGCGGTCGAACACATCGGCCTCGCGCCCGGCCAGGCCGATCAGCAGCTGGTCGCGGTTCACCACGCACTGCGGGTGGTCGAGCAGGAAGCGCAGCAGCGTGTATTCAGCCGCCTGCAGCAGCGTCACGGTGCCGCCGCGCGCCACCAGATGGCGCTCCACAGTGTCGAGCAACCAGTCGCCAAAGGCGAGGTAGCGCGCCACCTCGGTGCGCACCGTGCCCGGCGGCAGCATGCGCGCCCGACGCAGTACAGCACGCACGCGAGCGAGCAGCTCGCGCGCGACGAAGGGCTTGCCGAGATAGTCGTCGGCGCCCATCTCCAGCCCGATGATGCGATCGACGTCGTCGGCGCGCGCGGTCAGCATCACCACCGGGATCTGCGCATGGGCCGGGGTGTCGCGCAGCCAGCGGAACAGCGTCATGCCGTCCTCGCCGGGCAGCATCAGGTCGAGCACCACCACGTCGACCGGCGCGGCCAGCAGGGCGGCACGCATCTGGCGGCCGTCGGCCGCGGTCGACACCCGCAGCGCCTGCTTGCCGAGGTAGTCGGCCAGCAGGTCGCGGATGTCGGGGTCATCGTCGACGATGAGTACGTGGTCCGGACGGTTCATGGGCGTGATTGTGCCGTCATACGTGTGTCGCTGTGTATCCGCCCGTGGCCGGCGCGTATCGGCGGGGCGGGCGGCCAGCGGGCGATACAAATCCACGGCCGGCAGGACAAACCGCGGCTACACGGGCGGGCGCCCAATACGCCCATCGCGGGCCGCCACCGGGGCGCCCGCCCTGCCGGAGCACACCGCCATGAACAAGGCCACACCGGATGCCGCCGCCGCGCGCACCGAACCGCTCGCCGTCCTGCGCGACATCCACAAGCGCTACCGCCTGGACAAGACCACCGTCGTCGCCCTCGACGGCGTGGATCTCGACATCGCGCCCGCCCGCTTCACCGTGATCACCGGCCCGTCGGGCAGCGGCAAGAGCACCCTGCTGCACCTGCTCGGTGCCCTCGACCGCGCCGACGCCGGCAAGATCCGCTTCGAAGGCCGCGATTTCGATGCCCTCGACGACGACGCGCTGTCTGCCTTCCGCGCGCAGCACATCGGCTTCGTGTTCCAGAGCTTCAACCTGCTACCGGTGCTGACCGCGCTGGAAAACGTGGAATACCCGATGCGCCTCGGCGCGCTGCCCGCCGCCGCGCGCCGCGCCCGCGCGCTGGAACTGCTCGCCAGTGTCGGCCTGGCCGACAAGGCGCGCCACCGGCCGTCGGAGCTGTCCGGCGGCCAGCGCCAGCGGGTGGCGATCGCCCGCGCCCTGGCCAATGCGCCGCGCTTGCTGCTGGCCGACGAACCCACCGCCAACCTCGACCGCGCCACCGGCGCCGGCATCATCGCCCTGCTGCGCCGGCTGCAACGCGAAACCGGCACCAGCGTGGTGTTCTCCTCGCACGACCCGGCCGTGCTCGACGCGGCCGACATCCGCGTGACCCTGGTCGACGGCCGTATCGAGCACCTCGAAACCCTGGCGGAGGTGGCGGCATGAACACGCTCTTCCTCGCCTGGCGCAACGTGTTGCGCAACCGCCGCCGCAGCGCCATCACGCTCGCCACCGTCGCGGTCGCGGCGATGGCCATCGTGATGCTGGGCGGCTATGTCGCCGCCACCATCAAGGGCCTGGAGACGCTCACCGTGCGCCAGGTCGGCCATCTTCAGATCATGAACCGCGGCTACCTCGAATTCGGCCGCGCCAACCCGGCCCGCCATGCCCTGCACGACTACGGTCCGCTCGTCGGCCGCCTGCGCGCCGATCCGCAGCTGGCGCCGATGCTGCGCCTGGTGACGCCGACACTGCAGGTGCAGGGCGTCGCCGGCCACTTCGCCAGCGCCAACTCCAGCACCTTCAGCGCCGCCGGCTGGGTAGCGGAAGACCGCGCCCGGATGCTGGCCTGGGACGGCCTGCGGCTGGGCACGCCGCCGCTGCGGACCTCGCTGCGGCCCGACCGCCCGGAAGACGGCGTGATCGGCGTCGGCCTCGCCCAGCTGCTCGACCTGTGTGACGCGCTGTCCATCGCCGACTGCATCCGCGCCCCGGCAGCCGCCGTCCCGGTCGCGGCCGCTCCCATCGACGCCGACCTCGCCGCACTCAGCCGGCAGGCGCGCCAGGCCGGACCGGCCGCGCCCGCCGACGGCGCGGTGGCGGTGGATCTGCTCGCCGCCGGCGCCAGCGGCGCGCCCAACATCGTCCGCATGACGGTGGCACGCGCCGAACGCCAGGGCGTGCGCGAGCTCGACATGATGCACGTCGGCCTGCCGCTGGCGCTGGCGCAGCGGCTGGTGTTCGGCGGCAGCGCGGCGGGTGCGTCGGCGCTGGTGCTGCAGCTCGAAGACAGCGCCCGCCTGGCCGAGGCGCGGGCGCGGGTCGAGGCCGTGGTGCGCGACTACGCCGGCGACACGCTGGAAGTGCGACCCTTCGCCGAGGTATCGCCGAGCTACAATCAGGTCGTCCGCATGTTCCGCACCCTGTTCGGCTTCGTCTCGCTGCTGATGGCGGTGGTGACGCTGTTCGCGGTGGCCAACACCGTGAACATGGCGGTGAGCGAACGCACCGGCGAAATCGGCTCGCTGCGCGCGATCGGCCTGCCGCGGGCACGCATCCGCCGTATGTTCGTGCTCGAAGGCGGGCTGGTGGGCGCCTTCGGCGCCGCGCTGGGCATCGTGCTGGCGCTGGTGCTGGCCGCCGGCCTGATCAACCAGGCCGGCTCCAGCTGGACGCCGCCGGGCAACACCACGCCGGTGCCGATCACCGTCGACGTGCAGGGTAGCGCCCGGCTCTGCCTCGGCACCCTGCTGGCGATGACCGCGATCGCCTGCCTCTCGTCGTGGTGGCCCGCCCGCCGCGCCGCCCGTCTCGAAATCGTGGAGGCCCTGCGCCATGCCTGATTCCACCGTCCACCGCGGCGGGCGCCGCCGCCTGCTCTTCGCGGCCTGCTGCCTCGCTGCCGGTTACGCCCTGCCCGAGGCGGTACGCGCCGCCATCGCCGACGATGAAGCCCTCGCCCTGCTCGCCGGCAGCGACCGTGTGCGCAACCTGCCCGGCAGCTTCTCGGTGCGCATCGCGCTGACCGAGTTCCGCCAGGGCAGCCAGACCGGCAGCTCGGTGCTCACGGTGTATTCCCGCCCGGCGCCGGACAGCGGCCAGTACAACAACCTGGTGCGCTTCGTCGCCCCGGCGCGCGATGCCGGCAAGCTGATGCTGCGGCGCGGGCTGGACCTCTGGTTCCACGACCCGGCGAGCGGTGCCAGCGTGCGCATCTCGCCGCAGCAGCGCCTGCTCGGCCAGGCCAGCAACGGCGACGTGATGAGCACCAATCTCGCCCGCGACTACCGCGCCGAACTGGTCGGGCGCGAAAGCCTGCGCGACGGCGACGGCCAGACCCGCGAGGCTGCCCGCCTGCGCCTCACCGCGCTGCGCGACGACGTACCCTATCCGCTGGCCGATTACTGGATAGCCCCCGACGACCACCACCCGCTGATGGCCCGCTACCACAGCGCCGAGGGCCGCCTGCTGAAGACCGCCTACTTCCGCAAGTACCGCGACGTGCTGGGCGTGCTGCGGCCGACCGAGACGGTGATCATCGACGGACTCGACCCCGACTGGGTGACCGTCATGCAGCTCTCCCGGCACACCCTCCGCGAGGTGCCGGACGCCTGGCTGCAGCGCGACTACCTGCCGCGCTTCGCCGGCGAATGAGCGCCGCCGTACGGCCGCCCGCCGGGGGCGCGCCCTTTCCGTGGGAGGAGGTTGCGGGGCGGCAGCTCGGCCGTCCCTTGGGCTTCCTGCGCGCGCTGGGGACGGTCGTGTCCCTGCTGCTCGCCGCGGCCGGCCCGCCCGCGGCGGCAGCCGGCTTCGACCCGCTCGCGCTGCAGCCGGAAACCGCCGACGCCGATGACACCGCAGCCGCCCCGGCCAGCTGGCACGGCAGCGGCCCCGGCCTGCGGCTGGAACTCGCGCGCGAACAGCAGGAGCGAGCCAGTGGCGGAACGCAGGGCTACGGCAGCGTGGTGCTCGACTTCCGCGGCGAATGGCGGGCAGCGGCGGGCCTGCGGCTGGCGCTGTCCAACCGCTACGAGCGCCGCAGCGGCGGCGACGGCACGCGCCAGCGCAACGCCCTGCGCGAAGCCTATGCCAGCCTCGCCGCGGCGCCGGGCTGGTACGTGGACCTCGGCCGCATCAACTGGCGCAACGGCGTCGGCAGTGGCTACAACCCGACCGACTACCTCAAGCGCGGTGCCGACATCGAGCAGGGCAGCCTCGACCCGCGCGCCCAGCGCGAAAACCGGCTCGGCACGGTGATGCTGCGCCAGCAGTGGGTCGGCGCCGCAGGCTCGGCCCAGCTCGCCCTCATCCCGGCGCTGGCCGCCGGCCCGGAAAGCAGCCTGACCGCCCCCGGCTGGTCGCGCACCAACCGCGACCGCGCCGCCCTGCTCAAGCTCTCCCCCTCGCTGGACGAGCACACCAGCCTCGATCTGCTCGCCTACGCCCGCGCCGGCGAAGGCCCGCAAGTCGGCGCCAATCTCACCCGCCTGCTGGGCGCTGCGTGGGTGGTGCATGCGGAATTTTCCAGCGGCCGCCGCGCCGCGGCCGACGGCGCACCGCTGCGCCATGCCGACGACAGCGCCCTCGGCCTCGCCTGGACCACCGCGGCCGGCGCGGTGCTGACGCTGGAACACCAGCGCGACGGCGCCGCCCGCCAGCGCGCGCTGTTCGCCCGCCTCGCCTGGGACGACGCCTTCGGCATCGCCGGCCTGGACGTCTCCGCCTTCGTGCGCCGCACCCTGGACAGCCCTGCGCGGCGCTGGCAGATCGAACTCGGCTGGGCCGCCGGCGACCGCGACGACATCCGCCTGCGCTGGGCCGGCAGCCACGGCGCAGCAGACCCGGCCGCCGCCCTCACTCCCCGCCACAGCCTGAACCTGGCGTGGCTGCACGCCTTCTAGCGCCGTGCCGCCACCGCCAGCCGGTTGAAGGCGTTGATCAAGCGTACGATGGCCCATGACCCAGTACCAAGAATCGATCGAGCGAGTGGGACAAGCGCCATGACCGGATTGAACCTGCACCCCGACCGCGCCCTCGCCACGCCGGTCTACCTGCAGCTCTACCAGCGCTTTCGCAGCGCCATCGCCGAGGGGCGGCTGCGCCCCGGCGACCGCGTGCCGGCGGTGCGGGCGCTGGCGAGCGAGCTCAACCTCGCGCGCGGCACGGTGGAGGCGGCCTACCAGCTGCTGATCGGCGAGGGCTACCTGCAGCCGCGCGGCCCCGCCGGCACCGTGGTGGCGCCGCAGCTCGCCACCCACGCCTATGCCGCGGTGGCGCCGCGCAGCGCACCGTCGGCAGTGGTCGATCCCGGCCGTCACGACGGCCTCGCGCCGCCGCCCTTCCAGCTCGGCCTGCCGGCGCTGGATGCCTTTCCGCGCAAGCTGTGGAACCGGCTGGCAGGACACCGGCTGCGCAGCATCACCGCCGCCGGCCTCGGCTATCCGCCCGCCCAGGGCGATCCGGCGCTGCGCGCGGCCATCGCCGCCTACCTGGGCATCTCGCGCGGCATCGCCTGCGCGCCGGAACAGGTCTTCGTCACCGCCGGCTACCGCGGCGCGCTCGACCTCGTCTGCCGCAGCCTGCAGCAGCAGGGCGACGCCTGCTGGTTCGAGGACCCCGGCTACTTCCACGCCCGCGACTTCCTGCGCGGCGCCGGCATGCGGCTGGTGCCGGTGCCGGTGGACGAGGACGGCCTGCGGGTGGCGGACGGCCTCGCTCTCGCGCCGGACGCGCGCTTCGCCGTCGTCACGCCGTCGCACCAGAGCCCGCTCGGGGTGTCGTTGTCGCTCGCGCGCCGGCTCGCCCTGCTCGACTGGGCCGGCGCGCGCGGCGCCTGGATCGTCGAGGACGACTACGACAGCGAATACCGCTACCACGGCCGCCCGCTACCGGCGCTGAAGAGCATCGACCGCGAAGGCCGCGTGCTCTACACCGGCACCTTCAGCAAGGTGCTCTTCCCCGGCCTGCGGCTGGCCTACCTGGTGGTGCCGCCCGGCGAAGTCGAGCGCTTCCGCCACACCGCCGAGGTCTTCCAGCAATACTGCCCGGCGCTGCTGCAGGCGACGGTGGCGGACTTTCTCGTGCAGGGCCATTTCGGCCGCCACCTCAAGAAGATGCGCAGACTGTACGCCGAACGCCGCGGCCATCTGGTCGACGCCCTGCACGCCACGCTCGGAGACAGGCTGCGGATCGACCTGCGCGCCGGCGGCATCCACCTGCTGGCGCGGCTGCCGGACGGCGCCGACGATCAGGCACTGGCAGCCAGCGCCAACGCCCGGGGCCTGGCGGTGCTGCCGCTGTCGGGCTGGATACAGGGCGACGACGCCCGGCGCGGCCTGCTGCTGGGTTTCACCAACATCGCCGGTGCGGACGAAGCGCGCCGGCTGTGCGGGCGCCTGCGCGACGCGCTGGGCTGAGCGGGCGGCCCCCAGACCGCCGATACTCGCTACACTCGGCGCCCGATGCCATGCCCGTGGCACATCACCATGACATTCCGGGACCGCCGTGCTGCTCTCCACCGCAAACACGCTCGCACTGCTGCTGATCGGCTACTCGCTGTTCAGCGCCCTCACGCTGGCGCTCACCCGCTTCCGGCGCGAAGACTACCCGGGCCAGCCGCTTTCGCGCCTTGCCGGCCTGTCGCTGCTGCTGGCCCTCGGCGCGCTGCAGCTGGCGCATCTGGCCTGGCTGCGGTTCGACCTGCCGTGGGTGGATACCGCGGCCTACCGCCTGACCCTCTATCTGGTGGCACCGGCCTTCTTCCTCTTCGGCCGGCCCATCCTCGATCCGCAGCTGCCGGCCGGGCTGCGCCCCGGCCTGCTGTGGCATGCGCTGCCCCTGGCACTGCTGCCGCTGTTACCGGCGACGCCAAGCCGATCCCTGGCCTTCCTGATCGGCGCCGGCTACCTCGCCTGGCTCGCGCGCACCCTCTACCGCCTGCGCCACGCGCGCAGCGGCTACCGGCGCGAGATCCTGCTGCTGGGTGGCGTTTTCGTCATCGCGCTGGCCGCTTCGCTGTTCGGCCTGATCCAGCCCGCCTTGCCCGACAAGCTGTACTTCAGCCTCTACGCCGCGGCCATCGGCCTCGCCTTCGTCCTGGTGCAGCTGACACTGGACCTGCGCCCGCAGCTGCCGGCCGAAGTGCGGGAGACCGCGCAGAGCGCATACGCCACATCGACGCTCGGCAACGTCGATTGCGAGCACGCGCTCGCTGCGCTGGCGCAATCGATGGGGCGGGACAGGCTATACGCCGATCCCGGCCTGAGCCTGCCGACGCTGGCCGAACGCCTCGGCCTCAGCCCCCACCAGTTGTCGGAACTCATCAACACCCGGCTGGGCAAGGGTTTTTCCCGCTACTTGCGGGAACAGCGCGTCGACGCGGCCAAGGCCATGCTGCTGGCCGAACCCTCGGCGTCGGTGCTGTCGGTCGGGCTCAGTGTCGGCTTCGGCACCCAGTCCAACTTCTATGCCGCGTTCCGCGAAATCGAGGGCATGACGCCCGGCCAGTACCGCAAGCAGGCTTCCGGCGCACCGGAATGATCATTTCGCACAGGAGAACTGCTCCTTTCGGATAGGAAAGGAAGCGCCCGGCGACAGCGCTCGCCACAGTGGGATGGCCTTCAACACACAGGAGCCTCCCATGGATGCCAGCGCCTTCCTGCCGACCAAGCTGGTCGTCAGCATCGCCATCAGCACATTGGTACTGATCGTGCTGTCCCGTCCGCTGATCGACGTCCTCCGCCAGCTCTGCCCCGACGCGCCGGCCGCCGCCTTCTGGCTGAGCTACACCCGGCTGATGCTGACCATCGCGCCATTGCTGCTGGTACTGCTCAGCGACATGTTCGACCGCCTCGCCGACCCCGTCGCCAGCCTGCGCCTGACCTTGCTGGCCAGTCTGGGCGGACTCCTGGTCGGCCTGTACACGGTGGGCAAGCGCCTCAACCGCTTCCTGGCGGTGCCGCACATCCATGTCGTGGAGCGGGCGGAATGAACATCCTGCTCACCGGCGCCGGCGGCTTCATCGGCCGCCACCTGGTCCCTGCGCTCGCCGCCGCCGGGCACCGGGTCCGCCCCCTGTCGCGGCGCAATGGCGGCGACTTCGCCCGGCTGCTGAGTGCGGCCGACTGGCTGCCGCTGCTCGACGGCATGGATGCCGTGGTCAATTGCGTCGGCATCATCGCCGAGCGCGGCAGCCAGCGCTTCGACACGCTGCACCATCGCGCGCCCGCGGCGCTGTTCGAGGCCTGCGCCCGGGCTGGCCCGCAACGGGTGATCCAGCTCTCCGCACTCGGTGCCGATGCGCGCGCCGGCACCGCCTTCCACCGCAGCAAGGGCGCTGCCGACGATAGCCTGCGCAGCCTGCCGCTGGACTGGTTCGTGCTGCGGCCAGCCCTGGTCCATGGCCGCGGCGGCGCCAGCGCCGAACTGCTGATGCGGCTGGCGGCGCTGCCGCTGCTGCCGGTGATCGGTGACGACGACCAGGCCCTGCAGCCCATCCACATCGACGACGTGGTCGCGGCCGTGCTGCGTGCGCTGACGGGCGCGGAAACGCGCCTGACGCTGGACCTCGTCGGTCCGGAAACCCACACGCCGGGGAGCTGGCTGGCGCGCTTGCGTGCGGCACAAGGCCTGCCTGCGGCAAGGCCGATGCACATCCCGCCAGCCGCCGCACTGGCCTTCGCCCGTTTCACCCGTCACCTGAACCCGGTGATGCAACCGGACACCCTGCGCATGCTGCTGTCCGCCCGCGCGCACGACCCCGCACCCTTCGTCCGCTTCCTCGGGCGTGCGCCGCGCATCGCCGAAACCCTGCCCGCCAGGAGCACGCCATGAGCTATGCCACCCTCAAGACCCTGCACATCCTCAGCATGGTGCTGCTGTTCGGCACCGGCCTGGGCAGCGCCTTCTACAAATGGATGGCCGACCGCAGCGGCAACGTGGCGCACATTGCCATCGTCAATCGCCATGTGGTGCTCGCCGACTGGCTGTTCACCACGCCCACGGTGATCTTCCAGCCGCTGAGCGGGCTGTGGCTGGCGCACCTGCTCGGGCTGCCGCCGGGCACGCCCTGGATCGCCACCAGCCTCGCGCTCTATGCGCTGGCCGGCGCCTGCTGGCTGCCGGTGGTGTGGCTGCAGATCCGCATGCGCCGGCTCGCCGAGGAAGCCGTCGCCGGCGCGCGGCCGCTGCCGTCGCAGTACTGGCGCATGGCGCGCTGCTGGTTCTGGCTGGGCGTGCCGGCCTTTGCGGCGATGTGCGTCGTGGTGACGCTGATGGTCTTCAAACACATTCCGGGAGCACTGTGATGATGAACAGCCTGATGCAGAACGCGCTCGGCGCCGACTGGGAGAAACTGCCGGCCGCCCTGCAGGCGCATTACCGCGCCGGCAGCAGCACCGATGTCGGCCAGCTGGACATCGAGTATCCGCGCTTCATGCAGCCCGTCCTCTTCGCGCTGCACCGGCTGGGGGCGCTGGTGCACCGGCGCGGCCGGGGCGTGCGGACGGTGGTCGAGAAAGGGCCCGCGGGGCAGACCCAGCGCTGGCAGCGCACGATGACCTACGCCGACGGCCGCCAGCTGCGCTTCGACACCCGCTGGATCGCTGCCGGCGGCAACCAGCTCATCGAGTTCGTCAATGCCGTGTTCGGCCTGCAGATGGCGGTGCATGTCGAGGACGGCTGCCTGCACTATCGCGGCGTCCGCTTCGTCGCCAGGCTGGGCGGAAGGCTGATCCCCATCCCGGAGTGGCTGCTGCTGGGCCACACCACCATCGTCGAGCATGCCATCGACGATGGCCGCTTCGCGATGGACTTCCGCCTGACCCACCCGCTGCTCGGGCAGATCTTCCGTTACGCCGGCGTGTTCGAGACACGCTGACGCGGCGTCGGGCTCACTTCACCAGCCACACCGCCGCCTCGCCCTTGTCCGCCAGCGCCTTCTCCTCCGGCTGGTACATGCGGTAGTAGCGCGCCGGCGGCAGCACGAAGCGGCCGGGCTGGGCGACGCGCAGCAGGTGGCGCACGGTGACCGTGCCTTCGAGGCGGTCGACCGGCACGCCGTAGCTGCCGCTGTGTTCCTCGGCGCGGGCGCGTTCGAGCGGTGCGGCCTGGGGACCGCCGTCGAGCAGATTGATGCCCCAGGTGCCGCGCTCCACCGCGGCGCCGGGCGGCAGCGCGGCCTCGACCAGGCCGTGGCGGTGGGTCGCGTCGGCCTTGAGCACGATCTCGTCGAGATAGAGCGCCTGCACCGACAGCCCGTCTTCCGGCCTCACCGGCGTGCGGGTGTAGCCCTTGTCGCCGCGTTCGAGGCGATAGAGCCGGCGTTCCACCGCCACCGGCAGCGTGCCGGGGCCGGCGGCGTCATCCGCTTCGTAGCGCAGCACCGCGGTCAGCGGCGGGGCATCGGCGCTGCGCCCTTCGAGGCGGACGCCGTCCGGCATGGCGCTGGTGGCGGGCCAGCGCCATTCGGGCTGGCCGAAGGCGGCGGTGGCGGCCTGCCAGACACCGACCGGGCGGCCGGCGGACGTGCCGGGGGCGATCTCGCCCAGCGCCTTGCGCGTCCACACCAGGGTCAGGGCGCGATCCAGCGTGGGCATGGCCTGGCCGACGTGGGCGAGGATGTCGGGCGCGGCAGTCTTCGCCTCGGTGCCGGCGAGCAGCAGCAGCGCACGCGCCGCCGGACGCTTGCTGGCGGCGAGCTGGGTCTGGGCTTCGGCCACCGCGGCGTCGAAGCCGGCCGGCAACGGCGCCTGCGCGCGCTGGGCGATCAGCGCCGCCAGCACGCGGGCATGGGCAAGGCCGAGCGCGCTGTCGGGCGCGGCGAGGAAGGGGCTCCAGGTATCGGCGCCAACAGCGCTGTCTTCCGGCGCCTTGGCCTCGGCCAGACCGCGCAGCAGGCCTTCCGCCTGGGTGCGTACCGGCAGGCCGATCTCCTGCGCGAACCACAGCGCCAGCGCGCGGTGCAGCAAGGCTTCGCGGCTGGCGTGGTTGCGGTAGGCGGTCAGCACCCGTTCCCAGTGCGCGGCCGGCAGTTCGATGCCGAGCGCGCGCGCGGCATACCAGTCGGCGTAGTAGGCGTAGGCGGTCATCAGCGCGCTGTTCTCGCTGCCGTCGCCCCACCAGCCGAACACCGCCTGCGGACCGGCCAGCGCCGCCAGCCGCAGGCGCTGGCTGTAGAGCGTCTGCCACAGCCGGCCGCCCTCGCCCTCGGCATGGCGGTTGGGCGCGAGCAGCGGCGTCACCAACGCGAGCGGGATCAGCCGGCTGGCGGTCTGCTCGGTGCAGCCCCAGGGGTAGTCGATGAGGTCGTCGGCGATGCGCAGGAAGTGCTCGCCGCCGCCCGCCACCAGCCGCAGGCGCAGGTCGCGGGCATCGGCCGGCAGACCGAAGGCCGCCGGGGTGTCGCCGTGCAGGTTCAGGATCTGCTCGCGCGGGCCGCGCCATTTCGCGCCGCGCGCGGCGAGCGGTGTCTCCAGCGCATCGACCGTCCTGCCGCCTTCCTTGACCTCGACGCGGGCCGTCTCGCGGCCCTTGAACTCCGGCAGCCCGAACTGGAGGTAATTCACCCCGCGGCGCAGGCTGACTTCCTGCTTGATCTCCTTGCCGGCCAGGTTCAGCACCACCTCGGCCTTGCGCTCCTCGGCGGCGTTGTTGAACAGCGCCAGCGCCGCCTGCGGCCTGTCGCCTTCGCGCAGCCAGTCGGGCGAGGTCCATTTGGCGTACAGCGGCTTGTCGGAGCGGACGTAGGCGGTGCGCTGGCCGGGCACGCCGTCGGCGCTGTCCAGCCCGACCGCGCGCACGGTAATACGCCAGCGCGACAGTGCATCCGGCATGCGGAAGGAGAAGCGCGCGCGGCCCTGGGCGTCGGTCTTCAGCGCCGGCAGCCAGGCGGCGGTGTCGGTGTCGTCGCGGCGCGGCCGTTCCAGCACCTTCACGCCGCGCTCGTTGTACTGGTGGCGCGCGGGCGGCTGGCGCGCGGCGGCGGCGGACCAGTCGGCCGCTTCGTCGTAGGCGATGAAGTTGAGGCTGGCGCCGGTGCGCACGTTGTTGCGGCGCACGTGCTGGAGGAATTCGGGCAGGCTGGGCGCGATCTCCGGCTGCAGCGCATAGACCATCTCGTCCACCACCGAGACGGTGAGCAGCGCCGGCGCCGGCTTGCCGCGCAGCATGGCCTGGATGTCCACCGTCACGGTGTCGCCGGGCTGCACGGTTTCGTGGTCGCTGCGGATGTCGAGCGCGATGCGCGGCGGCTCCACCACCAGGCCGGCGTTCTGGAACACGTAGTCGCCATGCTTCACATACACCGCGGAGAAGGTCATGTTGGGCGCGTGCGCCTCGCTCACCGGGATGCGCGCGCGCCACTGGTTGGGGGCGAGGCGCTCGGTGCGCAGCCAGCCGCCGGGACGGCTGAGCAGGGCGGTGGCGTCCACGCCGTCGCGCTCCAGGGTCAGCAGCGCTTCATCCACCGGCTCGGGGAAGGAGATCAGCACCTCGGCGGTTTCGCCCGGCTGGTAGCTGGCCTTGTCGGTGACCATCTCGATCGAGCCGGGCGCGACCTTGAGGCTGTCCTTGTCGGTGGCGCCGCCCACCCAGTGCGCGGTGGCGGCGACGATGTTGCCGGCGGCGTCGCGCAGCATCAGCGAATAGGAGCCGGGGCGGTCGAGCGCCGGCTTCCACTCGCGCTGCGCCGGGTCGAAATCGCCGCCGCTGCGGGATTGATCCTCCAGCCGCACGATCTCCCACTTGACCGGCGCCGCGGCGTTCTCGCCTTCGGCTTCGAGGCGGAAAGCCGGCTTGTCGCCCGCCATCGTGAAGCTGCGGGTGCTCGCCAGCTTCCAGCTCGCCGCGGCGCGCTCCACCAGCAGTTCGCGCGAGCTGCGCACGCGGTAGGCGGCGCCGTCGGTGGCGAGCAGGGTGAGGATGAGGCGCGACGGCTCCTTCGCCGCCGGCAGCGTGAACTTGGCCTCGCCGCTGCCGTCGGTGGTGAGGCTGGCGGTGGACAGCTGCACCGGGAACAGCCCGCTGTAGCGCAGTTCGCCCTGCACCATGGTCAGCGTCTGCGCGCGCAACGTGAGCTCCACCGCGGCGTCCTTCACCGGCTTGCCGTCGGGATAGGCAAGGCGGACCTTGCCGCTCACCGGCTCGCCGGTCTTGAAGCTCGGCTGGTCGGCCAGCAACTCGATCTCGAAATGCGGCTTGACGTACTCGGCGACGCGGAAGGCGGCGCCATAGCGCTTGTCCTCGTAGCCGATGCGGATCTCATAGCCGCCGGCCACGGCGTTGTCGGGCAGGCGGAAGGCAGTATCGGCGCCGCTGTCCGGCGCGAGCGCTGCCGTGGTGGCGAGCACCGGCGTGCCGTTGGGATCGCTCACCTCGATACGCAGCTCGCCGGCGCGCGGCGGGCGCGAACGGCTGGCGGACTGGAAGTCGCGGCCGAGGAACTTGATCCGCACCAAGTCGCCCGGGCGGTACAACGGCCGATCGGTCACCGCGTACAGCTTGGTGTCGTGGATCTCGCTGTCGTAGTAGAAGTTCTCCGACACGAACACCCCGCCGGCGGCATCCTCGCCGAGCAGCCAGGTGCGTTCCGGGCTGGCGTGCGCCAGCGTGGCGAGTCCGTCGGCGCCGGTGGTGGCGGATTTCAGCGTGCCGACGCCGTCGGTCCACAGCAGGCGGCTGTCGGCCACCGGCCGGCCGTCGTCGCGGTGGGCGGTCCACACGGTGAGCGCGCCGGCGGCGATCTTGGTCACGGCCACGGTGTCGGACACGAACAGCAAGGTCACCGCGCGGTGGGTTCCGATAATGGCCTCGACCAGGTAGAGGCCAGGTTTCAGCTTGCCGAGCGGTACATGGATGTTGCCTTCGCTGGCCGGGATGAAATCGCTGCTCGAACCCTGCAGCTTGACCTCCGGCGGCTTGATCGGCTGCGCCTGCCACACCGGGTAGCGGAAGCGGTCGACCAGTTCGTAGCCCTGCAGCGGCTTGAAGCGCTGCGGGGCACGGAATTCGGTGGCTTCGAGCAGCGCCGGCCGGCTCTGCAGCGCCGGCGCCGCGGCGGTGACGGTGCCGCGCGTGTTGGCGTCGAAGAGGTCGCGCCAGGCCAGCCGCGACTTCTTCCAGGCGTTGTCCCACAGGTAGGACAGCGTGTTGGCCAGGCCTTCGTCGCGCGGCCGGGCGCGCACATCCACCCGATGCAGGTTTTTCTGCGCCTTGAGGAAGTCGAGCGGCTTCGGCACCCGGTAGAGCAGGATGTCCACCCCGCCGTAGGCCTCCAGCATCTGGCGGCCGCCGTCCCTGGCCGGCACCTCGACCCGCAGCAAGGCCTCGTCGCCGCTGCCGAACTGCTTATCGGCCAGGATGAAGAAGGGCATGCTCTCGAAGGGCGTATAGCCGCTCGACAGCCCGACTTCCGCCTGCGCCTGCGCGGCGGGCGGGGTGGCGAGGCAGGCCAGCGCGAACAGCGCGGCACCGAGGAAACGCGGGAAGGACGGGCGGAAGGAAGTCGTCATGGCGCCGGAATCGCGGTTCAGGTCAGGAAGGCCAGCGTGTAGACGCCGGCGAAATTGGGATTGGCGGCGTCGGGCCGCCAGCGGGTGTCGGCCCACTGCAGCAGCTCGCGCGGGCTGACGGCGCGCAGGCCGTCGTCGCCGGGGCGCGGCTCGGCGCCGTTGTGATAGACGATGCGCCGGCCGGTCCACAGCATCAGGTGCTGGGCCTCACCCTGGTCGAAGAAGAGCAGGTCGGCCGGACGGGCCAGCCGCAGGTCGCGGCCGACGGCACGGCTGTTCTCCTGCACCAGGCCGATGGCATTGACGTAGGCGCCGGTGCTGCCGTCGGGCCGCTTCCACTGGTGGCGCAGCTCGGCGCGCAGCGCGTCGGGCACGGCCTCGGGCGGCAGGCGGCCATCCATGCCCATCGCGCGCCGCCAGCGCAGGTCGTGCTCGGCCAGCGCCTCGGCCACCGCGAAGCGCACCAGACCGGCGCAGTCGCGATGCGTCCAGCGCGGCGTCGGACCGCGGCGGATCTGCGCGTCGGCGATGCGCACCACCCAGGCGCGGAAGGCGCGGCTCTGTTCGGCATCCAGTTGCGGCACGGCATCCACGGCACGACCGGGCGCCAACGGCATCAATGCCCGCAGCGGCGGTGACGCACCGAGCAGCAGCGCGCCGGCCGCGGCAAGAAAACCGCGGCGGCCGCGCTGCGTTGCGCGCGGGTGCCGAGGCATCAGCGCTGGCCCCCGGCGCTCTCCCAGTCGAGCGCATGCCAGGCCCGCCCCTCGAGCGCCCCATCGGCGCGCACCAGGCGCAAGGCCGGATACTTGGCCAGCGCGTCCAGGCGCGGCAACAGGTGAGCGTCGGCCGCGTTGCGAAGCAGGGTCTCCTCGTTGCGCGGCAAGGCGGCGAAGACTTCCTTGCGCAGCAGCGCGGCGAGCGGCGCCGGGTCCATCAGCGCCAGCGTGCGGGCAGCGCTGGGCAGGCTGTCGGCCAGCGCCGGGTAGAGCTTGGCGGACACATCCAGCGCCTTGTCCGCCAGCGCGGCATCGGGCGAGAACAGCAGCGTGCGGCCGCTCACCGCGAGCGTGGGCGCAAGTGCCGGCTCCGCATCGCCGCGGCGCGCGCCGAACACGGTTTCCACCGGCCGCCGCCACAGGCGCGCACCGTTGTCGCGCCGGACCGCTTCCACCGGGGTGCGCTGCTCCTGCGCGCCCTGGCCGATCGCCCGGGTGAACAGCGCTGCGAGTTCGCCGGCCCAGGCATCGTCGACATCGCGCTTGAGACCGGCAACGAAGAGCGGCGTGTAGAGACGCGATTCGCCATACCAGCACACCGCCGCCGGGCCTGTGAACAGGTCTTCGAACAGCTCGGCCACGCCCGCCTTGCCGCCGTCCTCGCCCGTGCCCGAGCCGACGCGGGCAGCCAGCGGCGCCAGCGTCGCCCAGTCGGCCGGCAGCAGCGCGCACAGGCTGGCACCGTGCGGCAGAGCCGGCCACAGCGCGCCGCCGTCGAGACCGCCGGCAGGCAGGGTGTCGGCATCGATCAGCGCAGCGGTGCGCCAACCGCCCTTGTCGTCGAAGGCGAAGGACAGCGCGGCCACGCCCGGCGCGAAGGCCTCGTAGCCGAGCGCGTAGAAGGAGGCGCCCACCACCAGCTGGTGCCGCTCCGACGCCTGCGGCGCGGCCAGCGCGAAGTGTGCGGCGAAGGGCGAATCGCGCCCGGCATCGGCGTCGAGCAGGCGGGCGATCAGCGCGGCGGCGCGCTCGTCCTGGGCCGGCTCGGCGCCGTCCGCCGCCTCACCCTCGGCGGCCACCAGCAGCATGCCGGGATCGGACAGGGCCACCACCCGGTCGCCCTGCGCCACCAGCAGCAGATAGCGGCCGTAGCCGTACTGCAGCACCAGCACCCGGGCGCGGCTGCCGCGCAGCGTGCCGGCGGTCTCCAGCTGGGTATCGGGCAACACCGGCAGCGCCAGCTGCAGTGCGCGCGCCAGCCCATTGCGCGTCATCGCCACCGCGAAGTGCTTGAGCGTACCGTCGGCGCCGCGCCACAGCGCCACCTCGGCCGGCTCGTCGAACACCGATTCCAGTACCCGCTCCGGCAGGCTCAGCGCATGTTCGAAGGCGATGCGGCGCAGCGTGCCGGACAGCGCCAGACGCTGCTCGTGATGCTCGTAGTAATCGACGAAGTCCTCGGTCAGCACGTCGCGCGCCAGCGGCACCCGCAGCAGATCGGCCGGCAGGCGCGACAGGCTGCGCGTGCGGATCAGGGCGTCGGGGCGGGAAAGATCGAGCGACAACGCATTGACCTTGCCGTCGAAGCGCTGCAGCCAGAACAGCGCGATGGCGCCGAGCAGCAGGGCGAGGCCGGCAGCGCCGGCCATGAGCAGGCGGCGGCGGCCGGATGGCGCCGCGGCGCTGGACGCAGCGGGCGCGGGAGCAGGAGCAGGTGTGGAGGACATGGGGCGGACACCGTCAGAACAAGGGCCGGCCCCGGTGGGACGGCAATGCGAAGCGGATAAGCCGCGTGATTATGCCCGAGCCCGACGGCGCAGCGGAGCTAACGACAGCCGATGTGACGCAAAACAGGACATCTGTGTCGTCTTTGCGCCAGAAAACACCGGCCGTTTACCTCAAGCCATTGATTCCTATAGATGGCACTGGCCTTGCTATGTCAGAGGACCGCAACGAGGCAGGCATGAAACATCAACTCGACTGGTCGTCCTACGAAACCGCCGGGCAAGGCGACGCCTATGCCGGCATACCCGCGACCGGGGGCGACTTCGCCAAGGCGGTGGCGGTGTGCATCAGCGACCGCAGCTGCCTGAAGAAACCCAAGGGCGTGATGTGCCCGAGCTTTCGCGCCACCGACGATCCGGCCCATTCGCCCGGCGAGCGCGTCAAGGTGCTCAAGGCCGCGCTCAACGGCGAGTTCGGCGACGCCCCCTTTGCCGATCCGCGCGTCAAGGACGCACTCGACCTCTGCGTCGGCTGCAAGGGTTGCAAGCGCGAATGCGCCAACCAGGTCGACATGGCGGCCATCAAGATCGAGGTGCTCGCCCAGCGCAATGCCGCGCTAGGCACCAGCCGCCGTGACCGCCTCTTCGCCGGCCTGCCGCGCCTGCTCGGCGAACGCCGCTGGGTCGCCAGCCTGGTGCGCTGGCGCAACCGCAGCCCCTGGCTGGCCAGACTGGGCGAACGCTGGCTGGGCATCGCCGCCGGCCGCGTGCTGCCGGAACCAGCCGCCGCGCCTTACGCAGCGCCACCCGCCGCTGCCGCCGCCACGGCGTCCGAGCTCTATCCGGCGCTGGCCGACGACCGCCACGTGATCCTCTTCGTCGACACCTTCGCCCGCCATTTCGAACCCGAAGTCGCCGCCGCCGCCCATGCGGTGCTCAGCGCCGCCGGCTACCAGGTCGAAGTGCTGTCGCCCGCCGCCGACGACGCCGAATCGGCGCGCCCGCTATGCTGCGGCCGCACCTGGCTGTCGCTCGGCCAGGTCGAGGCCGCGCGCTTCGAGGCCCGCCGCATGCAGGCGGCACTACGTCCGGCGCTGGAGAAAGGCTGGCCGGTGGTGGGCCTGGAGCCGTCCTGCATCCTTTCGCTGCGCGACGACCACCTCAAGCTCGGCCTCGGCGCCGAGGCCGAAGCACTCGCCAGGCAGGTCTATCTGTTCGAGGAGTTCATCGCCCGCGAGAACGACCGCAAGCGCCTCAGGCTGGCGCTCAAGCCCATCGCCGGCGGCAAGACCCTGGTGCACGGCCACTGCCACCAGAAGGCGGTCGGCGCGATGAAGTCGCTGCGCAAGGTGCTGCGGCTGATCCCCGACTTCGATTTCGAATTCGTCGAGGCGAGCTGCTGCGGCATGGCGGGCAACTTCGGCCTTGAAGCCGAGCACGCCGAACTGTCCCGCCGCATGGCCGAACTCGACCTGCTGCCGGCGCTGCGTGCGGCGCCGGATGCGCCCATCCTCGCCAACGGCTTTTCCTGTCGCCACCAGATCCGCGAGGGCGTGGCGCGCGAACCCATCCACGTCGCCCTGCTGCTGCAGGCGGCGCTCGCCTGAACACGGAGATACGCCCATGTCCGACATGTCCCGGCTGCCCGACTCCTCCGGCGCCCTGCCCATCGACCCCGCCAGCGCGGACGTCCCCACTGCCGACATCGGCCGCGCGCTGTGGTGTGCCGGCCTGCTCGGCAATCTTCACGACGCCGGCGTGGCGATCTCGCTGTGCACTTCCGGCTGGGAGAAGGATGCCTTCTTCGAATCGCGCGCGGCGCGCAAGAAGGCGCTGCAGTGCATGAACGTGATGGTGGACAGCGCACGCGACCTGCCCGACGCCGTCACCGCACGCCTGGGTCGCATCGACTGGCTGGCGTGGGAAGAGTTGCGCCCGGTGCTGAAGGCGAGGAATGCCGACGAGCGCGACCGCCTCTGGTACGCCATCGGCACCCTGGTGCCGGCAACCGTGATCGAACTGCGCCGCTACCGGCGGCTGATGCCTCAGCTCTTCGAATTCTCGCTCTGAGCACCGGCGGGCGTCGCCTGCCGCACCGGCAGCACGACGCGGAAGGTGGTGCCGCGGCCGGGTGTGCTGTCGACCTCGATGCGACCGTTGTGGCGCTGCACGATGCCGTAGGAAAGCGACAAGCCCAGCCCGGTGCCCTTGCCTACCGGCTTGGTAGTGAAGAAGGGGTCGAAGATGCGGCCGAGATTTTCCGGCGGAATGCCGCAGCCGTCGTCGCCCACGCTGATCCACACCTGCCCGCCCTCCGGGCCCGGTTCGTGGCCGCTGCGCAGCAGGATGCGGCCCATGCGTTCGGGGGGCATCGCGTGCGCGGCATTGACCAGCAGATTGAGGAACACCTGGTTGAGCTGCGAGGGCAGGCATTCCACCTCGGGCAGCGTGCCGTAGTCGCGCACCACCTCGGCGCGGTACTTGATCTCGTTGTTGACGATGTTGAGCGTGGAATCCAGCCCGTGGTGCAAGTCGGCGGACTGCCACTCCTGGCTGCCGTCGAGGCGGGAAAAGTCCTTGAGGTCGGCCACGATGCGGCCGACCCGATCGACGCCTTCGCATGACTGGCGCAGCAGGTCGGGAAGGTCGTCGATGATGAAGTCGAAGTCGCGCGCCTGGCGCACGCGCGCCAGCGCCTGCGCCGCCGGATGCTCGGACGGCAGTTGCGCAGCGGCCGTGTCGAAGGCGGCGATCACCTCGCGCATGTCGTCGAGATAGCGCGACAGGGTGCCGAGATTCGACTGCACGTAGCCGATCGGATTGTTGATCTCGTGGGCGACGCCGGCGGCCAGCTGGCCGATGGACGCCAGCTTCTCCGACTGCAGCAGCTGCGCCTGGGCTTCCTGCAGGCGTCGGTTGAGTTCGGTCAGTTCCATATTGCGCCGCAGCAGCTCGCGTTCTGACGCCTCGCGCCGGCGCATGTCCTGCTCCAGTGCCTGGTTGGCACGCGCCAGCTGCTCGGTGCGGCGGGCCACCAGACCTTCGAGTTCGTCGTGGGCGCGCTGCAGCGCCTCCTCGGCCTGCTTGCGCGCGCTGATGTCCACCAGGGTTTCGATGGCGCCGATGATGCGCCCCTTGGTGTCGCGCAGGGGTGCCGCGGTAAAGAACAGCCAGCGGCCATGCTCGCCGAAATGGGGGAAGAAGCTCTCGGCCTCGTAGGCGCCGGGTATCACCATCGAGCGGCGAAAGCGCCCTCGGTAGTAGGTCTCGATGCGCGCCTCGATGTCGCCATCGACGATGAGCTCGGCCAGCACCGGCCGCTCGCTCGGGTAGAAGGCCGACCACGCGCGCCGGCTGCCCACCAGCGCCTGAGCCGACGTTCCGGTCACCAGGCTGCAGGCCTGGTTCCAGTGCGTCACCACGTGGTTGGCGTCGATCACGAAGGTCGGCACCGGGTCGCCCTCGATGATCTGCTGCAGCACCTGCTGCATATGGCGCTGCGCCGCCTCGGCGCGCTTGCGCTCGGTAACGTCGATGGCGGTCGCCAGCACGGCGACGCCGTCCTCATATTCCATGAGGGTCGCGTTAACCTCCAGCCAGCGCAGCTCGCTGTTGGCGGTGACGATGGGCATCTCGTACACCTCGGGCACTTCCTCGCCGCGCAGCCGCGCCGCGATCCGTGCGCGCACCGCATCGCGCGCGTCCGGGTGGGCCAGGTCGGGAATGCTCATCTCCAGCAACTGGCCGTGCCCGTAGCCGGTGATCCGCTCGGCCGCCCGGTTGGCATAGAGCAGCTTGTCGCCGCGGTGGAGCAGGATGGCCGCGCTGATGGTTTCGGCGAGGCCGCGAAAGCGCTTCTCGCTGCGGCGGAACTGCAGCTCAGCCTCGACCACCCGGGTGATGTCCGAGCCGATGCCGACGAAGCGGCGGCGGCCGTCGGCGTCCGGCGGCAGCGGCACCACGGTGAGTTCCACCCAGAATTCCGAACCGTCCTTGCGCCGGTTCGACAGCTCGCCGCGCCAGTTGAGCCCGGCACGCACGGTTTTCCACAACTCGTGAAAGAAATCCGGCGCTTGGCGGCCGCTCGAGAGCATGCGGTAGGACTGGCCGATCAGCTCCTCGCGGCCGTACCCGCAGGCTTCGCAGAAACGGTCGTTGGCGTGAAGGATGCACCCGCGCTCATCGGCCACGCTCACTTGCAGGTGGGCGAGCAGGCTGGCGACGTCGAAACCTTCCGGCAGGCGGGTGGCCGACGAAACGGCGGACGACGCTGAAGTCATGGCAGGCATCCTCGGTCGCGCCGGTACCAGGCCGGCGCGGCGACAGTTCTACTCCCAAGCCGGGTCCGCCGACAATAGGGGCATCCGCCGAGACTGCGTCTTCAGCGCGGGCCGGCGGCATCCATTGCCGCCGGTTCGCCGGCTGGCGGCCGCTCGGCCCCTGCGTTCACATGGCGCAGCCATTCGCGCCAGATCGCCACCAGCAGCGCCATCAGCACCGGACCGACGAAGAGGCCGACCAGGCCCATGGTCTTGACGCCGCCGACCAGGCCGAAGAAGGTCGGCAGAAAGGGCAGCTTGACCGGCCCGCCCACCAGGCGCGGGCGCAGCGTCTTGTCCACGATGAAGAGCTCGACCGTGCCCCACAGGAACAGCGCCAGCCCGGCCACCGGATTGCCCGAACCCACCAGGTAGAGCGACACCAGCGTGAAGGACAAGGGCGCGCCGCCCGGGATCAGTGCCATGAAGCCGGTGGCGGCGCCCAGCAGCACCGGCGAGGGCACGCCGGCGATCCAGTAGGCCACGCCCAGCACCACGCCTTCGCCGAGCGCGATCAGGCCCATGCCGGTGACGGTGGCACTGACGGTGGCCGGCACCACGCGCGAAAAGCGCTCCCAGCGCGCCGGCAGGATGCGCTCGCCGACCAGGTCGAGCTGCGCCACCACGTGGGCACCGTCCTTGTAGATGAAGAACAGCGTGATCAACATGAACAGCACGGTCAGCGCCAGATGGAAGATGTCGCCGGTGGCGGCCAGCACCACCCGGTAGATGTTGCCCAGGTGCTGGCCGCTCAACAGCTGCACCCAGTTGCCGAGCGCCTGCGGTTCGCCGAGGTGCTCCTGCCAGTAGCCGGCCAGGCGTTCGCCCACCAGCGGCAGCGCGCTCACCCACTGCGGCGGCGACATGCCGTTGCGGTTGGCGGCAAGCAACCAGTCGATGAAACCCTCCGCCTCACGGATCGCATACGTCGCTGCCAATGACAGCGGCACCACCAGCACCAGGATGACGGTGATCAGCGCCACGCTGGCCGCCACCGCGCTGCGCCCGCCGCAGCGTTGCAGCAGTCGCCGGTACAGTGGCCAGCTGGCAAAGCCGATGATGAGCGCGGCCAGCACGGGCAGGATGAAACCGCTGAAGAAATAGACCCCGGCGAGCAGGACCAGGATCAGCAGCCAGCGGGCGATGAGGTAGGCGGGAAAGATGGGCGACATGAACTTGAGGGCAGATCCAGTGGCCGCATGACACGGTCGAACGCCGGACTATACCGGCTTGCGATGTCCTGACGACCATCGCCGCAACATTCGGTTCAGCACCGCGGCACCGGCCGCTCAGGCCTGGGGATCGGGCCGGAAGCGGTAGTGGCCGGCAACCTCGGCGCGCGCGATCGCCCGCAGCGGCAGGCCACGCCAGCTCACCCCCTCGCCGGCCAGCACCGCCTCGACCTCCGCCGGCTCGCCATCGGCCAGCCGGCATTCACCGATGAAATCGGGCAGGTCGCGGTCGTCCACCAGGCCGATGCCGGCCTCGGTCAGCACCAGCACATTGCCCTCGTCGTCCACATGCACCGTCCGCGCGGCGCCGGCGTCGGCACCGGTATGGGTGGTGATGCGGCCGTCGGTCTGCAGCCGCAGCACCAGCGGCGTGTAGGCCAGACTGACGAAAACGCGCTGCGGCCCGTTCTGCACGAACCAGTCACCGCCGTCGCTGCGGTAGTTGTGGTTGAGGAAGGCAAGCAGGCCGCCGTGCTCCACCGGCTCGCCCCTCAGCCGCCAGCCGCCGCGCCGATCGAGCGACAGCCAGCCGTAGCAGGCGGGCACCTGGGGCCAGGGCGGCAGGATATCGGAGGTCGTCATGGTCTCAGGCCAGGTCGGCAAGTGGATGGGCGCCGTCGAAACGTGCCCGGAAATGATCGGCGACGTAATCTGCGGCCACCGCCGCGACGTTCTCATGCGCCCAGCGCGGCGAACGATCCTTGTCGATCAGCAGCGCACGCACGCCCTCGATGAAATCGGCGTGGTGAGTGCCGGCCACCGACACGACGTACTCCAGCCGGAACACCTCGGCCAGCGACAGGTGGCGGGCGCGCTGCCACAGCGCATGCGAGATCGCCGCCGAACCCGGCGCACCGCGCACGAAGGTGGTGGCGGCCGCGGCCAGCCAGGGATCGGCATCGTCGGCGAGCGCCGCGATGCGCGCGGCGATCTCGGCCAGGCTGCCGCGCCCGACCAGCGCCTCGATGCGGTCGAAATGGCTGCGCAGGGGCGACGTCGGCAGCCCCTCGCGCAACGCGAACTCGCCCAGCAGATGGTCGAGGCGAAGGCGGTTGGCGTCGGCGCCGTCGCCCCAGCGGGTGGCGCCGAGCGCGGCGATCACACCTGCCTTGGCGGCATGGTCGAGCACGAAGTCCGCCAGCCCGGCGAAGCGCGTGTCGGCGGCATTGAGCGGCGCCCCGGTCAGCGCCAGGAAGAGGCCGCCATGGCCGGGCACGCGCGGCAGGAACCAGCTGCCGCCGACATCCGGGTAGAGACCGATGGTGACTTCCGGCATCGCCAGCCGCGTCTGCAGCGTCGCCACCCGGTGCGAAGCACCCGCCAGCAGGCCGACGCCGCCGCCCATGACGATGCCGTGGCCCCAGCACAGGATGGGTTTGGGATAGGTGTGGATGCGGTAATCCAGCCGGTATTCGCGCTCGAAGAAGGCTTCCGCTTCCGGCGCCACGGTGCCGGCCGGCGCCGCCTTGATCGCGCGCCACAATGCGGCGACGTCGCCGCCGGCACAGAAGGCCTTGTCGCCGGCACCATCGAGCAGCACGCCCACGATGTCCGGATCGACCGCCCAGGCGTCGAGCCGGGGCGCCAGCAGATCTATCATCGGCAGCGACAGCGCGTTGAGCGAGCGCTCCGCGTTCAGCGTCGCATGGCCGAAGCGACGGCCGCAGGCGGTGGGGATTTCGCGCAACAGGACGGCGACACTCATCGTGACGGATTCCGTTTTCTCGTTCTCGGGGATGCCGCATTGTCGCCCAGAGCCGCTGCGCGGTGCACCGATAACGCGCTATCGTTCGCCCTGGCGCGGCCGCGCCGCCCCCATCCTCAACCGGAAACCAGCTTGAACACCTACGCCGTCATCGACTTCGAAACCACCGGCATGGCGCCGGAACACGGTGCCCGTCCGACCGAGATCGCGGTGGTGCTGGTCAAGGACGGCGCGGTCGTGGACCGCTACCAGAGCCTGATGAACGCCGGCGCCTTCGTGCCCTACGAGATCCAGGCGCTGACCGGCATCACCAATGCCATGGTGCGCGCCGCGCCGCCGGTGGCGCGGGTGATGGCGGAAGCGGCGGACTTCGTCGGACCGCATCCGCTGGTGGCGCACAACGCCGCCTTCGACCGCAAGTTCTGGGATGCCGAACTCGCCCGTCTGGGCCGCTGCCGCGAGGCCGATTTCGTCTGCTCGCTGCTGCTCGCCCGCCGCCTCTTCCCCGACGCGCCCAACCACAGGCTCGGCACCCTGGTCAGCACCCTGCGCCTGCCGGCCACCGGCCGCTACCACCGCGCGCTGGCCGACGCCGAAGCCACCGCCAACCTGTTCCTGCGCATCGGCGCCGAGCTGCGCCAACGCTACGCGCTCGCCGCGGTCGATCACGAACTGCTGCTGAAGATCCAGAAAACCGCGCGCAGTGCGCTCGACACCTGCATCGCCCGCCACCGCCAGGCCGCCTGAAAGCCGCCGGCTAGACAACCGCGGTGAAGAAGTCGGCGCCGAAGGCCGCCGCATCGCGCAAGCGCAGGCGGCCCTCGCCCAGCTCGAAATCCGCCGCGACCGTCAGCGGCCCGCCGATGTCGCGGGCGCAGTAGCTCATCAGGCTGATGCGCGCTATGCGCAGCTTCAGCGCCTCGACCTCGGCAAAGGCCTCGAGCCGCCGCAACACATCCGCGGCTGGCCAGCTGCCGGCATAGAGACCGACGGTGATATGCGGCGTGTAGGCGCCGTCCGGCCGGTTGATGTCGGCGACCGCCAGGCCGTGGCGCAGCCGCGCGATGCCGCCGTCGATGTCCGCCACGCTCAGGAAGGGCGCCGAGGTGAAGCTGGACAGACCGCCAATGGCGATCTCGAACGGCGCACAGCAGACACGGCGCAGACCGGCGAGCTGGGCAGCCAGCGCGGCCGGGCCGTAGTCGTCGCGCCGCCGCGGCTGCGCCTGCGGAAAGCCGCACAAGCCCAGCGTCACATGCGGCTGGCGACGGTAGCCGTCCAGTAACAGCCCGCCAAGATGACGGTCGGCCGCGGCCACCCGCTGCGCCACCGCCGGAATGTCCACATCCACCGCCCACAGCGCATAGCGCGGACGGCCGTCGTGCCATTCGACGAAGTCCTGTCGCAGGTTGCGCAGGGTGTGAGCGGCGCCGGCGAAGTGCGCACGCGCCGTCATCGACGCCCCCGCGGCCAGCAGGGGCAAGATGTGAAGCAGGCTGGAATCATGGCCGCATCTTAAGGTCGGGGCCCGCGACCAAGCACATGGCGAATCCCATTGTCCGTGACAGGGTTAATATGCTGCATCGCAATAAGGACTCCGCCATGACCGAGCTGACCGAACAACACATCGTCAACCTGGTGCACACCTTCTACGGCCGCGCCCGCCAGCACCCCAGCCTGGGGCCGCTGTTCAACGCCGCGGTGAGCGACTGGGACCACCACCTCGGCATCGTTGCCGACTTCTGGTCCAACAGCCTGCTGCACACCAATCGCTACAAGGGCCACGCCTTTCCGGTGCACATGAACCTGCCGATCAAGCGCGAACATTTCGGCCAGTGGTTGGAGCTGTTCCGCGAGGCTGCCAACGAGACCCTGCCGGAAGATGCGGCGCGCGCCGCCATCGGCCGCGCCGAATTCATGGCCGAGAGCTTTCGCGCCGGGCTGTTCGCGCTCGACCCGCCGAGCCCGCGTACGCCCGGCTGAGGCAGACCGGCGACGGTGACTCAGTCCTTCTTGCCCGCCGCGGCGCGCTCGTCCCGCGCCACCGCCTGCAGGTCGCGCAGATACCAGGCCGCGTAGGCGAAGCCGGCGACCGCCACCAGCGCAGTGAACACCAGCGTGCGGTCGAAGGGCAGGCCGGCGGCGAGGTTGGCCAGCACCACGTAGCCGAGATAGAGCGCGGCGACGAAGCCGCCGAGGATGCGGGTAAGGGCGAAGATCTTGCGCTGGCGCAGGGTCGGGGTGGCTTTGGGCATCGGACTTTCCACGAACGGTGATCGGCGCTGGCGCCGCGACAAGCGCGCAGTCTAGCGAATCGGCCGGCCGGAACGTCATGCATTGACAACATAAATTACGATCATCATCATTTATCCCCATCCAACCCGCCGAGCCGAAAACCATGCTGCGTGCCCTGAACCAACCCGGACTGTGGCTCATCACACTGTCGGCCGCCGGCATCCTGATGGTGACGATGGGCGTGCGCCAATCCACCGGCCTCTTCGTGTCGCCGCTCAACACAGCCACCGGCCTCGGCATCGCCTCGATCAGCTTCGCGCTGGCGATCGCGCAGTTCGCCTGGGGTGCGGTGCAACCGGTGGCCGGCGCGGTGGCCGACCGCTGGGGTCCGGCACCGGTGCTGGTCGGCGGCATCGTGCTGCTGGCGCTCGGCACCGCGCTCACCCCCTTCATGGACAGCAGCCTGGGGCTGATCTTCACGCTCGGCCTGCTGTCGGCCATCGGCTCGGGCGCCGGCAGCTTCTCGGTGCTGATCGGCGCCGCCGCCCAGCGCCTGCCGCTGGAAGCGCGCGGTGCGGCATCCGGCGTGGTCAATGCCGGCGGCTCCTTCGGCCAGTTCGTGTTCGCGCCCATCACCCAGAAGCTGATCCAGGGCGTGGGCTGGATGGGGGCGATGTGGGGGCTGGCGCTGCTCACCCTGGCGGCGCTGCCGCTGGTGAAGAAGCTGGTGCCGCCCGGCAGCCATCGCCACCATGCAGCCACCGACGGCGGGCTGCCGCAGATGCTGCGCCGCGCCGCTGGCGACCGCAGCTACTTTCTGCTGCATCTGGGCTTCTTCACTTGCGGCTTCCACATCGCCTTCCTGGTCACCCACCTGCCGGGCGAAGTGGCGCTGTGCGGCCTGCCGCCCGACGTGGCCAGCTGGTCGCTCGCCATCATCGGCCTGGCCAACATCGCCGGCAGCATCTACGCCGGCAGCTGCGTCGCGCGTTACCGCAGCAAGCACATCCTGTTCTGGATGTACGCCTCGCGTGCGGTGCTGGTGGCGCTCTACCTGATGGCGCCCAAGACCGCGCTCACCTTCTATCTGTTCGCCGCCGGACTGGGTTTCACCTGGCTGGCCACGGTGCCGCCCACCGCCGCCATCGTCGGCAAGCTGTTCGGCGTGCGCTACCTCGGCACCCTGTTCGGCCTCACCCTCCTGAGCCACCAGATCGGCGGCTTCCTCGGCGCCTGGCTGGGCGGCATCGCCATCACGGTGCGGGGCGACTACACATGGATGTGGTACGCCGACATCGCGCTCGCCGCCGCCGCCGCGGTGGTCAACCTGCCCATCCGCGAGGCGCCGGTCGGCACCGCCCCTGCCGCGGCCTGAAGCCGGCCCCGCACATCGACCAGGGAAAGAAACGGAAGCACCTGATTGCTTGGTAGAATCCGGCCATTCGGCGGCCGCTCCCGGTGTGGAGCGGCCGCCTCTCCACAACCCCGTTCATGGCCGTTCTTCCCTTGTCCTCCACGCCCTTTCCGCCCGAACTCCTGCGCGACGTCGACAAACGCCGTACCTTCGCCATCATTTCCCACCCCGACGCCGGCAAGACCACGCTGACCGAAAAGCTGCTGCTGTTCGGCGGCGCAATCCAGCTCGCCGGCACGGTGAAGGCACGCAAATCCGCCCGCCATGCCACCTCCGACTGGATGGAAGTCGAAAAGCAGCGCGGCATCTCGGTTACCAGTTCGGTGATGCAGTTCGAGTACCAGGGCCACACCATCAACCTGCTCGACACCCCGGGCCACGAGGACTTCTCCGAAGACACCTACCGCGTGCTCACCGCGGTGGACGCGGCGGTGATGGTGATCGACGCCGCCAAGGGCGTGGAAGCCCAGACCATCAAGCTGCTCGAGGTCTGCCGCCTGCGCAACACGCCCATCATCACCTTCGTGAACAAGATGGACCGCGAGGTGCGCGAACCCTTCGAGCTGCTCGCCGAGATCGAGGACGTGCTCAAGATCAGCTGCGCCCCGGTCACCTGGCCGATCGGCATGGGCAAGGCTTTCCGCGGCGTCTATCACCTGCTGCAGGACCAGGTGCTGACCTTCACCCCCGGTGAGGAACGCCGCACCGACGCCGAAGTGCTGTCCGGCATCGGGAACCCCGAACTCGACGCCCGCTACCCAATGGAAATCGGCCAGGTGCGCGACGACGTCGCCCTGCTCAACGACGCCTCGCCGCCCTTCGACCTCGACGAATTCCTCGCCGGCAAGCAGAGCCCGGTGTTCTTCGGTTCCGGTATCAACAACTTCGGCGTGCAGGAGATCCTGCAGGCGCTGATCGACTGGGCGCCGCCGCCGCAGCCGCGCGACGCCGGCAGCCGCATGGTGCAGCCCGCCGAGCCCGCCTTCACCGGTTTCGTGTTCAAGATCCAGGCCAACATGGACCCGAAGCACCGCGACCGCATCGCCTTCTTCCGCATCTGCTCCGGCCGCTACAGCTCGGGCATGAAGGTCAAGCACGTGCGCGCCGGCCGCGACATGAAGCTGGCCAATGCGCTCACCTTCATGGCCAATGAGCGGGTGCTGAAGGAAGACGGCGTCGCCGGCGACATCATCGGCATCCACAACCACGGTCAGCTGCAGATCGGCGACACCCTGACCGAGGGCGAAGTGCTCGGCTTCAAGGGCATTCCCTACTTCTCGCCGGAAATGTTCCGCGCTGCGCGTCTGCGCGACCCGCTCAAATCCAAGCAGTTGCAGAAGGGTTTGCAGGAGTTGGGCGAGGAAGGCGCGATCCAGGTGTTCGAGCAGGAAGGCGGGCAAATGCTGCTCGGCGCGGTCGGCCAGCTGCAGTTCGAGGTCGTCGCCCAGCGCCTCAAGGACGAGTACAAGGTCGATGCCATCTTCGAATCGGCCGACATCCACACCGCGCGCTGGCTGACCTTCCCCGATGAACTCACCCGCCGCAACTTCGAGCGCGAACAGGCCCTGCGCCTGGGCAAGGACGTCGATGGCAACGTGGTCTACCTCGCCAGCAGCCGCTACAACCTGGCGGTGACGATGGAAAAATGGCCCAAGGTGGGCTTTCACGCCACCCGCGAGCACGGCCAGGTGATCGGCTGACCCTGCCCGCATGAACGCCCCCGAGCACGCCGCCACCCACCGCATGGGCCGCATCATGGCCTGGCTGGCGGCGCTGGCGCTGCTCGGCGTGCTGTGGCTGTTCTTCGAAGGCCAGCTGGAACGCCGCAACAATCCCAACCGCGGCCTTGTCGCCACGCCCGGCTCGGCCACCGAGCTGGTGCTCAAGCGCAACCGCGCCGGCCATTACGTGGCGCCGGGCACCATCAACGGCCAGCCCGTCACCTTCCTGCTCGACACCGGCGCCACCCAGGTGTCGGTACCCGCCCGGCTCGGCGCCGAACTCGGCTTGCGCGCCGGCACGCCGGCGCAGGTCTCCACCGCCAACGGCAGCGTCACCGTGCGGCTGACGGTGATAGACGAACTCGGCCTCGGGCCCTTCCTCGCCCGCCAGGTGCGCGGCCATCTCAACCCCGGCATGGACCACGACGACCAGATCCTGCTCGGCATGAGCGTGCTCAAGCACCTCGAATTCACCCAGCGCGGCGACACCCTCGTCCTGCGCGCGCCAGCGCCCTGATCAGCCGCCGCGCCGCAGCGTGGCGATGAAGGCCTCCACCGCCGCGGTATAGGCCCCGGGCTCGCCCAATCGACGGTTGATCTCGCCGTGCGACAGCGGCTGCCGCAATACCTCCGCACGCCCGCCCAGGCTGCCGACCCGGCTGGCGAAGCGGTCGGCCTGTGCGCACGCCAGCGCGCGCCGGCTGGAACACACCAGCAGCAACGGCCGCGTCGTCCCGGCAACCCGGTGATAGGGCGAAACCGCCCGCCACGCTGCCGGGTCCTGCCCGAATGCGCGGTCGTACAAGGACGGGTGCGGCGCCTCCATGATGCCCGGCAGGTCCAGCGCCGCGCTGTCGAGCGCGATCGTGCCCAGCCAGGGCTGCGCACCGGCGTCGCGGGCGAAGGCCGGATCCGCCGCCAGCAGCGCCACCAGATGGGCTCCAGCGGAATGACCCATCAGCACGACAGCTGCCGGATCTCCGCCCCAGGACGGTGCCAGCGCCTGCGCCCGGGCCAGCGCCGCGGCAAGGTCGCGCGCCTGCTCCAGCGGCGCCGTGGCAGGCAACAGCCGGTAGTTGACCGACACCAGGATGTAGCCGCGCGGCAGCCAGTGAGCGAGCTTGTTCGCCACCACGGCCGACATCGCCTTGTCGCCGACCCGCCAGCCGCCACCATGCACCATGACCAGCAGCGGCGCCCGGCCCGAACCCAGCCCCGGCGGCAGATAGACATCCATGCGCTGACGTGCGTCTTCGCCATAGGGCAGTTCGCGCAACAGGCGTACCCCCGCCGGGAGGGCAGGCATCGCACCGGCTCCGCCACCCTGATCCGCGGCCGTGCGGGCTTCCAT
The DNA here is from genome assembly GCF_006496635.1 of Azoarcus sp. DD4. NCBI lineage: Bacteria > Pseudomonadati > Pseudomonadota > Betaproteobacteria > Rhodocyclales > Zoogloeaceae > Azoarcus > Azoarcus sp. DD4. The sequence goes on from NZ_CP022958.1 coordinate 94,280, forward strand.
CAGCCTGTCGAGCAGCGGACCGGCCACCGCGGCCGGCGGCGACAAGCCGGCCAGCCCCATGCCGACCAGCACCGTGCCGCATCGCAGGCGGCGCCAGGATCTTCCCGCAGGCTTCATTCGCCCCTTCCTCATGTGCTGAAAAACAGCTTTTCACCCGGTTGAAAAGCTGTGGCCAGGCCGAGGGACGAACTGTGGACAACTCGTCCCGTCATCCACCGACCGAATTTCATCAACAATCCGTCCCGGCTTTCCCTGCGCTTTGTACACCGACTTTCAGGACGTCCAATACGCTGACAGAAAAGGAAAAAATCGACTTGTCCACAGAAACGGGCCGTACATGATCTTTATGATTGTTTACTTTTATAAAACTTGTGTACACCCAAAAGCAGGGCGCCGCAGCCAGACTGCAGCGCCCCCGGCCGTCAGAAAGGGGGATCGTCTGCAGCAAGGGCAGCAGCCGGTGTTGCCGCGAAGGCGGTCATCGCCGGTGCCACTTCCGGTACTGCCTGCTCGCCCCCCAGTGCCTCGACCACGGCCGGCAACAGCTTCTGCAGTTCGCCGGTCATCAGCGCAAATTCCGCGTTGAAGACCGCGATCGCGTCCTCGCCCTGACCGTCGATCTGGTCGCGCACGACGTCGAGGAAGTCCAGCCGCTTGATCTCCAGCTTTTCGGTCAGCATGAAGCTGACGCGGTCGTCGAAGGTCATCGCCAGCCGCGTCGGCAGCTTGCCGGCTTCCAGATGGCCCTTGACCTCGTCGCCCTCGAGGGTGTGGCGCACGTAGCGCACCGCCGCCTTTTCCTCGGTGACCGAGCGCAGTTCGCAATCCTGGTCGATGGTGAAACCGGCCGGCGCTTCGCCGCCGGCCAGCCAGTCGGCCATCGCCGAGGTCGGCGAACGTTCGGTGCGCAGGATGGCCAGCGGGAAACTGTCCAGCGTCTGGCGCAGGAATTCGAGCACGTCTTCGGCGCGGGCCGGGCTGGAGGCATCGACCACCAGCCAGCCGCCCACCGGGTCGATCCAGGCATGGACGCGACGACGGCGGCTGAAGGCGCGCGGCAGCAGCTCCTGCTGGATCTGCTCGCGCAGATCCTTCAGCTGCTTGCGGCCGAGCTTGTAGCCCTGCTGCTCGGCGATTTCCTCGGCGCGCTCGTCGGCGACCTCCTTGACCACCGACGAGGGCAGCAGCTTGGCCTCGACACCGAGCGCGATCAGCCACTGGCCGCCGACCTGGTGCACCAGGACGTCGTCAGCGGTGGGCGAGACCCAGCCACGGCTCTCCATATCCTGGCTGCCGCAGGGCTGGAAACGCTTCTTCGCCAGTTGCTCCTCCAGCCGTTCGAGGCCAATGTCCCAGCCGGCGGGAACGCGATAGATCTGCAGATTCTTGAACCACATGATGTTTTTTCCTGAGGTGAACGAAAAGCGCCCGCGGCCTGGGCCACGGGCGCAGGGATGGAAAGGCTTATTGCAGACGCCCGGATTCGGCGATCATGCGGATGACCTTGAGGGTGTCCAGATCGGACTGATGGTAGGCCGAACGCACGATGTCGGCATAGGTGGCGTCCTCGCTGCCGGTCGTTTCGGACAGGCTGGTGGTGTAGACGAAACGCAGGAAGAGGGCGCCGGCCTGCGGTTCCTCGATGCGTATCGTCAGACTGCCGCCGGCATGTTCGGCGGTCGCTTCCGATTCGAAGCTGATCCACTCGAGTTCGCGGAAGCGCACGCGGTCGCGGATCACCGCCTGGCCGAAATGCAGGTCGCGCACCAGCTCGGTGTCGGTGCGCTCGATGATGCGGCAGGCTTCCAGGCCGGGCAGGAAGGGGCGGGCGTCCTCGGCGCGGCACAGCAGGCCGAACCAGAGTTCCTCGCGCGTCAGCAGGTTGGCGTTGGGGTCGGCGAGGTCGTTGACCTCGACCAGGTGTTCGAATCTCAAAGGCGTCTCCCTTGCCAGTCGGGCCCGCAGTTTACCCCGAGCGGCGATCCGTCCGCAGCGCCCCGTCCGCCATCCGGGATACCATGCCGGCCATGCAGATCGAACGACTTCTCCACGCTCAGGGATTCGGCAGCCGCAAGGAATGCCGTGCCCTCATCCGTGCCGGCTACATCAGCGTTGCCGGCGTCCCTTGCGAAAATCCCGCGGCCGAATTCGACCCGGGCAGCACCGACGGCCGCCCCGGTCTCGAATTCAGCGTCGACGGCCAGCCCTGGCGGTTCCGTGCGCAGGCCTACCTGATGCTGCACAAGCCGGCCGGCTACGAGTGTTCGCACAAGCCGACCTTCCACCCCTCGATATTCCGCCTGCTGCCGCCGCAGATGCTGACGCGCGGCGTGCAGTGCATAGGCCGGCTCGACCAGGACACCACAGGCCTACTGCTGCTGTCGGACGACGGCCAGTTCATCCACCAGTGGAGCTCGGGCAAGAAGCGCACGCCCAAGGTCTATGAGGTGACGCTCAAGCATGCGGCCAGCGCCGAACTCATCGCCGCCTTGCTCGCCGGGGTGGAATTGCACGACGAACCTGAACCCATCGCGGCAGCCGCCTGCGTGGCCACCGGCAGTCACACTCTGGATCTCACCATCTGCGAAGGCAAGTACCACCAGGTGAAGCGCATGGTCGCGGCTGCCGGCAATCGCGTCGAGGCGCTGCATCGCAGCCGTGTCGGTGGCCTGGCGTTGGATCCGGCACTGGCGTCGGGCGAATGGCGCTGGCTCGAAGCCGAGGACCTTGCGCGGCTGGCCGATTTTCCGCCCGAGGGCAGTTGAAGAGTTGAAGTCCTGCCTCGCCGGATGTGATTTGGGGCTGCGGCTGTTGAGGGTTTTGTTTTTTAGTTTTTTTAATAATTAAAGAAACAAAGAAGTAAACAGTGCCCCGAAATCTGTGGATAAGCCGGATGAGCCCTGTGCTCGCGCAGGATTCAGTGTCTGATAAACAGGTTGATAAACCCGGTCGACAGCTGTGCATGGAATGTCCATGCTTTTTCATCGGTTGGTGTTTTTCCCTTTTGTCCACATCCTTTCCCCGTTTCGTCCCCTGACTTGCCCACGTCAATGAAGCCCGCCGCCGCCGTTTCCCGTCCCGATTGGGAGATCTTCTGCAAGGTTGTGGATAACTATGGGGATATCGGCGTCTGCTGGCGACTTGCCCGCGCGCTGGCCGCCGGGGCAGGCTTTTCGGTGAGGCTGTGGGTGGACGACTGGGCGGCCTTCGCCCGCCTCTGTCCGGACCTCGCCGGCGCGGACGGCGAGGTCTGCCGCGGCGGGATAGAAGTCCGGCGATGGACGGATCCCCTTCCTGAAGTCGAACCGGCGGCGGTGGTGATCGAAGCCTTCGCCTGCGACCTGCCGGACGTGCACCTGCGGGCGATGGCGGCGCAGCCGCTGGCGCCGGTGTGGATCAACCTCGAATACCTGTCGGCCGAGGGTTGGGTGGCCGGCTGTCACCGGCTGGCCTCGCCCCATCCGGCATTGCCGCTGGTGAAGCACTTCTTCTTCCCCGGCTTCGATGCCGATACCGGCGGCCTGATACGCGAAACCGGCCTGCTGGCCGAGCGCGACGCCTTCCGCGCAGGCGATGGCCGCGCGGCCTGGTTCGCCGCTCAGGGTATGGCGCTGCCGTCGCCCGACACCCTGGTGGTGTCGCTGTTCGCCTACGAGCAGCCGGCGCTGGCCGAACTGGTGGCGGCCTGGGCGCAGGGCGAACGGCCGGTGTTGCTGCTGGTGCCGGAGGGCCGGGTGCTGGGCGACCTGGCCGCCGCGGTCGGGATGGATGGGCTGGCGCCGGGCGCGCGACTGCAACGCGGGCAGCTCGCGCTCGCGGTGCTGCCCTTCACCGACCAGGCCGGCTACGACCGCCTGCTGTGGGCCTGCGATCTCAACTTCGTGCGCGGCGAGGATTCCTTCGTGCGGGCGCAGTGGGCGGCTCACCCTTTCGTCTGGCAGATCTACCTGCAGGACGGCGACGCCCATGTCGACAAGCTCGATGCCTTCGTCGCGCGCTGGTGCGCAGGACTGGAAGCGCCGGCGGCCGCGGCATTGCGCCGTTTCTGGTCGGCCTGGAACGGCGCTGGCGGGATCGCCGCGGCCTGGCCGGATTTCGCTGCCGTGCTGCCGGCGCTTGCTGCCCATGCCCGCGACTGGTGCGGACGCCTCGCTGCGCAGGACGATCTCGTGATGCGCCTGACGCAATTCTGCAACCACATCCGCGCCGTTAAGCGGTAGAATCGCGCGCTTAAATTTTTGTGGACCAGCGGCCTTCGGTCGCACCCTCCCGTTCAGGAAACAGCATGAAAACCGCACAGGAACTCCGCTCCGGCAACGTCATCATGGTCGGCAGCGACCCGCTGGTGGTCCAGAAGGCCGAATACAACAAGTCCGGCCGCAACGCTGCGGTCGTGAAGATGAAGCTCAAGAACCTGCTCACCGGCGCGCCGTCCGAATCGGTGTACAAGGCCGACGACAAGTTCGAAGTCGTGCAGCTCGATCGCAAGGAAGTGACCTACTCCTACTTCGCCGATCCGATGTACGTGTTCATGGACGCCGACTACGAGCAGTTCGAGGTCGAAGCCGATAACATGACCGACGCGCTCAAGTACCTTGAAGACGGCCTGCAGTGCGAAGTGGTGTTCTACAACGGCAAGGCGATCTCGGTCGAACTGCCGACCACCGTGGTGCGCGAAGTGGTCTACACCGAACCCGCAGTCAAGGGCGACACCTCCGGCAAGGTCATGAAGCCGGCCAAGATCACCACCGGTTTCGAGCTGCCGGTGCCGGCCTTCGTGGAAATCGGCGACAAGATCGAAATCGACACCCGTACCGACGAGTACAAGAACCGCGTCAAGTAAGTCGCGCGCGTTCGCAAGCCAGGGGGCCCCATGCGGGCCCCTTTGTTTTCCGATTGTTGCTGGCGGGATCCGTACGGCGTGTTCAAAGGTCCGAAGTCCCACCTTCACGATCCCTGCCCAAACCCCATGCCGCATCGCCTTTCCTTTCCCACCGGAGCCCTTTCGATGAAACCCGTGCTGGTCGCACTGGCTGCCCTGACCCTTGCTGTCGCCGGCTGTGGGGCCGAGACATCCGCCGAGAAGGCCGAGCGTTCCGCCGCCGAAGCAGCGGCAGCAGCCAAGGAAGCGCTCGACAAGGCCGGCGTGGCGGTGCAGAAAGCGGGCGAGGCCGGCAAGGCTGCGCTGGAAGCAGTCGAGGAAAGCACCCGTGCCGGCACCGACAGCGGCAGCGAGAAGCTCGGCGAACTCACGGAGGCGACCGGCGAGGGTGCGCGCGATGCCCAGGAAGCCGCCGAACTCGCCGCCCGCCGCATTGCCGACGCCACGCGCGAGGCGGCGCAGAAGCTGAAGGAAGTCGGCAAGGATGCGGTCGAGTCGGTACGTAACAAGGGGCCCGAGGGCGCCGGCAACTGAAGCTTCGGCGCGTCGGCGGCCGCTGCCACCGATGCGATGACGTGTGTTGCCACAAGACTTCGGCATAGGTCGAAGTCTGACGGAGCGGTGGCCGAACCGCCCTACAATGACGCCTTTCCGGCCCCTCCCCGCAGCCCGTCATGTCTGATCCCAAAGACAGCATCCGCATCCGCGGTGCGCGTCAGAACAACCTGCGCAACCTCTCGCTCGACCTGCCGCTCAACCGTCTGACCGTGGTGACCGGCGTGTCCGGCTCCGGCAAGTCCTCGCTGGTGTTCGACACCCTCTACGCCGAGGGTCAGCGCCGCTACGTCGAGACCTTCTCGCCCTACGCGCGCCAGTTCCTCGACCGCATGGACAAGCCGCAGGTGGACCGGATCGAGGGCGTGCCGCCGGCGATCGCGATCGACCAGACCAATCCGGTACGCACCTCGCGCTCCACCGTCGGCACCATGACCGAGCTGGCGGACCACTTCAAGCTGCTCTACGCCCGCGCGGCGCATCTCCACTGCCGCCAGTGCGGCGAGCCGGTACGGCGCGACACGCCGGCCAGCATTGCTGCCGACCTCGCCCGCCGTACGGCAGAGACTGGCGACCCGCGCCTGGTGGTGTGCTTTCCGGTGACGGTGCCGAAGAACTTCAGCGAAGAAGAAGTCACTGTGCTGCTCAATGCCCAGGGCTATACACGCATCCAGCAACGTATCGAAGCCAGCGACGGCGATGTGCTGCAGGTGGTGCAGGACCGCTTCCGGCTGGCCAATGTCGAACCGGCGCGCCTGGCCGAGGCGCTGGAAACCGCGCTGCAGCGCGGCCATGGCCGGCTAGCGGTGTTTGCTTCGGGCGACACGGTCGAAGGCGGCAAAGCGGTGTGGCGCTATTCCAGCGACCTCCACTGCGCGCCCTGCGACATCCACTATTCCGATCCGACGCCTTCGCTGTTCTCCTTCAACTCGCCGATCGGCGCCTGCGATACCTGCCGCGGCTTCGGCCGGGTGATCGGCGTCGATTTCGGCCTGGTGATCCCGGACGAATCGAAGACCCTGGCCGACGGGGCGATCAAGCCCTGGCAGACCCAGAGCTTCCGCGAGTGCCAGGACGATCTGGTGAAGATGGCAAAGAAGCAGGGCGTGGCGATGGACGTGCCCTTCCGCGACCTGCCGCCGGAACACCGCCGCTGGGTGCTGGAAGGCGACGACAAGTGGAAGAGCTGGGATGCCTCCTGGCCGCGCTACTTCTACGGCGTGCGCCACTTCTTCGAGTGGCTGGAGACCAAGGCCTACAAGATGCACATCAGGGTGCTGCTGTCGCGCTACCGCAGCTACACCGAATGCCCGGCCTGCCACGGCGCCCGCCTCAAGCCGGAAGCCCTGCTGTGGCGGCTGCCGACTACCGGGGACGGTCTACCTATCCACAGCTTGTTCAACCTGCCTGTGGATAAAGTGCGGGCGCTGATTGCCGCGCTGGACCTGCCCGGTCTCACCGACGAGGCTACCGAGCTGGTGCTGGGCGAGATCCGCAGCCGGCTCGACTATCTCGCCGACGTCGGCCTCGGCTATCTGACCCTGGACCGCCAGTCGCGCACCCTGTCGGGCGGCGAGGTGCAGCGCATCAACCTGACCACCGCGCTCGGCACCTCGCTGGTGAATACCCTGTTCGTCCTCGACGAACCCTCCATCGGCCTGCATCCGCGAGACATCGGCCGCATCCTGGGCGTGATGACGCGGTTGCGCGATGCCGGCAACACCCTGGTGGTGGTCGAGCACGATCCGCAGGTAATGGTCGCGGCCGACGAGTTGCTGGAGATCGGTCCGGGTCCGGGCGAACGCGGCGGCAACATCGTCGCCCGCGGCACCCCGGCCGAGATCGCCGCCGACCCGGCCTCGGTCACCGGACCGTGGCTGGCCGGCCGCAAGGCCATCGACGTGTCGCGGCCGCCACGGCCGGTGGACGCGAACACGCCGCGGCTCAGGCTGGTCGGCGCCCGCCAGCACAACCTCAAGCGCATCGACGTGGCCTTTCCGCTGCAGCGCCTGGTTTGTCTCACCGGCGTGTCCGGCTCGGGCAAGTCCACCCTGATACAGGACGTGCTCTACCCGGCGCTGGCGAAGCACTTCGGCGAAGCGGCCGACACCCCGGGCAGTTTCGATCGCCTCGAAGCTGTGGATAAGTTGCGCGGCGTGGTCATGGTGGACCAGTCGCCCATCGGCAAGAGTTCGCGCTCCAACCCGGTCAGCTACGTCGGCGCCTGGGATCCGATCCGCAACCTGTTCGCCGGCCTGCCCGAGGCCGCACAGCGTGGCTACACCCCCGGTACCTTCAGCTTCAACTCGGGCAATGGCCGTTGCCCGACCTGCACCGGCTCGGGTTTCGAGCATGTGGAAATGCAGTTCCTGTCCGATGTCTGGCTGCGCTGCCCGGACTGCGAAGGCAAGCGCTACCGGCCGGAAGTGCTTGAATTGCAATGGCGAGGGCATTCCGTCGCCGACGTGCTGGAGATGACGGTCCGCGAGGCGCTGAGCTTCTTCGCCGACCAGCCCAAGGTGCTGGCGGCGCTCGCGCCGCTGGCCGACGTCGGCCTCGACTACCTGCGTCTCGGCCAGCCGGTGCCGACGCTGTCGGGCGGCGAAGCCCAGCGCCTGAAGCTCGCCGGCCATCTCGCCGAGGCGGCACAGAAGAAGTCCGGACGCAAGTCCAAGGCTGTGGATAAAAATGTTGACAATGCCGTGGACAACATCGAGCCCGGCCTGCTTTTCCTCTTCGACGAGCCCACCACCGGCCTGCATTTCGAGGATGTCGCCACCCTGCTCGGCGCCTTCGGCAAGCTGCTGGAAGCCGGTCACTCGCTGGTCGTCATCGAGCACAACCTCGACGTGATCGCCGCCGCCGACTGGATCGTCGACCTCGGCCCGGAAGGCGGCGACGGCGGCGGCGAGATCGTGGTGGCCGGTCCGCCCGCCGTCGTGCGTGCGCACGTCGGCTCGCACACCGGTCAGGCGCTGCGCGAGTATGCCGCGGCGCTGGAGGAAACCCGCCGCGCAGCAGTGCCCAAGGCGGCGGAAAAGCGCGTCGAATACCGCGCGCTGGCAGCGCCGGCAATCGAGATCCGCCACGCCCGCGAGCACAACCTGAAGAACGTCAGCCTGCAGATCCCGCGCGACCAGTTCACCGTCATCACCGGTCTGTCGGGCTCGGGCAAGTCCACGCTGGCCTTCGACATCGTCTTCGGCGAGGGCCAGCGCCGCTACCTCGAATCGCTCAACGCCTACGCCCGCCAGTTCGTGCAGCCGGCCAGCCGGCCGGACGTCGACGGTCTGTTCGGCATTCCGCCGACGGTGGCGATCGAGCAGCGCACCAGCCGCGGCGGGCGCAAGAGCACGGTGGCCACGCTGACCGAGATCCATCCCTTCCTGCGCCTGCTCTACGTCAAGCTCGGCACCCAGTACTGCCCCACCTGCGACGTGCCGGTGACGCCGCAGAGCTTCGAGGCCATCGTCGCCCAACTGATGCGCGACTACCGCGGCGCGTCCATCGAAGTGCTGGCGCCGCTGATCGTGAATCGCAAGGGCCTCTACACCGATCTCGCCAAATGGGCGCGCGGCAAGGGTTACGCGCAGCTGCGGGTCGATGGCGAATACCTGCCGACCGCCAAGTGGCCGCGGCTGGACCGCTACAAGGAACACAACATCGAGCTGCCGGTGGGCATGGTGGTGGTCGGGCCGGACAACGAAGCCACGCTGCGCACGCAGGTCGGCGAGGCGCTTGAGCACGGCAAGGGCGTACTCAAGGTGATCGAGCTCGGCAAGCTCGGTGCCACGCCCGTCACCTTCTCCACGCTGCGCGCCTGCCCGAGCTGCGGCACCGGCTTCCCCGAACCCGATCCGCGGCTGTTCTCCTACAACGCCAAGCACGGCTGGTGTCCGAGCTGTTTCGGCACCGGGCTGAAGGTGGCGGGCAAGGTGGAGGACCCGGATGCGCTCGACCTCGGCGACGCGGAGGAAACCATCGCCGGCGACGAACCCTGCCCGAGCTGCGAGGGCGCGCGCCTCAACCCGGTGGCGCGCGCGGTGCGTTTCCGCGAGCGTGGCCTGCACCAGCTCGCCGCGCTGGCTGTGGATAAGGCTGTGGATTTCTTCGGTGCGCTGGAACTGGCGCCGCGCGAGACCGACATCGCCCGCGACCTCGTCACCGAGATCCGCGGCCGGCTCGACTTCCTGCAGCACGTCGGCCTGGGCTACCTGGCGCTCGACCGCGCCGCACCCACGCTGTCGGGCGGCGAGGCCCAGCGCATCCGGCTCGCAGCCCAGCTCGGCTCCAACCTGCGCGGCGTCTGCTACATCCTCGACGAACCCACCATCGGCCTGCATCCGCGCGACAACCACTTGCTGCTCGGCACGCTCGAAGCGCTGCGCGACCGCGGCAACACCCTGCTGGTGGTCGAGCACGACGAGGACACCATCCGCCGCGCCGACCACGTCATCGATCTCGGTCCCGGTGCCGGTGTGCGCGGCGGCCGCGTCGTCGCCGAGGGCCGGCTGGCGGAACTGATGGCGGCACCCGAATCGGCCACCGGCGCCTGCTTCCGTGCGCCGCTGCAGCATCCGATGCGGCCGCGGCGCGCGGTGGCGGCGGATCACCCGGTGATCCGGGTCAAGGGTGCCAATCTGCACAACCTGCGCGATGTCGCGGTGCGCATTCCGCTGGCGCGGCTGACGGTGGTGACCGGCGTGTCCGGTTCGGGCAAGTCCTCGCTCGCGCGCGACGTCATCCACGCCAACCTGCGCGGCCTGCTCGGCGATCCGGATGCGGTGCGCGCGCGTCGGCGGGGCAAGGCGCAGCCCGAGGACAGCACGCACAGCCTGGTCGGCTGCCGCAGCCTCGACGGCTGGCAGCAGGTCGGTCGAGTGCTGGAGGTGGACCAGACCCCGATAGGCAAGACGCCGCGCTCCTGCCCGGCCACCTATGTCGGCTTCTGGGATGCGATCCGCAAGCTCTTCGCCGATACCTTCGATGCCCGCACCCACGGCTGGAACGGCTCGCGCTTCTCCTTCAACACCGGTGCCGGCCGCTGCCCGGTGTGTGAAGGCCAGGGCCAGACCACGGTGGAGATGAGTTTCCTGCCCGACGTGAAGACGCCATGCGAGGCCTGCGGCGGTGCCCGCTTCAACCCGGAAACCCTGTCGGTGCGATGGCGCGGCAAGACGGTCGCCGAGGTACTGGCGATGCCGGTGGACGAAGCTGTGGATTTCTTCGCTGCCCATCCCGCCATCGCCCACCCGCTGCAGCTGCTGCAGGACGTCGGTCTCGGCTACCTGACCCTGGGCCAGCCCAGCCCGACCTTGTCCGGCGGCGAGGCGCAGCGCATCAAGCTGGTTACCGAGCTGGCCAAGGTCAGGAATCGCGCCGGCGATCCGGTGAACACCGGCGGCATGCCGCAGCCGGCCGATAAGCACAGCCTCTACGTGCTGGACGAACCCACCGTCGGTCTGCACATGGCGGATGTAGACAAGCTGATCCGCGTGCTGCACCGCCTCACCGATGCCGGCCACACCGTGCTGGTGATCGAGCACGATCTCGACGTGATGGCCGAGGCCGACTGGCTGATCGATCTCGGGCCGGAAGGCGGCGACGGCGGCGGCATGGTGGTGGCCGAAGGGCCGCCGGAAACGGCGATGGCGACGCCGGTGTCGCACACGGGGCGCCATCTGGGCGAATTTCTGGCGACCCGTTGCTGCACTGCGGAAACTAATCCGGCCTGAGCCGGTCTTTGCACACGTTTGCCTTAGCGCGCAGGGAATCAAGAATGAACAAGAAGCTGATCCGGGTGTGGGACGTTCCCACCCGGCTTTTTCACTGGCTGCTGCTGGTGCTGGTCGTCGCCGCCTTCGTCACGGGGCTGATCGGCGGCAATCTCATCGTCTGGCATGGCTGGCTGGGTATCGCGATCTCGGGCCTGCTGGCCTTCCGCCTGGTGTGGGGGCTGGTCGGATCGACCTACGCCCGCTTTGCCCACTTCGTGCCCGGCCCCGGCCGCGTCTTCGCCTACCTGCGCGGCCAGTGGCGCGGCGTCGGTCATAACCCGCTGGGCGCCCTGTCGGTGCTGGCCCTGCTTGCGGTGCTCATTTTTCAGGTAGCGAGCGGTCTGGTGTCGAACGACGACATCGCCTTTACCGGCCCGCTGGCAGCGTTGGTGTCGGATGAAGTCAGCGCCTGGCTGACCGGCCTGCACCGCCAGAACATGTGGGTCATTCTTGGCCTGGTGGCGCTGCATCTGGCCGCCATCCTGTTCTACGTGCATGCCAGGAAGGACAATCTGGTGAAGCCGATGATCACCGGCGTCAAGGAGGTGGCCGATGCCGACGTCAAGCCGGCCGAGGGCGGCGGCCTGTTGTCCTTCGTGCTGGCGCTGGCCGTCGCCGCCGCCGTGGTGTGGGTGGCGACCGGTGGCCTGTTGCCACCGCCTCCGCCACCGGCGCCGGCCGAAGCTGCTCCGGCCTGGTAAGTCGCCGCGCGACCCAAAAGAAAACCGCCCCTCGAGGCGGTTTTCCTTTTCAGCGCGACCTGCCGCTCATTCGGCGCGATACTGGTCGTGACAGGCCTTGCAGGTCTTGCCCAGGTCGCCGAAGGCGACCTTGACCGCGGCCGCATCGCCGTCCGCAGCGACCTTGGCGAGGTTGTTGGCGGCCTTGTTGAAATCGATCGCGACCTTGGTCACGCCTTCCTTGTCGCTGAAGAATTCCGGCTTGACGCGGGTCTTCTGCGCGCCGACGTCCTTTTCGGTACCCGGACCGTAGAGCGCGCCCATGCCGGAGTTGGCGATGCCGGCGATGGCGTTGGCGGCGGCGGCGACCTGATCCTTGTTGTAGCTGCCGTCCAGATTGGTCTTGATCTTGCCCATGTTCCAGCTCATGAAGCTGTAACCGGCCTTGCGGTACTTGATCTGGTCTTCCGGCTTGACCTGGGCGGAGGCGGTGGTGGCGAGCGCCAGGGCAAGGATGCCGAAGGCGGCGTGGGCGAGTGACTTCTTCATGTGTTCCTCGTGGGTTGATGGATGAAGCGGGTGGAAATATTCGTACTGGATTATCAGGTCAGTCGATCGGAATAGTACGAATCCCGTCTGCGACAGTTGCAGCGCAGCAATGGTTCAAATCCTGCTTTGAAGACGTGCCGCGAAGGCGGCAAGGGAAACCGCCGGCACCGTTTGCCGGCGTTAAAGGCGGATGCTTCGCGGCCGTAGATAGACTTGAAGCGACCGTAGCAAAACAGGCCCGCAGCGGCGGGCAGGAGAATACGACATGGGCCGACTGGCCAATACCCCGATCTGGGTGCGTCTGACCGGAGCGATCTGGCTGATGCTGGTGCTTGCCTGGGGCAGCATGATCGCCTGGGAAACGCGGGTGAATCGCAACATCGCCATCGAACAGGCCAAGGACTTCGCCCGTTCGGTCAATGAAATGACCATGGCCGGCCTGACCGGCATGATGATCACCGGCACGGTGGCGCAGCGTGATGTCTTCCTCGACCAGATCAAGGAGCTGTCGGCGGTGCGCGACCTCCAGGTGATACGCGGCGAGGCGGTGAGCAAGCTCTATGGCCCGGGCAGCGGTGCCGGCCTGACCCTGGATGCTGCCGAGCGCGAGGTGCTGGCCGGCGGCGAGCCGGTGATGCGGGTCGAGCACGACGAGCGCAACGGCGAGCATCTGCGGGTGGTGATCGCCGCGCAGGCATCGAAGAACTACCTCGGCAAGGACTGCATCCTGTGTCACCAGGTGGCGGAAGGTACCCCGCTGGGCGCGGTGAGCATGCGCATCTCGCTCGACAAGGTGAATGCCGCGGTGGACAGTTTCCGCAACCAGAGCATCCTGTTCGCGCTGCTGGTGTCGCTGCCGCTGCTCGGCTTCGTGTTCCTGTTCATCCGCCGCTTCGTCACCCGGCCGCTGGCGCATCTGGCCGAAGGTCTGGCCGAGATCGCGCAGGGCGGGGGCGATCTGACCCGCCGCCTCGACAGCGCCGGCGACGACGAGATCGGCCGCACCGCCGGCATGTTCAACCGCATGCTGGCAACCATTGCCGGGCTGGTGCGCCAGGTCGGCGAGTCCGCGGCGGCGGTGACCGCTTCGGCCGGCGGACTGGCCAAGGGCGCAGCGCGGGTGGCGGAAAGTTCGCACCGGCAGAACGACCGCTCGCTGTCGGCCGCAGGCGAAGTCGAGGCGCTGACCGACAACATCGCCCATATCGCCACCAGCGCCGAGAGCGTGCGCGAACGCTCGCGCGACAGCCTGGCGCGTTCGCAGGAAGGTCAGCGCAGCCTGGCCCAGCTGATCGGCGAGGTCGGCCAGGTCGAAGGCGCCGTGCAGCACATGGCGACGGCGGTCGGTGCCTTCGTGCAATCGACCACCGCGATCACCCGCATGACGCAGGAAGTGCGCGAGATCGCCGAGCAGACCAATCTGCTGGCGCTCAACGCGGCAATCGAGGCGGCGCGCGCAGGCGAGCAGGGCCGCGGCTTTGCCGTGGTGGCGGACGAGGTGCGCAAGCTGGCCGAGAAGTCGGCCCATTCGGCCGGCGGTATCGATGCCATCACCCGCGAGATCGGCGAGCAGTCGGTGTCGGTGCAGGAGGCCATCGCACGCGGGCTGGATCACCTGGAATCGAGCCGGCACGCTGCCGACAAGGTGTCGCAGGTGCTGGAGGCAGCCAATGCCGCGGTCAGCGAGGTGGGCGAGGGCCTGGACCGGATCGCCGGCGCCACCGGCGAGCAGCGCCGTTCCAGCGAATCGGTGAGCGCCAGCATCGAGGCCATCGCCGCGATGGCGCGTGACAACAATGCCGCGATCGAAGGCACCGTGAGTGCAGCGCGCGAGCTGGAACAGCTTGCCGCGCGGCTGCAGGATTCGGTGTCGCGCTTTAGCGTCTGAACCTGGCGGGCGCGCGGCAGGACGTCGCCGCCCGCGCCGGCCCTAGTCGAGCCGCACCGGCACGAAGATGCGCGAGCCGCCGCGCTGCACCAGCAGCGCGAAGCGGTTGCCGGCGCGCTCCAGCAACTGGCGGAACTGGGCGACGTTGCTTACCGGCTGGTTGTTGATCGCCAGGATGATGTCGCCGCGTTCCAGTCCGGCCTTGGCCGCCGGGCCGTTGGCGCTTTCCACCACCAGGCCGCCGGCAAGGCCGAGCTGTGTGGCTTCCTGGCTTGAGAGCGGACGGGCGGTTAGGCCCAGCTTGCCGCCGGCACTCTCGCCACGGCCGGGACGCGCAGCGGCGCTTGCGTCGCCGCTCAGTTCGTCCAGCGTGGCGCTGACTTCGCGGCTGCGGCCATCGCGCCATACTTCCAGCTTGACCCGCGTGCCTGGACGCCGGTCGCCGATGAGGCGCGGCAGGTCGGCAGAATCGTTGATGCGGGTGCCGTCGACCGACAGCACCACGTCGCCGGTCTTGATGCCGGCCTTTTCGGCTGCACTTTCGGCCTCGACGTTGGCCACCAGCGCACCGCGTGCATCGGGCAGGCCGAAAGACTGGGCCAGCTCCTTGTCCACGTTCTGGATGGCGATGCCGAGGCGCCCGCGCTGCACCCGGCCGTGGGTGACGAGCTGGTCCTTGACCTTCATCGCGACGTCGATCGGGATGGCGAAGGAAATCCCCATGAAGCCGCCGGAGCGGGAATAGATCTGCGAATTGATGCCGATTACCTCGCCGCCGAGGTTGAACAGCGGGCCGCCGGAGTTGCCCGGATTGATGGCGACGTCGGTCTGGAGGAAGGGCACGTAGTTCTCGTCGGGCAGGCGGCGCGCCTTGGCCGAGATGATGCCGGCGGTCACCGAGTGGTCGAAGCCGAAGGGCGAACCCACCGCGACTACCCATTCGCCGACGCGGGCGCGTTCGGCATCGCCGATCTTGACGGTGGGCAGGCCGCGGGCGTCGATCTTGATCACGGCGATGTCGGTGCGCTTGTCGGTGCCCACCACCTTGGCCTTGAACTCGCGCTTGTCGATCAGCGTTACGGTGACTTCGGCGCCGGCTTCACCGACCACGTGGGCATTGGTCAGCACATAGCCGTCGGCGCTGACGATGAAGCCCGAACCGATGCCGCGGCTGATGCGCGGGCCGCCACCGCCCTGGCCCGGCATGTCGGGTGTCGGCACGCCGAAACGACGCAGGAAGTCGTAGAAGGGGTCGTTGGCGAAGGGGCTGTCGCCGCTGGATTGTTGTTGCTGGACGACGCTGATGTTGACCACCGCCGGGCCGACCTGCTCGACCAGGTCGCCGAAGTCGGGCAGGCCGTAGCGGTTGGCGCTGACCGGCGGGTTGCTGTCACCGAACAGGGCGGCGTTCGAGGTCGACACCACCGTCCCTTCGGGCAGGCTGGCGGCAAGGGCAATCAACAGGGTACTGGCGGCAAGCAGCGGGCGCATGGGGGAAATCCTGGTGCGTTAGCGGGGTTGTCGGGCTTGGTTCAAGGGTATCAGTGCGGTGGACGCGCGGACCGCGGACGCGTTCCCGGTTGCAGTCGATGACCGCAAGATCGGGGTGAGCGCGCAAGAACTCAAGGGCCGGCGGCGCCCGCGTCAGAAATTGGCGTGCAGGCTCACATACACCTGCCGCTCCAGTTCGTTGGCGGGGCGATCGTCGCCGTAGGCGGCGAGGCTCTGCAGCGGCCGGTGTACCAGCTCCTGGTGCTTGCCGATCAGGTTGATGCCGGTCAGGCGGATCTCGGCGGCATGCGGGCCGATCTGCAGCGGGCGGGCGATGCTCCAGTCGAGCGTGGTGTAGGCCGGCACGCTGTAGCGATAACCGGGTATGTAGCCGCTGCCTGCGTCGCTTGGCCCCATGCGCAGCAGGCTCAGGGTGGAGCGCCAGCGGCCCACGGTCTGCAGCCAGGTCAGGCTGGCGGTATAGGGTGCAACGCTGCGGCGTACCGCGTCGTCGTCGCTGCGGGCGCGGATCAGGGTGTGATTGAATATCAGCTCGCCCTGCGTCCAGGGTCGCAGGCGCAGCTGGTATTCCAGACCGAGGAGCTGGACGCCGTTGGGGCTGTTCACCCAGCGCGTACCGCCCGCTGCACGCTGGATGTCGGTGTCCGGAAGTTCGGCCGGATCGACCGGACTGCGCACGATGTAGTCCTTGATCCGCTCGTGGAAGACGCGCAGATCGAAGCTGCCTTGACGGGAAGGAAGCTGGCCGAGAAAGCCGATTTCCCAGGCATCGATGCGCTGCGGGCGGATGTCAGGATTGGGCAGATGGTCGCGGTGCAGCAGGCCGTACACCGGATGCACCACGCGGATGTCGGCGGAACGCTCGAACAGCGTGGGCTGGCGCCAGGCGCGCGAGAAGCCGACGCGCCAGGTTTGCGTCGCTTGCGGTTGCCAGTTGAGGAACACGCGCGGTGCGAAGCGCAGCCGGTCTTTCTCGATATGCTCGGCCATCATGCCGATGTTCCAGAGCCAGTGTCGCGCCAGACGCCATTCCGCATTGCCGAACAGGCGCCATTCCTGCTGGCTGCGGGAATCGCCGTCGTAGAACAGCATCGGCGCATCCAGCCAGTCGCGCCGCCATTCGGTGCCCCACAGCAGGCGCAGATCGTCGGCGGGCTTGAGCCGCTGCTGGTATTCGATGTTGTCGCGCAGACTGTCGCGGTCGCTGTTTACCGGGACCAGCATGCGCGGCAGGTTGACCAGATGGGCCAGGTGGGCCGGCAGGTTCTTGTGCGAGTCGAGCACCCAGTCTTCGCGCGAACGTTCCCGATTGCGGTACCACGACAGCGACCATTCCTCGTCCGGGCTGAGCGTTCGACGCCAGCGCACATGCAGGTTGCTGTCGTTGTAAGTCGCCGTGCGCGGCGAACTGCCGTCGAACTGGGTACCCGCGTAGCCGGCGCCGCGACTGCCGGCCGCGATGCCGCCGATCACGGTGAGTTCGTCGGTGTCGCTCAGGCGCAGGTCGCTGCGCAGGTTGAGGGTGTTGGAGCGCAGCGTATCGTTCAGCCCGTGCATCCCGGTGTCGTACTGGTGACGGGCGGTGAGGCGCAGGCCGAGCGCTTCGTGATGGACGACGGCGCGCGCCGTCAGATCGGCGATGTTGCCGCTGCCGACCGTCACGGTCGCCGAGTTGGCGGTTTCCGCGCCGGTGTGGCGGGTGATGATGTTGACCACGCCGAGGAAGGCGTTCGAACCGTAGGCGGCCGAATCCGAACCGCGCACGATCTCGATGCGGTCGATATCCTGCAGGGTCAGCGACAGCGAACCCCAGTCGGCGCCACCGAAGAAATACGGCGAATAGATGGATCGGCCGTCCACCAGCACCTGCATCTGGTTAGGGTAGTCGGCACCAAGACCGTGATAGGTCACCCATTGGTGATTGCCGCGCTCCTGACCGACCTGCATGCCGGGAACGAGCCGGAACAGGCGTGCCAGGTCGCGGTAACCGGTCGCGGCGATCATGTCGCTGTCGATTACGGTGACGGCGCCCGGGGTGTCCTGCATCGCCTGGGGCAGGCGGGATACGCTCAGAACGATAGGAAGTGCCGCAAAATAGTTGTCCTCGCCGTGGGCCGGGGACATGCTGCTCAGTGCAGCCGAAAGGCATGCCAACAGGGAAGACAGAACGCGCCTCTCGCGGCTTCGACGAGACATTATGGTCTGCTTGTTGTCATGATGTTGGATTACTGAAGTATATCCTTAGGCAGAAGCGGCAAGCGCCGAATCTGCCTAAACGTTAATATTTGCGGCTCCGGACACGGGACCGCCCGCGCCGCCATCACCGGGCCATATCCATGACGCTTACCGATCTCCGCTACCTCGTCGCTCTTGCCCACGAACGTCATTTCGGCCGCGCCGCCGAAAAGTGCCATGTGTCGCAGCCGACCCTGTCGGTCGCAATCAAGAAGGTCGAGGACGAACTCGGCATCGCGCTGTTCGAGCGCAGTGCCTCCGAGGTGAAAATCACCGAAACCGGCCGCCGCATCGTGGCCCAGGCGGAAAAGGTGCTGGTCGAGGCCAGCCAGATCCACGAGATTGCCGCTGCCGGCAAGGATCCGCTCGCCGGACCGCTGCGCGTGGGGGTGATCTACACCATCGGGCCCTATCTGCTGCCGCGCCTGATTCCACGGGTGCACCAGCTGGCGCCCCGGATGCCGCTGATCATCCAGGAGAACTACACCACCCGGTTGGCCGAAGCGCTCAAGCGTGGCGAGCTCGACGTCATCGTCATCAGCCTGCCCTTCGAGGAAGCCGGCATCGTCGCCCAGCCGGTCTACGACGAACCCTTCCGCGTGCTGCTGCCGGCGGCCCATCCGTGGACCGCAGAAACCGCCATCGATCCGGAACATCTCGCCGAAGACCAGCTGCTGCTGCTCGGTTCGGGCAACTGTTTCCGCGACCAGGTGCTGGAGGTCTGTCCACACTGCCGCAACGTCGGCGGCCTGCAGCGCACGCTGGAGGGCAGCTCGCTCGAAACCATCCGCCACATGGTGGCCACCGGGCTGGGCGTCACCGTGCTGCCGAGTTCGGCGGCCGATGAGCTCGTCGTGCAGAACCCGCTGGTGGCGGTGCGACCCTTCACGTCGCCGGAGCCCTCGCGCCGGGTGGCGCTGGCCTGGCGGGTAACCTATCCGCGCAGCGGCGCGATCGACATCCTGCGCACCGCCATCCTCGAAAGCGAACTGCCCGGTGTGCGCCCGATCGGCCGCAGCCCGGCGCTCGAAACCGCCTGAGCCTTTCTTCCGGCGGTGCAAAAGACGACGGCCCCGCAAGGGGGCGCGTCGTTTCGGAGCGGGCAGGGGATCAGCCGGCGCGCTTGCCGGCGGCACGCTTGCGCGTCGCCGGCTTGTCGGCGTCGTCGCCGGCTGCCGCCGCCTTGGCGGTGGCGGTCTTGGCGCCGGCCTTGGGCGCCTTGGCTTCGAACTCGAAGCCGACCTTGCCATCCTTGCCGCGTACCAGGAAGGCGGAGAACTTGCGCCGCGTGCGTGCCGAGACGAAGCCCTTCAGCAGCTCGGTCTTGCCGTCGGTGAGCAGCTTGGCCATCTGCTCGCGCTCGATCGGCTGCTGCAGGATGATCTTGCCGGAACGGAAGTCGCAGCTCTTGCCGGGGCCCACCGATTTCTCGCAGACGTAGGCCAGTCCGTGTTCGAACACGCCGCCGCCGCACTTTGGGCAGGCGCCGATCGACTGCTGGCCGGAGAAATCGACCGCTTCGCCGCCCTCCTCGCCTTCCTTGGGCTGGCCAAAGTCGAATTCCGGCTGTTTGTCGTCGTTGAGCTTGATCTCGGCGTTGAACAGCCGCCCCATCTTGTTGCGGAAGCCGAGCAGCGGGCCGACCTTGCCCTCGCGCAGCAGGGTCTCGATCTCGTCGATCTCGAACTGGCGGCCGGCGACGATCTTCCAGGTGCTCCAGTCGCAGGCCTGGCAGGCGAACTTCTTGTAGTTCTCCTTCACCGTGCCGCCGCACTTGGGACAGGGCGTCTGCAGTGCGACGAACTCGCCCGGTACGGTGTCGGATTCGTAGCGCTTGGCGCGCTCGACCACCTCGCGCGCCATCTCGGCGATTTCGTGCATGAAGGCTTCGCGCGAGAGTTCGCCGCGCTCCATGCGCGACAGCTTGTATTCCCAGCCGCCGGTGAGTTCCGGCGAGGTCAGTGCGGTGACGCCGAGGCCGGTGAGCAGGGTGATCAGCGAGAAGGCCTTGGCGCTGGGGATGAGCTCGCGGCCTTCGCGATGGATGTACTGTTCGGCGATCAGGCCTTCGATGATCTGCGCCCGCGTCGCCGGGGTGCCGAGTCCGCGCTCGGCCATGGCGGCGCGCAGTTCCTCGTCGTCCACCATCTTGCCGGCACCTTCCATTGCCGACAGCAGCGTGGCTTCGTTGAAGCGCGCCGGCGGCTTGGTCTGCAGCGCCTTGACCAGGATGTCCTCGGTGGACACCGTCTCGCCCGGCTTCACCGCAACCAGCTGACGGCCGCTGCCTTCCTTGGCATCGCCATCCTCGTTCGCCGCTTCCTTGCCGTACACCGCCAGCCAGCCGGCATTGACCAGCACCTTGCCCTCGGTCTTGAAGGCTTCGCCCTCGACGCGGGTGATGCGGGTGGTGATCTGGTACTCGGCGGCCGGGTAGAACACCGCCAGAAAGCGCTTGGTGACCAGGTCGTAGATCTTGTGCTCGGCTTCCGACAGGCTCTTCGGCAGCGTCCCGGTGGGGATGATGGCGAAGTGGTCGGAAATCTTGGCGTTGTTGAAGATGCGTTTGTTGGGCTTGACCCAGCCCTGCTTGGCGATCTCGTTGGCGAAGGGTGCGTATTCGTCGGGCAGGCCGCGCATCACGTCCTTGACGGTGCCGAGGTAGTCCTCCGGCAGCGCGCGGGCGTCGGTACGCGGATAGGTCAGCACCTTGTGCTTCTCGTACAGCGCCTGCGCCAGCTGCAGGGTGACGCGGGCGGAGAAGCCGAAGCGGCCGTTGGCCTCGCGCTGCAGGCTGGTGAGGTCGAACAGCAGCGGCGACAGCTGGGTGGAAGGCTTGGACTCCTCGCTCACCGTGCCGGGCTTGCCCTCGCACCGGGCACGGATGGCCTCCGCCCTGGCCTGTTCCCACAGGCGGTGGGCGTTGGCGTGCTCGTCGCCTTCGGGCTTCTTGAAGTTCTCGTCCAGCCAGCGCCCGGTGTACTCGCCGGCGGCGCAGCCGAAGGTGGCCTCGAGTTCCCAGTAGTCGCGAGGCTTGAACTTGCGGATGCGGTCCTCGCGCTCGACCACGATGGCGAGCGTCGGCGTCTGCACCCGGCCGACGGTGGTGAGATGGAAACCGCCGGTCTTGGAGTTGAACGCGGTCATCGCCCGCGTGCCGTTGATGCCGATCAGCCAGTCGGACTCGGCGCGGCAGATCGCCGCATTGCGCAGGCCTTCGACCTCGCGCGCGGCGCGCAGATGGGCGAAGCCGTCGCGGATTGCCGCCGGCGTCATCGACTGCAGCCACAGCCGCTGCATCGGCTTGCTGGTGCCGGCGTGCTGGGCGATGAAGTTGAAGATCAGCTCGCCCTCGCGGCCCGCGTCACAGGCGTTGATCAGGCCGGTGACGTCCTTGCGCTTGATCAGCCGGGTGAGCAGCTTGAGGCGGTCGTCCGTCTTCTCGATCGGCTTCAGCGCGAAGTGCGGTGGGATGACCGGCAGGTGGGCGAAGGTCCACTTGCCGCGCTTGACCTCGAATTCCTCGGGGACGGCAAGCTCGAGAAGGTGGCCGACGGCCGACGACAACACGTAGTCGTCGGACTCGAAGTAGTCCTTCTCCTTGGTGAAGCCGCCCAGCGCACGGGCGATGTCCTGCGCGACGGAGGGCTTCTCCGCGATGATCAGTTGCTTGCTCATGCCGTTGGGGCAGATGCGGAGCGCCGTTGCCGGCTATCCGTCCGATAGGGTTGTGAAGCGGCGGATGATAAAGAGCCGCCTGCCTGGCGTGCAAGCCGGGTGGATGGGGGCTAGTGCAGCAGCGGTTCGAAATCGTCGTCGTCGCCGGACAGCAGCTCGTCGATGATGAGCGTATCCACCGGCTGTTCCTGCTGCCACAGCACCATCAGCACGATGACCTTGAGGCGGTTCAGGTTGATAGTGAAGTTGTCCAGTGCCATCGCCCGTTCGATGATGAACTCGCGCCTGGCGGCGTCGAGGACACCAGCGCTCTCGAGGAAGGCGAGGAAGCCGCGGCATTCGGCGTTCAGCCGGCCGCATTCCTCGTCAGCGTAGAGCCGGATGGAGTCGGCGGCCGGCGTGATGCAGGGACGCGCGCTGGCGGCGAGCTTGCGCAGGCCGGCCAGCCATTCGAGCGCTTCGGTGATTTCCTCGTCCTCGAACCCGGCGGCGGAAAGCTTGCGGGCGAGCTGGTCGGACTCGGGGCAGGCGTTGGCGTGGATGTAGCTTTCGAAGAGGTATACAAGAATGTCGAACAAAGGAACCTCCCGGAATGACCACGGCGGGTGTCGACTGCCGGCATGGCCGGCGCCCGTGTCTGTTGCCTGTGCGCGCCGCCTGTCAGCGGTGCAGGAACCGGTTGCCCGCGGTGCGGGAGATGCGGCCTTCCAGTTCCATGGGAAGGAGAATGGCGTAGAGCGCATCCACCGTCAAGCCGCTGCACTGCACCAGGGTATCGACGTCGACCGGATCGTGGCCGATCAGCGCGAGCACGCGCGCAGCATCGGTATCCAGCGGCAGTTCGGATTGCGGTGGTGGTGTATTGACGCCGATAGGCAGTGGCCGTGTGGCCTGACCGGCGCTGCGTAGCGGCCGCGACACCGGCTGCAGCGGGTCGGCGAGACGACCGCGCAGCTCTTCGAGCACGTCTTCAGCGGTTTCGACCAGCTTGGCGCCGTCGCGGATCAGGCGGTGGCAGCCGCGGGACAGCGGCGAATGGATGGAGCCCGGGATGGCAAAGACCTCGCGGCCGTTCTCAGTCGCCAGCCGTGCGGTGATCAGCGAGCCGCTGCCGACCGCCGCTTCCACCACCAGCACGCCGAGCGACAGACCGGCGATGATGCGGTTGCGGCGCGGGAAGTTGTGGCGCAGCGCCATCATGCCGAGCGGGAATTCGCTGACGATGGCGCCGGCGCTCGCGATCTCGCGCGCAAGTGCGCCGTTGCGCGCCGGGTAGATGCGGTCGGCGCCGGTGCCGATCACCGCCACCGTACCGGCACCGTGGGCGTCGAGCGCGCCGCGGTGGGCAGCGGCGTCGATGCCCAGCGCCAGGCCACTGACGATGGTGAGGCCGGCTGCGCACAGGCTGC
This sequence comes from Azoarcus sp. DD4, assembly GCF_006496635.1. NCBI lineage: Bacteria > Pseudomonadati > Pseudomonadota > Betaproteobacteria > Rhodocyclales > Zoogloeaceae > Azoarcus > Azoarcus sp. DD4. Next base: position 117,445 of record NZ_CP022958.1, read on the forward strand.
GGGAGAAGGCTTCGGCGTTGGTCTCGCCGGTGGCGGTGGCCGAACGTGCGCCGACGACCGCGAGCGAGGGACGCGCGAGCAGGGCGGGATCGCCCTTGAGGTAGAGCAGCACCGGCGGATCGGCACTGTCGAGCAGGCTTTGCGGATAGGCACTGTCGGCCAGCGTCAGGATGTGGTTGCCCGGTTGGTCGGCCCAGGCCAGTGCCGCGTCGATTGCGGCCTGATCGGGTGGGGCAAGCAGGCGATCGGCCAACTCGCCTCCGACCACCCCGGCGACTGCGCTGCGACCGGCATCGAACAGTTTGCCGGGCAGACCGAAGGCGGCGAGCAGCTGGCGCTGGCGCTCCCCTCCCAGCCCGGGGACCAGCGTCAGCCGCAGCCAGGCGGCGAGGTCGTCGGCCGCCGCCAAGGCTCAGGGCTTGCGGACGCTGTCGCCGATTGCCACCGGGCCTTCGGTTTCCATCACCAGGCCGTAGGAGACCTTGTCGAAGACGCGGAACACGAAAACCAGGCCGTAGCGTTTTTCCGGCAACTGGAAGGACTCGCGGCCATCCTCGTCCTTGTACTCGGCGACGCCGCGGTTGCGGTAAAGCGCCAGCACATGGCCGCGTTCGACGCCGGCCTGGGTACCGGCGCTGAGCGCCACCACGTTGAGTCGGCCGGTTTCGCTGACGCCACGGTAGATCGACACCAGGCGACCCTCGACCGCCTGTTCCGGCGCGTGCGGGGCGTAGGAGAACACGGTGGGCGGTTCGGTCGGCATCATCAGGTCGCCGACGCCGATTTCCTCGTTGGCGTTGACGATTTCCAGCGTGCTCGGGTTGCCGTGTTCGGTGACGCGGGCGCTGCCGAGGTACTGCGCTTCGTAGCCGAGGATCTCGTGGGTCAGCGGGTCTTCCAGCGGGCGGGTCGGGCGATAGATCTGCCAGTTGGCTACACCCTCGCGCACGTTCTTGGCGAAGACGCTGTCGCCGGTGCCGGTATACACACGGCTGGTGTCGGTGGCGATGACCGTGGCCGAACCGGCCAGGCGTGCCTGGTCGACGATCAGCGGCTGGGTCAGGAAGGGGTCGATGATGTGCAGCGGAATGCTAGGAACCGCATGGCCGCTATCGGTATACACCTGCGGGAAGAGCTTCTCGTCGCGCACGCCCACACGGCGCCCGACGGTCAGCCACGGGCCACTGCGATCCAGCAGGATGACCTGGCCGGGGTAGATCAGGTGGGGGTTGCGGATCTGGTCGCGATTGAAGCGCCAGACTTCCGGCCAGCGCCACGGCTGCTTGAGGAAGCGGCCGGAGATGCCCCACAGGGTGTCCCCCTTCACCACGGTGTAGGAGTCGGGTGCATCGTCGGCGAGTTGCACGCCCTGTGCGACGGCGGCTCCGGCAAACAGGGTCGCGATGCTGACGATGAGAGGGAATATAATTCGGATCATTGCTCGCTTCCGGTTGGTGCGGGAAGGCTCGCGCCATCCCGGAACGCCGCCGGCCGACGGGGGTCGAATCGCGGAGTTCGGCAACAAACTCGACGATACCGGCTTCCCTGCCCGGCGCAGCACATGGGCATGCATGTCAAATCGCTTGAAATTCTGCACTTAAAGGCTTAACCCGGCAAGCATTTATGGCTCTCCTACCTATCCTTCGCTACCCCGATCCCCGCCTTCACAAGCGCGCTGCGCCGGTCGACGAGGTCGATGACGTCATCCGCAAGCTCATCGACGACATGGCCGAGACGATGTACGAGGCGCCGGGCATCGGCCTGGCCGCGACCCAGGTGGACGTTCATCGCCGCATCGTGGTCATCGACGTGTCCGAGGATAAGAGCGGGCTGACCGCCTTCATCAATCCGGAAATCCTCGAGCGCTCGGGTGAGCAGGTGTGCGAGGAAGGCTGCCTGTCCGTGCCCGGCGTGTACGAGAAGGTCACCCGTGCCGAACGTGTGCGGGTGCGTGCCCTCGGCCGCGACGGACGGCCCTTCGAGCTCGAGGCCGAAGGGCTGCTGGCGGTGTGTATCCAGCACGAGATCGATCATCTCGACGGCAAGGTCTTCGTCGAATACCTGTCGCCGCTCAAGCTCGGCCGCATCAAGACCCGGCTCGCCAAGAAGGCGCGCATCACCGCCTGATCTCCACGGGCGGCTGCCTTGCCGCCCCGTCCTGTTCCATCCTTTCCCGCCCTGCCGATGCCAGCTCCCCTACGCGTTGCCTTTGCCGGCACGCCCGAATTTGCCGCCTGCGCGCTCGAAGCCATCCTCGACGCCGGCTACGACGTGCCGCTCGTCCTCACCCAACCCGACCGGCCGGCCGGCCGCGGCATGAAGCTGACGGCCAGCCCGGTCAAGCAGGTCGCGCTGGCGCGCGGCATCGAGGTCGACCAGCCGGAGAAGCTGCGCACCGAGGACCAGCGCCGGCGCCTGGCCGCCTGTGCGCCCGACGTGCTGGTGGTCGCTGCCTATGGCCTGATCCTGCCGCAGGCGGTGCTCACGCTGCCGCGCCTGGGTTGCATCAACATCCACGCCTCGCTGCTGCCGCGCTGGCGTGGTGCGGCGCCCATTCATCGTGCGATCGAGGCCGGCGACAGCGAGACCGGCATCACCATCATGCAGATGGACGAAGGTCTGGACACCGGTGCCATGCTGCTGCGCCGGGCGATCCCCATCGCCGCCGCCGATACCACCGCAAGCCTGCACGACAAGCTCGCGACCCTGGGCGCGGCGTGTGTCGTCGAGGCGCTCGCGCAGCTGCCGGCGGGCGCCCTGCAGCCGGTGGCGCAGCCGGCCGAAGGCGTGACCTACGCCAGCAAGATCAGCCGCGGCGAGGCGGCCATCGCCTGGTCGCGGCCGGCGCGGCAGATCGAGTGTGCGATCCGCGCCTTCAATCCTTTCCCTGTCGCCACCGGCACGCTGCGCGACACCGTGATCAAGGTCTGGTCGGCCGAGGTCGTGGCCCGCAGTGGCGAACCCGGCACGGTGCTGGCGGTCGACGACACCAGCGTCATCGTGGCCTGCGGCGACCAGGCGCTCCGTCTCGTCGAGTTGCAGCGCCCCGGCAGCCGGCGCATGGCGGTGGGGGAATTCCTGCGCGGATTCCCGGTCTGTGCCGGTGAGCGGTTCGCAACGGGCGGGCTGCAGGCCGATTGAAATGGCGGGCCGTGGCCCCCATCTGCGGTGCAAGAGACTCAACTAGCAAGGATTACGACTCATGTTCGGAAACTGGATCAAGACTTCGATACTGATGGCCGGCATCGTCGCGCTGTTCGGCGCGATGGGCGCAGCCATCGGCGGCCAGCAGGGCATGCTGATCGCGCTGGTGGTCGGCGGTGCGATGAATTTCTGGGCCTACTGGTTCTCCGATAAGGCGGTGTTGAAGATGTACAACGCCCGCCAGGTCGACGAGACCACCTCGCCCTACCTCTACAACATGGTGCGCGAACTCGCCCACCGCGCGCAGCTGCCGATGCCCAAGGTCTACATCATCGACGAGGACCAGCCCAACGCCTTTGCCACCGGGCGCAACCCTGACAACGCCGCGGTCGCCGCCACCACCGGGATCATGCGCATGCTGTCCGAGCGCGAACTGCGCGGCGTCATGGCGCACGAACTTGCCCATGTGAAGAACCGCGACATCCTGATCTCGACGATCTCGGCCACCGTGGCCGGTGCGATCTCGATGCTCGCCAACTTCGGCATGTTCTTCGGTGGTTCGCGTGACGGCGAGGACCGCCCCAACCCCATCGTTTCGATCGCGGTGATGATCCTCGCGCCCATCGCCGGCATGCTGATCCAGATGGCGATCAGCCGCACCCGCGAGTTCGGTGCCGACCGCGGCGGTGCGGAAATCTCCGGCGATCCGCAGGCACTCGCCGGCGCGCTTGCGAAGATCGACGCCTATGCCCGCGGCATTCCGATGCATACCGCGGATGCACATCCGGAGACGGCGCAGATGATGATCATGAACCCGCTCTCCGGCGGCGGCCTGCGCAGCTTGTTCTCCACCCACCCCTCGACCGAGGAGCGCGTCGCCCGCCTGCGCGCGATGCGATGATCGCCGTGGCCGTTTCGCGATGACGCCGCGCTTCCGGCGTCTGCTGCTCGACGCGCTTGCCGTGTGCTTGATGCCGGCAAGCGCGTTTGCCGTTGACCTCGAACCGCTCGACAGCCTGCCGCCGACGCCGCCCGCGCTGCAGGCGGAACTCGGCAAGCTGCAAGGCAAGGCGGTGCTGATCAATTTCTGGGCGAGCTGGTGCGAGCCCTGCCGCGACGAGATGCCGGCGCTGGTCGAACTCGACGAGCAGGAAGCGGGCATCGCGCTCGTCACCGTCGCCGTGGCCGACCGCGCCGCAGATACCCGGCGCTTCCTCGACGACTACCTGCTCGACAATGTGGTGGTGATCGCCGATCCCGACCAGGCGATCGCGCGTGCGTGGAGCGCGCGCATGCTGCCCACCACCTACGTGCTCGACGCCGCCCACCGCCCGCGCTACCGCTTGCGCGGCGAGGCCGACTGGCGCGCGCCGGAACTCAAGGCCAGGCTGCGTGCCCTGGCCAGACCCGAATCCGCATCCTTACCGAAAGGAAAGAAACCGTGAAACGCCGCGACTTCCTCAAGACCTCCGCCCTGGCCGCTGGCCTGGCCCTGCCCACCTGGGCACGTGCCGCCGACGCCGCGCCGCTGTTTGCGCCCAATCCCGCGTCCGGCTGGCGCCAGTTCGAGGTCACCACCCATGTCGAACCGGTACAGGCCGATGGTCTGGTGCGCGCCTGGGTGCCGCTGCCCTTCACTGAAGAGAGTGACTGGTTCCGGCCAATGGGCAACATCTGGCAGGGCAATGCAAGCCTGATGCGGGTGATGCGCGATCCGGAATACGGTGCGGCCATGCTCTACGCCGAATGGGCCGCCGGCACCGCGGTGCCGGAGCTCGAGATCGTCAGCCGCTTCGCAACCCGCGACCGTGCGGTCGATTTCAGCCGCCCGGCGGCACGGCCACTGGCCTTGTCGGCCGACGAACAGGCGCTCTACACCCGCGCCACCGAGCTGCTGCCCACCGACGGCATCGTGCGCGAAACCGCGCTGCAGATCACCGCCGGCGCCAGGACCGACGAGGACAAGGCGCGCGCGATCTACGACTGGGTGGTGGACAACACCTTCCGCAACCCCAAGACGCGCGGCTGCGGCATCGGCGACATCAAGTCCATGCTGGAAACCGGCAACCTGTCGGGCAAGTGCGCCGACCTCAACGCGCTCTACGTCGGTCTCGCCCGTGCCGCCGGCCTGCCGGCGCGCGACGTCTATGGCGTGCGCGTCGCCGACTCGCGCTTCGGCTACAAGAGCCTGGGCAAGAGCGGCAACATCTCCAAGGCCCAGCATTGCCGTGCCGAAGTCTTCCTGGCGCGCTTCGGCTGGGTGCCGGTGGATCCGGCCGACGTGCGCAAGGTCGTGCTGGAAGAACCGCCGGGCAACCTTGCGCTCGACGACGGCAAGGTCGCGGCGGCGCGCAAGCAGCTCTTCGGCGCCTGGGAGATGAACTGGCTGGCCTACAACGTCGCCCACGACCTGCGCCTGCCCGGCAGTGACGGCGCGGCGGTGCCCTTCCTGATGTATCCGCAGGGCGAGAATCCCAAGGGGCGTTTCGACAGCCTCGATCCGGACGCCTTCCGCTACACGCTCACGGCGCGCGAACTGGCCTACGCCTGAACCCGTCCGGCCTCGTGAGGCGGGGCCAGATATCCGAGAAATCGCCGATGGTTGCGGGGCAGCTTGCCGGCATGCAATGCGGCACTCGACAAGGCGGGCAAAAGTTTCTATCTTTTTGTACATTCGTTCAAAAAGACAGGAGACTGATCATGCCCTTCCCGCTCCGCCGTGCCCTCGGCCTTGTCCTCGCCATCAGCTGCGGCGCCGCTTTGTTCCAGCCGCTCCCGCTCCATGCCGCCGAGCCGGCACGCCTGTCGGAACGCTGGGACGAGAAGCGCGCCGCCAGGCTGCTCGACCGCGCGGTAAAGCATGTCCAGGAGAAAGGTGAGGCGGGACTGGCCGATTTCAGCCGCCAGGGGCCCTATGTCGATCGCGATCTCTACGTCTATGCGGTGGCGGCCGACGGCCGTTTCCTCGCCAGCGGCGGCTCGTCCGCGGCCTTGATCGGGCAGAACGTCAACGCCACCACCGACGCCGCCGGCAAGCCCTTCTTCCGCGAGATGCTGGAAATGGCCGCGGCCAAGGGCGAAGGCAGGGTCGAGTACCGCTGGCTCAATCCCGCCGACCAGCGCGAGGAACCCAAGGTGACGCTGTTCCGCAAGGTCGGCGACGTCATCGTCGCGGTCGGCTTCTACGCCCCGAGGGCCACGGCTGCCCAGGCCAAGTCCATGCTGGACGAGGCCGCGGCGATGCTGGCGAAGGACGGCAAGGCTGCGCTGGCCGAGTTCCAGAAGGTCGGCGGCCGCTACATCCAGGACGATCTCTACGTCTTCGTGGTCGATATGGCGGACGGCCGCTTTCTCGCCCACGGCGCCACCCCCGCCCTGGTCGGTCGCGACGGCCGCGAACTGCGCGACCCCAAAGGCAAGGCGGTGATCACCGACATGATCAGCGTCGCCAGGAAGAAGGGCGGCGGCGAACTCGATTACGCCTGGCATAACCCCACCACCGCCAAGCTGGAAAGCAAGCACACCTACTTCCGTGCGGTCGACGGCAAGCTGCTTGGTGTAGGCTACTACACGCGCTGACCGGAGCCCCTCAGAGCCCGGCGGCACGCACCCCTACAGAGGAGATATGCCCATGACCACCGTGACCCTGGGCGGCAACGCGATTTCGCTTGCCGGTCGTTTTCCGCAGCCGGGCGAGGCTGCACCCGCACTCAAGCTCACCGCCGGCGATCTCGCCGATGTCGGCCTGGAAGCCTTTGCCGGCAAGCGCAAGGTGCTGAACATCGTTCCCAGCCTCGACACGCCGACCTGCGCTACTTCCACGCGCAAGTTCAACGCCGAGGCCGGCAGCCTGGCCAACACCGTGGTGCTGGTGGTGTCGGCCGACCTGCCCTTCGCCGCCAAGCGCTTCTGCGCCACCGAAGGCCTGGACAACGTGCAGACCCTGTCCACCTTCCGCAACCCGGCCTTCGCCCGCGACTACGGCGTGGCGATCAGCTCCGGCCCGCTCGCCGGCCTCACTGCGCGCGCGGTGGTGGTGCTCGACGAGAGCGACAAGGTGCTGCACGCCCAGCTCGTGCCGGAGATCAAGGACGAGCCGGACTATTCGGCCGCGCTCGCCGCGCTGAAGTAAGACGCCCTCGGCGGCGGGCGCTTCGCCCGCAATGCCGCTTGCACCGCGACGGATCGCAAGGTCCGTCGCGGTTTTCCTTTTTGCCGGAGACGGATGTGGTCCCTGCCCGCAAACTGCTGGCGCTCGCGCTGTTGACCCTGTTCTGGGGCGTCAATTGGCCTGTCATGAAGCTCGCGATGCGCGACATGACGCCGCTCTACTTCCGCGCGCTGACCTTGACCGGCGGGCTGGCTCTGCTGGTCGCCTGGTATCGCAGCCAGGGTGCCCGCCTGCGCGTGCCGCGTGCCCAGTTCGGCCGGGTGGCGCTGCTGGCCTTGCCCAATATCCTGATGTGGCACGGCTTTTCCATCTTCGGCGTGCAGGCGTTGGCGTCCGGCCGCGCTGCCATCCTCGGCTTCACCATGCCGATCTGGACGGTGCTGCTCGGTGTGCTGTTCTTCCGCGAAAAAATGAATTCCCGGCTGTGGCTCGCCACCGCCTGTGCTGCCGGCGCGGTGACGCTGCTGCTGTGGCACGAACTCGGCGCGATCTCGGGCAAGCCCGCTGGCACCGCCTGGATGCTGGCCGCCGCGGCCTCCTGGGCCACCGGCACCCTGCTGTTGAAGCGCCTGCCTGCCGCGGTGCCGACCGAGGCGTTGACGGTGTGGATGCTGGCACTGGCGGTGCCGGTGCTGTGGCTGGTCGCGGGGCTGACCGAACCGCTGCCGGACTTCTCGTTCAGCCCGGCGATGTGGGGCGTGCTCGGCTACAGCATCGTCATCAATGCCGCCGCCGCGCAGATCATCTGGTTCTCTATCGCGCGCAGTCTGCCGCCGGTGGCGAGCGGGCTGTCCATCATGATGATTCCGGTGGTCGGGCTGGGGTCGGCGATGTGGATCACCGGCGAACGCCCCTATCCGCAGGACCTGGTCGCCGCCGGGCTGATCCTGCTCGCGCTCGGCGCCACCCTGCTGCCGCGGCGTGCCGGGCGGGCCCCGGCTCAGGGCTTGATGGAGAAAGGCGTGAAGTCGGTTTCGCGGTCGTAGTAGTCCTCGCGCTCGGCGTGCTTGAGGAAAGCCACGATGCGATAGGTCACAGGGGTGAAGACGACCTCCACCATCACCTTGGAGACGAACTGGCCGAGCATGATGGCCGGCAGCAGCTCGTTGGGTATCAGGCCCGAGTTCCAGAACGCCAGCGGATAGAAGAGCAGCGAGTCTACGCCCTCGCCGAAGATCGTCGAACCTATCGTGCGGGTCCACAGGTGGCGGCCCTCGGTCCAGATCTTCATCTTGGCGAGGATGAAGGAATTGACGAATTCGCCGCAGAAGAAGGCGATCAGCGAGGCCGCCACGATGCGCCAGGTCGACCCATAGGCGATCTCGTAGGCTGCCTGGTTCTGCCAGCCCGGCGCCGGCGGCAGCTGCACCACCACCCAGGCCATCACCGAGGCGAATACCATTGCACCGAAGCCGGCCCAGATCACCCGGCGGGCGCGGGCGTAGCCGTACACCTCGGTGAGGATGTCGCCGAAGATGTAGGAGATGGGGAAGAACAGCACGCCGGCGCCGAAGGTCACCGCGCCGATCAGCGGCAGTTCGATCTGTGCCGCCTTGGCCGGGCCGATGAGGTTGGAGCAGAGATAGACGGCGACGAAGGCGGCCATCACGAATTCGTAGTAGCGATACTGCCGTGCCGGCTGCGTGGTCGTGTCCATGTGGGTTCCGTTGGGGGCGGCTTGCCGCGGTGCAGCAGCCATGCCAGTGTCGCAGTGCCGGCGGCAAGATTCAACGCGGGCGAACGTCTGCGGGCCGGCCCGGTCACAAACGCTCGTTCTTCGCAGGGAGCAAGTCATGTCGTTTTCCGGGATGCGCCGCATGGTCGCTGCTACGGCCTTGTCGCTCGCCGCCACCGCAGCGGCGGCGTCGCAATGGCAGGGTGCGGCCTTCGAGGGCGACCGTGCCGCACTGGAAAGGCTGGCGCAGGCCGGCGCCAGGGTGATCCGCGTCTATCGCGAATCCGACGCCTGGGTGCTGGACGCGGCGCATCAGCTGGGCCTCAAGGTGGTGATGGGCCTGTGGGTCGGCCATCCGCGCCACGGCGTGCGGCTGGATGAAGAGGCCACGCTGCGTGCGCACGAGCGGGCGCTGCGCGCTTTCGTGCTGCGCTACCGCGACCATCCGGCGCTGCTCGCGTGGGGTGTGGGCAATGAGGTCGAAACCGGCACGCCCGACCATCTCGCGGTGTGGAAGGTGATCGACAGGCTGGCCGGCGTGGTCAAGGCGGCCGACCCCGGGCATCCCACGCTGATGGTGGTGGCGGACACCGGCATGGATCAACTCAAGCAGCTTGCCGACTGCTGCGCCAATGTCGACATGCTGGGCATCAATGTCTATGCCGGCGCGGTGTTCGACCTGCCGCAGCGGCTGTCAGATGCCGGCATCGCCAAGCCGGTGGTGGTGAGCGAACTCGGTCCGCTCGGCCAGTGGCAGGCCGGGCGCAAGCCCTGGGGCGCGCCGGTGGAGCTCACCAGCAGCCAGAAGGCGGTGTTCTTCCGCGACGCGCTCGGCTTCCTGCGCGGCCAGCCGCAGATTGCCGGCGTTTTTCCCTTCCTGTGGGGCGCCAAGCAGGAGCAGACCGAAACCTGGCACGGTCTGCTGCTGGCCGACGGCAGCCCGACCGCGATGAGCGATGCGCTTGCCGCTGCGTGGGGGCGGCCGGTGGCAGCGCCGGCACCGGTGATACGCGGCATCGGCATTGCCGCCGACGTGTTCGCGCCGGGCGCCGAGATTTCCGCCGGAGTCGATGCCGTCGCCCACGACGGCTCGCCGCTCGTCACCGAATGGAAGGTGCTGGCCGAAGCCACCGACCTGAGGAAGGGCGGCGACGCCGAGACGTCGCCGCCGCGCGTTCCTGTCGTCATCCGTCATGCCGATGCCGCCGGCGTGCGCTTCACCGGCCCTCGGCAGCCCGGCGCCTACCGGCTGTTCATCACCGTGCGCGATCGCCACGGCAAGGTTGCGACCGCCAACCTGCCCTTCCTGGTGCGCTAGGGACGTCGTCCTTGCCAGCGTAGGCGGGGCTGCGTAGCCTTGCCGTCCGTTCGGACAGCGGGAGCACTTTCGGCATGTTGGCCTTGTTGCAGCGCGTCGCATGCGCACGGGTGGTGATCGATGGTGAAACCGTAGGCGAGATTGGCGCCGGCCTGCTCGCGCTGGTGTGCGCCGAGCGCGGCGACGGCAAGGCGGAGGCGGACAAGCTGCTCGCGAAGATGCTCAAGCTGCGCATCTTCGCCGACGAGGCGGGGCGCATGAACCGCTCGCTGCAGGATGTCGGCGGCGGCCTGCTGGTGGTCAGCCAGTTCACCCTGGCGGCCGACACCGCAGGCGGCAACCGCCCCAGCTTCACCAATGCCGCCGCACCGGACGACGGCCGCGCGCTCTACGAGCATTTCGTCGCGCAGGCGCAGGCTGCCCATGCGACGGTGGCCAGCGGCCGCTTCGGCGCCATGATGCAGGTCGAGCTGGTCAATGACGGGCCGGTGACGATACCGTTGCGCATCGCGCCGGCGGGTGCGGGCTGAGGCGGGCGCTATCTAAGCCTGGGTTTCCGGCAGCGGGATGAATTCGGCGCTGTCGTTGGGCGGCAGCGCGATGCGGCCGGCGCGCCAGTCGGCCTTGGCCTGCTCGATGCGCTCCTTGCGCGAGGACACGAAGTTCCACCAGATGTGGCGTTCGCCCACCGGTTCGCCGCCCAGCAGCATCACGGTGGCGGTGTCGAGTGCCCGTAGTGTCGGCATTTCCGTCTTGCCGAATACCAGCATGCGGCCCGGTTCGAAGACTTCGTCGCCGATCGCGACGCGGCCGCTCACCAGATAGGCAGCCCGTTCGGGGTAGCCTTGCGGTGGGGCGATCGCCGCGCCCGGCTGCAGCACCACATGCAGGTAGAACAGCGGTGAATGGGTGCGCACTGGGCTGCTCAGCCCGAACGCGGTGCCCGCGATCAGCCGCAGCCACAGGCCGCCCTCCTGCGCCGTCGGCAGCGCGGCGGCCGGGTAGTTGTCGAAGGCCGGCGGCGCTTCTTCGTGCTCGACCGGCAGCGCCACCCAGGATTGCAGCAGTTCCAGCCCGCGGCCGGCGAAGGCATCGGGGCTTTCGAAGCGCTCGGAGTGGGAGATGCCGCTGCCCGCTGTCATCCAGTTCACCTCGCCCGGCCGTATCGCCTGCTCCACGCCCAGGCTGTCGCGGTGGGTGATCTCGCCGCCCAGCAGGTAGCTCACCGTCGACAGCCCGATGTGCGGATGCGGGCGCACGTCGGCCAGGCGGGCGAGTGCCGGCGGCAACTGCACCGGGCCGGCGTGGTCGAGGAAGATGAAGGGGCCGATCATCCGCCGTTTCGAATACGGCAGGATGCGCTGCACCACCAGGCCGTGGCCGAGATCGGCACGGCGCGGCTCGATGAGCATGTCGGGCATGGCAGCCTCCTTTGCGGACCGGGTAGGGGGCCGGGGCGGATGGTCGCCCGGCGCGGGGACGGTTTGATCCACTATGGCCGCTGGCAGGCGCTTTCGCCACCGCATCATGGCGCTTGCCCGGCAAGCGGGCGCAGCGTAAGGTTTTCTGCGTCGCGTCATGCCCGATGCGCAGGCCCGGAAAAGGGAGAGCGAGATGCGTGCGATGGTGCTCGATGCGCCGCGGCAACCGCTGCGGCTGGAAGAACGGCCGGTCCCGCAACCCGGCACCGGGCAGATCCTGCTCCAGGTGGAAGCCTGCGGGGTGTGCCGCACCGATCTGCACCTGGTCGATGGCGAACTGCCCCGGCCGAAGCTGCCGGTGATCCCGGGCCATGAGATCGTCGGCCGGGTGGTCGAGGTCGGCGAGTGGGTGACCGCCTTCGCTCCCGGCCAGCGCGTCGGCGTGCCCTGGCTGGGCTGGACCTGCGGCACCTGCCGCTACTGCACCGCCGGCCAGGAAAACCTGTGCGATGCGGCGCGCTTCACCGGCTACACGGTGGATGGCGGCTATGCCGACTACACCGTGGCCGACCAGCGCTACTGCTTCGCCCTGCCCGATCCGCTGCCCGCGGCCGACCTCGCGCCGCTGCTGTGCGCTGGCCTGATCGGCTACCGCGCGCTGGCGATGGCGGGCGACGCGCATCGCGTCGGCATCTACGGCTTCGGTGCGGCCGCCCACATCATCGCCCAGGTGTTGGTGCACCAGCGCCGGCCCTTCTTCGCCTTCACCCGCAAGGGCGATCTCGCCGGGCAGGATTTCGCTCGCCGCCTCGGCGCCGCCTGGGCCGGCAACAGCGGCGATGCGCCGCCGGTGCCGCTGGATGCGGCGCTGATCTTCGCCCCTGCCGGCGAACTGGTGCCGGCCGCGCTGCGCCAGGTCAGAAAGGGCGGTACGGTGGTCTGCGCCGGCATCCACATGAGCGAGATTCCCGCTTTTCCCTACGACCTGCTGTGGGGCGAACGGGTGCTGCGCTCGGTGGCCAACCTGACCCGCGCCGACGGCGAGGCTTTCCTGCGCATCGTCGCCGACAGCCCGGTGCGCACCCAGGTGCAGCTGTATCCGCTGGAACAGGCCAACGAGGCGCTGCTGGCGCTGCGCCAGGGGCGGATCGAGGGGGCGGCGGTGCTGGTGCCAGGCTGAACCGGAGGCTCACAGCGCGGCGAGCTGTCCGGAAAGGTCGCGCCGTATCCAGTCCACCAGCACCCGTGTCCGCGTCGGCAGCAGGCGGGCGTGCGGATACACCACGTGCACCGGCCGCGGCGGCAGTTCGAAGGCCTCCAGCACCGGCAGCAGCCGGCCGGCGCGCAGGTCGTCCGCCACTTGGTAGGAAATGAAGCAGCCCAGGCCCATGCCGGCGCGGCAGGCGTCGGTCGCCGGCGCCACGTGGTTGTAGCTGAGGCGGCCGTCCACCGTCACGCCGAATTCCTTGCCGTCCTCGATGAAACGCCACCAGCCGGCGGTGCTGTTGTTGAAAACGACACACTCGTGGCCGGCGAGTTCGCGCGGATGGCGGGGTGTGCCGCGCGCGGCGAGGTAGGCCGGCGCGGCGACGACGATGCGGCGCAGCTTGCCGAGCGCGTGGGCGACCAGCGACTGGTCCTCCAGCTCGCCGATGCGCACCGCGACGTCGATGTGCTCTTCCAGCAAGTTCACCACCCGGTCGTGGAGCCGCAGCTCCACCCGCATTTGCGCGTAGTGCTGGACGAAGCGGGTGATCGCCGGGGCGACATGCTTCTGGCCGAACAACACCGGCGCGGTCACCACCACGCGGCCGCTCGGTACCACCGCGTCGCTGGCCAGTGCGGCTTCGGCGTCGTGGATGTCGGCCAGGATCTGGCGGCAGCGGGCGAGATAGTCACGCCCCTCGTCGGTGAGCGACAGGCGGCGGGTGCTGCGGTTGAAGAGCCGCGCGCCGAGTCCGGCTTCCAGCGCAGCGAGCGTGCGCACCACCACCGGCAGCGAGATGTCCAGGCTGTCGGCGGCAGCGGTCAGGCTGCCGCCGTCGGCGATCGCCACCGCGATCTGCATGGCCTTGAGCTTGTCCATGGGCAATTACTGCAGAAATGGAATGAGTCTAATCCTCCCGCGTCATTTATTGCGCTGATGGAAGTACCGACAATGAGTTTCCCACAGCCCAAGGAGACTCCCATGACCCGCAACGCCCCCGCCCAGGAACTCGTCCTCTACGGCGTGCCGCTGTCCGGCCACTGCCACCGCGTCGCCCTCTTCATGTCGCTGCTGGGCCTGCCCTACCGCTACGAGCCGGTGGACCTGGCCGGCGGCGCGCATCGGCAGGCCGCATTCCTGGCGCTCAACCCCTTCGGCCAGGTGCCGGTGCTGAAGGACGGCGAGGTGGTGCTGGCCGACTCCAACGCCATCCTGGTGTACCTCGCCGGCCGCTACGGCCGCGACCAGGAGATCGCCTGGCTGCCGGCCGATCCGGTCGGTGCCGCCGAGGTCCAGCGCTGGCTTTCCGCCGCCGCCGGCCTGCTCGCCTTCGGCCCGGCGCGCGCCCGGCTCAAGCATGTATTCGGCGCGCCGGTGGACCTGGCTGGCGCGCTCGAACTCGCCGCCCGCCTGCTGCCGGTGATGGAGGGCGAACTGAGCCGCCGGCCCTTCCTCGCTGCCGAAACCCCCACGCTGGCCGACATCGCGCTCTACAGTTACACCGCGCATGCGCCGGAAGGCGGCATCTCGCTGCAGCCTTATCCGCACATCCGTGACTGGCTGGCCCGCATCGAGGCGTTGCCGGGTTTCGTCGGCATGCCGCGCTCGCCCATACCGAAGGGGGAATGATCATGGCGCAGGTCGAACCCACTGTCCGCGCCGCTGCCTTCCATGCCGGCGAGCGGCTGCTGCAGGAACGCGTCGGCAAGGCCGGGCAGATGGCCGAGATCGGCGCCCGTGTCATTCGCGACCATATGCCGGAGCAGCACCGCAGCTTTTTCGCCCAGCTGCCCTTTGTCGTACTCGCCGCCGCCGATGCGCAGGGCCGGCCCTGCGCGACCCTGCTCGCCGGCGTGCCGGGCTTCGTTTCTTCGCCCGACAGCCGCAGCCTGCGCATCGCCGCCCTGCCCGGCGACACCGATCCGCTGGCCGGTGCGATCCGCGTCGGCGCCATGGTGGGCCTGCTCGGGCTGGAACCGCCGACACGGCGGCGCAACCGCATGAACGGCAGGGTGAGCGCGGTGGATGAAGGCGGTTTCAGCGTGGAGGTGCGCGAGAGCTTCGGTAACTGCCCGAAGTACATCCAGGCGCGCAGCGCGGAATTCGTCGGGGGCGGGGTCGAGCCGGCCGCGCCGGTGCCGATCGACCCGGCCGATCCGCTGTTGCGGCGCGTGGTCGGCGCCGCCGACACGCTCTTCATCGCCACCGCCCATCCGGCCGCTGCGGACGATACGGCGGCGATCTACGGCGCGGACGTTTCCCACCGCGGTGGCAAGCCAGGCTTCGTGCGCTGGTCGCAGGCGGCAGACGGCGGCGTGACGCTGACCCTGCCGGATTTCGCCGGCAACAACTTTTTCAACACCCTGGGCAATATCGTGCTCGACCCGCGGGTGGGCCTGCTCTTCGTCGATGTCGACGGCGCGGGCGGGGACGGTGTCGCCGACCTCATCCACTTTGCCGGCATGGCGGAGATCGTGGAGGATGGGCCGGAGGTGGCCGCCTTCGCCGGCGCCCAGCGCCTGCTGCGCATCCATGTCGAGCGCGCAGCGCTGCGGCGGCGGGCATTGCCACTGCGCTGGGGCAAGGAGACCGAACCGTCGCCCTTCCTCGAAGGGACGGGCACGTGGTAGCTGCCCGTCCGGTCGGCGGTGGCCAGGGCTACTGGAAGGCGACCTCGGCGAAGCTGCGCAGCTTGCGGCTGTGCAGCCGGTCCACACCCTGTTCGCGCAGGCGCTCGATGGCGCGGATGCCGATGCGCAGGTGTTGATCCACCCGTTCGCGGTAGAAGTGGTTGGCCATGCCGGGCAGCTTGATCTCGCCGTGCAGCGGCTTGTCGCTGACGCACAGCAGGGTGCCGTAGGGCACGCGGAAGCGGAAGCCGTTGGCGGCGATGGTGGCCGATTCCATGTCGAGCGCGATCGCGCGACTCTGGCTGAAGCGCCGCTCCGGCGAGGTCGCCATGCCGTGCGAGGGCAGCAGTTCCCAGTTGCGGTTGTCCGTGCTGGCCACGGTGCCGGTGCGCATCAGCCGCTTCAGCTCGTAGCCCGATAGTTGGGTGACGTCTTCCACCGCGGCCTCCAGCGCCAGCTGCACCTCGGCCAGCGGCGGAATCGGCACCCACAGCGGCAGTTCCTCGTCGAGCACGTGGTCCTCGCGCACGTAGCCGTGGGCCAGCACGTAGTCGCCCAGCTGCTGGGTGTTGCGCAGCCCGGCGCAGTGGCCGAGCATGATCCAGGCATGCGGGCGCAGTACCGCGATGTGATCGGTGATGGTCTTGGCGTTGGCCGGACCCACGCCGATGTTCACCATGGTGATGCCGGCGCGGTCCTCGCGCACCAGATGATAGGCCGACATCTGCGGCAGGCGCGGCGGCGGGCTGCCAAGTTCGTCACCCGGGCGCGGCGCCTCGCCGGCGCGGCGGGTGATGACGTTGCCCGGCTCGACGAAGGCGCTGTAGCCGTGCGCGCCGCCGCCGTCGGCCATCAGCGTGTGGCCGAGCCTGATGAACTCGTCGATGTAGAACTGGTAGTTGGTGAACAGGATGAAGTTCTGGAAGTGTTCGGGCACCGTGCCGGTGTAGTGGCGCAGCCGGTGCAGCGAGTAATCCACCCGCGGCGCGGTGAACAGCGCAAGCGGGTGGGCCTCGCCCGGGCGCGGTTCGAAGGTGCCGTTGGCGATGCCGTCGTCCATGGCGTTGAGGTCGGGCAGGTCGAACACGTCGCGCAGGTGCTGGCGGCGTTCGACGCTGAGTTCCCCTTCGACGTGGTCGTGCTCGCTCACCGAGAAGTGCAGCGGAATCGGCTGGTGGCCGGTGCCGATCTCCAGCGCCACGCCGTGGTTCTGCAGCAGCAGACGGAACTGTTCGAGGTAGTAGTCGGCAAACAGGTCGGGCCGCGTCAGCGTGGTCTCGTAGGCGCCCGGGCCGGCGACGAAACCGTAGGACAGGCGCGAATCGGCGCGCGCCACGGTGTCGGTCCGCACCCGCACGAAGGGGTAGCAGGCGCGCACATGGCGACCGATGTCCTCGCCGGCGACGAAGCGGTGCAGCGCGTCGCGCAGGTGGCCGATGCTGGCATCGTAGATTTCGATCACCCGCGCCAGCGCGGCGGCGGGATCCTCGAAGCGTTCGGGGGCGAAGTAGGGCGCGTCCGGGCTCATGGCGTCTCCCGTGTGTTGTCGGAACGTACGCATGCCATGTTACACGCAGCCCCACGCGGCGCCGGTGCCGTGGCGACGGCCAATACTGAGACGGGACAAGAAAACTACCGGGGGTAAGGCAAGAAAAGTCCGGGACCGGGCGGGACAGGGGGGGAGGAAACGGGACGGACGGCGAAAGGCGTTTGCAGAGGGCGCAAAGCCGGCGGCGCGGCGGGCGCGGTCAGAAAAGGCCGGCTTGGCGGTCCTTGAGGTCGGTACGTCGGCAGCGGTCGACGATCTGGCGGATGCGCATTTCGGTCAGCTGGAACTCGCGGGCCAGTTGGTCGTAATTGTCGCCGCGGAACCTGGCGTAGATCTCGCGATCGCGGGCCGACAGCTCCCACGCGGTGCCCTTGGGTATGTACAGCATCCCACCGCCGAGTTCCTTGCGGGCGGCCTCGGCGATCGACAGCGCCGCCTCTGCGGCGGGCTGGTGATCGAGCTTCAGCCTGGTGGTGAGCCAGGCGTAGGCTGCGGTCGCGATCAGCCCGAGCGCTTCGGGGTAGTCGTCGTCGAGCATCAGCGACATCAACCGGCCTCCGCCATGGCCTTGTCGAGGCCGTCGAGGTAGTCCGACACAGCCTGCAGGGCATCGAAGGTCGTCGGGTTGAGCGTCGGCCGCAGCCGGGCGGCCAGCGTGCCGACGGTGGCCAGCGGATGGAGCTTGCCGGCGGCCTTGTAGCGCGGCAGGCGCTCCTCGATCTTGGCGGGCAGCTGGCGGGCGGCCCAGGCCTTGAGGCCTTCGATGGTCCAGTCCTTCCGGCGCGCCCAGCGCAGGTCATCCACGCCGTTGGTCCGGCGCACGAAGGCCGCGAGCGCGGCCTCGCTGGGGTCGCGGACGATGCCCACCTGGTGCAGCCACAGCCACAGCGCGCGGGCCTTGCTGGCCTCGGCCGAGGTGTCCAGGGTGCGGCGTTCGCGCGGTGCGGCGCTGGTGGGCTTGGTCGGCGTGAAGCCGGCCTTGCGCAGGTGTTTCACCACCGCTTCCAGCTCGAACACATCCAGATCCTTCGCCGAGCGTTTGCCACCGGAGTGGGCGGCGAGAATGTCGCGGTAGGTGTCCTCGTCCAGGCCGAGCCGGTTGCGGCCGGTCTGGACGGTCTTGATCAGCCGGGCGCGCTGCGCGGCGCGGGCCGAGGCGAAGGCGGCGCTGGTCATGGCGATACCTCCGGGTAGCCGTTGTGCAGCTTGCCGTCGAGCAGGCGGCCGGCTGCATTCTTGCCGATGCGGTTACGTGACTGGTTCAGGCCGATCATCATCGAGCGCATCTCGTCCCTTTCGCGCGACGGGTTGAAGTGAGGCCCATACCAAGGGAAGGGGTCTTCCGCGCGCCCCTCTTCGATGTGCTCCCACAGTTCCAATGCGAGATCGGCATGCTCGCGCTTCACGAGCAGGTAAGGCTGGATGGCGCGGATGATTGAAGCTGCCTGGGAGCCCTGGCGGGACCACTGAAATTGAGGTCGATGGTTCGGGTTCACTGGCGCGTAGCAGGAGACGTTGCCGCCCCACAGCGATGCAGCCAAGTCGTGCGGCTCGCGCCGCGTGCCAGCGATGCCGACTTGCGGGGCGTGATAGACCTTGCCGCCCCGCGCGCTGCGATTGATGGTGATGTAGCCGTCCCCGTCGATCATCCCGGCGAGGTAAGCCAGCGTGGTCGGATTAGGCTGCAGCATTCGGCATCTCCCGTACACGCAGGTCCTCCGGTAGGTCTTCGAGCGCGCCTCGCTTGTCTCGGGTGCCGCCCAGTTGTTTCATGAAGAACGGCACGCCGGCCGCGGCGCACTGGTCGCGCAGGCTCCGCACCAAGTCCGGATGCATCGGTCGCGCCTTGGGTCCAGACTCGCCGCCGACGATGACCCAGTTCAGGCCGCCCCCCAGATCCTCCTCTTCAACTGGCCCAACCTCTCCGCAGTCGTCCCGCTGACCGCATGCCGGACACACGCGGCGGATGTCGTTCTCGTCGTCTGGCTCGTCCTCAAAATCGACCACTCGCACCTGCTCAGGCCCCGCAGGTAGGCGCAAACGGATCTCATCGCCGAAGAAGCGCGCGCCACATACATAGCAGTCCTCATCACCGATCCAGCGGCCGAGGTCGACATGCCCCAGCAGCGGCTCGGCCGAGATCCACCGCACCGCCGCCGGAGTCCGCAGTAGCAGCGGGATGCGCTCGTCCGCCGCCTCTTGATCCTCCACGCTCACGCCAATCCACACGTTCGGCAGCGGCCACCGCACGGTATATGCCCCGGCCGGGATGACACCGGCCTCGGTCATCCGCTGCTGTGCCTGGGCGATCCACCGCGCGTCTTTGCCGCCGAGCAGGTCGAGCATCCGTTCGGGGCGTTTCGTCAGCACCTGGAACGTGTGCTGCGGGCAGGCCGCCATGACGGCGAACACGTTGGCGATGAATCCGTCCGAAACCTCCACATGGAACAGGTCGGACATCGAGTTGACGAAGATGCGGCGCGGCTTCGCCCAGCGCACAGGCAGGGAAAGCATGTCGCCGTGCACCTGCACGTCGGTGAAGAGGCGATTGAAGTACCGCGTTTCCGGGTTGGCGGAAAGCCGCGCCCAGTCGCGTTCGGCGTAGCAATGCTTGCAGCCGGCCGACACCTTGCTGCAGCCAGATACCGGATTCCACGTGGCATCCGTCCATTCGATCTTGGTGTTATCTCCCATTGTCATCACCACTTGACCAGGTAGCCCGAGAACGTGCCGCCGTACTCGGACTGGAAGAAGTCGAAGAACTCGCCGGCGCTCGCGAAGCCGTCGGCGCGTGCGAGCTGCTCGACTTCTGCGGGATCGAGGTTGTCCCAGCGGGCAGTGGCGCCGGTACCGCGCGGCATGCTTACGATGCGCTGCGCGGCGCCAATGGAGATCAGCGTCACCGATGTGATGCGATGCTCGCCGAGCTTGCTCACCTGTTTTGTTCGGAGGCCGGAATAGAGGTATGCGACCGAGCCTTCCTTCGGCGGCGGGCGCTTGCCTCGGGCGCGGATGGTCTGGCGCTTGGCGCCGGAGCGGACAGCCTCGGCGAAGCGAGCCTTGAAGTTGAAGATGGGCATATTCACTCCCAATGAATTTCGATGACGGATCAACCGCCGGGGCGCAGCGTGGCGAGGCCCGTGACGCCCAGGGCCAACATCGCCCAGCTGAGCGGGCCCGGCTGGACGATGCCGGCGACGATGAGCAGCGCGTAGGACGCGGCGGCCATGGTCAGCACCCGAGGATGCGGAAGCGGACATCGTTGGGGACGCCGCGCTGGTACATGCGGACGCGCAGCTCGCGGCGGTCGGTGCCGGCCGCTTTGGCGGCCTTGATCTCGTCGACGAACTGGCGCATCGACCAGTCGGTGCGGGCGCCGTGTTGTTGCATGTTCGGATGCTTGTCCATGGTCGCCTCCGGTTCAGCGGATTTGCCAGACGGCCGGGCGCTGCCGGGCGTCGAGCGATGCGAGGGTGACGCCGGCGTCGTCGGTGATCTTGAAGCTCACCGTGGCGCCGGACGCCCACATCAGGATTTCGCAGGCCTGCCGAACCTCGTGCCCGTTGGCTTCGTCGAAGCTCAGCACGTTGGCCCAGCTGCCGCGGGAGTTGGCCTTGAGGTGGCGGGTGGTCATGACGCTCTCCCGTCGGCTTCACGCGCAAACACGACGCCGTGCCGGCCCCTTCGGCCATTGCTCTTGGCGCACCAATCCACGAAGTCAGCTAGTACCTTCACGGGGTCTGCCCCTGTGATCTGCGCCTCCGGAATTCCCGGCACGAGCAGCTGGCCTTCGCTCGCGCCGTAGCCATGCCGTGCCACTGCCTCGACAACCGCTTTCAGCGACGATTTCGGACCGCGCGCGATGACGATGGGGCCGCTTCCATCAGGCTGCTTGGCGGGCACCGCGTCGCCCATCTCGATCAGTCCAGACGCCCAGCACCACGCCACCCAGGGGGTGATGTCGTAGTAGGTCGTCGAGCCACAGCGCGGGCAGCAGCTGTCCTGAATCTGGAGTTCCGAGGCCGAACGGCGCGGCCGCGGCCGCATGATCCGATCGGACTCGGTGTGCTTGTTGCGGCAGCGGCAGCACTGCACCGCGAGATTGGTGCGATCAGACATGGTTGTCTCCCTTGCGCAAGGCCGCGTCGGTAATGCGCCAGCGCGTCACGAACGGGCGCTTCGGGTCGCGCGGGCCGATGCGGCGCGCGGTGTCGAGGTCGGTGACGCCCCACAGGTGCTCGGCGAGGCGTTCGGCAGCACGCGCGGGCGAGGTGCTGCTCGCGCCCTGCTTGCCGTCGACCACGTCGGTCTTGTAGGCGTCGCCGACCTTGCGGACGGTGATTTCGAGGGAGGCCATCAGCACGCCTCCGGGTAGGCGGCAACGTGTTCCGGCATGGGCGGTACCTCGATGCCGTCGTTGTCGCTGGCGCTGAGGTGAACCGAAAGGGCCCATTCCTCCGCTTCCATGCACTGCTTGTCCGACCAGGTCGAAACGACCTGTTCCGGAACGCAATGCCCACCGACAAGTAGCAAAGTGGTGTAGGTGCGCTCGTCGCAGCGCGACCACACGTCACTTCCACTCATTCCCGCATCCAGCGCCTGAGCGACCAGCTCTTCCCACTCGAAGCTAAAGACCAGGTCGGTGTGCTTGTCCTTCACATACGGGCCAACACCGTGAATCAAACCAACTTCGTATCGGTCTGGATCGACGTCATTGACATAGACGCTGTCAGTGTCCTCGGGGTCGAATTCGAGGTCTTGATTAGGGTCGAGGAAGCATCCCATCTCACACCCCCGCAATATCCAGCGGCACGGCGACGTACTGATCCGTCATCCCCACCCGCTTGTACACCCGCACATACACCGCCGTGCCGGTCGCCTGGATGCTGTCCTTGATGGCCTCCATGGCGCGCTTCCACTCGTCGTCCTCGATCTCCAGGCGCAGCAGGTCGAGTACCGCGGCCATCTTGATCTGGCCCTTGCTGTCGGTCCGGAAGGCGCGGTCGACGAGCGCGCGGATGTGCGGGTTGGCGCCCTGGCTCCAGCGGTCGATGCAGGCGTTGATCAGCGCCTTGGCCGCTTCCAGCTCCTCGGTGAAGGTGATGCGCTCGGCGGTGGCGCGCTGGATCTTGTAGGCGCCGTCGTAGGTGGTGATGCTGACGTTGCCCTTGGCGCCGCCGAGCTTGGCGCCGTAGCGCTCGCCGGCGATCTTCACCAGATCGGCCATGTCGCCGAGCACATCGGCCTTGAAGTCGGCCAGCATCTTGCTCAGTGCGATCGCCCTGGCAGCGTGTTGGCTGGCGACCTGGTCGCGCAGCAGATCCTGCTCGCGCACCTGTTCGCGCGGCACCAGGTGGCCTGCGGCGTTGCGCATGTAGCCATTTGGCAGTGCGGTATCGTTCATTGCTGCTCCTGGGTAAGGTCAGCCGCCGCCTCGCGGCCGGCGTCGGTGATGCGGATGCGCAGCGTGCGCAGGCGGGTTTCCACGCGCTCGGCCAAGCCGCGCTGGATCAGCGTGCGGACCACCCACGACCAGCTCTGCACCGTCACGTCGGGGTAGCGTTCGAGCAGCAGTGCAATGGTCACGGTGTCGCTCTCGGCCAGCGCGCGCAGGCAGAGGTGGCGCAGGCGTTCGGCGCTGGCCGCCCGCGCCTTGTTGGTGGCGCGCTTGGGCGGCGCCATGACGTACAGCCGCAGCGTCGCCTCGTCGGCCGCGGCGCGGATCTGCTCGGCCATCGACGGAATGCGCGGGATGAAGGCCGGCCGCTGCCGCGGCGCGGCCTGCTCGAGCTGGGAGAAGATGGAAGGCATGGCGATCACGCTGCATCCTCCTCGGCCCACACCACGGTGCAGCTGCGGTTGTGCAGCTGGCCCTGGCGGGTGCGCTTGCCCTCGCGGATCGCATAGGTGTAGTACGCGGCCTTGCCGGTCTCCACCAGGTGCGCCAGCAGCGGCGATGCCGCTAGCTGGATGCGCGGCCGGCCGAACGCCACGTCCGCCGAGATGATGGTGTGCCCCTCGTTGGCCAGCCGGCAGACCTCTTCCAGCGCCTGCAGCATCGCTTCCTTGACGACCTCGTTCATGGGCTTGGCGGAGCGCAGGGCGCGGGTCTGGATCGGGTTGCTCGCGCCCATGATCAGCACCCCCTCACGATGTCGGCCGTCACCTTGGGTGCGCCCACTTCGGCGGCGTGGTTCAGCGCGCGAGTAACCAGGTTGTTCACCACCAGCGGGTAGCACATGCTCACCGTCTGGTTGCGCTGTGCGCCCTTGCCGGCGTAGGTCAGCCGGGCGCGGATCGCGTCGACCGCGCCGTCGTCTACCAGCTCGCGCATGTCGCGCTGCAGGCGCTTGAACTTCAGCGTGATGTATTCGCCCAGCTGGTTGTCCAGCGGAAACAGCTCCACCACCTCGCAACGGCGAATCACCTCCCGGGCCTCGAAGTACTGCCGCTCGTTCAGCTTTTCCTTCAGCTCGGGCTGGCCGATCAGCACGATGGAAAGCAGCTTCTTGAAGCCGTCCTCCATCTCCCAAAAGCGCTTGAGGTACTTGAGGGTTTGCACGTTGAGGTCGTGGGCTTCCTCGATCATCAGCACGTGGCTTTGCCCGCTGCGGCTCGATTCGGTCAGCGCCTTTTCCACCTGCCGGGCGAGCGCCTCCAGGCTGCGCTTGGGCGCCTCGGACGGCTTAACGTCGGCGAGGATCGCCTGGCAGATGTGGGCCGTCTTCAGCGCCGTCTTGTCGAAGCTCTTCGGCTGGATCACCGCCACCGGAAGCGCCTCGCGGCCGATGCGGTCCAGCGTTTCGCGGCGCAGCGTGGTCTTGCCGCTGCCGGATTCGCCCACCACGGCAATGAACCACCCCCCGGTGCGCGCGGCCTGGTACATCGCTTCGCGCACATAGCGCTGATCCGCCGAGAGGAACAAATCCTCCGGCCCCTGCACGTCATCGACGAACGGGTCGCGGAACAGGGCAAAGTGGCGTTTGGCTTGCGCAGAAAGCATTTCGGTTTCCAGGTCGATAGAGACGTTGTTGTCGGCGGGCCGCTGCTCGCGGCTGGAATACGGCTTGGTGCTGTGGTTGCGGATGCGGTCTTCGTCCCACACCGTGGCGATCTCGTCCTTCGGCACGCCGTGCTCGGCGAGCATGGCCTCGATAGACGTCGTGATGTCCTCCCACGGCGTGTGAGACGGCCGCCAGGTGTTGTTCAGCATCCGGGTGATCCCCACGCGGGAGAGCGGCTTGCCCTCGTGGTGGCCACCGCGCTGGATCAGGCGCGCGGCAACGTCCTCGTGCCGGATGCCGTAGTGCAGCAGCACCGACTTCAGCCGCAGCGGCATCGGCCGCTCGGTTTCGCTCACGCGTTGCATGGCAGCCTCCGTTCGAAGCACGGCCGGTAGTAGAAGTCGCGGTCGGGGTTCAGCACACCGCTGCGGCGGTCCTGTTCCTTCGCCCGCGCGGACCAGCGGGCCAGCTCGCTGCCCTGCGTCAATCTCCCCCGGCGGTACAGCACCACCTGCTTCATGCCCCGGCCAAACACCCGCCGGGCCGGCTTGCGCACACGCCACAGGCGGCGGATGTTCGGTTTCGCGTTCCAGATACCCATTACAATCTCCATCGCAATCTCCATTGCACCGGGCTGCGCGGCGCCAACCGCTTGCCCACCTTCGGCCCGACGTGCCCTACACGCCGGGCCGATCCTTGTCAGGCCCCGCCGACCGCGCGCAGGCGCGGTTCGGTGTTGCCCTTCAACCCCGCGGCAATCTCCGCCAGGGCTTCTTCCTTCACACCATCCGGGTACGTCGCCACCAGCCACGGGTGCAGGTCCTGCCGATCCACACCCATGCCGCGCAGCGCTTTGGCCGCTTCGAAGTGGGTCATGGGTACGGTTTCAAACTGCGACGCCTGGATGGCGATGTCGGTACCGCGCCGCGGCAGCGCCGCCGGAATCTCGATCTGCGCGAGGTGGCGCACGGCATCCACCGTGCCGCCCATCAGCGCGGCATTGCTGCGGCGTGCCTTGTCCATCTCTTCGGCCGTCATGCCCGGGTACAGCAGGCCGTCCAGCGCCTGGGCGCTGCGGTCCGCATCCGTCATCGGGCGGGACGCATAGCTTTCGCCGATGATCGGGGCCGTCATCGGCCGGCCGTAGTCGTCGCGCTCGTCGGCCTCCGGCTCCAGCCGGTAGATCACGTCCTCGCCGTCGTAGCGCGGCACCCGCAGGCTGATCGCGCAGTTGCCGAACAGCAGCGGAGAAATCTCCAGCACGTCGCCGGCGCACACGCCGGCCAGGCCGGCCACGTCGTAGGTGCGCGGCGCATCGGCGCGCGGGTGGGCGTAGGAAATCGTCAGGTCGCGGGCGACCTTGCGGGTCACCTTGCGGCCTTCCAGGAAGACTTGACACACGGGCTCCGGCGGCAGCAGGCGCAGTTCGTCCTGGCGGATCTTCATCCACAGGTCGTAGCGGGCCGTCGGCGTCTTCAGGCCCTTGCGGCGCAGCCGGGTGTCCTGGTGGGGGATGGCGTTGGCGCAGTAGGCCTCCGCCCAGGCCGCGGCGGCGGCGTTCAGCTCTTCCACGCTGTGCACCGGGTCGAAGCGCAGGCGGCTTTCAAACTGGGTTTCCACCAGGTTGTTGCCACCTTCCACGCCACCCTTGGCGCGGGCGTTTCCCGGCGCGTGGGTGATGCTCTTCACCTCCAGCGCCGCCAACAGGTTTTGCACGGCCGCCGCGGTGTTGGCGCTGCCCTTGTCCCACATCAGGATCTTCGGCACGCCGTGGAAGCGCCGTCCGGGCTGCTCGCCCCAGGCGAACATCAGGAACTTGTACAGGTTCACCGGGCTCTCGCCCGCGGCCTCCACGTACCAGGGCAGCACCAGCCCGCTGGCGTGGTCCCACAGCACGTAGCGCCACACCTTGAACTTCACCTTCGCCAGCTTTTCCAGCTTGTTTTTGTAGAACTCGTCGTCGCGGATGATTCGCTGCTGGCCGCGCATGTAATAGACCAGGCACAGCGACGGGTCGACCTGATGCACGTGGTTGGGGTGCAGGCTGCGCAGCGTCACCGGCGCGCGCGCTTCGGCCTGCTGCGCCACGCCCAGGCGGCGGCTCTTGACCAGGCGGTTGATCTGCCGCGCGGACAAGGTGATCTCGCAGCCGTTGTTGGCCGCTACACTGCTTGCCACCGGGGTGAACATGGTCTTCTTGTCGTTGGCGCGGACGCTGCCGCGCTGCAGGGCGGCGATCATCTCCAGCGACTCGCCATTCGCCTTCGTCGCGCCCTTGTCCGCACGCACCTTGCGGCCGCTCGTCCAGCCCACCTGGCGTTCGAGCTCGGCGTAGAGCTTGCTCACGCTCCAGCCATACAGGGTGCGCGCCTCTTCCAGCAGGGCGCGCTTGCAGCCGTGCGCGGCCGCATCCAGCCGGCAGGCAAACCCCTGCAGGTATTCGCGGGTGGGGTTGGGCATGGTCGCCATGGTGGTCCCCTTACCCCTCGGCGCCCGAGTCGTCGCCCGGCAGCGTGCGGCCGTCGAGTTCCTCGGCCCAGCCGGCCAGCGTCGCGTCGTAGCGGTCGCACAGCTCGGCCAGCTGCTGCGCCGTGCGCTTCAGGCGGTCGCCGAACGACACCGCGAACTGCCGCAGGATCAGCCGCTCGGCCTCCTCGGTGTCGCCCCAGGTCACCGTCTCGTCGAGGATGGCGCCGTGGATCAGGTCCATCTTCGCCACCGTGGTGTCGATCAGGTCGAAGCCGGCGACGATCTCGGTTTTAACCTGCCCCACCTTTTCATCCCAGGGGGAGATGGTCGACTTGATCTTCGTCAGCTCGTCGATCTTGGCGTTCTTGTCCGACAGCAGCCGCGCGCTCGCCTCGCCGTCCGCCTTCAGCTCTTCCACCAGTTTCGCCAGCGCCTCTTTCTCCTTTGCGTGCTTGGCGATCATGTCCTCGGCGAGTTCAAGGAAGGTGTCCTTGTCGCCCACCTTGGCGGCTTCGATCAGGGCGGTTTTCTGGTCTTCGGGGAGCCGGCGGTACTGGCGGAGTTCGCGGTAGCCAATGCCCATGCGGGACATGGATTCGAGGGCTTCTTCACCGAGCGTCTTGAGGTTGCGGATATCTTCATCGACCTGTTCACGCGAACGCCCCAGCAACGAGCAGAACTCGTCCCACGTCCCTGAAAACTGGTGACCGTCACCACTTTTTTTGCCACTCAGGGTGCGATAGAGCTTGTTTTCTTTGACGAATGCCAGTTTGGAAGTGGTGACCGTCACCGAAAACTTAGCGAATGCATCTGCCATCTGCGCCTGCCCGAGCAACTGATTCAGCAGGTCGCGCTCGTCGCTGTAGGCATCCTTGATCGCGTGCAGCTCCGCCTCATTCGTCAGCGTCACCGCATGCGCCGCCTGCAGCGCTTCGTCCGGCATCAGGACGGCCGGATTCGTCTCCACGTACTCTTTCGCTTTGCGTGCCATGGTCATGCCCTCTTACACGGTGCAGCTGTAGCGCTGCTTGATCTGGTTCAGCTCGCCTTCCTGGCGGGCAATGTCGACTTCGTAGGCGCGGGTGATCTGCAGCACCTTCGGCCCCAGCCGCCAGCGGCCGCCGACCTTGGTTTCCTCCACGAAGCCCTCGTTTTTCAGCTGGGCCAGCATCCGCGTCATGGTCGAAGGCGTGGTGTCCAGCGCCTTGGCCAGTTCGCCCGGCGGCAGGCCATTCACCGTGTGCCCGGCCAGCACCACCATCAGGCGGCACACGCGGGTTACCTGCTCGCTCTTGCCGTAGAGTTCAGGCGTCATGGCCGGCCTCCCCGTCGTCAAAAACACCCCAGATGCGCTCCAGTAAGCCGCTGATCGCGTTCTCCATCGGCGTGGTGTGGGCGATCACATCGCGGCTGTAGAAGGGGCTGCCGGTGTCGGCGATCAGCTTCAGCGCCACCTCCTGCACCGTGCTGCTGCCTTCCAGGTAGCTGGCGAGGCGAGCCACGGCCTCGCGGGCGTTTTCCAGTTCGGTATCCATCAGTCCAGATCCAGTTCGGGTTGATCGTTCTTCCGGACGTTCTCGCGGTGCCAGGCCAGGCTTTCCAGCCCGGTGCTGACCTTCGCGACGCACGTATCGCGCTCCATGTCGCCCTTCATGAAGTCCAGCAGCGCACCGACGGAACCGTTCAACGTGGCCTGGAGCACATGCACGTCCTCGGCATTGATGTTCCGGCCGGTGGGGATCTCGATCACTACGCGGTGCGCGTTGGCGGTGAGGTAGCGCACCACGTAATCGCTGCCAGTGATGTGCTCCCACAGCGGGATGCGGTTGACCGGCATGGAATCGTTCTCTAGCCACTTGTAGAGGACGGCCGGCGTGACGGCCATCAGTTCGGCCAGGCGTTCGGTGCTCAGTCGTCGCTTCCCAAGGGCGTGTGCCTTGTCGGCCTCGAAGGCGGCTCGCAGGCTGGTCGGCATCGGTTTCGAATGTCTCGTGCTCATTTGATGTGGTGAGTAAGTGCGGATCTAAAAAGAAAGCGGTTTCTAAACGGCGGAAACGGTTTGCTCATCGCTAAAATTCAGGTCATCGAATCCAAGCCCGGAGTCAGCCATGGACAACACGCAGTTCGACGAACTCGCCGGCAGAATCGATGCCGTGTACATGGCCTTCGGCGCGCTGGTGGCCGAGCTGGAAGACGCGGCGGTCATTGATGGCCCCCGCCTTGTTCAGGGGCTGCGACGGTCGGCTGCGCAGCGGCATACGGACAATCCGGGCACGGCCGCTTCGGTGCGGACGCTGCAGGACATTGCGGACCGGCTTGAGGACGCACGTAACCAGCGTCACCGATGACGGGCCAGGCGGGGTCGAAGCCGAATGGGTCGCGCTCGGCCATGGCTCAGGCTCCAACCCAGTAGTTGTGGATGGCTTCGACGCTGCCGCCGACGTGCATGCCCGCGTCGATGAATGCGGGGGCCAGGTCGGTGAGGTAGATGACGGTTTGGAAGCGCAGGAACATGGCGGGCCTCAGGCGGCAGCGCGCTGGCGCGTGGGGGTAGCCAAGGCCTTGGCCGGGTCGGTGCAGATCTCGCCGGCCTTGATGCCGAGCTTCACCGCGATCTCGTGGGCCTGACCGCGCACGCACTTCTTGCGGCCGCCCAGGACTTCGAAGACAAGGTTGGGCGAGAACTTGTTGGCGATCGCCCATTGGGTGATCGAGATGCCCTTGGCCTTAAGTTCGGCCCGGGCGTCGTCTGCGGTACGTAGTGGCATGGCGGCTCCTTGGGAACGGCGTCGGCGCTCTGCAAAGTGCCGACTAAGCTGCTGTTCGGTTTGTGATGGTGTGAGTTAATTATTGTGCGGATATCTGCGCACGTCAACTTGTTTTGGTGGGAATTTGCACATGCTCGGTGACAGGCTGAGAGAAGAGCGGGAGCGTCTTGGGCTCACGCAGGACGCGTTCTCTGCGCTGGCCGGCGGAAAGCGCCGCACGCTCATCGATTGGGAAAAGGGCGTGTCGTCACCGACGGCAGTGCAGTTATCCGCGCTATCAAAAGCCGGCGTTGACGTCCTGTATGTCGTAACTGGGAATCGGGCAGCGCAGGGTGTTTCGGAAGCGGTCGTTGCTTATGCCGCCAGGACGCCAGCGGCCGAGCCGGCGGCGCCTACTCGCATGGATCTCGCCCGGGGTACCTCGCTTGATCCTGCTTGGCCGATGGTGCTGGAGTACGTGGTCGATGCACTGATCGACCACGGACGCCAGGTTCCTCGCGGACGCAAGCTCCGAGATTTGGTAGATGCGGTTCTAGTGGTGCTCCGATTAGATGAAGAGGGAGAGCTGGACAATGAAAAGCTCCGCCGGAAGATCGAAGCGATGGTGTGACAGCCGTCACATCTCCGCCCGCGCACGCGCACGCCGCCTATGGCAGGCAGATATGCTCTCCGCACTGCAGAACCTCATGGGAGTGCAAGGCGTGGAAAGCGAATGGGCGCGCGAACGCGTGCGGAAACTCTTCAGCGATGCAGCAGCCGGCAAACCGGAGCCAGAGCCCGAGCCGGAAATGCGGGTCACGCTCGGCAATATCAGGCTGACGGTGAGTGGATCAGGTATGGCGTTGCTGCTGGCGCCTGGCCTTAAGCCAGGATCAGACGACAGCACCTCTCTGGGGAATGGTTAATCGTGGCCTACTGCCCCTACTGCCGGGCGCCCCTGGATAAGCTCCCGACACGCAAAGCGAAGTGCCGAACATGCGGACAATTCGTGTTCGTGAAGTCGACGCCGAGTGATCCGGTAAGGCGTTTGGTTACTGCCGAGCAAGCAGAAGATATTGAGAGGCAGTGGCGTGCCCAGTATGAAGTCCAGCACGCCCAGCATCGGGCAGCGGCCAAACAGGCTCAAGAACGGAGCCGCCGCAACATGCTTCAGGCAGCGCAACTCATGCCGGGATTTAGGGCCCGTTTCTTGGTTGGTCCATCGGCGAGTGCGCCGCGTGAATGTAGGCAACTGGATGGTGCAATTGTGGATGTTCACGATCCGCTGTTCGAGAAGCTGGCGCCGTGTTCGAGGGATGACTGCGCTTGTTGCTGGGTAGCGGTTGTGCCTGGTTGGAAGTCCACTACGCGAGGCAAAGCATGAAGCACATCCTATTCGTGGCCGCACTTGCGGCGGCCCTGCCGGCCCACGCCCAGGTCTTCAAATGCCAGGAAGGCGGCAAGACAGTGTTCTCCGACAGACCCTGCCACGCCGAGGCGAAACCGCTGGACGTGAAACCGGCCGCGGGCGCTTATGACCCGGCCGCGGCCGCCGTGCTCGAGCAGCAAACGGCCCGCCGGCTGGAAGCGCAGGCCGCCGCCCAGAAGTACCGCGACAAGGCGGAGGAGCGCCGCGAAATGGCGCGCGCAAAGGAAGCGGCCGAGCCGGATGAATGCGCCAGGCTGCGCCAGCAGCATGCCGACGCCAAACGTTGGTCGAAGGAGTTCCACCACCCCGAGAACATTCGGCGGGAGCAGGAGAAGGCGAAGAAGGCCGCGTCCGACAGCTTCTTCAAGTGCGGCCCCGGCGAGCGGGTTTCGGTGTTCGATCAGTGACGCACGGGCGCAGACGCGCCCCAAACAGTAAAACCCTTTAATCCGGGCGTCCTCGCCCGCGCGCGTAGCCTCGCATCATGGCTACGCGACAGATCTCCCTCATCGTCATCCACTGCTCGGCCACCCCCAATGGGCGGTGGACGCAGCTGGCGGATATCGACCACTGGCACCGCAGCGCCCCCCGTTTTTTCAAACGCGCCGCTGCGGCCCGCCAGCGTTTCAACCCCGATCTGACGTCGATCGGCTACCACTGGGTCATCGGCCTCAACGGCGCGCGCTTTTCCGGCCGCCACGTCGACGAAGTCGGCGCGCACGCCGCGCAGTGGAACACCCACTCCATCGGCATCTGCCTGATCGGCACCGACCGCTACACGCCCGACCAGTGGGCTGCGCTCGCCGACCAGGTGGCGCACCTCGCCAAGCTCTACAACGTGCCGCTGCAGTTCGCCGACATCCCCAGGGCGGGGCGCGGCGCGCGCGGCATCTGCGGCCACCGCGACCTCTCTCCGGACGGCAACGGCAACGGCATCGTCGAGCCCTTCGAATGGCTCAAGACCTGCCCCGGTTTTTCCGTGCGCGACTGGCTCGCGGGCGGCATGGTGCCGCTGGATGGCCATGTGCTGCGCCCGGTTGCGGATTGAAACCATGCCGATCAGCCGCGACCCCCTCGTTGAAGTGATCCGGGTCTGGGATGGCCTGGTGGGCGCCAGCGCGCGCCTGGGCGTCGTGGTTGTCACCTACGAGTATCGCGACGTCGTGGTGCTCTCGGCAGCGTCTGGCCCGCTCAGCCGGGCGGACATGCGAGAGATGGGCGCCGACTTGCTGGCTGCCGGCGTGCGCGTGGTGCGCGCCTGGCGCGCCAACGGCCACCGCATGCCCGGCGCCCGCCTGGTCGAAGTCGGCCGCCGACACTCCCTGTGGGAGATGGATCTGCCCGCCTTCATGGCGCGGGTGGCCCGCTCCCCCGCCGCGCGAGGCCACTGATGCTGCGCACTGTACTGAGTCTCCTCCTTGGGGCCGTGCCCCAGGTTTGCCGGCTGCTGCCCTACGCGGCAGCGCCGGCTTCTTTCTACCCGACGGCCCGCCGCACTGGCGTGCGGGCCGCGAAGCGCCAGGCGCAGCGCCGCCGTAACCGCGCCCGGAGCAAGCGATGACCGCCGCCGACACCCCCGAAATCACCTGCCGCAAGTGCTGGTGGAAGAGCCGCACGCTGTGGTTCAACGTCGTGTGCGCCGGCCTGATCGCCCTGGAGGCCGTCACCGGCCAGCTGCAGCCGCTGCTGCCAGCCAACGTGTATGCGCTGATGTGCGTGGTGCTGCCGGTTGGCAACGCCATGTTGCGGGTGGTCACCGCCCAGGGGCTGAAGCTGTGAGCCCCATCGCGCAATACGCCGCCCAGTTCGGCCCGGTGCCGCGCTGGCTGGCGCTGGCCGCGCTCGTCGCGGCGGGCGCGGCTGCGGGCGGGTGGATCGTTGCCCAGGTGAAGAACAGCGAGCTCGCAGAGCTGCGCACCGAGCAGACCGAGCGCGTGACGAAGGCCGAACGCCTGGCGCGCGAGCGCCTGCAGGCCGCCCAGGCGCGCGGCGACGAACTCACCGTGCGGCTGGCCGCCGCCAACGAATCCGCCGCCACCCTGCAGAAGGAACTCGACGATGCCCTCTCGAAAGTCACTACCGGCCGCCCTTGCCTTGGCGGCGCTGCTCTGCGCGTGCTCGACCGCGCCCCCGGCATCGCCGCCCCTCGAATGCCCGCGCCCGCCCGCGTCGCTCCTGCAGCGGATGCCGCCCACCCTGCCGCCCCTGCCGCGCAGCCCGCTGCTAGGGATGAAGGCGACGCTGCCACCGACACCGACGTCGCCCGCTGGGCCCTCCACGCCGCCGGCGAGTACGGCGAGTGCACCCGCCGGCTCGGCGCCCTGATCGACTGGCACGACGAACGATGACGATACAGATCGAGCTGTGGGCGCTCATCACCTTCCTCGTCGGGCTGCTGGTGACCTTCCTGGCCGCGGCCTTTGCCGCCGGAAAGGTCTTGCTCGGCCAGGTGGAGAAGCGCCTGGACACCCGCTTCGAAGCGCAGGCGAGTGCCAGCAAGGTGCAGCAGGCGCACTGGGATACCCGATTCGCCGCGCTGGAGATTGCCAGCCGCGAAGAGTCCGCCCAGTGGCAGCGCGTGGAACGCGAGCTGCTCACGCTCAAGGCGGACTTGCCGGTCTTCTACGTCCGCCGCGAGGACTACGTGCGCAATCAGACGGTGATCGAGGCCAAGCTCGATGCGGTGGCGCTGAAGATCGAGAACATACAACTCAAGGGGATGAAATCGTGATCGACCACGCCAAGGTGCGCCGCGAGTCGCTGCGCTGGTATCTGCTGCTGGCGCTGTACAACAGCCGGCCGGAAGACATGTGCGAAGAGCACCTGCAGATGATCGCCGCCGGCATCTTCCCGGACGCGACCCCTATCGAGGTGCGCCAGCAGCTGGACTACCTGGCGGACCGCAAGCTGGTCGATGTCCGCAAGGAACCCTCCGGCCGGTGGTGGGCCGGGCTCACCCGCTACGGCCACGACATCGCCGAATACACCATCGACTGCGAGCCGGGCATCGCCCGCCCGGTGAAGTACTGGGCGTCCTGACATGGCCCGCAAGAGCAGCATCCAGCAGCTCGACCCGCGTCTGCGCGACGCGGTGGACGAGCTGATCCGCGAAGGGCGCTACACGCTGGACGACATCGTCGCCCACCTCGCCAAGCTCAACGGCGGCGAGGCGCCGGTCAGCCGCTCGGCCTTGGGCCGCTACGCCCAGCGCGCCGAGGAACAGATGCGCCGCTACCGCGAGGCCCGCGAGGTCGCCAAGGTGTGGGTCGACAAGTTCGAAAACGAGCCCGACGGCGACGTGGCCCGCCTGCTGCCCGAAATGCTGCGCTCGGTCGCCTTCCAGACCCTAGGCAGCATGGGCGACCGCGAGGAATCGGCCGAGGCCCAGGAAGTGATGTTCCTGGCCAAGGCCATGAAGGACCTGGCCAGCGCCGACGTGCTCACCACCCAGCGCATTCTCAAGATCCGCGAGGAGACCGCGAAGAAGGCCGCCGTCGAGGCGGTGAAGACGGCCAAGGCGCAGGGGCTCTCCGACGAAGCGGCCGAGCTGATCCGGCAGAAGATTCTGGGGGTGGTGTGATGTCGACGGACGAGTTCCTGAAAGGCCTGAACTACGGGCAGCTGCAGTACGCGCGCCGGCGGTGCGATGAACTGATCCAGGCGAAGAACAAGGAGGCGAAGCGAAAGGTCTGGGTCGTCTCCGACACCGACATCAAATACAAGTACTTCCAGGAGGACGAGTACGTCTGTGCGGCGGAGTTTCTTCTGTCGTTGGCCCGCAAGAACGCCGAGGAGGGCGACATCGAAGACTTGGAATTGTCATCCGAATTCCTGATGAAGTCCGAGTGGGACGAAATGTTCCCGAACAACGAGCGCGGGGGCGTGTGATGCAAGACGCTTTCACCCTGTTCGGCTTGCTCTGCGCATTCATCGTTGTTGCCGCTGTGCTGCTGATCGCAATGGCCGCCTATCGAGATAGCCAGGCTGCCGCGTACTACCGCGGCATCCGCGATCAGCTGGCAGATGCCGCGAATGACATCGCCGAGACGTACCGCGACGGCGAAGTCGTGTCTGCGCGCAGCGTCCGCATGATGCTCCGGCAGATCTATGCCCGCCAGTCGCCAGAGGTCCGAGACATCAAGGCCAACGACTTCCACTTTATCGATCCCGAGGTGGCGCTGGCGCAGATCTGCTCCGCCCTCGAAAAGCAAGGCACTGCGCTGACCGACGACCAGATCATGTTGATCCGCGCTAGGGTGGGCTGAATTGACTACCGCTGAGCGTCCGCCGCTCCCCGCCCCCGTCTCCGGCGCCGTCAGCCTCGCCATGGAACCGCGCGAGGCCCGCACCCCCATGGCGCTGCTGCCCTACCAGCAGCGCTGGTGCGCCGACACCACTCCGGTGAAGGTCATCGAGAAGAGCCGCCGTATCGGCCTCTCCTGGGGCGAGGCGGCCGACACCGCGCTGCTCGGCGCCTCCACCTCGGGCATGGATAGCTGGTACATCGGCTACACCAAGGACATGGCGCTGGAGTTCATCCGTGACTGCGCGGACTGGGCGCGCTCCTACGGGCTGGCCGCAGGCGAGATCGAGGAAGGCGAAGAGGTCTTCATCGACGGCGAGGAGAAGCAAAGCATCCTCGCCTTCACCATCCGCTTCGCCAGCGGCTGGCGCATCACCGCGCTGTCGTCCAGCCCGCGCAACCTGCGAGGCAAGCAGGGGCGGGTGATCCTGGACGAAGCTGCCTTCCACACCGATCTGGCCGAGCTGCTCAAGGCGGCGATGGCGCTGCTGATCTGGGGCGGGCAGGTGCACATCATCTCCACCCACGACGGCGCCGAGAACCCGTTCAACGAGCTGTGCCAGGACATCCGCGCCGGCAAGGTGCCCTACAGCCTGCACCGCGTCACCTTCGACGACGCGGTAGCCGATGGCCTGTACGAGCGGGTGTGCCTGCGTACCGGCAAGGAAGCCACCGAGGAAGGCAAGGCGGCCTGGGTGGCCGGCATCCGCGCCCAGTACCGCGACAACGCCGCCGAGGAACTGGACTGCATCCCCAAGAACTCGGGCGGCGCGTGGCTGAACCGCACGCTGATCGAGGCCCGCATGTACGACGCCCCCGTGCTGCGCTGGGCGCCGCCGGCCGACGACTTCGTGCTGTGGTCCGAAGAGCAGCGCACGGCCGAGATGCGCGCTTGGTTGGACGAGCACGCCGGCCCGCTGCTGGCCGAGCTGGACCCGCTGCTGGCCAGCGGCTTCGGCGAGGACTTCGGCCGCACGGGTGACCTTACGGTGATCTCGCCCTTCCAGATCCAGCGCGACCTGACCCGCCGCTTCCCCTTCCTGCTGGAGCTGCGCAACTGTCCCTTCGACCAGCAGCGCGAGGCGCTCTTCTACATCGGCGACCGCTTGCCGCGGCTGCGCGCCGGCAAGCTCGACGGCCGGGGTAACGGTCAGTACCTGGCCGAGAAGGCCATCCAGCGCTGGGGCGCCCAGCGCATCGAATGCGTGATGCTCAGCCAGACCTGGTACCGGGAAAACACCGCGCCGCTGAAAGCCGCTTTCGAGGACGGCACCATCCTGCTGCCGCGCGACGCCGACGTGCTCGATGACCTGCGCGCCTTCCAGGTGGTCAAGGGCGTGCCTCTCATCCCCGAAGGCCGCAGCAAGGGCGCCGACGGCGGCCAGCGCCACGGCGACGCCGGCGTCTCCATCCTGCTGGCCTACGCCGCCAGCTGCGCCGAGGCCGAGCCGGCCGCCGGCGAGACGGTGGAGCCGGACGACAACACCTACGCCGCGGAGCGGCCGCAATCCGGCGGCCTGCTGCGGCGGATCTTCGGCGGCGGGTTTCTGGGCCGCCGGTAAGCAAGAGGAGAAGGATGATGAAGAAGGTGATGGTGTGTGGCGTGGATTGCCACCAGGGGGACGACGCCTGCAACGGCTATTGCACCGGCAAGGCGAGCGACCCGCCGGCCGCAACGGAGGCGCAGCAGATCGCCGCCGCGAAGGAGGCTGCTCATCGCGCGTTGGATGCGGCGGTGAAAGCCTGGTACGAGTACGCAGGGCTTTGCGAGGTGGGCGCGGAGCGCACTCGCGCATTTGACGTCTATGAGAACGTCCGTTGTGCCCGGCGTCTGTGAAATGACCAAACCCGAAATCCGGCCCGTAGCGCCCCTATCGCACCCCTGCCGGGCTGCGACGTACGGCGCACCGGGCGTTACCCGCCTTGTAACGCGCGTAACACGTGTTACGAACCACGCCGATCAGTGAGCGACCCATGGGTATCCGCGAATTCCTCCACAAACTGAACCCATGGGCCGAACCGGCCGCGGTGGCCGGGCAGACGGTGCGCCTGGTCGAAGCCGCCGGCGCCACCGTCGACCCGGACGACGAGGACGGCTGGCGCCGCCTCTCCGGCGACGTGTCGCGCGACCTCTCGCCGCTCTCGCAAGACCGCATGCGCGAGACGGCGCTCTACCTGTGGGACGCGAACCTGCTGGCCAACCGCATCATCGAGCTGCCGCTGGCCTACATGCTCGGCGAGGGGGTAGAGCTGAAGGCGGCGGACGAAGCCATGCAGCCCGTCATTACCCGCTTCTGGGACGACCCCATCAACCAGATGGACGTCAAGCTGCCCAAGAAGGTGCGCGAGCTGGCGCTGTTCGGCGAACAGTGCTGGCCGACCTTCGTGAATGAGACGAGTGGCCACGTTCGCCTGGGCTACCTGGACCCGGCGCTGATCGCCACCGTGGTGGTCGATCCGGACAACCCGGAGCAGCCGATCGGGATTGTCACCGTCAAGGACAGGAAGGGCGTGGCGCGCCGGTACCGGGTGATCGTCAACGGGCCGGAAGGCGAACTCTTCACCCAGCGCACCCAG
Source organism: Azoarcus sp. DD4 (assembly GCF_006496635.1). Classification (NCBI taxonomy): domain Bacteria; kingdom Pseudomonadati; phylum Pseudomonadota; class Betaproteobacteria; order Rhodocyclales; family Zoogloeaceae; genus Azoarcus; species Azoarcus sp. DD4. Next base: position 155,089 of record NZ_CP022958.1, read on the forward strand.
CAGATCCGCGAGACCTTCGCCGACGGCGAGTGCTTCTTCTTCACCGTCAACGACCTCTCGGTAAGCCGCCGCGGCCGCAGCGACCTGCGCGCGCCGGCGGACTGGGTGGATGCCTACGACCAGTTCCTGTTCGGCGAGATCGAGCGCTACAACTTCCTGCGGGCCTTCGTGTGGGACGTGACGCTCACCAGCGCCGACGAGGCCAAGGTGAAAGAGAAGGCGCGTCAGATCAAGGCACCTAAGCCCGGCAGCGTGCGCGTGCACAACGAAACAGAGATCTGGAAGGCCGAGAGCCCGGACATCAAGGCCGGCGACACCGCCGAGGGCGCGCGGCTGTTCCGCAACCACGTGCTGGGCGGCGCCACCATTCCTGAACACTGGTTTGGCGGCGGGGGCGACGTCAATCGCGCCACCGGCGACAGCATGGGCGAACCCACCTTCAAGACCTTCTCGCTTCGCCAGCGCTACCTGAAGCACATCCTGGAGGTGATGGGCCGCTACGTCATTCGCCAGAAGCTCAAGGCCGAAAGCGAGGGCGAACCCGACTGGGACGACGAGCGCCTCAAGGTCGAAGCCCGCTTCCCCGAGATGACCGCCCGCGACACCACCCGATACGCCGCGGCGCTGGCCCAAGTGGTGACCGGCGCGGCGTTCGCCGTGGAGAAGCGCCTGATCACCGATGAAACCGCCGTCGCCCTGGTCGCCGCCATTGCCGGCCAGCTCGGCGTGGAGATCGACCCGGTCACGGAACTGGCCGCTGCCCGCAAGGCCGCGGCGAAGCGCGCCGAGGACGAAGCCGAAGACGACGCCTTCCCCGGCAGCGCCGACCCCGGCGCCGTCGCGCCGGAAGACGCCACCGAGCCGGCCGAAGCATGATCCCCGACGCCTTGCCCTGCCCCTTCTGCGGCGGCGCCGCGACCGTCGAGGACGAGCCCTGGGTGTTCGGCGTGCGCATCGCCCGCGGCCTGTGCCTGGACTGCGGCGCCCACGGCAAGGAAGTGCAGTTCCGCCCCGGCCCTGACGACGGTGCCCGGGATGAAGCCCACTACGCCGCCGCCTGCGCCTGGAACACCCGCGCATGACCCCGACGCAAGCCGCGGTGGCCGCCCTCAAAGGCCGCACCGCGCTCATCAACGCCACCGGCGCCGAGCTGAAAAAGCTCCTCGAGGAGGCCGACCGCCAGATCCTCGTCATCCTGGCCGGCGCGCCCAGCGACTACCAGCAGTGGTACCTGCCCCAGCTGCGCGCCGCGATCGCCCGCGTGCTCGGCACGCTCGGCGCCGACGTCGCCGCCGCGGTGGATGTCGGCCAGGTGGAAGCGTGGCGCCTGGGCGCTGCGCTGGTGGATGACGTGGCCACCGCCGCCGGCCTGCGCCTGGTGCTGCCGACCATCGACGTGCAGCAGCTCACCGCCATGCGGTCCTTTCTCACCGAGAAGATGAAGGACGTAGCGGCGGACGCGCTCACCAGCATCAACAACCAGCTTGGCCTGGTGGTGATCGGCGCGCAGACGCCTTTCGACGCCATGAAAGGCATTTCGAAGGTGCTGAAGGCCGACACCCTCAAGCGCGCCACCACCATCACCCGTACCGAACTCGCGCGCGCCTACTCCACCGCCAACCAGATCCGCATGGAGCAGGCCGGCGCCGAAGTGCCCGGCCTGAAGAAGCGCTGGGTGAAGAGTGGCAAGCGCGAACCCCGCGTGACGCACATGGCCATCCACGGCCAGGAACAGCCGGTGGACAAGCCCTTCGTGCTGGAAGGCGGCGCCGTGACGATGATGTACCCGCACGACCCGAAGGCGCCCGCCCGCCACACCATCAACTGCGGCTGCGTCGCGGTGCCGGTGGTGCCGGGGTGGAAGCGGACCGTCAAAGATCCGATCGAAGAGAACGACAAGGCCGAAGCTGCCCGCGCCCGCGCTGCGATCAAGAAAGAGTAAAACCCTTTAATCCAGCGCCCGTCGCGCGCGGGCGGACCATCTCCCCGTCAATACCCAAACACGACACGACGGAGCGCGAGATGGAACAGGTATCCCAGAACCCGATGGACTTGCCGGCGGCCGAGGCGGCCAAGCTGGTCAAGCGGCTCGTCCCCGCTGTGGACAAGGACGGCAAGCCGACCGGCAAGGACGAGGAAGTCGCGGTCAAGGCCGCCGAAGTCTTCGCCAACCGGGTGCGCGGTGACGTCCTGACCGTTGTCACCATCGACGGCCAGAAGCTGACCGGCCGCGTGCCGCCGGCGAAGGCCGAGAAGTGAAGATCATCCCCGCCGCGGGCATCGTCGGCGCCCGGATGATCGAGGCGGCCTCCACCGAGGTGCTGCAGGTGGTCGATCTGGTGCGGAAGGCCGTGGGCACCGCGCTGGGAAAGGACTGGGTGCAAGTCCAGGCCGTGTATCCCGACCGCCTCGTCATCGCCGAAAACGGCCGACTCTACGCCTACCCCTACACGCTGACCGACGACAACCAGGTGCAGCTGTCGCCGCGTCAAGAAGTGGTTCAGACGCACACCCCTGTTCGCCTCGTCGAAGCCGCCCGAGGCGCCGCCGAATCGGGCGACGCCTCGGGCGACGCCGTCTTCATCGAATCCGTCGGCGAACCCGAAACCGGCATCTGGACCATCCGCGTCATCAAGGCGGGCGAGTCCGGCAACGGCAACTACTACCCCGACGACGTGCTGCGCAACGCCGTGCGCCTGATCGAAGGCGCGCGCGTCTTCGAGAAGAGCGACGCCGAACACATCGCCGCCGGCAAGGGCGGCGCGGTGCCGGGCAAGAGCTTCCGCAACCTGATCGGCGCGCTGAAGAACGCGCGCTTTGTCGAGGGTACGGACACCGACACCGGCGAAGTCCATGCCGACCTGCACCTTATCCAGCCCGATGGCGATGTGGCCGTGCGCGTGCGAGAAGCCCATGCGCGCGGCCTGTCGAACCTGTTCGGCTTCTCGATCGACGCCGACGCCAAGGCCAAGGTCGTCACCCGTGGCGGGCGCAAGGTGCGCCAGGCCACCGAATTCACCAAGGTCCATTCCGTGGACCTGATCGTCGAACCCGGTGCGGGCGGGGCCCTGCTGCGCATCACCGAAGCCCAAGCGTCCCAGGAGGATGAAGACATGGCACTGCGCCAACGCATGATCGAGGCCATCCAGGCCCACAACCCCAACTTCGACGGCGCCACCGCGACCGACGAGCAGATCGAAACCGCCTACCAGGCCGCAATCACCGCCAGCGCGCGGGTGACCGAAGCCCAGGGCGCCGGCGCCGCGGCCCTCACCGAAGTGCGCCTGGTGGAGTGCCGCCTGGTGGCCCGCGAAGTCATCGCCTCCGCCAAGCTGCCGCAGCCCGCCAAGGACAAGCTGCTGGAGCGCTTCGTCGAGGCCAAGGAAGTCTTCACCCGTGAGGACGTACAGAAGGCGATCGACGGAGAGCGTGCCTACCTGGCGCGCTTCACCGAGAGCGGCAAGCCGGCGCTCAACTTCGACGACGTCATCCAGGTGGAGGACCGCAGCGTCAAGATCAACGAGATGCTCGATAACTTCTTCGCCGGCGAGAACGGTGTGCACAGCTTCAAGGAGTGCTACATCGAGACTACCGGCGACCGTCGCGTGACCGGCGATCTGCGTGATGTCGATCTCTCGCGACTGCGCGAGTCGCTCGGCGCGCGCTTCGTCGAGTCGCTGACCTCGGCGAGCTGGGCCAACACGCTGGGCGACTCCATCACCCGCCGGATGCTTGCCGAGTACGCGGACATGACCGAGCTGCAGGCGTGGCGCCGCATCGCCAGCGCCGTGCCGGTGAATGACTTCCGCACCCAGGAACGCGTCCGCATTGGCGGCTATGGCAATCTGCCGGCCGTCGCGCAGTCTGGCGCCTACACCGCCCTCACCAGTCCGAGCGATGAAAAGGCCACCTATGCGGTGACCAAGCGCGGCGGTACCGAGGACATCACCCTGGAGATGGTGCGCAACGACGACGTCGGTTCCATCCGCCGCATCCCTACCGAGCTGGCGCTGGCCGCGGGCAACACGCTCTATGAGTTCGTGTTCGACTTCATCCGCACCAACCCCACCATCTACGACACCGTCGCGCTGTTCCACGCCACCCACGGCAACCTGGGCGCGGCCGCGCTGGATGCCACCAGCTTCGCCGCGGCACGCCTGGCGATGATCAAGCAGGTGCGGGCCGGCTCCAGCAAGCGCCTGAACATCGGCCCGGCCACCGTGCTGGTGCCGTTCGAGCTGCAGGAGGCCGCCTACAACCTCTTCGTCCGCAACCAGAATCTGGACAAGACCTTCGTCCAGACAATCAACCCCGAGGTGATCGGGGTGCCGTACTGGACGGACGCGAACGACTGGGCCGCCGTGGCCGATCCGCGCCGCATCCCCACGATCGAGATCGGCTTCCTGGATGGCCGCGAGGAGCCCGAGCTGTTCGTCCAGGACATGCCCAACGTCGGCAGCATGTTCAGCAACGACAAGATCACCTACAAGATCCGCCACATCTACAGCGGCGCGGTGATGGACTACCGCGGCTTCTACAAGGCCGTGGTGGCGTAAGGGACACATCCCCGAAGGGGAGGCTGATCCTGCAGGCCGGCGCCGTCGGGCGGTCGGAACCGCTGGCCTGCAGGGGACTCCCGGCGAAAACGCCGCCCACGCTTGGAACCCCGGAGAACCCCATGAAGAAGAAGCTTTTCACGCTGGCCCTTGCGGCCTGCGCGCTTGTCACGTCGCTGCCCGCTGCTGCCGGCGCACTCACCGACCACGGCGAAAACAAGAGCCTCGACGCCCTGCTGCGCGGCCAGTCGCTCGGTGCGCCGGCCACCTGGTACATCGGCCTCACCACCGACACCTGCACCGACGCCGGCGCCGGAACCGAGCCCAGTGGCGGCGCCTATGCCCGCGTGTCGGTCGCCAGCAGCTTGGCCAACTGGGCCGGCACGCAAGGCGCCGGCACCACGGTCGCCAGCTCGGGCACCAGCGGCACCACGAGCAACAACGGTGTGATCACGTTCCCGGAGTCGACGGCGTCGTGGGGCAACCTGCAGGCCGTGCGCTGGTACGACGCCACCACCGCCGGCAACGCCTGGATCTGCCTCGACCTCACGACCGCATACAACGTCTCCGCCGCCGGCATCACAGTCAAGTTCAACGCCGGCACGCTGCAGTTCCAGGTGGATAACTGACCATGACCGTCCGGCTGGCGCTCTACAAGGGTCGCGGCACCGTCGGCAACGCGCTGATCCGCTGGTGGACGCGCTCGCCGTATTCCCACTGCGAGCTCGTCGTCGGTGCGCGCTGCTACTCGTCGAGCATCCGCGACGGTGGTGTGCGCGCGAAAGTGATCGACCTTGATAGCGGCAACTGGGACGTCATCGACCTGCCGCACGTCAATCCGATCGCGATCACGCAGCTGTTCGCGGACACCAGGGGTGCCGGCTACGGATGGCTGGACCTGCTCACACAGCAGGTGCTGCGCACGCCGTTTGATGATCGCAGCCGCTGGTATTGCTCCGAGTGGTGCGCTACCGCCCTTGGCTTGCATCGGCCCGAGATCTGGACCCCTGGGATGCTGGCTGATCAATATGGTGGGGCTGCGTGATGCTGGGCAACTTCGTCAAAGAGACGACAGCCACGACCGGCACCGGCACGATGACGCTGAGTGCCGTAGCCGGCTTTGCACGCGTCAGTGACCAGTTCGCTGCGGGGCAGCTAGTCTCGTATGCGATCGAAGAGGGCAACAACCGGGAGACGGGGCTTGGCAAGGTCGCGGCTGGCAATACGCTGGAACGCACTGTCATCTTGTCAAAGCTGGATGGTGGTGCGTATTCGGAGTATCCGGCCACAGGGATCAGCCTGTCCGGCAGTGCCACGGTATTCATCACCCCGGACAAAGGGAATCTGTTCAACGGCTTCCCGGGGGTAATCGCCGATCTTGAGTTGTACTCCTCGCACAACATAGTCAGCGGCGCACCGAACAGAGGACTGGCCCCCAGCCTCGACGAGTACATTACCTTGCAGCCTTTCCTGCTGTTGGGGCGGATGCGTGTTGATGCCCTGTCGGCGTACTGCTCTGCGGGCGCTGCGGCAACGGTTCGACTCGGGCTGTATGCCTGCGGCGGCGACGGCTATCCGGATGCTCGAATCGCTCAAACCGCGGACATCGATGCGTCTTCTACCGGCTCGAAGGTTGGCGCCATCACGCCAGTGACGATTCCGCCGGGTTGGTACTACACCGCCTTTGCGTCAAAGGGTAATGCCTACCCGTCCTTCTATGCGTGGGCCACGACTCAGAACAGGCATTACACGCCTCTTGGGCTGACGGTTAGATCAGTAACGAAGGCCATTCCGGGATGGACTGACCTGCCCGCACAGATAACGTCGCCCGGCACGATGGGCAACGCAAACGGCGACTTCGCCATCGCGCTGGTTGGAGCTTGAGATGACCATCAGCTACATCGAAAAAGGCATCGGGCTCCATCACGCAATCGAGGCTGCCGGGCATCGCTTGAGACAGGTCGACGGCGTGTGGATATCCACCGACGACGCTGCCGTGCAGGCGATCATCGACGGCTACAGCCTGGCGACAGCCAAAGCAACGAAGAAGGCGGAGGTCCGCGCCATCGCCCGCGAAAAGTACGACCTCGCGGTCGCCGGTATCAGCCCTGGAGAGCTGGCGGGATGGCCGGTCCTGTTGGAAGGCGCTGCCGCATACGCCGCGGATGGCACCATCACAACGGCAATCAGCATCGAGGCCCAGACGCGCGGCATCCCGGTGGCTGACCTGGTCGCGAAGATCGAAAGCAACGCGGCGCAGTATCAGGCCGTGCGTGCTGCGATCGCCGGGACTGACGGCAAGCTGCGCGACGAGATCGATGCGCTGACCACGTTCGAGGCAGTTGCCGCATATGACGTCACTGGAGGGTGGCCGCTGTGATCCTCGGTACGTCACCGCTCGGCACCCTGCCGCTCGGCACCCTGTCGAGCACGGGCGCTGGCGGATCGACGCCTGACCTCGCGGCAACAGGTGGTGCTACTGCGGCCGGGACGGCCACGCCGTCCGCAACGGCGGGCCTTGCGGCGTCCGGTGCAGCATCAGCCGCCGGTAACGCAGGCATGCACGCCGACATCGCCCTGTCCGGCGTCGGAGCCGGGCTTGCCAGCGGTCAAGCAGATGTTGCAATCGCCATCCCACTATCGGCCACCGACAGTGCCACCGCTGGGGGCAGTGCCGCCGCAGCGCTCACTGTCGGCCTGGCTGGCGTGGGCGTGGCGCTCGCGGGCGGATCGGCCGCTGCCTCGGTTGCCGTCCCTTTGTCCGCTACCGGCATCGCCATTGCTGGCGGCTCGGGGATTACATCTGCGAGCGTCACTCTGTCCGCAGCCGGCCTTGCCCAGGCAGCGGGCACTGCGGGCGTCTCCGCCGATGTGCTGCTCGCCGCTGCGGGTGTTGCGGCCACTGCGGGGCAGGCGGCCGTCGCGGCCGAGCTGCGTGCCGCGGCGGCGGGTAGCGCACAGGCGGGCGGGTCGGCGACGCTCTCTGCCGGGCAGGCGACCGACCTGGCGGCAGCCGGTGGCGCCGTGGCCGGTGGATCGGCGCTGCTCGCCATCACCGTACAGCTGCAGGCCACCGGCGGCGCCGCTGCTGGTGGTAGCGCCACGGCCGATTTGTCGTCCACGGCTGACCTGGCCGCGACGGGTGGCGCCGTGGCTTCCGGCGCCGGGGGCTTGTCGGCGACGGTTACCGTTACCGCGACCGGCTTCGCGCAGGCGATGGGGGCTGGTGCGCTGGTCATTCAGGTGCCGTTGCAGGCTGCCGGCAGCGCCGCGGCCGGTGGAGCTGCGCTCTTGGTCGAAGGCGAGTCGCTGGTGCTGATCTCACATCCGCGTTGGACGGTCGACGCTGCGGGGCGCCGCTACGAGGTCGACGCGGCCGGCCGCCGCTGGGAGGTGTGATGCTCAAGCAGCTGCCCGAGAAGCGCCCGGCTGAACAGATCACGGTCACGTTCCGATTCGCACGAGATCTGGCCGAGGGTGTGACGCTCGCCAGTGGCGCGACGGTGGCAGTCGCCGTCCGCAAAGGGGTGGATGCCGCTGCGGCCAACATCGTGGAGGGTGCGCCGGCCGTGTCCGGCACCAACGTGCTGGTGCGCATTGTCGGCGGCCTGGATGGCGTGCAGTACCTGCTGACTGCGCTGGCGCCTACGTCCGACGGCCAGCTGCTCCAGCTTGATGCACTGCTGCTGGTGGCAAACCCGCGCTGAAAGAGTAAAGCCCTTTAATCCAGCGCCTCCGCGCGCGCGCGGCACCATTGCGGCACTCCCCGCTGCAATGGTGCCGCCGTGCTTTCTGAACTCCGAGACCTGATCGATGACCTGGTGCGCGATGGCGCCACATGGGCCACGCCCGAGCAGCGGGAGCGTGCGATCGGGCTGGCGCTGGTGCGCTACAGCGCGGACCGCCCGCGCGAGGTCGTCGAGGATGTAACCAGCGCTGGCGGCGCCGCCCTGCCGCTGCCCACGGAGTGGGAACCGGGCGAAAGCACTTTGCGCAGCATCGAAACGCCCCTCGGCGCCGATCCGCTGCCGTCGGACGCCTGGCGCATGTACCGCGCGCCATCGGGCGAGGAGATCCGCCTGCAGGGCTACGTGCTGATGCTGGGCGACGTGGCCCGCCTGACATACTCCGCCCCGCACGTCGTTTCCGACACCGACAACACCATCCCCCGCGCGCACCGCGAAGCCGTTGCCTGCTATGCCGCGTCGTTGCTGGCCGAGCAGATCGCCACCGCGCACGCGGGCACGTCGGATTCCACAATCGCCGCCGATACGGTCGACCACGCCCACCCCGCCCGGGAGTGGGCCAAGCGCGCGAAGGAGTACCGCAACCGCTACTTCGCGACACTGGGGGTTGAGATCACCGCCCAGGGCATCGAGAAGCCCAGCATGGATGCCGCCGGCGTGGTGGTGGATCTGGAGCTGCCGACGCTGCACGGCCGCGGCCGCATGTACCGGAGGCAAGGCCGGTGATTTCCATCGAATTCGACGCCACCGACGTGGCCAAGCTGGCCGCGGCAATGGAGCAATCCCCCGAGATTGTCGAGGACGAGCTGGGCCGCTTCATGCGCGCGGCGACGATGCACCTGCAGGCCGAGGTGCAGGAGCGCACCCCCACCACCCACGGCACGCTGCGCGCCTCGGTCATCGGCGACGTACGGGTGCTGCCCGGCATCGGCATCGAGGGCGTGGTGGGTACGTCGCTGGCCTACGCGGTGCCGGTGGAGCTGGGCAGCGGCCCGCACATGCCGCCGGTGGAGCCGCTGGTGGAGTGGGCCAAGCAGAAGCTGGGCGTGCGCGGCAAAGAGGCCGAATCCGCCGCCTGGGGCATCGCCAAGGCCATCGCCAAGCGCGGCACCCTGGGCGTGGGCATGTTCCACCGCGCGCTCGCCGCCAACCGCCAGCAGCTGCTGGAACAGTTCGGCGAGTGCGTCCGCCGCATCACCACCCGCATCGGGACCATCCAATGACGACCCAGAACACCGAGACCACCCGCGCCGCGCTCGTGGCCGTGATGCGCGCCGTGCCGGAAATCGGCGTGGTGCATCCCTACGAGCGCTACGTGAAGGACACCGCGGGGATGCGCCGGCTCTACACCGTGCAGCTCTCGGGCGGCGACCAGCTGCGCGGCTGGTTCGTCCGCCGGCTGGCGGCCCGCATAACGCGCAACGGCGCGGGCCGCGCGCTGGTGCAGACCAGCTGGCACATCCGCGGCTTCATGGCGCTGGCCGACGCGGACGAGTCCGAGATCGTCTTCGACGGGCTGATCGACGCCGTGCGCCGCGCCATCTATGCAGACCCGACGCTGGACGGTGCGGTGATGAGCACCCTGTTTGAAAAAGAGGCCGGCGCCCAGCTGCAGGCCAGCGGGCCGGTGATGTTTGCCGGCGTGCTGTGCCACAGCGCCGACCTCGTCCTGACCACCGAAACCCTTGAGTAGGAGAGACGCCATGGCCAGCAAGACCAAGGCAGCAGCCCCGGCACCGGCACCCGCCGGCGCCGAACCCGTGGCGGCCGAGGTGCCCGCCGAACTGACGCTGCAGCGCGGCCTGCGCTACGGCAGCCCGGAAAAGCGCTACGCCAAGGGTGAGGTGATCAAGCCCCTGGAACTGGGCATGAGCAAGGAGCAGGCGGACTGGCTGGTGCAGTCCGGTACCGCGGTGACTGAATCTGAAGGGGGTGAAGCATGAACGGCGACGAACTGAAGTACTGGAGTCTGCAGGGCACCATCGACGTGATGGACCGCGTGGCTGGCGAGCCCATGGGCGGGCTGTGGCTGGGCGACTGCTCGAGCATCGAATTCACACCGAACCCGACCACCGAGACCTTCAAGGAACACCACTCGGGCAACCGCAACACCGGCCTGTCCCTGTACCAGGGCACGGAAGCAACGCTGGCCATCACCCTGCACAACATCAGCACCGACAACATGGAGTTCATCTTCGGCGGATCGAAGGTGGCGCAGGACACCGATGCGGTGGTGAGCAAGACGGTGACGCCAGCGACGCTGCTGGTGGGCATGACCTTCTTGCTGGGCGCCTACGATCTGGCCTCGGTGTCGCTGGTCGACAGCACTGCCACGCCGGTGACGCTGGTGGCTGGCACCCACTACGAACTCGACGCCAAGACCGGCCGCGGCCGGCTGCTGAGCATCACTGGCCTGACCGGGCCGATCAAGGCGAGCTTCACGCCGGGCACCGTGAGCTACATCAAGATGCTCACGGACACCGAGCGTGAGAAGTGGATTCACATCACCGACAAGAACACTGCGGTGGCTGGCATGCCGCGCATGGCGTTTGATTTCTACTTGGCGAAGATCCTCCCGAGCAGCTTCCAGTTCATCAACGAATCCCAGGGCGAAGCGGTGCTCAACTGCAACATCGTGGCCGACCCGACCAAGCTGGTGGATGGCGACCTGGGGCAGTTTGGCCGCGCGGTGATGCTGTGAGCACCGCCGCCGACGTCGCGGCCGTACTCGGCCTGCCCACCATGGTGATGGTGGCAGGCGAGGCGGTACGTGTGTCGGGGGTGTTGTTCGCGGATCTGCCGCAACTGGCCGAGGAAGCGGCCGCGGCAGGAGCTACCGGCGGCGAGGACACGCTGTTCTTGAGCGTGCTGAATCGGAGCGTAAAGCGGTCGCCGGACTGGTGGGCAGGACTTGCGGAAGCCGAGTTCGACGCGGTGATGGAGGCGTTCTACCGCGTCAATTCGCCGCTTTTCGAGACGGCCCAGCCCGCTGCTGCAGGAAGGGCCGAGACGGCGAGCTGGGTTGATGTCGTTGCGCGCCTGGTGAAGGCCGGCCACAGCATTGCCGCGATCAAGGGCTACACGCTGCTGCAGATGGATGTGCTCAGCAAGGCGCTCGACCGCATCGATGCGGATCAGGCGCTGGACGCGCTGTCCATTGCCCGCACGGCGCAGGCCGACGGCAAGAGCTACGGGAAGGTGCTGGCGGACATGCGGCGCGTGCGCGCCAAGTTAGCGGCGGTGGGCGAACAGGCGCGTGGCCACCGCGCACAGCATTACCAGCGTGGCCCCCGCCAGGGCGATCAGCAGGGGAGCCGCAACGAGCCAGTTGATGGCCCAGCGGAAGATCTGGCCGGGGTCGGTACCGGTGGCGGCGCAGACCACGAAGAACACGACAAAGCCGGCCGCGATGCCGAAGCCAAGTAGCGTATCCAGGAGCTGACGAGTAGCCATGACGGGGCCCAACAAGGTCGAGATCGCCCTCAGTGTAGACAAGCGTGAGGGCGAGTCAAACCTGAAGGCGTTTTCGCGCGCCTTCGATCAGCTGCTGCGCTCGCTTGGCAAGGGCGATGGCGACATCAAGGCGTTTCGCCGACTGGCGGCCGATGTCGAAGCAGGCAAGGTGGCGGTTGCGTCGCTGGACGAGCAGACACGCAAGCTGCTGCAGGTTTTCCGGGAAGGCTCGCAGGTTGCGGCCGACCGGGACTTGCTTGGGCTGTCGGCCCACAAGGACATCCAGGAGCAGATCTACCGTACGCGCGAGGCGTACGAGCGCCTTGCGGCTTCGGGCAAGCTGACCAGCGCCGAGTTGGCGCAGGCTGCGCTGAAGACTGAAGAGCGCATCCGCGAGCTGCACAAGGAGACCAATGGCTGGGCGGATTCGCTGGTCAACGCGAAGGCCGCCCTTGCGGGTATGGCGGCCTCTGCGGCTGGGGTGACCGCTGTGGCCGTGGCTGGCATCAAGTTCGAGTCGTCGATGGCCGCCGTGAATAAGGTGGTCGGCGGCACCGACGAGCAGATCGCAGCGCTGTCGAAACGGCTCCGTGAGCTGGCAACGGAAATGCCGGTAGAAGGTGGCGTCAACGGCCTCGCCGCGATTGCGGCGATGGGCGGGCAGCTCGGTGTTCCCATCGAGAAGCTGGAGGCCTTCGTCACGCTTGCCGCGAAAATGGGCGTGGCGTTCAACCTGAGTTCGGAGCAGTCGGCGAAGGCGGTTGCAGAGCTCAGCAACGTCTTCAACCTGCCGCTGGAGCGGGTTGGAGAGTTGGGCGATGCCGTGAATGCGTTGGGCAACACGATGTCTGCCCGGGAAGGCGACATTGTCGATGTTCTCACCCGGATCGGTGGCAGTGCTACGCAGTTCAACCTGACGGCGGAGCAGTCTGCCGCGCTGGCAGCGTCGATGCTGAGCCTGGGCATGAGCAGCGAGGTGGCCGGTACCGGCATCAATGCGATGCTGGCCAAGCTGCAGACGGCCAAGCTGCAGGGGGCGGACTTCCAGGCCGCGCTGGCCGAGATGGGCGTATCCGCCAACAAGCTGGCCAAGGATATCCGCGCGAATCCGCAGGCGGCGCTGCTGGAGTTCTTGCGCACGCTGAAGTCGCTGGATGGCCAGTCGCGCGCGGAGGTCATCACGCGGCTGTTCGGCCTGGAATACCAGGACAAGATTTCGCGCCTGGTCGCGGGGCTTGCGCAGTACGAGGCGGCGCTGGGCCGGATCAGCAGTCGCAGTGCCACCGCTGGTGCGATGGAGAAGGAGTACCAGGCGCAGCTGAAGACCACCGACGCGCAGATTCGGCTGTTGAGGCAAAGCGTTGAGGTGGCCGCGATCAACCTCGGAACGGTCTTCCTTCCGGCGCTGCGTAGTGTCGTCACAATGCTGGGTGACGCCGCCGCGGGTGTCGCAAAGTTCATCGAGACTTTCCCTGAAATCTCCGCTCTGGCTGCAACTTTGGGGACGGTGATGGTCACCGCCGGCTCGCTGCGCTTGGTGCTGCTGGCGCTGACGGTGGCCGGTACGCGTGGGTTCGGTGCCCTGTTCGGCGCGGTGAAGGATCTGAACGTCGGCCTGGGCGACGCCATCAAGAACGTCGGCAAGCTGCAAACGGCCTTCAATCTGGCGGGCGCTGCGATTGTCGGGTGGGAGATCGGCCGCTGGGCGCGCGAAGAGTTTGAAATCGTCGAGTTGGCGGGGGTTGAACTCGCGAACGCACTGACCAAGCTGGCCGAGCGTGCGCAGTTCGCCTGGTTTGCCTACGAGAACAAGTGGTCGCCGAAGACCGTCATCGATGAGTACGACCGTCTGCAGCAGCGGCTGAAGGAGATCGACGACACCTACGCCGAGATGGCTGCGGAGGCAAAAGCCCGCAGGGCTGGGCAGAGTATGTCAGCGCCACCGGCGCCCCCTGCACCGCCCTCGCCTTCGATGGACAAGCCCGCGACCGGCGCCGAGAACCTGGCCGGCTCGCTGGCCAAGGCGCGCGAGGCGGCTGCCGAGCTGGGCGTAGACCTGACGAAGTTTTCGACCTCGGTTTCGCCCGAATTCGAGGTGCTGCAGACGCACCTGGATGCCGTGGTGGCCGCACTGCCGAAGCTGAAGGAATCCGGCGTGCAGACTGGCGCGGCGCTGAAGACTGCGCTGTCGCAGATGATTGCCGGGGCACGCAACCCGGCCGAGCTGCTGGCGCTGACCGAGCGCATTCGCGAATTGGGCGCTGCCGGCGAGCTGTCGAAGCCGCAGTTGGTCTCCCTGTTTGATGATGTGCGTGCGAAGGCCCGGGAGGCGACAGCCGAGACGGCGCAGTTGCGCGGCGAGATTGCCAACCTGCTGGCCGAGGCCGCGAATGTCCGCAATGGCACGGCTGGGGCCGGCGCCAAGGCGACCGAGCGGCGCGAGCGCGGGCTGACCGACGAGGAGCGCGACGCGCTCAATTGGCGTCGTGCGGACAGCGCGGTGAGCGAGGCCCAGCAGTTGGCGACCTTCGCGCAGAACGCGGCAATCGACGGCCGCGCCCAGCAGGCACAGCAGTACGCGGCGCGCGCGGCGCAGCTGATCCAGCAGGCCAGCGCCTACGCCGACAAGCTGAAGGACGACACGGATGCGGCCAACATGTTCGACCGCATCGCCGAGGCGGAGGCGCGCGGACTGGAGGCACAGGCCGCGCTGAAGCAGCGGCAGCTGCAGGACATCGAGGCCGCGTCGGCCGCACAGGCGCAACAGCTTTCGCAGCTCGAAACCCGGTTGCAGCAGCTGCGCGACGCGGTGACCACGGTGAAGGTGGATGCGAGCGTTGACCCGGCGACGGCCGCGATCGAGCAGGTGAAGACGGCACTGGCCGCGCTGCCGGACCTGAAGACGATCACTGTCGAGGTGGTGACCAAGCAGGACATCCAGTGGTCGAGCGACAGCGGCACGAATGTAGCCGAGAGTTTGGCCGATGCACTCCCAGCGCGCGCCTACGGCGGCCGGTTGCCGGGCATTGCCCACGGCGACCGGTCGGACAACGTGCTGTACTGGGGCACGCCCGGCGAGCATGTGATTCAGATCCCCGCGGTGCGCTACTACGGTCGGTCCTTCATCGATGCGATCAACAACATGCGTATCCCCAAGCATGGCTATGGCGGGGCGATTGCGGCGGCCGCAGCCCCGACGCTTGCGGCGGCAACGGGGGCGAGCGACATGGTCGGCGCCAACCTGGTTGTCCCAGGCGTGGGGAGCTACCCGGTCAAGGCCTCGGCTGACGTCTATGGCCAGATGCAGCGCGCCTTTAAGGTCGCCGCGCTCAAGGCCGGGGGGCGCAGGTAATGCGGCGCCAGCCCGACCTGGTCATCAACGGCATCGCGTTCCCGGTACGGGCCGCCGGCCGCATCACCCAGACCTATGCCCCGTTGGGCGGCTTCGCCACCCGGCGCACGGCCTCGGGCCGCTTGATCGCGCAAGAGACCTGGCGGCGCATCTCGACCCAGATCAGCGCGGAAGGTCTGATCCCTGCGGCGCTGGACAGCATCGACTGGAGCGGCGAGTTGACGATCGCCTGTGTGGCCACGCGCGCCCGGCAGTCGGCTACGCCCTCGATCACGCTGCCGGCTGCGCGCCGCACGGACGCTGCGCCCTACGGGTTCGGCCTGGTCGGGCACCAGCTGGTGCCGACGGCCGTGTCGATGGCTGGCGATGTGGCCACCCTGGCTGCGGTCGCCGGCGCCAGCGCTTACACCGTCCTTTACTACCCGCTGCTGGTGATGCGCAGCGCCGGCCCGCAGGAGCAGTACGACGCGGCCGGCGCAGTGGCGGGGTTCAATTTGAGCGCCGAGGAAATCTAAGGAGCTGCTATGGCTGCACCGTATCTCACCAGCTGGAACCCGGCCGCGATCATCGCTGCCAACACTGCTCTGCTCGCGTTGGTCGACGCTGACACCAACCCCGCCTACATGACCGCTCACGACGCTGCCGATGTGCTGCTGGGAACGGTCGTGTTGGGTGACCCCTGCGGTACGGTCAACGGCACCACAGGGCAGCTCGACCTCATCATCGCGGCGCAAGAAGACGCGGCGCCGGCCGGTGGGAATATCGCCTACTGGACGCTGCGGGATGGCGCGGGTGTTGCATATAGATCGATAGAGGCCGTCGAGTCGCCCACTCCGGTACCCGGCAAGATTGCCATGAACACGTTGGCCGTGCTGGAGGGTGGTCCGGTCCAGATCCTCGCTGCGTCGGTGGCGTAAGCATGTCCACGGGCGTGCTGGCAGTCGGGTGCAACGCGGCGAATAGCCTTGACGCGTACGACGCGGCGGATCTCTCCAAGTGCGTCGACGCGGTAACGCTGTTCGCTGGCATCACGGCAGGAATCATCAACGGCGTTGCATTCAGCCCTTCAGGGGCGAAGCTTGCGGCCGCGCTTAGCGGCCTGCCGTTCCTCGCGGTGATCGACACGGTGGCGGCGGCGCCTGTAACCCTCGCCGGCGGCAACCCGGCGAGCTCGGGTAACGGCGTGAGTTTTAGTCCGGATGGCGCGTTGCTGGCGGTCGCAAACAATAGCGTGCCGTCGCTCACTGTGTATGACACAGACGACTGGACCAAAGTCACGTTCACGAGCACTCCCCCTGAAGGGCAGGGGTACTCGTGTGCGTTCAGCCCGGACGGCAGCTTGTTGGCAGTCGGCCATGGCACGAGCCCCTTCCTTTCGGTGTACATCGTCGCGACCGGCGTGCGGGTGGCCCTCGCGGGTGGTAATCCATCGGGGATCGGGTACGGCGTCGCGTTCAGCCCGGACGGCAGCAAGCTGGCTGTTGCCCATGCCACGTCACCGTATCTGACCGTTTACAACACGGCCGATTGGTCCAAGGTGACGATCAGCGGCGGTAATCCGGCGGGGACTGGGCGCGGCGTGGCGTTTAGCCCGGACGGCAGCAGGCTGGCCGTTGCACATGCCACGTCGCCGTATCTGACCGTCTATAACGTGGCCGACTGGTCCAAGGTGACGATCAGCGGGGGGAATCCGGCTGGAAATGGCCGCGGCGTGGCATTCAGCCCGGACGGTACCCGGTTGGCGGTGGTGCATACGACGTCGCCCTATCTGACCGTCTACATCACATCAACGTGGGGTAAAGCCTCGCTGACAGGGGGCAACCCCGCCGGCGAGGGAAACGGCTGCGCATGGCGTGCTGCGGCGCCCTTGCGCGTGGCTGCGCTCGTCCCCCATGTCGTTACGGACGATACCGGCGCGCCAGCGAGCCGGGTGCATCGGCTCTATCGACGGTCCAATGGTGAGTTGCTTGCCAGCAGGACGTCGAGCGCAGGCGGCGAATACAGCGCACCGTTCCTGACCGCGCTGCCGGTGCAGGTGGTGGTGTTGGATGACGATGCGGGTAGTGTCTACAACGACAAAATCCTTGGCAGGGTGATCCCGGGATGAGTTATACGCCGCCCGCCGGCACCGCGGCTGCAGTCAGTTGGGCCGGGGAATCCCCTTATACGCCGCCGCCGGGCACGGCTGCCGCGGTCGCGTTCGGGGATCCGGTACCGGCAGGGACTGCGTTGTTTCCGTCGCCGTTGGGCGCGCTGTCCGGCACTGCGCTGGTCGTGTTCCCACAAGGGCAGGCCCTGATTCCGTCGCCGCTCGGCGTATTGACTGCGACCGCGTTGGCGCCGCCAACTGGCGTGGCGTTGATTGCCTCCCCGCTAGGTGGTGTTGCAGGCGTGGCGTATGTGCTGCCTGCGGCAATCGGTCGTTTTGAGGGGCCGCTCGGATCAATGTCGGGGCTTGCCTGGCATGGCCAGCCGGCCGATCCGGCGCCCGACGTGGGGCAGACAACGCTCAAGTGGCGTGCGCGCGTGACGCTGGGCGGTGTGGATCGGTCCGACCAGCTCGTCGGCCCGGTATCGGTTGAGGGCGCAGAGAACGAAGCGGCGGTCGCGTCGTTCGCGTTTGATCCGGAGGGTTCGGTCGACGTGATCGCGCTGGCCGGGCAGGTAGTCGTGCTCGAGTTCGAGCGCACCAGTGGGCCGGCATACCTGCGCCGGATGTTCACCGGCGTGGTCGAGGAGGCCGAGTTCGACATGCAGACCGGCGTTGTGAGCTGCCTGTGCCACGACCAGTTTCAGGAGATCATGGCCGGCCAGACGCGCGCGTGGATTGACGCGGCGGTGGGCGGGCGCTGGAGCGAGGCGGTGTCGGGCACGCCGGCGGACAATTTCGCCTACCTGCAGGCGCGGCTGGAGTCGGTGCCCAAGTCGATGGCGCTCGACCCGTATGGCGTGCCGACCGTGCTGCCGTGGCGGGGCGGTGACATTGCCAAGGCGGCGACGCTGACGCCGGACGACTGGCTGGACGGTACGCCCCGGCTGACGATGCCGAGCCGCGACAGCCTGCGCACGCGCGTGGTGGTGCGCATGCAGTATCGTTACCAGCGGCTGCGAGCGCGATACATCACGGCCGAGTGGTCGCAGCCGATCGGGTGGTTCATCTGGCGCGAGACGTCCGGCGAGCGGCACAGCCTGCAGTGGCTGAGCGTGGCGATGGTCAAGTCCGCATGCGAGGGCCTTTCGGGCTGGGAAATCATCGGCACGATGGACATCACCAGCCCGGCGCCGGGCGTCTACCTTAACGAGGGCTGGGACGACGGCGGGATCGTGATCACGCCGGACGAGGCGCCCAATCTGGCGCTGGGCTTTACCACCTATCTGGGCACCCGGTGGCAGCAGACGGTGACCGAGGACTACACCGTCACCGTGGTCAATGACTCGCTCGAAACGGCGCTGGGCAAGGAGATTGCCGACGAGATCGGCGCCAACCTGGTGGCGGAATTCGATCAGGCAGCGTGGGAGACGGATGCGAGCGTGGGCCCCGGCCCGGTGCTTGTTGTGTCGGAGCCGAGCACGACGCCGCCGCCGATTGGCGACACGATCGAGGTGTGGCAGCCGGAAGGGTTCGACGAGGCGGCCCGCGACGAGATCATGCGCACGCTGCTCGACCAGGCGTGGGTGCGCCTGGCGACAGCGACCCGCACCGGGCGCATCAGCCTGGACGTGTCGATTCGCCCGGATCTGTGGCTGGACTGGTGGCTCACCATCGAGGCGACCAAGGTGCGCGCAGCCGGCAAGGTGGCCGCCTATAAGCACGTGCTTGACCCCGATGCCGGCGAGGCGACGACATCGCTCGAAGTGGCTCTGGCGCTGCCGGGCAATGTGCATCAGGCCTTGCCGACCTGGTCGCTGCCCGCTACGCCGGCGGACACCAGCCCGGCCGGCACCTACACCTGCACCATCGGTGAGTACGTCGGTGGGCTGGAGACGAGTGTGCCGTTCGATGAGGCCACGATGGTGGGCTTCTCGACCAACCTGGCGGACCTTCTGACCGACGCCGAGAAGGCGAGCCGCGAGTGGTATCCGCTCCAGCTCAGCATTCAGGCGCCGGACCTGGAAGAGACCGCGCGCGATCCGCTGACGCTGACCACCTCGGCGACGATCAACGTTGCCGTGCCGACCGACCTGCTGGAGTTCATCTGATGGCTATCCCCGCATCGCCTTTCGGAGACGCGATGAAGCGTTTCCTGGGCAAGAACCCGGGCTGGAAGGGTATTGCGGATGCAATCCCGGCCGGCCGCCGGCCCGGTGAAACGTCGACCGGCCGCCCTTCGAACACGTCTGCAAGTGGCACCGGCGGCGGTTCGTTCAGGGAATCCGACTACACGCTGCGCGAGTACCACCCCAAGGTAGTCAAGCACACCAGCGATGGGGTGTTTTCGTTCGAGATCGAGCCGATCAAGAAGGTGGTCGGTTTCAACAACCAGGCGCACGAGTACGCAGCGCCGACGGCATGAGCCTGGACAAGAACAGCCCCGACCGGGAGATCCTGGGCAGGCTCGGCATCATCGGGCATCCGTGGCATGGCCTGTGCCGCAACGGGGTGCTGACGCTGCCCAACGGGGCGACGAAGACGTATCCGCAGCCCAGCGGCGGGGCCGCCTGGGTGCTGCGCGTGCCCGGCACGCCGGCGGTGAGCCGCACGGCCGAGCAGCTCGCGGCCGACGAGGCCGCCGGGATGCAGTGGCTTGATCACGGCATCCTCTCTGGCGACGCGGCGCAGATCTACAGCAAGCCGTTGGGCGTGGGACGCTGGATCTATGCGGACTCTGCCGGGGATCGCTGGCTCGTGTCGGCGCCGCTGCATGATGTCGCGCTGACGGCAGTCGAGGGAGCGACGATCTCGGTGCGGTTGAGCCGGTTTGGGGTCGTTGGCGGCGATGCCGAGCATTACGACTACGAGGTGGCCGTGCCCAATCTCGGGCAGGACGGGCCGGCTGTAGCGACCCCCAACGCCGAGAGCCCGGTCTGGCTGTCCAAGTCGGCACTGCGGCTATTTCGGCACTCGGTGTCGGCGACCGGGGCGCGTGCGGCGTACAGGATCGTAGTGCCGGTGGATGCGGCCTATTTGCGTACTCAGTGGGACTGGCGGCCAACCGGCTGGGTGGAGCTGGTGATTTCCGGGCCCGGTGATGCGGCATCCGTGACAATCAATGTGCTGCGCGACCGCGCAGCAACGATAGGCGAGATGGTTGTCGGCGGCGAAATGGTGCCAACATACCTCTATCAGGAGGTCACGACCAGTACGGACTCTAGCGCCGCGGGATCGGCGCCGGCGTGCGGCGGCACGATTACCGTCACGTCTGCAACGACGGTGATCGTCGGCGCTGGCGGCCTGGCCGGTGGAAACGTGTCGCACGTCACGCGCACCACGGCGATCAACCCCTATCCGATGTACAACGGCGAGGTGACGCGGCGCATTGATACCGTCGTCAGCGTGACATATTCCGCGCTCGGCGATCCGCAATACACGACGAGCCGGATGATCATCACGACGCGGCGGGAGGATTCTCACTCGCTCGCCGTTGCCGCCGAGCGGCATGATGTCTATGAATCTGTGTACGACGGCGTTTCGTGCTCGCAGGGTGACATCATCGACAGCACGAATAGGGCGATCGTGGTGACGGCCGACGTGACGGTCACAACGACCCTGGTCATCGAGACGCGGGTCGATGGAGTGCTGATCGACTCGTTCGCACCCGGTCCGCACGTTGCCCATACGGTGTCTACGCACAGCGCGACCGGCACTGCGCAGGTCAATTTGGACGTTGATGTGTCGCGCGACTCGACGACGACATTTGTTGGGCAGACACAAAGCTCAGCCGATGCGCTGGCGTTCGGCGACTGGGAGCATCAGCTGCCTGAGAGCGCTTCATGGACATCCGGCGGCGAGCCGACATGGCGTCTGGAGGCGCTGCGTAATCTGGTGCCACTCGCCGCGCTTCTGAGGGGTAACCCAGGCATCAAATTCCATCTCGCGACAAATGTGATTACGCCGGATGTGATCGGGTACGAGCGACGGAGATATGCCGGCGTGGGGTTTTCGAGTTGGCATCAGGTCGCTGGTCAAGTGCTGACGACCGTGACAGCCTACGCGAGCCGTCATCCGGTGACCGGAGTCGTTGCAGTCGATTCTGTTCCGGTCTGCTGGGTTTGACTTCGGTATTGCGCAATTCCTTTTTACGCTACTCAAGTCGGTTGTGATCTAGTTTTCGTGCTCTAAGCCGCTGAATTTTCGCGGCGCGCTTCACAATACGGTACCGCACGTAACATTCGATACATTTCAGCAATGCTGTTGCAAAGGTCTTCGCCTAGCCTCGGCTCCGCAATGCCAGTGGGGAGATTCCAGGTGCATCGCGCCAGGATCCAGAACAAGAACAGGACCGATCATGAGCGAGTTCATTCTCGAAACAACGGGGCTCACCAAGGAGTTCAAAGGCTTCGTTGCCGTGTCTGGCGTGGACCTCAAGGTCCAGCGCGGTCACATCCATGCCTTGATCGGCCCCAACGGCGCCGGCAAGACCACCGTTTTCAACCTGCTGACCAAGTTCCTGCCGCCGACGGCCGGCAGCATCCGCTTCGAGGGTGAGGACATCACCCGCGAGGCGCCGGCGGTGACCGCGCGCCGCGGGTTGATCCGGTCCTTCCAGATTTCCGCCACCTTCCCCAAGCTCACCGTGCTGGAGAACGTGCGCATCGGCCTGCAGCGCAAGCTCGGCACCGGCTTTCACTTCTGGCGCTCGGAAAAGTCGCTCGACGTGCTGAACGACAGGGCCATGGCGCTGCTGGAGTCGGTGGATCTCGGCCAGTTCGCCGACACCATTACCGCCGAGATGCCCTACGGCCGCAAGCGGGCGCTGGAGATCGCGACGACGCTGGCGCTCGAGCCGACCATGATGCTGCTCGACGAACCCACCCAGGGCATGGGCCACGAGGACATCGAGCGGGTGGTGGCGCTGATCCGCAAGGTGGCCGAGAACCGCACCATCCTGATGGTGGAGCACAACCTGTCGGTGGTCGCCAACCTGTGCGACCGCATCACCGTGTTGACGCGCGGCAGCATCCTCGCCGAAGGCAGCTACGAGGAAGTATCGAAGAATCCCAAGGTGCTCGAAGCCTATGTCGGTTCCGACGACATGGCCGACGCCCACCACTAGGCCGAGGCCACGACCCATGACCAGCGCCTTCGAACCCCATGCCGAAATGCTGCGGATCAGCGATCTGCACGCCTTCTACGGCGAATCCCACATCCTCCACGGCATCGACCTGCAGGTCGCGCGCGGCGAATGCATCACCCTGCTCGGCCGCAACGGCTCCGGCCGCTCGACCACGCTGAAGTCCATCCTCGGCCTGGTCGGCCGCCGCAGCGGCTCCATCATGGTCAATGGCAAGGACGTGATCGCCGAGCCCACTCACCGCATGGCCCGCCACGGCATCGGCTACGTGCCGGAGGAACGCGCCATCTTCGCCTCGCTGTCGGCCGAGGAGAATCTGCTGCTGCCGCCGCAGGTGGCCAGCGGCGGCATGAGCGTGGACGAGATCTACAAGATGTTCCCCAACCTGCTGGAGCGCCGCAACAGCCCGGGTACCAAGCTGTCCGGCGGCGAACAGCAGATGCTGGCGATGGCCCGCGTGCTGCGTACCGGCGCCAAGCTGCTGCTGCTCGACGAGATTACCGAAGGCCTGGCACCGGTCATCGTCAAGAAGCTGGGCGAAGTCATCACCGAACTGAAATCGCGGGGTTTCACCATCGTGCTGGTGGAGCAGAACTTCCGCTTTGCCGCACCGCTCGCCGATCGCCACTACGTGCTCGAGCACGGCGAGATCATCGCCACCATCCCCAAGGAAGAACTTCCCGGCAGGATGGACTGGCTGCACCAGACGCTCGGGGTCTGACCCGGCGCGCCACCACAAGGAACGGAGACGAGACCATGCACACGAAGAAGCTGTTGAGCGCCGCCTGTACTGCGGCCCTGGCCCTGCTGGCGACCGGCGCCCAGGCGCAGATTTCCGGCAACACGGTGAAGATCGGCGTGCTCACCGACATGTCGGGCACCTATTCCGACCTCGCCGGCCCGGGCGCGGTGCTCGCCACGCAGATGGCGATCGAGGACTTCATCGCCAAGGAAAAGCCGGCCTTCAAGGTCGAGATGGTGTCCGCCGACCACCAGAACAAGGCCGACATCGCCTCCAACAAGGCGCGCGAGTGGTTCGAGCGCGAGGGTGTCGATACCGCCACCGAGCTGGTCACCACCTCGACCGCGCTGGCGGTGATGAAGGTGGCCAAGGAGATGAACCGCGTTGCGCTGATGAGCGGTCCGGCCTCCACGCCGATCACCAACGAGCAGTGCAACGACGTCACCGTCCACTACACCTACGATACCTACGCGCTCGCCAACGGCACCGCCAAGGCGGTGACCCAGCAGGGCGGCAAGAACTGGTTCTTCCTCACCGCCGACTACGCCTTCGGCCAGTCGCTGGAGAAGGATTCCTCCGCCGTGGTCGTGGCCAATGGCGGCAAGGTGGTCGGCTCGGTGCGCCACCCCTTCCCTGCCTCGGACTTCTCGTCCTTCCTGCTGCAGGCGCAGGCCTCCAACGCGCAGATCATCGGTCTCGCCAACGCCGGCGCGGACACCACCAACGCGATCAAGCAGGCTGCCGAATTCGGCATCACGCCCAAGCAGCAGCTCGCCGGCCTGCTGATGTTCATCTCCGACGTGCATTCGCTGGGCCTCAAGAACGCCCAGGGCATGTACCTCACCACCGGCTTCTACTGGGATCTCAACGACGAGACCCGCGCCTGGTCCAAGCGCTTCTTCGATAAGCAGCGCCGCATGCCGACCATGGTGCAGGCGGGCCAGTATTCCTCGGTGCTGCACTACCTGAAGGCGGTGAAGGCCGCCGGCAGCGACGAGGCCCCCAAGGTGATGGCGCAGATGAAGAAGACGCCGATCAACGACTTCTTCGCCAAGAACGGCCAGATCCGCGAGGACGGCCGCATGATCCACGACATGTACCTGGTGCAGGTGAAGAAGCCGGACGAATCCAAGTACCCGTGGGATTACTACCACGTGAAGCAGGTGATTCCGGCGGCCGAGGCCTTCCAGCCGCTGGCGCTGTCGCGTTGCCCGCTGGTCAAGAAGTGATCTGATCCACCACGACGCGCGGGGCGGCCGGTGCCGCCCCCGCTCGGGAGCCGCCCATGGAAATCTTCGGAGTGCCGAGTGCGCTGTTCGGCAGCCAGCTGCTGATCGGCCTGATCAACGGCTCGTTTTACGCCATCCTCAGCCTGGGGCTGGCGATCATCTTCGGCTTGCTCAACATCATCAACTTCGCCCATGGGGCGCAGTACATGATGGGCGCGTTCGTCGCCTGGATCGCGCTCACCAAGTTCGGCATCAATTACTGGGTGGCGCTGCTGTTGTCGCCCATCCTCATCGGCGCGCTCGGCGTGGTGCTCGAACGCACGATGCTGCGCAAGCTGTACAAGCTCGACCACCTCTACGGGCTGCTGCTCACCTTCGGCCTGGCGCTGATCTTCGAAGGCGTGTTCCGCGACCAGTACGGCATTTCCGGTCAGGCCTACGAGGTGCCGGACGCGCTCAAGGGCGGCGTCAACCTCGGCTTCATGTTCATGCCGATCTACCGCGGCTGGGTGGTGGTGGCGGCGCTGGCGGTGTGCTTCGGCACCTGGTTCATGATCGAAAAGACCAAGCTCGGCGCCTACCTGCGCGCCGGCACCGAGAACCCGCAGATCGTGCAGGCGCTGGGCATCAACGTGCCGCTGCTGATCACCTTCACCTACGGCTACGGCGTGGCGCTCGCCGCCTTTGCCGGCGTGCTCGCCGCGCCGATCTACCAGGTCAGCCCGCAGATGGGCGCCAACCTCATCATCGTGGTGTTCGCGGTGGTGGTGATCGGCGGCATGGGCTCGATCATGGGCTCCATCGTCACCGGCCTCGGTCTCGGCCTGATCGAGGGCCTGACCCGGGTGTTCTACCCCGAGGCTTCGGCGGTGGTGGTCTTCTTCATCATGGTGATCGTGCTGCTGGTGCGCCCCGCCGGCCTGTTCGGCAAGGCCGCCTGAGGCGTGCGACAAGGAAACCGCTCATGAGCCAGAACAACAATTCGCTCTTCGCCCGCGCCACGCCGCTGCTGTTCGGTGCGCTCTTCGTCATCGGGCTGGTGGCACCCTTCGCGGTCTATCCCACCTTCCTGATGAAGATCCTGTGCTTCGGGCTCTTCGCCTGCGCCTTCAACCTGCTGCTCGGCTTCGCCGGCCTGCTGTCCTTCGGCCACGCCGCCTTCCTCGGCAGCGCCGGCTACGTCTGCGGCATGCTGGTGCGCGACCTCGGCGTCACCCCGGAGGTGGGCATCATCGGCGGCACGCTGGCGGCCGGCGTGCTCGGCTGGGTGTTCGGCGTGCTGGCGATCCGCCGCAGCGGCATCTACTTCGCGATGATCACGCTGGCGCTGTCGCAGATGGTGTTCTTCTTCGCGCTGCAGTGGAAGGCGACCGGCGGCGAGGACGGCCTGCAGGGCGTGCCGCGCGGCCACCTGTTCGGCCTCATCGACCTCAACAACAACATCGCCATGTACTACCTGGTGTTCGCGGTGTTCTGCATCGGCTTCTTCATCATCCACCGCGCCATCCACTCGCCCTTCGGCCAGATCCTCAAGGCCATCCGCGAGAACGAGCCGCGCGCGATCTCGCTCGGCTACGACGTCAGCAAGTACAAGCTGCTCGCCTTCGTGCTGTCGGCCGCGCTTGCCGGGCTGGCTGGTGCCACCAAGACCCTGGTGTTCCAGCTCGCCTCGCTCACCGACGTGCATTGGCACATGTCGGGCGAGGTGGTGCTGATGACCCTGCTCGGCGGCCTCGGCACCATCCTCGGTCCGCTGGTCGGCGCCGGGGTGATCGTCAGCTTGCAGAGCGAGCTGGCCGACAAGGTCGGCTCCTGGGTGACGGTGATCATGGGGCTGATCTTCGTGCTGTGCGTGCTGCTGTTCCGCCGCGGCATCGTGGGCGAGATCCAGGCGCTGATCCGGCGCGCCGGCATCAACTGACAACAAGGAGAGGGTGAGGGGAGGCGGCGGGCGTTCAGCCTGCCGCAGCGCCGTCCGCCGCGGGTCTTGCCGCGCGCGGGCGGCGTTCCATTTTCACCACCCGCGCGCGCAGCTGGCCGCAGCCGCCTTCGACGTCCTGCCCGGCCGACTGGCGCAGCTTGGCGAGCACGCCGTTGCGGTGCAGATAAGCCGCCCGTTCCGCCGCCACCTCCCGGCTGGGCCGGCGGAACTCGAGTTCGGGCACGCTGTTGTAGGGGATCAGGTTCATGAGCGCGTACTTGCCGCGCAACAGCCGGACGATGCCGTCCATCTCCTCCATGCTGTCGTTCACGCCTTCGATCAGCGTCCATTGGTACTGGATCGGGTAGCCGGTGGCGCGCGCGTAACGCTCGCCCAACTCCACCAGTTCTTCCGGCGCGATCTGCGGCGCGCGCGGCAGCAAGCGGGTTCGCAGTTCGGCGTTGGTGGTGTGCAGCGACAGCGCCAGCGCCGGCTTCACCTGCTGTTGCGGCAGGCGCTCGAACACCCGGTAGTCGCCGACGGTGGAAAACACCAGGTTCTTGTGGCCGATGCCGCCGGCGGTGCCGAGCAGATCGATCGCTTCGAGCACGTTGTCGAGGTTGTGGGCCGGCTCGCCCATGCCCATGAACACCACCTTCTTCACCGGCCGCAGCCCGCGCGCCAGCACCACCTGGGCAACGATCTCGGCGCTGCCCAACTGGCGCAGCAGGCCTTCGCGTCCGGTCATGCAGAACACGCAGCCGACCGCGCAGCCGAGCTGGGTCGAGACGCACAGGCCGTCGCGCAGCAGCAGCACGCTCTCCACCGTCTGGCCGTCGGCAAGCTCCACCAGCAGGCGCGCGGAACCGTCCTCGCCCGGATGCTGCGAACGCAGCTTCGCCAGGCCTTCCAGCTCGGCGGTGAGGGCGGGCAGCTCCTCGCGCAGCGCGAGCGGCAGGAAGTCCTTGGCGGCCTGGCGGCGGTTATCGACGGAGGTGCGTTGCACCCAGGCACGCAGCACCCGCTGCTCGTGGGCAGGCTTGGCGCCGAGTGCGCGCAGGCGTTGGGAGATGTGTTCGATGCGCATGAGGGGGTGGATGGTAGCGCGGAACGGGGCGAAGGCGGAGGGGGTGGGTCCGGGGCTGGAGGCGGGCTGTGCGCGGCGCGTATCGGCAGTGGATTCGCCGATGACTTGGGCATACGCTTTCGGGCTGAATATCGAGGCTGCCAAGCGCAGCAAATCCGGGGACGAGGCCATGAATCTGGTCGAAGAAATCCGCCAGGCCTGGGGCTGGATAGGGATCCGGCCCGCCGAGGTCGTGGGCGAGAACAATTTCGGCAACCTGATCGTCAAGGACGAGGACGGCTGCTACTGGCGGATCTGCCCGGAGGACCTGACCTGTGAAGTCATCGCCACCGATCGTGCCGAGCTGGATGCGCTGGCCAACGATCAGGACTTCCTGCGCGACTGGTACATGGCGCCGCTGGTCGAGTGGGCTGAGGAAACGCTCGGGCCGCTGACCGAGGGGCGCAAGTACTGCCTGAAGATCCCGAGCGTGCTTGGCGGGGTTTTCGCGCCCGACAACCTTGCCACCATCTCGCAGTCCGAGCTCGTGCGCGCGTCGGGCGATCTGGCGCGGCAGATCCAGGATCTGCCGGACGGCGCACGCATTCAGCTGCGGCTGAAGGGCGACGAAGGCGGCCGCGACTGACTTTCCCTGCAAGGAGGCATCGACATGCGCGTGCGCGGCTTTCGCAATTACTGACTTTGAGGAGGCCGACATTCCCATTCGAGCTCTGGCCCTATCCGCCATCCGCGCCTACCAGCGCTACCTTTCGCCGCACAAGGGCTTCTGCTGCGCCTACCGTGCGCACACCGGCCGGCGTAGCTGTTCCGCGCTGGGCTACCGTGCCGTCCGGCGCCACGGCGTGCTTAAAGGCCTGGCCATCCTGCGCCGCCGACTGTACCTCTGCGGCGTCGCGCACAGGCGCTATTCGACGCCGCACCGCAGACCCTTACGCCAGCAGCGCGGCGACTGCGATCCCGGATGCGACATCCCCTGCGACTGCAATTGCGATTGGCCGGGCGACAAGTCCTGCGGCAAGCGGCTCGGCGACGTGAGCTGCTGCGATTGCGGCAGTTGTGACTGGCCCAAGCGTAAAAAGAAGGACAGGCAGCAGGAGAAGGACGTCCATCTGCCACCCAAGGCCGCGGGCAAGCAGGCGCGGGCCGGTTGAAGAGCGGGGAATGTGGGGGCGTCAGCGGGTCGTGCTGAAAGCGCCCTCCAGGTAATCCACCAGCGCCTTCACCCGCGCCGGCTGGTAACGCCGGCTCGGATACACCGCGTACAGCGGCACCGCTTCGTAGTCAGCGTCCGGGAAGAGGTCGACCAGGCGGCCGGCGTCGAGGTCGGCGTGGATGTCCAGCCGCGACTTGTAGGCGATGCCCACGCCCTGCAGCGCCCATTGGTGCACCAGTGCGCCGTCGGCGGCGGCGCGGTCACCGCGCACTTCCAGTTCGTAGTGACGGCCGTTGTGCGCAAATCGCCAGCGGTCGTAGAGGCCGCTGCTCAGATAGAAGCAGATGCAGTTGTGGGCGGCGAGCGCTTCGGGCGTGACTGGCCGGCCGGCGCGGGCGAGGTAGGCGGGCGCGGCGCAGATGACGCGGTGGTTGTCGCACAGCTTGCGCGCCACCAGGCTGGAATCGCGCATCAGGCCATAGCGCAGCACCAGGTCCAGCGGGTTGCGGTAGAGGTCGTGCATGCCGTCGGACAGGTGCATGACCAGGCGGATCTGCGGGTGCTGGCGGCGAAAGCCTTCGAGCAGGCCGTCGAGCGTGCCGCGGCCGAGGTCGGACGGTGCACCGAGGTGGATTTCGCCGGACAGCTCCTCGCGGCCGTGCCGCAGCGTGGCCAGCCCGCCGTCTAGCAGTTCCAGCGCCTGGATGCAGCAGCCGAGGAAGTCCTCGCCAGCCTGGGTGAGGCGCAGCGAGCGGGTCGAACGCTCGAAGAGGCGGTTGTCGAGCTGACGTTCCAGCCGCTTGACGGCGGCGCTGGCAGCGGCCGGACTGAGACCGAGCCTGCGCGCGGCTTCGCTGATGCCGCCGGCTTCGGCAATGCGGACGAAGAGGCGGAGGTCGTCGAGGTGGGGCATGGCAGGTAATTTTCAAGAATGGATTGAAAGTAAATCAAGAGTGCGGACGATTATCAATCCGTTGTGCGGGTCGTAAAGTGGCTGCCATCCCGATCAACACCGCGCCCGCGAGGCGGGCGAGTCCAAGGAGTGCGCATCATGAAGGCAATTGCTTACCACGAACCCGGCCCCATCGAACGGGGCGACGCCCTGGTGGAGCTCGAACTGCCGCGGCCGGTGCCGCAGGGCCGCGACCTGCTGGTGGAAGTGCAGGCGGTCTCGGTGAATCCGGTCGATACCAAGGTGCGCCGCAATGCCGCGCCGGCCGCCGGCGAGGCGCGCGTGCTCGGCTTCGACGCGGTGGGCGTGGTGCGCGAGGTGGGCGCGGCGGTAAGCCTGTTCAAGCCCGGCGACGAAGTCTGGTACGCCGGTGCCATCGATCGCCCCGGCAGCAACAGCGAATTCCAGCTGGTGGATGAACGCATCGTCGGCCACAGGCCGCGTTCGCTGTCGGCGGCCGATGCTGCCGCACTGCCGCTGACCGGCATCACCGCCTGGGAGCTGCTGTTCGACCGCCTGCAGGTGCCGCGCAAGGGCAGCGGTGCCGGGCCGGCGACGCTGCTGGTCGTGGGTGCGGCCGGCGGCGTGGGCTCGGTGCTGCTGCAGCTGGCCCGCCAGCTCACCGACCTCGTGGTGATCGGCACCGCGTCGCGGCCGCAAACCATCGGCTGGGCTGTCGACATGGGGGCGCATCACACCGTGGATCATCGCCAGCCGCTGCAGCCGCAACTCGAAGCGCTGGGGGTGCCGCCGGTGCGCTACGTCGCCAGCCTGACCCAGACCGACCGCCACTTTGCCCAGCTCGCCGAGCTGATGGCACCGCAGGGCCGCTTCGCGCTGATCGACGATCCGGAGCCGATCGACGTGCGCCTCCTGAAGCGCAAGAGCATCAGCCTGCACTGGGAACTGATGTTCACCCGCTCGCTGTTCCAGACCGCCGACATGGCGGCGCAGCACGCGCTGCTCGACGAGCTGGCGCAACTGGTCGATGCCGGCGTGGTCCGCACAACGGCGCGCGAACACTACGGTCGCATCACCGCCGCCAACCTCATGCGCGCCCATGCGCTGCAGGAAAGCGGCGCCGCCATCGGCAAGACGGTGCTGGAAGGCTTCTGATCCGCCTGCGGTGGATCCTGCGGCAGGCTAAGATCGCTGCCGTGAGATCCACCGGAGGAAGACCCGAATGCCATACGTGAACATCCAGATCACCAAGGGCGCCAGCCGCGCGCAGAAGGCGCAGCTGGTGCGCGAAGTCACCGATTCGCTGGTGCGCGTGCTGGGCAAGAAGCCGGAGCACACCCATGTGGTGATCCAGGAGATCGACGAGGAAAGCTGGGGCTACGCTGGCCTGCTGACCGACGACTGGAAGCGCCAGCAGGGCGAGTGAGCCGGCAGCGCTGAAGCACACGATGCACCTGCCGCCCTTCCAGTCGCTCGTCGCCTTC
Source organism: Azoarcus sp. DD4 (assembly GCF_006496635.1). Classification (NCBI taxonomy): domain Bacteria; kingdom Pseudomonadati; phylum Pseudomonadota; class Betaproteobacteria; order Rhodocyclales; family Zoogloeaceae; genus Azoarcus; species Azoarcus sp. DD4. The sequence continues at coordinate 185,957 of NZ_CP022958.1, forward strand.
GAGGCCGCCGCCCGCTGCGGCAGCTTCCTTGCGGCGGCGGACGAGCTGCACCTGACACCCTCGGCGGTGAGCCACCGCATCAAGGCCATCGAGGCCTGGCTCGGTGTATCGCTGTTCGAGCGCCAGCAGCGCCAGGTGGTGCTCACCGCCGCCGGGCGCGACTATCTGGCCGAGATCCAGCCGGCGCTCGCCCGCATCGAGGCGGCCAGCGTCGCGCTGCAGCGGCCGGGCAGCCGGGTGCTGCGGCTGTCGGTGGCGCCGGCCATCGGCGCCAAGTGGTTCGTCGGCCAGCTGGCGGCTTATCGCGAGGCCGATCCGGGGGTCGATTTCGTGCTGTCCACCGCATCCACCATGGCACCGGTGGCCGCCGGCAAGGCGGATGTCGGCCTGTGCTACGGCGAACCGCCGTGGCCCGGGCTGGAGGCCTACGAACTGCGCCGCGAGACGGTGTTCCCGGTGTGCAGCCCGGCGCTGGCGGCGCGCCTGGGTTCGCCGCCGACGGTCGCCGCGCTGGCCGGCCTGCCGCTGCTGCGCCATCCCTTGCTGCAATGGCAGCCGTGGTTTGCCGCAGCTGGGCTGGCGCGCCCCGAGCCGGGCGAAGGTCCGCTATTCGAAGACGCGATGATGATGCTCGAAGCGGCCGCCGCCGGCGTGGGCGTCGCGCTGACGGTGGATCTGCTGGCCCGCCCCTATCTGGCGGAGGGGACGCTGCTGCGTCCCTTCCCCCAGCACGTTGCCGGCAAGGCCTTCTACGCGGTGTTACGGCCGGATGCCTACGCCCAGCCGTGGATACGCCGCTTCGTGCGCTGGCTGCAGGCGCGCGCGCGGCGCGAAGACGCAGGCTGAGTTCCGCGCGCGGTGCGTCCAGGTGAACAGTTTTCACCCGATCCCCGCCGTATTCGTTTGTCGCCGCCCTGCCCGCCCGGCAATCTGGGCTTACCCACCCCGCTCGATCGCGCCGCGGCCGTGCAGCCAAGCCTGCGCGGCAACCGAAGCCCACCGCCGCTTCTCCCGCACCGACCGAACATGCCGGCAACACCGGTGTGCCCGCCCCGCCGCAGCCGCGGCGCGGCCTTCTCCCCACGCATATCAGGAGCACACCATGAGCATGGAAAACCGCGACGGCTGGATCTGGATGGACGGGCAGTGGCTGCCCTGGCGCGAGGCGAAAGTGCACGCGATGACCCACACCCTGCACTACGGCCTGGGCTGCTTCGAGGGCATCCGCGCCTATCCCACACCCACCGGACCGGCTATCTTCCGGCTGGGCGAGCACGTCGAGCGGCTGTTCGAGTCGGCCCACATCCTCGGCCTGGCAATGCCGTTCGAGCGCGCCGACATCCACGAGGCCTGCCGCGAGGCGGTGCGGCGCAACGGGCTGGACAGCGGCTACATCCGCCCGCTGGTTTTCCTCGGCGCCGAGAAGGCGGGCGTCGATCCGCTCGGCGCTGCCACCCATGTGATGGTCGCAGCCTGGCCCTGGGGCGCCTACCTCGGCGACGGTGCGCTGGAGCGCGGCATCCGCGTCAAGGTGGCGAGCTTCGCACGCCATCATGTGAACGTGCAGATGTGCCGGGCGAAGTCGGTGTCCACCTACACCAATTCCATCCTCGCCTGCCGCGAGGCGCGCGCCGAAGGCTATGACGAAGCACTGTTGCTCGACACCGATGGCTTCGTCGCCGAAGGGCCGGGCGAGAACGTCTTCATGGTCAAGCGCGGCGTGATCTACGAACCCGAGGTCACCTCGGCGCTGGACGGCATCACCCGCCGCACGCTGCAGGTGCTGGCCGATGAGGCCGGCTACGAGATCCGCGCCCGCCGCATCACCCGTGACGAGCTCTACATCGCCGACGAGGTGTTCTTCACCGGCACCGCGGCCGAGATCACCCCGGTGGTGGAAGTCGACCGCCGCCGCGTCGGCAGCGGCCAGCCGGGACCGGTGACGCGCGCACTGCAGCAGCGCTTCTTCGCCTGCGTGCGGGGGCAGGACGCGGCGCATGCCGACTGGCTGACGCCGGTGTAGGCCGGGCATTCCGCAAATCGGGGCGGAAATGGAATAATGCCGCCCACTTTCCTGCCCGGCTTTCCGAACTTCATGAACCATGCGCCAGCCTTGACCGCCGACGCGCAGCGCTCAGGCCGCCTGCTGGTCCTGCTGGCCGCGGCCATCGTCGTCTTCGCGGGTGCCCTGTGGTGGGTGCTGGACGCGCAGGGGCCGGAGCTGGTGCGCGAGGCCTACGACGGGCGCCCCGGCAAGCTGGTCAACGAGCGCGTGCTCGGCAAGTTCGACCGTCCCGCGGCCGAGGTGGTGGACCAGTTCGCCCGGCTCAATCGTGGCCTGTTGTGCTTCTTCCTCGGCGGCGCCGCGGTGCTTGCCGGGCTGGCGCATTGCCTGCGCCGGGGCGGGCAGCGGGCCTCGGTGCGCCAGCTGAATCTGCTGCTCTTTGCCGGCTTGCTTGCCTTCGTCTTCCTGCGCGATCCGGTGTGGTTCCTGGCGCCGCGCTTCTGGGCCGAAGAGGCGACCGTGTACTTCCATGGCGCGCTCGTCCAGCCGTGGCTGCAGGCGCTGATCGTGCCGCATCAGGGCTATTACTCGCTGTGGGCCAACCTGGCCTCGATCCTGGCGACCCTGCCGCCGCTCGAACAGGCGCCGCTGGTCACCACGCTGATGGCGCTGATGGTGCAGCTCGCGGTGTTCGCGGCCATCATCGCCAGCGATGCCGAAGCGCTCGACACCAGTCTGAAGAAGGCCGTCGCCTGTCTGGCGGCGCTGGTGGTGGGGGCGTCGGGCGAGATCTGGCTGACCTCGATCAACAGCCAGCACTACATGGCGCTGCTGGTGTTCCTGGTGCTGATGGACGGCAAGGGAACGCGGCGGCGGCGTGCGCTCGCCTACGGGGTGACGGCGGTGGCGGGTTTGTCGAGCGTGGCGGCGAATTTTCTCGCCCCCATCTGCTTCTTCCGTTACCTCAAGACCCGGCAGCGCGTCGATCTGGTGCTGCTCGGCATCCTTGCCGCGACCACCCTCGTGCAGCTGACCGCCATCGTCTATTCGATGCAGGTGCTGGGCGATGCGGCCTACTACCATGCCAGCCAGGTGCGCACCCCGACAGTCTTCGACCCGGTGGCGGTGGCGTCGCGGATCTGGTTCTACGCCGTTCGCTATCCCCTCACCGCAAGCGCGGACGGCCTGAGTGCGCTCGGTGCGGCATTGCTGGTCGGCCTGCTCGCACTGACGCGCGGCACGCTGCCGCGGCGGGCAGCCTATCTGGCGGCCATCGGTTTGCTGACCACGCTGTCGGTGCTGACTTCGATCGGCATGTACGGCGGGCCGCGCTATGCATACTCGGCGGCGGTGATCTTTGCCCTGCTGCTGCTGTCGCTGGCGTCCGAGCCGTCCGCCTCGCGCGCGGTGCGGGGTGTGGCGGGCGTGCTGCTCGGCCTGGCGCTCTGCATCTGGTCCTTCCGCTACTGGACCGAGCTGGAGAACTTCCGCAATCCCGCCTGGCCACGCTGGACCGACGAAGTCTCGGCCTGGCGGGCCGATCCGGCCCGGCCGCTGCAGGCCCATCCGGTGTGGGCCAGTCAGACGGAAGCCGGTCTCATGTGGTCCATCCACCTGCCGCCGCGCTGACCGCCCGATGGTCGCGGCTGGCCCTCAGGCGGTGCCGGCCGGGCGCAGCGCGCCGTCGTGCATCACGAAGCGGTTGCGCCCCTCGCGCTTGGCGCGGTAGAGCAGTCTGTCCGCTTCCTCGAAGACCTGGTCCATGTCGAGCGCGTGTTCGGCCGGATCGATCAGCCGCACGCCCATGGAGATGGTGAGGTGCGGGCCGGGGTTGCCAAAGGCGTGTTCGATGGCCTGCGCTTCCACCTGCGTCACCAGTGCCGCTGCGGTTGCCGCGGCCTCTTCGGCATCGTGGACCGGGAACAGCAGGGCGAATTCCTCGCCGCCGATGCGGAAGGTGAAATCGCAGCCGCGCTTGAAGCTCTCGGTGAGCAGGCGGCCGAGTTGCTGCAGCACGCGGTCGCCCGCAGCGTGGCCGTAGTGGTCGTTGTAGGCCTTGAAGTGGTCGACGTCGAGCAGGCAGAAGGCGAGCGCACGCGCACCGCGGCGGGCGCGCGCGATCTCGCCTTCCAGCACCTGCTGGAACTGGCGGCGGTTGGCCAGGCCGGTCAGCGGGTCGGTGACGCTGAGCGCTTCCACCGCCTTCTTGTCGGTGATGTCCTGGCGGATGCTGGTGAAGCCGAGGATGGTGCCGTCCTCGCAGACGTCGGGCGAGATCGTCTCGTGCGCCCAGTAGTAGTCGCCGTTGCGGCACTGGTGCAGGATCTCGCCTTCCCACTCCTGGCCGCGCTCGATGCGGGCGAGGATGTCGCGCATCAGGGTTTCGGTGGTGGCGGAATAGAGCGCATGCCAGTAGTTGAGGCCGATGAGGTCGGCGCGGCTGTAGCCGCTGCGCCGGCACAAGGCGTCCGACACATAGGTGACCAGGCCGGCGCGGCTGATGCGGCAGATCAGCACCTGGCGGTCGATGATGCCGAGGTATTCGCCGATCTTGCGGTTGGCTTCGGTCAGTTCGGCGTTGGCGGTGCGCAGGGCCTCGGTGCGTTCGGCGACCTTGCGTTCCAGGCCCTCGTTGAGCTCTTTCAGCGCCTGGTTCTGGCGCTGGATGGTGGCTTCCTGGATGTAGCTTTCAAGCGCGCCCTGCAGGGTGAGGGCGAGGTCGTCCTTGTCCCAGGGTTTGGCGATGTAGCGGTAGAGGTTGGCCTGGTTGATGGCCGTGGTGACGCCCTCGAGGCTGCTCTGGCCGGTGAGCATCACGGTGCGCGCGGCCGGCGCCAGGCGGTGGATGGCGGCGAGCACCGCGTCGCCGCGGCGGCCCGGCATGATGTAGTCGCACACCACCACCGGCACCTCGATACCGCTGGCGAGCAGGCCGGCGACCAGCGCTTCGGCTTCGGCGTTGTCCTGCAGCAGTTCGAGGATGACGCCGGGGAAGCGGCCGCCGAGTTCCATCGACAGGCTCTCGAGGATGGTTTCCTCGTCGTCGATGCAGAGGATGGCGTAGCGCCCGCTCATAGGCCCTTTTCCCGCATGCCGTTCACGATGGCGTCGCGCAGCTCGTCCTTGTCCCACGGCTTGGCGAGGAAGCAGTACAGCTCGGCGTGTGCGCGGGCGTTGTCCACCGCCACCGGGTCGGCATGGCCGGAGAGCATGATCTTGAGCACCCGCGGAAAGCGGCGGTGGGCCTCGATCAGGAACTCGTCGCCCTTGATCTGCGGCATCTGCCAGTCGGAGATGATGACCAGCAGCGGCAGTTCGCCGGCTTCGTAGCCTTCGAGCACCTCGTAGGCCTCGGCCGCGCCCTGGGCCAGCTCGACGATGAAGCGCGCGCCGAACATCTCGTCGAGCTGCATGTCGAGGGCGTTGAGGATGGTCTCCTCGTCGTCCACGCAGAGGATCACGCCGTCGGTCATGCGGCCTCCGTGACCGGCAGGGTCACCTCGAAGGTGCTGCCGCGGCCGACGGCGGATTCCACCCGGATCGCGCCGCCGTGCTTGTCGAGGATCTTGCGCACGATGTCCAGCCCGAGCCCGCTGCCTTCGCCGGCTGGCTTGGTGGTGAAGAAGGGCTGGAAGATGCGGTCGCGGATGTCGTCGGGAATGCCGCAGCCGGAATCGCGGATGCGCACCACCGCGCGCGCGTCGTCCTGCTCCAGGCTGATGTCGAGACGGCCGCTGTAGTCCATCGCCTGCAGCGCGTTGTGGATGAGGTTCATCCACACCTGGCCGAGCTCGTCGGCGTAGGCGGGAATGGGGGGCAGTTCGGGCAGGTCGGCATGAAGATCGACCGATTGCTTGATCTGGTTGTGATAGAGCGTGAGCACGGTGTCGATGCTGTCGCGCAGCCGGGTGGGTGCCTTGCTGCCCTGGTTGCTGAAGCGGGCGAAGTTCTTGAGCGCGAACACCACCTTGCGCGCCTTCTCCGAAGCGATCTTGATGTTCTGGCTGGCACGGTGGATGTTGATGCCGTGCTTGATATGGTCGAGGATCAGCGCCGACTGCGGATGGGTGAGCAGCGGCAGGTAGCGGTCGAGCTCCAGCGGCGGCAGGTGCGACAGGATTTCCGCCGCCTTGCGCGCGTCGGCCCCGGGCTGCACCGCCAGGCGGGTCTCGTAGTCCTTCTTGAGTGCGCGCTTTTCCTTCAGGCTGAGGCTGGAGCCGGTGCCGGCAGCGTCGAGCAGCGCCGTCACCAGCGTGCGCTCGGCCGCGGGCAGCCCGGCGTAGAGCTGGAGGAAGGCGGTCTGCTGCTGGGCGGCGGCGATGATGGTGTCGATCGACGAGGCGATGGAGCCGAGCGGGGTGTTGATCTCGTGGGCGATGCCGGCGATCAGCTGGCCCAGCGTCGCCAGCTTTTCCGATTCGACCAGCTGGCTGTGGGTGCGCTTGAGTTCGTCCAGGGTGACTGCGAGTTCGGCATTGCTTTCCTGCAGGTCGAGGTTGGCCTTCTCCAGCCCGGCATTGGCCTGGGCGAGTTCGGCGGTGCGCTGCAGCACCCGCGCTTCGAGCTGGTGCTGGTGCGAGCGCACGCTGGCGATCAGGGTGTTGAAGGCGGCGACGAGGTCGTGGATTTCGTGGCGGGCCTCGATGTCGACCGCCGGCGGCAGGGATTCTTCGTCGAGCGCCTTCACCGCCTGGGCAAAACGCACGATGGGGCGGGACACCAGGCGGTTGGACAGCAGTGCGCCGATCAGCACCAGCAGCACCGAGGCCAGCAACACCACCAGCGAGATCGCCTCGAAGCGGCGGATGGGCGCGTACAGCTCGGCGGTGTCGATCTTCACCACCATGCCCCAGTTGAGCGAGGGCAGGTAGCGCCATACCGCCAGCGTGTCCTCGCCGCGGTAGTCGGCGTGGCGGCCGGTGCCCTGGCTGCCTTCCAGCGCGGTGTGCAGCAACGGGAAGCGGGCCGGGTCCACCAGGCGGTTCTGCAGCGACGGATCGTGGCGCGGCGGCGCGGTGATGATGAGGCGGCCGTTTTCCACCGTGCCGACCAGGACTTCGCCGCTTTCGCCCAGCCCGCCGAAGCGGTTGATGATGGCATCCAGCTCGCGGTTGTCGACCTGCAGCACCACGTTGCCGATGATGATGCCGCCGTCGAACACCGGGGCGGCGAGGAAGGCGGCGTGGCCGTTGCTCGGCGGGAAGTGGGCGAAGTTGGACACTTCGGTCTGCAGCAGGGTGTTGGCGGCCTCGATCATGCGGGCGAGCTGGGTGTCGTGCAGGCGTTCGCCGTGGATGCTCTGGCCGACGACGGAGGGCTGTGTCAGCGACAGCCGGATGTTGCCGGCCTGGTCCACCAGCATCACGTCGAAGTAGCCCTTTTCCTCGCGGTAGGCGCGCAGGAATTCGGCGGTGGCCGGCGATGGTTCGGGCTGCAGCATGACGTTGCCGGCACGCAGCAGTTCGGCCACTTTGGGCGACTTGGCCAGCGTGGTGGTGTCGGTGATGAGCGTGCGGACGTAGGATTCGATGCGGCCATGGGCGGCATCGGCGATGGCGGTCAGGGCCTCGCGTTTTTCCTTGCGGATGGCGTCGCCGAAGATGTCGTTGGCGACGAAGTAGGCGGTGAGGATGGGGGCCAGCGCCACCAGCAGGAACAGCAGGCCGAGTTCGGCCGCGATCGAGTTGAGCCGCTTCATGGACTCGCCTCCCCGATGCTCGGCGTATTGCCCGGATTGGCCCAGTTGCCTTTCCAGCGGGCATTGAGGCCGTCGAGGAAGGCTTCCCACTCCTGCGGCGGCCGGTAGCCGGGATAGGGCAGCGGCCGCACGGGCTTGGGCGTGCTCCACACCACCTCGAACTGACCGCTCGGCAGGATGCGGCCGATGCGCACCGACTTCCACAGGTGCTGGCTCTTGGGATCGACGCTGACCGCGCCTTCCGGTGCGGACAGCGACTCGCCCTGCAGGGCCCGCCGCACCGCGCGCGGATCGGCGCTGCCGGCGGTTTCCACCGCCTTGGCCCACAGGTGCACGCCGATCCAGGCTGCTTCCATCGGGTCGGTGACGACCTCGTCGGCGCCGTAGCGCGCCTTGTAGGCGGCAACGAAGCCTTCGTTGTCGGCACCGGGCAGGCTCTGGAAGTAGTTCCAGGCGGCGTAGTCGCCGGCGAAGTCGGTGCTGCCCATGGTCTTGAGTTCGGCTTCGGCGATGCTGAAGGAAATGGTGGGGATGAGCTGCGGCGTGATGCCTTGCGCGCGCAGGGCCTTGAAGAAGGCGACGTTGCTGTCGCCGTTGAGGGTGTTGAGGATGACGTCGGGCCTGGCCGCGGCAATCGCCTGCACTACCGCGTCGACGGCGGTGCTGCCCAGCAGGATGTAGTGCTCGCCCACCACTTCGCCGCGCAGCGAGCGGATCTGGTCCTTCATGATGGCGTTGGCCGAATGCGGGAAGACGTAGTCGGAGCCGACCAGGAAGATGCGTCGGCCGAGCTTGTCCAGCGCCCATTTCACCGCCGGGATGATCTGCTGGTTGGGCGCCGCGCCGGTGTAGACGATGTTGGGCGAGCTCTCCAGGCCCTCGTATTGCACCGGGTAGAACAGCAGGTGGTCGTAGCGTTCGAACACCGGCTTCACCGTCTTGCGCGAGGCCGAAGTCCAGCAGCCGAACACCGCGTCCACCTTTTCGGTGGCGATCAGCGCCTCGGCTTCGCGTGCGAAGGTCTTCCAGTCGGAGGCGCCATCGCGCACCACGGCTTCCACCGGGCGGCCGAGCACGCCGCCGGCGGCGTTGAGCTGGGCGATGGCGAGCTGGGTGGCGGCGACCACGCTGCGTTCGCTGATCGCCATGGTGCCCGACAGCGAGTGCAGGATGCCGACGCGTATCGGTTCGGCTTCGACGGTGGGCGCGCGGCCGCCCGCAGGCCACAGGGCGGCTGCGGCGACGATGCCGGCGATCAGGGCGATAGCGACCGCCATGAGGGTCGACTTCTTCAAGGCTTGTTCGACTCCGATGCTGCGGGTATGCCCGGCCGGAATATGCCGCCCTGCGGGGCGAGGCCGGGAAAATGGACAAAAACCACTTCGTCAGTGCGTGTAATTCTAACCTGCATAGGCGGCGCAGTGTCGCGCCTCGCATGGACGGAAACCTTCCGCCGCGGGTAGAGTCCGGGCTTGTCCCGTTTGCCGTGGTTGTCGGTCATGAGCCTCGATCCTATGCCGAATATGCAGGCGGTAGACGTGCAATCCGTCGCAGACAGGCATGCCGGCCCGATCTTCATCGTGCTCAATCCAGGTTCGGGGGCGCAGGACGCCGAAACCGCCCGTGCGCGTATCGAGGCGGTGCTGGCGGCGGGTGGCCGCGCCTGCGAGTTCGTCGCCGTGCCCGATCCCGTCCGCCTCCACGCCACTGCCGCCGAGTGTGTGCGGCGGGCGCGCGCGGTGCACGGCACGGTGGTGGCGGCCGGCGGCGACGGCACCATCAACGCGGTGGCACATGCGGTGCTCGGTTCCGGTTGCCCCTTTGGCGTGCTGCCGATGGGCACCTTCAACTACTTCGGCCGCACCCACGGCATCCCGGAAGACGTCGAGGCGGCTGCGCGCGTGCTGCTGGAAGGGCGGGTGAAGGCGGTACAGGTGGGGGCGGTGAACGAGCGCATCTTCCTGGTCAATGCCAGCCTGGGCCTGTATCCGAAGCTGCTCGAGGAGCGCGAGTCCGCCAAGCGCCAGTTCGGCCGCAGCCGGCTGGTGGCTTTCGTGTCGGCGCTCTACACCCTGCTGCGTAACCACCGCGTGCTGCGGCTGTGGCTGCGCTGCGACGACGCGGTGGCCAGCATCGCCACGCCCACGCTCTTCGTCGGCAACAACCGGCTGCAGCTCGAGCAGCTCGGCATTGCCGAGGCGGCCTGCGTCGAGCGCGGTCAGCTGGCCGCGATCGCACTGCGGCCGGTCAGCCCGGCCGGCATGCTCGGCCTGGCGCTGCGCGGATCGCTCGGCCGGCTGGGCGAGGCGGACAACGTGCTGAGTTTCCCGTTCCGCGAAATCCTGCTGAGCGTGGCGGTGGGCCGGCGCCGGCCGCCGCGGATCAAGGTCGCGACCGACGGCGAGGTGATGTGGATGCGCCTGCCGCTGCAGCTCCGCGTGGCCGACCGGATGCTGCCGCTGCTGTGTCCGCCGGACGAGCCTGCGACCTGAGACGATGGCAGTCCTGCTCCACCTGTCGGATACCCACTTCGGCACCGAACGGACGCGCGTGGTCGAGGCGCTGTTGCGCTGTCTCGCGCGGCAGACGGTGGATGTGGCGGTGATGTCGGGCGACATCACCCAGCGCGCCCGGCCGGCCGAATTCCGGCTGGCCCGCGCCTTTGTCGACCGTCTGCGGGCGCTGCTGCCCGCGGTGCCGCTGCTGGTGCTGCCGGGCAATCACGACATCCCGCTGTTCGATCTGCGCCGCCGGCTGTTCCGGCCCTTCGGCTCTTTCCGCCGGACCTTCGGTGAAGCGCTGGAGCCCGAGTACGAGGACGACAGTCTGCAACTGCAGCTGGTCAACACCGTGACCCGCTGGCGCCACACTGCCGGCGTGGTCGATGCCGACCAGATCGAACGCGTCGCCCACCGGCTGGCGGCGGCGCGGCCGGGGCAGCTGCGCGTGGTGGTGACGCACCAGCCGCTGGCGGTGACCCGCGGCGCCGATGCCGCCGACCTGGCCCGCGGCCACGCGGCCGCGATCCAGCGCTGGGGGCTGGCCGGCGCGGACCTGCTGCTCGGTGGCCACATCCACCTGCCCTACGTGCAGCCGCTGACGGTGGCCGACACCCTGGGGCCGGTGCGGCGGCTGTGGGTGGTACAGGCCGGCACCGCGGTGTCGCGCCGCATCCGCCACGAGGCCGGCAACTCTTTCAATCTGATCCGCCACGGCGCCGGCGCCTGCGTGGTCGAGCGCTGGGATTATCAGGAAGCGGCGGACGACTTCGCCTGCTGCATGCGCACGCCGCTGGCGCTCGATCGGCACTGAACTGTACGGCGCCAGCGCGTTCGAAGGCCGCATGGAATTTTCGATCTTGAGCTTGTTCACCGGCCAGCCGGACGCCTGGCCGGGTCTGGCCCGCGCGCTCGGCGGGCATGTGAGCGCCTGGTATGCGCTGTCCCTGGTCCTGGTCTGGGGGGCGACGGCGGGGGGCTGGCTGCTGACGCGCCACGCGGCGCTCCCATCGCCGGGCGGGCTGCGGCGCGAACGGCTGCAGGCTGCGCTGGCGGCTGGCCTGGTGCTGCTGGCCGGCCAGACCTTTGCCGGCATCGCGGACCAGGTTCAGGGCGCGGGTGGTCTGGCCGCGTTCGATCAGATCCTGACCGCCGCGCTGGCCGCGGAAGCTTCGACCGCGACCCTGACCCGCTTCGCCCTGCTCACCCGCCTTGGCGATACCGCCACGATAAGCACCGCCTGCATTGCGCTCGCGGCCCTGCTGTGGTGGCGCGGGCAGCGCGGCCTGGCGCTGGTCTGGGTCGCGGCGCTGGCCGGTAACAGCCTGCTCAACGTCAGCCTGAAGGCGGTGTTCGAACGCGCACGGCCGCTGCACGAGCACGGCGTGGCGGTGGCGCAGGGCTGGAGCTTCCCCAGTGGCCATGCCTCCGGCTCGGTGGTGCTGTGGGGCATGCTGGGCTACCTGGCCCTGCGCCTGCTGCCGGCGCGCTGGCACCTGCCGGCGCTGCTGGTGGCGGCCGGCATGGCCTTCTCGGTAGGCTTTTCACGCATCGTGCTGCAGGTGCATTACTTCAGCGACGTGCTGGCTGGCTTCTGCTCCGGTATGGCCTGGCTGACGCTGTGCATCCTCGTGGCCGAAGCGCTCCGCCGTCGGGCGGTGCGCCTCACGCAGCCATCGTGAATACGGTCAGCACGCCGGTGTAGCCGTATAGCCGGTCGCGCGCGATTTCACCGCCGGCGAAGAAGCCGGCCAGTGGCAGTTCGCCGATTTCCTCGCGGATGGCGCCGAGTTCGGCGTTGGGCGTGCCGAAGTGCGGTCCGCCGCGGCCGATGCAACTCACATAGATGGCGCCGGCGGCGCGCTGGCCGCTGGCGGCGAGTTCGTCGCGGATCTCGCCGGCGATGCGCCGCAGGTCGGCCATGGCCGCAGCCGGGTCACGGCGGCAGAAGGCGAGCCGGCTGCCGGCTTCGACCGTGTCGGCCACCACCAGCACGCGGGCGCGCGGATCCAGCCCGACGATGTGCCGCACCAGGGTGTCGGGGCCGAAGCGGCCCGGCGCGGCGGTCGGTGCGTCGTCCGGCCGGCGCAGGCCGACCAGGGTGGACGACAGCGCGTGCGCCATCTCGTCCACCGAGGCGTCACTGGCCAGGCCGAGATCCTGCAGTGCGCAGGCCAGCGCAGGCACGCCGTCGAGGGTGAGGACGACGTTGTCGTCCACCCGGGTGGCGGTGCGTTGCGGTCCGATCGGCTGACAGCCCTGTGTCACGCGCGAGATCAGTCCGACCTCGGCGCCGAAAGCCACGCCGGAAAGGCCGCCGGTCAGCACCGCGTCCGCGATCTGCAGGGGGCGGTCGTGGGCCGATGACAGGCCGCCGAACAGGTAGCCGGTGGCGGTGCGCCCGGCCAGCTCCGGCAGCAGCTCCTGCAGGTCGGGCATGGTGCCGTCGGCGTGCACCAGCGCGGTGTGCGGGTTGAAGCCGTCTTCGCCGGGATGCAGCGGCTGGCGCCCGGAAAACAGGCGGAAGGCCGCAGCCGGCAGCGGGGCGAGCATCAGTGCCAGTGCGGGCTCCTCGATGTACTCGGTGCCGCTGGCGGAAATGCCGATGCCGACCGTCCCCACCCAGCGGGTACCGGGCAGCCGCCGCTGCAGTTCCGCCAGCAGCGCTTCGGCGGCGTCGGCGTAGCGGTCGGTGAGGTAGCACCAGCCCAGCGTGTAGTCGCCCGTCCTGCGGCCATTGGCGGCAGCGTCGTGGCTGAGTTGTGCGATGCAGCGATCGAGCGCACGGCGCCAGTCCGGCGCGCCGGCGTGGGCGGCGATGAAGGCGGATGAGGGCATGGTGGCCTCGGCAGCGTGAGTCCAGGCTTCAGTTTGACAGCGTCGCGCCTGTGCCGTTGTTAAAAATATAAACCCATGTTTCAACGCGATTATTTCGTGAAACATCGCGTTTTCACGCTAGGATTTTGCGCTGCAACGGCGTAGAATCCGCTGCCTTCTCCCAAGGTTTGCAGCGCGGAGCGCTCCATGCTCTATCCCACCCGTTTCGATGTCATCGTGGTCGGCGGCGGTCACGCCGGGACCGAGGCCGCCCTCGCCGCCGCGCGCATGGGCTGTCGTACCCTGCTGCTCAGCCACAACATCGAGACCCTCGGGCAGATGAGTTGCAATCCGTCGATCGGCGGCATCGGCAAGGGCCATCTGGTGAAGGAGGTCGATGCGCTCGGCGGCGCGATGGCCGCGGCCACCGACGAGGGCGGCATCCAGTTCCGCATTCTCAACGCCTCCAAGGGCCCCGCAGTGCGCGCCACCCGCGCCCAGGCCGACCGCGTGCTGTACAAGGCGGCGATCCGCAAGCGGCTGGAGAACCAGCCCAACCTGTGGCTGTTCCAGCAGGCGGTGGACGACCTCACCGTGGTCGGCGACCGCGTCACCGGCGTGGTCACCCAGATCGGTCTGCGCTTCGAGGCGCCGGCGGTGGTGCTGACCGCCGGCACCTTTCTCAACGGCCTGATCCACGTCGGCCTCGAACACTACTCCGCCGGCCGCGCCGGCGACCCGCCGGCGATCTCGCTCGGCCAGCGCCTGAAGGAACTGCAGCTGCCGCAGGGCCGCCTCAAGACCGGCACTCCGCCGCGGCTCGATGCGCGCAGCATCGACTTCTCGGTGATGACGGTGCAGCCGGGCGACGACCCGGTGCCGGTGTTCAGCTTCCTCGGCTCGGCCGACCAGCACCCGGCCCAGCTGCCGTGCTGGATGACGCAGACCAACAGCCGCACCCACGACGTCATCCGCGCCAACCTCGACCGCTCGCCGATGTATTCCGGCGTGATCGAAGGCGTCGGGCCGCGCTACTGCCCGTCGATCGAGGACAAGATCCACCGCTTCGCCGACAAGGACAGCCACAACATCTTTCTCGAGCCGGAAGGGCTGACGACCCACGAGATCTACCCCAACGGCATCTCCACCTCGCTGCCCTTCGACGTGCAGCTGGAGATCGTGCGCTCGATCCGCGGGCTGGAGAACGCCCACATCCTGCGCCCCGGCTACGCCATCGAGTACGACTACTACGATCCGCGCAATCTCAAGGCCTCGCTTGAGACCAAGTCGATCGCCGGCCTCTTCTTCGCCGGCCAGATCAACGGCACCACCGGCTACGAGGAAGCCGCCGCGCAGGGTCTGCTCGCCGGCGCCAATGCCGCGCTGCAGGTGCAGGGACGTGAGGCCTGGTGCCCGCGGCGCGACGAGGCCTACCTCGGCGTGCTGGTGGACGACCTCATTACCCGCGGCGTGGCCGAGCCCTACCGCATGTTCACTTCGCGCGCCGAATATCGCCTGCAACTGCGCGAAGACAACGCCGACCTGCGCCTCACCGAAAAGGGCCGCGAGCTGGGCCTGGTGGACGACGTGCGCTGGGCGGCGTTCTGCGCCAAGCGCGAGGCGATCGAGCGCGAGACCGCAAGGCTCAAGACCAGCCTGGCGCGGCCGGAGCTGATTCCGGTTGAAGATCAGGAGCGGGTGCTCGGCAAGACGCTGGAACGCGAGGCGCGCTACTTCGAGCTGCTGCGCCGGCCGGAAACCACCTACGCCAGCCTGATGAGCCTGCCGGGTGCGCCCGAACAGCCGGAGACCGATCCGCAGGTGGTCGAGCAGCTCGAGATCGCCGCCAAGTACCAGGGCTACATCGACCGCCAGCAGGGCGAGGTCGCCAAGCAGCTGCAGGCCGAATCCACCCGCCTGCCGGCCGAGCTCGACTACGCCGAGGTGCGCGGCCTGTCCAAGGAAGTGCAGCAGAAGCTCAACCTGCACAAGCCGGAAACCATCGGCCAGGCCGGCCGCATCCAGGGCATCACCCCGGCGGCGATCTCGCTGCTGCTGGTGTGGCTCAAGCGCCGCGACCTGGCGGCGCGTGCCGCCAGCGAGCGCAGAACGGCATGAGCGCGCTCGCGCTCTACGCCGGCCAGCTGGCCGAGGGCATCGCCGCGCTTGGCCTCGACATCCCTGCCGCCACCCAGGCACGGCTGATCGCCTTCGGCGAGCTGCTGCTGAAGTGGAACAAGGTCTACAACCTCACCGCGATCCGCGCGCCGCAGGAGGTGCTCACCCACCACCTGCTCGATTCGCTCGCGGTGCTGCCGCATCTGTCCGCGGTGACGCGGCTGGCCGATATCGGCTCCGGTGGCGGCCTGCCCGGTATTCCGCTCGCCATCGTGCGGCCGGAACTGAGCGTGACCTCGGTCGAGACGGTGAACAAGAAGGCCACCTTCCAGCAGCAGGCGAGGATCGAACTCGGCCTCGCCAACTTCCAGCCGGTCAATGCGCGGGTCGAAAACCTCCAGCCCGAACACCCTTACGACGGTGTGATCTCGCGTGCCTTCTCCAGTCTGAAGGATTTCGTCGAACTGGCCGGCCACCTGGTCGGCGCGGGCGGCGCGCTGTACGCGATGAAGGGCGTGCGCCCGGACGACGAGGTCGCCGCCCTGCCCGCCGGTTGGAAGCTGCACGCAGTGCATGCGCTGACGGTGCCCGGCCTGGGCGCCGAGCGTCACCTGCTGGTGATCGTGCGTGGCTGAAGCCGCCGCCGCGGCCGTCATCGACCGGGCGCAAGCTGTCGCGTGCGGCGGCGGATCGCTGCGGCAATCGACTACACTCCCGGAGGCCCGCCGCGTGCGGGCGCTCCTAAGTCAAACTGCATAACACCCGGACCATGGCCCGTATCTTCTGTGTCGCAAACCAGAAAGGCGGGGTGGGCAAGACCACCACCTGCGTCAATCTCGCCGCCGCCCTGCACCTGGCCGGCCAGCGCACCCTGCTGGTCGACCTCGATCCGCAGGGCAATGCCACCATGGGCAGCGGGGTGGACAAGCGCGGCCTCACGCAGTCGGTGTATCACCTGCTGGTCGGGCTGACCGGGCTGGCGGAGGCGCGTGTCGCCTCGCCCACCGGTGGCTACGACGTGCTGCCCGCCAACCGTGACCTGGCGGGCGCCGAGGTCGAGCTGGTCGCCCTCGAGCGCCGCGAAAACCGCCTGCGCGAAGCGCTGCGCGAATTCGACGCCGAGTACGACTTCGTGCTGATCGACTGTCCGCCCTCGCTGTCCATGCTCACGTTGAATGGCCTGTGCGCCGCCGACGGCGTGATCATTCCGATGCAGTGCGAGTACTACGCGCTCGAAGGCCTGTCCGACCTGGTGAACACCATCAAGAAGGTGCATGCCAACCTCAACCGCGACCTGAAGATCATCGGCCTGTTGCGGGTGATGTTCGATCCGCGGGTGACTTTGCAGCAGCAGGTCTCCGCCCAGCTCGAAGGCCATTTCGGCGACAAGGTGTTTTCCGCCATCGTGCCGCGCAACGTGCGCCTGGCCGAAGCGCCCAGCCACGGCATGCCGGGCGTGGTGTTCGACAAGTCCGCCAAGGGCGCGCAGGCCTACATGGCCTTCGCCGGTGAAATGATCGAACGCGTGCAGACGCTGTAGGACACCGACCATGGGCCGCCTGCTCGACGAACCGAATCCGATTCCGGGC
The DNA here is from genome assembly GCF_006496635.1 of Azoarcus sp. DD4. Taxonomy (NCBI): domain Bacteria; kingdom Pseudomonadati; phylum Pseudomonadota; class Betaproteobacteria; order Rhodocyclales; family Zoogloeaceae; genus Azoarcus; species Azoarcus sp. DD4. The sequence continues at coordinate 202,682 of NZ_CP022958.1, forward strand.
GCACAGCCCGACCACTGAAATGACCCGACCCAAACTCAAAGGCCTCGGCCGCGGCCTCGACGCCTTGCTGGCGGCCAACAGCGACGACGACGCGGACAAGGGCGAGTTGCAGACCCTCGCCACCGATGCGCTGCAGCCGGGCAAGTACCAGCCGCGCACGCGCATGGACCCCGGTTCGCTGGAAGAACTGGCCGCCTCGATCAAGGCGCAGGGGGTGATGCAGCCGGTGCTGGTGCGACCGCTCGCCCAGCTCAACGGTGAGCCGCGCTACGAAATCATCGCCGGCGAACGGCGCTGGCGTGCTTCGCAGATCGCCGGGCTCACCGAGCTACCCTGCCTGGTGCGCGAGATTCCGGACGAAGCCGCGCTGGCGATGTCGCTGATCGAGAACATCCAGCGCGAAGATCTCAATCCGCTCGAAGAAGCCGGCGGCATCCAGCGCCTGATCGACGAATTCGGCATGACCCACCAGCAGGCCGCCGACGCGGTCGGCCGTTCGCGGCCGGCGGCGAGCAACCTGCTGCGCCTGCTCAACCTCGCCGGCCAGGTTCAGGAACTGCTGATGGCGGGCGACATCGACATGGGTCATGCGCGCGCGCTGCTGCCGCTCGACGGCGCCAGCCAGATCCAGCTCGCCAACCTGGTCGCCGCCAGGCAGCTGTCGGTGCGCGAGACCGAACGCCTGGTACAGCACACGCTCAATCCGCGCCAGAAGAAGGCCGCGCCGGCGCCCGACCGCGACCTGCTGCGCCTCGAAGAAGAAATCGCCGACGCGATCGGTGCCACCGTCAAGATCAAGGCCAACAAGAAGGGCGCCGGCGAAGTCACCATCCGCTTCGGCAGCCTGGACCAGCTCGACGGCCTGCTCGGCCGCCTGCGCTGATCCGGCGCCTTCAGCCGGCGCTATCCGCGCCGGCCGGCTCGCCCTGCTTAGGCGGCAGCGGCGAGAAGTAGCCCACCACCAGCAACAGCAGCCCGGCGCCGATGAAGGACACGATGCGCGCGAGCGCGCCGCTGGCGGCCATGTCCACCAGGAAGAGCTTGGCCACCACCGCCGCCATCAGCCCGGCGCCGGCCAGCCAGGTCGGCCGGCTGGCGCGGCGGTTGGCCAGCAGCATCAGGCCGAGGCCGAGCACGGCCCAGAACAGCGACAGCGCCGTCTGGGTGGTGTCGGCGGCGAGCAGCCGGGACAGATCCCAGGGCAGGCCGGTGGCGTGATGCACCGCCCGCAGCAGCGCGGCGTTGGCGCCGACGAAGGCGACTACGGTCAGGCCGGCCTGCAGCGGGCGCAGCGGGCCGGTCACGGGTTCCAGTTCGGCGCGGGCCTGCCGCAGCCACCAGGCGATGGTGCCCAGCGCCGCGGCCACGCAGAGATCCAGCGGATTGAGCAGCGGCAGGTAGACATGGGGTCGCGTGCTGCCGTCGGCCAGTGGCAGGATGACCAGCGACCACAGGACCAGTCCTGCCGCAATCGGCATTGCGCCACGGCAGAGGTAGGCGCCGCGCCAGCCGGCGAGCGGCCAGCGCGTACTCCCGGCCTGCCACGCGAGCGCGGCCAGCACCAGCACCGGCGGCAGGACGAAGGCCGCCACTTCCCAGCCATTGCCGAAAACCAGACTGGCGACCTGTTGCCCCAGTTCCTGCGCGCCGGCGAGGGCCAGCAGCCAGATCGCGGCGGCGTGGGTCCAGCCGAGCAGCCCGCGCGCCGGATGGGCGTCGGCGCGACGGAGCGCCAGGCCATGCAGCGCCAGCGCCAGCGGCCAGGCCAGCCAGCCGCCGTGGCCGGAAGGCGGCACGCCATAATTCATCAGCTGGGCGAGCGCCAGCAGCATGCCGGTGACCGGCAGGACGACCGCCAGCTGCAGGTCGGGCCAGCGCAGGCGCGGCGCCAGCGCGACGGCAAGCATGCCGCTGGCGGCGAACAGCAGCAGATGGGCCGCCGGCCGGGTGCCTGTTAGGACCTGGGTATCGATCTCGGCCCAGCCGCCGCCCAGCCACCACAGCCAGGCCCAGCCGAGCAGGGCGTGGCTGACCGCGCGCAGCCAGCTCGGCCAGCCGGCCTGGCCTGCGGCCAGCCAGGCGCTGACGAAGCCGGCGCCGGCGATCAGGGTGGTGCCGAGGAAGGCGCTGTTGAGTACCGCGAGGTGGCGCAGGCCGGGATGCTGGGCGAGGTCGGCGGCGAACAGCAGGCCGGCGCCAGCCTGCAGCAGCAGGCCGCTTGCGGCGGCGAGCCGTCGGTGCTGGTGCAGGCCGACCCACCACAGCGCCGCCCCTTCCAGGGCCCAGGCGGCGGCACTCCAGCGGCCGTCGAAGGCGAGCGGGATTGCCAGCGTCAGGAAGGCGAGGCCGAGGGCGGTGAAGCTCGCGACCAGCAGTTCGAGCACCGGCTTGCGCAAGCGGTGCAGCACCGCTGCCAGCAACAGGTAGAAGGCGCCGACGGCTGCCGCGCTCCACGCCAGCGCATCGGGCATGCCGTGGACCAGCGCCGCCTGCAGGCCGAAACCGACCACCGGTACGCCGAACACCAGGGTGCCGTCCACCGGGTCGCGCAGCGTGGGCGCGCGCTTCCAGGCGTAGGCCACCGCAGCGGCGACATACATCAGGAAGAACAGGATGAGGAAAGGTTCGGTGGTGGCGAAGTGCCAGGGGTGATAGTCCGCCGCGCCCCAGGCCAGCCCGATCGCGAAGGTGAACAGGAAGCCGGTGAGGTTGAGCGAGCGCCACGCCCGCCACCACGCCAGCACCAGCACGCCGCTGTTGAGCAGCGCGTAGTAGGTGAAGAGTTCGACGTGGGTGCCGGCACCGCTGGACGCGAGGATGGGCGCGGCAAAGCCGCCGGCGGTACCGATCACCGCCAGCGCTGCGGCATCCTGGCGCACGGCAAACCAGGCGGCGATGCCGACGAGCAGCAACATCAGCGCGAAGGCGGTGCCGGGCGACAGCAGCGCGTACAGGCGGAAGGCGGCGAAGATGGTCAGGTAGAGCACGGCGACGCCGCCGCCCTGCAGCGTCAGTGCATAGCCGGGGCGTCTGGCGCGTAGCCGCCAGCCGAGCGCGGCCAGCGCGATGCCGCCGCAGCCTATCCCGGCCAGCCGCAGCGCCGGCGGCAGCATGGCGTGTTCGACGGCGTAGCGGGCGAGGAAGGCAAGACCGAAGAACAGCACCAGGATGCCGACCCGCACCAGGGTGTTGCCGCCCAGCAACCAGTCGCGGCAGCGGGCATAGAGCGCATCGAGATCGATACCGTCGCCGGCTGTGGCGGCTGTCGACGGCTGCCGGGGCGCTTGGTTGTCGGGGGCGCTGATCGCGGTGGCGGTTGCGGCCGCGACAGGCGGCAGATCGAGGTCGAGATCGAGATCGGCGACGGGCTGCGTGGGCGCTTCGGCCGCAATCGGGGCGGCGGTCGTGGTGCTCGGGGTGTCGGCCGGCTGGCGGCCGTCGGCCAGACGCGCCGACAGTGCGGCGAGTTCGCGTTCGAGGCCCGTGATCCGCTCGTCCTGGCGCGCCAGCGTCTGCGCACTTTCTTTGCGCAGGCTGCCGATCAGGCCGCCGAGCACGGCGCCGACGACGGCACCCGCCAGTCCATCCAGCATGCCGGCGAGCATGCCGGCCACGATCCACAGTACCAAAGTCACGTCGCTCTCCTGTTCCAGCCCGCTTCAGCGCCAGTCGCCGCGCAGCTCGGCCACCCGTTGCTGCAGGGATTCGGGGCTTGCGGCGGCGGCCGTCAGCGGCGCACCGGCAAGCAGTTCGATGCGATTGAAGATGCCGCGCCGCAGTGGGCGCGACATCGCCCGCCCGTCCTTGCGCGAGAAGAAGCTGCCCCACAGGCCGCGCAGCGCCAGTGGCACCACCGGCACCGGACTGCGCTCGACGATGCGGCGGATGCCGGGGCGGAAGCGGTCGATCTCGCCGTCCTCGGTGAGATGGCCTTCCGGGAAGATCGCCACCAGCTCGCCGGCGTCGAGCGCGCGCGCGACCTCGTCGAAGGCGCGATGCACCATCGCCGGATCCTCCTTGGCCGAGGCGATCGGGATGGCGCGGCTTTCGCGGAACACGAAGCGCAGCAGCGGCAGGCGGAAGATGTGGTGGTGCATGACGAAGCGGATCGGCCGCCGGCTGGCCGCCATGATCACCAGCGCGTCGACGAAGCTGACGTGGTTGCACACCAGCACCGCCGGGCCGTCGGCGGGGATGTTGTCGGCGCCCTTCACCTGCAGGCGGTACACCGTGTGCACCAGCAGCCAGACGAGGAAACGCAGCAGGAACTCGGGTACCAGGGTGTAGATGTACAGCGCGACGGCGACATTGAGCAGGCCGGTGACGAGGAAGATCTCCGCCACGTCCAGCCCCGCCGCCAGCAGGCCGGCGCCCATGCCGGCTGCCACCACCATGAACAGCGCGTTGAGGATGTTGTTGCCGGCGATGATGCGCGAGCGGTGCTCCGGTTCGCTGCGGGTCTGGATCAGCGCGTACAGCGGCACGATGTAGAAGCCGCCGAACATGCCGATGCCGAGCAGGTCGGCGATCACGTGCCAGGTGCCCGGCTGCGCCAGCACCTCGGTCAGCGGCAGCGGTGTCGTGCCGGCAGCGACGACCGCCGGGCTGGCCCACCAGAGGTCGAGCGCGAACAGCGACAGGCCGATCGAACCGAAAGGCACCAGGCCGATCTCGATGTGGCCGGTGGACAACCGCTCGCACAGCAGCGAACCGATGCCGATGCCGACCGAGAACACCGCCAGCAGCATCACCACCGCGTGTTCGTCGCCGCCGAGCACGTCCTTGGCGTAGGCGGGGAACTGCGACAGGAAGACCGCACCGTAGAACCAGAACCAGGACACGCCGAGGATGGACAGGAAGACAGTGCGGTTGCCGCGGGTGAAGGCGAGATTGCGGCAGGTTTCGGTCACCGGGTTCCAGTTGATCCTGAGCCCCGGCGCCGCCGCCGGCGCGGTGGGCACGCCGCGGCTGGCGAGGTAGCCCGCCAGTGCGAGCAGCACGGTGGCGAGCGAAACCCACAGCGTTCCGTTCGGCAGGCTGACCAGCACGCCGCCGGCCAGGGTGCCGATGAGGATGGCGACGAAGGTGCCGGATTCGACCAGGGCGTTGCCGCCGACCAGTTCGTCCTCGCGCAGGTGCTGCGGCAGGATGGCGTACTTGACCGGGCCGAACAGCGTCGATTGCGCACCCATCAGGAACAGCGCGAACAGCATCAACGCGAGCGATTCGAGCGCGAAGGCGATGCAGCCCAGGGTCATCACCACGATTTCCAGCAGCTTGGTGAAGCGCATCAGCCGGCTCTTCTCGTACTTGTCGGCGATCTGGCCGGCGGTTGCGGAGAAGAGGAAGAAGGGCAGGATGAAAAGCCCGGCGCAGAGGTTTACCAGGATGCCGGGCGACAGCGTGGTGTAGCGCGTGGCCTGGAAGGTGAGCAGCACCACCAGCGCGTTCTTGTATACGTTGTCGTTGAAGGCGCCGAGGAACTGGGTCAGGAAGAAGGGCAGGAAGCGGCGCTGCTTCATCAGCGCAGACTGGTGGCTCATGCGACGCTCCGGTCGAAATGGCGACGGGTCTCGAAGACCGTGTTGGCAAAGCGGCGGCCGCGCGAGGCCAGCTGACGCTTGAGGGCGAAGTCGAACAGGATGGGGTTGTGGTGACGCAGGGCGTCGAGCGCCGGCACGCTTTGTTCGTCGAGCAGGCGTTCGCGTACCAGCCTGGCGAGCGGGATCAGCGGCACGATGCCCGGCAGCGGGTAGTCGCTGCCGAACATCAGGCGGTCGTGCCATTCGCGCCGTTCGATCAGGGTGCGGAGCACCTCGGGTTCGCGGTTGATCAGCGTGATCGCCGAGATATCGCCGTACAGGCGGTCGGCATAGCGCTGCTCGTCCATCAGCCGGGCGAACAGGTCGAAGGTGGGCACCCGCGGACCGGGCTGGCCGTTGCGGGCGCGGTCGGTGTCGATGTCGCTGCCCAGGCTGCCGCAGTGGGCGGCGATCACGCGCACGCCGTGGTCGAGCGCGCGGCGCAGGCGTAGCGGATTGGCCCAATCGGGCCGGCCGGGGCCGTGCACCGCCATCTCTTCGCCGACGTGGGTGATCAGCGGCAGGCCGAGTTCGGCGAGCGCGGCGTAGAAGGCGTCGCAGGCCGGCGAGGCCGGATCGATGCCCATCGCCGGCGGCAGCCACTTGACTGCCCGTGCACCGTCGGCCGCCGCTGCGCGCAGGGCCTCGACGGCGTCCGCGCGCAGCGGATGGATGGAGCAGACCCACTCGAAGCGCGCCGGGTCGCGTCGGGCGACATCGCGGGCATAGTCGTCGGGCAGGTACATGCTGCCTTCCAGCGGCAGCGCGCGGCCGGCGGTGTCGTAGGCGCGTTCGAAGGCGAACAGCAGCAGCTTGAAGCCGGCAGGGGCATCGGCGCACAGATTCTGCAAGCGCGCGATATAGCTTTCGTCCACCTGTCCCGGGGCGCCGTGTGCGCAACCGGCATTGAGATAGAACAGGCGCTGGGCATACTCCCAGGGCCGCAGCGGGGATTGCATCTTCTCGGAGATCTCGATGCCGCGGCCCGAGTCGCCGGTGCCGGCGAGGTGCACGTGCATGTCCCATACCCTGGCCGGATCGAGGCCCGCCCAGGCGTCGTGGAGCAGCGCGTGCACCGCGGGGTCGTCCGGCAGGCTGGCGTGACAGGCGTTCATCAGCAGCGGCCGGCCGGCGGCGATACCGCCACCGGCAAGCAGCGCCAGGCCGGCTCCGCCCAACAGCAGGCGACGACGACGCGGCGAAAACGAGGGGTGCATCATGCGGCCTCCGCCCACTGTCCGAGGGTGAGGTAGTCGATCTTGCCGGTGCCGAGCAGCGGCAGCGCGTCGACGGTGACGATGCGGCGCGGCACCGCGATTTCCGGCCATCCGCCCTCGCGCGCTGCGGCCTGCAGGCGCTCGCGGGTGAGCGTGCGGTCGGTGGAGAACAGCAGGATGTTCTCGCCGCGGGCGGCGTCGGGCTGGGTGGCGGCGGCATGCGCCGCCTCAGGCGCGGCCTGTACTGCGAGCTTTTCCACCGCCTCGAGCGAGATCATCTCGCCGGCGACCTTGGCGAAGCGCTTGACCCGGCCGACGATGCGCAGGAAGCCGTCGTCGTCGATCTCGACCACGTCACCGGTCTCGTACCAGCCGGCACCGGCCGCCGAGGCCGGTGGCTGCAGTACGCCCGGCTGCTCCACGCGCAGGTAGCCGGACATCAGGTTGGGGCCGTGTATATGCAGGATGCCGCCGTGCTCTATGCCGGGTACGGGCAGCAGTTTCGCCTGAAGACCGGGCAGGAGCTGGCCGACGGTGCCGCTGCGATAGGCCATCGGCGTGTTCACCGCCAATACTGGCGCGGTTTCGGTGGCACCGTAGCCTTCGAAGATACGGATGCCGAACTTCTCGAACCAGGTGTTGCGGACCGCGTCCGACAGCTTCTCGGCGCCGGCGATGACGTAGCGCAGGCGGTAGAAGTCGTAGGGGTGGGCGAACTTGGCGTAGTTGCCGAGGAAGGTGCTGGTGCCGAGCAAGACGGTGCAGCCACGGTCGTAGGCAAGCTCCGGGATCACGCGGTAGTGCAGCGGCGACGGATAGAGGAAAACGTCGGCACCGGCGAGCACCGGCAGCAGCGCACCGGCGGTAAGTCCGAAGGAATGGAACAAGGGCAGCGCATTGAGGATCCTGTCGTCCGGCGAGATGTCCACCACGGCGCGGATCTGCGCCACGTTGGCGAGCAGCGCCCGCTGCGAGAGCACCACCCCCTTGGGCTTGCCTTCCGAACCTGAGGTGAACAGCACCACCGCGGGATCCTCCGGCTGGCGGACGCTGGTCGCCAGGCGCGGAAACCTCAGTGCCCACAGCATCAGCCAGAGCTTGTCGGCGAGACCGATGCTGGCGCGCAGGTCTTCGAGATAGACGATTTCCACGCCCTGCAGCGCGGCGAGCTTGTCGCCGAGGCGGGCCTGTTCGACGAAGGCGCGCGAGCTGATGACCGTACGCAGGCAGGCGGCGCTGCACGCGGCCTGCAGCCCGTCGCTGCCGGCCGTGTAGTTGAGCATCGCGGGGATGCGACCGAAGGCATTGAGGCCGAACAGCAGGCCCAGCGTCGGCGCGAGATTGGGCAGCAGTACGCCGATGCGTTCGCCCGGCGCAGCCAGCCTGGTGCCGATCCGCCCGAGCATCAGCGCCATCTTCAGCAGGTCGCCATAGCTGTACTCGACCTGCTTCATGTCTTCGACCAGCCTGCGGCCGCGACCATGGATGGCAGCGGCGTCGAGCAGTGCGTCGAACAGCGTGTGTTGCGGCCGCGAGGCGAACAGCATTTCCTGCATCAGCCGCCGCATCGCCTCGCCGGCCCGACGCCGGCGTACGCGCGCCGTCTCGCCCTGAGGCATGTCGATGCGCGTGGCGGGCAGCACGCTCAGCGTGATGCGGGGAAAGAGCTGGCGCGGATGACGGCCGGCCACGCGTGAGAAGTAACTGCGGGCAGCGCCGTCGACCCGGACCGGCACGATGGTCGCTCCCGTCCTTGCTGCGACGAAGGCCGGTCCGTCATAGACCTTCATCAGACTGCCGGTGGTGGTGATGCGGCCCTCGGGGAATATCACCACCGGGCGGCCTCCGTCGAGCAGTCGGACTACACGTTTCATCGCCATCGGGTTGGCGGGGTCGACCGCGAGGTGATCGACCAGGCGAAGTGCGAGGCGGAAGCCGATCCGGCGGGTGACCCCGGTGTGAACGACGAAGACCGGATCGAGGGGGAGGAAAAGGCCGAGCAGCAGGCCGTCGAGGAAGGATTCGTGATTGGCGACGATGAGCAGGCGGCTGTCGCCGAATGGCGTGGGATCGCCCTGCACGCGAACCCGGTAGAGCGGTCGGAGGATGAGACGCAGCAGGGATTTGAGCAGCGCTACAAGCATGATCCGGTTACCCGTGGGATGAGGACGGACGGATCATGCTACTGAAATGATTACATGTCCAGACGTTTCGACATGTTGTTTGCGAGTGCTAGAGATGCGTGTCGAGGTAGTCGCGCACATTGTCGAAGGTCTCGGACAGGAAGTCCTTGTTTACCCAGAAAAAGATCTCTTTGCCGATCTTCTCCGAACAGAGCACGCCGGCTTCGCGCAGGATCTTGAGGTGATGGGAGACAGCGGGTCGCGACAGGGTGGACACCCCGGCGATCTGGCTGACATTGAGTCGTTCGCTCCCCTCGAATGTCAGCAGGATGCGCTGCCGGTGCTCGTCGCCGAGTGCCGTGAAGACGCGCGACATCTGCTGCCACGCTGCGGGGATCGCACGGGAATAGTCGGGATTCATGCGATCATGTTCGCGAGCGCTGTCCTGTCCTGTCAATCCCGCACGCACAGCTCTTCTATAAGCTGAAAGACAGCAGGCATAGGCTTACGCATGTTGCAGTGCAGGCGTGGTTTGACTTCGCTGTGGTTAACCCCTAGAATTGACGGGATTTTTATGCGGTTGCCCGCAGCTGCGGCAAGCCGGGATTACCGATGCTGAAAACAGTGCTGCTGCAGTTGGGTGCAAGCCTCGTCGCCACGGCCATTGCGGCCGTTTTTTTCGGGCCTCGCGGGGCAATCTCGGCGGCGTACGGCGGCCTGGCATGCACAGTGCCATCGTGGATATTTGCGCTGCGCCTGGGAGTGATGGCCAGGCGGCAGCTTGCAACTGTGACTGGATTTGTGGTCGGCGAGTTCATCAAGATCGCGTCGATCGTTGGATTGTTGGTGCTGTTTCCGGTCTTGTATCCGGAGGTCCATTGGGGCGCTCTGCTGATCGGCCTGATTCTGGCGCTTAAAGCGAATTTGTTTGCATTCTTGGTAAGAAACTGACTATGGCTACAGAGCACGCACCAACCGCATCCGAGTACGTCGTACACCACCTGACCCACCTCAACAGCACAGGGCACGCCCAGAAGAGCATCGTCGACTTCAGCGTCATCAATGTCGATTCGCTGTTCTACTCCGTTACCCTCGGTCTGCTGACCGTCTTCCTTCTCTGGCTGGCTGCCCGCAAGGCGACCTCCGGTGTGCCGGGCCGTTTCCAGGGTTTCATCGAGTTGATGGTCGAAATGGTCGCCGATCAGGCCAAGGGCATTATCCACAGCGCCGAATCGCGCAAGTTCGTTGCGCCGCTCGCGCTCACCGTGTTCGTCTGGATCTTCCTGATGAACGCGATGGACATGCTGCCGGTCGATCTGCTACCGCGCATCTGGGAGGGCGTTTACGCTTCCGCGGGCGGCGATCCGGCCCACGCCTACATGCGCATCGTGCCGACCGCCGACCTCTCCGCCACGCTAGGCATGTCCTGCGGCGTGCTGCTCCTCTGCCTCTACTACAACGTCAAGATCAAGGGCGTGTCGGGCTGGATCCACGAGCTCTTCACCGCGCCCTTCGGCAGCCATCCGCTGCTCTACCCGATCAACTTCGCGATGCAGATCATCGAGTTCGTCGCCAAGACCGTGTCCCACGGCATGCGACTGTTCGGCAACATGTACGCCGGCGAGCTGATCTTCATCTTGATCGCGCTGCTGGGCTCCACCGCCACGGTGTTCGGCTTCGTCGGTCACGTGGTCGCCGGTTCGATCTGGGCCATCTTCCACATCCTGATCATCACCCTGCAGGCCTTCATCTTCATGATGCTGACCCTGGTGTACATCGGTCAGGCGCACGAAAGTCACTAACGGTTTATCGCAGTACCCACTTTTTAAACTCAATCATCTTTAACTAAGGAGTCGTCATGGAAAACGTTCTGGGTTTTGTTGCGCTGGCTGCTGGTCTGATCATCGGTCTGGGTGCTATCGGTGCGTGTATCGGTATCGGCATCATGGGTTCCAAGTACCTCGAAGCCTCCGCACGTCAGCCCGAACTGATGAACGCGCTGCAAACCAAGATGTTCCTGCTGGCTGGTCTGATCGACGCCGCGTTCCTGATCGGTGTCGGTATCGCGATGATGTTCGCCTTCGCCAACCCGTTCCAGCTCTGATCGGTTCGAGTTCCTCTCAACATCACTGAGGGCCTAGAACAGTGAATCTGAACGCAACCCTGATAGCCCAGCTCGTTGTGTTCTTCATTCTGGCGTGGTTCACGATGAAATTCGTGTGGCCGCCCATCGTGAAGGCACTGGACGAGCGCGCGAAGAAAATCGCCGACGGGCTGGCAGCTGCGGACAAGGCCAAGGCCGATCTGGCTCTCGCCGAGAAGAAGGTCGTCGAGGAACTGCGCAAGGCTCGCGAATCCGCGGGCGATGTGCGTGCCTCCGCTGAAAAGCAGGCGAGCCAACTGGTCGACGAGGCACGTGCCGAAGCTGCCCGCATCATCGCCCAGGCTCGCGAAGCCGCGGAAGCCGAAGCCGGCGCCGCCGCCCAGCGTGCCAAGGAAGCCTTGCGCGACCAGGTCGCTCATCTGGCTGTTGCCGGCGCGGAGAAGATCCTGCGTCGCGAGATCAACGCCCAGGTGCACGCCGAGCTGCTTGCCAACCTGAAACAGGAACTGCAATAAGTCATGGCCGAGAACGTCACCATCGCGCGCCCTTATGCGGATGCCGCCTTCGAGCTGGCCCGCGGGGCAGGTGCGCTGGGGCCTTGGTCGGAAGCACTGGATCGGCTCGCCGCTGTGGCGGCCGATTCCGACATGCGGGCGTGTATCAACGATCCCAAGCTTTCCGCTGACCAGCTGAACACGCTGGTGCAGGAAGTCGGTGGGAATCTGACCGCCGAGCAGCAGAACTTCGTCCGCGTCCTCGTGGATAACGAACGTCTGCAGGTGCTTCCGGAGATCCGTGACCTGTTCGTTGCTTTCAAGAACGAACACGAAGGCGTCCTGGAGGCGGAAATCGCCTCCGCCTTCCCCCTCGACGATGCCGCCCTGGCTGCACTGAAGGCCGATCTGGAAGCGCGCTTCCAGGCCAGGCTGAACGTGACTGTCAGCATCGACCCCGAGCTCATCGGTGGGGTCCGCATCGCCGTCGGCGACGAAGTGATCGACGCCTCGGTCCGCGGCAAGCTCGCGAACATGGCCGCTGCGCTCAAGAACTAGGAGTTATCGCAAAATGCAACTCAACCCCTCTGAAATCAGTGATCTGATTAAGAGCCGGATTCAGAACCTGCAGCTCGCCGCCACGTCGCGCAACGAGGGTACGGTGGTTTCCGTCACCGACGGTATCACCCGTATCCACGGCCTCACCGACGTCATGCAGGGCGAAATGCTGGAGTTCCCCGGCAACACCTTCGGCCTCGCGCTCAACCTCGAGCGTGATTCCGTCGGCGCGGTCGTGCTCGGCGAATACGAGCACATCACCGAAGGCGACACCGTCAAGGCCACCGGCCGCATTCTCGAAGTGCCCGTCGGCCCCGAGCTGATCGGTCGCGTCGTCAATGCCCTGGGTCAGCCGATCGACGGCAAGGGCCCGATCAACGCCAAGCTCACCGACAAGATCGAGAAGGTCGCGCCGGGCGTCATCGCCCGTCAGTCCGTTTCGCAGCCGGTGCAGACCGGTCTGAAGTCGGTCGACTCCATGGTGCCGATCGGCCGTGGCCAGCGCGAGCTGATCATCGGCGACCGCCAGACCGGCAAGACGGCCGTCGCGGTTGATGCCATCATCAACCAGAAAGGCCAGAACATGTTCTGCGTCTACGTTGCGATCGGCCAGAAGGCTTCGACTATCGCCAACGTGGTGCGCAAGCTGGAAGAGAACGGCGCGATGGAATACACCATCGTCGTCGCCGCGACCGCTTCCGAATCCGCCGCCATGCAGTACCTCTCGGCCTACGCCGGTTGCACCATGGGCGAGTACTTCCGTGACCGTGGCATGGACGCGCTGATCGTTTATGACGATCTGACCAAGCAAGCCTGGGCCTACCGCCAGGTCTCGCTGCTGCTGCGCCGTCCGCCGGGCCGAGAAGCCTACCCGGGCGACGTGTTCTACCTGCACTCCCGCCTGCTCGAGCGCGCCGCTCGCGTGAACGCCGACTACGTCGAGAAGTTCACCAACGGCGAAGTCAAGGGCAAGACCGGTTCGCTGACCGCCCTGCCGGTCATCGAAACCCAGGCCGGCGACGTGTCCGCCTTCGTTCCGACCAACGTGATCTCGATTACCGACGGTCAGATCTTCCTGGAAACCGACCTCTTCAACGCCGGTATCCGTCCCGCGATCAACGCCGGTATCTCGGTGTCCCGCGTCGGCGGCGCTGCCCAGACCAAGGTCATCAAGAAGCTCTCCGGCGGTATCCGTACCGACCTCGCGCAGTACCGCGAACTCGCCGCCTTCGCCCAGTTCGCCTCCGATCTGGACGATGCGACCCGCAAGCAGCTCGAGCGCGGCCGCCGCGTGACCGAGCTGATGAAGCAGCCGCAATACGCGCCGCTGTCGGTCGCCGAAATGGCCATCACCCTGTACGCGGTGAACAACGGCTATTTCGACGACGTCGAAGTGGCTCGTGTGCTGGCCTTCGAATCCGGTCTGCAACAGTTCGTCAAGGCCAAGGCGCCTGAGCTCGTCGCCAAGATCGCCGACACCAAGGAACTCGACGCCGATGGCGAGAAGACCCTGGTTGCCGCGATCGCCGAGTTCAAGAAGAGCTGGGCCTAAGGCCGCGGACGGAGACGGAATATGGCTAGCGGTAAGGAAATCCGTACCAAGATCAAGAGCGTGCAAAACACGCGCAAGATCACCAAGGCCATGGAAATGGTGGCCGCGTCCAAAATGCGCAAGGCGCAGGACCGGATGCGTGCTGCCCGCCCCTACGCCGAAAAGATCCGCCGACTCGCCGCGAACCTGTCCCAGGCCAACGTCACCGACTACAAGCACCCCTTCCTGGTCCGCAAGGACCAGATCAAGCGGGTGGGCCTGATCCTGGTCACGACCGACAAGGGTCTGTGTGGTGGCTTGAACACCAACGTTCAGCGTATCGCGGTCAACGCGATGAAGGAATGGGAGGCCGCTGGGGCCACCGAGATCCGTGCCTGCTGCATCGGCAACAAGGGTTTCGGTTTCATGCAGCGCATCGGTGCCAAAGTGGTGTCGCATGTGACGCAACTCGGCGACACCCCGCACCTCGAAAAGCTGATCGGCCCGGTCAAGGTGATGCTCGACGCGTTCCAGAACGGCGAGCTCGACGCGGTTTACGTGGCCTACACGCGCTTCATCAACACCATGAAGCAGGAGCCGATGCTCGAGCAGCTGCTCCCGCTCACCGGTGAAAAGCTCGGTACCCCGGACAACTCCTGGGACTACCTCTACGAGCCGGATCCGCAGGTGGTGATCGACGAGCTGCTGGTGCGTTACGTCGAAGCGCTGGTCTACCAGGCCGTAGCCGAGAACATGGCTTCCGAACAGAGCGCGCGCATGGTGGCGATGAAGGCCGCGTCCGACAATGCCAAGAACGTGATAGGCGAACTGCAGCTGGTCTACAACAAGACCCGCCAGGCCGCGATCACCAAGGAGCTGTCGGAAATCGTCGGTGGCGCCGCCGCGGTCTAACGGATTATTGATTAAGGAAAGACGATGAGTAACGGTACTATCGTTCAGTGCATCGGCGCGGTGGTGGACATCCAGTTCCCGCGCGATTCGATGCCCAAGGTGTATGACGCCCTGAAGCTTGAGGACGCCGCCGACTCCTTCGCCGAAGCTGGCCTGACCTTCGAGGTCCAGCAGCAACTCGGTGATGGCGTCGTGCGTACGATTGCGATGGGTTCCTCCGACGGCCTGCGCCGCGGCATGAAGGTGTCCAACACCGGCAAGCAGATCTCGGTGCCGGTCGGTCACGGTACGCTGGGTCGCATCATGGACGTGCTCGGCCGCCCGATCGACGAAGCTGGCCCGATCGAGACCGACGAGCTGCGCGCCATCCACCAGAAGGCCCCGAAGTTCGACGAATTGTCCCCGTCCGTGGAACTGCTCGAGACCGGCATCAAGGTTATCGACCTGATCTGCCCGTTCGCCAAGGGCGGCAAGGTCGGCCTGTTCGGCGGCGCTGGCGTGGGCAAGACCGTGAACATGATGGAGCTGATCAACAACATCGCCAAGCAGCACTCGGGCTTGTCGGTGTTTGCTGGCGTGGGCGAGCGTACCCGTGAGGGCAACGACTTCTACCACGAGATGAAGGACTCCAACGTTCTCGACAAGGTCGCGATGGTGTTCGGTCAGATGAACGAACCCCCGGGCAACCGTCTGCGCGTGGCGCTGACCGGCCTGACCATGGCCGAGCGTTTCCGCGACGAAGGCCGCGACATCCTGTTCTTCGTGGATAATATCTACCGCTACACGCTGGCCGGTACCGAAGTGTCCGCGCTGCTGGGCCGTATGCCTTCCGCGGTGGGTTACCAGCCGACGCTGGCCGAAGAAATGGGCCGTCTGCAGGAGCGCATCACCTCGACCAAGGTCGGCTCGATCACCTCGATCCAGGCCGTGTATGTGCCGGCGGATGACTTGACCGACCCGTCGCCTGCCACCACCTTCCTCCACCTCGACTCCACCGTCGTGCTGTCGCGTGACATCGCTGCCCTGGGTATCTACCCGGCGGTCGATCCGCTCGACTCCACCAGCCGCCAGCTCGATCCGCTGGTCGTTGGCGAAGAGCACTACAACGTCGCTCGTGCTGTGCAGCAAACCCTGCAGAAGTACAAGGAACTGCGCGACATCATCGCGATTCTGGGTATGGACGAACTGTCGCCGGACGACAAGCTCGCCGTGGCCCGTGCGCGTAAGATCCAGCGCTTCCTGTCGCAGCCCTTCCACGTTGCCGAAGTGTTTACCGGTTCGCCGGGCAAGTACGTTACGCTCAAGGACACCATCGCCGGCTTCAAGGCGATCGTCAGCGGCGAATACGACCACCTGCCGGAGCAGGCCTTCTACATGGTCGGCGGCATCGAGGAAGTGCTCGAGAAGGCGAAGAAGCTGCAGTAATTCGCCCCCTCCGCGCCGGCATCAGTCGGCGCGGTCTTGAAAAGGACATACCATGGCAATGACGGTTCATGTCGATATCGTCAGCGCGGAAGAGCAGATCTTCTCCGGTCTGGCCGAGTTTGTTGCACTGCCGGGTGAAGCCGGCGAGCTCGGCATTCTGCCGGGCCACATGCCGCTGATGACCCGGATCAAACCGGGTGCGGTGCGCGTGAAGGTGCAGAATCAGGCGGAAGAAGAAGTGGTGTTCGTGGCTGGCGGCTTGCTGGAAGTTCAACCCGGTCTGGTGACGGTGCTGGCCGATACCGCGATCCGCGGCAAGGATCTGGACGAAGCCAAGGCCCTCGAAGCCAAGAAGAAGGCGGAAGAGGCGTTGGCCAACCAGTCCTCCCAGCTCGACTATGCGAAGGCTCAGGCCGAACTGGCCGAGGCGATCGCGCAGATCGCGGCGATCCAGCGCTTGCGCAAGGGCATACACTGACGCTCGGCTGTATTACGACGTCAAAAGACAAGGGCAGCCATATGGCTGCCCTTGTTGTTTGATGATCCCGTGCTTGCCCGTTCGGCACACGGAAGGGCTTCCTAGCGCGTAACGCTCAGTCGCGCGATGCGCTTTTCGGTGCGCCCTACCGCGTCGCGCAATTCGATAATTTCACGCGAGAAGGCGGCGAGCGCTTCGCGGCGAACCAGCACGGGTTTCTCTTCGGTAAGGTATTCGGCCAGATTGTCGGCGGTGTTGAGCAAAGCCTGACGTTGGGCCGTGGCGAATGCCTTGCCGGTGCTGACTGCGCGATGTGCCAGGATGTCGCCGATGATACGGGAGAGATCCTCCTCGACATCCCAGCGCAGGTTGCGGAAGACGAAGCCCAGGGCGTCGGCGAACTCGGCGTTTCCCTCGATGCGCACGTGGCGCATCAAGGCTGACGAACCCTCGGTCAGCATCTGCGGAATTTCGCCCGCAGGCAGGCTTAGCCGGACGTCGGGCTGCCTTTCCTGCCCTTGCCATTCGGCCAGATAGCCGTCGTTGGCGACTGAGAAGTTCAGGTCCAGCGGCGTGACGTCGAGATGCGCGGTCCGGCCGGCGTGCGGCATCAGGCGTTGTCGTGCCCAGCCCGACTGGGCGAGCACGTGATTGGTGGCTGACAGGAAGAGGCGGCTGATCATCGGAAGCGGGAAAGGGCTTTGCCTTTCCACATGATTAGTTGAGCTGCTGGATGCCTGCCACGACCCAGCCGGCTTTGCCGTTCACCGCCTTGGTCAGGTGCCAGATCTCGTCGAACGGGACCGCCGGCGCATCGCTCGTTTCACGGATCAGACCGTTGAAACGGACGCTGACGATATAGCGCTGGGCTTCCTCTAGTACATCGACGACCTGGGCATTGAGTTCGACGACGTCCGTCCGCTGGGAAGCGGGACCGCGTTCACCGATTTGCAGCTTGATCTCGGCGAACATCTCTGGCGACGTGAACTCGCGGATGTCGTCGAGGTTGCCAGCATCGTTGGCGGCCTGGAGGCGGATGAAGTTGACCTTGGCCTGGCGGGTGAAGGCGTCCACGTCGAAGCCGGCCGGCAGTTGCGATCCGCTTGCCGTGCTCGGCATAGCCGCGCTGGCGGCGGGCACATGGGACTGGCCGCCGGCAGCGGCGTACTGCATGCCTTGCTGCTGCATTGGGGCACGGCGGAAGAGCATGCGGAAGACCAGCAGGGCACCCACCAGCAGAAGGGCGATCAGGACGAAGGAGGCGAGTTCCTCGCCCAGGCCGAGATGGGAGAACAGTGCGGCGAGGCCCAGGCCCGCGGCCAGACCGGCGATCGGGCCGAGCCAGTTGCGCTTGGGCTGGGCCTGGGCTGGCGCCGCGGTGGTCGTCTGCTTCTGGCCGCTCAGGTTCTGCTGAGGCGCGGTGGCGGGCTGCTGCGGTGTCGTCTGGCGTTGCATGCCGATACTGCTGCCACCGCCGAGACGCTTGGCTTCTGCCTCAGGCAAACCGAAGCCGATGGTGAACAGCGTGACGATCAGGCTGAGGATGAAGTGCTTCATGAGGGCCGTCTCCGTGCGTCAAGTCTTGTAACCGCGGTGCAGCGCGACCACGCCGGCACTGAGGTTGAAGTAATCGACACGGCGGAGCCCGGCTTGTTCCATCATCTCCTTAAGTTCCATCTGGCCGGGGTGCATGCGGATCGATTCGGCCAGATAGCGGTAGCTGTCGGCATCGTTCGCGACCTTGTCGCCCATCCAGGGGAGGATCTTGAACGAATAGAGGTCGTAGATCGGCGCCAGCGGCTTCCACACCTTGGAGAACTCCAGCACCAGCAGGCGGCCGCCCGGGCGCAGCACGCGCCGCATTTCGGCCAGGGCCACGTCCTTGTGCGTCATGTTGCGCAGGCCGAAGGCGACGGTGACGCAGTCGAACCAGTCGTCGGGAAACGGCAGCTTTTCGGCGTTGCACTGCGCCACGGGCAGCGAGAGCCCGTGATCGAGGACGCGGTCGCGGCCGCGGGACAGCATGGCGTGGTTGATGTCGGTCAGCCACACCTGTCCGCTGCTGCCCACCTTGCGGGCAAAGGCGAGCGAAAGATCCGCGGTGCCGCCGGCCACGTCGAGCACGCGATCGCCGCTGCGCACGCCCGAAACCTGGATGGTGAAGGCCTTCCACAGCCGATGCAGCCCCAGTGACATCAGGTCGTTCATCACGTCGTAGCGCGAGGCGACCGAGGAGAACACCTCGGCGACCTTCTTCTGCTTGAGGTTCTCGGCGACGGTCTCGAAACCGAAATGGGTGGTCTTGTCGTTCATCGGCAACTCAGTGATGGTGTCCGCAACCGGATTTTGGAGCCGGTGGCGGCAGGTCGGCCGCGTTGCGGCTGCCGCCGGCCTGCGCCAGGCAGTCGAGATATTGCTGCCACAGCACGTCGTGCTCGCGGCCTAGCATGTAGAGGTAGTCCCAGGAGTAGAGGCCGCTGTCGTGGCCGTCCGAAAAAACCGGCTTGATCGCGTAGTTGCCCACCGGCTCGAGACTGGTGATGTCGACATCGCGTTTGCCTTGTTGCAGCGTTTCCTGGCCGGGGCCGTGACCCCGGACTTCGGCCGATGGCGAATGGACCCGCAGGAATTCGAAAGGCAAGCGGAACACGCTGCCATCGTCGAAGCTGATTTCCAGCACGCGGGACTGCTTGTGCAGGGTGATGTCGGTGGGAAGCGGGGTATCCTTGTCGAGTCCGGCCATGGTGCTAGCCTCCGTATCGGGGCGTCAATCATACCCGAATCGACCCGGGCCATCGGACGGCGCTCCGTGCTTGTGACCGGGCGTTCGGCGGTATTTCACTGCGATGACGTGTCATCAAAACGTCAAACACCTGAAATAGACTCCCGCAGATCAATCGGAGCGCAAACAAATGCCTGCCAATATTCTGCTGGTCGAAGACGAACCCGCGATCCAGGAACTGATCGCCGCCAACCTGGCGCGCGCTGGCCACCACGTGGTGCGTGCGTCCGATGCCGAGACGGCACAGCGCATCGTGCGTGACGCGCTGCCGGATCTAGTATTGCTCGACTGGATGCTGCCGGGCAGCTCCGGCATCGACTTCGCCCGCCGGCTGCGCAGCGAAGAGCGCACCCGCGAGATTCCCATCATCATGCTCACTGCGCGCGGCGAGGAGCAGGACAAGGTCACTGGCTTGGAGACAGGTGCCGACGATTACATCACCAAGCCGTTCAGTCCGCGCGAGCTGGTGGCCCGGATCAAGGCGGTGCTGCGCCGCCGGGCACCGCAGGTAACCGAGGATCCGGTGGAGCTCGGCGGCCTGCGCCTCGATCCGGCCACCCACAGGGTCAGCGCGGGCGATCGCGCCCTTGCCCTCGGCCCCACCGAGTTCCGCCTGCTGCATTTCCTGATGACCCACGCCGAGCGGGTGCATTCGCGCGCTCAGTTGCTCGACCAGGTGTGGGGCGATCACGTCTTCGTCGAAGAGCGTACCGTGGATGTCCACATCCGGCGCCTGCGCTGTGCGCTGGAACCGTCCGGCCATGACGCGCTGATCCAGACGGTTCGCGGCAGCGGCTATCGTTTTTCTTCCCAGACCGATATCGCGGCCCCGGCGCGATAATGGCCGCCTGCATCCTGCGCTAGAGGTTTCATCATTCGTTCGACAAGCTACGTATGGGTCGGCGCGGCGATCCTGCTGATCGTCCTGCTGGCGGTGGCGGGGGCGGTCGGCCTGATCGGCGGCGCAATGTGGGCTGCGCTGGCGGTGATCGCAGGCCTGCTGCTTGCTGGCTGGTACCACCTGCGCAACCTCTACCGGCTGGTGCAATGGGCGCGCGAACCCGTCGGTACTCCGTTGCCGCGCGCAAGCGGCACCTGGGATAAGGTGTTCGCGGACATGAGTCGGCGTTCGCGCATGGCCTATGACATGCGCGAGCGTCTCGCGGTTGCGTTGGAGCGCTTCCGCGATGCGAGCCAGGCGATGCCGGACGGTGTCATGTACCTGGCCGAGAGCGACACCATCGAGTGGGTGAATCTCAAGGCCGAACACCACTTCGGTGTCGATCACGAACGGGACATCGGCGCACCGGTCACCAACCTCGTCCGTCAGCCGGGTTTCGTGCAGTATCTGCAGGCGCAGAAGTACGACGAGGCGCTGGTGCTGACGTCCAACCGCCACAGCGGCCTCACGTTGCAGGTGCAGATCATCCCATTCGGCGACGGCCAGAAGATGGTGTTGTCGCGCGACATCTCGCAGCTCGAGCGGCTGGAGACCATGCGGCGGGATTTCGTTGCCAACGTCTCGCACGAACTCCGTACCCCGCTAACGGTGGTCGGCGGTTTCCTCGAAACCCTGATCGACGGGCTCGACGATTTCGAGCGTGACGACATTCTGCGCTATCTGCGGCTTGCCCACGATCAGTCCGACCGCATGCGTTACCTCATCGAGGACCTGCTGACGCTGTCGGCGCTGGAGACCGGTGCGCCTGCGCCGGCGGAGGAGCGGCTGAGTGTCGGTGCCCTTGTCAGGAACGTGTATACCGAGATGGAGGCGCTGTCGGGTGGCCGCCATACGCTGAGCCTGCAGATCGAAGGCGACGGCATGCTGCTCGGCAGCTACAAGGAACTCCACAGCGCGTTCGCCAACCTCGGCAGCAATGCGGTGCGTTACACGCCGGACGGCGGCCGCATCGAGATCGGCTGGCGGCAGGACGACAGCGGCGGCGAGTTCTGGGTGCGCGACGACGGGATCGGCATCGATGCGCAGCACATTCCACGGCTGACCGAGCGCTTCTATCGCGTCGACCGGGGGCGTTCGCGCGAGACCGGTGGCACCGGCCTGGGGCTGGCCATCGTCAAGCACATCCTGACGCGCCACCAGGCCGAGTTGCACGTGGTCAGCAGGCTGGGCGAAGGCAGTCGCTTCAGCGTGCGCTTTCCGCGGGCGCGGCTGATGCAGCAGAAGGCACTACCGGTTCGAAGCTGACCTGATCGAAGTTCGCACCCTTGAGCATCAGCTGCAGCATCCTGAACTGGCGCAGCGCGCCGTCCTGGAAGACTTCGACGATGCCCTTGGCGTGGTACCAGCCGGCCGGCAGCACCAGTGAGGCTTCCGTCTTCAAGGCAGGCGTTGCCGGCAGCATGAAACCCTGGTGGAAGGGTGCGCGACCGCTGTGCAGACCCACGGCGCGGACCGCGACCAGGCTGGGCACGCCGGCAAGGATATGGGCACCGGCTTCGAGTATCCCGTCGGCACGGAACATCAGCCAGCTGATATGGCCCAGTAGGAAGCGCTGGCTGTCTTGCGGCCGCAGGCCGACGAGCTGGTGATGCTCCAGCCGTTCGGCGCGGGGGTGCTGCTGCAGCCGGAAGCCGCCGACCGATTGATCCACCACCTCCCAGCGTTCGCATACGAAGCCGAGTTCCTCCGCCTCGCGCTGGCGACGCTGCGTGGCGCGCGCCGGATTATCCGCTACCGGTACGCGCTCGCCGAAGGTGAGCAGGGAGATGTCGCTGTTGAGTCCGGGCGTCTGTCCATAGAGGCGGGGTTGCTCGAACACCTTGCCGTTGACATGGAAACCGATGGCGAGCCAGTCGCAGCTGAGTTCGACCTCGCCACTGCTGCCGCGTCGTGGAAAGCGTCGCCCGGCAGCTGCGAGTCCCCACGGGCGATACAGCGAAAGCAGCAGACGGGCGCAGGCCTCGGTGCTGCAGTCTTCACCCAGTCCGAGCGACGAGGGTTTGACGCCCTGCTTGAACTGGGTGAGCACCGCCTGGATCTGTCCCGCCAGCTTGCTGCCGTCGAAGCGGTGCAGCCGGGTCGACTGCGCGAGCAGGCCGAGCGGACGCAGACCCTGGTCGGTGCCGAGGTCCAGGCCGTACATGTTCGGTTTCTGCGGTTCGGTGTCGACGCCCAGCTCGCAGTAGGGCGCAAAGCGCTGCGCCCAGCGGCAGACCCAGGCGAGTTCGCGTTCGGTGCGGCCGTATGGGTTGGCCAGGTCGACCAGCAGCACTGCCGCGTAGGCCTCCAGCGTGCTCTGGGCCTTCCAGACTTCGTTCTGCGGATCGGCAACGCGGATGCGCGCCAGTTGTGCTGCATCGGCGGCGGCATAGCTCTCGTGGAGTTCCGCCCACAGGCCGGCCTGTACTGCACGATGGGCGCGGAAAAACTCGATCACCGCCTGGCCCGCATAGAACAGGCGGCGCTGGAAAAGCAGGGCGCGCTGGTCGTCGAGCGTGCCGTCGTGGGCGTCGTGGCGGGCGATGCGCGCGTAGGAGCGCGCAAGATTGCGCCACAGGGTGACGACGCGCAGCAGCGTCTCGTTTTCGAGGCTGTCCGGTGGTAGTGGATGGGTGGCGTAGCGGCGCGAGAATTCGCCCTGCACGTAGCAGATCATGGCACGTGCCGCTTCGAGGACCTCGAGGTGCTGGTTGGGCGGTGGCAGCGCTTCGAGCATGCCGACCACCATGATGGACAGCGCGGCGTGGGTTTCCTCCACGTTCATCGGGTGCAGGCGCTGCAGCAGGTTCAGGCATTCGGCCGCGTTGCGGTAGTCCATGAGTGCTCCGTTGCAGGATCTTGGGCGATGCGGGCGGCACTCAACCGCGGTCGAGCGCGCTATCGATGGCCTGTGCGACGGCACGCGGATCGGGCGGTGACCGCCGCACTCCGTCGCGTTGCGGCGCGCCCCAGACCGACTCCGGGAAGTGGCGGTCGTCGGCGAAGCGCGGGATCACATGCCAGTGCAGGTGCGGCACCATGTTGCCGAAGCTGGCGAGATTGACCTTGTGCGGCTGCATCAGCTGGCGCAGGGCCTGTTCCGTGGCGACGACCACCTCGAGCAGATGGGCGCGGTCGGCGGGTGCGAGGTCGCTCATCTCGGCCACGTGTTCCCGCCAGACGACGCGGCAGAAGCCCGGGTAGTCCGGATCATCGACGCGGATGATACGGCAGCGGGCGTCTTCCCAGATGATGTCGTCCTGAGCGATGCGGCAGAGCGGGCAATCCATCGATACCTCGAGCGTGACCGGGCCGGAATTCAGTCGGAAACTTTAACGCGTCTGCATGAGGCGGGTGAGGAATATTTACGCACCCGCGGGCAGTCCGCCGCAGGGCGGCGCGGCGATGGTCCGCAGCATGCCGAGATCGTCGGGTTCGCCATGGCGGAAGGCCATCAGCGTGCCCGACGGGATGCGGTGCCAGGTTTCGTTGTCGGTCAGCGGAATCGTGGCGATCACCGCGACGCGGTCGTCGGGTGCGGTGACCTCGCTGAAGTCCACCGCGAGGTCCTCGTCGGCCAGGTGCGCCAGGGCGAACGGAGCCCGTCGCAGCACGTAGGCGAGGCGCGAGGAGCAGTGCGCGTAGAGGCGTTCGCCGTCGGACAGCAGGAAGTTGAATTCGCCGTGGCTGCCGATCTCGGTGGCGAGTTCGCCAAGACGGTCGTACAGGGCGGCGGGCGGGGGCGGTGTGTCGCCGAAGTGGTGCGACAACCTGTCCAGGATGTGGCAGAAGGCGCGTTCCGAATCGGTGCTGCCGACCGGCAGGAAGCGTCCCGACAGCGCCGGCGCGTAGTCCAGCAGGTTGCCGTTGTGGGCAAAGATCCAGTAGCGGCCCCAGAGTTCGCGCTGGAACGGGTGGGTGTTCTCCAGCCGCATTTCACCCTGGGTCGCCTTGCGGATGTGGGCGATGACATTGAGCGAGCGGATCGCGTAGTGGCGCACCAGCTCGGCAACAGGTGAATCGGCGCTGGCGCGTGGATCGAGGAAGAGCCGCACGCCCTTGCCCTCGAAGAAGGCAATGCCCCAGCCGTCGCGATGATGGTCGGTGAGGCCGCCGCGGGCGCGGAATCCGGTGAAGGAAAAGCAGATGTCGGTGGGGACATTGCAGTTCATGCCGAGCAGCTGGCACATCGGGGGCCCTCCTGCGTCGTGGTGCGGAGGCCTCGATTATAGCTGGCCGGCACGGCCGGCCAGCGAGGCTGTGTGCTGACTCAGCGGCGTTGCATGTTCTTCATCATCGCTTCGACATCGATGCCGCCGACGCCCTGGCGCACGATGTCGCCCGGCTTCTGGCCGGGTTGGCAGTCGCCCAGCCAGCGCGAATCCTGGCGCATGGTCATGCTCGCCATGCCCTGCAGCGGTGGGTTGTAGGTGCTGTACAGCTCGCCGCTGTAGCGGGTGGTGAAGTCGCCGACGAAGCTGCCGCGGATGTTGGCGGTGCTGCCTTCTATCCGGCACACGGCGCTGAAGCTGCTGCGGTCGCCGTCGCGGCGCCACGACTGCTGCTCGCAGCCGCCCTGCTTGCTGCCGCGCTGGTAGAGCAGGTCGTCGGTATTGGCGCCGACGCACATCTGCAGCATCTGGGTAAGGCCGCCCATTTCGACCAACGTGGTTTTCATCTCCCACAAGCCCGGCTTGCGCCGCGGCATGTCCTGGGGAATGTCGGCCATGACCGGCGTGGCCAGCAGGGCTGCAAGCGCAGCGCAGGTGAGCGAGGAAAGGCGGAACATCAAGGGTAACTCCGGGACGGGAACACCGCAGCATACTGAGCGGTGCGGCGCGAGAAAACCGCCCAGGCGTAACCGCAGTTTGCCGGCGGCCCGGATCGGCCGCCGGCGTGGGTGGCATCAACCGGCCAGCTTCTTCTTCAGCAACTCGTTTACCTGCGAGGGGCTGGCTTTGCCCTTGCTCGCCTTCATGACCTGGCCGACCAGCGCGTTGAAGGCCTTGTCCTTGCCGGCGCGGAATTCCTCGACCGACTTCTGGTTGGCGGCGAGCACCTCGTCGATCATGGCTTCGATTGCGCCGGTATCGGTGACCTGCTTCAGGCCCTGCTTCTCGATGACCTCGTCGGCGCTGGCACCTTCGCCGTTCCACAGCGTCTCGAACACCTTCTTGCCGATCGCGTTGGAGATGGTGTTGTCGGCGATGCGCGCCACCAGTCCGGCGAGCTGCGCGGGCGATACCGGTGAGGCGGGGATGTCGAGCTCGGCCTTGTTGAGGCGCGCGGCGAGGTCGCCCATGACCCAATTGGCGCAGGGTTTGGCGAGCGCGGCGCCGGCGGCATCCACCGTGGCCTGATAGTAGGCGGCGACTTCCTTGCTGGCGGTGAGCGTGGTGGCGTCGTAGGCCGAGAGGCCGAGCTGCTCGATGAAGCGCGCTTTCATCGCCTCGGGCAGTTCGGGCATCTCGCCCTGCACCCGCGCCATCCATTCCGGCGAGATCACCAGCGGCAGCAGGTCGGGGTCGGGGAAGTAGCGGTAGTCGTGGGCGTCTTCCTTGGAGCGCATCATGCGCGTCTCGCCGGTGTCCGGGTCGAACAGCACGGTGGCCTGCTGGATGGTGCCGCCGTCCTCGATGGTGGCGATCTGCCACTGCACCTCGTAGTCGATGGCCTGCTGCAGGAAGCGGAAGGAGTTGAGGTTCTTGATCTCGCGGCGGGTGCCGAACTTTTCCGCACCCTTCTTGCGTACCGAGACGTTGGCGTCGCAGCGGAACGAGCCTTCCTGCATGTTGCCGTCGCAGATGTCGATCCAGCGCACCAGCGCGTGCAGCGTGCGGGCGTAGGCCACGGCTTCGGCCGACGAACGCATGTCGGGTTCGGAGACGATCTCGAGCAGCGGCGTGCCGGCGCGGTTGAGGTCGATGCCGCTCATGCCGTGGAAGTCTTCGTGCAGGCTCTTGCCGGCGTCTTCTTCCAGATGGGCGCGGGTCAGGTTCACCGTCTTCTCGTAGGCGTTCTCACCTTCGCCGACCTGGATGGTGATGGTGCCGCCCTGCACCACCGGCAGCTCGAACTGGCTGATCTGGTAGCCCTTGGGGAGGTCGGGGTAGAAGTAGTTCTTGCGCGCGAAGACGCTGGTCGGCGCGACCTTGGCGCCGATCGCCAGGCCGAAGCGGATGGCGCGCTCGACCGCGCCGCGGTTGAGCACCGGCAGCACGCCCGGCAGTGCGATGTCGACCGCGCTCGCCTGTACATTCGGCGCGGCACCGAAGGCGGTGCTGGCGCCGGAGAATATCTTGGAGGTGGTGTTGAGCTGGGCGTGTACTTCCAGCCCGATGACGACTTCCCAATCGGATCTGCTCATATTCGTTTCCGTTGTTTCACGCGGTCAGCTGCAGCGACCGCTCGGCCGGTCGACAAGGATCGGCCAGACATAATCGAAAGTGCCGCGGCTGCAGCGGCTGGCGCATTGGGTGAATGCCACGGTGACCTGTTCGCCCTGCTCCCACATCCGCACGGTGCAACCGTCGCGCGCCCGCAGTTCGACGTGCGGTTCCTTCTGCACCTGCTTGAAGTCGGCCAGATCGAACTGGCAGCTTCCGCGCCTGGGTACGTCCACCGTGGCGGCGAAGCTGCGGACCTCGCTGTAGCTCACGTCGAGCCGGGCGGTGGCCGCATAGCCGGCCTCGTCCTTGAAGTGACAGTCGGCCTGGACGTTGAGCGGCCGCACCGGCATCGGCTTGAGGCGGCCGCGTACCTGCTGCGCCGGCTGGTCCGGGACGGTGATGCCACCCCCCTCGGGCACCGACGGCTTGGGCGGTGTCGCGCACGCGGCCAGCCACAGCATGGCAGCAAGCGCCGCGATGCGACCGGCAGGGCGGATACCGTGGGCGCGCATGCTCACTCCGGCCGCTGCAGATGCCAGTCGGTCGCCTGCTGATACTGGTGGGCGGTGGCGAGCAGACGGCCCTCGGCGAAGTAGTCGCCGATCAGCTGCAGGCCGACCGGCAGGCGGCCGGCGCCGAAACCGCAGGGGTGCGACAGGCCCGGCAGGCCGGCGAGGTTCACCGCGATGGTGTAGATGTCGGACAGGTACATCTGCACCGGATCGTCGGACTTCTCGCCGATGCCCCAGGCGGTGGTCGGACTGGTGGGGCCGGCGATCACGTCGCACTGGGCGAAGGCGGCCTGGAAGTCCTGTGCGATCAGGCGGCGCAGTTTCTGCGCCTGCAGGTAGTAGGCGTCGTAGTAGCCGTGCGACAGCACATAGGTGCCGACCAGGATGCGGCGCTTGACCTCGGCGCCGAAGCCCTCCGCCCGGCTCCTGCAATACATGTCGTTGAGGTCGCCGTAGTCGGCGGCGCGATGGCCGTAACGCACGCCGTCGAAGCGGCTGAGATTGCTCGAGGCTTCGGCCGGTGCGATCACGTAGTAGGCCGGCACCGCCAGTTTGGCGTTGGGCAGGCTGACTTCCACGGTAACCGCGCCGAGCGCGCGGTACTGGTCGAGCGCGGCATCCACCGCGGCGCGCACGTCGTCGGCCATGCCTTCGGCGAAGAACTCGCGCGGCAGGCCGATACGCAGGCCGGCGAGCGGCCTGTCGCTGGTGGCGGGTGTCAGCGTGGCGGCGTAGTTCTCTGCGGGGCGCTCGAGACAGGTGGAATCGCGCGCATCGAAGCCGGCCATCGCCGACAGCAGCAGCGCGCAGTCTTCGGCCGAGGCGCCAAAGGCGCCGCCTTGGTCGAGCGAGGAGGCGTAGGCGATCATGCCGTAGCGGCTGACCACGCCGTAGGTCGGCTTGATGCCGGTGATGCCGGTGAGCGCGGCCGGCTGGCGTACCGAGCCGCCGGTGTCGGTACCGGTGGCGATCGGCGCCAGGCGGGCGGCGACCGCGGCGGCAGAGCCGCCCGACGAGCCGCCCGGCACCCGGCCGGTGTCCCAGGGGTTGCGCACGGCGCCGAAATGCGAGGTTTCGTTGGACGAGCCCATCGCGAACTCATCCATGTTGGTCTTGCCCAGGCTGACCGCGCCGGCGGCCTTGAGCAGCGTCACCACATGAGCGTCGTAGGGGCTGACGAAGTTGGCCAGCATCTTCGAGCCGCAGGTGGTGAGCACGCCTTCGGTGCAGAACACGTCTTTGTGGGCGAGCGGAATGCCGGTGAGCGGGCCGGCTTCGCCGCGCGCGATGCGGCTGTCCGCAGCGCGCGCGGTGGCGAGCGCGCCGTCCTGATCGACCGTGATGAAGGCGTTGAGCGTTGCGTTGCGCGCAGCGATCCGGTCAAGGAACAGCGTGGCGAGTTCGACGCTGGAGATCTGCTTGGTGTCCAGCGCGTTGCGCAGGGTGGTCAGGGATGCGTTGATCATGGCTTCGAGGCGGACTGCTTCAGGGCCGGGTGGCGGCATGCGCTGCCGGGCATGCCGGCATGCCGCGACGGCGGGTTCATTCGATGACCTTGGGCACCAGGTATAGGCCGGCTTCGGTCTGCGGTGCGATGCGCTGGTAGGCCTCGCGGCGGTCGCTTTCGGTGACCGCGTCGTCGCGCAGACGGGTGGCGAGTTCCTGCGGATGGCTCATCGGCTCGACGCCGCTGGTGTCGACCGCCTGCATCTGCTCGATCAGGCCGAAAATGCCGTCGAGCTTGCTGCGGGTGGGTTCGATTTCGGCGTCCGAAATCGCCAGACGGGCGAGGCGGGCGATGCGCTCGACTTGTTCATTGGACAGCGACATGGGGTAACAAAACCTGCTGAATCCACAAAGGTTTGTAGGTTATCATATCCGCCTTTGGCCCGGCTCAGGGCCCGCCCGTCCGCGGCGCACCTTCCCTACCGGTTTCGGAATCCCCCATGTTCGGTTTTCTGCGTTCCTATTTTTCCAACGATCTCGCTATCGACCTCGGCACCGCCAACACGCTGATCTACGTCCGCGGCAAGGGCATCGTGCTCGACGAGCCTTCGGTGGTCGCCATCCGTACCGAGGGTGGCCCCAATGCCAAGCGCACCATCCAGGCCGTCGGCCACGCTGCCAAACAGATGCTCGGCAAGACGCCGGGCAACATCACCGCCATCCGGCCGATGAAGGACGGGGTGATCGCCGACTTCGTCGTCACCGAGCAGATGATCAAGCAGTTCATCAAGAAGGTGCACGATTCCCGCCTGCTGTCGCCCAGCCCGCGCATCATCATCTGCGTGCCCTGCGGTTCCACCCAGGTCGAGCGCCGCGCCATTCGCGACGCGGCCCTGGCGGCCGGTGCCTCGCAGGTGTACCTGATCGAAGAGCCGATGGCGGCGGCGATCGGCGCCGGCCTGCCGGTGTCCGACGCCACCGGCTCGATGGTGGTCGACATCGGTGGCGGCACCACCGAGGTGGGCGTGATCTCGCTGGGGGGCATGGTCTATGCTGGCAGCGTGCGCGTGGGTGGCGACAAATTCGACGATGCCATCGTCAACTACATCCGCCGCAATTACGGCATGCTGATCGGCGACACCACCGCCGAGAACATCAAGAAGAACATCGGCTCGGCCTTCCCGGGTTCCGAAGTGCGTGAGATGGAAGTCAAGGGCCGCAACCTGGCCGAAGGCATTCCGCGCAGCTTCACCATCTCGTCGAACGAAATCCTCGAGGCGCTCACCGAGCCGCTCAACCAGATCGTCTCCGCGGTCAAGATCGCACTGGAGCAGACGCCGCCCGAACTCGGTGCCGACATCGCCGACCGCGGCATGGTGCTGACCGGCGGCGGTGCGCTGCTCCGCGACCTCGACCGCCTGCTGATGGAAGAGACCGGCCTGCCGGTGATCGTCGCGGAGGAGCCGCTGACTTGCGTGGCGCGTGGCTGCGGCCTGGCGCTCGACAAGATGGACAAGCTCGGTTCCATCTTCACTTCGGACTGAGCGCCCGCTGCAACGGCGTTCTTCCTACTGCTGAACCGGGATACATCGGATGTCCTTGGCCGGTCATCAGCCGCCCCCTATTTTCCGGCGCGGACCCGCACCCATGGTGCGGCTGTTCGTGCTCGTCTCGGTGTGCCTGGCGATGCTGGTCGCCGATCTGCGCTTCCGCTACCTCGAAGTCTTCCGCCAGGCCCTGTCGGTCGTCACCTACCCGCTGCAGATGGCGGCGGCGACGCCGGCGGATTTCGTGCGCAATGCTTCTCGCTATTTCGCCACCCTGCTCGAAGTCCAGTTCGAGAACGCCGATCTGCGCCGCCAACAACTCGGCGCCGGCGAGCGCCTGCTGCGCTTCGAGCAGCTGGAGCAGGAGAACATCCAGCTGCGCGGGCTGATGCAGATGGCTCAGCGCGTGCCAGTGAAGAGCGTTGCGGCCGAAATCCTGTACAACGCGCCGGACCCCTTCGCGCGCAAGGTCATTCTCGACCGCGGTGCGCAGCAGGGTGTCGAAGCCGGCCTCGCGGTGGTCGATGCGGCGGGCGTCATCGGACAGGTGACGCGCGTCTATCCCATCCAGTCCGAGGTCACCCTCGTCACCGACCGCAATCAGGCGATCCCGGTGCAGGTACTGCGCAACGGCTTGCGCGGTGTGCTGTTCGGCACCGGTCAGGGCCGCATCGAATTGCGTTTCGTGATCGCCAACGCGGATATCCAGGTCGGCGATACCCTGGTGACTTCGGGTCTGGACGGTGTTTTTTTGCCGGGGCTGCCGGTCGCCGAGGTGCAATCGGTGGATCGCGAGGCCGAGGCCTTCGCCCGCATCGTCTGCCAGCCGGTGGCTGGAGTGGAGCGCAGCACCCAGGTCCTGGTGCTGGGCCGTGTCGAGGCGCCGCCGCCGCTGCCGGCCGAAGCGACGGCCACCACGGCGCGTGAAAGTGGCAAGGAAAACGCCAAGGGTGGAGGCCGCTGATCATGCAACCGACCAATCGCTCCAGCCGCATCCTGCTCCCGGTAAAGCTGTGGTTCGTGTACTTCAGCCTGGTGATCGCACTGGGCCTCGCCTACGTGCCGACCGGGCGCTTTCCTGGCGTGCCCGACTGGGTGGCGCTGGCGCTGGCATTCTGGTGCATCCGCGAACCCTTGCGCATTGGCATGGGAGCGGGCTTCCTGTTCGGCCTGCTGGTAGATATCGGCCAGGGCGCGGCCATGGGGCAGCATGCGCTGGCCTACGTGGTGCTTGCCTACCTGGCCAGCGGGCTGGCGCGCCGGGTGATGTGGTTTCCGCCGCTGCTGCAGGCGCTGCATATCCTGCCCATGCTGCTGGTGTCGCAGTTGCTGATGGTGGCGGTGCGTTTGCTTGCCGGCGCCGAATTCCCCGGCTGGGTGTATTTCCTGTCCAGCTTCACCGGCGTGCTGATGTGGGTGCCGCTCAACTACCTGCTGCTGCTGCCGCAGTACCAACCCGTCGATCGGGATGACAACAGGCCGATCTGACGGGGGCAGTCATGACCGAGTTCCGTACCCCCGATCAGGAGATGTGGCGCTTCCGCAGCCGGGTGGTGGTGGCGGCGCTGTTCATCCTCGTCTGCTTTGCGGTGCTGGCGGCGCGCTTCTACTACCTGCAGGTCAAGCGGCACGACTATTTCCATACCCGTGCCGAGGACAACCGCATCGCCCTGCTGCCGGTCGTGCCCAATCGCGGCACCATCACCGACCGTAACGGCGTGGTGCTGGCGCGCAACTACGCTGCCTATACGCTGGAGATCACGCCGTCGAAAGCGGGTGACGTCGAAGCCACGATAGACGGGCTAGCGGAGATCGTCACCGTCGAGCAGCGCGACCGCCGCCGCTTCCGCAAGATCCTCGAGGAGAGCCGCAATTTCGAGAGCGTGCCGATCCGGACCCGCCTGACGGATGACGAGGTGGCGCGCTTCATCGCCCAGCGCTATCGCTTCCCCGGCGTCGAGGTGCAGGCGCGGCTGTTCCGCGATTACCCGGAAGGCGACACCGCTTCGCACGTGATCGGCTACATCGGCCGCATCAACGATCGCGACATCGAGCGCATCGAAGAGCGCGGCGACACTGCCAACTATCGCGGCTCGGAGTATATCGGCAAGGCCGGTCTGGAGCAGTCCTACGAGGCCGAACTGCACGGCCAGACCGGTTTCGAGCAGGTCGAGGTCAACGCTGGCGGGCGCGCGGTGCGGCGACTGTCGCGCACCGCCGCCGTGGTCGGCAACAACCTGGAACTCACCCTCGACATCGAGCTGCAGAAGATCGCCGAAAAGGCCTTCGGCAACCGCCGCGGCGCGCTGGTGGCGATCGAGCCGAGCAGCGGTGGCGTACTGGCGCTGGTGTCCAAGCCGACCTTCGATCCCAATCTCTTCGTCGAAGGCATCTCGGCACCGGACTGGAAGGCGCTCAACGACTCGCCAGACCATCCGCTGCTCAACCGGGCGATCTACAGCAGCTATCCGCCGGGCTCGACCTTCAAGCCCTTCATGGCGCTCGCCGGTCTGGCGAGCGGCAAGCGCACGGCCGGCTACGTGATGGCGGACCCGGGCTATTTCGTGTCGGGCGGGCACCGCTTCATGGACGACAAGGTCGGCGGCCACGGCATGGTCGATATCCACAAGTCGATCGTGGTGTCGTGCAACACCTTTTACTACCAGCTGGCCAACGACCTGGGCATCGACGGCATCGCCGATTTCATGCGGCCGATAGGCTTCGGTTCGCGTACCGGTATCGATATTCCCGGCGAAGCCGAGGGCGTGCTGCCGTCGCCTGAATGGAAGAAGAAACGCTTTCGCAGGCCGGAACAGCAGCGCTGGTTCGGCGGCGAGACGATCTCGGTCGGCATCGGCCAGGGCTACAACGCCTATACACCGCTGCAGCTTGCCAGCGCGCTGGCAACCATCGTCAATGACGGCAAGGTCTATCGTCCCCACCTCGTCCGGCACGTCGTCGATGTGCGCAACAGCGCCAAGCGTGTGGTGGAGCCGGAGCCTGTCCGTCAGCTGTCCTTCAAGCCCGAACATCTTGCGCTGGTGAAGAAGGCGATGGTCGACGTGAACAAGGCCGGCACCGGTGCCCGCGCCTTCGCCGGCGCGCCCTACGAGGCCGGTGGCAAGACTGGTACCGCTCAGGTGTTTTCGCTCAAAGGGGCGAAGTACGTCGAGGGACGGGTGACCGAACGCCTGCGTGACCATTCCTGGTTCATTGCCTATGCGCCGGCCGACAACCCCAGGATAGCGCTCGCCGTGCTGGTCGAAAACGGCGGTTTTGGCGCGCAGTCCGCGGCACCCATCGCCCGTCAGGTCATCGATTACCACCTCCTCGGCCGACGCCCGAATCAGCCGGCGCCCGAGGATGCCGATGCACCGGAGAGCACCGAATGACCGAGCATCGCTTCCATCCGCTTGCGCTGGTGCGCGCCTTTCTGCGGCCGATCGATCCGGTGCTGATGCTGCTCTTGAGCGTACTGCTCGGCTATGCATTCGTGCTGATGGCGAGCGCCTCACCGGAGCGGCTGGATGCGCAGCTGGTCAACACCCTGGTGGCGCTCACCGCGATGTGGCTGGCGGCCTGGCTGCCGAGCCAGCGGGTGCTTGGTCTGGCGGTGCCGCTCTACTTGCTCGGGGTCGTGCTGCTGGTCGCGGTGGAACTGTTCGGCGAGGTGTCCAAGGGTGCGCAGCGCTGGCTGCATGTCGGCGTCACACGCATCCAGCCTTCCGAGCTGATGAAGATCGCGATGCCGCTGATGCTGGCTTGGTTCTTCCAGCAGCGTGAGGGCCAGATCGGCCTGCGCGAGTTCATCGTCGCCGGCCTGCTGCTGCTGGTGCCGGTCGGCCTGATCCTGATCCAGCCCGACCTCGGCACCAGCCTGCTGGTGACCGCCGCCGGCTTCTACGTGATCTTCTTCGCCGGGCTGTCGTGGAAGCTGATCATTCCGGTGGCGCTGGCGGGCATCATCGGCATCGGCTCCATCGTGGCCTTTGGCGACACCCTGTGCATGCCCGATACCGACTGGTTCGGCCTGCGCGAATACCAGAAGCAGCGCGTGTGCACGCTGCTGGATCCGACGCGGGATCCGCTCGGCAAGGGCTTCCACATCATCCAGTCCACCATCGCGATCGGTTCCGGCGGCGTCGTCGGCAAGGGCTGGATGGATGGCACGCAGACCCATCTCGCCTTCCTGCCGGAACGACACACCGACTTCATCTTCGCCGTGCTGGCCGAGGAGTTCGGTCTGGTCGGCACCCTGGTGCTGCTGCTCACTTACCTGCTGTTGCTCGCACGCTGCTTCCAGATCGCCAGCGAGGCGCCGACGCTGGCGACCAAGCTGCTTGGCGGCGCGATGGCGATGATCTTCTTCACCTATGCTTTTGTGAACATGGGCATGGTGAGCGGCATCCTGCCGGTGGTGGGTGTGCCCCTGCCCTTCATCAGCTACGGCGGCACCGCGCTGGTGACGCTGTGTCTGGGCGTCGGTATCCTCATGGGCATCCGGCGCAGCCGTCCGTCATCCTGAGGCGCCCGCATGATGAAGTCCGTCCCTGTCCCGCTGTCCTTTCCCGCCCTGGATCTGTCCCTGCGCACCGCGCTGCTCGGCGGACTGGCCGCGCTGCTGCTGTCGGCCTGCGGTAGCGCGCCGTTGCGGGACGGAGATGTGGTGGCGAGCACGCCGTCCACACGTGCCGAGCCGGCCGCGCCGGCGGTGCGCCAGCCGGCCAGGACCCGCCGTGGCGGCGGCTACTACAAGGACGACGGTCCGGGCGACGACACGCCCGAAAACCTCGATGCCGTGCCCGACGCCCAGCCGCGTCTCGAACCGCTGCACCGCTTCGCCAACCGGCCCTACAACGTCTTCGGCCAGGATTACGTGCCGGCGACCCGCCTGATGCCTTATCGCGAACGCGGCCACGCCAGCTGGTACGGCCGACGCTTTCACGGCGTCAACACTTCCAGTGGCGAGCCTTACGACATGTACGCGATGACGGCAGCCCACCCGACGCTGCCCATTCCGAGCTACGCGCGCGTCACCAACCTTGCCAACGGGCGGACGGTGGTGGTGCGGGTGAACGACCGCGGACCCTTCCTGCGGGGCCGCATCATGGACCTCTCCTACACCGCAGCCTACCGGCTCGGCTATGTCGACGGCGGCAGTGCCGAGGTGGAGGTCGAGCAGATCCTGCCCGACGGGCTGTCGGCCGCGCAGCCGCCGGCCGCGCTCGCACCTGCGCCCGGACTCAAGCTCCCCGCTTCGCTGGCAGCAAGCGCCGCACCGGCGGCTGACGTGGCCGCAGGCACCGGATCGGCACCGGCGGCGAACGGCATCTTCCTGCAGATCGGCGCCTTCGCGTCGCGCGACAACGCTGAGGGTTTCAGGGCCAGTGTGCAGCGTCACGTGGCGCCGTTCGCCGAACGCATCGACCTGTCAGCCGACGGGGGGCGCTTCCGCCTGCATGCCGGCCCCTATGCCTCGGAGAGCGACGCGCGGGCGGCTGCCGAGCAGATCGCCGCGCTGCTCAAGCTCAAGCCCTTCGTGGTGCTGCGGTAGTGGTCGGTGCTTTTTCGCTGACAGGTTGAAACAAAGCCTGTCCCTGCCGGTCTCTGCTGCGGGGTGCGCCCTATAATTCCGCACCCGCCCCTTCCTTCAAATTCCAGGTTGTTCCCATGCGTTTCGTTTTTGCCCTGTTGTTGTCGCTGTTTTCGCTTCTCGCGTCTGCCCAGTCCATCCCGGCGCCTGCCCTGGCCGCGAAAGCCTGGGTGCTGATGGACCACGGTACCGGCCAGGTGCTGGCCACCAAGGATCCGGATACCCGTATCGAGCCGGCCTCGCTGACCAAGCTCATGACGGCCTATCTCACCTTTTCCGCACTGAAGGCCGGCACCATTGCGCTCGACCAGCCGGTGCCGGTGTCGGAGCGTGCATGGCGGCAGGAAGGGTCGCGCATGTTCATCGAGCCGCTGAAGCCGGTCACCGTGCAGGAACTCATCCGCGGCGTCATCGTGCAGTCGGGCAACGATGCCTGCGTCGCCCTCGCCGAGCTGATCGCGGGTACCGAGGAGGCGTTCGCGGCGATGATGAACAACGAGGCCAAGCGCCTCGGCATGAACAACACCCATTTCACCAATTCGACCGGCTTGCCCGATCCGCAGCTCTACACGACGGCGAAGGACCTTGCACTGCTTGCGTCCGCCATCGTGCGCGATCATCCCGACTACTACAGCAGCCTGTATTCGCTGAAGGAATATCGCTACAACAACATCACCCAGCCCAACCGCAACCGCCTGCTGTGGATGGACAGCACCGTCGACGGCATGAAGACCGGCCATACCAGCAGTGCCGGCTACTGCCTGATCTCCTCGGCGCTGCGTGGTCCGCGCCGGCTGATTTCCGTGGTGCTCGGCGCCGATTCCGACACCGTGCGCGCCCAGGAGTCGCTCAAGCTGCTCAACTTCGGCTTCCAGTTCTTCGACACCGTGAAGCTCTACTCGGCCGATCAGGCGCTGTCGCAGTTCCGCGTATGGAAGGGGCAGGCCAACGAAGTGGGCGCTGGTTTCACCAGCGACTTCGTGATGTCGCTGCCCAAGGGGCAGGCCGACAAGATCAGCGCCACGCTGGAGAGCCGCCAGCCTGTGCTCGCGCCGCTGCAGAAGGGCCAGGAGATCGGCACGCTCAAGCTCAGCCTCGACGGCAAGCCGCTCGGCGAATATGCTGTGGTTGCGTTGCAGGACGTGCCGGTGGCAGGCTTCTTCGGCCGCCTGTGGGACGCGCTGGTGCTGTGGATCAAGAGCCTGTAAGCGGGCGCCGGGCAAGGAGCGACACATGAGCCTGTGCTATCTCAACGGACGCTACCTGGCGCTGGAGGACGCGCAGGTTTCGCCCATGGATCGTGGTTTTCTGTTCGGCGACGGCGCTTATGAGGTCATCCCGGTGTATTCGCGCCGCCCCTTCCGTATCGACGAGCACATTGCCCGGCTCGGGAACACGCTGGCGGCGATCCGCCTGCCCGATCCGCACGGTCCGGCCGAGTGGCGCACAATCATCGGCGAGATCATCGACCGCAACACGTGGGAGGATCAATCGGTCTACCTGCAGGTGACCCGCGGTGCCGACAGCAAGCGCAACCACGCTTTCCCCGATGTAGTGCGGCCGACCGTGTTCCTGATGAGCGAGGCCTTGATCACGCCGTCGGCCGCGGTGCTCGATGCCGGTGTCGCCGCAGTGAGCGCGGCCGATTTCCGCTGGCTGCGCTGCGACCTGAAGAGTATTTCGTTGCTGGCCAACTGCTTGCTGCGCCAGCATGCGGTGGACCAGGGCTGCGTCGAGACGGTGCTGTTCCGCGACGGCTTTCTCACCGAGGGTTCGGCGTCGAACATCTTCATCGTCCGCGACGGCGTGATGCTGACGCCGCCGAAGAGCCACCTCATGCTGCCCGGCATCACCTACGACGTGGTGCTGGAACTCGCGGCGCGCCACGGGCTGGCCTACCAGGTTCGGGAAATCCTCGAACACGAGGTGCGCAGCGCCGACGAGATCTGGATGACCTCGTCGACCAAGGAAGTGCTGGCGATCACGGCGCTGGACGGGCGTCCGGTCGGCAGCGGCAGGCCCGGTCCGGTGGGTCGGCAGATGTACGAGTGGTATCAGCAATTCAAGAACACGGTGATGCGCGGTGGCTGACCAGATCAATCAACCCAGACAGACCCTGCTCGAATTTCCCTGCGACTTCCCGATCAAGATCATGGGCGCGCGGGTGGACGGTTTCGCCCAGGCGGTGCTCGAAGTGGTGCTGCGCCATGCACCGGATTTCGATCCGGCATCGATGGAAATGCGCCCGTCGAGCAAAGGCAACTACCTTGCCGTGACCTGCACCTTCCGCGCGGTGTCGCAGGTGCAGGTCGATGCCTTGTACGTCGAGCTGACCTCGCATCCCATGGTCAAGGTGGTGCTGTGATCATCAAGCACCTGGGGCGGGTCGATTACGAGCCGGCCTGGGAGGCGATGCAGGTGTTCACCGCCGCACGCACCGAGGACACGCCGGACGAAATCTGGCTGCTCGAGCACCCGCCGGTATATACGCTGGGCCAGGCGGGGCGTCCGGAACACCTGTTGCGCAACGATGCGGGCATTCCGCTGGTCAAGATAGACCGCGGCGGCCAGATCACCTACCACGGCCCCGGCCAGCTGGTGGTCTATCTGCTGCTAGATCTGCGCCGCAATCACCTCAAGGTGCGCGAACTCGTGGCGCTGATGGAACAGGCGGTCATCGATTGCCTGGGCGACTACGGACTTGCTGCCGAACGCAAGGAAGGCGCGCCCGGGGTGTACATCGATGGCGCCAAGATCGCCGCGCTCGGGCTGCGGGTTCGCAACGGCTGCAGCTATCATGGGCTGGCGCTCAATGTCGATGTCGATCTGGCTCCGTTCACCTGGATCAATCCCTGCGGCTACGAGGGTTTGAAGACGATACGGATGAAGGATTTCGGCATCGGCGATACGGTACAGATGGTCGGCGACCGCTTGCTTGCCCGCTTGCAGCAGCTGTTGCCGGCGGTCGAGGTCAAGGCCGTGGCGCACGATTGACGGCGGCCATCGCCCCGAACGACCAAGGACAACAACCCGGCGGCTTGCCGCCGCACCAGAGAGAAGAGAGACAGGACATGGAAAACCCCGCCCGCAAGCAGCGCGGCGCCGACAAGACGGCCCGCATCCCGATCAAGATCGTTCCTGCCGAACGGCTGAAGAAGCCGGACTGGATCCGCATCCGTCTCGGTGCCGGCCAGGAAGCCGAGCGCTTCAACGAGATCAAGCAGACGCTGCGCGAGCACAAGCTGCACACCGTGTGCGAGGAAGCCTCGTGTCCGAACATCCATGAGTGCTTCGGCAAGGGGACGGCGACCTTCATGATCATGGGCGACATCTGTACCCGCCGCTGCCCGTTCTGCGACGTGGGCCACGGTCGTCCCGAGCCGCTAAATCCCGACGAACCGACCGATCTCGCCCGGACGATTGCCGCGATGCGGCTGAAGTATGTGGTGATCACCTCGGTCGATCGCGACGACCTGCGCGACGGCGGCGCCCAGCATTTCGTCGATTGCATCCGCGAGACGCGCACGGCCTCGCCCAGCACCACTATCGAGGTGCTCGTGCCCGACTTCCGCGGCCGCATGGAGATTGCGCTGGAGATCTTCAACAATGCGCCGCCCGACGTCATGAACCACAATCTCGAGACCGTGCCGCGACTGTACAAGCAGGCCCGCCCCGGGTCCGACTACGAATACTCGCTGCGCCTGCTGAAGGAGTTCAAGGCGGGCCATCCGGACGTACTGACCAAGTCCGGGCTGATGGTCGGCCTCGGCGAGACCGACGACGAGATTCTCGAAGTGATGCGCGACCTGCGTGCCCACGACGTCGACATGCTCACCATCGGCCAGTATCTGCAGCCGTCCGGCGGGCATCTGCCGGTGCTGCGCTACGTGCACCCGGACACCTTCAAGATGTTCGAGACCGAAGCGCTGAAGATGGGTTTCCGCAACGCCGCCTGCGGTCCTATGGTGCGTTCGTCCTACTGGGCCGACCAGCAGGCGCACGGCGCCGGCGTGGTCTGAGGCGCACCACCGGGCGGCGCGGCTCGGTCCTACTGCTGTTGCTGGGCTGCCTGCTGCGCTTCGCGGGCCGCCTGCTCCATCTCACGCAGGAAGTAAAGGTAATCCATTGCCGGCGTCGGTGCTCCCAGGCGGGTGGCGACGGCAGAAATCTGACCGCGGTGGTGGACGAAGTGCGTCATCACCTGCAGCAGGATGTCGCTGACGGCATTGTTCTGCAGTTCGCCGTTGAGCCGTGCGTAGCTGAGCCGGTCGTCGAAGTAGCTGGCCGGTTGTCCTTCCAGCCAGTGGCGAAAGCCACGCAGTTCGTGTTGCAGGCCGCGCTTGAGCTGTATCCAGTCCGGCTGGCTGATGACGCGGAAGTCGGCCGTCGCCGCTTCGCCGCGCAAGCGTGCCGCCCACAGCCGAAAAACCACCAGCAGATGATCCGTAGTGTGATGGATGCTGGAGAAGAACAGTCCTTCCGGGCGGCCGAGTGCATCGGGCTGCAGGCGCGCCAGGCTGTCGAACATCACCTGGTTGGCCCAGATCTGGTAGTCGGTCTGTTGCAGGAAGTGATCGCGCCAGTTCATTGTCGTGTTCTCCGGCAGGTTGGGCAGGCGCCCGCCCGCCGTGGAATACACTGGCACCACTGTCCCGCGCAGATTGGTGGTACCCGAGCTTTCCCCCGGCCAAGACGATGAGCCTGGACCCGGCGCCGCGTGCTCTCGGGTGTGGACAAGCAAGCCGGTGACGCCGAGGATGACGGCATGCAAGCGGAGCCGCCCTCGTGACCTTCTTGCTGTCCTTGACGATCCAGTGGAGAAATCATGCGTTCCATTCTGAGAGCTTTCATCTTCCTTGTCATCAGCGTACCGGTCGGGGCTGCGGGCCTTGCCGCGCTTACGGAAAGCGAGGCGAGCGGTGGTCTGAAGGAGGCCCTGACCCAGGGTGCCGGCCACGCGGTCGAACTGCTCGGCCGCAAGGATGGCTTTCTCGGCAACCCCAAGGTCAAGATCCCCTTGCCCGAGGTGCTCAAGCAGGCGGAGCCGCTGCTGCGCCTGAGCGGGCGTGGTGAGGACCTCGATCAACTCGTCACCTCGATGAACCGGGCTGCCGAGGCCGCCGTGCCGGAGGCGAAGGGTCTGCTGATGAATGCGGTCAAGCAGATGAGCGTGTCCGACGCCAAGAACATCCTCAGCGGCGGTGACGATTCGGTGACCCGCTATTTTCGCGACAAGACCGAGACTCAGCTGACGCGCCTGTTTCTGCCGACCGTAAAGCAGAACACCGACAAGCTCGCGCTGGCGAGCCAGTACAACAAGCTCGCCGGTCAGGCGGCCGGCATCGGTCTGCTGAAGTCGGAAGACGCGCAGATCGAGAGTTACGTGACCCGTAAGGCGCTCGACGGCCTTTACATGATGATCGCGGAAGAAGAGCGCGCGATTCGCAAGGATCCGGTCGGCGCGGTCGGCAGCCTTGCCAAGAAGGTGTTCGGCGCCTTGTAAGCGCGCCGTCGCGGCGGCACCGATCGGCTACACTCCGATCGCGCCGCTGTTCGGCGGCTTGTCGTTTCCGGTATCGCTCCCCCATGTCCGCCCTGCTCAATCCCCCGCAACGCGAAGCCATTCATTATCTCGACGGTCCCTGTCTGGTGCTGGCCGGCGCGGGCAGCGGCAAGACGCGGGTGATCACGCACAAGATCGCCCACCTGATCAACGACTGCGGCCTGAGCGCGAACAACATCGGCGCGATCACCTTCACCAACAAGGCTGCCAAGGAAATGCAGGAGCGTGTCGCCCACCTGATGGGGGGCCGGGTGCCGGGGGGGCTGACGGTGTGCACCTTCCATGCGCTGGGTGTGCGCATCATTCGCCAGGAGGCCAAGCATTGCGGGCTGAAGCCGCAGTTCTCCATCCTGGATTCGTCGGATGCGGTGCAGATCGTGGCGGATGCGGCGGGTGACAACGACAAGGGCATTGCCAAGCAGATGCAATGGCAGATCTCGTCGTGGAAGAACGCGATGATCACCCCGGAAGAGGCCGCAAAGCTCGCCGACAACGAGCTTTCGGCTGCTGCGGCCAAGGTTTTTGCGGAGTACGAGCGGACCTTGCGCGCTTACCAGGCCGTGGATTTCGACGACCTGATCTCACTCCCGGTGCGCCTGTTCGAGGGCAACGACGAGGTGCGCGAACGGTGGCAGAACCGCTTGCGCTATCTGCTGGTGGACGAATACCAGGACACCAACCGCGCCCAGTATCGCCTGCTGCGCCAGCTTTCAGGCGTGCGCGGGGCTTTCACCGCGGTGGGGGACGACGATCAGGCGATCTATGCGTGGCGAGGTGCCGACGTCGAGAATCTGAAACTGCTGCAGCTTGATTACCCCAAGTTGCGGGTGATCAAGCTGGAACAGAACTACCGCTCGTCGCGTCGCATTCTCGAGGCGGCCAACGTCCTGATCGCCAACAACGAGAAGCTCTTCGACAAGCGGTTGTGGTCGGAGCATGGGCCTGGCGAGCAGATCGCAGTGACGAACTGTCGTGACGCCGACCACGAGGCGGAATGGGTGGCGATGAAGATCTCGGCGCACAAGTTCGAGCACCGCACCCGATTCAAGGATTACGCCATCCTCTATCGCGGCAACCACCAGGCCCGCGTGATCGAACAGCACTTGCG
The DNA here is from genome assembly GCF_006496635.1 of Azoarcus sp. DD4. Classification (NCBI taxonomy): domain Bacteria; kingdom Pseudomonadati; phylum Pseudomonadota; class Betaproteobacteria; order Rhodocyclales; family Zoogloeaceae; genus Azoarcus; species Azoarcus sp. DD4. Next base: position 244,986 of record NZ_CP022958.1, read on the forward strand.
CAACCAGCGCATCCCCTATGTGATGTCTGGTGGCCAGAGCTTTTTCGAGAAGCCCGAGATCAAGGATCTGATCTCCTATCTGCGCCTGCTGATGAACGAGGACGACGATCTCGCCTTCATCCGGGCCATCACCATGCCTCGGCGCGGTATTGGCCCCAGCACCATCGAGGCGTTGGGCAGGTATGCGGGACAGCGTCACATCAGCCTCTTCGCAGCTACTTTCGAGGAAGGTGTGACGCTGCATCTCACGGCGAAACAGCTAGAGGGCGTGCAGCAGTTTGCCGGCTTCATCAACCGGATGCAGTACCGGGCCACCCGCGAACCTGCGGCCCAGGTGCTGGAGGACCTGCTCGCGGCGATCCGTTACGAAGCCTGGTTATTCGAGCACCTCGGCACCCGCGAGGCTGAGTCGAAATGGGCCAACGTGCGCGACTTCGTCGGTTGGCTTGGCCGGAAGGGTGAAGAGGATGGCAAGAACCTGATTGAACTCACGCAGACGATCGCCCTGATTTCAATGCTGGACAAGGAAGATGCCGACTTCGACGGAGTCCAGCTCGCAACCTTGCACGCGTCCAAGGGACTGGAGTTTCCGCATGTCTTCCTGATTGGCGTGGAAGAAGGACTGTTGCCGCATCAGAGCAGCATCGACGAAGACAAGGTCGAGGAGGAGCGTCGGCTGATGTATGTCGGCATCACGCGTGCGCAACGTAGCCTCAACATCACCTGGTGTGAGCGGCGCTCGGCGGGCAAGGAGTTCCGCCCATGCGAGATATCGCGCTTCGTTGCCGAGATGGGCGGCGACATGAAGATGAACGACCGCAAGAGCAATACGCCAGTCTCGAAAGAGGAAGGGCGCGCGCGCGTGGCCAGTCTGATGGCGATGTTCGAGAGTCGGGGCGGCAGCGGCGCTTGAGCTCCCTGTCGGGGAACGAATAATGAAAAAGGCGGCTGTCGAAGCCGCCTTTTTCATTGAGCTGGGTCTGTTTACTGCGCGACAGGCGGCTCGGTATAACCAGCTCCCACCTTGTTGGCAAGGAAAGCGACAGCGCGCTTCACTTCCGTGTCGGTCAGGTCGGAGCCACCCCCACGCGGAGGCATCGCGTTCTTGCCGTTGATCGCGGACTTGGTCAGGCCGTCGAAGCCTTGGGACAGACGGGAACCCCAGGCGCCCGCGTCGCCGGTCTTGGGCGCGCCGAGCATGCCCGCATCGTGGCAACTGGAACAGATGCTCTTGTAGATCTGCTCGCCCGTACGGCTGCCCGGGGCGATCTTGACGACCTTCAGTTCAACCTTAGCCACCGGCTGAATGAGGGATGCGGTCACCTCGGGATCAACCTGACCGCTGCTTTTGCCGCAGCCAGCCAGCAGCGACGCTGCGACGATGGCGGCAACAGGCATTGCGAGGCGAAGAGAGCGCTGGGCGGCGCTGGAGGCGCGATGTTCCGACATGCTGGATCCTTTGACTGGCGCTAGGCAAAGCCCGGATTATAGCTGGCTAAATAACCATTGTGGCAGTGCGGCATGGACTTTTCGACCGAAGCCATATATGCTTTTGCGCCTTGCACCCGGGTGTCCATCTTGTGTCCCCTGTTTTCTGCAAGGCCGCGCGCCCGTAGCTCAGCTGGATAGAGTACTGCCCTCCGAAGGCAGGGGTCGGACGTTCGAATCGTCTCGGGCGCGCCAGTCGTTATATACATTGCGCTGCCTCGCATTTCTGGCTTGACTTCGTTTTCGCGACGTATATACTGCGCGGCTCTTCGCGACTGTCTGTGTTTTTTCGATGGTGGTGAAGGGGTTTTGCGAGTTTGTCTCGGCGTGATCGGTTTTAAAAAGGTTGCGGCGGGGGTTGACGAAGCGAAGCAAGTGCTACATAATCTCGCTTCTCTGCTGCAGCGAATGCAGCGCTCTTTAAAAAATTGAACAACCGATAAGTGTGGGTGCTTGGTTGTTGTGGCGAAGCCGCTTCGGCGGTTTGGTTTCGCAATGATTAGGTGCTCATGTCAGTAAGTGACTTTGAGTGCTTTGTATGGATTGAACTTAAGAGTTTGATCCTGGCTCAGATTGAACGCTGGCGGCATGCTTTACACATGCAAGTCGAACGGCAGCGGGGGCTTCGGCCCGCCGGCGAGTGGCGAACGGGTGAGTAATGCATCGGAACGTGCCCAGTCATGGGGGATAACTACGCGAAAGCGTAGCTAATACCGCATACGCCCTGAGGGGGAAAGTGGGGGATCGCAAGACCTCACGTGATTGGAGCGGCCGATGTCAGATTAGCTAGTTGGTGAGGTAAAGGCTCACCAAGGCGACGATCTGTAGCGGGTCTGAGAGGATGATCCGCCACACTGGGACTGAGACACGGCCCAGACTCCTACGGGAGGCAGCAGTGGGGAATTTTGGACAATGGGCGAAAGCCTGATCCAGCCATGCCGCGTGAGTGAAGAAGGCCTTCGGGTTGTAAAGCTCTTTCGGACGGAAAGAAATCGCGCGGGCTAATATCCCGCGTGGATGACGGTACCGTAAGAAGAAGCACCGGCTAACTACGTGCCAGCAGCCGCGGTAATACGTAGGGTGCGAGCGTTAATCGGAATTACTGGGCGTAAAGCGTGCGCAGGCGGTTTTGTAAGACAGGTGTGAAATCCCCGGGCTTAACCTGGGAACTGCGCTTGTGACTGCAAGGCTAGAGTACGGCAGAGGGGGGTGGAATTCCACGTGTAGCAGTGAAATGCGTAGAGATGTGGAGGAACACCGATGGCGAAGGCAGCCCCCTGGGCCTGTACTGACGCTCATGCACGAAAGCGTGGGGAGCAAACAGGATTAGATACCCTGGTAGTCCACGCCCTAAACGATGTCAACTAGTTGTTCGTAGAGGTAACTCTGTGAGTAACGCAGCTAACGCGTGAAGTTGACCGCCTGGGGAGTACGGCCGCAAGGTTAAAACTCAAAGGAATTGACGGGGACCCGCACAAGCGGTGGATGATGTGGATTAATTCGATGCAACGCGAAAAACCTTACCTACCCTTGACATGCCTGGAATCTTGCTGAGAGGCGAGAGTGCCTTCGGGAACCAGGACACAGGTGCTGCATGGCTGTCGTCAGCTCGTGTCGTGAGATGTTGGGTTAAGTCCCGCAACGAGCGCAACCCTTGTCATTAATTGCCATCATTCAGTTGGGCACTTTAATGAGACTGCCGGTGACAAACCGGAGGAAGGTGGGGATGACGTCAAGTCCTCATGGCCCTTATGGGTAGGGCTTCACACGTCATACAATGGTCGGTACAGAGGGTTGCCAAGCCGCGAGGTGGAGCTAATCCCTTAAAGCCGATCGTAGTCCGGATCGTAGTCTGCAACTCGACTGCGTGAAGTCGGAATCGCTAGTAATCGCAGATCAGCATGCTGCGGTGAATACGTTCCCGGGTCTTGTACACACCGCCCGTCACACCATGGGAGTGGGTTTCACCAGAAGTAGGTAGCTTAACCTTCGGGAGGGCGCTTACCACGGTGAGATTCATGACTGGGGTGAAGTCGTAACAAGGTAGCCGTATCGGAAGGTGCGGCTGGATCACCTCCTTTCAAGAGAAAAGCCGCTAACGGCCAAGTATCCACAACTTATCGGTTGTTCAGGCGAAGAGCCTCGATGTCGAGGGTCTGTAGCTCAGCTGGTTAGAGCACCGTCTTGATAAGGCGGGGGTCGTTGGTTCGAACCCAACCAGACCCACCAGTCTTTTAGGTGCTCGAAGTCAGAATGGGGCTGTAGCTCAGCTGGGAGAGCATCGGCTTTGCAAGCCGAGGGTCGTCGGTTCGATCCCGACCAGCTCCACCAGTGCCGCAGCGCCCGCGCTGCTCGGTTGTTCGACATGTCGAGACGTCAGTCATGCGTATGCAAGTGCTCATGCCTGACTTCTTGGTCATCGTGCCAGAGGTTCGCTCTTTAACAAATTGGAAGAAGTTAGTGCAGCACATCTAGGTGTGTTGCACGGGTTGTGTGATTGCATTGATCCGACACTGCGTAGTCAGCACAGTGGCGGATCGCACAAACGAGTTCGACCTGTAGCCGGATCTTCAGTGCGTGAGAACGCGCGAGAGGATCTAAGGTTATAGGATCAAGCGACTAAGTGCATGTGGTGGATGCCTTGGCGATCACAGGCGATGAAGGACGTGCAAGCCTGCGAAAAGCGGGGGGGAGCTGGCAATGGAGCTTTGATCCCCCGATATCCGAATGGGGAAACCCACTGCGCAAGCAGTATCCCGTACTGAATACATAGGTACGTGGAGGCGAACGCGGCGAACTGAAACATCTAAGTAGCCGTAGGAAAAGAAATCAACCGAGATTCCCCAAGTAGTGGCGAGCGAACGGGGAATAGCCTGCACGACTAAACCATCAGCTTAGCAAAACGGTCTGGAAAGTCCGACGATACAGGGTGATAGTCCCGTATGCGAAAAGCCGGTGGCGGGTCTGAGCGTGCGACAAGTAGGGCGGGACACGTGTAATCCTGTCTGAAGATGGGGGGACCATCCTCCAAGGCTAAATACTCGTGATCGACCGATAGTGAACCAGTACCGTGAGGGAAAGGCGAAAAGAACCCCGGGAGGGGAGTGAAATAGATCCTGAAACCGCATGCATACAAACAGTGGGAGCCTCGTAAGGGGTGACTGCGTACCTTTTGTATAATGGGTCAGCGACTTACGTTCAGTGGCGAGCTTAACCGAATAGGGGAGGCGTAGCGAAAGCGAGTCTGATAAGGGCGATTTAGTCTCTGGGCGTAGACCCGAAACCGGATGATCTATCCATGGCCAGGATGAAGGTGCGGTAACACGCACTGGAGGTCCGAACCCACTAGTGTTGAAAAACTAGGGGATGAGCTGTGGATAGGGGTGAAAGGCTAAACAAATCCGGAAATAGCTGGTTCTCCCCGAAAACTATTTAGGTAGTGCGTCGTACGGACACTTGCGGGGGTAGAGCACTGTAATCGTTGGGGGGGTCACTGCGATCTACCCCGCGATAGCAAACTCCGAATACCGCAAAGTGATATACGGCAGACAGACATCGGGTGCTAACGTCCGGTGTCAAGAGGGAAACAACCCAGACCGCCAGCTAAGGTCCCAAATGCATGGCTAAGTGGCAAACGAGGTGGGAAGGCATAGACAGCTAGGAGGTTGGCTTAGAAGCAGCCACCCTTTAAAGAAAGCGTAATAGCTCACTAGTCGAGTCGTCCTGCGCGGAAGATGTAACGGGGCTCAAGCCATGAACCGAAGCTGCGGATGTGTCTTTGACACGTGGTAGGGGAGCGTTCCGTAAGCCTGCGAAGGTGTCTCGTAAGGGATGCTGGAGGTATCGGAAGTGCGAATGCTGACATGAGTAGCGATAAAGGGTGTGAAAAGCACCCTCGCCGAAAGCCCAAGGTTTCCTGCGCAACGTTCATCGGCGCAGGGTGAGTCGGCCCCTAAGGCGAGGCAGAAATGCGTAGTCGATGGGAAACAGGTCAATATTCCTGTACCGGTTCTAGATGCGATGGGGGGACGGAGAAGGTTAGGCCGGCCGGGTGTTGGACGTCCCGGTTTAAGCGTGTAGGCGTGCTCTCTAGGCAAATCCGGAGAGCTGAGCTGAGGCGTGATGACGAGCGAACTTGTTCGCGAAGTGGTTGATACCCTGCTTCCAGGAAAAGCCTCTAAGCTTCAGTCTAGAATCGACCGTACCGCAAACCGACACAGGTGGGCAGGTTGAAAATACCAAGGCGCTTGAGAGAACTCAGGAGAAGGAACTCGGCAAATTGATACCGTAACTTCGGGAGAAGGTATGCCCCATTAGCTTGTAGGAGTACATCCGAAGGGCGAAGGGGCCGCAGAGAATCGGTGGCTGCGACTGTTTATTAAAAACACAGCACTCTGCAAACACGAAAGTGGACGTATAGGGTGTGACGCCTGCCCGGTGCCGGAAGGTTAAGTGATGGGGTGCAAGCTCTTGATCGAAGCCCCGGTAAACGGCGGCCGTAACTATAACGGTCCTAAGGTAGCGAAATTCCTTGTCGGGTAAGTTCCGACCTGCACGAATGGCGTAACGATGGCCACACTGTCTCCTCCTGAGACTCAGCGAAGTTGAAATGTTTGTGAAGATGCAATCTCCCCGCGGCTAGACGGAAAGACCCCATGAACCTTTACTGTAGCTTTGCATTGGACTTTGACGGGACTTGTGTAGGATAGGTGGGAGGCTATGAAGCGGGAACGCTAGTTCTCGTGGAGCCGTCCTTGAAATACCACCCTGGTGTCGTTGAGGTTCTAACCCAGGCCCGTGAATCCGGGTCGGGAACAGTGCATGGTAGGCAGTTTGACTGGGGCGGTCTCCTCCCAAAAGGTAACGGAGGAGTTCGAAGGTCTCCTAGGTACGGTCGGACATCGTACTGATAGTGCAATGGCAAAAGGAGGCTTGACTGCGAGACCGACAAGTCGAGCAGGTGCGAAAGCAGGACATAGTGATCCGGTGGTTCTGTATGGAAGGGCCATCGCTCAACGGATAAAAGGTACTCTGGGGATAACAGGCTGATTCCGCCCAAGAGTTCACATCGACGGCGGAGTTTGGCACCTCGATGTCGGCTCATCACATCCTGGGGCTGTAGCCGGTCCCAAGGGTATGGCTGTTCGCCATTTAAAGTGGTACGTGAGCTGGGTTTAAAACGTCGTGAGACAGTTTGGTCCCTATCTGCCGTGGGCGCTGGAAGTTTGAGGGGACCTGCTCCTAGTACGAGAGGACCGGAGTGGACGCACCTCTGGTGTACCGGTTGTGACGCCAGTCGCATCGCCGGGTAGCTAAGTGCGGAAGAGATAACCGCTGAAAGCATCTAAGCGGGAAACTCGCCTCAAGATGAGACTTCCCTGGGGACTCGATCCCCCTGAAGGGTCGTGGAAGACCACCACGTTGATAGGTCGGGTGTGGAAGCGCAGTAATGCGTTAAGCTAACCGATACTAATTGCCCGTGAGGCTTGATCCTATAACCTTAAAATAGCGTCAAACTCGTCAAAGCGTGTACAACACGACGCAGTCACACAATCCAACACTTCTTCCAAATTTGGCTCGGACGACAAAAACGCCGAGCAACAAGTCAAAGTCTGACGACCATAGCGTCTGGGTACCACCCCTTCCCATCCCGAACAGGACCGTGAAACCAGACCGCGCCGATGATAGTGAGATCCGCTCTCGTGAAAGTAGGTCATCGTCAGACTAACCCATCAAAAAGCCCGTACAGTTCTACTGTACGGGCTTTTTTATTGCAAAATCGAAAAATTCCCCAACCCTACGAACTTAAAGCACCGACTCACCGACTTTCGCACGAAAGACACCGCCTAAGCTTTGCCGAAATTGAACCCATGGTCCACGGCACGTATGACTAGAGATCTCGAAGGTCCGTTGTTGCCTCGCCGCCGAAGTGATCGCTCAATACGTAAGACACCAATCGTTCAGCAGCCTGTTTGGCAGGCCACAAGCGCTCTTCTGCCTTCAAGGCAACAAAGCGCTCGTGGGTTGGGAACATTCGAGGGTCTAGCGAACGGATATGAGTCTGCATGTCCGTGTCGATGACGCCTGGCGCAATACTGCATACCTTTATCCACGCGTGGCCTTCCAGTAGCACCGCTCGAGCGTGTTGATCCAGCGCAGCCTTTGTTGCGCAATATACGCCCCAGCCCGCGTAAGGGTTGCGGGCCGCGCCGCTCGATATATGTACGAGGCGAACCGGCCGCTCGGCGGAGGCCCCGTTCGCAACGGCGTTAGACAACAACAAGGGGGCGCCGAGGTTTAGTTGTACCGCTCGAACGATGTCTGTTGCATCGAGTTCCCCTAATGATCCCGTTGGCTCGAGCATTCCAGCGTTGTTGATCAGGATGCTTTCCTCGCTTGTCGCCAGATAGTCAGAGAGCGTGCCGCCGGCGAGCCAATCGATGAGGCCATCGGGGGCGTTTAAGTCGAGGGTGACTTGCTTAAGACGGTCGGGAAAGCGTTGTGCCAGATCGACATTCGTGCGACGCGCTAGTCCGAGTACGGGAATGCCTCGGACGAGGAACGCCTCGGCAACTGCGGCGCCGAGGCCTCGGCTGTGACCGGTGACAATCGCGTGCATGTCGTGCCCTCCTTTATCAGAATCGTCATTGTCTTCAGCACGGCATGCGCGGTGCAAGTTCGGGTGAAGTCCATACGCCATGAGAGAATCGCGTCCCCCCGGAATGAGGCAGCCATGACACAGATCCAGCATACGATCACCGATCTGGTGATTCACAAACTGAACAAGGACGAGCACCGGCCTGCCAGCATTGAACTGCGTACCGCCGCCTGCGCCCAGACAGAGGCGGCGGTGTCCCTGGTCGAGCGCTTGTGCCGTTTGTATCGTGAGCGCCCTGGCAAGGGGTATGGGAAGTTCGAGGATGATGAAGCGCGCTTTCCCATGGCGGGCTACCTGCGTCGGCATCTTGTCGAACGGGACATCGATTTCATTACCTTGACGCAGTTGATGATGCAGCAGCTCCAGCAACGGGGCGACGAAGCGCAGCTGACTGCGGGTGGATTCGTGCTGGTCGCACGCATTCTGGAAGGCCAGACGGATTGCCTGTGGGTGGCATTGCTTACGGAGACTGTGGGTACGGCGATCGACCGCCAGTTGAACATCGCCGACTGCGTGCATCTGGATTTCGCCAACCTCAGGGTGGCAGGGCGCATCGATATCAGCGCTTGGCAGAGAGGTGACGAGCGTTACATCAGCTTTCTTAAGGGCAGGGCTGATGTCGCGGAGTATTTCAAGCAGTTCCTCGGTTGCAGCGATGTGGTCATCGCGCTCAAGGAAACACAAAAGCTGGTCCAGACGCTGAACCATTTTGCCGAAACCGAAAAACTGGAGCCACCTGTCCGCGACGAACTGATGGAGCGGGCGCACCTCTACCTGGATGAGCTGGGCGAAAGTGGGGCGCCGCTCAGTCTCGATAGTGTGGCGCGCGAGCTTTGGCCTAGTGCACCAGAGCGGCTCGATCAGGCATTCTCCGATGGCGCTGCCAGCGTCGCCAACGGCTTCGTACCGGACCGCCGCGCGCTGCGGCCGCTCGTGCGATTCAAAGCCAGCGCAGAACAATGGAAGCTCGAGTTCGACCGCAGCAGCTTGCGCTCCGGCGCTGTTTCATACGACAAGGCCTCCGACACGCTGGTACTGTCGAATTTGCCTGACTACCTCAAGCGCATGCTCCTGGAAGAGTGAGCGGCCTTCGGCTTGTGGGCGAGGCGGACCACGTTTGATCGCACTTGACATGATAGCTGACGATCGTAATATAAGCGGGTCACTTATCAGGTGCCGACGGAGACCGTATGAACCCCCAAGAAGAGTTTGACCGCAACAAGGTCTTCTACCTCGAAGATCTCGAAGTTGGGCTGCGTTTCGGCAGCCGTTCGCATACGCTCGAAGTCGGGCAGATCGTGGAATTTGCCGACGCGTTCGATCCGCAACCCTTTCATCTCGACGACGAGGCGGCAAAAGCGACGCTGTTCGGTGGCCTGGCGGCGAGCGGTTGGCATACTGCGGCAATCACCATGCGGCTGCTGGTCGAGGGCGGTGCGCCCATTGCCGGAGGCATCATCGGTGCCGGAGCGGAGATCGCATGGCCGCAACCCACGCGGCCTGGCGATGTCCTCAACGTCGAGAGCGAGATCGTCGAAGTGACGCCGTCGCGCTCGAAGCCGGATCGTGGCATCGTCACCATACGCAGCGAGACGCGCAATCAGCGTGGCGAGACCGTCCAGGTCATGACGTCGCGCCTGGTGGTGCCGCGCCGGCCGCTTGTCGCCTGATGTCTGATCGCGGCAGCGCCGGGCACGTGCAGCACCGTCCGCTAGCCATCGTTGGAGCGGGCGCGCTCGGACTCAGCATCGCTGCGCGTCTTGCGGCCACTGGGCCGGTGGCGGTGGTCGCATCGAGCGCCGCGCGAGCACAAGCCCTGGGAGCCGGCGTGGAGGTGGCAGGCCGGCTCTTTCATCCCGCTGTTTATGCACCGGATCGCCTGCCTTCGGCCGAATGGGTGGTGCTCGTCGTCAAGGCGGGCGACACCGCGGCGGCGGCCCGCAGTGCCGCGGCAATGCGGCCGCGCGGAGTGTTGTCGCTGCAGAACGGCCTCGTGGAAGACTGTCTGCGTGCCGCTTGTGGCGATAAGGTGTTCGCCGGTCAGGGCGTCACCACCATGGGAGCATATCGAGAGGGGAGCCGCATTGTGCCGGTGAGCGAGGGCGAAACACTCATGCCGCCTGGTTTCGAGCCGCTGGCACGGCGCTTCTCCGAGGCCGGTCTACCCGCCCGCGTCGACAGCAACATCAGCGCGGCGCGGCTTGCCAAGTTGCTGGTCAACCTTGCGCTCAACCCGCTTACCGCGGTGTTCCGTGTGCGTACCGGGGAACTGCAAACGCCACCCTTGTCGTTGTATGTCGATGCGCTGGTGACGGAAGCCTGGCCAGTACTGCGCGATGCCGGGTTGCAGCTCGACGCGGCGGCCGCGCGCGAGAAGGTGTGGGCCGTCATCGGCAGTACCGCCGGGAATCGGACCAGCATGCTGCAAGACGTGCTCGCCGGCCGCCGCACGGAACTCGATGCCATCACCGGCGCGTTCCTGCGTCTGGCGGATCGGACGGGCGCGGCGGTACCCACCCATCGCGCCCTGCACACGCTGATCGCCCTGATCGACGCCAGGGCCTGAACCTCAACGCGCCAAGACCTGGCGCGCCCAGCGCACGATCTGGTCGGCGCTCATCGCTCCTGCCTGGCGGGCAAGTTCGCGGCCGCCGCGGAACAGCGCAAGGGTTGGGATGCTGCGTATGCCGAAGCGCGTGCCGATGTCCGGTTCCGCCTCGGTGTCGAGTTTGGCCAGGCGCATTCCCGGTTCCAGTAAACCGGCGGCCTGAACGAAGGCGGGCGCCATCATCCGGCAGGGGCCGCACCACGGCGCCCAGAAATCCACTAGCACCGGAATGTCGTTGCGGCCGATGTGGCGGTCGAAGTTCGCGCCGGTCAGTGCTGTCGGTTCGCCGGTGAATAGCGGCCGGTGGCATTGGCCGCAGGCCGGTTGCTGCTCGAGCCGGGCGGCGGGCAGGCGGTTGACCGCATTGCAGTGCGGGCAGACGAGATGCAGGGGGGCGTTCATGAAAGCTCCATCGAAAGTAGCGCTGTCGCGGATAGTCAGCGCTGCACTGTGGTAGTTCCCGTCGCCTTCGGCGTCATTCCCATGGCCCGAGGCGGGTTTTAGCGGTGCTGCGCGAATGCAACTTTGGTATTAGAGTGCAATTACTCTGCCGATATGCTCGGTGGCACCGCAACCCGTCGTTTCGCTTCCGGATATATGAAAGAAATCATCGAGATCGATCTAAAGCGTTACACACTCCCGCAACTACGCGAACTCGGCAGCCGCATCGGCAAGGCCATCGACAGGCAGGAATCGGCCGCGCGTGCCGCGGTAATCAGGCGCATCGCCGCGCTGGCGCGCAGTCATGGCGTGTCGCTGGACGAACTGGCGGCGGACGCCGTGGCGATGAAGGCGGGCGAACCCGCCGCCCGGCGGGCGCCTGCGGCCATGCCGCGCGAACCGCTGCCGGCCAAGTATCGTCATCCCAACAATCGCGAACTCGGCTGGTCCGGGCGCGGGCGCCAGCCGCATTGGGTCACTGCATGGCTGGCCAATGGCGGGTCGCTCGATGCGCTCGCCATCGCTGCTGAGAAGCTGGCGCCGCGAAGGCCACCGGTGATGTAGCGCCGACGGCGCCATCGTTTTCACCCCCAGGAGAGACCCACCATGAAGAAGATCCTCGTCTGCACCCTGTTGTCGGCCTTTGCCCTGTCCGCCTTCGCTGAAGGCCCCACCTGCATGGCGAGTGCGGCGGAGAAGAAGCTGGCCGGCGCCGCCAAGACCAGCTTCATGAAGAAGTGCGAAAAGGATGCCGCCGCCACCTGCGACGCCGCCGCAGCCGAGAAGAAACTGGCTGGCGCGGCCAAGACCAGTTTCACGAAGAAATGCGTGAGGGACGCCGTCGGCGCGCCTTGAGCCGCGTCCTGTCTCAAGTTGGCCGATAGCGCGCGGCGGCCTGCGATAACTTTTCTGCGACCGCCGTGCGCAGCGCTGGCGGCCCGACCACTTCGACGTCGGCGCCATAACGCAGGATTTCCATCGTCAGTTCGCGGCTGTCGGCATACGGCACGCACAGCCGCAGGCTGCCGTCCGGTTGCGGCGTGGAGGTCTGCGCCGGGTGCCAGATCTCGCTTGCCACCCAGGGTGCGACGTCGGCGCTGAAGTGCAGTTCGGCGTGCTCGCGCGGGGCGCCAGAGAAGATGCCGAAGGCGGCACCCACAGCTTTTTGCAGACTGCGCGGACCGACTTCGCGTGCCTTGTCGCGCTTCACCGTGGCGGTGCGGATGGCGTCGAGCGCGAACAGGCGTAGTTCGCCCGCCTGGTGGCAGAAAGCCAGCAGATACCAGTTTTCCCGATAGTGCAGCAGCTGCTGCGGCGACACCACGCGATCGGATTCGGCATTGCGGCTGCGGGCGTAGTAGCGCAGCGCCAACCGGCGTCGTTTCATCGTCGCCTGCGCTACCGTGTCGAAGATGGCCGGCGTGGCGCGGCGGTTGGCGGAGTGCAGGATGCGCACGCGGCGGGCGATCTCGGCTGGATCGTCGTTGGCACTGCCCAGCATCAGGCCGATGCGCGTCATCAGTCCGTCGACCTGGCCGGCCAGCAGGCCCGGCTCCATCGCGGTGGCGAGCTGCTGCATCATCAGCAAAGCGTGGATTTCCGACGGGTTGAACCACATGCCGTGGATGCCGTAGCGCTTGCCGGCCCCGGGGCGGTCTCCTTCCAGCACATAGCCCGCCGCCTCGCCGACGCTGCCGCGGCGCCAGACGATGGGCGCGCCGAGGCGATCGCGCAGGTAGTCCAGGTCGCGCTTGAAGCTGGCACGCGAGATTTCCAGCGTGTCGAGAAAGCGTGCCAGCGGCACTGGCTGGCGGGCGTTCTCCAGCATGCGGACGATCTGGTAGAGGCGTTCTGTCTGGCTCACGGTTTTTCGGGGGCGGGTCTGTACGGTACGGAATTATGCGGTTTCGACAGGCTCGTTGGATGAGCCTGCAGGCGGCGCACACTGTTCGCCATCAAGCCCGATGCGGAGTCCGACCATGAAGCCCGTACGCCACCTGCCTTACCCCGCCGATCCGATTGCTCCCAGCCGCCAGCGCCTGCTCTTCAGCCTCGCGCTACTCAGCCTGCCGCTTGCCTTCCAGTTTGCCGATGCGGCTATCGTGCCGGTACCGGAGTCGATGCGGCTGGTGCTGGCGATCAGCGTGTGGGCGACGCTGGTCACGCTGGAACTGGCCTGCAGCGTGGTGATCCATCTCGCATGGCGCGGCTGGCGCCGTTACCGCCGCAGCTTGGTGACCGCAGTGTTGCGCCTTCACTCGCGCTGACGCAGCTTCGCGTGCAAGACCCCGCGCAGGGCATTGCAAATGACGATGGCGTCGGCGTGCGCCAGGTCGGTGCGCGTCAGCCGTGCCTCGCGTGCCTGCCAGGCGGGATCGTCGAGCAGCACGCCACGCATCACGCCCGGCAGCACGCCGGCGGCCAGCGGCGGGGTCAGCCATGCGTCGGCCAGGCGCAGGAACACGTTGCTGCGGCCGCCTTCGGTGAGCTCGCCGCTGCGGTTGAAGAACAAGGTGTCGAAGGCGCCTTCAATTTCGGCCCTGCGGATCGCCGCGTCGTAGGTGGCGCGGCGGGTGGTCTTGTGGCGCAGCAGGTAATCGTCCGCATCGATCGCTTCGTCTGCGAGCAGCAGCTCGACCGGCCCGACCGCCAGCGTGGCGAGCGGCCCGCCGCCGAGTTCGATGCGGCCGTCCTTGTGCAGCAGCAGGCGCACGCGATATGCGGCGGCGCCGGCCAGCGTGGCGAGGTGGTGGCCGAGTGCATTGCGCAGCGCGCTGTCGTCACAGGCAAAGCCGAGCGTGGCCGCGCTGGCGGCAAGGCGGGCGAGGTGGCGTTCCAGCAGCGGGATGGCGTAGCGGCCGTCATCGCCAGGCACCGCGCGCAGGGTCTCGATCAGCTGGAAACCGGGATCGAGCGCGGTCAGGAAGCGCGCCTTCAGCCGGCACTCGACGTACTCGTCGTCGGCGCGGCTGTCGATGACGATGCCGGCGCCAACGCCCAGCTGCCCGGCACGCATGCCGTGGTGCTCCGGACTCAGGGTCAGCGTGCGTATCGCTACCGAAAGCCCGAAGTCGCCGCAGTGGCGGCCGGAGGGGGTTGCGTCCACCCAGCCGATGGCGCCGGTGTAGAGTCCGCGCGGCCGCGGCTCCAGCGCGTCGATCAGTTGCATGCTGCGGTGCTTGGGCGCGCCGGTGATCGAGCCGCAGGGAAAGAGCGCGCGCACTACCGCGGGGAAGTCGCGCGTCGCATCCAGTCGCGCGCTGACGGTGGAGGTCATCTGGAACACCGTCGCGTAGGGTTCGACCGCGAACAAGGCCGGCACCTCCACGCTGCCGGTTTCGGCGACGCGGCCGAGGTCGTTGCGCAGCAGGTCGACGATCATCAGGTTTTCGGCGCGGTTCTTCGGGTCGGCTGCCAGCGCTGCGGCGATGCGGCTGTCTTCCCCGGCCTTGGCCGCCCGCGGCGCAGTGCCTTTCATCGGCTTGGCCAGCAGCTTGCCGGCGTGGTGACGCAGGAAGAGTTCCGGCGAGCACGACAGCACATAGCTGCCGTCGGCAGCGCCGTCTTCACCCGGCAGCCGGATCAACGCGCCATAGGCCACCGGCTGCGCCGTGCGCAGGCGGCGGTAGAGCGCGATGGGCGAGCCGTAGGCCTGGAAATCCAGCCGGTAGCTGTAGTTGATCTGGTAGGTCTCGCCGGCGCGGATCGCCGCATGGATGGCGGCGATGGCGGCGTCGAAACCCGCCTTGTCGACCGACTGGCGGCATTCGGCGACACCGGCCACTCCCGCTTCGGCGCTGCCCTCCTGCGCCGCCAGCCAGTTCGCCACCGCCTCGCCATCGAGCCGTTCGAGATGGTCGAACAGCAACACGCGCAGCGCCCCGCCCGGTTTGGCGGTGGCGACGCCGGCCAGGCGCACGCCCCATTCGTAGTCGGCCAGCACCACCGCATGGCGGCCGGCGGCGAGTTCGGCTTCCACCGCGGCCCAGTCGGCTGTCAGCCGGACGGGATCGGTGCAGCGGATTTCGTTGCGATAGCCGGTGTAGAGGCGGCTGGCCGCTGCGCCCGGCGCGGCCAGGCTGTCGTCGAGCAGGGCAAAACTTTCCATGGCGGAATTGTAGTGGCAGGGCGGCGGATTGCCGCGCTGTGCGACACTGCGCCGCTCGCAGAACGAAGCGTTCGAGGATTCCCCGCATGCGTTTTCTCCACACCGCCGACTGGCATCTCGGCCGCGTCTATCACGGCGTTTCATTGCTCGACGACCAGGCCCATGTGCTGCGTGACTTCCTGCGCCTGGCCGCCGATATCCGGCCGGACGCCATCCTGATCGCCGGCGACGTCTATGACCGTTCGGTGCCGCCGGCCGACGCCGTTTGCCTGCTCGACGAGGTGCTCACCGAACTGGTCGTCGGCCTCGGCATTCCGGTGGTGCTGATCGCCGGCAACCACGACGGCCCCGACCGCCTCGCCTTCGGCGCCAGCCTGCTCACCCGTGCCGGCCTTACCGTGCGCGGGCCGGTGGAAACCCGCGTGACGCCGCTGACGCTGAGCGATGCACACGGCGAGGTGGCCATCTATCCGCTGCCCTATGCCGAGCCGGCGCTGGTGCGCAACGCGCTCGGCGAGGAAGGCCTGGCCGATCACCACGCCGCGCTCGGCGCCCAGCTGCAGGCGATCCGTGCCGCGCACCCGGCCGGTCGCCGTTCGGTGGTGGTGGCGCACGCCTTCGTGCTCGGCGGCAGCGAATCGGAATCCGAGCGGCCGCTGTCGGTCGGCGGCAGCGGTGCGGTCGGCGCCGAACTCTTCGCCGGCTTCGACTACGTAGCGCTCGGCCATCTGCACCGCCCGCAATCGGCCGGCGGCGAGCACATCCACTATTCCGGTTCGCTGCTGAAGTACAGCTTCGCCGAGGCCGGCCACGCCAAGTCGGTTAACCTGGTGGAGATGGACGCCGCCGGCAACTGCACGGTGGAGCGCATCGCGCTCGCACCGCGCCGCGATCTGCGCATCGTCGAAGGCGCGCTGGCCGACATCGTGGCCGGTGCGGCCACCGATCCCGGCCGCGACGACTACCTGCTCGCCCGCCTCACCGACAGTGGCGCGTTGCTCGACGCCATGGGCAAGCTGCGCACGGCCTATCCCAATGCGCTGGCCATCGAACGCCCGCTGCATGCTGGCGACGGCCCCGGGCGTGCAGCGGCCGACCACCGCCGCATCCGCGTCGAGGACCTGTTCGCCAGCTTCTACGCCGAAATCGCCGGTCGTCCGCTGGAGGACGAGGCGCTCGCCACCGTGCATCGCATCGTCGGCGCCATCGAGCAGGAGGCGCGCCACGCATGAAGCCGCTCAAACTCAGCCTGCAGGCCTTCGGCCCCTTCGCCGGGCGCGAGGAGATCGATTTCACCCTGCTGCCCGAAGGTGCGCTCTTCCTTATCTCCGGCCCCACCGGCGCCGGCAAGACCTCCATCCTCGACGGCATCACCTACGCGCTCTACGGCGATACCTCCGGCGGCGAACGCAGCGCGCGCGAGATGCGCAGCCACCACGCAGACGCGGCTCTGCTCACCGAGGTGGAATTCGAATTCGCGCTCGGTGGCCGCCGCTATCGCGTCAAGCGCGTACCCGAACAGGAACGTGCCGCGCAGCGGGCGACGAAATCCGGCGACGGCATGGTCAAGGTGCTCGCCCGCGCCGAACTCCATCGCCTGGATGACGACGGTGCCACCTGGTGGCCGCTGGCGCAGAAGACCACCGAGGTCACCAGCGAGCTGACCACGCTGCTCGGATGCCAGGCCGAGCAGTTTCGCCAGGTGGTGCTGCTGCCGCAGGGCCAGTTCCGCAAGCTGCTCACCGCCAGCTCGGGCGAGCGCGAGAAGATCCTCGAGACCCTGTTCGGCACCGCCGCCTACAAGCGGGTGCAGGACGCGCTCAAGCAGGAGGCCGCCGCGCTGCAGAAGGCGGCGGAAGACACGCGGCTGCGCCGCGACACCCTGTTGCAGCAGGCCCAGGCCGAATCGGTCGATGCCCTGCGCGGACAGGCCGATGCGCTAGGGGTCGAGCTCGCGCGCCTGGCCACCGACGAAGCCGCCGCGCGCAGCGCCGACGCCGCGGCCCAGCTCGCGTTGCAGCAGGGCCGCGCGCTCGCCGCCCAGTTTGCCGAACAGCAGGCGGCGCAGCTGGCACTGACTGCGATCGAAGGGCACACCGGCGAGATCGCCGCTTTGCGCCAGCGCGAGGCCGGTGCCCGCCGCGCGCTGCAGGTGGTGCCGGCCGATGAAGCCCAGGCCGCCACGGGCCGTCAGCTCGCCCTCGCCCGCCAGCGCGCCGAGGAAGCAGGGCTGCGCGCCGCCACGGCCGCCGCCGCCCTGCAGCAGGCCAAGGCCATGCTGGACGCCGAGACGGCCCGCGCGCCGCAGCGCGACGCCGCCCAGCGCGAAGTCCTGCAACTCGAATCGCTCGCCGTCCAGGTTGAGCAGCTCGCCGCCGCCGAACGCGAACTCGCCGCCGGCCGGCGACAGGCCGCCACCGCCGAGCAGGCATTGGCGCATGCCCAGCAAGCCGCCGCCCGAGCCGAGCAAGGCCGCACGGCGCTCGCCACCCGCGTCGAACAACTCGCCCCGCGCGCGGCCGAGGCCGAAGCGCTGGCGCTGCGGGTCGCCCAGGCCGAGCAGCGCGAAGCCGACGCCAAGCGTCTGGCTGTGCGCCGCAAGGCGCTGGCGGAGACGGTCGCTGTCGAAGCCGGGTCGCGGCAGACGATGGACGAGGCGCGCACCGCGCTCGAAGCCGCCCGCAGTGCCCAGCAGGCGCTCGACGCGCTGTGGCGCGAAGCGCAGGCCGCCATCCTCGCCCGCCACCTGCACGACGGTGCGCCGTGCCCGGTCTGTGGCAGCGCCGAGCATCCCCTGCCGGCCACCCATGCCGGCGAACTGCCGTCCGAGAGCGCGCTGCGCGAAGCCGCCGCTGCTGTGCGTGAAGCCGAGCAGGCCTTCGAGGCCCGCCGTGCCGCGCTCGACCGCAGCGCCCAGGCCCGCGTCGCGGCGGAGGCCGAAGTCGGCGCCCTTGCCAACGCCCTGCGCGCGGCGGGCGCCGATAGCGTGCAGGCCGACATGCTGGTCGAAACCGCCTCCGATCTGCGCCAGCGCCTGGCAGGCGCGCGCAAGGCGGGCGACGAACTCGCCGCCGTCCGCAACCAGTTCCAGGCACTGGAACAGGACCAGCGCCAGGCCGTCGCCGCGCAGGAGCAGGCCAGTAGCGCCGCGCAGGCTGCCCGCAGCGTGCTGCACGGCGCCGAACGCGTGGTCGAAGCGCGGCGCGAAGCGGTGCCGGCCACCCTGCGTCCTGCCGGTGCCCTGGCCGCCGCGCTGGCCGCCGCCCGCAGCGCGCTGGAGGCGCTGCTCGCCGCCTGGCAGCAGGCGCAAACCCACCACGCCGGTGCCGAAGCC
Organism: Azoarcus sp. DD4; assembly: GCF_006496635.1. NCBI lineage: Bacteria > Pseudomonadati > Pseudomonadota > Betaproteobacteria > Rhodocyclales > Zoogloeaceae > Azoarcus > Azoarcus sp. DD4. Next base: position 263,623 of record NZ_CP022958.1, read on the forward strand.
GCCCTCGCCGCGGCCCAGGCCCAGCGCGATACGCTGGCGCAGGCCGAAACCGAGCAGGCTGCGGCGCTGGAACAGGCGCAGGCCGTGTTCGTCCAGGCGCTTGCCGCCGCCGGCTTCGATGACGAAGCCGCCTACCGCAGCGCCCGCCGCGCCACCGACGAGATCGAGCGCCTTGCCGCGACCGTGCGCCAGCACGACCAGGATGCCGCCGCCGCCCGCGAACGCCTCGCCCGCGCCACCGAGGCTGTCGCCGGTCGGACACTGCCGCAGCTCGCCGAGCTCGAAGCCGCCGCCCAGGCTGCCCGAACCGCCATCGACACGGTGCTGGCCCGCAGCGCCGACCTGCGCGGCGCGCTGGAGAAGACTCGCCATACCCTGGCCTTGCTCGACGAACTCGCCGTCCGCAATGCCGACATCGAGGCGCGCTACCGCATCACCGGAGAGCTCGCCGCCATCGCCAACGGCGACAACGGCCGCAATCTCACCTTCCAGCGCTACGTGCTGGCCGCCCTGCTCGACGACGTGCTGCGCGCTGCCTCGCTGCGCCTCAAGGCCATGAGCCGCGGCCGCTACCTGTTGCAGCGGCGCGAAGACGTGGCCGACGCCCGCCGCGCCGCGGGCCTGGATCTGGAAGTGCTGGACGACTACACCGGCCGTGCCCGCCCGGTCAGCACGCTGTCCGGCGGCGAAGGCTTCATGGCCTCGCTGTCGCTCGCGCTCGGGCTGTCGGACGTGGTGCAGGCCTACGCCGGCGGGGTTCAGCTCGACACCCTCTTCATCGACGAGGGCTTCGGCAGCCTGGACCCGGAATCGCTCGACATGGCGATGCGTACCCTGATCGACCTGCAACGGCAGGGACGGATGGTGGGCGTGATCTCGCACGTGGAGGAGATGAAGCAGCAGATCGACGTGGCGATCGAGGTGGTGCAGGGGGCGAGGGGCAGCCGGGTGCGGGTGAGGGCGTGAGGGTGGCTGGGCTCACCGTTGCGGAATCGCGCGGCGGGATCGCTCTACCTTCAGCTCGGCCGGAGCCAACCGGCGGACAATGGCAGTTCCGCCTACGATGCGGACAGCCGCCCCTATCCACCGACCCGATTGTGCCGATCGCCTGCACGACCGACGTAGAGCCCCGATGACCATGCCCGCTCGATCCTGCCCCGCCGACTTTTCGCCGCTTCGGCGTGCCGGCCTCAACCTGCACGCCGTTTTCGACGCAGCATGGCTTCCGGTACCGCTCGCCACCGAGCTGCAGCGTGATTTCGCTCCCGCCCACGAGGTCCGCCAGCTCATCCTCATCGGCAACGCCGGACGTGCGTTGTGGTCCTCGGTGAAAGCCGCCCGGCTCGCTTCCGACGACCCCATCGACGATTTCAGCGTGGGCGCCGTCGCGCAGTGGTTCGCCGAACAATTGCCCGGCCACCGCTACACCCTGCTTTATCCCGGCGACAAACCCGTCGGCCTGCAGGCGCTCGGGCAGCTGGCCGGCTGGCATCACGCCACGCCGTTCCGGGTCGGCATCCTGCCGGGATGGGGGAGCTGGTTTGCCTACCGGGCGGCGCTGCTGGCCGATACCGCGCTGCCGCCGACTGCGCCGCTGCAGGTGGAGTCGCCCTGCCTGTCCTGCGCCGCCCGGCCCTGCATCGCCGCCTGCCCGGCGCAGGCGATGGCAGGGGGCAGGTTCGCGCTGGAGGCCTGTGTCGATTACCGCCGCCTGCCGGATTCGCGCTGCGCCCACGCCTGCGTGGCGCGCGATGCCTGTCCGGTAGGGCGGGAGCATCGCTACGACGAAGAACACATGCGTCACAGCTACGGCGCGTCGCTGCGTGCCATCGAGCGCTATTTCCCTGCGTGAAGGCGGCATCGGTCCGGCTGACGGCGCCGGGCGCGACGCTCATCGTTCTGCAATATCGGGCCTGTAGGGTGGACGCCCTCCCGCAACGCCGGTGGTCGTGTACCGCCGTGTTGTCTCCGGGCAACGGTTTGTTGCATTCCTGCTGCGAACGCCGCGCGCTGCGAGAGGGTCACAACAGCGTTTCCACAACGATAAGAGAGGAGCCAACACCATGAGCAATGAAACCCTGAGCCGTTTTCTCGAACTTTCCGCGCGCTACTTCGGCGTGCGCCGTCAGCGGGCGGTGCTGAAAATCGCCTGATGCAGCATGGCTGGGCGGCGCGTCTGCGCCGGCCAGCCAACATCCGCGTCGTCCGGCACGGAACGATGTGCGCGGCCCTCCCTCCAAGGCCGCATGGATACCCTGACCCACGCCCTTTCCGGCGCCCTCGTCGGCCGCCTGCTCGCCCCGCGGCTGCAAGCCGCCAGCTTCAAGACCCCGATCCGTACCTGGCAGGCAGTGGCCGCCGGCGCTGCCGCGGCCGCCTTCCCGGACATCGATTTCGTGCTCGGCTACGTGTCCGAGCTTACCTACCTGCGCGGCCACCGCGGCGTCACCCATTCGCTGCTCTTGCTGCCGCTATGGGGCTGGCTGCTGGCCTGGCTGTTCGCCCGGCTGGCGCGGCGCAGCGGCGGTAGCGAGGGACCACCCTGGCGCGCCTTCTACGCGATCGCCTGCAGCGGCTTGGCGATACACATCGCCGGCGATCTCATCACCCAGTTCGGCACCATGATCCTGGCGCCGTTCTCGGACAGGCGCTTCGGCATCGGCACCACCTTCATCATCGACCTGGTGTTCACCGGCATCATCGTCGCCGGCCTGGCGGCGAGCGCCTTCTTCCGCCATAGCCGCGTGCCGGCTGCGCTGGCGCTGGTGGCGCTGGCCGGCTGGGTGGGGGTGGGCTGGATGGGGCGCGGCGAGGCCATTGCCGCGGCGCACGCCCATGCCGCGGCCAAGGGCATCCCGGTGGTGGCCGTCGATGCGGCGCCGCGGCCGGCATCGCCCTTCAACTGGACGGCCATCGTGTTCGACGGCGAGCGCTATCACTACGCCCACATCAACACCCGCCGCAGCGAGCCGCTGGAAGCGCGCGAGGGCGACAACTTCATCCGCCGCTTCTCGGCACCCTACCGGCCGGTGGCGATGGCGCAGTGGCAGATCAAGCCGATGTTCGGCAACGGCGGCGACGGCGAACTGGCGCGCGCGGTGTGGAACGCCGGGGACTTCGCCTTCTTCCGCTGGTTCGCGATGTTCCCGGTGCTGGACCATGTCGACAGTTCGCCCCAGGCGGGCAGCTGCGTCAGCTTCCGCGACCTGCGTTTCGAGACCCCCGGCCGCGAGGCCATGCCCTTTCGCTACGGCCTTTGCGGCAAGGGCGACGGCGGCGGCTGGCGTCTGTTCGAGCGCCTGACCGACGGCGGCCTGCGCTGGGTGATGCCGGAAAGCTGACGCGGCGTTTCGTGCCCGGGGTTTACTTGCCGCCGGGCACCGTGCCCTGCACGCCTTCGACGTAGTAGTTCATCGCCAGCTTGTCCTTGTCGGCGAGATCCTGGCCGGCGGCGACCACTTCCTTGCCGGCCTGGTTGCGCAGCGGACCCATGAACACCGGACGCTTGCCGTCGAGGATGCCCTGGCGGCGTTCGGCCACCAGCTTCTTCGCGTCGTCCGGCAGGGTCGCGGCGAGGTGGCCGAGGTCGATCGCGCCCTCCTTGAGGCCGTACCAGACCTGCTGCTTGGGCTCGAACCTGCCCGCCAGCACTTCGCCCACGACCTTGGTGTACCAGACGCCCCAGTTGATCTCGCTCGCGGCGAGCTGGGCCTTGGGGCCGAAGGCGGTCATGTCGGAATCCCAGCCGAAGGCGTGGACGCCTTTTTCCTGCGCCGCCTGCAGCACCGCCGGGGAGTCGGTGTTCTGCATCAGCACGTCGGCGCCCTGGGCGATCAGCGTCAGCGCAGCCTGGCGTTCCTTGCCCGGGTCGAACCAGGAATTCACCCAGATCACCCGGGTGGTGGCGTTCGGATTCACGCTGCGCGCGCCTATGGTGTAGGCGTTGATGTTGCGGATCACCTCGGGGATGGGGTGCGAGCCGACCACGCCGAGGTTGCCGCTCTTGCTCATCTTGCCGGCCAGCACGCCGGCGAGGTAGGCGCCCTCGTAGGTGCGCACGTCATAGGTGCCGAGGTTGGCCGCGGTCTTGAAGCCGGTGGCATGCTGGAACACCACCTTGGGGAACTGGCGCGCCACCTTCAGCGTGGCGTCCATGTAGCCGAACGAGGTGGTGAAGATGATGCGGTGGCCGTCCTGTGCCAGGTTGCGCACCACCCGCTCGGCATCGGCGCCCTCGGGCACGCTCTCGATGAAGGTGGTCTTCACCTGGCCGGGAAAGGCGGCTTCCACCGCTCGGCGACCGAGGTCGTGGGCGAAGGTCCAGCCGGCCTCGCCGACCGGGCCCACATAGACGAAGCCGATCTTGATCGGCTCGGCGGCGATGGCGGCGGCGGGCAGGGCCGCGGCGGCAGCGAGGGCGGCGGTCCATTTGAGGACGGTGCGGCGTGTGGTCATGGCGCGATCTCCGGGGGACGAGGACGAAGGCGGCCCGCGCGGCGAGGCGCGGGCCTGCCGTTGCGGGCAGCGGATGCCGTCATCTTAGCCGCGTCATGCCGGTGGGCCACGCCGGATCGTGAATAAGGCCCATAAACCCGCAGCACGCGCCGACGCAGCCGCGACGGGCGTTCAGCGGCGGCGCAACTGCTGCTCGGCCACCGTCACCAGCCAGCGCACGCCGTGAGCGAGCGCGTCGTCGTTGAAGTCGTAGGCCGGGTGGTGCAGCGGCCTGTCGTCGCCGCCGCGGCCCTGGCCCAGCCACAGGTAGGCGCCGGGGCGGGCCTGCAGCATGAAGGCGAAGTCCTCCGAGGTGAAGGCGGGGGCCGGCGCGGTTTCTGCCTGCAGGCCCGAGGCGGCTGCGGCTTCCAGCGCCACATGCGCCTCGGCGGCGTGATTGATGGTTGCCGGGTAGTAGCGCAGGTAGTCGATGGCTATGGTGGTGCCGCTCGCCAGCGCCACGCCCTCGGCGACCTGGCGCAGCGCCGCTTCGATGATGTCCTGCGAAGCCGGGTCGAAGCTGCGCACCGTGCCGGTCAGTTTCACCTCGGCCGGCAGCACGTTGTGGGTGTGGCCGCCCTCGATGCGGGTGATCGACAGCACTGCCGATTCCACCGGGTCGATGCGGCGCGAAACGATGGCGTGCAGCTGGCTCACCAGATGGCCGGCGGCCAGGATGGCGTCTGGCGTGGTGTGCGGCTGCGCCGCATGGCCGCCGCGGCCGCGGATGACGATGTCGAAACGGTCGGCTGCCGCCATGATCGGTCCCGGCCGTGTCTGCGCCGTGCCCAGCGGCAGCGCCGGCCAGTTGTGCAGGGCATACACCGCATCGCAGGGAAAGCGCTCGAAGAGACCGTCCTCCACCATTGCACGGGCGCCGCCCAGGCCTTCCTCGGCCGGCTGGAAGATGAAATTGACGGTTCCGTCGAAATCTCGCCCGGCCAGCACGCGCGCTGCGCCGAGCAGCATGCTGGTGTGGCCGTCGTGGCCGCAGCCGTGGTGCGCGCCGGCGTGGGTGCTGGCGTGGGCGACGCCGCTGCATTCGTCCATCGGCAGCGCGTCCATGTCGGCGCGCAGGCCGACATTGGCGCTGCCTCGACCCTTGCGCAGCACGCCGACCACGCCGGTCTGGCCGATGCCTTCGTGCACCTCCAGGCCGAGGGTGCGCAGTTCGGCGGCCACCACCGCCGCGGTGCGGTGCTCGGCGAAGCCCAGCTCCGGGTGGGCGTGCAGGTCGTGGCGCAGGCGGATCAGCGCCGGCAACAGCGGCGCGAGTTCGGTGTCGGCAAGTGTGGTCATCAGCCTGCTCATGCGGCATGGGCGGCAAGCGCCGCGCTGGAGGCGAGGGAAGCGGCGAGGGGGCCGATGTAGGCGCCGTCCGGCAGCGGCCCCGCTTCACGCAGGTATTGCTTGGGCGTCATGCCGCAGACGTTCTTGAAATGCCGCGACAGATGGCTCTGGTCGTAGAAACCTGCCTCGCTGGCCACATTGGCCGCCGGCATGCCGCTGCGCAGCAGGGCCTGGGCGTGGCGCACGCGCAGGATGCAGATGTAGCGGTGCGGCGGGATCCCCATGCGCTGGCGGAACACGGTGGCGAAGCGGCATACGCTCAGGCCGGCGATCTCCGCCAGGTCTTCGAGCGAGAGCTGCTCGTCGAAGTGGCGGTGGATGTAGGCGAGCGCGTCGTCGATGCCGCGGGGCGGCCGCCGGGCGCCGCGACAGGTGGGCAAGGGCTTGGTTTCCATGGGAAAAAGCTTAGGGGCTGTGCCCCCGACGATGGCGCTGCAATGCCCATCCCGCGCGACAGCAAATGTCGATTTGCGGTGCCGTGCAGCACGACCTTGCGCATGCACCGCGGCCGTGCGCGCCGCGGCAGGAACGTGCAATCCTGGTGCCCGCCGCATTGCTATCGTCCGCCCGGTTTTCAATCAGGAGCGAACGCTGTGGGCATCAGGATCATCAAGCAGAGCAAGGACTTGCAGGGGCTGGAGGCGCAGGGGCCGGTGGGCCGCCCGCTGGGCGAAGCGGTGGCGCAGATGTGCGGGGTGGATGTCGCGCTGGCCGGTGCCGGCAGCAACGACTGCGGCATCTGGGAATGCACCCCCGGCCGCTTCCGCCGCCAGATCGACAACGCCGAGGTGATGCACATCCTGGCGGGCGCCTGCACCTTCACCCCGGAAGGCGGCGAACCGCTGCAGATCGCCGCCGGCGACACGTTGTTCTTCCCCTCGCACACCGTCGGTGTGTGGGACATCACCGAGACGCTGCGCAAGGTGTATGTGGTGTTTGCGCTGCCCTAGGCGGCTACACCAGCTGGATCGGCCCCGGGTACTGTGCGACCAGCGCATCCCGGGTCAGCAGCAGGATGCCCTCGATGGTGGCCTGTGCTACGAGGATGCGGTCGAAGGGGGCCTTGTGGATCGGCGGCAGCGAATCGACCGAAACCGCGTGCTCGCTCAGGATAGGCAGCTCCAGATAGCCGTTGTCGAGCAGGCCGCGCCGCAGCATCCGCGCATCCACCTGGAAATCGGCGCGGCCGAGGCCGGACTGGTCGTCGGGTGCTTCATGGTCACCGCATGCCGACCGAGGTGTCCGGTGCTCCCTCCCCTTCAAGGGGGAGGGATGACGTTCCGGAATCGACAGCGTTCTTGAACCCAGTCCGGTTAGTCGAGTTGCCGGGTCTTTCTGGCACAGGCCGCCGACTCAGTACCAATAGCCGAGGGCTTTCAGGCTGCCGCTTCCACCGCGGCAAACCGCCCGATGTGGCTGTCCGGATACGGCGTCGACGTCTGCCCGGTGGCGATCAGCTCGGCCATCGAATCGCCGATGCCCGGCCCGATCGCGAAGCCTTCGCCGCAGAAACCGAAAGCGTAGTAGAGGCCGTCCACCTTCGCGCTCGGGCCGAGCACCGGCTTGCTGTCCTGCAGGTAGCCCTCGATGCCGCTCCAGGTGCGGATCAGCTGCAGGCCGCCGAGCGCGGGGGCGAGGCGGCGCAGCTGCTGCAGCTGGTTGAGGGTGTTGGCCGGCTCGACGTAGGCGCGCAGGCGGTCGGCGTAGGCGGGGCCTTTGGGGCCGCCGCCGAAGACGATGTTGCCGCGCTTCACCTGGCGGAAGTACATGCCCTCGGCGACGTTCTTCGTGGTGACGCCGATGGCCGGGCCGATGGCGTAGGGCAGCGGTTCGGTGACGCCCATCTGCGGGCCGTGGGCGACGATGGGCACCGGTTCGCCGAAGGCGCTGGCGATGCGGTTGCCCCAGGCGCCGGTGGCGACCAGCAGCTGCGGTGCACGGCAGCGCGGGCCTTCGCCGCCGGCCGGATGCGCCTGGGTATGCACCAGGAAGTCGCCGCCCTCGCGCTCCACCCGCAGCACCTCGGTGTGCTCCAGCACGGTGGCGCCGGCGCGGCGGGCGCCGCGGCCGAAGGCGGGGCCGGCGAGACGCGGGTTGGCGTGGCCATCCACCGCCGACAGCGATCCGGCCAGCACCGCCGGCCCGAACAGGCCGTAGCGGCGGCGCAGCTCGGCGGCGCCCATCACTTCCAGGTTCAGGCCGTAGGGCCGGGCATCGACGGCGTAGCGGGCGAAGTCCTCGGCCTGTTCCTCGCTGTAGCACACCCGCAGATGGCCGCTGTCGAGGAACTCGGCGTCTTCGCCGAGCAACTCCGGCAGCCGGCCCCAGATCTCGCGGGCGCGGGCGGCCAGCGGCAGTTGCGCCAGCGCGCGGCCCTGGCGGCGCACGTTGCCGAAGTTGGTGCCGCTGGCCTGCTGGCCGACCAGTCCGCGTTCCAGCAGGATCACCGACAGGCCGCGGCGGCGCAGGAAGAAGGCGGCCGAAGCGCCGACCAGGCCGCCGCCGACGACGATGACGTCGGCGCGCAGGATTTCCGGCGTGGCAGTCATCGACGCCTTCATTGCACCACCTCCACATCCAGCGGCAGCGGTTTCACCGGCGCCTGGCCGCGCAGGCGGCCGACCTGCTGCACCGGCACGCCGGTTGCGGCGGCGACGATCTCGGCGGCGGCGTGGCCGCAGTAGCGGCCCTGGCAGCGGCCCATGCCGACGCGGCTGAAGGCCTTGGCACGGTTGAGCTCGCAGCCGCCGAGCTCGGTGGCGCTGCGGCGCAGTTCGCCGGCGGCGATGGTCTCGCAGCGGCACACCACGGCGTCGTCGGGCAGCGCGGCGGCTTGCGTGTGCGGCCACGGAAAGGCGGCGGCGAGGCCACGGCGGAAGCGTTCCATGGTGGCCAGCGTGGCGCGCAGTCCGTCGCGTTCGGCCTCGTAGCGGGTGCTGCCGGCCTGCACGCCGAGGTCGTGCAGCACGGCGAGCGCCGCCAGCCGGCCAGCGGCTTCGGCGGCGTCGGCACCGGCCAGGCGCACGCCGTCGCCGGCAAGGTAGATGCCGGCGCTGCTGGCGCGGCCGTCCTCGTCGATCGCCGGCAGCCACTGGCGGCTGGCATCGTCGAAGCGGAATTCGCAGCGCGCGAGGTCGGCGAGCTGGGTTTCGGCGCGCAGGTGGTAGCCGAGCGCGACCGCGTCGCAATCGAAGCGGCGTTCGCGGCCGCTGGCTTCGCGCACCGTGATGCCGCTGACGCCGGTTTCGTCGTCGCCGTCGATGGCGAGCGGGGTGGCACCACGCAGCAGCGGCACGCCGGCGCGGCGCAACGTGGCGATCAGGCCGAGGCCGCGCAGCAGCAGCGCGGGGCGCGCAAGCAGGCCGCCGAGCGCCGCCAGCGCGGGCCGCGGCGAGGTGTCGATCACTGCCGCGATGCGAGCACCGGCCTTGAGGTACTGGCTGGCGACCAGGTAGAGCAGCGGGCCGGTGCCGCAGAACACGATGCGGCTGCCGATGGCGCAGGCCTGCGCCTTGAGTGCGATCTGCGCCGCGCCCAGGCTGTAGCAGCCGGCGCGGTTCCAGCCCGGCAGCGGCAGCAGGCGGTCGGTGGCGCCGCTGCAGACGACCAGCGCGTCAAACGGCAGCGCTTCGGCGCGCTTGCCGCAGACGGTGTGGAGTTGGCCGTCGGCGATGTTCCAGGCGAGCGTCTCGGCGCGGTAGTCGATATGCGGGCGGAGGGCGTCGAAGGCGCGGTGCAGGGCTTCCGCCTTGGTCGCCTCGCTGCCGTAGAGCGCGGCGTAGGGGCGGCTGAAGTTGGGCGGCTGGCGGCGGTAGATCTGGCCGCCGTCGCGCCGGCCTTCGTCCACCACCAGCGGGCGCAACCCGGCTTCCACCAGCGCTGCGGCGGCGCGCACCCCGGCGGGGCCGGCGCCGACCACGATCACCCGCGGCGCGGCCATGTCGCCTCCTGCGGCTGGGTGAGGATGTCCATGCCGTCTTCCACCGGCGTCGAGCAGGCGCGCCAGCGCTCGCCGTTGGCGCCGCGCACCCAGCAGTCCTGGCAGGCGCCCATCAGGCAAAAGCCGGCGCGGGCGCCGTCGCCGAATTCGGACTGGCGCAGGCGGCCGCCGTTGGCGAGCACCGCCACCAGCAGGGTGTCGCCCTCGAGGGCGGTGGCGGGGCGGCCGTCCACCCGCAGGCTGACGGGGCGGCGGCCGGTTTCGCCGAGACGGACGAAGCGCGCTTGCGGCGCGGCGGAAGCGGAGGGCATGGGGTAGTGGGGGTTTACTTGTTGGGGTCGTATACCCGTTCTATCGGGTAGTAGTTCTTGATGAAGGGCGATTTGATGACGATGTAGCTGAAGTACTTCTCGATGCCGATACTGCGTTCGAGCAGGCCTTCGATGATGCTCTGGTAGTGGTTCACGCCCTGGGTCATGAACTTCAGCAGGTAGTCGTAGCCGCCGCTGACCAGATGGCATTCGAGGATCTCGTCGATGTTGCGGATGGCCGACTCGAAGCGCATGAAGTCCTCGCGGCGGTGGTCGGCGAGCGTCACCTCGGTGAACACGGTGAGCATCTCGCCGAGCTTGTCGAGCTTCACCTGCGCGCCGTAGCCGGCGATGTAGCCGGCCTGCTCCAGGCGCTTGACCCGGATCAGGCAGGGGCTGGGCGAGAGGCCGACGGCGTCGGCGAGGTCCACGTTGGTGATACGGCCGTTACGCTGGAGCTGGCACAGGATGCGCAGGTCGAGCCGGTCGAGTTTGGGCATGGCGGTCGTGATGGTCATTGCGAACTACTTTTCGCCGGAAGCGAAGGTGATGGAGTCGGGCAGTGTCCAGCAAGATGCATGCCGCGGGCGCTCAGGCCATCGCGCGGCGCACGTCGGGGGCGTCCAGCACTTCGTCCAGGGTGCGCTTGAGGCGGGCGAAGAGCTGGGCGAAGTTGTCCTCGGTGAAGCACAGCGCCGGTGCGAAGCCGAGGATGTGATCGCCGAAGGACCGGAAGATCAGGCCGTTCTGGTAGCCGCTGCGGAACAGGCGGTCGGACAGGCCCAGCGCCGGGTCGAAGGCGCGCTTGCTGGCCTTGTCGGCCACCAGCTCGACCGCGCCGAGCAGGCCGCGATGGCGGACGTCGCCGACCAGCGGGTGGTTCAGCATGTCGGCGAGCCCGGTGGCGAACACCGGCTCCATCGCCTGGGCGTGGGCGAGGATGCCGCCCTCTTCGTACAGCCGGATCACCTCCAGCGCCACCGCGGCGGAGACGGGATGGCCGGAGTAGGTGGCGCCGTGGCCCACCAGCACGTTGGGCGCGGCGCCGTCGGCGATGCCGTTGTAGACCGCGTCCGAGATCATCAGCGCGCCCATCGGCACATAGCCCGAGGTCAGGCCCTTGGCCATGGTCATCAGGTCGGGTTCGACGTCCTCGGCGAGGCAGGCGAACATCGGTCCGGTGCGGCCGAAGCCGGTGATGACCTCGTCGACCACGAACAGGATGCCGAGCTCGCGGCTGGCCTCGCGCATCGCCTTCAGCCAGCCTTTGGGCGGCACGATCACGCCGCCGGAGCCCTGCACCGGCTCGCAGAAGAAGGCGGCCACGTTGTCGGCGCCGAGTTCGGCCACCTTGGCGCGCAGCGCCGCCACCGAGGCCGCGATCACCGCCTGCGCATCGTTGCCGACCGGGCTGCGGTAGGGGTAGGGCGAGGCGATGTAATGCTGGTTGGGCAGCGGCACGTCGAAACCGCGGTGGAAGGCGGGCAGTGCGGTCAGCCCGGAGCCGACCGAGGACGAGCCGTGGTAGCCGCGCTCGATGGCGATGAAGTGCTTCTTCTGCGGCCGGCCGGTGGCGTTGTAGTAGTGGGTGATCAGGCGGATCGCCGCATCGACCGCTTCCGAGCCGCCCAGGGTCAGGTAGGTGTGGCGCAGCGATTTCGGCGCGATCTCGGCGAGCTTGGCCGCCAGCCGGATCGCCGGCTCGCTGCCGAAGCCGAAGTAGCCGGTGGCGTAGGGCAGCTTGCGCATCTGCTCGGCCGCCGCCTGCACCACGCTCTCGTGGCCGTAGCCGATGTTCACGCACCACAGCCCGGCGAAGGCGTCGAGCACCTCCTTGCCGTGGATGTCGCGCAGCCACACGCCGTCGTGGCCGCTGGCGAGCACGGTGGCGCCGCGCTGTTCATGGCCGCGCCAGGCGGCGACAGGGTGGATGAGGTGTTTGCGGTCGAGGTCGAGCAGGGCGTCGGTGGTCATGATCGGGGCGGGGCGTTGTTCTGGATTCGATGGGTCCAGTTTAGGGTTGGCCCCGCAGCGGGTGCTGCGGCTTTGGCCCGGTGCGGCGAAGTGCTGTGCCGTTGTGCGGGGGCCGGCGGCATATCGTGCGGCGGTGGGGCTGGGGCCTTGGCGGGCGCGGGGTGTGCGCAATGAGGCGGGCGCGGGTGGGGCGGTGGTTTGTGCTGCGGGGAGGAGCAGGAGAAAAAGGGGTGAGAAGGGTTTGCCGAACCGACAGCAACCGATTAAAGCTTTGGCGTGACCGGTGCCGTAGGTTTATTCCCTCCCCTTCAAGGGGGCGTAGGCGGGGTTTCGCAGAGCACCGCTCTGCGCCGCCGGAGCGGCGGAGCGAGGCGGAGACTCCTGGGCTAGGGTGGGGATGGGGTTAGACCGGCGTGGTGATTAACCCCATCCCCCTCCCAACCTCCCCCTTGAAGGGGGAGGGGCAAGATTGCGCGGGCTGGTTGCGCCGTGCGTGGAAGAATGGCAAGTCGGACTTTATGCCGCTCGACCAATCACCCCAACGCCTGACTCAAGATCGCATACAGGCCCGTCTCCGGACCCCGCCGCGGTATTTCCCCGCGGCTCATGATCGCGACCATGCCCACGCGCCGCAGGCCGATCTCTTCCAGCCATTCGATCAGCCCGCCGCCGGCTTCGATGTCGATGCGCAGGAATTTCCCGGCGCACAGGTTGGACCAGTGGGCGATCAGCGCTTTGGCGCTGGCGAGGCTGGGCGCCACCACCGGGCCGATGGCGTGGCCGCGGCCGAAGCGGCGCAGCACCGCGAAGCCCACCGCCTCGCCGTCGCGGTCCAGGACCACCGTCTCCGCGGTATCGAGCAAGGCGCGAATGGCTGCGCCGCGCGGCATGCCGCTGGCCTGGGCGTCGAGTTCGACCAGGCGGTCGCTGTCGCCGCGGCCGAGCGGGCGCAGGCGTTCGCCGGCGCCGGGCATCAGCAGCGGCGCCTGGCGGGCCTGACCCTGGTGCTGGCGGATTTCGCCGTGGCGGACGAAGCCGAGGCGTTCATACAGGCCGCGGCCTTCGGCGGTGGCGTGCAGCATCACCGCGCGCTCGCCGGCATTGTCGAGCAGGCCCTGCATCAGGCGCTGGCCGATGCGACGGCCCTGCACCTGCGGCGCCACGATCACCATGCCGACCATCGCTTGATTGGCGTCCCAGTGCCAGCCGAGCGCGGTGCCGACCACCTCGCCATCGCGCACCGCCACCAGGCCCTGGCCGAGCGCGGCGACGAAGCGCCAGTCTTCCAGTCGGTGCGGCCAGCGCACGGCGACCGACAGCGCATGCGCGGCGTCGAGGTCGGCGGCTTCGAGGGGGCGCAGGGTTACGCCGTCCGCGCTGGTCTCGCGCAGCGCAATTTCTCCGATCAAGGTAGGTTCTCCAGCAGTGGGCCGCCCCGATCATCGTCAATGGCGGGAGCGCGCGCTAGGACATTCTTGCCGTTGTGGCGCACTGCAGCACACAAAGCATCTTTGTTCGCCGGCGCAGCCACAAGCGCAGCAAGCTGCGGCCGGCAGCGGGACTACCGCAGCATATGCGGCGGCCCCGCCACTAGCATCGGTGCATCAAGAACGACGAGGTGTGCGATGCCGATTTTCGATCCCGATCAGATCCAGGTGCCCGTCGGCCATTTCATTGGCGGCCACCTGCAAACCCCCGCCGGCGCTGCGCTCGAGGTGCGGCGCCCGTCCGACGGCCAGACCTACGCCGAGCTGCCGGTGGCCGACGAGGCGCTGGTGGACGCCGCCGCAGAAAATGCCTGGAAGGCCTGGAAAGAGAGCGACTGGGCACGCTGCGCGCCGCGCGACCGCGCCCGCGTGCTGCGGCGCTGGGCCGATCTGGTGGAGGCCGAGGCGCCGCGCCTGGGCGTGCTCGAAGCGCTCGGCTCCACCCGCCCGGTGCGCGACGCCATCGCCTGGGACGTGCCCTTTACCGCCGAAGGCCTGCGCTTCTTCGCCGAATACGCCGACAAGCTCGGCGGCGAGGTCGCCGCCACCCGCCACGACCACCTCGGCATGGTGATCGCCGAGCCCTATGGCCTCATCGGCGCGATCACACCGTGGAATTTTCCGCTGGTGATGGTCTCGTGGAAGGTCGGCGCGGCGCTCGCCGCCGGTAACGCGGTGCTGCTGAAGCCTTCCGAGCTGACCCCTTTCAGCGCGCTGCGGCTGGCCGAACTGGCGATCCAGGCTGGCGTGCCGGCGGGCATCTTCAATATCGTGCAGGGCGACGGCCGTACCACCGGCGAGGCCATCACCCGCCATCCGCTGGTGTCAAAGATGACCTTCACCGGCTCCACCCGCACCGGCGCCGCGATCATGTCGGCGTGCGCGCTGCACGGCCCCAAGCCGGTGACGCTGGAGCTGGGCGGCAAGAGCCCGCAGCTGGTGTTCGACGACGTGCGCGATCTCGACAAGCTCGCCGCCACCATCGCCGGCGCCATCACCGGCAACGCCGGCCAGGTCTGCGTTGCCGGCTCGCGGCTGGTGGTGCAGCGCCGTGTCGCCGGCGCGCTGGTGGAGCGCATCCGCGCCCTCTTCGCCGCACACCGCCCCGGCGCCACCTGGGACGAGGACGCCACCCTGCCGCCCATCATCTCGGCGCAGCAGGCGGCGCGCATAGCCGGCATCGTCGAGCGCGCGCAGGCCGCGGGCGGCCGGGTGCAGTGCGGCGGCGGCATCGTCGATGGCGGCTGCGGCGGCGCCTATTACCTGCCGACGCTGATCGACGGCGTCGATGCCGCCAACCCGGCGGTGAGCGAGGAAATCTTCGGCCCGGTGCTCACCGTCCAGACCTTCGACGAAGAGGAAGAAGGCTTCGCGCTCGCCTCGCACGACAGCTACGGGCTGGCCGCCGGGGTGCACACCAGCGACGTCGGCCGGGCGATGCGCGCGGTGCGCCGCATCGAGGCCGGCACGGTGTGGGTGAACCGCTATGGCCGCTCCGCCGACTTCGTCATCCCCACCGGCGGCTACCACCAGTCGGGCATCGGCAAGGACCTCGGCCGCCAGGCGGTGGAGGCCAACCTGCGCTTCAAAAGTGTGCTGATGGACATCGGCTCGCCCCAATAAGGTGCCCCGCGCGAGGGCGTTCCGGCGGACCGCACAGCATTTCGTGCGGCGCCTTCAAAAGAACGGTTTTCACCTCGCGCACGGCCCCGAACGCCATATTTCATGCCGGACCCCATGCTCTAATCGATTCACACAACCACTACGCCCAAGGTCGTAACTCCCCCGGCCGGCGGCACGAACGACAGGAAATTTCGACCATGACCTTCCGCCCCAAGTACATCACCTTCGACTGCTACGGCACCCTGATCCGCTTCCGCATGGGCGACACCGCGCGCGCCATGTACGCCGACCGCCTGCCGCCGGAACAGCTGGAACGCTTCGTGCACGACTTCAACGCCTACCGCCTCGATGAAGTGATGGGCGACTGGAAGCCCTACGTCGACATCCTCAAGAGCGCGCTGGAGCGCACCTGCAAGCGCCACGGCGTGAAGTACCTCGAGGAAGAAGGCCAGAAGTACTACGACCTGGTGCCGACCTGGGGCCCCAACCCGGACGTGCCGGAACCGCTCGCCCGCATCGCCAAGGAAATCCCGCTGGTGATCCTGTCGAACGCTGCCAACGAACAGATCATGACCAACGTCGAAAAGCTCGGCGCCCCCTTCCATGCCGTCTATACCGCCGAACAGGCGCAGGCCTACAAGCCGCGCCTGCAGGCCTTCGAATACATGCTGGACCAGCTCGGCTGCGGCCCGGAAGACATCCTCCACGTGTCCTCCAGCCTGCGCTACGACCTGATGTCGGCAGATGATCTCGGCATCAAGAACAAGGTGTTCGTGAACCGCGGCCACGATCCCGCCTGCGCTGCCTACAACTACACCGAGATCAAGGACATCGGCGGCCTGCCCGCGCTGGTCGGCCTCTGATCCTGCTTTCTCCTTCCACCGCCACCCCGAACGAGCCGCGATGAAACTCGAGTCCTACTGGACGGACAGCGCGCCGGCATTTGCCGGCGCCGATACCCCCCTGCCCAAGCGGGCCGACGTCGCCATCGTCGGCGGCGGCTTCACCGGCCTGTCGGCGGCGCTCGCGTTCGCGAAACGCGGCGCATCGGTGGTGGTGCTGGAGGCAGGCGCGCTCGCCGGCGAAGCCTCGGGGCGCAACGGCGGCCATGTGAACAACGGCCTCGCGGTGGATTACGCCGCGCTCGCCGACAAGGTCGGCCGCGACCAGGCGCGCGCCTGGTATCACGCCTACGACGATGCGGTCGATACCGTGGCGCGGGTGGTGGAAGAAGAGGGCATCGCCTGCGACTTCGCCCGCAACGGCAAGCTCAAGCTGGCGGCGCGCCCCGCTCACTTCGATGCGCTGGTGCGCGGCTTCGAGCGGCTGAAGAACGAAGTCGATCCCGATGTCGAGCTGGTCGATGCCGCCGCGGTGCGCGACGAAGTCGCCAGCGAACGCTACTGCGGCGGCATCCTCATCAAGAAGAGCGCGCAGATGCACATGGGGCGCTTTGCCGTCGGCCTGGCCGACGCGGCGCTGCGCTACGGCGCGCGCATCCATACGAATACCACGGTGACGCGGCTGGAGCGCCGCCGCAGCGAAGGCATGCACGCCCACCGCGTGCACACCAGCGCCGGCAGCTTCGACGCCGCCCAGGTGCTGGTCGCCAGCGGCGCCACCCGCCACGGCGGCTTCGGCACCTTCGGCTGGTGGCGGCGGCGCATCGTGCCGGTGGGCAGCTTCATCGTCGTCACCGCGCCGCTCGGCGCCGAACGGGCCGCCGCGCTGCTGCCGCGCCGGCGCACCTACACGACCACCGAGAACATCCACAACTATTTCCGCCTGACCCCGGACAACCGGCTGGTGTTCGGCGGGCGGGCACGCTTCGCGATCTCCAGCCCGCAGTCCGACCTCAAGAGCGGCCACATCCTGCAGGCCGCGCTGGTGCGCACCTTCCCGCAGCTGGCCGACGTCGGCATCGACTACTGCTGGGGCGGCCTGGTGGACATGAGCCGCGACCGCCTGCCGCGCGCCGGCGAGCGCGACGGCCTGTTCTACTCGCTCGGCTACAGCGGCCACGGTACCCAGATGTCGGTGCACATGGGCGGGATCATGGCCGAGGTGATGAACGGCAACCGCGCCGCCAACCCCTGGCGCGATCTGCCCTGGCCGGCGATCCCCGGCCACTTCGGCCCGCCCTGGTTCCTGCCGGCGGTGGGCTTGTACTACCGCCTCAAAGACAAGCTGGTCTGACGCCGAGGCCGCTGCCATGTCTTCCTCCATTCTTCCGTCGTCGCTCCCCGGCATCGCCCCCGCCACGCCCGGCCTGAGCCGGCGCGCCGCGCTGGGCCGGCTGCTGGCCGGCGGCTGCGCGCTGCCCGGCCTCGGTCTTCCCGGTCCCGCCTTTGCCAGTCTCGCGGCCATGACGGCGCCGCCGCCGCGGCAGGGCGGCTACCTGCGGGTGGCTTCCGCCGCCGCCGCGATCACCGACACGCTGGACCCGGCCAGGCAGTCGAACCAGACCGATTACATCCGCGGCAAGATGTTCTACAACGGGCTGACCGAGCTGGACGCCCACCTGAACCCGCTGCCGGCGCTGGCCGAATCCTTCGCCAGCGAAGACGCGCAGGAATGGACCTTCCGCCTGCGCCGCGGCGTGGCCTTCCACGACGGCAAGCCGCTGACGCCGGCCGACGTGGTGTATTCGCTGATGCGCCACAAGGACCCGGCGGTCGGCTCCAAGGCCAACGCCATCGCCGCCCAGATCGACAGCGTCGCCGCCGACGGCCCGCAGGCGGTGAAGGTCCGCCTGAAGGCGCCCAACGCCGACCTGCCGGTGCTGATGGGCACCTTCCACTTCCACATCGTCGCCGACGGCACCACCGACTTCCGCCTCGCCAACGGCACCGGCCCCTACCGCTGCCAGGAATTCCGCCCGGGCGTGCGCTCCATCGCGGTGCGCAACCCGAATTACTGGAAGCCCGGCCGGCCATACGTGGACACCATCGAATGCGTCGGCATCGTCGATGAAGTGGCGCGGGTGAATGCGCTGCTGTCCGGCGACATCGACCTCGTCAGCGCGGTGAATCCGCGCTCGGCGCTGCGCATCGCCGCGACACCGGGTTTCACGTTCATGACCACCCAGTCCGGCCAGTACAGCGACCTGGTGATGCGGCAGGACCGCGGCCCCGGCGCCAACCCGGATTTCGTGCTGGCGCTGAAGTACCTGATGGACCGCGAGCTGATGATGAAGGTCATCGCCCAGGGCCACGCCATGGTCGGCAACGATCAGCCGATAGACCCGACCCACACCTTCTACGCCGCTGGCCTGCCGCAGCGCGCCTACGACCCGGAGCGCGCCCGCTTCCACCTGCGCAAGGCCGGCATGGAAGGCGCGCGGCTGCCTATCGTGGCCTCGCCCGCCGCCACCTATTCGGTGGAGATCGCGCTGGTGCTGCAGCATGCCGCCGCCCGCGCCGGCCTCAACCTGGAGGTGAAGCGCATGCCGGTGGACGGCTACTGGTCCAACCACTGGATGAAGCATCCGCTGTCCTTCGGCAACATCAACCCGCGCGCCAGCGCGGACGCGGTGTTCACCCAGTTCTACCAGTCCAGCTCGGCGTGGAACACCACCGGCTGGAAGAACCCGCGCTTCGACCAATTGCTGGTGGCCGCCCGTTCCGAGCTGGATGAAAATCGCCGCCGCGCGCTCTACGCCGACATGCAGGCGCTGGTGCACGACGAATGCGGCAGCGGCATCCCGCTGTTCATCGCCTCCATCGACGGCCTCAGCAGCCGGGTGAAGGGCCTGTCGCAGATCCCGCTGGGCGGGCTGATGGGCTACTCCTTCGCCGAAAACGTGTGGCTGGAGGGCTGAGGCCATGAACGCACTCGTACTCCGCCTGATCGCCGCCCGCATCGGCCTCGCGCTGGTGTCGCTGCTGCTGGTGTCGGCGGTGGTGTTCGCCATCACCGCGCTGCTGCCGGGCGACGCCGCCGAGGAAAAGCTGGGGCTGGAAGCCACCGCCGAAACCCTGGCGGCGCTGCGCCACG
Source organism: Azoarcus sp. DD4 (assembly GCF_006496635.1). Lineage (NCBI taxonomy): Bacteria > Pseudomonadati > Pseudomonadota > Betaproteobacteria > Rhodocyclales > Zoogloeaceae > Azoarcus > Azoarcus sp. DD4. The sequence continues at coordinate 282,798 of NZ_CP022958.1, forward strand.
AGATGGGCCTGGATCGCCCGGCGCTGGTGCGCTACGGCGACTGGCTGGCCGGCATGGCCGGCGGCGACCCCGGCCGCTCGGTGGTGAGCGGCGCGCCGGTCGGCCAGCTCATCGCCAGCCGCCTGCCCAACTCGCTGCTGCTCGCCGGCCTCACCGCCGCCATCTCGGTGCCGCTGGCGCTGGCGCTGGGCATCGCCGCGGCGATGTGGCGCGGCTCCCGCTTCGACCGCGCCGTCAGCATGGGCGCGGTGGCGGTGGTGTCGGTGCCGGAATTCCTCATCGCCACGCTGGCGGTGCTGCTGTTCGCGGTGCAGCTGCGCTGGCTGCCGGCGCTGGCCTACACCGGGCCGGACGCCGACCTCGCCGAACTGGCGCGCGCCTACGCGCTGCCGGTGTTCAGCCTGTGCTGCGTGATCATCTCCCAGATGCTGCGCATGACCCGCGCCGCGGTGGTGGACCAGCTGCGCGCGCCCTACATCGAGATGGTGCGGCTGAAGGGCGCCTCGCCGCTGCGCATGGTGCTGCGCCACGCGCTGCCGAACGCGCTCGGGCCCATCGCCAATGCGGTGGCGCTGTCGCTGTCCTACCTGCTGGGCGGCGTCATCATCGTCGAAACCATCTTCAACTACCCCGGCGTCGCCAAGCTGATGGTGGACGGCGTGACCCAGCGCGACATGCCGCTGGTGCAGACCTGCGCCATGCTGTTCTGCGCCGCCTACCTGCTGCTGGTCACCGTGGCCGACGTGCTCGGCATCGTCTCCAACCCCAAGCTGCGCCACCGATGAGCGACCAGCCCATGCCCGCTTCCTCCGCCCACGCGCCGGCGCTGCCGGCTGAGCCGCCCCGGCGCCGGCTGCCACGGCTGCCGCTGCCGGGCCTGCTCGGCCTGGCGGTGATCCTGTTCTGGCTGGCCACCGCCATCGCCGGCCCCTGGCTGCTGGCGCCCGAGGCCAATGCGCCTGGCGCCGACGTGGTGTTCGGCCGCCTCAGCGCCGCCCATCCGCTGGGCACCGATTACCTCGGCCGCGACATGCTCGCCCGCCTGGTGCTGGGCGCCGGCTACACCGTGGGCGTGGCCATCGTCGCTACCCTGCTGGCCAGCGCGGGCGGCACCGCCTTGGCCCTGCTGGCTGCGGTGCGCGGCGGCTGGGCGGACGGCACCCTCAGCCGCCTGATGGACACGCTGATCTCCATCCCCAGCAAGCTCTTCGCCCTCATCATGGTCGCCGCCTTCGGCTCCTCGGTGACGCTGCTGGCGCTGACCGCAGCGTTGATCTACGTGCCTGGCGTGTTCCGCATCGCCCGCTCGCTGGCGGTGAACATCAACGCCATGGACTACGTGGCGGTGGCGCGCAGCCGCGGCGAGGGCGATCTCTACATCATGCGCCACGAGATCCTGCCCAACATGCTCGGCCCCATGCTGGCCGACCTCGGCCTGCGCTTCGTCTACGTGGTGCTGCTGCTCGCCGGCCTGTCCTTCCTCGGCCTCGGCGTGCAGCCGCCGGAGGCGGACTGGGGCTCGCTGGTACGGGAGAACCTGGGCGGCCTGCCGGAAGGCGCGCCGGCGGTGATCGTGCCGGCCTTGGCCATCGCCAGCCTCACCATCGCGGTGAACCTGGTCATCGACAACCTGCCGGGGCGCGCCAACCGTGAATGATCGCAGCGACAAGGAGATTGCCATGCGCGCCCATCCCACCGGCACGGCAACCGGTGCCGCGGTCGCGGTGCGCGGCCTGCGCATCGCCGCCGGCGGCACGCCCATCGTGCACGGGCTGGATTTCGACATCGCCCCCGGCGAGGTGCTGGCGCTGATCGGCGAATCCGGCTCGGGCAAGACCACCACGGCGCTCGCGCTGATGGGCTATGCGCGCCAGGGCTGCGAGATCGTCGGTGGCAGCGTGCGCGTCGGCGACATCGAGGTGCTGGGGCTGGACGCCGCCGGTCGCCGCAGACTGCGCGGCCGCAGCGTGGCCTACATCGCGCAGAGCGCCGCAGCCTCCTTCAACCCCTCGCGCACCATCATGGACCAGGTGGTGGAGCCGGCGCTGATCCACGGCCTGATGCCGCGCGCCGAGGCCGAGCGCAAGGCGGTGGCGTTGTTCCGCGAACTCGCCTTGCCCAAGCCCGACACCATCGGCGCGCGCTACCCGCACCAGGTTTCCGGCGGCCAGCTGCAGCGGCTGATGGCGGCGATGGCGCTGATTACCGACCCGGCGCTGGTCATCCTCGACGAGCCCACCACCGCGCTCGACGTCACCACCCAGATCGAGGTGCTGCGCGCCTTCCGCCGCGTGGTGCGGGAGCGCGGCACCAGCGCGGTGTACGTCACCCACGACCTCGCCGTGGTGGCGCAGATGGCCGACCGCATCCTGGTGCTGCGCCACGGCGCCGCGCGCGAACTCGGCGACACCCGCCAGATCATCGAGGCGCCGCAGGACGACTACACCCGCAGCCTGCTCGCTGCCGCCCATCCGGCCGCGCGCGCAGGCGGTGCGCTGGCGGCGGCGGGTTCCACGCCGCTGCTCGAAGTGCGCGATCTCGCCGCCGGCTACGGCCCGCGCGGTGCCGACGGTATGCCGGCGGTGCCCATCCTCGCCGACATCGATCTCGCGCTGCACCGTGGCCAGGCCATCGGCGTGATCGGCGAATCCGGCTCCGGCAAGACCACGCTGGCCCGCGTCGTCGCCGGCCTGGTGGGGCCGGCGCGCGGCCAGGTGCTGCTGGACGGCGCGCCGCTGCCGGCGACGCTGGCGGAGCGCAGCCGCGAGCAGCTGCGCCGCATCCAGATCGTGTTCCAGATCGCCGACACCGCGCTCAATCCGGCGCACACGGTGGAACGCATCCTCGCCCGCCCGCTGCAGCTCTACCACGGCTTGTCCGGCGCGGCGCTGCAGGCGCGCATCGCCAAACTGCTCGACCTGGTGCAGCTGCCCGCCGCCGTCGCCGGCCGCCTGCCCGGCGGGCTGTCGGGCGGGCAGAAGCAGCGCATCAACCTCGCCCGCGCGCTCGCCGCCGAGCCCGACATCATCCTCGCCGACGAGGTGACCTCGGCGCTGGACACCGTGGTCGGCGCCGCGGTGCTCGACCTGATGGCCGAACTGCGCCGCGAGCTGGGCCTGTCCTACCTCTTCATCAGCCACGACCTCAACACCGTGCGCGCGGTGTGCGACGAGGTGGTGGTGCTCTACGCCGGCCGCAAGGTGGAAGCGGTGCCGCGCGAACGCTTCGGTACCAGCGTGCGCCATCCCTATTTCGACCTGCTGGCGCGCTCGGTGCCGGAAATGCGCATCGGTTGGCTGGACGACATCGCCCGCAACGAGGTGGCGCCGGTGGCGCGCACACCGGGCGGCTGCGTGTTCATCGATCGCTGTCCGCTGCGGGTGGCCGGGCTGTGCGACAGCACGCCGCCGCCACGCCAGCGGCTGGCGGGCGGGAGCGAGATTCTGTGTCATCGCAGCGAAGCGGAGCTGGCTGCGGCGGTGTGATCAGAGCCGTCCAGCGGCCTGCTGACTGTTCCTCCCCCTTCAAGGGGGAGGTTAGGAGGGGGATGGGGTTGGCCGGCGCCGGCGCCGCGCAAGGCTGCACCCCATCCCCACCCCAGCCCGGTAGCCGGTGCCAGGAGGCACCGTCGTTCGGCCGGCGGCGAGCAGTGCTCGCCGAAACCCCGTCCTCACCCCCTTGAAGGGGAGGGAGGATGTGCCCTGACGCCACTTCCTACATTGTTCGCAGCGCCAGTCAGCGCCGCCCCCCAGGAGCCCCCATGCCTCTCACCCTCACCCACCCCGACCTCCAGCGCCAACAGAACTTCATCGCCAACGCCTGGCGCGATGCCACCGACGGCCGCTTGCTGCCAGTCAGCGATCCCGCCACCGACACCGTCTTCGCCCACGTCCCCGACAGCACCGCCGCCGACGCGTGCGCCGCGGTCGATGCCGCCCACGCCGCCTTTCCCGCGTGGCGCGCGCTCACCGGCCGCGAGCGCGCGCACTACCTCAAGCGCTGGCATGCGCTGATCCTCGCCCACCAGGACGACCTCGGCCGGCTGATCTCGCGCGAGCAGGGCAAGCCGCTGGCCGAAGGCCGGGGCGAGGTGCTGTACGCGGCGAGCTATGTCGAATGGTTCGCCGAGGAGGCTGCGCGCAGCCACGGCGAGGTCATCCCCGAGCCGGTGCGCGGGCGCAAGATGCTGATGGTGAAGGAGCCGGTGGGCGTGGTCGCGGCGATCACGCCGTGGAATTTCCCGGCGGCGATGATCGCGCGCAAGATCGCGCCGGCGCTGGCCGCCGGCTGCACCGTGGTTGCCAAGCCGGCCGAGGACACGCCGCTGACCTCGCTGGCGCTGGTACGGCTGGCGGAGGAGGCCGGGCTGCCGGCCGGCGTGCTCAACATGGTCACCGCCTCGCGCGAGCGTGCGGCCGAGGTGGTCGACGTGTGGCTGGCCGACAGCCGGGTGCGCAAGATCACCTTCACCGGCTCGACGCCGGTGGGCAAGCACCTGGTGCGCGAATCGGCGGCCACCCTGAAGCGGGTGTCGATGGAGCTGGGCGGCAACGCGCCCTTCATCGTGTTCGAGGACGCCGACCTCGACGCCGCGGTCGCCGGCCTGATGGCGGCCAAGTTCCGCAACGGCGGCCAGACCTGCGTCTGCCCCAACCGGGTGTTCGTGCATGGCGCGGTGCATGACGCTTTCGTCGACAGGCTGGCGGCGCGGGTGGCCGCGCTCGGGGTCGGGCCGGCGAGCGCGCCGGACAGCCAGATCGGGCCGATGATCAATGCCCGCGCGGTGGACAAGATCGCCGCCCACGTTGCCGACGCCGTCGAGCACGGCGCTCGTGTCGTCACCGGCGGCGAGCGTCTGCCCGAAATCGGCCCCAACTATTTCGCCCCCACCGTGCTGGTCGGGGTGAATGCCGACATGCGTTGTACGCAGGAAGAAACCTTCGGCCCGGTGGTGCCGGTGAGCCGCTTCGAGCACGAGGACGAAGTCGTCGCCGCCGCCAACGACACCCCCTTCGGCCTGGCCGCCTACTTCTACACCCGCGACATGGCGCGCGCCTGGCGGGTGGCCGACCGGCTGGAAAGCGGCATCGTCGGCATCAACGAAGGCGCGCTCGCCGCCGAGGTGGCGCCCTTCGGCGGCATCAAGGAATCCGGCTACGGCCGCGAAGGCTCGCGCCACGGGCTGGACGACTACACGCAGATGAAATACCTGTGCCAGGGCGGGCTGGGCTGAAAGAAGGGGGAGGGCGGCGCGGCGCCTGAAGGCGGCCGCGGTTCGTTCCGCTACACTGCCGCCGCCCGATTGCTTGTCGGCGTGTTAATAGCCGCTACCATCGCCGCCAACTTCGCTACGATATTGCGTACCGACGGCAGCGAACCGCACAGTGTTCGTGGCGCCGCTTTCATAATGTCCTGCATGGTGCACCGCGTTATCCACTTCCTGCTGCTGCTTGCCGTCCTGTTCCACGCGATCGTGGCGCAGGGAGGCTGGGCCGCGGCCGGCACGTCGCCGCAGGCGGGCCACGCGGCGCTGCACTGGCAGGGCAGCGCGCATCATCATCGCGGCGACGACGGTAGCCACATCCACCATGACCGGTCGCCGGAATCGCTCAAGCACGTGAATTTCGACTGCGCGGTGCATGCGGTCGCCCTCCTGTCCTCCGGGCTCGCCGATCTGCCGCGCCTGCCGGACGCCACGCCGTTCGTCGCCACCGTGCTCGAACCGCCCGTCCCCTTCCTCGAACGCCTCAAGCGACCTCCCCGATCCGCCGCCTGATCTGAGCCCATGCATTCCCGGCCGGTGCGTTGCGCCCGGCTGGGCAGATCCACCGCGTGACCGCACGGGACGCCCGCGTCCCGGCGGCACGCCCCTCGTTGGCGAGGAAAACTTGAGAACCAGACCCTGGATGGCTGCCTGCGCGATCGCCGGCAGCATGATCTGCTGCGCCGCGCTGGCGCAGACCACACCGCCGCCGCGTGTCGGCCTGGCGCGCGCGCTCGACGCCGCCTGGCAACGCACCCAGGCCGGCACCGAAGCGCAGGTGGCGCTGGCACGCGCCGAGGCCGAGCAGGTGGCGGCCGACAGCCTGCTGGCCGAGCCCCCGGCGCTCGAACTCGGCCATCGCTCCGACCGCTGGCACGACAACAAGGGCGCGCGCGAGAACGAAGTCGGCCTTGCGCTGCCGCTGTGGCTGCCCGGCCAGCGCTCGGCGCGTCAGGCGGCGGCCGAGGCGGGCCAGACGCTGGCCCGCGTCGGCGAGGACGCCGACCGCCTGCGCCTGGCCGGCGACGTGCGCGAGGCCGCATGGACGCTCGCCGGGCTGGACGCCGAAGTGACGGTGGCCGATGCCCAGCTGCGTTATCTGCGCGAGCTCGCCACCGACGTCGAGCGCCGGGTGCATGCCGGCGAACTGGCGCGTACCGATGCGATCGCCGCGCGTGCCGAGGCGCTGGCGGCACAGGCGGCGCTCAGCGAAGTGCGCGAACGCCGTCACGCCGCGATGGCGCGCTGGCAGGCGCTGACCGGGCTGGATACGGCGGCCGATCCGCGCGAGGCGGAAGCCGCCCCGGCCGCCGCCGGCGACGACGGCCTGCCTGCCGCCCACCCCGGCCTGCGCCAGGCGGCGCAGGCGGTGGAACACGCCCGCCGCGGTGTCGAGGTGGCGCGTACCGACCGTGCCGCCGCGCCCGAACTGACGCTGAGCTACCGCCGTGAGGTCGCCGAAAGCGGCGCTTCCGCCGAGCGCAGCATCAACTTCGGCCTGCGCCTGCCCTTCGGTACCGATGCCCGCAACCGGCCGCTGGCCGCCGCGGCGCAGGGCGAGCTCGCCCAGGCCCAGGTTGCAGAGCTGCGCCTGCGTCAGCAGTTGGCTGGCGACCTGGTCGCCGCGCGCGGCGCGCTCGATGCGGCGGCGGAACAGGCCGAGGCCGCCCGCGAACGCGCCGGCCTGCTGCGCGAACGCGCCCAACTGATCGACAAGGCCTTCCGTGCCGGCGAAGCCGCGCTGCCCGAGCTGCTGCTCGCCGCGTCCGCCGCCACCCAGGGCGAAGCCGGCCGTGCCCGCCAGGACGCCGCGCTGGGCTTGGCCCGCGCCCGTCTCCAACAAGTTTCCGGAATCCTGCCATGACCCCGATTTCCTTCCCCCTGCTGCGGCACAGCCTTGCCGCCCTCGCGCTGGCGGTGGCCGGCGCGGCTTTCGCCTCGCCCGGCGCTCACGGTCCCAATGGCGAACACCTGGATGCACCGTCCGGCGCGATCGCGGTGTCCGCTACGCCACGCGTCGAGACCCATTCCGAAGCCTTCGAACTGGTCGGCAAGCTCGATCACGGCCAGTTGAGTTTCTTCCTCGGCCGCTACGAGACCAACGAGGCGGTGCTCGGCGCCAGGGTCGAGCTCGAAGCCGGCGGCCTCAAGGCCACCGCCGCCTTCCGCGCCGAATCCGGCGACTATCTGGTGAGCGATGCCGCGATGGTCGCGGCGCTGGCCAGGCCGGGCCAGCACGCGCTGGTGTTCACCGTGGAGGCGGGCGATGACAGCGATCTGCTCGACGCCAGCCTGACCGTGGCGGATACCCATGCCGTCGCCCATACCGACGGCGACGCCGGCCTGCCGCTGGCATGGACCGCCGCAGGCGTGCTCGGCCTCGCCGCGGTCGGTACCGTCGCGCTACGCCGGCGCAGGCCGGCTTCCATCCAGTCCGCCCGCGGAGGTCGCGCATGAATCGCACTGCCCACACCCTGAGCGCGCTGGCGCTCGCCCTCGCCGCGCTGGGATCGTCCTGCGCGCTCGCCTCGCCCGGTGCTCACGGCCCTAACGGCGAACACCTCGATGCGCCGGGCGCGGCGGCGAATGCCTCCGGGCTCGCCCGCCTGCCCGACGGCAGCGTCAACGTGCCGATGGCAGCACAGCGCCGCATGGGCGTGCTCACCCGTTTCGCGGTGGAAAGCGAAGCCGCCGCCACCGTGGAGCTGCCCGGCCGCGTCGTCATGGACCCGAATGCCGGCGGCCGGGTGCAGCCGATGTACGGCGGCCGCATCGAAGCGGCGCCGAAGGGCCTGCCGGTGGCCGGCCAAGCGGTCAAGCGCGGCGAGGTGCTCGCATATCTGCGCTACCAGGCCGAGCCCTACGCCCAGGCCGAGCAGCAGGCCCAGCTCGCCGAGGTGCGCAACAACCGCAAGGTCGCCGAGCAGCGCTTCGAGCGCCTGCAGGGTCTGGAAGGCAGCGTGCCGCGCAAGGAGCTGGATGTCGCCCGTGCCGAACTCGACAGCCTGAAGGCGCGCGAGCAGCGCATCGGTGCCGCGCTCGGCGCGCGCGAGGCGCTGGTGGCGCCGGTCGATGGCGTGATCGCCCGCGCCGATGCGGTTGCCGGCCAGGTGGTGGAAGCGCGCGACGTACTCTACGAGATCGTCGATCCGGTGCGGGTGCTGGTCGAAGCCACCGTCGCCGATCCGGGGCTCGCCACCGGCATCGCCGAGGCACGCGTGGTGGAAGCGCCGCAGGCCGCCTTCGAGCTGGTGGGGGCGGCGCGCAGCCTGCGCGACGGCGTGCTGCCGCTGACCTTCCGCGCGGTGCCCGATCCCAAGGCGAAGCCCGCGGCGCTGCCGCTGGCGGTGGGCCAGCCGGTGACGGTGGTGGCTGCGCTTGCCGAGCGCACCAGGGGCTTCGTGCTGCCGGCCGAGGCGGTGGTGCGCAATACCGCCAACGAGCCCATCGTGTGGATCAAGTCCGGCGCCGAGCGCTACATCCCGCAGCCGGTGCAGTACCGCGCGCTGGACGCGGCGCGGGTGGTGGTGACCCACGGCCTGGGTGCCGACAACCGCGTGGTGGTGCAAGGCGCACCGCTGATCGCGCAGATCCGCTGAGCGGAGAACGATCATGTTCAACTGGATCGTTCGCTACAGCCTGGCCAACCGGCTGTTCGTGCTCGCGCTCGCGCTGCTGATGATGGCCTACGGCGCCTACACCGCCTGGAAGACGCCGGTGGACGTCTTCCCCGACCTCAACAAGCCGCTGGTCACCGTGCTGACCGAGGCCGGCGGCATGGCACCGGAAGAGGTCGAACAGCTCGTCACCTTCCCGCTGGAAACCGCACTCGGCGGCATGCCCGGGGTGACCCGGGTGCGTTCGGTGTCGGGCGTGGGCCTGTCCATCGTCTATGCCGAGTTCGACTGGGGCACCGACATCTACCGCAACCGCCAGCTGGTGTCGGAGCGCCTGTCGCTGGTGAGGGAGCAATTGCCGGCCGGCATCACCCCGATGATGGGGCCGGTGTCGTCCATCATGGGCGAGGTGATGCTGATCGGCCTGCCGCTGGCGGCCGACGGCAAGGTCAGTGCCATGCAGGCGCGCGAGTATGCCGACTTCGTACTGCGGCCGCGTCTGCTGTCCATCGCCGGGGTGTCGCAGGTCATCCCCATCGGCGGCGAGGTGCGCACCCTGCGCGTCGAGCCGGACACCGCCCGCATGGCGCAGTTCGGCGTCACGCTGAGCCAGGTCGAAGCGGCGCTGGCCGGTTTCGCCAGCAATGCCGGCGGCGGCTTCATCGACCTCAACCGGCGCGAATACCTGATCCGCCACCTCGGCCGCAGCAACCGCGTCGAGGATCTGCAGGGCCTCGCGGTGGCCTGGAAGGAAGGCCGCCCGGTGCTGCTGGAGCAGGTCGCCACGGTGCGCTTCGCGCCCAGCCTCAAGCGCGGCGACGCCGGCTACAACGGCGGGCCGGCGGTGATCCTCAGCGTGCAGAAGCAGCCCGACGCCGACACGGTGAAGCTCACCGGCCAGATCGAGCGCGCGCTCGCCGAGCTCGACAGCGGCCGCCCGGCCGGGCTGGCGGCGCCCAGGGTGCTGTTCCGCCAGGCCGACTTCATCGAGGCCTCGATCGGCAACGTCAGCGAGGCGCTGCGCGACGGCGCCATCATGGTGGCCATCGTGCTGTTCGCCTTCCTGCTGTCGGCGCGCACCACGCTGATCTCGCTGGTCGCCATCCCGCTGTCGCTGGCGGTGACCGCGCTGGTGTTCCACCTGCTCGGCCAGTCGATCAACGTGATGACCCTGGGCGGGCTGGCGATCGCGATCGGCGAACTGGTGGACGACGCGGTGGTGGATGTGGAGAACATCCTGCGCCGCATGAAGCAGAACCGCGCGCTGCCCAATCCGGCGCCGGTGCTGGAGGTGGTGGCGGCGGCCAGCGTGGAGGTGCGCTCCGGCATCGTCTACGCCACCATCATCGTCTGCCTGGTGTTCGTGCCGCTGTTCGCGCTGCCTGGCATCGAGGGCCGGTTGTTCTCACCGCTGGGCATCGCCTACATCGTGTCGATTCTGGCCTCGATGCTGGTGTCGATGACGGTGACCCCGGCGCTGTCCAGCTACCTGCTGCCGAAGATGAAGCGCCTGGACCACGGCGACAGCCCGCTGGTGGCGAAGCTCAAGGTCTGGGACGCCAAGCTGCTGACCTGGTCCTTCCCGCGCGCGAAGCTGCTGATCGGCGTGGCCGCGCTGGCGGTGGCGGCGGCCGCGGCGAGCGTGCCCTTCTTCCCGCGCGCCTTCCTGCCGGCGTTCAACGAGGGCTCGCTGGTGCTGGGCATGGTGCTCAATCCCGGTACCTCGCTCGACGAGGCCAACCGCCTCGGCATGCTGGCCGAAAGCCTGATCCGCGAAGTGCCCGAAGTCACCCAGGTGGGCCGCCGCACCGGCCGCGCCGAGCTCGACGAGCATGCCGAAGGCGTGCATGCGGCCGAGATCGACGTCGATCTGGTGCGCAGCGGCGGCCGCGACCGCGAGGCGGTGATGGCCGACATCCGCGACAAGCTGTCGGTGCTGCCGGCGCAGGTGGCGATCGGCCAGCCGATCTCGCACCGGCTCGATCATCTGCTGTCGGGCGTGCGCGCCCAGGTGGCGGTGAAGATCTTCGGCGACGACATCGACACCCTGCGCGGCCTGGCCGAGCAGATGCGCCAGGGCCTGGCCGCCGTGCCCGGCCTGGTCGACCTCACCGTCGAGAAGCAGGTGCTGATCCCGCAGATCACGGTGCGGCTGGACCACCGCAAGGCGGCGCAGGCGGGCCTCACGCCGGGCGAGGCGCTGCGCCTGCTGCAGGCGCTGACCGACGGCGCCCATGGCGCCGAGATCGTCGACGGCCCACGCCGCTACGACCTGGTGCTGCGCCTGCCGGATGCCCGCCGCAGCCCGCAGGATCTGGCGCGCACGCTGATCGACACCCCGGCCGGCAAGCTGCCGGTGTCGGCCATCGCCAGCGTGGAAGAGACCGACGGCCCCAACCAGGTTGGGCGCGAGAACGGCCGCCGCCGCATCGTGGTGTATGCCAACACCGACGGCTCCGACATGGGCCGGGTGATCGCCGAGGTGCGCGCGGTGATCGCCCGCACGCCCATGCCGACCGGCAACTTCGTCACCCTGGAGGGCCAGTTCCAGGCCCAGGAGCAGGCAACCCGCCTGATCGCCGGACTGTCGCTGGTGTCGCTGGCGATGATTTTCCTGGTGCTGTACTCGCGCTACAAGTCGGCGGTGCTGGCCGGGGTCATCATGGCCAACATCCCGCTGGCGCTGATCGGCAGCGTGGTGGCGATGTGGCTGGCCGGCGTCACGCTATCGGTGGCCTCGATGGTGGGCTTCATCACGCTGGCCGGCATCGCCACCCGCAACGGCATCCTCAAGGTCAGCCACTACATCAACCTGTGCCGCTTCGAGGGCGAAAGCTTCGGCGACGCGATGATCGTGCGCGGCTCGCTGGAGCGCCTCACGCCGGTGCTGATGACCGCGCTGGTGGCGGCTTTCGCGCTGACCCCGCTGCTGCTGGCCGCCGACGCCCCGGGCAAGGAGATCCTGCACCCGGTGGCGGTGGTGATCTTCGGCGGCCTGGTCAGCTCCACCCTGCTCGATACCCTGCTGACCCCGGTGATCTTCCGCCTGGTCGGCGAGAAGCCCACCCGCCGCCTGCTCGAAGGCGGCGAGGAGGGCGCGGTGCAGGGTCTGCCGCAGGAGGCGTACTGATGCCGATCAATAACCCGGCGCGCTGAGCGCGCGATGAAATCCGAGGCCAGCGCGGCGCCGCCTGCAAAGTGCGCCGCACCTTCGATGGAGATATTCCGATGAAAGCCCTCAAGACCCTGCTCGCCGCCGTCGCCCTCGGCGCCGCCTCGCTCGCCGCCGCCCCGGCGCTCGCCCACGGCGACAGCGCCCCCAAGCACGGCGGCATCGTCAAGTCCGCCAACGACCTGTCCTTCGAGCTGGTGGCCGAAGGCGGCGACGCCGCGCTCTACATCGACGACCACGGCGCGCCCTTCGACACCGCCGGCGCCAGCGGCAAGCTCACCGTGCTTGCCGGCAGCGACAAGACCGCGGTCGACCTGAAGCCCGCCGGCGGCAACAAGCTGCTCGCCGCCGGCGCCAAACTGCCGGCCGGCGCCAAGGTGGTTGCGGTGATCACGACTGCCCAGAACAAGACCGCCTCGGTACGCTTCAACCTGCCCTGAGCGGGCAGCGCCGAACCGGGCTCCGGGGTCGCGCCGCGGCCCTGCCCGGTCCCGGCAAACCGGTTGTACGGCCCCCTGCCGGGGGCGTTCGCGTTTATGCCTAAAGATATAAACGCGGCGCTGCGGGAATTTCCGTTGCCCTTGTTGCAAATCACGTTTTTCGTACAAGACCGGACGCAGCGCATGGTCGATCCTTGATGCCGACACGATGTTTTGCCGCACCCCCTTCCCCGTCTGCCATCAGGAGTAGATCGACATGACCAACAGGACCAAGCGTCGCCTCCGCCGCGTACTCGTACCCGCGGCCGCCTGCCTCAGCTGCGCCTCGGTGTTCGCCGCCGAACCCGCCGATACCCAGGACGCCGCCGACACCAAACCCGCCGCCACCGCGTCTTCCTCCGCCAGCACGCTCGACACCGTCAGCGTCACCGGCAAGAAGCAGCCTTACCGCAAGCTCACCGCCACCGGCGCCACCAAGACCGACACCCTGCTGAAGGATTTGCCGCAAAGCGTGCGCGTGCTGACCGAGGATCTGCTGGAAGACGCCGGCGTCACCAACCTCGCCGGCGCGCTGGACCTGTCCAGCGGCGTGTCGCGCCAGAGCAATCTCGGCGGCCTGTGGGACAGCTACGCGATGCGCGGCTTCACCGGCGATCCGAGCTTCGGTTCCGACTACCTGGTGAACGGCTTCAACTACAGCCGCGGCTACAACGGCGTGCGCGACGGCGCCAATACCGGCTCGGTGGAAGTGCTGAAGGGGCCGTCGGCGGCGCTGTACGGCCGTGGCGAACCCGGCGGCACGGTGAACATCACCACCAAGAAACCGCTGTTCCAGCGCGAAGGCGAGGTGAGTGTCTCCTACGGCAGCTTCGACGCCTTCCGCACCGCGATCGACCTCACCGGCCCGATCTCCGACCGCATGGCCTACCGCCTCAACGGTGCCTACGAGAAGGCCGGCAGCTACCGCGACCACGTCTCGTCGGAACGCTCGCTGATTTCGCCGTCCTTCCTGTGGATGCTGTCGGACGACACCACGCTGTCCTACGAGCTGGAAGTGTCGCGCCAGAAGGCCACCTTCGACCGCGGTGTGGTGGCGATCAACGGCAAGCTCGGCGCGATCTCGCGCAAGCGCTTCCTTGGCGAACCGGGCGATGGCGACCACGATACCGAGACCGTCGGCCATCAGGTCTTCCTGCAGCATTACCTCAACGACGACTGGCAGCTGCAGGGCGGTTTCAGCTTCCGCGAAAGCTCGATCAAGGGCACCTCGACCGAAGTGCGCTTCCTGCGTGCCGACAATGCCACCGCCGTGCGCCAGCGCCGCACCCGCGACAACGAGGCGTCCGACCTGTCGGCGCGCGCCGAACTGCTCGGCAGCTTCAAGACCGGCCCGCTCAAGCACAATGTGCTGTTCGGCGTCGATGCCTACAAGTTCGTCGATGAGCGTCTGCAGTACCGCATCGCCAACGCCGGCAACATCAACATTTACGAGCCGGTGTACGGCAACGTGGTGTGGGGCTTCACGCCCGCCAACCGCAACACCGACACCAAGGAAGAGCAGGATTCGCGCAGCCTCTACGCGCAGGACCAGATCGACCTGACCGAGCAGTGGAAGCTGCTGCTGGGCGTGCGTTTCGACGACTACGACCAGAAGCTCACCAACAACCGCAACGGCATCGTGGTGAAGAAGTCGCTGGCCGCCACCAGCCCGCGCGTCGGCCTGGTGTATCAGCCGACCAAGCAGGTCTCGCTCTACGCCCAGGCGGGCAAGAGCTTCCGCCCCAACGGCGGGGTGAGCCGCGACTTCACCGCCTTCGATCCGGAAGAGGGCCGCTCCTACGAACTCGGCGCCAAGTGGGATTCCGCCGACCAGCGCATCACCAGCACCGTCGCGCTGTTCCACATCACCAAGGAGAACGTGCTCAGCCCGGATCCGGTCGATCCGAACAACTTCTACGTGACCGCCGGTGAAGTGGAAAGCAAGGGCCTGGAGTTCGACCTCTCCGGCGAGATCATGCCTACCGTCCGCCTGTCCTTCGCCTACGCCTACACCAAGACCGAAGTCACCAAGGACAACAACGCCCTGCTCGAAGGCCGCGAACTGGCCAACGTGCCGCTGCACAGCGCCAACCTGATGCTGGTCAAGAGCCTGTCGCTGAACGACAAGCCGGCGACCGTCGGCGTCGGCCTGAACTATGTCGGCGAACGCGAAGGCGCGGTGGCGCCGCTGGTTGCCGCCGACGACTTCAAGCTGCCCGGCTACACCACGGTCAAGCTCACCGGCTCGTACAACTTCGACAAGCAGACCAAGCTGATGCTGGAGGTCGATAACCTCTTCGACAAGGAGTACTACACCAGCTCCTACAGCCAGGCCTGGGTGTATCCGGGTAGCCCGCGTGCCTTCAAGGCCACGCTGCAGCACCGCTTCTGATTGCCTGCGAGAGCCGAACGATGAACCTGAAACCGATGTTCCGCAGCATCGCCGCCGGCCTCGCGCTGGCGGCCGTGGCCGGCGCCGCCCACGCCCACCAGATCTGGTTCGAGCAGGCCGGCAGCGCCATCACCTTCCGCTACGGCGAACTCGACGAAAACCTGCACGAAGTCTCGCCCGGCGGCCTGGACCGTTTCCGCGCGCTCGAAGCCAGCTGGATCAAGGCCAAGGGTGCCGAGCCGCTGGCGATGCAGAAGCAGCACGACGGTTTCGCGGTGCCGGCGCGCACCGCCGCCGGCGAATCGCTGCTGGCGATCGACAACAACTACCCGATGTTCGACACCAAGCGCGACGGCAAGCTGCTGCGCACCTGGTGGGTGCCGGCGACGCGCTGGGTCAGCGACTTCTCGGCGCGCAAGGCCGAGCTGCCGCTGGATTTCGTGCCGACCGGCGCCAAGCGCGGCGACGCGGTGGAGTTCCAGCTGGTGTACAAGGGCGAGCCGCTCGCCGGCGAAAAGGTGAAGCTGGCCACGCCGTCCGGCTGGATCAAGTACGCCACCACCGACGCCGACGGCAAGGTCGCCTTCGCGCTGCCGTGGAAGGGCAACTACGTGCTCGGCGTGTATTACACCGACGAGATCGAAGGCGTGCGCGGCGACGAGAAGTACCAGCTGGAGGGCTACAACACCTCGGTGTCCTTCCATCTGACGAAAGGGCTGGCGCCGCTGGCGACGGCGGCGCAGACGCTGCCGGGGGGGAAGCACTGAGCTTCAGGCGCTGAGTTGCGCCGGAAGCAGGCTCTGCTCCCTGCCTTTGAAGGGGCGGGGGCAAAACCCGCCTCCCTGCCGGTTCACATCGCCGACCACGTCGTCACAAAGCCCGCGACGGGCTCCCTCCGTCGCGGGCTTTGTGCGCTCTGAAGCCCCGGTTTTCCGGGCTGTCGGGTGGCAGGCCCAACCTCCACCCACACCCCATGCACCACCGTGTAGCAGCCTGAACACTCTTGGTGCATCCCGCCCCGACAAAGCGCCTTTGCGCGCTTGAACGGGACGGCTGCGGCAGCCGCCGCGACCGGCAAAGATTGCGGCGCGCGGGCGAGGACGGAATTTTGTGCTGCGCCTTCGCCGCCGCGGACGATATTCGCGCGAATTCGCTGCCGTGGCCCGCAAGCCCCGGCCGATGGCGCGATTACTGCAAGGTATGAGCACAAGGAAGCGGCGTGTCCAGCCCGGTGCGGGGCACGCCAGACAGCGGCGGGAAGGTGTTCCGGCCGCTTCCAACGAAACTTTATGCGGGTGACTTGATGTCCTCTACAGCAAGCCTTTCCTCCACCGCCGGCTTCGGTCCGGCCGCCGTCGGCAGCGTGCCGCTGGCGGCGGTACGCGCGCCGCGCATCGTCTCCATCGACATCCTGCGCGGCCTCGTGATGCTGGTGATGCTGCTCGACCATGTGCGCGAGACGCTCTACCTGCACCTGCAGGTGACCGATCCGATGACCATCGCCAACACCCCGGCGGCGGTGTTCTTCTCGCGCTTCGCGGCGCACTTCTGCGCGCCGGCCTTCGTCTTCCTCACCGGGCTGTCGGCC
The DNA here is from genome assembly GCF_006496635.1 of Azoarcus sp. DD4. Taxonomy (NCBI): domain Bacteria; kingdom Pseudomonadati; phylum Pseudomonadota; class Betaproteobacteria; order Rhodocyclales; family Zoogloeaceae; genus Azoarcus; species Azoarcus sp. DD4. Next base: position 299,309 of record NZ_CP022958.1, read on the forward strand.
TGGCTGTATGCCAACCCGCCGGCGGGTACGCCGCGGCCGGTGAAGAGCTTCCTGATGAAGCGCGGCTTCCTGCTGCTCTTCCTCGAAGCCACCGTGATCACCTTTGCCTGGAGCGGCGACCTGCCGCCCAAGGTGATCTACCTGCAGGTGATCTGGGCAATCGGCCTGTCCATGATCGTGCTGGCGCTGATGTCCGGTCTGCCGCGCAAGCTGCTGGCGGCGATCGGCTTCATCATCGTGTTCGGTCACAACGCGCTCGCCGGCCTCAGCTTCGCGCCCGACAGCCCGCTCTACGTGCCCTGGACGCTGCTGCTGCACCGCGGCCCGGTGATCGCCGAAGGCGCGCTGCAGGTCAAGCTGACCTACCCGGCGCTGCCGTGGATAGGCGTGATCCTGCTGGGTTGGGTGGCAGGGCCGATCTATGCCCACACCGTCGGCGCCGCGCGCCGGATCAAGCTGTTGCTGGCGCTCGGCGTCGCCTGCCTGGCGCTGCTCTTGTTCCTGCGCGGCTTCAACATCTACGGCGAGAACGCACCGTGGGAATACGGTGCCACCACGGTGCAGACGGTGATGTCCTTTCTCAACTTCACCAAGTACCCGCCCTCGCTCGACTACCTGCTGACCACGCTGGGCGCCGCCTTCCTGCTGCTGGCCGCGTTCGAGCGCGCCGACAACCGCGTCGGCCGCTTCCTCGCCACCTTCGGCGGCGCGCCGATGTTCTATTACATCGGCCATCTGCTGCTGCTGCTCACGCTCTACAAGATCCTGCTGGCGGTGGTCGGCCCCAACCAGGGCGTCCGCTTCGGCGTGAATCCCGACCAGTTCTGGGTGGTGTGGGTGGCCACCGTGGCGCTGATCCCGGTGCTGTATTTCCCCTGCCGCGCCTTCGCCCGCTACAAGCGCACCAGCAAGCGCGCCTGGGTCCGCTACTTCTGATTTCGCTTCTTCATCCGGTCTTCATCGCAATCCGTCCAGTACCACAGGAGTCGTAAATGAAACTTCGGCGCTTCTTCTCGTCCCTCTCCCTGGCCTTCGCCATCGCCTGCGGCGCCGTGTCGGCCCCGGCCTTCGCGCAGTCCGCTCCCGCTACCACCACTACCGAAAGCGCGCCGGCGGTGGCCGGCACCATCGACGCCGCGCCGGCGGCCAAGCCGGCCGCCGCGCCCGCCGCCGCCAAGGTGGAGAACCCCTATGGCCTCGAAGCGCTGTGGGCCGGCAGCGACGCGGTCGCCAAGGTGGTGCTGGTGCTGATGATCATCATGAGTGCCGGCAGCTGGTACATCATCGTCGTCAAGCTGATCGAGCAGACCCGTATGTACCGCCAGGCCAAGGCGGTGGAAGGGGTGTGGAAGTCGGCCACGATCAAGCACGGCGCCGAAAACCTGGAAAACGGCAGCCCCTTCCGCTTCATTGCCGAAGCCGGCCTGGAAGCCACCAACAAGCACGACAGCCTGCTCGAACACGTCGACCTCAACGACTGGGTCACGCTCAGCATCCAGCGCGCCATCGAGCGGGTGCAGAGCCGCATGCAGAACGGCCTCGCTTTCCTCGCCACGGTGGGTTCCACCGCGCCCTTCGTCGGCCTGTTCGGCACCGTCTGGGGCATCTACCACGCGCTGACGGCGATCGGCATCGCCGGCCAGGCCTCGATCGACAAGGTCGCCGGCCCGGTGGGCGAGGCGCTGATCATGACCGCCATCGGCCTCGCCGTCGCGGTGCCGGCGGTGCTCGGCTACAACTGGCTGGTGCGCCGCAACAAGGGCGTGATGGACCAGGTCCGCGGCTTCGGCAACGAACTGCACACCGTCATCCTGTCGTCGGCCAAGCGCGCCTGAGCGCCGCGCCGGAAGGAGCGCCACCATGGCCATGAACGTAGGCTCGGCGGACGAAGACGATGCCGTCATGTCGGCGATCAACACCACGCCGCTGGTCGACGTGATGCTGGTGCTGCTGATCATCTTCCTGCTCACCATTCCGGTGGCCACGGTGTCGGTGCCGGTCGAACTGCCCAAGGAAAGCATAGAGGCGCGCGAGACCAAGCCGCACAACGTGATCCTGTCGGTGGACAAGGGCGGTGCGCTGTTCTGGCACGACCAGCGCGTGGCCAATGCCGATGCGCTGGTCGAGCGGCTGAAGAAGGTGTCGGTGCAGCAGCCGCAGCCGGAAGTGCAGATCCGGGGCGACCTCGATGCCGCCTATGACGGCGTCGGCCGCATCCTCTACGCCTGCCAGCGCGCAGGCATCACCAAGGTCGCCTTCATCACCGAGCCGCCGGCTCGCGGTGGCTGAGGGCGGGAGACGCGCATGGGAATGAACGTAGGCAGTGCCGGCGGCTCGGCCGAGCCGGAAGTGATGGTGGACATCAACACCACGCCGCTGATCGACGTGATGCTGGTCTTGCTCATCATGCTGATCATCACGATCCCGATCCAGCTGCATTCGGTGAATCTCGACCTGCCGGTCGGCAAGCCGCCGGCGAGCGACATCAAGCCGGAGGTGGTGAAGATCGACATCGACGCCAACAGCACGATCCATTGGCAGGGCGTGGCGCTGGCAGACATCGCCGAACTGGAGGGCAAGCTGCGCGAGATCGCCGCCCTGCCGGTGGCGCCCGACATCCAGTTGCGGCCGGACAAGGCCTCGCGCTACTCGGTGGTGGCGCGGGTGCTGGCCGACACCAAGCGCCTGGGGCTGACCAAGATCGGCGTCATCGGCAGCGAACAGTTCGTGCAGTAGCACGCACGACCAACAGCACGGGCAAGTCATGGATTACAGCTTTCAACCCAAGCAAACCTCGGGGCGCTATGTCGGCATCGGCATCGTCGTCGGACTGCACGTCGTGATCGGCTGGGCGCTGGCTTCGGGCATGGCGCGCAAGGCAGTCGAGGTGATCAAGAAGCCGCTCGAGGCGGTGGTCATCCAGGAGGTGACCCTGCCGCCGCCACCCCCGCCGCCGCCGCCCAAGATCGTGCAGCCGCCCAAGCAGGTGGTGGCGCCCAAGGTGCAGGCGCCGCCGCCGCCACCCTTCGTGCCGCCGCCGGAAGTCGCGGCGCCGGCGCCGACCAGCGCACCGGTGATCGAGTCGGTGCAGGCGCCGCCGCCGGCCCCGCCGGTGATCGCCCCGCCGGCGCCCCCGGCACCGCCCGCCGCGGTGGCGGCGAAGTCCGACATCGGCGTCGCTTGCCCGGTGCAGGCCAAGCCGGAGATGCCGGAAAAGGCGATCGCCAGCGGTATCGCCGGCACGGTGCGGGCCGAGGCGGTGATACGCGGCGGCGTGGTACAGGAAGTGCGCATCCTGTCCGGTCCGCGCGTGTTCCACGGCGCAGTCCGGACGGCGATGCAGCAGTACCGCTGCACCGCGCCCGACGGCACGGTGGCGAGCCAGGACTTCGACTTCAGGATCGAGGGCTGAGGCGCGCCAAAAACAGAAGGGGCCGGCTGTCCGCAGCCGGCCCCTTCCTCTTGTGCACGCGGTGGCTCAGTCCGGCACCGCCGCCAGCCGCAGCAGCCAGGGATCGAGCACCGCCTGCGGCACGAAGCTCGCCTCCAGGCTGTTCTTCGCCAGCTGCTTGAGTTCGGCGCGGCTCAGGCCGAGCGCGGTGGCGGTCTCCAGGTAGTTGCGCCCGACGTAGCCGCCGAAATAGGCGGGGTCGTCGGAGTTGATCGTTACCTTCAACCCGGCCTCCAGCAATTGCTTGAGGTTGTGGTCCGCCAGGCGCTCAAACACGCAGAGCTTGACGTTGGACAGCGGGCACACCGTCAGCGGGATCTGTTCGCGCGCAAGCCGCTCCATCAGTGCCGGGCTTTCTGCCGCACGCACGCCGTGGTCGATGCGCTCCACCTGCAGGATGTCGAGCGCTTCTTCGATGTAGGCCGGCGGCCCTTCCTCGCCGGCGTGGGCGACGAGGTGCAGGCCAAGCTCGCGGCAGCGCGCGAACAGGCGGGCGAACTTGGCCGGCGGATGGCCCTTTTCCGATGAATCCAGGCCGACGCCGTGGATGCGGGCGAGATGCGGCAATGCTTCCTCCAGCGTGGCGAAGCCTTCTTCCTCGGAGAGGTGGCGCAGGAAGCAGAGGATGAGCCGCGAGCTCACGCCCCAGCGTTCCTGCGCTTCGATGCAGGCGCGCTCCAGGCCGTCGAGCACCGTCTCGAAGGCGATGCCGCGCGCGGTGTGGGTCTGCGGGTCGAAGAAGAGTTCGGCATGGACTACGCCGTCGGCATGCGCGCGCTCGAAGTAGGCAATTGCCAGGTCGTAGAAGTCGCGCTCCTGAATGAGTGCGGCGGCGCCGGCGTAGTAGAGATCGAGGAAGCTCTGCAGGTCGGTGAAGGCGTAGGCGGCGCGGGTGGCTTCGACGCTGTCCCAGGGCAGCGCGACGCCGTTGCGTCGCGCCAGTTCGAACATCATTTCCGGTTCGAGCGAACCTTCGATGTGCAGGTGCAGCTCGGCCTTGGGCAGGGCCTGGATGTAGGCTTGCAGGTCCAGCAGGCGGGAAGGGTCCATTGCGACCTCCGTGTCCGGTTAAGGGGAAAGTCCGTGTTCTTGCCGCGCCGCGGCAGGCGCGGATGGCCGCCATTATGCGCCGCGGATGGCGGCTTGGCGCCGCCGGATCAGCCGCGGTCGGGCCGTGCCGCGACCAGACCGAGCGCGGCGGCGGCATCGTGCAGTGCGCGGATGCCGGCCAGTCCGCCGCACTGCAGCGCGATGCTGTCGGGCACCGCTTCGCGGTCGGCCTGCGGGTTGATCCGCAGCAGTGTCGCGCCGGCGCGTTCGCCCAGCCGGCGCACCGTGGGAATCGCGGTGCCGGCGCCGATTTCCACCACCACGATGCGGCCGGCGTCGCCGTACCACGCGGCGAAGCGTTCTTCCTGGCCGCGGGTGCGCTGCTCCAGCCAGCCCCAGTCACCGAACATGAGGATGTTGGGGCGCGCCACCGCGTCGCAGTGCGGGCAGCGCGGCGGCGGATTGCGCAGCCGGCAGGCGTCTTCGTCCACATCCGGCACGAAGGCGTCGGCCGGCCAGATCGCGTCGCGGCAGCCGTGGATGCACTGCAGGTGGTGGATGGAACCATGCACCTCGACGATCTCGCCGGCCGCGTAGCCGGCACGCTGGAACTGGCCGTCGACGTTGCTGGTGAACACGAAGAGGCCGTGGCGCAGCGCCTGGCCGAGTTCGCGCAGCAGGCCGAAGCCGGGGTGCGGCAGGGTGCGGCGGTAGAGCGCCAGGCGGTGGCCGTAGAAGCCCCAGGCCAGCGCCGGGTCGCGCTCGAAGTGGACCGGATCGGCGATCTCCTCGAAGCGCAGGCGGGCGCGGCCGAGCGCCGGATAGGCGCGCCAGAAGCCCTCGCTGCCGCGGAAGTCGGGCAGGCCGGAATCGACTCCCATGCCGGCGCCGGCGGTGATCAGCAGCGCATCGGCGTCGGCCAGCGCGCGGGCGGCGGCGCGCGCCGCACTGGCGAGCGGGGACGCTGCGTTCATGGCTGCGGCGGGTCCGCCAGGCGGGTGCCGCATTCGCTGCAGAAGACATCGCCCGCATGGGTGGCGGCGCCGCATTTCGGGCAGGCGGGCGCTGCCGCCTTGTCGGTCGGCGCGGTCGTGGCGTCGTCACTGCGCAGTGCGTCGCGCGCCTTGCGGGCCCGTTCGAGGGCATCGCGGCGCAGCTGGATGGCGCTGTCGCGGGCGCCCTTCATGCGTTCGTCGAAGGCATGCTCGACCGTGGCGAAGTCCATGTCGGCGGTGAGATGGCTCCATACCTGGCAGAGGCCGAGGATCATCGCCGCGGCGACGGCGGCGCCGACCAGCGCATAGACGATGCCGGAGCCGACCAGCCCGGCCCAGCCTATCGCCGCCATGCCGTTCATCATGCCGTGGCGGTGCGGCCCCAGCATGCCGCCGAACTCGTCCGGTTCGCCGAGGATGGGCACCGAGAGGCCGCTGACGAAGAGCGTGCCGGCAGTGGTGGCGCCGCCGAGCAGCACCGCCAGCAGACCGACCAGCAGGCTCAGCAGCAGGCAGGCGACCACCGCCTGCACCGGCTTGCACAGGCCGAGGCCGTACAGGCGCGCCGCCGCCTGCTGCAGCGTGGCGCCGCTCCACAGCGCCGGGCCCAGCAGCATGAAGACGAAGTAGTAGAGGACGAACACGCCGGTCGAGCACAGCGCCAGCAGCGGGAACAGCAGCAGGTAGAGCAGCGCACCCAGGCCGGGAATGCGGGCGACGAACAGCAGCATCGCCACCAGCAGGGTGTAGAGCGCGGTCAGCACCAGGGCGCCGAAGGCCATCACCACGTAGCGCAGCGCGCAGCTCGCGCCGTCGGCCAGTGCGACGTTCAGCTTGCGGCTGGGGCAGCCGCAGGCCTGGTCCATCAGCAGTACGCCGGCGGTGGAGAAGCCGGTGAGCAGCACCATCAGTCCCAGCAGGTTGCCGACCACGAAGAGGAAGAACTGGCCGCGGCCGGCGCCGGCGGCAGAGGTGCCGGCGAGCAGCACGAACAGCACGCCGGTTGCCGCCAGCGTCAGCAGGGCCCGCCAGTTGCGCCACGCTTCGGTGGCGCGCAACAGCTGCGTCGTCAGGCCGGCGTCGGCTATGGCGTGTCCGTCCTTGTCCATCGCATTGCCTGCGCTCATTGGTTGTTCGACTGGTTGCGCACCGTGCACTCGGGCACGGTGTCCCAGCGCTTGTTGCAGTAGGTCCAGCGCGCTTTTTCGTCGCAGGGGATGCGGGCGAAGAAGTTGAGTTGGGCGCAGCGCGCCAGCTCGCCGCGCAGGCTGATGAGCCAGTCGTCGGTGCGTGGGACGGGCGCCGCGGCGACGGGGGCCGGTGCCGGCGCCGGGGTGGGCTGTGCCGCCTGCACCCGGGCACGCTCGGCGGCGAGGCGGGTGGCGTTCTGTTCGACCAGCTGGGAGACATGCGCCACCAGGCGGCGGGCTTCGTCGCCGTCGATGTCGATGCCGCCTGCCGCCGGCGCGCCACCGTGGCCTTTCAGCACGCGGTCGGCGAGCACGGTGCGAGAACGCTTGAGCAGGCCGTTCCATTCGTCCGGCGCGCTGACTCTCGGCGAGCCGCCTTCGCCGCGGTCGTGGCAGCGGGCGCAGGCCTCGAGATAGAGCGCCCGCACCGGCCGCGGTCCGGCGGAGACGGTCTGCACCGTCACCGGTGGCGGTGGGGCGGCGATGTCCTGGGGTGGCACCGCGGCGAGCGCCGCGCCGGGCACAGGGTCGGTACTGGCGCCGGTGTCGGCAACGGTCCCGCTTGCGTCGGCCGGATGGGTTGCGGCTGGCGCCGGGGCCGCGGCGGCGATGGGGGCAGGGGCCGGCGCGGACGGGGCGGAAGACAGCCAGTACCAGGCGCCGGCACCGGCCGCGACCACCAGTGCCAGCGCCGCGGCCACGAGCATGCCCTTGCCGCTGCCGCTGCCGCTGCCGCTGCCGCTGCCGCCTGCAGCGGGCGGCGAGGCGGGGGCTGCCGTCGGTGGCGGTGGAGGCGGGACCGCCGGGGCAGGCGCTGGTGCCGGTATCGCCGGGTCGCCGCTGGCCGGTGCTGCCGGAATCACCGTGATCTCTTCCGACGGCGCGCGCACGGATGCGGCGCCGGCAGGCGCCTGACGCCAGCCGGCCGGCAGCACCACTGTCATGTCGCCGTCGGCACCAGGGCCGGCCGTCGCGTGTGGAGCCGCTTCGGCCGCAGCCGGACGCGGGGTGGCGGGCAGGATCACCGTGCGGTCGTCGGGGGGCAGCTCCCGGCCGATGGCGGAGAAGTCGAGCGGGTCGGGGCTTGTGGCCAATGCCTTGCCGCAACCGGGGCAGAAGCGGGCGTCGGCCTGGCAGGCCGCGCCGCAGGCGCCGCACCGGCGGGGCGCGGGGGCGGCGAGGTCGTGGCCGCAGGCGGCGCAGAAACGGGCGGACTCGCGGTTGGCATGACCGCAGGCTGGGCAATCCATCGAGGCTCTCCGTGGGCGTTGCAGGCGTGTCGCCGCTTGCGGTCGGGCCGCCCGGCAGGACAACGTAATTTCGCCACATTCTAGCCAGATTGCTGCGCCGCCGGATGCCCTGCGCACGCACACACCGCCCCCTTTTTTGGGGCGGTGTGTCCGGTGTCCGTTGCGCTACAGCCCGGCGACGATGCCGTCGCTGCGTGGATCGACCGCGCCCTCGATGCGGCCGTCAGGGTAGCGCACCAAGGCGCCGGCATGTCCCATGGTGTCGCTGTAGGCTTCGGCCAGCAGCTCGACGTCGTGGCCGGCATCGCGCAAGGCCTGCACCAGTGCCGGATCGAAGCGGCTTTCGAGCTTGAGCGTGGTGGTGACGTCACCCCAGGTACGGCCCAGCAGCCAGCGCGGCGCGCTCACCGCCTGCTGCAGCGGCTGGCCGAAGCGGGCGTAGCGGGTGAAGACCGCGGCCTGGGTCTGCGGCTGGCCTTCGCCGCCCATGGTGCCGTAGGGCATCACGCGGCCGTCGTCGAACAGCGCCAGCGATGGGTTGAGGGTGTGGAAGGGCTTGCGGCCGGGTTCCAGCGCGTTGAGTGCGGTGGGGTCGAGCGCGAAGCTGGTGCCGCGGTTCTGCCAGGTGATGCCGGTGTCGCGCAGCACGACGCCGGAGCCGAATTCCCAGTACACGCTCTGGATGAAGCTCACCGCGCGGCCTTCGCGGTCGACCGCGCCCATCCAGATGGTGTCGCCGGGGGCGGCCGGATCGGGCCAGGGGAGGGCGCGCTGCATGTCGATGTCGGCGGCGCGAGTGTCCAGCGCGGCGGCGGTGAGGAAAGCGGTAGGGTCGGCGGGCAGCCGGCGCGGGTCGGTCACCACCCGGTCGCGCACGCGGAACGCACGCTTGGTCGCTTCGACCAGACCGTGGAGGTGATCGAAGCCCTCGCCTTCGCTGACGCCGAGGCGTTCGAAGATGCCGAGGATCATCAGCGCGGCCAGGCCCTGGGTCGGCGGCGGCAGGTTGTACACCGTGCTGTCGGCAAGGCGCACCGCCAGCGGTTCGACGATCTGCGCCGAGTAGGCGGCGAGGTCGGCGGTGCGCAGCGGACTGCCGATGCGCTCCAGCTCGGCGCCGATACGGGCGGCGATGCTGCCGCGGTAGAAGTCGTCGAGTCCGCATTCGGCCAGGGTTGCGAGCGTCTGCGCGAGCGCCGGCTGGCGCAGGACGTGGCCGGCCGGCGGCGGTGCGCCGTCTACCAGGAAGCTGTCGGCGAAGCCGGGGGCGTCCTTCAGACCGTCGAACTTGCTGCGGGTCAGCGCGGCCTGGCTGGCGGTGACTGCGACGCCGTTGCGGGCGTGGCGGATGGCGTCGGCGAGCAGACGCGGCAGCGGCAAGGCCGGCCCCCAGGCGGCGGCGACCTCCAGCGCTTTCGCCCAGCCGCCGACGGTGCCGGCGACGGTGAGCGCCGCCTTAGGGCCGCGCGCGGGAATGGTGTCGTGCCCGGCATAGAACTGGCGGTCGGCGCGTGCGGCGGCGAAGCCGCAGGCATCGATCGCCACCGGCACCTTGCCCGGCTCGTGGATCAGCCAGAAGCCGTCGCCGCCGATGGCGTTCATGTGGGGATAGACCACCGCGATGGCGGCGGCGGCCGCGACCATGGCTTCGACCGCGTTGCCGCCGTCGCGCAAGACGTCGCGGCCGGCCTGGGCAGCCAGGTGGTGGGGGGCGACCTGCATGCCGCCGAGGGCAGAGAGGGTGTGCAGCATGACAATCTCCGGAAGGGGCGATGGTGGCGCGCTCAGGCCAGCAGGCCGTAGAACATGCGCAGCGAGGTGAAGGCGAGGAAGGCGGCGAAGACCTGGCGCAGCCGGCGGGCATCGATCGAATGCGCCAGCGCGGCGCCCCACGAGGTCGTCACCATGGTCGCGGGTACGATCAGCGCCATGCCGAGCAGGTTGACGTAGCCGACGGTGGCCGGCGGGCGCAGCGGCACGTCCATGCCGTTGATCAGGAAGCCGAGCGCTCCGGGGATGCTGATGACCATGCCGAGCGCGGAGCCGGTGCCGACCGCGGTGTGCATCGGCGTACGGAAGGCGTTGAGCAGCGGCACCGACAGCGTGCCGCCACCGATGCCCATCAGCGTCGAGATGCCGCCGATCGACACGCCCATCAGCGAGGTGCCGAAGGGCCCGGGCAGGCCGTCGCCGAGCGCGAAGCCGTCGCGCTTGAAGGCCATGTTGAGTGCCACCAGCAGCGCCACGGTGGCGAAGAGGGTGGTGAGCACGCGGCCGCTGAACCAGCCCGACAGCACGGTGCCGATCAGCACGCCGACGATCACCGGCGGGATCAGCCGGCCGAGCAGGTCGCGGTTGAGGCTGCCACGCTTGCGATGGGCGCGCGCCGACATGATGGAGGTCGGAATGATGGTGGCAAGCGAGGTGCCGACGGCGACGTGCATGCGTACCGATTCGTCGATGCCGAGCAGGGTGAAGAGGTGGTAGAGCACCGGCACGATGACGATGCCGCCGCCGACGCCGAGCAGGCCGGCGAGGACGCCGGCAACCACGCCGGTGGTGAGCAGGGCCGCGACCAGCCCGGCCAGCCAGGCGGCGCTGTGGCCGTTGAGGAGTTCCATGATGGGCGTTCCGGTATGTTGTCCTGGCCCCCGGCCGTGGCCGGGGGCACCCGGCTTACCAGCCGATGGCCTTGGGCATCCAGGTAGCGATGGACGGGAAGATGAAGATCAGCGCGACGGCCAGCATCTGCAGCAGCACGTAGGGCACCGCTCCGGCGTAGATGTCGCGGGTGGTGATGCCCGGCGGGGCCACGCCCTTGAGGAAGAACAGCGCCCAGCCGAAGGGCGGCGTGAGGAAGGACATCTGCAGGTTCATCGCCACCAGCGTCGCCAGCCACACCATGTCGGTGCCGTAGGCATGGAACACCGGCAGGAACATCGGCAGCGCGATGTAGGAGATCTCGATCCATTCCAGGAAGAAACCGAGCACGAACAGCAGCGCCATCAGGAACAGCAACGCGCCCATCTCGCCGCCGGGCAGCAGGGCGAACAAGCCATGGACCATCTGCTCGCCGCCGAGGCCGCGGAAGGCGAGCGAGAAGGGCTGGGCGCACAGCAGGATGAAGAACACCATGGCGGTGATCGTCAGCGTGCCGTGCAGGGTTTCGCGCAGCAGCGTCCAGTTGAAGCGGCGCGCGCCAAGGGCGATCAGCACGCTGCCGAGCGCGCCCATCGACGCGGCCTCGGTGGGCGCGGCGATGCCGGCGATGATGGAGCCGAGCACCGCGATCACCAGCAGCAGCGGTGGCAGCACCGAGCGCACCAGGTCACGGGCGAGGCTGCCCGGCACGGCCTTGGCGCGCTCCTCGGCGGGAATCGCCGGCACCCAGTCGGGCTTGAGCTTGCCCAGCAGCAGCAGGAACACCACATACACCGCGGCCAGCACCAGCCCCGGGATGAAGGCGGCGGCGAACAGCGTGCCGACCGATTCGCCGACGATTTCCGACAGCAGGATCAGCACCAGGCTGGGCGGGATGATCTGGCCGAGCGTGCCGGAAGCGCAGATGGTGCCGCAGGCGATGCTGGGCTTGTAGCCGCGCCGCATCAGCGTGGGCAGGGTGAGCATGGCGACGGTGACCACGGTGGCGCCGACGATGCCGGTGGAGGCGCCCATCAGCACGCCGACCAGGATGATGGCGATGCCCATGCCGCCGTTGAGCCCGCCCATTGCGCGGCCTATGGTCTCCAGCATGTCCTCGGCGACGCGCGATTTCTCCAGCATCACGCCCATGAACACGAACAGCGGGATCGCCAGCATGGTGTAGTTGGTGACCACGCCGTAGAGCCGCGCCGGCAGCAGCGAGAACAGCGTCGAGCCGAAGCCGAGGTAGCCGAAGACGAAGCCCGACACCGCCAGCGCGATCGCCACCGGGATGCCTATCATCATCAGGCCGAGGAAGCCGCCGATCAGGCCCAGCGCGAGCCATTCGTTGCCGCTCATGTGCGGATCTCCAGCGAGTCGTGGGGCGGCAGCGGCGCGCCGCCGAAGAGGCTGGCGGCCGCGCGCAGCGTATCGATGAGGCCCTGGACGGCGAGCAGCGAGAAGCCGAGCGGGATGAAGGCCTTCAGCAGGTAGCGCCAGGGCAGCCCGCCCGGGTCGGGCGAACCTTCGCCGATGTCGTAGGCCTGCATCACGTAGGGAATGGCCAGCCAGGCGATCACCACGCCGACCCCCAGCGTCAGCAGCCCGCTGGCGAGGTCGACGGCGGCACGGGCGCGGGGCCCGAAGCGGTCGTAGATAAAGTCCACCCGCACGTCGGCGCGGTGGTAGACCGCGTAGGCCATGCCCAGCAGCGCGATCGGCGAGATCAGGTGCCACTCCACCTCCTGCAGCCCGACCGGGCTCCAGGAGAAGGCGTAGCGCAGCAGCACGTTGGCCGCCACCAGCAGCACCAGCGCCAGCACCGCGAGGCGGGCCACCCACCCGAACAGCACGATGGCGTGTTCGAGCGGCTTGAGCAGCGTGTTCATCACAGGGTCTCCCGTTCCGCTCACAGCGCCAGGAAGGCTTCTTCGCTGAACGCCGCCCAGGATTCGTGCTTCTTGCGGAAGGCCATGAAGGCGTCGTGCACCTTGCGGGTGGCGGGGTCGGCCTTGGCCAGGGTCTCCAGCGTGTCGCCGGTCACCGTCTTGAGCCTGGCGATCACGTCGGCCGGCAAGGGGCGGGCGGTGACGCCCTGGTTGGTGACCAGATCGGTCATCGCATCGGCATTGACCGCCTCGCACCAGGCGTGGCTCTCCACGTTGCAGGCCTGGGCGGCGGCGCGGACGATGGCCTGGAGGTCCTTGGGCAGGCTGTCCCAGGCCTTCTTGTTGATCATCAGCTCGGTGACGTTGGTCGGCTCGTGCCAGCCGGTGGTGTAGTAGTTCTTGGCCGCCTTGTGCAGGCCGAGGCGGCGGTCCTGGTAGGGGCCGACGAATTCGGCGGCGTCGATCACGCCGCGCTCCAGCGCCGGGAAGATCTCGCCTCCGGGCAGCAGGCGCACCGCGACGCCAAGTTCCGCATACACCTTGCCGGCGAGGCCGGGGATGCGCATCTTGAGGCCGTTGAAGTCGGCCACGCTGCCGATGGGTTTGCGGAACCAGCCGGTCATCTGGGTGCCGGTGTTGCCCATCGGCATCGCCACCAGGCCATGCGCGGCGTAGAGCTCGTTCCACAGCTCGAGGCCGCCGCCGTGGTAGATCCAGGCATTCATGCCCTGGGTGTTCATGCCGAAGGGCACGGCGGTGAAGTACTGCGCGGCCGGGATCTTGCCGGCCCAGAAGTAGGCGTTGGCGGCGTTCATCTCGACCATGCCCTTGGACACCGCGTCGAAGCCCTCCAGCGCCGGGATCAGTTCGCCGGCGGCGAAATGCTGGATCTTCAGCCGGCCGCCCGACATCTCCTCGACCTTCTTGCAGAAATCGGTCGGGCTGCCCGGGCCCTGCACGTAGAAGGGCGAGCCCGGTCCGTAGGCGTTGGTCATCTTCCAGTTGAAGGTCTTGGTCTCGGCACGGACGATGGCCGGGGCACCGAGGATGGCGCCGGACACGGCGGCGCCGGTGAGGAACTTGCGGCGGTTGACGGTCATGGGTGAACTCCTGAGCGGGTTGAGGGCCGGGCACCTGCGTTGGGTGCCGTTTGTAAAGTGCTTCCAGCCATCATTAGCAACCGATGTGCCACCACGAGATAGTTAAACAACTATATGTTTTAACTGATAAATTTAATTAGCATTGACTGCGGGGAGGCTTCGTTGCGATGCACAAAATGGGGCGCAGCGCGCCGATGGGGGATTTACAAACGGCAGTCTGGTTGCTGTTCTGCTTACATTCGTGAGCGAAGGACTGACGATCGTTGACGGATCGCGTGCCGGCGATGGCGGATGTGGACGAATGGCAAATGCGCACAGCCTTGGCGCGAATGCACCGCAACGGTGCCGCGCCGGCAGCGCGCCACCGCGGACGGCGTGTGGAAACGGCGGGCGGACGAGGCCTAGAGGCGGGCGCCGCCGCGGCGGTTCTTGACGCGCGACAGCAAGGTCTTGCAGTCGACGGCGAGGATCTCCGGGCGGTTGAAGATGTGCTTGCGCACGAAGGCGTCGAAGGTCTCGACGCTATCGGTGAGCGTATGGATGTGCAGGCTCTGCAGGTCGCTCATGATGTAGAGGCTGACCACCTCGGGGCAGTCCGCCAACTGCTGCGACACCGGCTCCAGCGCGACCGGCGCCACCTTGAGGTCGATGAAGGTGGAGATCACCTTGCCGAGCTTCTCCGGGTTCACCACCGCGGAGAACTGCTCGATCACGCCGGCCTCGACCAGCGCCTGCACCCGTGCCCGCGCATGGGCGCGCGAGATGTCGAGCTGGCGGGCGATGTCGGCGAAGGAGGCGCGGGCATCCTTGATCAGGATGTTGAGCAGTGCGCTGTCGAGCTTGTTCATCTGGCTGGCCGGGGCGGGGGGATGGTGGGATACGGCTTGGGATACAGCAGGTTCCGTGCCGCCATACGGCAGGGTTTGGTCATTCGGCGGCGCCTTTGTAGAATCCCGGGTCTCGCTGCCGCCCTGTGCGGCGGCGATCCTGCCCAACAAGAACACCGTCCCGGGAGACTTCCATGCAGAAACGCCGCTTCACCGCCCTGATCGCGGGCCTGTTCGCCTCCGCCGCGCTCGGCTTCTCCCTGCCGGCCGCCGCCGCGCCCTACAAGGACGAGTACAAGCTGTCCACCGTGCTCGGCGAGGCCTTCCCGTGGGGCTGGGGCGCCAAGCGCTGGGCCGACCTCGTCGCCGAGAAGACCCAGGGCCGCATCAAGATCAAGGTCTATCCGGGCACCTCGCTGGTGTCGGGCGACCAGACCAAGGAATTCACCGCGCTGCGCCAGGGCATCATCGACATCGCGGTCGGCTCCACCATCAACTGGTCGCCGCAGGTGAAGGAACTCAACCTGTTCGCGCTGCCCTTCCTGATGCCGGACCACAAGGCCATCGACGCGCTCACCCAGGGCCGTGTCGGCAAGAAGATGTTCGAGCTGCTGGCCGAGCGCGACGTGGTGCCGCTGGCCTGGGGCGAGAACGGTTTCCGCGAGGTGTCCAACTCGAAGAAGCCGATCCGCACGCCGGAAGACCTCAAGGGCATGAAGATGCGGGTGGTCGGTTCGCCGCTCTTCCTCGCGACCTTCAGCGCGCTCGGCGCCAACCCGACCCAGATGAGCTGGGCCGATGCCCAGCCGGCGATGGCCACCGGCGCGGTCGACGGCCAGGAAAACCCGCTCGGCGTGTTCAGCGCCGCCAAGCTGCATACGGTCGGCCAGAAGCACCTGACGCTGTGGGGCTATGTCGCCGATCCGCTGATCTTCGTGGTGAACAAGAACGTCTGGAACAGCTGGTCGGCGGATGACCAGAAGGCGGTGCGCGAAGCCGCGCTGCAGGCGGCGAAGGAGGAGATCGCCCGCGCCCGCGCCGGCATCTCGGCCGGCGACGACGCGCTGCTGAAGGAGATCGCCGCCAACGGCGTGGCGGTGGTGACGCTGACCGAGGCCGAGCGCGACGCTTTCCGCAAGGCCACCGCCGGCGTGTACAAGGAATGGGCCGGCAAGGTCGGCGCCGACATCGTCAAGATCGCCGAGGAAGACATCGCCAAGCGCTGATCGTCCGGCTTACGGTCCATCTCCGGGCAGTGCCGCGCGCGGCCTGCCCGGTTTCGTTTTGAAGAAGAAGCCTTATGACTCCCGAACCTGCCGGGGCTGAAACCCCCGATACGGCCGACCCGGCGCCGCTTACCATCGAGCAGGTCCTGTGTGGCGTCGCCATGGCCCTGATCGTGCTGATCTCGCTCGGCAACGTGGTGGCGCGCTACCTGACCTCGCAGTCCTTTGCCGCCACCGAGGAGTTCTCGATCGCACTGCTGATCATCCTGTCCTTCCTCGGTTCGTCGACCGCCTTCGCCTTCGACCGCCACATCCGCGTCACCTTCTTCATCGAATGCCTGCCGCCACGCTGGCGTCAGGCGGCCGAATGGCTGAGCTTCGTCGTCACCGCGGCGCTGTTCGGCTTCATCGCTTACTACGCCGGCCGGCTCACCGTCGACCAGTACCGTTTCGAGGAAACCTCGCCGGCGCTCGGCTTGCCGCAGTGGTGGTACACCGCCTGGATGCCGGCGCTGGCGGTAGTGATCGTGCTGCGCCTGGTGCTCACCCGGCTGGGAGTGCGCAAATGAGCGGCGTCGTCCTGATCGGCCTGTTCCTCCTCGCCCTGCTCGCCGGCATGCCGCTGGCGGTGGGGCTCGGCGTGGCGAGCATCGCGGTGCTGGCGCTGGCCGGCTTCGACCAGCTCGCGGTGCCGACCAACATCTACGCCGGCATCGCCAAGTACCCGCTGCTGGCGATCCCGATGTTCATCCTCGCCGGCATGATCTTCGAACGTTCCGGCGTGGCGCTGCGGCTGGTGCGCTTCGTCACCGCGATGGTCGGCGAATGGACCGGTTCGCTGGCGGTGGTGGCGGTGCTGGTGTCGATGCTGCTGGGCGGCATCTCCGGCTCCGGCCCGGCCGACGCCGCCGCGGTGGCGGCGGTGATGCTGCCGTCGATGGTGGCGCGCGGCTATCCCAAGGGCTTCTCGGCCGGCCTGATCGCCGCCGCCGGCTCGACCGCGATCGTGATCCCGCCCTCGGTGGCTTTCATCGTCTACAGCGTGATGGTGCCGGCGGCGACGGTGCCGGCGCTGTTCGCCGCCGGCCTGTTTCCGGGCGTGATCGCCGCGCTGTGCCTGCTGATCCCGGCGGTGATCATCAGCCGCAAGTACGGCTTCGGCCGCGACTACCGCGCCGAACGGCCGCCGCTGGGCAAGAGCTTCGTCGACGCGATCTGGGGCCTGCTGGCACCGGTCATCATCCTCGGCGGCCTGCGCGCCGGCATCTTCACGCCTACCGAGGCGGCGGTGGTGGCGGTGGCCTACGGTGTCTTCGTCGGCATGGTGATCTACCGCACGATCACGCTGAAGACGCTGTTCCGCCTGCTGGTCGATGCCGGCGAGCTGTCGGCGGTGGTGATGATGATCATCGGCGTGGCCTCGGTGTTCGCCTGGGCGGGCAACACGCTGGGCATCTTCGATGCCGCCGCCAAGGCGCTGGTGGACATGCATCCGGGCCACTGGGGCATGCTGCTGTCGGTGAACGTGCTGCTGCTGATCGCGGGGATGTTCCTCGACGCGGTGTCCATCTTCCTGATCCTGTTGCCGCTGCTGGTGCCGATCGCGCTGGCGATGGGTTGGGATCTGGTGTGGTTCGGGGTGATGATGACGATCAACCTCGCCATCGGTCAGTTCACCCCGCCGATGGCGCTGTCGCTGATGATCACCTCGCGCATCGCCGGCATCGGCATGGAGCAGACCTTCCGCTGGGTGATCTGGTTCGTGCTGGCGATGGCCGCTGGTCTGGCGGCGATGATCGTGTTCCCCGAACTGGCGTTGTGGCTGCCGCGCCGGCTGGGCTATCTCTGATCAGCGCTTGGGGGCGGGGCGACAGCCCGCCTCAGTGCACTGGTTTTTCGGCGGCGGGTGACAGCGTTTCGGTGACGAGAAAGCGGATTACCCGCTGGAACATGCGGGTCACCATGTCCTGATCCAGGCCGGGGTTGCGCACGCTGCGCACCAGCAGGCCGCCGAACATCGCCGCGAGGACTTCGGTCAGGCCGGCGATCTCGGCCTCGTCGTCATGATGCCCGCAGTTGCGCCGCATCGTGCGCAGCGTCTCGGCGAGGCTGGCCGCGCACAGCTTGTCGGCATTGCGCACGATTTCGGCCATGCGCGGGTTGCGCGAGGCTTCGGCGACGATTTCCAGCTTCAGCCCGGCGCTTTCCGGGTCGAGGTTGTCACGCACGCCTTCGGCAGCGCGTTCGATCATCGCTTCGAGCACGTCGCGGGCGGAACGCATTTCCGCCGACAGTGTCAGCAGACGTTCAAGATCGCGCTCGACAATGGCGGCGATGATCGCCTCCTTGTTCTCGAAGTAATGATAGATGTGGCCGGCGCTCATGCCTGCCGTCTTGGAGATCTGCGCGATGCTGGCACCGTGGAAACCGTGTGCGCGAAAGCATGCCACCGCGGCTTCGAGGATCTGGGCGCGGCGCGCTTCGGCGCGCGGCTGGTCGGCGGGGGGGATGTGGTCCGCGGTCATGTGGCTGTCTCCCGGGCGGAAATGAGAATGTCTTCTAATGATCTTGCACTGCAATAAAGCCTAACATAGAATGAGCGTTCAATCTAGAACGAACGTTCTATTTCAAAAGTAAAATATCGAACGCATCGGTTGCAGTGTGCCCGGGCGTTCTACCCAGTCGACGGCAGAGGTGAGGTCATAGGTCCCTTGGAGGTGCCAACCGCCCTGCCGCCGACGCCAACCAACACGAGGCTACCGATGCAGACCCCTCCCTCCCTGCTGTTCAAGCCCCTCGCTGCAGCATTGTTCAGTACGCTGGTTCTCGCCGCCTGCAGCGGTGGCCAGCAGACGCCGGCGGCCGGTCAGGGCGGCGGCGCCCCCACCGTCGGTATCGTCACGGTGCAGCCGCAGGCGGTCGAACTGACCACCGAGCTGCCGGGCCGTACCTCGCCCTACCTCATCGCCGAAGTGCGCCCGCAGGTCACCGGCATCGTCAAGAAACGCGCCTTCCGCGAGGGCAGCGAGGTCAAGGCCGGCGAGCTGCTCTACCAGATCGACCCAGCCACCTACCAGGCCGCCCAGGACAGCGCCAAGGCCAGTCTGGCGCGTGCCGAGGCCAATCTCTACACCGCCCGCCTGAAGGCCGAGCGTTACGCCGATCTCGCCAGGATCAATGCCGTCAGCAAGCAGGCCAACGACGACACCATCGCGGCGCTCAAGCAGGCCGAGGCCGATGTCGCGGCGGCCCGCGCGGCGGTGGACAAGGCGCGCATCGACCTCGAGTTCACCCGCGTCAGCGCGCCGATCCCGGGCCGCATCGGCCGCTCTGCGGTGACGCCGGGTGCGCTGGTGACCGCCAACCAGGAGGGCGCGCTGGCCACGGTGCAGCAGCTCGATCCGATCTACGTGGACGTGACGCAATCCAGCACCGAGTTGCTGGCGCTCAAGCGCAACCTCGCCGGCGGCAAGCTGCAGCGTGCCGGCGCGGACGCTGCCAAGGTGCAGCTGGTACTGGAGGACGGCAGCGTCTATCCGGCCGAGGGCAAGCTGGAATTCTCCGAGGTGTCGGTCGATACCAGCACAGGCAGTGTGACCCTGCGCGCCGTCTTCCCCAACCCGAAGAACGAATTGCTGCCCGGCATGTACGTACGTGCGCGCTTCGCCCAGGGCATCCGCCAGGATGCGGTGCTGGTGCCGCACGCCGGCGTCAGCCGCGATGCGCGCGGCAATGCGGTGGCGATGGTGGTCAACGGCGAAAGCAAGGTCGAAGCCAGGATGGTCAAGGCCGAACGTTCGCTCAGCGACAAGTGGGTGGTGAGCGAAGGCCTGGTGGCCGGCGACCGCGTCATCGTCGAGGGCCTGCAGAAGGTCCGTGCGGGTGCCCAGGTCCAGGTACAGGACGTGGTTGCCGCCGCGCCCGCCGCCGCACCGGCCAAGGCCAATTGAGGAGCTGAACCATGGCCCGTTTCTTCATCGACAGACCCATCTTCGCGTGGGTGGTCGCCATCGTCATCATGCTGGCCGGCGCCCTGTCCATTCTCGGACTGCCGATTTCCCAGTACCCCGCGATCGCGCCGCCGCAGATCGCGATCAACGCCACCTACCCGGGTGCCACGGCCAAGGCGGTGGAGGATTCCGTCACCCAGGTCATCGAGCAGAAGATGACCGGCCTGGACGGACTGCTCTACATGGGCTCGACCTCCGACTCCTACGGCCGCGTCACCATCACGCTCACCTTCAATGCCGGCACCAATCCGGACATTGCCCAGGTGCAGGTCCAGAACAAGCTGCAGACGGCCCTGCCGCTGCTGCCGCAGGCGGTGCAGCAGCAGGGCGTGCAGGTGGCGAAATCCACCCGCAACTTCCTGATGGTGCTCGGCTTCGTTTCCAAGGACGGCAGCCAGAGCGCCAACGACCTGTCGGATTTCCTCTCTTCCACTGTGCAGGATCCGCTGTCGCGGGTCACCGGCGTGGGCGAGGTGCAGGTGTTCGGTTCGCAGTATGCGATGCGGATCTGGCTCGATCCCGCCAAGCTCAACAACTACAAGCTGATGCCGTCGGACGTGCGCAGCGCGCTCGAAGCGCAGAACACCCAGGTGTCGGCCGGCCAGCTGGGCGGCACGCCGGCGCTGCCGGGGCAGGGTTTCACCGCGTCGATCACCGCGCAAAGCCGGCTCCAGACCGTCGAGCAGTTCGAGAATATCCTGTTGAAATCGTCCGCTCAGGGCGGCGAGGTGCGACTGCGTGACGTCGCCCGGGTCGAGGTCGGCGCCGAGAGCTACGGCACCACCGCGCGCTACAACGGCCAGCCGGCGGCGGGCATCGGCATCAAGCTCGCCGCGGGGGCCAATGCGCTCGAGACCGCAGGCGCGGTGCGCAAGGCGCTCGACAACATGGCGAACTACTTCCCGGAAGGGGTCGAGATCGTCACGCCTTACGACACCACCCCCTTCGTCAGGCTGTCGATCGAAGAGGTGGTGAAGACCCTGATCGAGGCGGTGGTGCTGGTGTTCCTGGTGATGTTCCTGTTCCTGCAGAACATCCGCGCCACGCTGATCCCGACCATCGCGGTGCCGGTGGTGCTGCTCGGCACTTTCGGCCTGATGGCCGCCTTCGGCTTCTCGATCAACACGCTGACCATGTTCGGCGTGGTGCTCGCGATCGGCCTGCTGGTGGACGACGCCATCGTCGTGGTCGAGAACGTCGAGCGGATCATGAGCGAGGAAGGCCTGTCGCCCAAGGAAGCCACCAGGAAGTCGATGGGCCAGATCACCGGCGCGCTGGTGGGCATCGGCCTGGTGCTGTCGGCGGTGTTCGTGCCGATGGCCTTCTTCGGCGGCTCCACCGGTGTGATCTATCGCCAGTTCTCGATCACCATCGTCTCGGCGATGGGGCTGTCGGTGCTGGTGGCCATCGTGTTCACCCCGGCGCTGTGCGCGACCATGCTGAAGCCGGTGGAGAAGGGGCACGATCACTCCGAGGGCGGCTGGTTCTCCGGCTTCTTCCACTGGTTCAACGGCATGTTCGCGCGCAACACCGCGCGCTACGAATCGGCGGTCGGCGGCATCCTGCGCCGTACCGGACGGTTCCTGCTGATCTACGCGGTCATCCTCGGCGTGCTCGCCTTCCTGTTCATGCGCATGCCGACCTCCTTCCTGCCGGAAGAAGACCAGGGCGTGATGTTCACCCAGGTGATGCTGCCGGCCGGTGCGACCCAGGAACGTACGATCGAAGTGCTCAAGAAGGTCGAACACCACTTCCTGGAAAACGAGAAGGATTACGCCAAGTCCATTTTCACCGTGGCCGGCTTCAGCTTTGCCGGTAGCGGCCAGAACATGGCCATCGGCTTCGTCCACCTGCGCGACTGGGACGAACGCAAGGGTCCGGCGGGCAACGTCAAGGCGGTGGCGGGACGCGCCATGGCGGCCTTCTCGCAGATCCGCGAGGCGATGGTGTTCGCCTTCGTGCCGCCGGCGGTGATCGAACTCGGCACCTCCAACGGCTTCGACGTGCAGCTGCAGGATCGCGCCGGCCTCGGCCACGACGCCCTGATCGCCGCCCGCAACCAGTTCCTCGGCATGGCGGCGCAGGACAAGCGCCTGGTGGCGGTGCGCCCGAACGGCCAGGAGGACATGCAGGAGTACGTGCTCGACATCGACCATGCCAAGGCCGGTGCGCTCGGCGTGTCGGTGTCCGACATCAATGCCACGCTGTCGACTGCATGGGGCGGCGTGTACGTGAACGACTTCCTCGATCGCGGCCGCATCAAGAAGGTCTATCTGCAGTCCGATGCCGGCAGCCGGATGCGCCCCGAGGATCTGAACAGCTGGTACGTGCGCAACAAGGCCGGCGAGATGGTGCCGCTGTCCGCGTTCGCATCCGGCCACTGGGCCTACGGCTCGCCGCGCCTGGAGCGCTACAACGGCCAGTCCTCGGTCGAAGTCCTCGGTCAGGGCGCGCCGGGGGTGTCGTCGGGCGACGCGATGGCGGCGGTGGAGGAAATCATCGCCAAGCTGCCGCCGGGCATCGGCTACGAATGGACCGGCACCTCGTTCGAGGAGCGCCGTTCGGGTTCGCAGGCGCCGGCGCTGTATGCCCTGTCGCTGATCGTCGTCTTCCTCTGCCTGGCGGCCTTGTACGAGAGCTGGTCGGTGCCGTTCGCGGTGATGCTGGTGGTGCCGCTCGGCGTGCTCGGCGCCATCGTCGCCGCCACCGGTCGCGGACTGTCCAACGACGTCTATTTCCAGGTCGGCCTGCTCGCCACCATCGGCCTGTCGGCGAAGAACGCGATCCTGATCGTGGAATTCGCCAAGGAACAGATGGAGAAGGAAGGCAAGGCCCTGATCGATGCCACGCTGGAAGCGGTGCGGATGCGTCTGCGCCCCATCCTGATGACCTCGCTCGCCTTCGGCCTCGGCGTACTGCCGCTGGCGATCAGCACCGGTGCCGGTTCGGGCAGCCAGAACGCGATCGGTACCGGCGTGCTCGGTGGCACCATCTCAGCCACCGTGCTCGGCATCTTCTTCATCCCGCTGTTCTACGTGGCGATCAAGCGCGTCTTCAAGGACAAGCCGGCCACCGCGGACAACAACGCCACCGTGGCCACGCAGGAGCACTGACCATGCCGTTGAAAACCCTAGTAATTGCCGTCGCCGCCGTGCTGGCGGGCGCCTGCTCGACGCTCGCGCCGGACTACCAGCGCCCGGCGGCACCGGTGGCGGCCGGCTGGCCGGGCGAGGTCGCCCAGCCAGCCGCCGGCACCCCGGCGGCCGACGAGATCGCCTGGCGCAGCTTTTTTGCCGACCAGCGCTTGCGCGACCTCATCGACCTCGCCTTGGCCAACAACCGCGACCTGCGCGTCTCGGCGCTCAACATCGAGAAGGCGCGCGCGCAGTACCAGATCCAGCGTGCCGACCTGTTCCCGTCCATCGGCCTGTCCGGTGGCCAGAGCGCCCAGCGCCTGCCGGGCGATCTCACCACCACCGGCGAGCCGCGCATTTCGCGCCAGTACAGCACCACGGTGGGCTTCTCCAGCTACGAGCTGGATTTCTTCGGCCGGGTGCGCAGCCTGCGCGACCAGGCGCTGGAGCAATACCTCGCCACCGAGGATGCCCGCCGCAGTGCCCAGATCAGCCTCGTTGCCGAGGTCGCCAATGCCTGGCTGACGCTGGCGGCCGACCGCGAGCGGCTGGATCTCGCCCGCCGCACCTACGAGGCCCAGCAGCAGTCCTACGAGCTCACCAAGAAGAGCTTCGACTTCGGCGCGGTGTCGGCGATCGACCTGCGCCAGGCCCAGACGGCGCGTGACAGCGCCCGGGCCGACCTGGCGAGCTATACCGCGCAGGTCGCGCGCGACCTCAATGCGCTCAACCTGGTGGCCGGCACCACGGTGCCGGCCGAACTGCAACCGGCCCAGCTCACCGACACCGTCAGCGCCGTCGGCGAGCTGCCTGCCGGCGTGCCCTCGGAAGTGCTGGTGCGCCGCCCCGACATCCTCGCCGCCGAACGTCAGCTGCGCGGCGCCAACGCCAGCATCGGCGCGGCGCGTGCGGCCTTCTTCCCCAGCATCACGCTGACGGCCGCCGCCGGCACCGCCAGCGCCACGCTCGAAGGCCTGTTCAAGTCGGGCAGCGGCACCTGGAGCTTCGCGCCGCAGATCAATCTGCCGATCTTCGAGGCCGGGCGGCTCAGCGCCAATCTCGAGGTGGCCAAGGTGCAGCGCGAGATCGCGGTCGCCGACTACGAGAAGTCGATCCAGAGCGCCTTCCGCGAGGTGGCGGATGCGCTCGCCGAGCGCGCCACGCTGGGCGACGAGCTCGACGCCCGGCGCGCGCTGGTGGAGGCCACCGCCGAGACCTACAAGCTGTCGGAGGCGCGTTACCGCAGCGGCGTCGACAGCTACCTCGGCCTGCTCGACGCCCAGCGCACGCTCTACAGCGCCGAACAGGCGCTGATCACGGTGCGCTTGTCCGACGTCGCCAATCGCGTCGCGCTCTACAAGGTGCTCGGCGGCGGCTGGCAGTAAGCCGCGGCGGTGAGGTCATGACAGGGGCGTCCGGCGCAGGCTGGACGCCCCCTTTCATGGGGCTTCCGGTCACGCGTCGCTGCTAGAATGTCGCCCAGGCCGGCCCGGAACGAGGCGCCGGCCACCCCCGCCTCGATCTTCACCGTCTTCCGGAGCCCCGCCATGAAGGGAAAAACCAAGGTCATCTCCGCGCTCAACGCGCTGCTGGTCGATGAACTCGCCGCCCGCGACCAATACTTCATCCACAGCCGCATGCTCGCCGAGTGGGGCCTGCACCATGCCGCCGAGCGCATCGCGCACGAGATGGAGGACGAAACCCAGCACGCCTCCGACCTGATCTGCCGCATCCTTTTCCTCGAAGGCACGCCGAAGATGACGCCGGCCAAGATCAGCGTCGGCAAGGATCTACCGGAGATCTTTGCCAAGGATCTGGCGGTCGAATACAAGGTGGTCGACAACCTGCGCGCGGCGATGGCGCTGTGCGAGACCGAGCAGGACTACGTGAGCCGCGACATCCTGCTGAAGATGCTGGCCGACACCGAGGAAGACCACGCCCACTGGCTGGAGCAGCAACTGCGCCTGATCGGGATGGTCGGACTGCAGAACTACCTGCAGTCGCAGATGAAGACGGGTACGCCCGGCGCCTGAGCCGGTCCCGCCCGCTGTCTTGCGGCGGCGGGCGGCGGATGGCGCGGCGGCATGCACGTATGACTTGCCTTAATGCGCCATCGCTGGGAGTATCCCGTCCGGTGAGCGTCCACAGACCCTGCCCGCAGGCAGGAACATGGGCGACGCCCTACGTAATACAGGCCCGGTATCGTGCCGGATTGCTCAACGACGTGAATGCCTTGCCCGGGTTCGAACCCGATGGTGTTCGGGAATTTCTTTCCGGTCCGGTCTCATCACCCGGCCGGAAGCAAGCGTGAGGATTTCTCCATGAACGACGTGCTGACTCCCCTGATGACGGAAGCCGAACTGCGTGCGGCTCCGGAAGACGACTACATGTCGCCGCGCCAGCTCGCCTTCTTCCGCAGCCTGCTCGAAAAGGAAATGAAGACCCTGCTCGACGCTGCGCACGAGACCACCACCCACCTCCAGGAAAACGCCGCCACCCCCGATCCGGCCGACCGCGCCAGCGTCGAGGAAGAGCACACCCTGGAACTGCGCGTGCGTGACCGCGAGCGCAAGCTGCTGAAGAAGATCGAGGAAGCGATCGGTCGCATCGACGACGGCAGCTACGGCTGGTGCGAGGAAACCGGCGAGCCGATCGGCATCGGTCGCCTGCTTGCCCGCCCGACTGCAACGCTGAGCCTCGAAGCGCAGGAGCGCCGCGAGAAGCTCAAGAAGATGCATGGCGGCTGAGTGGTCGCCGGGCTCCGGCCTGGCTCCCTGTCGTCGTCTCCGGAAGGTCGCCGCGGTCTGACCGCGGCGGCGTCCGCGCCTGCCGCGCGCCTTTGCGCCACCGCCTGCTGCGCGTCCGGGCGGCCCATCCTTTCTTCATCGCCGCCCCTCGGTTGCCGGTATCCCGCTCCGACCCGCCTATCGGGTGCGGCGTGTGCGGCTGTGGCACTGCCGGTGCATCAGCGTTCCGGTCCGGGGCCGAAGTACTGCTGGCGCAGGTGCCGTGCGGCCAGCCGGTTGGCCGTCGCCGCATCGGTGACCGCCGCCATCAGCCCCGCCGGTCCGCAGGTATATACGGTCAGTCCGGCATGCCCCGACGGCACCGCAGTGGCGAACACACCCTGCAGGCGGGCGGCCGTGGCGGCCGCGTTCAAGCCGAAGTGGCAGTGCAGGGTGCCGCGCATGCGGGCACCTTCGAGTTCGGCGAGGAAGGCGGCATCTTCCTCGCTGCGGGCAAAGTAGTGCAGTTCGGCGGATCTGCCGCCCCGTTCGAGTGCGCGGAACATCGACAACAGCGGCGCGATGCCGATGCCGCCCGCGATCAGCAAGTGGCGTTCGGCGCTGTCATCGAGGGCGAAGCTGTTCTGTGGTGTGGATACCGCCAGGCGGTCGCCCGGATGCAGCGCACGCAGCCGCGCCGGCACGCTGCCCGACGCTGCGCCGGCGTGCCGGACCGCGACGCGGTAGGTCGAGGTTTCCCCCGGCAGGCTGCACAGCGAGTAGGCGCGGGCATTGCCATCGGCATGGACGAAGATGTGGGCGCCGGGCGTCCACGCGGGCAGGGTCCTGCCGCTGAGCGCCTCAAACTCGAAGCTGCGGATGTCGCGGGCCTCGTCACGCAGGCTGCGGACGCGTACCGGTATGGTATCGGCATGAACTGGGGGTGAGGGCGCGCGCACCAACATGGCTGTCTCCTCGGTACCTTGTTTGAACTTGTCTGAGCTTTGCTGCCATCCACAAAGCAATTCGCGGACCCGCTCCCACGCGGCTGGCTCGGCCGTGCGTCGGGCGGCTAGCGGCGATATTCTGAGCAGATGAACATGTATCCCTCTCCGGCGCCTTGGCGGCGCCCGCTACCCTGCAGGGCGGAGTGACCGATGCCATCTGCATTCACCGGTCCGCTGCTTGCGCGCCCCCTTTCCGCACTGCAGGTACGCTGGCTGGCGGAGACCGTACGGCGCCAGGAGGAAGCCCACGGCACGCTGGAGGACAGCGCGGCCCTGGCGGCGGCGCTGGCAGCGCCAGCCGAGTTCGAGGCCCGCGTGCTAGCGCGCGCCGAGGTTCTCGGCGCACGTGAGGGCTGGCGCGACGCCATCCTGCGCAGCAGCATGCATGTGCGCCTGCTGCTGGCGCTGGCCGCGCTGCTGGCCCTTGTCATCGGTTATGCCGCAGCGGCCGGCGTACTCGGCGACGCCAGCCGGCCGGTGAATGTGGTGTGGGCGCTCGGCGGGCTGCTGGGTGTGCATCTGCTGAGCCTCTTGTTGTGGGTAATGGGGCTGATGCTGGCGGGGGCCGGCCTGGGAGCGGCAGCGGGCGGCGGTTTGCCCGGTCGCGTCGGTGCTAGCGTGCTGGCGGCGCTGGACCGCAGCCCGGCAGCCGCTGCCTTGCCGACGGCGCTGGCCGGCCTGCTGGCACCAGGGCGCAGCCTGCGCTGGGGGTTGGGCGCGATCAACCACGGGCTGTGGGCGCTGGCGCTCATCGGCGCCAGCGCCGGTGCGCTGCTGCTGTTCGCCACCCGGCGCTATGGCTTCTTGTGGGAGACCACCATTCTGCCGGCCGATGCGTTCGTCGGCGTCGGCGCTGCCTTGGGCCATCTTCCGGCGGCACTCGGCTTTCCGGTGCCGGATGCCGCCACGGTGGCGGCCAGCGGCATGGCGGGCGCTGCCCTCGATGAAGCGGGCCGGCGTGCCTGGGCGGGCTGGCTGCTCGGCTGCCTGCTGGTCTATGGCCTGATTCCGCGCCTGCTGCTGGCGGCGCTCTGTGCCTTGCTGTGGTGGCGCGCCTGCGCCGGCCTGCGGCTCGATCTGGCGCAGCCGGGCTACGCCGTGCTGCAGGCACGCCTGCTGCCGGATAGCGTCCGCCTCGGCGTCAGCGATCCGGCGCCGCCGCTGTCGCCGCGCTCATGCGGGCAGCGTGGGCAAGGCGGGGGCAGCGGCGGCGTTGCGCTGGCGCTCGAGCTCGGCACCGACCTGTTCTGGCCGCCTGCCTTCCTGCCGGCGCCGGGGGACGATACGGACGGCCGGCTCGACAGCCGCGAGCAGCGCGGTGCGTGGCTGGCACGATTGCGGGCGCAGACGCCGCGGCGCCTGCTGATCGCCGTCGATGCGCGCCAGACGCCGGATCGCGGCAGCCTGGGCCTGATCGCGGAACTCGCCGCGCTGGCCGGCGAAACACGGGTGTGGGCGCTGCGGCCGGCAGGCGCGGCCGACCGGCTGGCGCAGTGGCAGGCGGGGCTGGATCCCTACGGCATCGACCTGTTGGGCGACGAGCGCGCTGCCCGCGCCTGGCTGGAGACCGCCTGATGGCCGCCCCGCTGCGCATCGCCGTGGTCGGCCACACGAATACCGGCAAGACCTCGCTGCTGCGCACGCTGGCGCACGACGTCGACTTCGGCGAGGTGTCCGACTGCGCCGGAACGACGCGCCACGTCGAAGGCCTGCGCCTGTTCGCCGACGGCGAGGCGCTGGTCGAACTGTTCGATACGCCCGGCATGGAGGACGCCATCGCGTTGCTGGAGCGGCTCGACGGCCTGGTGGCGGCGGGCGAACGTGTCGATGGCCCGGCGCGTGTCGAGCGCTTCCTGGCCACGTCCGACGCCGCCGGCCGTTTCGAGCAGGAGGCCAAGGTGCTGCGTCAGCTGCTGGCGAGCGACGCCGGGCTTTATGTCATCGATGCGCGCGATCCGGTACTGCCCAAGCACCGCGACGAACTCGACATCCTCGCCGGCTGTGCCCGTCCCTTGCTGCCCGTGCTCAACTTCGTGCGCGCCGCCGACGCCCGGCCGCAGGACTGGCGTGCTGCGCTCGCCCGCCTCGGCCTGCATGCGGTGGTGAGCTTCGACACCGTGGCCCCGGAAATCGATGGCGAGCGCGAGCTGTTCGAGGTGCTCGCCACCCTGTTGCACGACGGCCGGCCGGCCCTGCAGCGGTTGATCGCGGCGCGCACGCGCGAGGCCGAAGTGCGGCGGCTGGCGGCGCGGCGGCTGGTGGCGACGATGCTGGTCGAGCTTGCCGCGCGGCGCGAGACGGTGGCGCCGACCGAGGCGGCCATGGCAGCGGCCACCGCCGCGCTGCGCGATGCGGTGCGCGCGCGCGAGCAGGCCTGCGTCGACGCGCTCTTGCGCCTCTACCGCTTCCGCCCGGACGACGTGCGCAGCGCGGGGCTGCCGCTCGGTGCCGGCCGCTGGGAGGCCGACCTCTTCAACCCGGAGACCCTGCGCCAGCTGGGCGTGAAGCTTGGCACCGGGGCGGCGGCGGGGGCGGCGGCCGGCGTGGGGGTAGATCTGCTGGCGGGCGGGCTGACCCTGGGCGCGGCGGCGGCGCTCGGTGCGCTGGCCGGCGGCCTGTGGCAGACCGTGGGCGAGTATGGCCAGCGCCTGATCGCCGGCGTGCGCGGGCAGCGCGAACTGACGGTGGACGATGCCATCCTGCGCCTGCTCGCGGTGCGCCAGCGCATGCTGCTGGCGGCGCTGGAGGGGCGCGGGCATGCGGCGCAGGCGCCGCTCGCGCTCGAAGACCCGGAGGCCCGGCGTTGGCGCCAGGGCAGCTTGCCCGACCCGCTGCAGCGTGCACGCGCGCATCCGGAATGGGCGACCGGGGTGGGCGACGGCGCGCGCGAGGCAGCAATCGGAACGCTCGCCGAAGCGCTCGGGCAGCGCGCCTGAGCGCGACGCGGGGATTCAGCGGCGGGCCGGGCTGCCGCCGAGCGAACCGATCAGCATGGTGTTGGCGAAGGGCGTGCCGGCGTCCATGGGCATGGTCTGCACCGCGAAGCCCAGCGCCTCCAGCGTCGCCTTCCAGTCGGCCGCGGGGCGGCAGTAGAGCGTGCCGAGGCGGTGGCCGCGCACCGTGGTGACGATGCGGTCCACCCAGCTGCAGAGGTGGAAGGGCAGGCCGGCGCCGGCGTCGCCCACGCGCATGATCAGCCGTCCGGCCGGCAGCAGGGTGTCCCGTACGCGGGCCAGCACCGCGTTCTGCGCCGTGGTGTCGACGTAGTGCAGGCAGTCGAGGATGAAGACCACGTTGGCCTGGCCGAAGGCGGCATGGCGCATGTCGCCCTGCTCGACCACCGCGCCGGGCGGCAGCGCCGGGGTGGCGCGGTCGACGTCGTTCTGCATCAGCTCGATGCCGCGGTAGCCCTGCAGCTGCGGTGGCGCCGGCCAGTCCGCCGGCCAGTGGCCGTCGGCATGAAGGCGGCGGGCGGCGGTGATCCAGTTCGACAGCAGGCCCTGCCCGCAGCCGAGGTCCAGCACCTGCGCCGGGTCGGGCACCAGGCCGTGGCGCAGCAGGCTGAAGAAGATCGGATCGCGGCCGAGCTTGCCGCGGGCGAAATGCCAGGCGAAGTGCCCGGCCTGGCGGTAGGGGGCGGTGGCGGCGTCGAGCAGCCGCTTGCGGAAGGACGAACTCATTCTAGGCAGGCAGTCAGGGTCACGGGGCGCAGTCCGGCGGCACGGACGGCGTCGAGCAGGCGCGGCAGTACTTCCAGGATCACCGGCCGGTCTTGTCGGGTATGGGCGGCGTGGCCGTCGTGGAGCAGCAGGATGTCGCCGCCGGCGAGATTGCGCGTGAGGCGGGCGAGCACCGTGTCGGCGTCGCCTTCGCGGGTGTCGAAACCGCGCCGGGTCCAGCTCGCCAGGGTCAGGCCATGGCGGGCGAGCACCGGTTCGAGGAAAGGGTTGCGCAGGCCGGCCGGCGCGCGGAAGAAGCGCGGCGCGCGGCCGGTGAGGCGGGCAAAGGTGTGCTGCGCGGCGGCGATGTCCTGCGCCATGCGGCGCGGGCCGAACAGCGAGAAGGTCTTGCGGTGCAACTGCGAGTGGTTCTGCACGTCGTGGCCGCGGCGCAGGATGTCCGCCACCAGCGCCGGCTGGGCGGCGGCGCGTTCGCCGATGCAGAAGAAGGTAGCGCGGGCGCCGGCGGCGTCGAGCAGGTCGAGCACTTGCGGTGTCACCGCCGGATCGGGTCCGTCGTCGATGGTGATGGCGATCTCGCCGCGTGCGGCGGCGGCGGCTGGCAGCTGCGTCCAGTTGGGGCCGAGCAGGCGGCTGCGCGGCCACAGCCCGGCCAAAGTGAGTGCGGCGTGGTTCAGCGCCACCGCGGCGATCGCCCAGGCCCATTGCGCCGGTGCGAACACGAGCACCGCCACCGCCGCCAGGTGGATGGGCGCGGTCGCAAGGATCAGCGGCGTCGGGCGCCAGCGGCGGGAGGTGGGTGCGGCATGCATGTCGGTCTGCGCTGAGCGGGCTCACCGATGGCGGGCCGCTCGTGGGGGCGGCCGCTGCGGCGAGCGTGGGGCGGGTTTCAGGCTGGCGCGATTGTAACTGCGGATGGCGACGTCGCGATGACCGCTGCGTGGATAGTCCCGTGCGACGACTCAGCCGTGCAGGCGCGGTCCGAGCCAGTCGAGTGCGCGTTGCCACAGGGCCAGCCAGGTCGGCCAGTCGTGGCCGCCGGGGAGGGTGCAGCGGGCTTCGTCCGCCAGTACCGCCGCCATCAGCGCGTGGCCCTTGGCAAAGCGGTCGTCCCCGCCGTAGCCCAGCCACAGCGGTGTGTCGCCGCCGGCCGCCAGGCGCTGCAGCGCGCGCCAGCCGCGGCGTTCGTCGTTGGCGGGGTAGTCGTCGGCGGCCGGCCAGCCGGCCAGACCGCCGGCCGCGGCGATTTCGCCGGTGACCAGGCGATTGCCCGGATAGGGCGCGAACAGCAGCAGCCCTGCGCTGTCGCCGGGGCAGGCGTCGGCATGCATCAGCGCCGCCAGGCCGCCGATCGAGATGCCACCGGTGTGGATGCGGCTGCGGCCGGCTGCGCGCGCCGGCTCGACGACCTCGCGCTGCAGCCGTTGCGGCAGGCTGCCGTCGCACACGGCGGCGAGATCGCTTTCCACCAGGATCAGGTCCAGCGCCAGGCCGCTTGCGCGCAGGGCGTCGGCAAAGCCGGCCGCGATGAAATCCTGCGGGCCGTCGTAAGCGCCGGCGAGCAGCACCAGGGCGTCGGCCGCGGGCCGGCTGGCGGCCAGCAGCTCGACGGCGTGCAGGCGCTCGCGTGGCGGCGGAGGAGGAGGCTGGAGTGCGCTCATGCGGCCGTTTCCGCCAGCGCCGGATGGCGCCGGCCGTGGGTGCCGAGCATGGCGGAGAACACCAGCGCCAGCACCGCGCCGGGGCCGACGGTGATGCCGATCGCCTGCAGCACCGGCACGTCGGAGAAGGCGAGCAGGCCGAAGCCGCAGACGGTGGTGAGGTTGGCGAACAGCAAGGAGGCCAGCGTGCGCGGGCCGGGCAGGCTGCCGTCGGCACGGATGAAGAACAGCGTGTAGTTGGAGCCGACTGCCACGATCAGCAGCATGCCGACCAGGTGCAGCAGGATGAGCTGCTTGCCGGCCAGCGCCAGTCCGGCGGTGACCACCAGCACCGCGGCGGCCAGCGGCAGGATCACCCGCAGCACCTGTACCGGGCTGCGCAGGAAGACCAGCAGCAGCACGATCACCGCGGCGACGCCGCCGAGCGACAGCGTGATTGCTTCGTCGAGGTAGCCGGCGTAGAGCGCGTCGGATTCCTGCTTGAGGTCGAGGACGAGCGGCTGCGCGCCGTCGCCGGTGGCGGCCAGCGCGGCGCGCACGCGGGTGGCGTCGATGAGGTCGCTGCCGTCCTCCGGCGCGCGCAGCGGCAGCAGCGCGCGCACGCCGTGCCCGGTGTGGATCAGCATGGCTTCGACCGCCAGCGCCAGCGAGGTGCCAGTCATGCCTTGCAGGGTGAGCGGCGGGCGCTCACGGGCGGCATCGACCTCGTCGAGGAAGGGCGTGAGGCGTTCGGCGCGCAGCGGCAGGCCGGCGGTGGCGGCTTCCAGGCGGCGGGCGAGTTCCGCCCGCGGCGGCAGGCTGGCGCGCCGCGCCTGCTGGGTGGCGAGGCTGGGCAGGTAGCGGGTGGGGCCGTCCCAGGCGGCGATCACGCCTTCGGCCCGCAGCGCGTCGAGCCGCGGCGCCAGCGCTTCGACCGCGCGCAGGGTGGCGTCGGTGTCGATACCGTCGACCACCACCAGGTAGCGCACATCGGGCGCGCCCATCTCGGTGCGCAGCCGCATGTCCAGCGCCTGGGCGCTGGCCGGCACCGGGCTCAGCGCCAGCAGTTCGCTGTTCCACAGGCCGTCGTGCTTTGCCGCCACCACGGCCGCGGAAGCGGCGGCGAGCACCACCACCAGCCAGCGCAGGCGGCCGGCGGCGGCGGCGAGCGCGGCCAGGCGGCGGCCGAGCGGGGTGACGTCGCGCAGGCGGAAGTCGGCGGGCAACAGCGCCGGCAGCAGGAAGCGGGTGACCAGTACCGCGGTGATCAGGCCGGCGATGGAGTAGAGGCCGAGCTGGGCCAGCCCGGGAAAGCCGGAGGCGAGGAGGGCGACGAAGCCGGCCACCGAAGTCAGCAGGCCCAGCCGTATGGTCGGCCAGAAGGCGCTGCGCTCCGCGGCATCGTCGTCCTGGCGGTTGCTCGACTGAACGAACAGGTAGATGGCGTAATCGACCGCCTCGCCGATCAGCGTGGTGCCGAAGCCGAGCGTGAGTCCGTGCACCACGCCGAATCCCAGGCTGACCGCGACGATGCCGGCGAGCGCGCCGCTGACGACCGGCAGCATGCCGAGCAGCAGCACCGGCAGCGAGCGGTAGATGAGCAGCAGGAAGCCGATCACCAGCGCGGTGCCGAGCGCGGCGATGCGTTCAACCTCGCGCTTGATCGTGGCACGCGATTCGACTGCGAACACGCCCGGGCCGGTCATCTCCAGCCGCAGCGCGGCGGCTTCGGCGCCGCTGCCGCGGGCGGCGTCGAAGGCGGCCGTGAGCGCGCCCATGGCCGCTTCCTGGGCGTCGATGTCGGCGCCGGTGGCGCGGGTGAGCGCCAGCATCAGCGCGGTTTTGCCGTCGCGCGTCACCCACACGCCATGGGCCGGGTCGCGCGCCGGCTGGCTGCCGGCATCCAGTTGCTGCAGCAGCGTCATCAGCTCGCCGGTCGGGTCGCGCGTCACCAGCGGCTTGGCCAGCATGCCGGCGGGCGAGGCGAGCAGGTCGAGGGTGTCGCGCAGCGCGGCGCGCAGGCCGTCGACGCTGAAGTGTTCCGGCGTCACTGCCGGGCTGAGCAGATAGCGGTTGTCGAACAGCCAGCGCTGGTCGGCCGCCAGGTGGCCGGCCTCGCCGTTGTTCACCGAGGCGAAGCGGGTGTCGCCGTGCAGCCGGCCGGCCATCGACTGCGACACCTTGGCGCGCTGGTCCGCGTCGCCGCCGGAAATGCCGACCAGGATGAGGCGCGACACCATGCCGTCGCGCAACTGGTCGACCAGCAGACGCTGTTCGGGGGTGGGGTTGCGCGGCAGGAAGACCGACATGTCGGCGGTGAACTGGCTGCGCGCGATGATCCCCGCCAGCACGGCGACCAGCGCCAGCCAGATGGCGAAGGCGGCCAGACGGTAGCGGCGCGTCATCGGGCCGGCGGCTCGATGCGCATCACCGAACGGTCGCCGTCGGCCTGCTGGATCTCGACGCCGCGCACCATGCCGCGGTTGCCGGTGACGCGGATGCGCAGCACCACCTTGGCCACCGCCGGATCGGACGGCAGCAGGTCGAGCGCCCACTGGGTCGCGCTGCCGGACAGACTGAGCGCGTAGGTCCGCTCCAGGGTCTTGCGGTCGCCGGCCAGCGTGGCGCGGATGCTTTCGATCAGCGCGGCCGCTTCCGGGTAGTCGCGCAGCTTGAGCGTGTGGCTGCGGCCTTCGCGGTCCAGGCTCAGGGTGTCGCCGTCGAGCACCATGGTTTCGCGCACCGGGGTTTCGGTGTGGCGTTCGAGCCGGGCGGGCGCCACGTAGACCAGTTCGCCGGTGGCGACCAGCGGCGCGTCCAGCAGGGCGAGGTGGCGGGTTTCGGTGAAGCGCACGCGGCCGCCGCCGTTGCCGGCCAGGGCTTGCATCAGCTGGCCCAGATCCCAGGCGGCGGTGGCCTGGGCGGGGAGCGCGAGAGCGGACAGCGCGGTGGCGAGCGCCAGCAGCAGCGGGGCGAGCAGGTAGCGGATCATCGGTCGGTGGGCGTGGCCCAGAAATCGAAGAAGTTGAACCAGTTCGACGGTGCTTCGCGGCAACAGGTTTCGAGCGCGTCGGCGTAGCGGCGCATGGCGGCGGCGATGGCGGCATCGCGGCCGTCGCGCGGCACCCGGGCGAAATCGGCGATGTGCAGGAAGCGGATGGTGTAGCGGTTGCCGCCGTGGTACAGGCCAGCCATGAAGATGACCTGCGCTTCCAGCATCGCCGCCATGCGGAAGGGGCCGTCGGGCAGCGCGGCCGGGCTGCCGAGCAGGGGCAGCAGCACGCGGTCCTCGTCCTCCAGGCTGCGGTCGGCGAGGACACCCACCAGCGCGCCCTGGGCAAGCCGGGCGCGGACCTTGAGCATGGCGTCGAGCTTGCCGAGCGGGATCACCTCCGGCGCCGCCTCGGGATTGATCGCGGCGAACAGGCTGTTGATGCGGCGCGCGTTGTCCTCGTACATCGCCAGCGCGATGCGCAGGTCCGGCTGCCGGCGGCCGACGGCGCGGATCACCTCGAAGCTGCCGAGGTGGGCGCCGAACAGCAGTGCGCCGCGGCCGGAGGCGACCACCGCTTCGATCAGTTCCTCGCCCTCGATGCGGATGTCGAAGAGTTCGAAGCGGTCTTTCAGCAGGTAGAGGCGGTCGTGGATGGTGGAGGCGAAGGCGTGCACATGGCGGTAGCCGTCGGCCAGCCGCGCGGGGCGGCCGAGGGCACGGGCGAGATAGGCGCGCGAGGCGCGGCGGGCGCTCGGCGCGAACAGCAGGAAGTAGGTGGCGATCAGGTGCAGCAGCACGCGCCCGGCGGGGCGGCCGAGGCGTAGCGAGATCCAGGCCATCAGCCGCAGCATTGCCATGTTGCTGCGCTCGGGCTGGCGTGCCCAGTCGGTGGTGGCTGCCGGCGGCCGCTGTTCGGGCGTGGAGCGGGAATTCATCGTGCGGGGCCGGGCGTCAGCGTGCCGCTGGCCACCGCGCGTCCGCCGCTGGTCAGGCTGAAGGCGATGGCGCCGCTCGGGCCGGGATCCTGCCAGCGTAGTTCGACCGGTTCGCCCGGTGTCACCGGGCTGAGGAACTTGGCGCTGCCCAGCGCCCACGGCCCCCCGCCGCCGAGCGCGGCTTCGAGTGCGATCACGGTCTCGTCGAGCAGCACCACGCCGGGTACGATGGGACGGCCGGGGAAATGGCCGGCGAAGGCGGGGTGGTCGGCGGCGATGGTCAGCATGCAGGTGCCGCTCATGGTGCAGGCGCTCCCGGGCGAGCGTTCATTTGGCCGCGCGGCCGGCGTGGGCAGCGAGCAGCGCGGCGCAGGTCTCGCGCGGCAGCTTGCCGGTGGCGTTGCGCGGCAGAGCGTCGAGCCGGACGACGGGGCGCGGCAGGAAGACCGCGTCGATGCGCTCGCGCAGCGCGGCGAGCAGCGCCGCATTGTCCAGCGCGGGGGCGACGACGAAGGCTGCCAGCCGCACGATGTGGGCGTCACTGCCGTCGTCCGGCAGGTAGAAGCTGCCGTCCTTCACGCCGGGGACGGCGAGCAGTTGCTGGTTGAGGTAGCCGAGCGAGGTGCGCTTGCCGGCGATGTTCACCAGGTCGGCATTGCGGCCCTTGAGCAGGAAGTGGCGGGCATCGACCTGCTCGATCACGTCGGACAGCGGCACCGCGCGCTCGATGTGGCCGCCGCCGGCCCAGGTCTGGCCGTCGTCGCGCAGCTCGAGCTCGATGCCGGGGAAAAGCCGCCAGGCGGCGGTGGCGGCGGAGCGCCGGGTGGCGATCTGGCCGGTTTCGGTGCTGCCGTAGATTTCCAGCAGCGGCGCCGCAAAGGCGGCCTCGGCGGCGGTGGCGAGTTCGGCTGGCAGCGGCGCGGTGGCGGACACCAGCAGTTCCACCGGCGGCAGCGCCAGGCCTTCGTCCAGCACCGTGCGCAGGTGGAAGGGCGTGGTCACCAGCACCGCCGGCGCAGGCATGCGCTGCAGCGTGGCGACGATGTCGGCGGGGTAGAAGGGGCGGCCGGCGTCGAAGGCGGCACCACTCTGCAGTGCCACCAGCACGGTCGATTCGAAGCCGTACATGTGCTGCGGCGGCACGGTGCCGACCAGGGTGGCGGGGCGGGCGGGGTCGAGGCCGAGCTCCACGCCTTCGGCGCGCACGTTCACCACCAGCCGGCCCCAGGTCTTGGGGTGGGGTACCGGCGTGCCGGTGGAGCCGGAGGTGAACACCCAGGCGACCAGGCGTTCGGCCTCGATCTGCGGAATGTTGCAGGGGCCGGCCACGTCGACCTGGCTGTGCAGCGCCGGGAAGGGCATGGCGGGCAGCGGCAGGTCGGCCACGTCGCCGTCGGTCAGCACCGTGGTGTCGGGCGCGAAGCCAGCCAGGTGGCGCAGGGTTTCGGGCGTGTAGGTGGAGGGCAGCAGGCTGATGCGTCCGGCCACCATGCCGGCGGCAAAGCCGACCGCGAAGCGGTAGCGGTCGGTGCAGGCATTGAGGATGTGGCGGCCCGCCGGAAGCGCCGCGGCCACGGTGTGCACGTCGGCGATGAAATGGCGGACGGTGATGGCCTCGCCGTTGCGCCAGGCGACGACGTCATCCGGTGAGGTATGCGAAACGAGCGGCAGCACGGCAGACATCCGGTAATCAGGCCAGCGGCCGGGTGGCGCGGCGGCTGGCATTCACGCAGGCCCGCACCGACTCCACCAGCCCGGTACGCAGGCCGGGGGGCAGCAGCACCAGGCGGGCGAGGAATTCGCCGGTGAACATGACGCCCACCAGCACCGGCGTGAGGATGTTCACCAGCAGCGACCACAGCGGCAGTGGGCCAAAGAAGAAGAGGCCGAGCGAACTCAGCGTCATCGCCACGAAGAACAGCGTCCACGCCAGCGTGGCGCCGCGGGTGTAGCGCACCAGCGCCGGCGCCAGTTCGCCGTGCACCAGGCGGGCGAAGCGGGTGATCATCGGTTCGCCGTTGCCCAGGCTGCGGCCGAAGCCGATTGCCAGCAGGCCGAAGGTGGCGACGTGCTGGATCAGGTAGACCCATTCGAAAC
The DNA here is from genome assembly GCF_006496635.1 of Azoarcus sp. DD4. NCBI lineage: Bacteria > Pseudomonadati > Pseudomonadota > Betaproteobacteria > Rhodocyclales > Zoogloeaceae > Azoarcus > Azoarcus sp. DD4. The sequence continues at coordinate 337,154 of NZ_CP022958.1, forward strand.
GCGCCTCGACCACCGGCCAGCGCAGCCACAGCAGCGTGGCGGCCGCGGCCCACAGGCCGAGCGCGGGCAGGCGGTGGCGCGCCCTGGCGGCGACCAGCAGCGCGGCGCCCATGTAGGGGACGACCGCCAGCAGGGCGCCGAGCGTGCCGTGTTCGCCGGATGCGGTGGTGAAGTGGGCGAGCAGCAGGTAGGCGACGAACGCTACGGCCACCAGGGCGGCGCGACCGTAGCGCAGCGGCGCTTGCTTCATCACTGCACCCGGTGAGTCGCGATGTAGTCGCCCAGGCTGCGCAGCGAGGCGAAGATCTTGAGGTTGTCCTCGTTGTCGGCACGCAGCGAGAAGCCGTAGCGCTTGGAGACAACCAGCGCGACCTCGAGGATGTCGATGGAGTCCAGGCCCAGGCCTTCACCGTAGAGCGGCGCGTCCGGTTCGATGTCCTCTGCCCGGACTTCAAGATTGAGGGCCGCCACGATCAGGGCGGCGACTTCGGCGAGCAGGGCGGCATCGGCAGATGCGGGAACGGTTTGGGTCATGGTCGGGATGATGCGGGAAACGTGAGCCGGATGTGCCCGCCGCCGCAATTGCGGCCCGACGGGCCAGGACCCGCAATGTTAACCGGGCCGCCCGCTTTTTTGAACGTTTGCCACAAAGTTTCACCACTATGAGATGCGGGTTTCTGCACACGGCAGCGCAACTATCGCCGCCAGGCCGCAGCCGCCGCCCGTCGCGTGCGGCAGGCCGTCGTCCAGCTGCAGGCTGCCGCCGTGCAGCCTGACGATGCGGTCGACGATGGACAAGCCGAGGCCGCAGCCTTCGCTGTCCACATCGCCGCCGCGGGCGAAACGGGCGCGCAGACCGTCGCGCGCGGCAGCGTCCAGACCGGGGCCGTCGTCGCGGACCTCGAACACGCAGAAGTCGCCACTGCGGCCGCTGCGCACTTCGATGCGGCCGCCGGGCGGCGTGTAGCGGATGGCGTTGTCGAGCAGGTTGCGCGCGACGATGCCCAGCCACACCGGGTTGCCGGTCACGCTGGCCGGTGCGAGCGCGCTGTCGATGCGCTGCTGCCGCGCGGCCGCGGCGTTGCCGAGCGTGCGCCGCGCGGCGGCGGCGACCTCGGCCAGTTCGACCGCCACGAAACCGGTGCCGGCCTGTGCCGGCTCCAGCCGCGCCAGGGTGAGTAGCTGTTCGACCAGATGGTGCATCCGGTCCACGCCGTTCAGCACCTGGGCGAGCGCGTGCTCGCGGTCGGCCGGCGCGGTGGCGCGGCTGGCCACCTGGGCCTGGATGCGCAGGGCCGCCAGCGGCGTGCGCAGCTCGTGCGCGGCGTCGGCGGTAAAGCGCTGCTCGCTCGCCAGCGCCGAGGCCATGCGTTCGATCAGCCGGTTGAGCGCCTTCAGCAAGGGGGCGATTTCGCGCGGTTGCGCGGCCGGGTTGGCGACCGGGGTGAGGGTGTCGGGTTCGAGCGCCTCGACCGCGGCGGCGAGGCTGGCGACCGGCCGCAGCGCGCGGTCCACCGTCAGCCAGATTGCCAGGGCCAGCACCGGCACGCCGATCAGGAAGGGCAGCAGGATGCGCAGCGTGAGCTCGCGGGTGAGGGCGTCGCGGCTGGCGTGGTCCTGGCCGGTGACGATGCTGAAGCCGCCTTCGCGCTGCAGGTAGAAGCGCCAGCGCCGGCCCTCGTGGCTGGCTTCGCTGAGGCCCTCGACGGTGGTCAGCACCGTGGCCGGGGCATTGGCGGAGCGCAGCAGCAGGATGTCGCGGCCGTCCCGCCTGCTCCACACCTGGTAGGCGACGGGCAGCGCGTTGCGATAGGCGTGTTCGGCGAACTCGTGCTCGGCGTAGTCGGGGCCGGCGTCGGCGGCGATGGCCGCAAGCGTTTCGGCCACCAGTACCAGCTGGGCGTCGAAGGCATGTTCGGCCTCGGTGTGCGCGGCGCGGTAGGCCAGCAGGGTGGTGAGCGCCGACACCACGCCGGCGACCAGCAGCAGCAGGCCGAGCAGGCGCCGCTTGAGCGACCAGCTGCCGGTGTTCACGCCGGCACCGTGTAGCCGGCGCCGCGTACGGTGCGGATCAGCGTCGCGCCCAGCTTGCGGCGCAGGTGATGGATGTGCACTTCCAGGGTATTGCTCTCGGCGCCTTCGTCCCAGCTGTAGAGCTGCTCCTCCAGCGCACGCCGGCTCAGCACCGTGCCCGCCTGCGACAGCAGCAGGTAGAGGAGGTCGAACTCGCGGCTGGTCAGCGTGACCTCGGCGCCGTGCAGGCTGACCCGCCGCGCGGCGGGGTCCAGTTCCACGCCCTGGTGGCGGATCAGCCCGCTGGCGCGGCCGCCGCTGCGGCGGATGGCGGCACGCAGGCGGGCGGCGAGTTCGTCGAGGTCGACCGGCTTGACGATGTAGTCGTCGGCGCCGAGATCCAGTCCGCCAACCTTGTCGGCCACGGCGTCGCGGGCGGTGAGGATGAGCACCGGGGTGAGGTCGTGGCGCTCGCGCAAGGCGGCGAGCAGGCTGAAGCCGTCCTGGCCGGGCAGGCCGAGGTCGAGCACCACCGCGGCGAAGCGCTCCAGCGCCAGCGCCGACTGCGCGGCCTCGGCGCTGCGCACCCAGTCGGCGGCAAACCCCGCCATGCGCAGCCCCGCCTGCAGGCCGTCGCCCAGCAGGCGGTCGTCTTCCACCAGCAGTATCCGCATCGCTTCCCCTTTCCCATCTATCGCGCCGGCGATTGTGCCGCAGTCCGTCTTAGCGGCGGATTAAGCGGTGTTACATCCGGAAACCGCAGCGCGGGCGGCCGCTTAAGCCTGGATTAATCAAGCCGCCCGGAAAATGACCCTGTGCTCAGTAGGCACATTCATCGATCCAAGGAGATAGACATCATGAAAATCCGTTCCGCACTGTTCGCGCTTGCCACCTTCAGCCTGTCCGCTGCCGCCGTCGCCGGCCCGCAATGCACCGAGGCGGCCAAGGACAGCTGGCTGCCCGAAGCAACGATGAAACAGAAGATCGCCGACGCCGGCTACGTCATCGACAAGTTCAAGGTCACCAGCGGCAACTGCTACGAGATCTACGGCAAGGACAAGGCCGGGCAGAAGGTCGAGATCTACTTCAACCCGGTCGACGGCAGCGTCGCCAAGGAAAAGCGCGGCTGAGCGCGGCGACGGGGAGAGCGCCATGGGCATCCAACGCGTGCAGGTCTGGGACCTGCCTGTCCGCATCTTCCACTGGGGGCTGGTGGCGGCTTTCCTCGGCGCCTGGCTGACCTCGGAGGATGCGGAAACCGTGCACCACCTCGCCGGCTACACCGCGCTCGGGCTGGTGGCTTTCCGCCTGCTGTGGGGTTTCGTCGGCGGGCGCCATGCGCGCTTCGCCGACTTCGTGCCGCGACCGGCAGCGCTCGCGAATTACGTCCGCGCGGCCATGCAGCGGCGCGAGCCGCGCTACCGCGGCCACAACCCGGCAGCGGCGGTGATGATCCTGTTCTTGCTGGCGATGGTGGCGCTGATCGGCACCACCGGCTGGCTGATGACCACCGACTGGGGCTGGGGCGTGGACTGGCTGGAGGAAACCCACGAGGCCGCGGTCAACCTGACGGCGGCGGCCGTCGTGGTGCATGTCGCCGCGGCCATCTACGAGAGCCGGCGCCACGGTGAGAACCTGGTGCGGGCGATGGTGGACGGCTACAAGCGGCTCTGATCCCTACCGTCCCGCACACGCCCGGCCGTCGTGCCGCCATTAAGCAAGGATTAAGCATGGCGGGGGCATGATGGCCGGGTTCCGTCCACATCGTCGAGCATCCCATGTCCTCCCCTCGTTCCGGTTTGCCGCCGTTTGCCCTGATCCTGGCCTGCGGCGTGTTGTCCTGTGCCTCTGCCCTCGCTGCCGGCGAGCCGCCGGCGCCTATTGCGCTCGATGCGGCGCGGGCTGCGGCAGCCGGTGTTGAACTGGCGCCGCTGCGGCCGGCCGCCGGCGGCGCGCTGAGCCACCTGCCGGCGCGGATCACGGTGCCGAGCGCGCAGCAGCGCTTCGTGGCTGCGCCGGTCGGCGGGCTGGTGGCGGCGGTGCTGGTGGGCGCCGGCGATGCGGTCCAGGCCGGCCAGCCGCTGGCGCGCATCGCCAGCCCCGAACTGCTCGGCCTGCGCCGCGACCTGAGTCAGGCCAGTGCCGAACACGAACGCGCCCGGCTGGCGCTGCAGCGTGACCGGCAACTCCACGCCGAAGGCCTGATCGCCGCATCCCGCCTGGAAGCGACGCAGGCGGCGGCCAGCCAGGCCGGCGCCGCGCTGGCGGAAAAGCGGGCGCTGCTCGGCCTCGCCGGCTCCGGCGGCGATGGCGGCAGTGGCGAACTCACGGTAGTGGCGCCGATTGCCGGCGTGGTGCTGGCGCAGCAGGTTCAGCCCGGTGCAAGGGTGGACGCGGCGGCGCCGCTGTTCCACCTCGCCCGGCTCGAACCGCTGGCGCTGGAGGTGGAGCTGCCGCTGGCGATGGTCGGACAGGTGGCCATCGGCCAGCGCCTGCGGGTGCCGGCGGTCGGGGCTCAGGGCAAGGTCGTGGCGGTGGGGCGTGCGGTGAGCGGCGCGCAGACGGTGACGGTGCGTGGCCTGCTCGACCGCGGGCTGGGCGCGCTTGGCCCGGGCCAGAACGTCGAGGCGGAGATCGACGCCGCAGACGGTGCCGCCGCAGCGGACGCCGCCTGGCAGGTGCCGGCAAGCGCACTGGTGCGCCTGGGCGAGGATGCCGCCGCCGGCAGCGCGGTGTTCGCCCGTCGCGGCGAGGCCTTCCAGCCGGTGCCGGTGACGGTGCTCGGCGAGCGCGGCGGCGATGTCGTGGTGCGCGGTGAACTGCGCGCCGATGACCGCGTGGCGGTGCGCGGCGCCAGCCTGCTGAAGGCGGCGGCAATGGGCATCGGCAAGGGGGAATGAGCCGTGCTGGCCCGTATCGTTGAGTTTTCCCTCACCCAGCGCCTGCTGGTGCTGGTGCTCACCGCGCTGCTGGTGGGCGCCGGCGCAGTGGCGCTGCGCAGCCTGCCGATCGACGCCTTTCCCGACGTGTCGACCACCCAGGTCAAGATCATCGTCAAGGCGCCGGGCATGACACCGGAAGAGGTCGAGGCGCGCATCACCGTGCCGATCGAGCAGGAGCTGCTGGGCATCCCGGCGCAGCGCATGCTGCGTGCCGTCTCCAAGTATGGCATCACCGACATCACCGTCGATTTCGACGACGGCACCGACATCTACTGGGCACGCCAGCAGGTGGGCGAACGCCTCGATGCGGCCATGGCCGAGCTGCCGGCGCAGGCCAGCGGCGGGCTGGCGCCGATCACCACGCCGCTGGGCGAGATGTTCATGTTCACCATCGAGGGCCCGCTGTCGCTGGAAGAAAAGCGCACCCTGCTCGACCGGGTGATCCGCCCGCAACTGCGCACCATCCGCGGCGTGGCCGATGTGAACAGCCTCGGCGGCCACGTGCGCGCTTACGAGGTGGTGCCCAATCCGCAACTGCTGGCGGCGCGCGGCATCGGCCTCGACGAGCTGCGCGGTGCGATCGAACGCAACAACAGCAACGACGGCGCTGGCCGCCTCACCGACGGCGAGGAAACCCTGATCGTGCGCGCCGAGGGCGCGGTGGCCAAGGTCGCCGACCTCGCCGCGGTGGTGGTGGCGGATCGCGACGGCGTGCCGGTGCGCTTGGGCGAGGTGGCCGAGGTGCGCATCGGCAGCCTCACCCGCTACGGCGCGGTGACCCGCGACGGTGCCGGCGAGGCGGTGCAGGGCCTGGTGCTCGGCCTGCGCGGCGCCAACGCGCAGGCGGTGATCGAAGGCGTGAAGGCACGGCTGGCCGAACTGGCGCAGTCCTTGCCGCCGGGCGTCTCCATCGAACCCTTCTACGACCGTTCGGCGCTGGTCGACCGCGCGGTCGGCACGGTGTCGAAAGCGCTGCTGGAGGCCATCGTGCTGGTGGTGGTGCTGCTGCTCGCCTTCCTCGGCAACCTGCGCGCCGCGCTGGTGGTGGCGCTGACGCTGCCGCTGGCGGCGCTCGGCACCTTCATCCTGATGCGCTACACCGGGCTGTCGGCCAACCTGATGAGCCTGGGCGGGCTGGCGATCGCCATCGGCATGCTGGTCGATGCCGCGGTGGTGGTGGTGGAGAACGTCGAGACGCAGCTTGCCGAAGGCGGCCCCCAGGCGCGGCTGCCGCTGCTTCACCTGGTCTATCGCGCGGTGCGCGAGGTCGCGGTGCCGGTGGCCTCCGGCGTGGCGATCATCATCATCGTGTTCGTGCCGCTGCTCACGCTGCAGGGGCTGGAGGGCAAGCTCTTCGTGCCGGTGGCGCTGTCCATCGTCTATGCGCTGGCGTCGTCGCTGGTGCTGGCGCTGACGGTGATCCCGGTGCTGGCTTCGCTGCTGCTGAAGCGCGGCGAGACCCACGAGCCCTGGCTGGTGAGGAAGCTCAACGCGATCTATGCGCCGGCGCTGCGGTGGGCGCTGGATCACACCCGCAGCGTGATCGTCGCCGCGCTGGCCTCGCTGGTGCTGGCGGCGGTCGGCTACGCCTTCGTCGGCAAGACCTTCATGCCGACCATGGACGAGGGCGACCTCATCATGCAGCTGGAAAAGCTGCCGTCGATCAGCCTGGCGCAGACCATAGAGATCGACAGCCGCGTGCAGCGTGCCATCCTGGAGCGCGTGCCCGAGGTCAGGAGCGTGGTGGCGCGCTCCGGGTCGGACGAACTCGGCCTCGACCCGATGGGCCTCAACCAGACCGACAGCTTCCTGGTGCTCAAGCCGGTCGCCGAATGGCGGCGGCCCGACAAGGACTGGCTGACCGACGAGTTGCGCAAGGTGGTGGCGGATTTTCCCGGCATCGACGTCACCTTCACGCAGCCGATCGACATGCGGGTGTCGGAAATGCTGACCGGCGTGCGCGGCGACATCGCGATCAAGGTGTTCGGCAGCGATCTTTCCGAGCTCGGCCGGGTGGCGGGCGAAATCGAAGGCCTGCTCGCCGGCATGGCCGGTGCCGAGGACGTATTCACCGCCAAGAACGAGGGCGTGCAGTACCTGCGGGTGGCGATCGACCACTTGGCCGCCGGCCGCCTCGGCCTGTCGGTGGACGAGGTGCAGTCGGCGCTGCGCAGCCTGGTCGAAGGCCAGACCGCCGGCGCGGTGATCGAAGCCGGCCGCCGCGTGCCCATCCTCATCCGCGCCGACGCAGGCGTGCGCGCCAGCGCCAGCGGCTTTGCCGACATCCGCCTCGCGCTGCCGGACGGCGGCGCGGTGCCCTTGTCGGCGGTGGCGCGGCTGGAGCGCGTCGCCGGGCCGGTGAAGGTGGATCGCGAGAACGGCAGCCGCTACGTCACCATCCAGTCCAATGTGCGCGGGCGCGACCTCGTCAGCTTCGTCGAGGAAGCACAGGCGAAAGTGGCGGCGGGCGTGCAGCTGCCGGCCGGCTACCGCATCGAATGGAGCGGCCAGTTCGAGAACCAGCAGCGCGCGGCTGCAAGGCTGGCGGTGGTGGTGCCGGTGGCGCTGCTGCTGATCTTCCTGCTGCTGTTCTCCACCTTCGGCTCGGTGCGCCAGGCCGTGCTGGTACTGGCCAACGTGCCCTTCGCGCTGGTGGGCGGGGTGTTCGCGCTGCTGCTGGCGGGCGAGTACCTGTCGGTGCCGGCCTCGGTCGGCTTCATCGCGCTGCTCGGCATCGCCGTGCTCAACGGCGTGGTCATGGTGACCTACTTCAACCAGCTCATCGCCCAGGGCATGCCGCTTGCCCGCGTGGTGGTGGAAGGCGCCCGCCGCCGCCTGCGGCCGGTGCTGATGACCGCCTCCATCGCCGCCTTCGGCCTGGTGCCCCTGCTCTTCGCCAGTGGGCCGGGCTCCGAGATCCAGCGCCCGCTCGCCATCGTCGTCATCGGCGGGCTGATCAGCTCGACGCTGCTCACCCTGCTGCTGCTGCCCATCCTGTTCCGGCGTTTCGGCGTGGATCGCGCGCCCGCGCCTGTCGCTCAGCCCGCTACCGAGGCCAAGGCATCATGACCGCCAAACCCGATTCCCTGCTCACCCTGATCGCGCCGGCCGCGCTCGAGGACAATCTGGTCGACCTGCTGCTGGCGCTGCCGGCGATGGCCGGCGGCTTCACCACCCACCGCGCCGACGGTCACGGCCGCGAGATTGCCCTGGTGGGTGCCAACGAGAACGTGCGCGGCCGTGGTGACCGCGTCTGCATCCGGCTGGCGCTGCAGGCCGACGCCGTGCAGCCGCTGCTCGCGGAACTGCGCGCCGCGCTGCCCGATGCCAACGTCTTCTACTGGCTCACGCCGCTGATCGATTGCGGGAGGCTGTCATGAAGACGGCCGGCGTCCTGCAATACTCCGTAATGCTGCGCGCTGCACTCGTTCCGCTGGCCGTGCTGCTGGCGGCGCTGCCGGCGCGAGCGCAGGACTATCCGCCCGAGCTGCCGCCCTTGGCCCTGCTGCAGGCGGCCATCGACGGCGCGCCCGAGGTCCGCGCCGCGCAGGCCTTGCGCGAGGGCGGCGAGGCCGAGCGGCGCCAGCTGGTGGCCGGTCCGCACGAATGGACGGTCAATGCCGACTATGGCCGCCGGCGTGCGCGCGATGCCGGCGCCACCGAGCGGACGGCGGAATGGGAAGTGGCCATACAGCGGCCGCTGCGCCTGCCCGGCAAGGCCGACCTCGATCGACGGCTGGGCGATCTGCGGGACGCCGCCGCCGAGTTGAGCCTGGCCGATGCGCGCCACGAGACCGCGCGCGCCGTGCTGGCGGCCTGGTACGACTGGCTGCGGGAACAGACGGCGGCAGGCGTGCTGCAGGCCCAGGCCGGGAGCGCCGCGCGCGAGGCGGCCGCGGTAAGCCGCCGCAGCGAACTCGGCGACGCCTCGCGCCTGGATGCCATGCAGGCGGCGGCTGCCGCCGCGCAGGCCAGCGCCGCCGCGCGGCTCGCCGAGGGCCGCGCCGCTGCCACGGCGGCCAGCCTGCGTCAGCGCTATCCCGAACTCGTGCTGCCGGATCGGCCGTTGCTGGCCGATCCGCCGACGCCCGGTGCCGAACTGGAAGGCCTGGTGGCCACCGCCCTTGCGCACGACCACGGGTTGTTGCTTGCCCGCAGCGTCGCCGATCGCGCCCACGTCGACAGCCTGCGGGCGGCCGCCGAACGCAGGCCGGATCCCACCTTCGGCGTGCGCTACGGCCGCGAGCGCGACAGCGCCGAGCATGTGGTCGGCGCCTACGTGTCGATTCCGCTCGGAGGCGAATACCGCAGTGCCGCCGCCGACGTCGCCCGGGCCGGCGCCGCGGCCTCCGCCGAGCAGGCCCGCGCCGCGGAACGGCGGCTGGCGGCGGAGCTGCGCGCGCGCCACGAAATGGTGATCGCCAGTCACGCGCACTGGCGGCTGGCCGAGGACAGCGCCACCCGGCTGGCCGAAGCGGCGGATCGCCTTGCACTCGCCCAGCGCCTGGGCGAAGCGCCGCTGGCGGAGGTGCTGTTCGCCCGCCGTCAGGCGCTGGATGCAGCATTGCAGGCCAGCGCCGCACGCATCGACGCGCTGGCCGAGCAGGCCAATCTGCGCCTGGCCGCGCATCGCCTGTGGGAAGGCGATGGTGATGGCGACCACGGCGAATGAGGGGCGACGTCTAGAAGCGTGGCGCGTAGGGATTGACGAAGGGGTCGGGCCGGCGCCGATTGGCGGCCTTCTGCGCGTCGTCGGGCGGGCGGACCATGATGATGCTGGCGCGGGCATCCTCGCGCAGGTTGACGGTGGCGCTGGCGCCGCCCTGGTGGTAGCTGCGCATCAGCGCGAGGGCGAGCTGGACGAAGGGCGAACTGACGCCGGTGTTGCCGAGGCGGCGGGTGAGGTCGTAGCTGTTGGCGGGGTCGTCGATGGCGAGCGGGTGTGGCGTGGCCTCGGCGCCCATCGCCAGCGCCAGCGGAATGATCCGGCGGCCTTCGCCGGCGGTGTCGTAGAAGAGGCGGGTGGGGGCGTTGCCATCCGGCAGGGTCGCCAGCGCCTGCTTCCAGCCCTCGGCCATGGCGGTGGCGCGGTGGCGGTCACCCTGCGGACCGGACGGCGCATCGAGCGGAACCTCGACCGGGCGGTGCAGGTAGCCGAGCAGCGGGGCGTTGTCGTATTCCTCCATCTGCCACTTGGTCCAGCGCACCGGCACCCAGGGGTTGGGCTTGAAACCGCTGGTGCGTTTCCAGAACGGGGCGAGGGTGCCCTGGGCGCCGTCGGGGTCGATCCGGGCGATGAGTTTTTGCTGGCGTTGGTGCCAGAACTGCCAGGGCATTGTGTCTTGGTTGTCGGGCAGCGTGGCATAGTCGGTGTCGGCATCCCAGTAGTCGTTCCAAAGCCGGATGACGTCGTATTCCGTATCCTCCAGGTTGATGTCGTAGGGCACTTCTACGGTAAAGGGCCGAATGTCGCGATCGACGCGGTCGGAGCGGGTGACCAGAACGGCGACGATGGAGTCGAATACTGCGGGGACGAAGCGCTCGTCGCGGTCTCGTCCAGGGCGGAGATCTCCACTATCCGCACTAAGCAAGAGCGCGGCGGGAAGCTGGGGGTGTTGCTCGAAAAAATCGAAAAGCTGGCTGACAAGTTGATCGGCACCTTCACCCTGTCGCTGGTCAACTACGGTGAACAAGTGGATCGCCATGCCGCCATTCTGTCGGCCACGACCAATTCGCCAGGCCGGCTGCATATGATTGACCGGGCCGGCGACGATAACGGGGATCGGCCAGCGCTCAACCCAACCGTCCAATGCCGACTCGAAGGCGTCGGCTTCGCGTTTGTCGTAGTCCTGGCCACGGTTCATCGAAGACCATTCGTAGTCCTTGGAGGCTTGCGACAAAGCGCTGTTGTATGGGTCGTTGCGTCTATCGATGGTTTCCCAGATGCGATGCTGACGATGGCGATCAAGGGTCAGACCCACGCCGCGAACCTCAAGCGAAAATCGGCGATCTTCGCGCAGCTTTGATGGGCTGCCTGCTTCCTGCGACGCTGCAATTTGAGCGGGAGCGTGCTCAGCTGCAATGACCTTGGAACCCGTTGCGAACCAAAGGCCTGTGAACAATGAGCTTGCGAGGAGGAGCGGCGGCATTGCCAGCGTAACGACTCGCGATAGCGTGCTCTTGGTTCCTATGGAGATAGATGGAATGTAGGAAAGGGCTAATAGCCACAACGTGAAGGAGCCCAGCGTCAGCAGGAACAGCATCATCAGGTTGGGACGCTTGCGTTGGATTCGTGTCGGGTTCATGGCGAATAGGACAACCGATGGGAGTTTGCGCGTTCGGCGAGGGTTTCACTGACGATCGGGTGGGGTGGCGTCTGCTCTGCCAGGTCGATAGGCAATTCCCCGCTTTTGTAGTAGTGCCAGGTAGCGGCCAGCAGCGTCTGGACAGGATTTTTCAAGTCGGCGTACCGCGACATGCTGGTCACGGTCTTTGGAATATCCGTTCGCCAATCCGCCATCGCAATTAACAACTTCCGCCACGCCGGATCATCGAGCGACCTGCCCTGCCCCAGCGCCACATCCATTGCCGTCACCCAGCGGTGGTGCTCCTGGTTGCTGACGATGGCGGAGTGGTAGGAGTTGGGAATTCCGACCTTATCGTCGTCCTGCAAGCGCTGGCGTGCTTCATCCGGCGTTTCGTCGCGCGTTACGTAAACCATGCCGTTCGTCCGCCGCTCGACCTTGTGCACCCTGGTCCGGCCGCCGTCGGTCTTGCCGCTATTGAATTCCGCTTCGATTTCCTGGGGTGTAGGCAGCAGCTCGCGATTGACCAGATCGGGCCGTTCGTAGTCAGGGGTTCTGAGCTTGAACTTGCCGTTGGTGATCGAGATGGCTGCTTCGATCGGGTCGAACCCGATGCGACCGACATAGCGCGGATCCTGCTGCAAGCCGGTGCCGAGCTCGCCGGTATGGAGGTTGGGTTTATGCGGAGGGTTGAGCGCTTCGCCGGTAATGGAACGGCGTTCGCCGATTTCGGGCTCCATCCGGCTCCAGTTGGTCGATGCATCGGCGTCGTAGGCGGGTTCGCCTTTCAGTCGCATGACGTAGTCGTGAGGTGGTGTGTTGCCGACCATCGACGCTGCCCCGTCGCGTTCGCGCCAGCTCCAGACACGCTGAAAAAAGCGTGGTCCCAGGCGTTCGAGGATGGGGTGTTCCCGCACGTGACCGAGCGCGTCGGCGTACTTCATGGTGTCCGGAACCCCCAGGGCGCCGATCCCGCCGACATTGAAGAGGCCCACCGTAAGGTCGTGCGGGCAGAAGTAGAGATACACCTTGCCACGGTTGTCGCGCTCCGCGAACACCGCAAGCGGCCCGTCTGAATTGTCGGGTTCGAGCGGGCGGCAGCCCTGGTCGGGGCGCCAGCTCGGGCCCGCGTGGCCGCGGTTGGAGCAACCGTAGTCGTTCCATTCCGCCAGCACGGGCGAGGGGTGCGGCTCCGCGCAGACTTTCTGCACCAGGTTGACGAGCGTTTCCACGCGCGCCCGTGTGGTTTGCTGTTCCGAGCCGCTTTGGGTGAATTGATCTACGAGCGGTTCGTGCAGGCCGTAGGGAGGATGCTGCAGGATCAGGCAGTCGGCCGGACGGGTGAGCCAAGCCTGGGCGGCGAGTGAGATCAGGCAACCCTGGCTGTGGCCGATGAGGGTTACTGTTTCGTCGGGATCGACCTGCCGGATGGTTTCGACCAGGGCGACCAGTCGCTGAATGGCGAGCGCCATGTAGCGCCGCTCCGGCGCCTGCAGCAGCGGGTGGGCGATGTCGGCGCTACGGTCCGCTATCCAGGTAAACAAGTTGGCGTTGAAGCAGCCCTTGAACATGTCGGGGATGTTGCTGGTGGCATTGACGAACATGCCGCCGCCTTTGGCGAAGTCGCGATCCAGCCGGTTGCCGTGACGATCGACGACTTCGCCATTGATCAGCTTCTTGCCGATTTCCTTCTTGCTCGCCCGATACCCCCAATAGAAGGGAATGACCGGGCTGCGCGTCCGTTCGTTGTTGCGCAGCCGGAAGTACACCTTGTCCGGGTCCGGCACGACCTGCTCGCCCGGAACAGGCAGGGTGTAATCGTTGGGAAAGAGGTCGTCCCGCGCCAGACGTTCGTTGAGGCCGACGCACAGCCCGTTATCCAGTGCGTCGTAGTTGGCGCCAAGGTCATTGACGCCATGAACAATGATGATCACGCCCGGCATGGCACGCTCGACCTCCACGGGGTGGTCGCGCCAGCGATTGGGCAAGGTCGTTGCGCTGCCGCGGCCGATCTCGCGCGGCGACGTGGTGGTGGCGGTCATGGAACGATCCGGGGGCCTGGTCGGGCGTTAGTCAGTCGAGTGGCGCGTACGGATTGACGAAGGGGTCGGGCCGGCGCCGATTGGCGGCCTTCTGCGCGTCGTCGGGCGGGCGGACCATGATGATGCTGGCGCGGGCGTCCTCGCGCAGGTTGACGGTGGCGCTGGCACCGCCGTGGTGGTAGCTGCGCATCAGCGCGAGGGCGAGCTGGACGAAGGGCGAACTGACGCCGGTGTTGCCGAGGCGGCGGGTGAGGTCGTAGCTGTTGGCGGGGTCGTCGATGGCGAGCGGGTGTGGCGTGCCCTCGGTGCTCATGGCGCGCGAGAGCGGAATCAGGCGGCGGCCTTCACCGGCGGTGTCGTAGAAGAGGCGGGTGGGTGCGGTGCCTTCGGGCAGGGTGTCGAGCGCCTGCTGCCAGCCTTCGGCCATGGCGGCGGCGCGGGCCTTGTCGCCCTTGGGGCCGGCCGGTGCATCGAGCGGAACCTCGACCGGGCGGTGCAGGTAGCCGAGCAGCGGGGCCTTGTCGTATTCCTCCATCTGCCACTTGGTCCAGCGCACCGGCACCCAGGGGTTGGGCTTGAAACCGTACTTGCGCATCCAGAACGGTGTCAGCTGATACTGGCCGCCGTTGGGATCGACACGGTCGATCAGCTTTTGCTGACGTTCCTGCCAGAACTGCGTCGACATGAAGCCCAGATCGGTGTGCCGCGGTCCGGCCGGGTCCTCGTCGGCATCCCAGTACGCATTCCAGAGCTGGATGACGTCGTATTCCTTGTCGAGGTAGGTGAGATCGTAGGGAACGTCGGTAAGGTAAGGGCGGATGTCGCGATCGACGCGGTCGGTGCGTGCGACGAGGATGGCGGCGGCGGCGTCGTGAATGTCAGGGACAAAATGCTCGTCGGGTGCGTCGGTCAGCTTGAGTGCTTCGCTGTCGATTCCGAACAAGACGACTGCGGGCAGCTGCGGGTCGGCGTCGAAGAGATCGAAGAGCTGGATGATGAGCTGGTCCGCGCCTTCGCCAACGTGGGAATCCAGCGTCGTGGCAAGGTGGATGGGAAGGCTGGCGTGCTGGTGAGCACCCCGGACGCGCGAAGAGCCGGACGTACGACTCTCAGGGCTTGCCACAAGTACGGGAATCGGCCAGCGCTCGACCCAGCCCTCCAGCACAGACTTGGCGGCGTACGCTTCGCGACTGTCGAGGTCCCGATGTCTTTCGAGACCGGACCATTCATAGTCCGCCGGGTCGTCTGACAACACGCGCTGGAACGGAGAGTCGGCCGCATCGATGGCTTGCCAGATTCCCGATTGCCGGAGGCGGTCGACCGCCAGCCCCACGCCCCGTACTTCCAGTGCGAAGCGTCGTTGCTGAGCTTCGTCGGGGGCAGGAGGGAGGGGTGCCTGGGCGGGAGTGGTTTGTCCGGCTGCGCGCCCCGCGGCCCACCCTTTGTAGCTCGCGATCAACTGGTTCAATGTAATAAGCATGGTGATGGCGAGGACGATGGCGGTCAGGGTGCGGGCACCGTTGGACATCGGGGCTCTGGGTGGCGGGGTGGCGGATTGTTGGGTGGCATTCCCGTCGTGTGGCGTGCCTTGATCTGTTGCATCGGGTGATGCGGCTTCATTCGTGGTGGTCATGTTTATTGGCGTTACGGGTAGCACGACTGGAGAGGTGATGCAGGGCTCGCTGATCGGTGCTTTCTTTCACGACCGCAGCGGGTGGCGTCAAGGGAGGGTCGAATTCCGGAAACTCGCCGACCTGGTAGTAGTTCCAGGTTTTCATGACCAGAGCGCGGACTTCGTCGGACAGGGTGGAGTGGAATAGTCTCGAGTGGCCAAAGCCCTCGCTTGGGTCGGCCCGCCAATCCGCAATGCCGATCAGAATCTTTCGCAATGCCGGATTGTCCAGCGCTTTCCCCTGGCCAATCGCCACATCCATCGCCGTCACCCAGCGGTGATGTTCCTGGTTGGCGATGATGGATGAATGGTAGGAATTGAGCATGCCGGCCGGATCGTCCTGAATCCGCTTTCTCGCTTCCTGCGGCGTCTCTTCGCGATAGACGAGCACGCTGCCGTCCTTCTGCCGCCAGAGCTTGTCGACCAGCACCCTGTCGCCTTCGTCCTTGCCGCGATTCATCTCCGCTGTCAGCTCGGCGGGCGTCGGCAGGGGATGGCGGTCCTGCAGTTCGGGATGTACCCGGTGCACCATGTTGCGCCGGATGGTGGTGACGGCGATGGAGGCGTCGATGGGGTCGAAGGCGGCCCGGCCCTCGTAGCGGGGGTCGCTTTGCCGAGTGGCGGGCAGTTCGCCGTGATGCAGATCGGGTTGGAACGACGGGTTGAGCGCCTCGCCGGTGATGGTGCGCATGGTGTTGGTCTGGACGTCCCAGCGCGCGGCGCTGGTCAGCTTGCTCGCGTCATAGCCGGGTTCGTCGGGCAGTCGCAGGTTGTGCCGGTAGGGGGTGTGCTCGCCGACTTCGCAGCGCTTGCCGTCACGATCGCGCCACGTCCAGATGCGCTGGAAGAAGTTCCGGCCCAGCCTCGAGAGCATGGGGCGCTGCTCGGAACGCTGGCCGGGGATCGAGTATGAGATCGTGTCCGGCACGCCCAGGGTGCCGATGCCCGCCACATTGAGCAGGCCGACGGTCAGGTCGTGAGGGCAGAAGTAGAGATAGACCTTGCCGCGGTTGTCGCGCTCGGCAAAGGTGACATAGGGTGAATCCGATGCTTCCGGCGCGGCCGGTCGGCATCCTTCATGAGGCGTCCAGCGCAGTCCTGTCCGACCTTTGCTGGCTGGCGAGCTGCTGAGCAGGGCTTCCAGCGGTGGGGCGTCATGCGCTTGCGCGCATACCCTTTGCACCAGGTTGATCAGGGTCTCGACGCGCGCATGCGTCGTCTGCTGCTCGCCACCGCTTTGGGCGATGGTGTCGAGCGGTGGCGCATGCAGCCCGTATGGCGGGTGATTGAGGATCAGGCAGTCCGCCGGCCGTTTCGTCCATGCCTGGGCGAGCAAGGAAATCAGGCAGCCCTGCGAGTGCCCGACCACCGTGATGGTCTCGTCCGGGTCTACCCGGCGGATGGTGTCGATCAGCGCCGCCAGGCGCCTGGCAGCGAGCGCCATGTAGCGTCTGTCGGGAGCTTGCCGCAGCGGATGGGCGATATCGCTGAACTTGTCGCTGATACGCACCAGCAGGCTGCTGCGGAAGTTGCCGCCGAACATGTCCACGATATTGCTGGTGGCGTTGGCGAACATGCCCCCACCCTTGGCGTAGTCGCGGTCCAGTCGATTGCCATGCACGTCTACGACTTCGCCATTGATCCGTTTCCTCCCGATCTCCCGATGGTTGGCGCGGTAGCCCCAGTAGAAGGGGATGACCGGGCTGTTGCTGCGGTTGTTGAGGCGCAGGCGGAAGTAGATCTTGTCGGGGTCCGCCACGGCGTCTTCGCCGGGGACAGGAATGGTGTAGTCGTTCGGGTAGAGGTCGCTGCGGTCCAGCCGCTCGTTGAGTCCCATGCACAGGCCGTTGTCGAGTGCCGGGTAGTGGGTGCCGAGGTCGTTCACCCCATGGACCAGGATGATCACGCCGGGCAACGCGCGTTTGACTTCCACCGGATGGTCGCGCCAGCGGTTGGGCAGGGTGGTGGCGCTGCTGCGGCCGATTTCGCGCGGCGGCATGGTGGTGGCGGACATGGGCGAAGCCGTGAGGCTGGCTGTGGCGAACGCGTCGGATTATGCATTATGCAAATTGCAATTGTCATTTCCTGCATTCGTTTTCCCACCGGAAAGCACGACGCCCCGCCGGCTTGCGCCGGGCGGGGCGTCGTTGGGGCCGTGCCGCGGAAGCTGCGCGGCCGGCGGCGGTCAGGCCGCCTGGATGCGCGGGGCGGCGATCGCGGTGGCGTCTTCCACCTTGGGCTTGGGCTTGCGCGAGATCTTCACCGGCGACATCGCAGCGAGCGCGTCGGCCTGCAGTTCCGGGCTGAGGAAGGGGGTGAGGCCGCGCGGCTGGCGCGGATGCGGGGCGAAGTCGCGGGCGGCGGCTTCGATCTGGGCCTTGTTGGCGCTGAAGTAGCGCGCGGCCTGGATCACGCGCGGCGCGTTCTTCAGCAGGTGCCACAGGCTCCAGCGGTGCTGCCAGATGCGCTTGCTGAAGCGGCGGCGGTAGGCCTTGCTGTCGTAGTAGCGGCGCACGTGCCAGTTGTAGAGCGCATCCATCTGCTCGCGCGATTCGAAGCCGTTGGGTTTGAAGACGAAGTTGAGGCAGTTCATCAGCCGCCAGTCCTCGATGAAGTCGCCTTCCTTGCCGGACACGCATTCGTCCCAGATCGGCGCGCCGTACATCGGGCTGAACTTGGTCATGTTCATCTCGTCGAGGTCGAGGTCGAGGATGAAGTCGCTCGTGGCCTTCAGGGTTTCCGGCGTTTCGCCCGGCAGGCCGAAGATGAAGAGGCCCTTGGCGCGCAGCCCGGCGGCGTGGATCTGCTCCACCGTCTTGCGTACCGCGTCCAGCGTCACGCCCGTTTTGTGGCGTTCCATCATGCCGGGGTCGGCCGATTCGATGCCCATCGACACCATCAGCGCGCCGGCGCGCTTGAGCAGCGCCAGCATTTCGTCCGAAGTGTGGCCGGTGCGGATCGCACAGTTGAAATCCACCCCCAGCGGCTTGGCGATGAGCAGTTCGCAGAGGTCGTGGATGCGCTTCTTGTGGGCGGTGAAGAGGTCGTCGTAGATGTTGATGTGGTGCACGCCGAAGGTGTCGCGCAGGTGCCGGATGTGGTCGTGCACGTATTGCGGCGAGTTGTACTTGTAGAGCCGCTCGTACACCGTGCGGTCGCAGAACGAACAGGTGTAGGGGCAGCCGCGCGAGGTGATCATGGTCGCGCCCCAGCGCTTCTCGTAGGAGAACAGCGGCAGGTGGTAGCCGTGAGGAAAGCCGGCGAGCTTTTCGTAGGCGGGGAAGGGCAGTTCGTCGAGGTCGAGGATGCGGGTGCGGCGCTCGTTGATGATGGCGCGGCCGGTATCGTCGCGGTAGATGATGTTGGCGATGTCCTTCGGCGCCAGGCCGTTGGCCACGTCCAGGATGGCGCCTTCGCCCTCGCCGATGCAGAGGTAGTCGATTTCCGGGAAGTGCTCCAGCAGCGGCGCGCCGATCGACGAGGTGTGCACGTTGCCGAAGAAGGTCTTCACGTGCGGCAGCTTCTGCTTGATCTGCTCCGCCATGTCCACCGCGTCCATGAAGCCCGAGGTAGTGGCGGAAAAACCCACCAGCTCGGGCTTGGTGGCGATGATCTGGGCGACGTTCGCTTCCAGCGAGGCCGGCGCGTAGGGGCCCATGCAGTCGTGCAGCTGGGTGGGATGGCCGTGCTTTTCCAGCCAGGACGCCAGCTGCAGGATGCCGATCGGCGCCATGCGGTTGGCCAGTATCGTGAAGTCGGGCTGGCCGGGCACGAAATTGAACCCGGCGGGATGGACGAGGGTTACGCGCATGGTCGGGGCTCTCTAGCGTTGGGTCTAGTTGTGGGCAAAACTGTTTTGCCCCGATTGTGCGTGATTTCGGCCTTGGCAGTAAGTGGTTTTCTATGCGCTCCGCGAAAAAATATCCAGCGAATTCATCGGTCTGGACGCGACACGGGTCCGGGCTGCGCTGGCTGCACAGGCCGCGCGGAACTACGGCCCTGCTAGGGATGGCGGCGATAGACGGTGAGGTGGTCGGTGCCGGATTCCGGCGCCCACACTTCGCCCGGCCGGCCGAGGATCTGGCGGATGGCCGCGCCCGGCTGCGGCGACGGAAACGCGGTGAAGCGCTCGCTGAGCGGATCGAAGTGCAGCATGGCATTGGCGCCGAAGTCGCTCACCCACACCTCGTCCTGCGGGTCCACGTACACCGCGTAGGGCTTGGGAGCATCGCCCGGCAGCTTCCACGCGCGCCACGCGCCCGTCCTGGGGTCGTAGCGCGACAGCTGGCCGGACGACCATTCGCTCACCCAGATCCGCCCCACCGAATCCGCCCACACCCGGCGCGCGCCCTGGCGCGGCGTCGGCGGCTCCAGCGCCTGCGCGCGGCCGCTGGCGGTGTCGATGCGGGCGATGTGGTTGCCGGCGAGCGAGGCGTAGTAGATGTCGCCGGAGGGCGTGGCGGTGATGCCGTAAGGGCCGCGCCCGCGTGGCGCGTCGAACACCCGCAGCTCGCCGCTGGCCGGGTCCAGCCGGCCGTAGATGCCGGACTGGCCGGTGAACCACAATATGCCCTTGCCGTCGAAGGCGGCGGTGTTGAGGTTGGCGTAGCCGCTGTCGGGCGGCAGCGGGAAACGGCGCACCTCGAAGCTCTTGGGATCCACCCGCACGATGGCGTTCAGCCCGCTGTCGGTAATCCACGGCGCGCCGTCCGGGCCCACGATCACCCCATGCGGCGCCGAGCCGGTGCCCAGCGCGATCTGCCGCGTCTGGCCGGTGGCCGGGTCCAGCCTGCCGAGCGCACCCTGCGCCTGCGCGGTGTACCACACCGGCCCGCCCGCCTCCGGCGCCGGCGCCACGTCGTGCGGATGAGCGCCCGCCGGCACGCGAAAGCGCGTCACCGTCACCTCGGGCGTCTCGGCGGCCGTTGCCGCCGCGGAAACCAGTGCCAAGCCAAACACCCAGGCCTTCCAGCGCATCGCACTCTCCTCCTGCCTGCTATTGCCTGTCCGCCAGCGCCAGCCATTCCTCCGGCGCCACATGCGCGATCACTTCGAAGCCGCCACTGCCGTCCGGCCGCAGCACGACAGCGCCGGCCTCCACCGGCCGCCTGTCCGACACCAGCATGAAGACGTTGCCGTGGCTCACCAGCACGGTGTTGCTGCCGGCCGGCGGCACCGTTGCCAGCAGGGCGCGGGCGCGCCGGGCCAGCGATTCCACCCCGCCGGCGTGCTGCGCGTGCGTCGTGTTCACCAGCCCGCGGTGGGTCTCCACCGGGCCCAGGTTCAGCAGGCGGGCGGTTTCCAGCGTGCGGCAGAATTCGCTCGTCAGCACCCGCGCCACCGGTATCCGCAGCCGCCGCATCGCCTCGCCCACGCGGCGCGCGGTGTCCCGCCCGGCGTCGGAAAGCTGGCGCATCTCGGCGGGCGCGCAGCTTTCCCAGCCGCTGTCCTGGCGCCGGTCGGCCTGCGACCACTCGGTGGCCGCGTGGCGGAAGTAGAGCACGTAGCCGCCCGCCCGCAGCGCTTCCACCAAGGCCGGTTCGACAGCGGCTCCGGGCGCGGGCATTCCCAGCCAGAACAGCAGCAAGCCGGCAATGAAGGCGCGGGGCAAACGCATCGGACCTCCCGCAACGGTGCTCATGGTCCGATATAGCCGGCGCTGCTGCCCGCGTCCACCACCAATCACGTCATATGAAATACGGCTTGCCGTTGCCCATGACGCTGCGATGAATTAGTGTCGCGTTTTCGCATCCGGACTATCCCGCATGGCCAGCGTCCCACCCGGTTTCAAGCCCGGCATCGCCAATCTGGAACGTGCCTGGGGCTGTTCCCCCGACCTGATCGCCGACGCCCAGTGGTCCGGGATGGACGCGATCGACCTCGAAACGCTGCAGGACTTCTGCCGCACCGAACGCAAGCTGCTCATCTTCCGCGCGCCCGGCGGCAACGGCCGCGACGTGCGCGGCCTCGGGCTGGAAATCCGCCCCAAGCCCGCCTGGATGAAACAGAAGACCCACGGCAGCTGGATCGTCGACGGCGGCCGCTTCTACACCAGCGACTGGGACCTGCTCTCCGCCTGGCAACGCAGTGGCGCCGGCTACAGCCGCTACGAACTCGCCGCCGACACCCGCCAGACCACCGAATTCCTCAAGCGCATCAACCGGCAACTGCTGTTCCCGCTGCAGCACGGCGCCAACGACGACTACCTGGACGAACAGGGCAGGCCGAAGAACACCGCAATCGGCAGCAAATTCATCGCAATCGACGAAACGGGACGTATCGACCGCTGCGAAACGCAGGCGGTGATGAAAGCGTATTACGCCACGCGCGGGCTGGTGCCCTGGCTATATGGGTAGGGCGTTCTGAAATGCAGGACGAAGGAATGCTCTTGGCGTAGTTGAAGTCACGGAAAAGCACATAGGAGACTCTTCGATGGACGATCAAACCGCAATTCAATTCGTTCGCGACGTCATCGCCGGAACGAAGCCGCTACTCAGCCAGGAAGTGAAGGCGCTGACCGCGGACCCCAATCCGGAATGGTTCTGCAAGTACAACGGCGCAATGGTGAAGATGCACACCGGCGCGCGGCGGGAAACCCTGTCGGGGGTGAAGTTCGTCGATGTCGATGGCGAGCGCAGCTTTTTCAACATCGGCATGCAGAAGGCGATGAAAGGCGGCGTCGGCCCGAGCAAGGCCATCAACGAACATTGCTACGCCTTCGCATCCTGGACCGCCGGCCTGACCTGGACCGAGGCGAAGGATTTCCTGAAGAAGCTGCTGGACAACAGCGTGGCAATGACGCCGAATTTGAAGAGGAGTTGATTGGGGTGGTAGTTGTCTGTCGGGGGGCGACGATATTGCCGGTTACTGGATAGGGCGCGTAGGGATGTATGAGGATCAGGGGGCGTGGCGGAAGCGCGGGCTGCATATCAATAACATATGGCGGGAGTTCGGCCGGAGAGGACGGTCGTCGCCCCGCCTTTGATCGGTAGTTCTCGATCCCAAGCTGAGCTTCGAGCTTCGAGCTTCGAGCTTCGAGTGGCTAGGGCTGCAAGCGCCTCACTCCCGATGTTCAGTGACTGCTGGTTTGGCGGCTGTTGTATGCCTTGAGGTCGGCAGGCGTTATCTGAGAAGACGCTACCAGTTGATAGTGGCGTTCCTCAACAACCTTGATGTCTCCGTCCTCAACAGTCAGTTCAAACAGTGCGATCTTGTCGTCATTCATAAACTGGGCAGAGATGGCGCGGCAGATCAACGTCGGGAACTTCTCGGCACAACAGGCGATGTCTTGCTGAGTTTGGACAACACCGTGCTTGTCAGTCCCACCCTTGGCCTGCACCGGGATAACGAACTGCCTACCGAACTTATCCACCCCCACGTATATCTCGTCGATCTCAATCTGACCGATGTCGGTAACCGTGGTCCGTAGATGGTTCTGGAGGGAATAGGTAGTGATCCCAAGGAACACGTCAATCAGCCGGTTATATCGAACCTTGGCAAGCAGAGCCTGTTCGTCGGACTGGGCATAGGCCGTGATAATCTCGGGCGTGGAATCGGGAACCTTGATGGTTACCAGACTTTGATTGGGGACGATCCGGTTTGCCGATGCAAGGCGGAAGCGATACTTCGCCCTACCGGCACCCTCGATAATCCACTCTCGACCCTCTGGAGCGGTCTTGGTAATCGCCGCTGGCAAGTCCTTCCGATAGCGGAACGAGTAGAGGACATCGCCAATGTTCTTGGGTAGCTTGATTCCCAGCTTGGTAGCTGTATGCTCGAACTCTTCGCGGGTGAAATCGAATGAGTTATTCTTGGCCGAGTAGTGGTTATCGAATATTTTTTCGATGATGGAGTCGTAGCGGTTCTTCCCTTTATTGGGCACTGGCTGCTTCCCCGTCTTCTTTGCCATAGGTTTTCCGTGTCCGTTGTGCGATGACCGAAGCTGGCACTCTGTAATAGCTTGCAGCCTTGCTCATGTCGAAGTTCAGCAACGTTTCGCCATTACCGAGCGCGACAACCTCTGAAGGCTTCGAGGGCTTCACTCCGAGAGCCTTAACGATTTGACCGGCCACAGCCCTTCCCAGCAGGGGGGGGACACTGTTCCCGATCTGGCGGAAGCCATGCCACTTGGTCACATGGAAGCGGAACCAATCCGGGTAAGAGTGCAGCCGAGCAGCTTCACGTACTGTGATCACTCTTGGGTGGTAAGGGTGAATTGGACGCGGAGAAGTAAATGCCCCTCGGGCGCTATCCGTACCGGCTCGAAGCGTGTTGCAAACCCCTTCCGGATGGAGTTTATGGAAGCGGCTGACAGGCTCTGTCTTACCGTGTTCCGTGTCTATGAAACGCTGCCGGGACAGGTCGGTGTGTTCTGTCCTCAAACTGGCTGTCAGGACATGAGGGGCGAAGTCGCGGGGGTAGCTGAAGTCCTTGGGGTCATCCTCAAAGCCCCTAAGTTGTTTTGCATACATGCTCTTTGACTTGAACTCTACCGGGACAGAATCGGAGTGAATCAATGCGCTGAATTCATCGGCATTGGGCAAGTCGTCAATCGCTTCTTTGACCGTTACACGCCCAGTCGGTGAGGGATATTCCGGCATCGCCTGCCCTTTCCGAGTCCCAATCAAGAACAAACGGCGGCGATCTTGGGGAACACCGAAATCAGCAGCATTCAGCACTTGGTATGGCAGCAATACATCGTATCCGGCATCGCCAAGGGCTTCGATCAATTCGGACAAGAACTGCTTGTGCTTCCCAAGGGTCAGCCCTCTGACGTTCTCGAATACACAGTATTTGGGGTGAAGTTCTTTCACGATCCGTACGTAGTGGAACACCAACTGATTACGTGGGTCGTCCATGACGCGCTTACCGATCATAGAGAAACCTTGGCAAGGTGCGCCACCGAACACACAGTCAATGTCTTCATCGCCCAAGCCAGCACGTTTCCTGATCTCGTCTCCGGTCAGATCAACAACACTCGAACAGATCACCGCTGAGTCAGGGAAGTTGTACTCGTGGACGGCACAGTGGATCGGGTCGATTTCAACAGCAGCAGCCACGTCGAAGCCTGCTTGTTCAAACCCAAGCGAAAGGCCACCCGCCCCCGCAAAAAGGTCGATGCCGATGGGTCGCTTATTTCGCTTCGATGAACTCATGGAGCCTTGTCTTCAACGTCTCTATGTCTTTCAGTTCGCATTGCCACACAACGAACACCTGCCACCCAGCTTCATTGAGCATCCTCTGGTTCTTGGAGTCACGCTCACGGTTCCGGTCGATTTTCGCCTTCCAGAAGTCTTCTCTGCTTTTCGGAAGCCGACCATATTTGCACCCTTCGTGACCGTGCCAGAAGCACCCTCTAACATCAATGATCTTCTTCCTACCGATCATTACGATGTCAGGTTTTCCCGGTAGCTCCTTGCAGTGCAATCGGTATCGAAAGCCCATCCCGTAGATCAGCCTGCGTATCAATAGCTCAGGCTTGGTGTCCTTGGAATGGACCATCGACATGATCTCGCTCCGCTCTTCTTTGGTGCGAGTGTCAATCATTGTAATATTTTCCCATAGGCTGCATTGGGCCGGCTCTCGAAAGAGCATTCGCAGTAAGCACACTTCCGCTTCAGGTTCGTTGCTGACGGTAGACCACCGGCAGGCCAATGGTTGCTCGTGGTCGGACTCTGCACGTCGTCGTTCGCCGCCTCACCGTCCGCTCAGGCCGAGCTGCCGACATCCAAGGCAATCCAACCCCCCATGCTCCTCCTTCAAACCCATCCACTTCGTCTGCCGCCTCACCCCACCCGAACCCCAAACCCGCTCCCCTCCTTCGTGGACGCATCCACCCAGCCGAAGCTCAACCCTTCCTGACCCTCCAGCAGCTTGCCGATGGTGAACTTGGTATTGCTTCCTTTGAAGTGGTCCGCCCCGTTCAGCATGATCACGCCCTTCGGTGGCGTGTCGCCAAGTCCGAGGAGGGTGTTGACGGCCGTCTGGTTGCGTTTCTTCATGCCGTTCGCGCGGACTGCGTATTCGGCGGAATAGACGCACATGTCGTCGGCGCAGGTCACCTGCACGCCGCGTTTCTGCGCCTGATAGATGACGATGGACAGGGGGAGCACGCCCTCCGTCTGCCAGCTCACGCCGTCGAGCGCCCGCGCCATTTCGCTGTCGATCGCGCCGGCATCGGTGGTGATGCCATCCACCCTGTACTGCTGGTCGGCGGCGCTTTCGATCAGCAGGTGGCGCGCGCCCTCGCACTGGAGGAGCGTGAGCACGAGCATCCGGCCCCAGTGGTTGTCGTGATGCTCGCCGATGCCCACCACGCCCCTGGCCATCTGCAGCGGGGCTTCCTGAAACGTGATCTTGCTCATGGCTCCTCCGGTCGTCGGACGGCTGTCTGTAAATGTCCTCAGCATAGGAAGTGGCCGCCGTCGAATCAACGTAATCGGCTTGGGGCGGGCGTACCGGCCTGTTACCCGTTCACGACGCTTCGGACATCGAATCCGGTGGCGGTCGGGAAGCCACTTCGGCCACCTGCGGGCCATCGCCGGGACGACGTTCGGCAGCGCTGACCTGCCTGCCGCTTTGTAGTAGCCTTGCCCCTTTTTCGCCGTTCGGGCGTCGGTTTTGCTATGGCGCAAGGGCTGCCGCGTACGCGTTTCAACACCGCCAGGCTGGTTCGTGTGCTTGCCGACCTTGCCGTGGCGGATGCTGCTGATTCAAAACAGTCTTTTGCCGACAGGCTGGGCCAGTGGCTGGGTTTCAACGATGCCTTGGCGCTGTTTTCCGCGCTCAATCCGGGCCCGGTTGCGGGGGGCGAGCCGCAGTCGGCGTCGTCTGCGGCGGCAGCGGGTTCGGCGGTGCAGGCTTACGCTCGCATGCGCACCGCACTGGCGGAGTCCATTGTCGCGGACGGCGTGTTCCGGCCGGGCAAGGCGCGCATCGAGCTGCCCACGCCGCTGGCCAACATGTCGCTGGAAGAGGCGGCCGATTTCGCGCCTTACCATCGCTACTACCTCGCCCACCAGCGCGACATGAATGCGAGCATCGGCCCGCTGCGCGCCACCGTGCGGGCGACGCTGGCGCAGCGGTCCGCCGAACTCAAGCGCCTGGCGGCGCTGGATGCGGTGATGGATCAGGCGCTGGCGGCGCGCGAGCGCGCGCTGCTGGCGACGGTGCCGGGCTTGCTGGCGAAGCGTTTCGAGCAGCTGTTCGCGGCGCACCAGGCCGCATTGGCCGAAACGCAGGCAGCGGACGATACGCAGCGCTGGATGCAGCCCGGCGGCTGGCTGGCGGTGTTCTGCCGCGACATGCAGGCGGTGCTGCTGGCCGAGCTGGAATTGCGCCTGCAGCCGGTGGCGGGGCTGGTCGAGGCGCTCGAACACGAGTCCGCGGCGCCGCGGCCCTGAGCGGCCCCCCGAGTAGCAGGAAGCGCCCGCTTCAAACGGCGGTGCGCTTCACAACGAGGTAATGAGCAGCAATGAACAGAATCATCTGCGTGGCGGCCTTTGTCGTAGGCCTGGTTGTCGTTTCCTGGGTCGGTGCCGGATACATCGGCGCCAGCCCGCTGGCCCTGACCATGACGGCCCTCATCGGCGCCGTCTATCTGGCGGGCGCGCTGGAACTGCAGCGCTTCCACCGCGCTACCGCCGCGCTGGCGCAGGCCTTGGCGGCGATTCCGGCCGACCTCGCGCATCCGGGCGAATGGCTCGCGAAGCTGCCGCCTTCCCTGCAGAACCCGGTGCGGCTGCGCATCGAAGGCGAGCGCGTCGGCCTGCCCGGCCCGGCGATGACGCCCTACCTGGTGGGGCTGCTGGTGCTGCTGGGGATGCTGGGCACCTTCCTCGGCATGGTGGTCACGCTCAAGGGCGCGGTGCTCGCGCTGGAGAGCACCACCGACCTGCAGACCATACGCGCCGCGCTCGCCGCGCCGGTCAAGGGCCTGGGCGTGGCCTTCGGCACCTCGGTGGCCGGCGTGGCGGCATCCGCCATGCTGGGGCTTATCTCGGCGCTGTGCCGGCGGGCGCGGCTGCAGACGGCGCAGCTGCTGGACGACAAGATCGCCACCGCACTGCGCGGCTTCTCGCTCGCGCACCAGCGCCAGCAGACCTTCAAGGCGGTGCAGGCGCAGTCCGAGGTGCTGCCGCAGCTGGTCGACAAGTTGCAGGCGATGATGGCGCAGATGGAGCGCAGCAGCAGCCAGGCCAACGATCGCCTGCTGGCCGAGCAGGAACGCTTCTACCGCGAGGCCAAGGGGATGTACGCCGAACTGGCGGCCTCGGTCGACAGCTCGCTCAAGGACAGCCTGACGGCCAGCGCCCGGCTGGCCGGCGCAACCATACAGCCGGTGGTCGAGGCCACGATGGCCGGCATCGCCCGCGAAACCACCGCCCTGCAGGCACGCGTGGCCGACAGCGTGCAGACCCAGCTCGACGGCCTGGCCGAACGCTTCGACGGCACCGTCACCACGGTGACGCAGGGCTGGACGGCGGCGCTGGCCGAACACCAGCGCAGCAGCGCCGCGCTCAACGACGGCCTGCAGACTTCGCTTGCCGCCTTTGCCGCTACCTTCGAGCAGCGTTCGGCGGCGCTGCTGGCCTCGGTGGAAGGCAGCCATGCCGGCCTGCGCGCCACGCTGGCAGCCACGACCGGCGAACTGGCGCAGGAAACCGGCGCGCTGCACGCCCGGCTGGCGAATACCGTCGAAGCCCAGCTCGACGGCATCGCCACCCGCTTCGACAACACCGTGACCACCGTGGCGGATACCTGGACGACCGCGCTGGCGCGACACGAGCGCAGCAGCGAAGCGGTGAGCGGCAAGCTGGAGGGTTCGCTGCAGGCCTTCGTCGATACCTTCGAGCAGCGTTCGGCCGCCCTGTTGGCTTCGGTGGAAGGCAGCCACGCCGGCCTGCGCGCCGAACTGGCGGCGGCAACCCGCGGTCTGGCGCAGGAAACCGGCGCGCTGCACGCCAGGCTGGGCGAGACGGTCGAAACCCAGCTCGACGGCCTGGCCGAACGCTTCGGCACGGCGGTGAGCACCGTGGCCGACCACTGGACGACGGCCCTGGCCCGCCACGAGCGCAGCAGCGAGGCGCTGAGCGGCCAGCTGCACAGCGCGCTGCAGGCCTTCGCCGACACCTTCGCGCAGCGCTCGGCGGCATTGCTCGCCACCGTGGGCGATAGCGTCGCCGCCCTGCAGGCCGAGCTGGCGGCGCGCGACACGGCGCGGCTGGCGGCGCAGACCGAGGCGCTGGAGAACATGGTGGCGACGCTGCAGCAGGAATGGCAGCAGGCCGGCGCACACACCTTGGCCCAGCAGGCGCAGATCTGCCAGACCTTGGGCGACACCGCGCGCGACATCGCCGCCGAAGCCCGAACCCAGGCCAGCGGCACCATCGCCGAGGTCACCCGGCTGATGCAGACCGCGGCGGAAGCGCCCAAGGCCGCGGCCGACGTCATCGGCGAGCTGCGCAAGGAACTCTCCGCCAGCATCGCGCGCGACAACGACATGCTGGTCGAGCGCAGCCGCATCATGGAAACGCTGGCGGCGCTGCTCGATGCGATCAACCACGCCTCCACCGAGCAGCGCGGCGCGATCGACGCGCTGGTGGCGTCCTCCGCCGCCGCGCTGGAACACGCCGGCAGCCGCTTCACCGACAGCATCGAGGCCGAATCGAGCAGGATGACCGAGCTTGCCGGCCAGATCAGCGGCGGCGCGGCCGAGGTGGCGAGCCTGGGCGAAGCCTTCGGCGCGGCGGTGCAGCTTTTCAGCGACTCCAACGACAAGCTGATGACGACGCTGCAGCGCATCGAAGGCTCGCTCGACAAATCGATGGCGCGCAGTGACGAGCAGCTCGCCTACTACGTGGCGCAGGCGCGCGAGATCATCGACCTGTCCATCATGTCGCAGAAGCAGATCGTCGAAGACCTGCAGCGGATGTCCGGTAAGCAGGCAACGCTGGCCGGCGGGGTGTGAGCATGGACGAGATCGACGCCGGCATCGAGCATTCCGCTCCGGTCTGGGCGGTGTTCGGCGACCTCATGGCCGGTCTGCTGGGTGCCTTCGTGCTGATCCTGGTCGGCGTGCTGGGCGTGCAGATGGAGCTGACGAGCACGCTGGAGGCCGAGGTGGAAAAGCGCCGCATCGAGGAGCAGCGGCGCGAGG
Source organism: Azoarcus sp. DD4 (assembly GCF_006496635.1). Taxonomy (NCBI): domain Bacteria; kingdom Pseudomonadati; phylum Pseudomonadota; class Betaproteobacteria; order Rhodocyclales; family Zoogloeaceae; genus Azoarcus; species Azoarcus sp. DD4. The sequence continues at coordinate 366,286 of NZ_CP022958.1, forward strand.
CGCTGGAAAAGGCGCTGGCGGTGCCGCTGGCCTCGGGCCGGGTGACGTTGAACGACGGCCGCATCGGCATCAGCGGCAGCGTACTGTTCGCGCTCAATTCCGACGAGCTGCAGCCCGAAGGCCAGCAGTTGCTCAGGAGCCTGGCGCCGCCGCTGGCCGCCTACCTCGCCACCCGCGACGAGATGCTGATGGTGAGCGGCTTCACCGACGACAGGCCGGTGCGCGACACCAACCGCCAGTTCGCCGACAACCTGGAGCTGTCGGCCCAGCGCGCGCTGACGGTGACGCGGGCGCTGATCGCCGAGGGCCTGCCGTCCTCGTCCATCTTCGCCGCGGCCTTCGGCCAGGAGCAGCCGGCGGCGTCCAACTCGGACGCCGACGGCCGCTCGCGCAACCGGCGGGTGGAAATGGCGCCGGTGCCGAAGTCGGGCAAGGGCGGCGCGGCGGCAAATGGCTGAGTCCGCGCTGCCGCGGGACGACGCCCCCGGCGCGTCGATCGAGGCCTTGCGGGCGCGCGGCGCGGCGCGCTTCGACCCGGCCGGCTTCCGCTTTCTGGAGGCGATGGCGCACCGCACGGAATCCCGCGGCGATGCCGCCGCCGGGCGGCTGGCGCAGCGGCTGGCCGAGGCGGTGGCCGCGTTCGGCGAGCGCTTCGACCGTGCCCGCGATCAGGCCGATCGGGTGCTGGCGGACGCGACAGCGCGCTTTCCCGATGCGGCCGATGCGCTGCAGCAGTGCCACGCGGCCGGTGATTTCGGCGGAATGCGGCGCCTTGTCGCCCGGCTGGCGGCGTGCGAGGGCAATGCGCCGCTGACCGGGCTGCTCGACCACATCCGGGCGCACACGACAGTGGCGCCGGCGGGCGGGGCGGCCGATGCCGCGGCGGCTTCGGCGGCCACCCGGACCGAGCTGAAGTCCATGCGCTACTTCCGCAGCACCTGGTCGAAGCTCAGCGTCGAACGGCAGATGACCGAGGCCTACGCCCAGGCACCGGAAAACGCCGGCCCGCTCAATTCCCACTTCCTGGTGCTGCGGGCGCTCACCCAGATGCGCGACACCGCGCCGGGCTACCTCGAACAGTTCCTGTCCTACGTCGATGCGCTGCTGTGGCTGGATCAAGTGGACAGCAGCCGTGGCCCGGCACAGAAGACGGCCGCGCGCGACAAGAAGCGCAAGCCCGGCCGGGGCGGCGCGTCGACTGCTGCCTAGTGCAGCGGAGCGGAGGCCACGGGTTGGCCTGTCTGATCCCTTCCCTTCAAGGGGGTGAGACAGGGGTTTCGGTAAGCATCGCTTGCCGCCTGTCGAACGACGCAGCGCAGCGGAGGCTCCCGGGTTGGCCCGTTTGCTCCCTCCCCTTCAAGGGGAGGGTTGGGGTGGGGATGGGGTAGAACTCGGCGCACGCTCGAAACGAAGCGCCGGCAGATCCGCCGCAGGGGCGAAGCTGAACTCGGCCGTCCCGCCCGCCGCCAGCCAGTCCATCAGCGTGGCCACCGATCCGTCGTGCCGGCCACCGGCCGTGTCATCCACCCGCGCCCGCGCCGGCAGGCCGGCATCCTGCCGCGCCAGCACCAGCCAGTCGCCGCGGCTCTCGCGTTCGCCGGGTTCGACCTGTCCGCACAGCACCCGCGCATGGCGGCCGTGGCGCAGCCAGACCATGGCGAGCTGCAGCATCCGCGCCCAGTGCAGGTCGATATCCGCCTGCCAGGGCTGGTAGATGGCATTGGCGACGCAGGGAAAGGTCTGCTGCACCGGCACCGCCGCCAGTGCCGGCTGGGTGGCGAGGAAGTCGAAGGGCATGGCCGCTTCGCCGGCAATGCAGAGGTCCGTCACCACGCGTGCGGTGGCTTGCCGGATGCCGATGCGCGAACCCCAGATCAGCGCCGTTGGCAGGTCCGGGCCGCCGTCCAGGCATGCATGCACGCCGCTGACGACCAGTTCGGTCATCGCCCCGGCGCGGCGCAGCGGCACCGCACAGCGTGTGCGGGCGGTGGCGGCCAGCGTGGCGCTGTCGAAGTGTTGGTGGTGAACTTCGCAGACGACGATCATGCGACGGCCTGCGCGGGCTCGCTGCTGCGCGTCACCACCAGTGCGGCGATGCTGCCGCCGAAGCCGATGAGGTCGAGCAGCAGGCGTTGCGGCGTGCCGTGGCGCGCCCGGCCGGCGGGGTGGTCCAGCATCGCCAGCAGGGCGGTGAGTTCGGCCGGGCCGCTGGCGCCCAGGGTGTGGCCGAGCTGGCGCTTGAGGGCGATTTCCGGCAGGTGCCGCGTGCCGAACAGGCGGGCGAGCGCGGCGGCTTCGGCCTCGTCGGTGCTGGCGAGCCGGCCGCGGTGCGGTTTGATGAGGTCGATATCCTGCGGTGCGAGGCCGGCGTCGGCCAGCGCGGCGGCGATGATGGCCTCGATGACCTTGCCGTCCGGCGCCGGTGCGGTGGCGGCATGGCCATCCACACCCAGTCGGCAGGCGGCGATGCGCCAGCCGGCTTGCGGCGCGGCGCTCAGCAGTACGCCGGCGATGGCCTCGCCCAGCACCAGGCCGTCGGCCTCCGGCGTCTCGGCCAGGATGCCGAGCCCGGCGAAGCCGGCCAGCGTGGTGTCGTTGGCGAACTCGAAACCGAGCACCAGCGCCTCGTCCAGCAGGCCGGCGGCGATCAGCGTGCGGGCGGCGTCGAGCGCGGCGACGCCCGAGGTACAGCTGGTGGAGAAGGTCCAGGGCGTGCCGGCCACGCCCAGCCAGGCGGCGATGTCGGCGGCAAAGGCGGCGGCGTCGGGCGGCATGTCCACGCGGCCGCGCTGGCGTGCGGCGGTTTCGATGGCGCCGGCCTGCAGCGAGGACGAGCCGATGAAGAGCGGCAGGCGGGCGACGCGTTCTGGCGCCAACCCCGCGGTGAGCTGGCTGCCGACCGCTTGCACGGCAGCGCGGGCGCGCGCAGTCCAGTCGGCTTCTGCCAGCGGCAGGGCGAACCAGGGGTGGCGGGCGCCGAGCAGTTCGCGCCGGGTGCAGGCGTGGTCGCCGGCGAGGATGGCCGTGGCGGCGCTTTCGGCGTCCAGGCCACGGGCCGAGCAGTGGCCGATGCCGGCGATGTACACCGGCCGCGTGGGCGCGCCGGCTGTGGCGGGCAGGCTCACGCGGCGGCGCCGGCCTTGCCCTGCGCTTGCAGCCAGGCGGCGAGGTTGGCCACGCTGGCGAGGATGCGGCGGGTTTCCTTGCTGTCCGACAGGCGCACGCCGTACTTCTTCTGCAGCGCCATCGACACCTGCAGCGCGTCGAGCGAGTCGAGCGCCAGCGGCGCATCGGGGCCGAACAGGATTTCGTCGTCGGTGATCGAATCGGGGCTGCAGGTCTTGTCGCAGGCGTCGACGATCAGGACCTTGAGTTCGTGGTGCAAAGCGCTCATCGGGGGATCTTGCGGCGGTTCTTGAAGATGGCGGCGGCCAGCACCGCGAGGCCGAAGCATACCAGCGTGGCGGCCTGCGGCAGGATGCCGGCGATGCCGTCGTGGTGCAGCATGACGCGGTGAAAGCCGTCCAGCCCCCAGGCCATGGGCGAGAGCTGGGTCAGCGACTGCATTTCCGGCGGCATCAGGAACTTGGGCACCATGATGCCGCCGAGCGCGCCCATCAGGATGTTGCCGACGCCGCCGACGATGGTGGCCTGTTCCGAGCTGCGGGTGAGGCTGGCGATGAGCAGGGCCCAGGCTACCGCCGCCACGCTTACCGCCGCCGTCATCAGCCACAGCGCGACGAGGCTGGCGCCGCCGGTCGGCAGGGTGAGCGCCTCGCCGCCGGCGAGCGGCACCAGCCAGCGGCCGACCATCACCATCACCACCGCCTGCACCTGGTTCACCACGAAGAAGGGCAGCAGCTTGCCGGCGAGGATCAGGCCGAAGGACACCTGCTGGGTGGCCAGCCGCTGCAGCGTGCCCTGCTGGCGCTCGGCGATGAACACCGCCGACAGCGGCACCACCACGAAGAACATCGAGAAGATCAGCCAGGCCGGCACGCTCTGCTGCACCGAGGACGGCACCCGCGCGGGCGGTCCCGCAGCGTCGCCGCCGCGCACCGCTTCGCTGACCACACGCGGGTTGGCGTCGATGCTGGCCTGGCGGCGCAGTTCCGGCACCATCAGCTTGCGGCCGAGGCCGTCGAGCAGGGTGAGCACGCGGATGCGCGCGGCTTCGGCGGCGACCTGCTGCTCGAAGCCGCTCTGCACCGCGCGCGGAATGCTCGGGTCGGCCAGCACCCGCAGCGGCGGCGCGTTGTCGTCCGCCTGCCGAGCGAGCAGGCGCTCGCCGAAGCCCGCCGGCACCACCAGCGCGAAGGCGAGCCGGCCGTCGGCGACCGCGCTACGCCCGGCGGCTTCGTCGTCGAGCACGCCCTGCGCCTGCAGCACGGCGATGCCGTCCAGCCGCTCGACCAGCTCGCGCGAGGCGGCGCTGCGGTCCAGATCCACCACCGCGTAGGCGAGTTCGGACTGCACACCGGGCACGAAGGCGTCGCGCAGCGCTAGCGACATCACCATGATGAAGATCGCCGGCATCAGGAACAGCGCCGCCAGCGCGTGGCGGTCGCGCAGCAGGGTGAGGGCTTCCTTGCGCCACAGGGCGCGGAGGCGGGTGAGCGTGTGCGGCGTCGCTGCTTCAGCTTGCTTCATCGAGTGCCCAGTTCGCCAGTTGCAGCGCTTCTACCCGCTCGAACTCGCGTGCGTTGTTGGATACCAGCGCCAGGCCTTCGCTGCGAGCATGGGCGGCGATATGGAGGTCGTTCACGCCGATAGTCGTGCCGCGCCTCTCCAGCGCGGCGCGGATGTTGCCGTAATGCAGCGCGGCTTTCGGGCCGTAGGGCAGCACCTCCAGGCGGCAGCAGAAGTCTTCGACCGTGGCCAGCGTGCGCGAGGGCGCGCTGCATTTTTCAGCGCCGTGATAGAGCTCGGCCAGCGTGATCGACGAGATCGCCATCTGGCCGGCGTGCTCGTTGAAGAGGCGCAGCGCGGACAGCGGCCGGCGCTTGATGACGTAGATGACGATGTGGGTGTCGAGCAGGTAGCGCAGCACTTACAGCGCCTCGCGCTCGGGCTGGTCCTGGCGGGCGCGGCTTTCCATGAAGTCGTCCGCCACGGTGGGGCCGTCGATGAAGAAGCTGTCCCACACGTGATCGAGCGGGGCGATGATGCGTTCGCAGCCGCGGGCGCGAATGTCGACATGCTTGACGCTGTCGGGCAGGCGCAGCTCGGCGGGCAGGCGCACGGCCTGGGTGCGGTTGTTGGTGAAGATGGTGGTCGTGGTCATGGCGCGCTCCTGCTGCTCGTGACGTATAGAGCAGGAGTATATGCCAGTGTTCCGGTCGCGCAATACGCGCGGTGCTGACGGCAGATGATGTCCGTCAAGAAAAAGAAAATCCGTCAGGGGAAACCAGACTCTTCCATGCCAGGACTTCGGGGCTGCCGGAGGTGTTCAATCCAACTGCATGCACGGGGCTGTTGCTCCGTACTCAGTTGGCCAGCGAGACGGTCACCTGCACCTGACCTTGCTGCTCAAGCGCCTCGATGCCGGAAGTGATCCTGGCGATCCGGATGACGCCTGCTGCATTGGGGCCTGGGCCCCGATAGAAAGCGATGTTCCGCCAAGGGGCGTAGTAGGCGATGTCGCCCACGGCCCCAGCCGCCGTCGCCGGTGCGCCTTGTTCGGACAGTGGCCGGGACAGGGCACCACTGACCTTCTCGGCCGCTCCGAAATCCCGCAGGGTCAGGCTCACCGGCAGCAAGGCTGCAAAGTCCCGGGCTGTGGGGTTGTCGTCCAGCGTCGCCGTCATGGTGGTCGCGCCGATGGTGATATGGATCTGCATGCGCTGCGCTCCTTGCTGGCCGGGCGCCGGGCTGCGCCCGGCAATACCTGATTCACTCACACCCGATGCCGCTTGCAGCGAATTCACTGCGATAGCAGCAAGGCCCAGCCCGTACCCTTGCGGGCGACCGTTCTTGTGGCGGCATGGGACATGGCCTGCGCCTTACCTGAGGTTGTCGCGGAAGAACGCGGTCAGCTTGTCGAAGGGAATCACGTCGACGCGGTCGTACAGGTCGGTGTGGTTGGCGCCCGGGATGATCATCAGTTCCTTCGGCTCTGCAGCGGCGGCGTAGGCGGTTTCGCTGAAATAGCGCGAGTGGGCTTTCTCGCCGTGGACGAACAGCACCGGACGCGGCGAGATTTCCGCAATGTAGGTGAGGATCGGCATGTTCATGAAGGACAGCGGCGTGGTCTGCGTCCAGGCGTTGCCCGAGTTGACCGCGCGCGCATGGTAGCCGCGCGGTGTCCTGTAATAGTTGTGGTAATCGACCAGGAACTGCGCTTCGCCACCCTTCAGTTCGTTATAGGGCGGCTGGTAGGCGGGGGCTCCCTTGTCGGCATCCAGCCAACGTTGCCGGCCCAGTTGCTCCAGCATTTGCGTGCGCTGCTCGAGGGTGACGCTGTCGTTGTACCCCTTTGACATGACCCGCGTCATGTCGTACATGGTGCTGGCCACTACGGCCTTGATGCGCTTGTCGACAGCGGTGGCGTTCAGCGCCATGCCGCCCCAGCCGCAGATGCCGATGATGCCGATGCGCTCGCGGTCGACGTTGGCCTGCAGCCCGAGATAATCGACGGCGGCACTGAAGTCCTCGGTGTTGATGTCCGGCGAGGCGACGTTACGCGGCTCGCCACCGCTTTCGCCGGTGTAGGACGGATCGAAGGCCAGCGTGACAAAGCCGCGCTCCGCCATGGTCTGCGCATACAGGCCCGATGACTGCTCCTTCACCGCGCCGAAGGGGCCACCGACGGCGATCGCCGCCAGCTTGCCCTGGGCGTTTTGGGGCAGGTACAGATCGGCCGCCAGGGTGATGCCATAGCGGTTCCTGAAGCTGACCTTCTTGTGGCCCACCTTCCCGCTCCTGGAGAAGGTCTTGTCCCATCCGGTGCCGAGCTGGATGGGCGATCCGGTATGCGCCTGGGCAAAGGCCTGATTCGAGGCCAGCACCCCGATGCTCAGGGCGGCGATGCCGCTCCCCGTCATTTTGAGCATGTCGCGACGGACCGCATCGGGCAGGTCTTGCTGGGTAACGGTCTTGAGAATATCCGTTTTCATGGTGAGTGCTCCTCTTGCATCAAGGTGTTGCGTGTTCGTTGTCGGAGATGAATGGTCGCGGCGTTGCAGGATGTCCTGTCGCGATCCGGCTCAGGTGCTCTGCGCCGGACCCGTGCGCGCAACCCTGAGCGTCAGGCCCGCCGACACCAGCAGCAACCCTGCGCTGGCGACGAAGGTGTGCTGGTAGCCACCGTGGTCGAAGAGCAGGCCGCCGACGGTGGAGCCCAGGCCAATGGCCAGTTGGACGACGGCGACGAACAAACCACCCCCGGCTTCGGCGTCGTGCGGAAAACTGCGCGCGACCCAGGCCCACCAGCCCACCGGCGCTGCGGTGCCGCTCAGTCCCCACAGGGCCAGCAACGGAACCACCACCGCAATCCAGCCGCCGAAGGCGATCAGCCCCAGGGCGATTGCAGCCATCAGCAGCGAAATGGCGATCAAGGTCGGGTAGAAGCCGCGTCGCAGCATCCGGCCGATAAGCAGTGTGCCGAGCAGACCGGCGATGCCGATGGCCAGCAGGATGAGCGAGAGCGTCGGCACCCGGACGCCGGTCACCGTTTCCAGAAATGGGCGCACGTAAGTGAACAGCGCGAACTGGCCCATGAAGAACAGGCCACCCGCCGCCATGCCCACGGCGACGCCGGGGCGGGCGAGCAGCCTGAAGGCCTTGAAGACGTGGCCTGCGCCTGCGGCCCGCTTCTCGCTGCGCATGGTGGGTAGGGTGAGCCACTGCCAGACCAGGGTAACGAGCGCTACCGGCACCAGGCACAGGAAGGCGCCGCGCCAGCCGACCACGGCGCCAAGGTAGGCGCCCAGCGGCGCCGCCACCACCGTGGCCAGCGCGTTGCCGCCGTTGAAGATGGCGAGCGCGCGCGGCACCTGTGCGATGGGGACCAGGCGGATGGCGGTGGCCGCCGACATCGACCAGAACCCCCCGATCACGACCCCGATCAGCGCGCGGCCCAGCATGTAGGTGAAATAGTCCGGGGCCAGCGCCACGATGGCGCCGGACAGGCCCATGGCTGCGGTCAGCGCGAGCAGCAGCGTCTTGCGGTCGAGGGCACCGGCCAGCGCCGAGATGAACAGGCTGGTCAGCAGCGCGAACGCACCCGAAATGGCAATGCCTTGCCCTGCCATGCCCTCGGTCACATTCAGGTCGCCGGCAATGGGGGTGAGCAGGCTAACGGGCATGAACTCCGAGGCCACCAGCGCGAAGGCGCAGATCGACATCGCGAACACGCCGCTCCACGACGTCGGCGTCGAAGGCGTTTCATCGAGCACGGCGGGATCTTCAATGGGGAGGGCGGAGGTTTGTGCGGTCATGGGGTCTCTGTCCGGATCGGGGGAGTCTGGCGCGACGATTACTGCCGGCCCCGCCAGACGCTTTGTCGAATGTATTGTGGGTCAGACACACCTCCGAGACTATCTAATAACCGCTTACATAAGATATAAGTAAAGCTACTTAATCAATCGATGGACGGCCGCCGCATGGCACGACGCAACCTCAACGATCTGCTGTATTTCGTCACCGTGGCGCGCGAAGGCAGCTTCACGCGCGCGGCCGCCTTGCTGGGGGTGACACAGTCGGCGCTGAGCCAGTCGGTCAGTGGGCTGGAGGCGCGGCTGCAGATCCGTCTGCTGACGCGTACCACGCGCAGCGTGTCGCCGACCGATGCCGGCGAGCGCCTGCTCAACGCCATCGGCCACCGCTTCGACGAAATCGAAACCGAACTCGACGCCCTGACCGAACTGCGCGACAAGCCGGCCGGCACGGTGCGCATCACCTGCGGCGACTTCTCCCTGCACAGCATCCTGCTGCCCAAGCTCGCACCGCTGCTGCGGGCCTACCCGGACATCAAGCTGGAATTCGATGTGAACCTTGGCTTCCGCGACATCGTCGCCGACCGCTTCGACGCCGGCGTGCGCCTGGGCGACACCATTGACAAGGACATGATCGCCATCCCCATCGGCCCGCCGATGCGCTTGGCGGTGGTGGCCTCGCCCGCCTACTTCGCCGCCAACCCTGTCCCCAAGGTGCCGCAGGACCTGATGTCGCACCAATGCGTCAATCAGCGCATGCAAAGCTCGGGCGGGCTCTATGTGTGGGACTTCGAGCGCCGCGGGCGCAAGGTCAATCTGCGCGTGGACGGCCAGCTGATCTTCAACACCACGCAGCCACAGGTGGACGCGGCCTTGGCTGGGCTGGGTATCGTCCTGCTGCCGGAAGACGAGGTGATGTCGCACATCGAGGCGGGGCGACTTGTCCGCGTCCTGGAAGACTGGTGCGCGCCCTTCGGTGGCTACCACCTCTACTATCCCAGCCGCCGCCAGCCCTCGCCGGCTTTCCGGCTGGTGGTGGACGCCTTGCGTCTTGAGCAAAAGGCGGGTTGAGTTACGCTCCTTCGCGACGCCAACATCACGCTCTCACCAATCAATATCGTCCGCCCAGAGCCACCCCGACCGGCCCATCGAGATTGGCTAGGCGGGTGGCCGCTCTGCATTCCTTCTTGCCTTTCAGCTGGCGAGCATTTGATCGGCAGTGAGGGGTCGCAAGCCGCCGGATGTCTTGATGTGACGGATTTCGTTTGCCTTCAACAGCGGGCTCGCATGAGACGATGCCGAGTCTCGGTTTCAACCCATCGGCAAAAGGGGAATCTGCAGCGCGTCACTGGCGCGCAGTGCCACCGGGCCGTCGATGAACGCCGCGGCGGTGCGGAAGTCTGCTGGTTCGACTTCGATCGTGCGGAGTTCGGCCGAGGCGAAACGCTGGACATGCGCCAGTGCCAGCTGCCGTCGCGTGGCGTCGATGGTGCCGGTGCGCTGCTTGATGCCACTACGCTTGCCATTTCCGTCAGCGCCCAGGCGGAGATCAGCAGGCCTTCGTCGCGCACGTGTTCCAGTTGGTCGACCCGTTGGGCGGCACCCGGCTCACGGAAGAAGACTGCAGCGAGGACCGAGGTGTCGAGGTCGATCACAGCAGGTCGCGTTCCCGCATGTCGGCTACGCTCAAGCCGGGCGGACGTGTGTTTCAGTCCCGCAGCGAACGCTTGGTGAGCCGCATGAACAGCTGCTCCAGGTTCTGTTCGCCGTAGCCCAGGCTGTGCGGTGTGCAGCCGGCGGCGGCGAGTTCGGCGAGCAGGCCGGGCAGCGCGTCGGCGGGGACGCCGGGCAGGCGGATGTCTTCCGCGTTCATGGCCAGGCCGGGATGGCGCATCTGCCAATCGGCGGCAAGCCCGGCCGGAAGGGCGCGGTCCAGCCGCAGCGTCAGCACCGGCTCGGTGTCGCGCAGCACTTCGGCCAGCGTGCCCTGCACCAGCACGCGGCCGTGGTCGACGATGGCGACGTGCTCGCACAGCGCTTCCACCTCGTCCATGTAGTGGCTGGTGTAGATCACCGTCTTGCCGGCGTCGCGCAGGCGGCGGATGGCGTCGAGCAGGAAGTGGCGCGACTGCGGGTCGACGCCGACGGTGGGTTCGTCGAGCAGCAGCAGCTGCGGGTCGGCGAGCAGGCCGATGGCGAGGTTGAGCCGGCGCTTGAGGCCGCCGGAGAGTTCGCCGGCCTGGCGGCGAGCGTAGTTTTCCAGTTGGCCGAAGGCCAGCGCCTCGGCGACGCGGCTGCGCGCGAGCGTGCCGGCGATGCCCTGCACGCCGGCGAAGAACGCCAGGTTCTCGGTGACGGTGAGCGTCGGGTAGAAGGCGTAGTCCTGCGGTACCAGCGCGATCGCGTTGGGTTGGGCGCGGCGGGCCTCGGCGAGCGGCCGGCCGTCGTATTCCAGGCTGCCGCCCTGCGGCGCGAGCAGGCCGGCGACGAGCGAGATCAGCGTGGTCTTGCCGGCGCCGTTGGGGCCGAGCAGGCCGAACAGGCTGCCGGCGGCCACTTCCAGCGACACGCCGTCCAGCGCCGGCGCTTGTTCCGGCCGGTAGCGGTAGGCGAGGTCGCGGGCGCGCAGCATAGCGCTAGCGGATGGCGCGGCCGAGGTCGGTGAAGAAGGCGCGTTCCTCGGCCGCGCGTTCGCTCAGCATCGTCGCCAGGCGCGCGGTGTCGAGCGGGTCGCGGTCGCGGATCATGCGTGCGGCGGCGAGGGCGAATTCGCGCCAGCGGTCGCCGATGTCCACCAGCCGGCCGGAGAATTCCTTCAGCGTCGGACGGTTGGCGAGGCTGGCGGCTTCTTCCAGGAAGGAGGCGTAGAGGTAGCGGAAGCCGGCACCGCCGGTGCCGATCTCTTCCTGCATGCGTACCAGGTGACCGATGAAGAGCTTGCTGTGGCGCACGTCGCCGGCGCTCGGCAGGCGGCCGACCGCGCGCGCGGCGCGTTCGATGCCGCGCGCGCCGATCAGCGGCACCGGCGCCTTCAGCATGATGCGCTCGGTCTTGCGGATGGCGGCCGGGATGGCCTTGCCCCAGTCGGGCGCGCTGGGCTGGTTGGTCGGGTAGTAGAGCAGGCCCTTGGGCGCCAGCACGCCGCGGGCGAAGCGGGCGCGGGACAGGTCGGCGGCGGCGCAGCGTACCGGATGCTCGAACACCGGGTCGGACAGCAGGTAGTCGCCGCTGGCGGTGTCGCGGCCGTAGACCAGCACGTTGTGGGCGTTGAAGTGGAAGCGCAGGTCTTCCGGCATGTAGGGCAGCCAGAACACCGAGGTCTGCAGGCCGACCACCTTGCCCTCGGCCAGCAGCGCGTCCAGCCGCGCCATGCCGCGCGCCGGGTCGCGGAAGGTTTCGAAGCGCATGTCGAGCGCGAGCGGCTTCTTCAGGCCGCGGATGATGGCCTTGGGCGGCATGCGGTAGGCCACCAGCGGCAGGCCGCCGAGCTTGACGAAGGGCAGCCAGGCGAAGGACAGCGCCGAGGCCAGGCCGAAGGCCATCGGTTCGGAAAACGGCAGGCCGTAGTGGCGCACGATGGCGCTCATGACCCCGCTTTCGCAGTGCGAGGCGTGCTGATGCTGGAAGTCGGCCATTCAGTCCGTCCGGGTGAGGGTGGTGACGGCGATGCCGAGCGCTTCGGCATAGCGCGCGAGCAGCGCGGGCCGCAGCTGGCGGAAGATTTCGGGGCGCAGGTGGCGGCGCACCCGCCAGTGCCACAGGCCGGTCACCTGGGCCAGCATCAGGCTGTCCATGCGCGCCTTGTACATGTGGAATTCGAGCGCCGAGCCGGTGCCCTCGATCGCGCGCTGGCGGGCTTCGGCGGTGAGCCGGTCGAGTTCTTCCACTGCCTGGCGGGTGACGATCTCCTCCGCCTCCCAGCCGCGCGAGGGCACGAGGCCGATGCGGCCGTCGGCATCGCGGGCGTAGAGCGCCTTGCGATGGCCGCCCAGCGTGCGGTTGCCTTCCTGCGGAACCTGGTCGATGTCCATGGGCTTACACCACGGTGAGATGGAGGAAGCCGCTGGAGAAGCGGCCGCTTTCGGGGACGAAGCAGAGCAGGCGCTGGCCGGCGGCGAGGCGACCGCTCTTCACCAGTTCGTCCACCATGATGAAGATCGAGGCCGAGCCGGTGTTGCCGCGCCGGGCGAGGTTGGTGAACCAGCGCTCGAAGGGAATCGGCAGGCCGAGGCGGGTGAGGCAGTCGGCGATGGGCTGGCGGAAGTAGGCCGAGGACATGTGCGGCAGGAACCAGTCGATGTCTTCGGCACGCAGGCCGCGGCGCGGGATCAGCGTGGCGAGCGGGGTTTCCAGGGTGTGGTGCACCACCTGTTCGTTGAGCAGGCGGACGTCCTGCTTGACCGCGAAGATGGACTGCTGCGCCCAGTCGGCGGCGCGGTACTGCGTCCAGCCGCGCAGCGCGCCGTCGGCGTCCTTGTCGGCGCCCGCGTACATGCAGGCGGGCTGGGCGTGGGCCTGGGACGACAGCTCGAACCAGTCGATGCGCAGCGACAGGCCGTCGGGGCGCGGGGCGTCCTGCAGCAGGAAGGCGCCGGCGCCGTCGGACAGCATCCAGCGCAGGAAATCCTTCTCGAAGGCGATCTCGGGCTGGCTGGCCAGCGCATCGACGCGGGCGTCGCTTTCGGCTTCGAAATGCGCGGCACGCATCACCGCCGAGGCGAGTTCCGAACCGCTCGCCACCGCATTGCGGCTGTTGCCGGCCAGCACCGACAGCCAGGCGTATTTCAGCGCGGTCATGCCGGCGAGGCAGATGCCGGCGGTCGACACCACCTCGCAGGCCGGGTTGCCGAGTTCGCCGTGCACCATGACGCCGTGGTTGGGCATCAGCTGGTCGGGCAGCGAGGTGCCGGTGGCGAGGCATTCGATGGCGTCGAGCGCGAAGCCGGGCGCCGCCAGGCTGCGGATGGCGGCGGCGGTGAGCTGGGCGTTGGTGTGGGTGGCGGCGCCGGTGGCCGGGTCGATGGCGTAGTGGCGGCTTTCGATGCCGTTGTTGCGCAGCACGATGCGGCGCGCGCGCGACGGCCGGCCGCCGATGCGGCCCAGCACCGCTTCGATGTCGTCGTTGCCGACCGCGTCGTTGGGCAGGCAGGCGGCGGTGGCGGTGATGTAGACGGCGCCGCGGCTACTCATCGTGTGCGAGCTTGAAATCGGCCGAGCCGGAGGGTTGTTCGTACTGCGCGCGCAGGCGCTCCAGGCGCGGCCGCAGCAGCGGCGCGAACAGGGTCTGCAGCGCGAGGCTGGTGGGCACCACGGTGATGATGAGCGTCACCAGGTAGAGCGCGAACAGTGCCAGCGCGGGGCGGCGGCGGCGCTGGCCGGGCTGGCCGCAGGCGCGCACCAGCGCGGACCAGACCTTGAAGGCGCGTTGTCCGGCGCGTTCGCTGATCACCAGGCGCGGATTGACCACCGCGGCGCGCAGGCCGGCAAGCATGGGCTGGCCGCTGCGTTCGCCGTCCTGCGCCAGCGCTTCGGCCAGGGCGTGGCCGAAGCGGGCGGCGCCGGCGACGTCCCGCGGCGCCACCCCGGCGCGCGGCAGGCCGAGGAAGCGGTCGCGCCGGCCGGTGAACATCCAGCGCGGGGTGGTGATGAAGGTGGCGAGCGGGTGGGCGTCGTCGGTGAGGGCGACGTGGTCCACCAGCCTGGCGCCGGCCTCGGCCAGCAGCGCGGCGAGTTTTTCCTGGGCGGTCATCCACATGTTGCGGCAGGCGACCACGCTCACCACCGGCTTGCCGGCGAGCAGCCGCCGGCCTTCGGCGCTCTTGAGGAAAGCGGTGACCGGCAGCGAGGGCGACAGGTACCACACCTGCCAGGCGAGGATGACGAGGTCGAAGTCGGCGTCGGCCGGCACCGTCAGCGGCAGGTTGGGGGCCGCATCCATCCGCACCGATTCCGGGAAGACGTCGAGGAAGTCGAAGAAGGGCCAGGGGAAGGGGTGCGGCCTGGCCGGCCGCAGCACTTCCTCGTGGATGGCGACGCCGGCCGCGCGCAGCGGCTGCAGCAGCTCGGCGACGATGTCGGCGAGCTGGCCGGTCTGCGAGTAATGGACGACGAGAACTTTCTTCACAGGGTGCTCAGTTGTGCTTCTTGCGCAGTTCGAGGCCGGAGAACAGCAGGCGCGAGTCGGTGCCGTCGGCCAGGATGCGGACGGTTTCGCCCTTGCCGGTGCCGAGGCCGGAGATGATGGCCTCGGTGTCGGAAATCGGGTTGAGCGCGATGCGCAGCACGAAGCCCGGCAGCTCGGAGAAGGTGCATTCGCCGATCAGCATGCCGTCCTCGATGTGCAGGCTCAGGCGGTCGGGTGCAAGGCCCGGCGGGGTGCCGACGATCTCGTAGTCGCCGACCAGTTCGCGCATGCTGCCGGGAATGGGGCGCGGCGTCAGCCGTTCGCCGACCAGCATGGTGTCGTTGCCGAAATGGCCGACCAGCACGCTGTGGCCGCCGACCGAGGCCGACGAGATGCGGATGCCGTCGAAGGCGCCGACCTGGACCGGGATCAGGCCGAACAGCTTGTAGCGCAGTCCGAACTGGCCGCCGGCCTGCGGCTTGAGCTGCAGGGTATGGCCCATGACTTCGGCGTCGAGCGCGTCCGAGCGCGGCTTGACGCGGATGAGGCCGACCATGGAGTCGTACCAGGCGGAATAGGTGGACAGCTGCTCCGGGGCGAGCCTCACCTCGGCCTGGGCTTCGGCCGGGGTGGCCGGCTGGCGGATGCCGGTCTTGGCTTCGAGCGCCTGCGCCAGCGCTTCGGTGGCGACTTGCTTGACCACCGCCTGCGAGGTGCCGGAGTTGGATGCGACGATGACGCCGAGCTTATGCTCGGGCAGCACCACCATCATGCTGTGCGAATCGAACAGGGTGCCGCCGTGGCTGGCGACCGTGCCGGCGTTGCGGATCTCGATGCCCGACAGCAGCCAGCCGAGGCCGACGCGAAAGCCGAGGTCGAGCGGCACCTGCTCGTTCTGCGCCCGCAGCATCTCGGCCAGGCTGTCTGCCTGCAGGATCTGCTGCCCGCCGGCGCGGCCGCCGGCAAACACCATGCGCATGAAGCGGCTCATGTCCTCGACGCTGGAGACCAGGCCGCCGGAAGGCAGGTCGCGCAGCGGCAGGGCCTCTATCGGGCCGCTGGCGTCGTACACCCGGACCGCCGGGCGCGACTCGAAGCTGCTGCGGCTCATGCCGAGCGGGCCCAGCAGCGCCTGCTGCATGTAGCTGGCGAAGGGGGCGTCGGCGGTGCGTTCGATCGCGGCGCCGAGCAGGGTGACGCCCAGGTTGGAATAGCCGAAGATGAAATCCGGCGGATAGGCGACGTACTCGTCGCGCACCGCTTCCACCAGGCTGGCGAAGGGCGGGGTGTCCTCGCCCATCATGCCCTTGAGGTAGTTGGCGGGCAGGCCGGAATGGTGGTGCATGATGTTGCGCGGCGTGATCGGCCCGGCGCCGGTGAAGCGCGAGCGGATCGAAAAGGCCGGCAGGTAGTCCGACAACGGACGGTCGATGTCCATTTCGCCGCGCTCGGCCAGCTGCATTGCGGCGGTGGCGGTGAGCACCTTGGCGATGGAGCCGAGCCGGTAGCGCGTCTGCGGGCTGGCGGGGATGCCGCGCTCGGCGTCTTCTGCGCCGAAACCCTGCGCCCATACCAGCTGCTGGTCGTCCACCAGCGCGATCGACAGGCCGGTGACCTTGTTGTCGGCCATCTGCTGCTCGATCAGCCAGGACACGTAGGCGCGGGTGTAGGCGTAGTCGCGGCTGCCGGCGTGGTCGGCCTTCGGTGGCGGCAGCGTGGCACAGGCGCCCAGCAGCACGGCCAGCGCCGGGACGAGCAGGCGCCGGACCTGCGCGAGGGCGGGTCCGCTGGAGCGGGAAGGAACGAGGCGGGGCGAAGCGGGCATGGCTGCGGAACGGGCGTGTCGTCGGGCGGTATCGTCGGGCTGCGCGATGTTACGTGTGGCGGGTTGCGACCGCCGTGCGATAGTCGGCGACCGGCGGACATTCGCCGCGAGCGCGCAGGGCCGCGCGCCCTCTCCTTTCCGAGGGGGCGTGCGGCCCATCGCAAAATTCAATTTGGACACAATTATAAGGAGTGTCCGGGGCCGCTGCCCAGCCTTGGAGCGCCCTTTGCTTGCGCGGCACCGGAAACCGGCGGGCGCCGGGCCGGTCATACCGCGCTCGAACGAGGAGACCCGGAAATGACCGATACACCATCGGCGTCGCAGATCGATGCGCAACGCCTCACCATCGCGCGCCTGATCGCGCTGACCCTGATCGCCGACGGCGAACTCGCCAGCCGCGAGCTGGAGGCGCTGGACCGCCACCACATCGCCGAGCTGATCGCCGTGCCGCGTGACGTGCTGATCCAGACGGTGATCGACCATTGCCGCAGCCTGCGGCGCGAGGGCGATGCGCCCGGTACGCTGCGGGTGCTCGATCTGGAGACCACCGAGCGCATGCTGGACAGCATCACCGACCCGGCCCTGCGCGAGCTCGCCTGCCGCGCGATGCTGGTGCTGTCCAAGGCGGACGGCCGCATCACCCTGCCGGAGCAGACCCTGCTGCGCCACGCCTTGAGCCGTTGGGGCCTGTCGCTGGAGGCGATCGCCGCAAGCGCCGGTTAAACCGGCGGTAAACGGCTCAGCCCCGGCGGCGCGGACGCCAGCCGGGGCTGAGGGCAGGGATGCTGCGGCTTATTCGCGGATCGGCCCGTAATCCACCGGCACCCATTCGTAGCTGCCCTTGCCGGCGCGGCGCACGTGGCCGATGCCGGGGAAGGGCAGGTGCATGCCGGCCACCAGCAGCTTGTCGCGGGCGGCGCGCTTGAAGATGGCTTCGCGCGTGCTCACCGCCTTCTTCGAATCGACGTCGAACTCGATGGCGATGCCCGGCTTCGCGAACTGCACCGCGGCGTTGTGCACGATGTCGCCCCAGATCAGCAGCTGCTTGCCGGCCGATTCGGCGAGGTAGCCGGAGTGCCCCGGCGTGTGGCCGTATTCGGCCACCGCCTTGATGCCCGGCACCACTTCCTCGCCGTCGGTCACGGTCTTGAAGCGGTTTTCGGCGCGGTAGGGCGCAGTGGCGGCCTGCGCCATCTGGAAGAAGGGCTTGGCGCCTTCAGGCGCTTTTTCCAGCGCACCCTCGGCCAGCCAGAAGTCGGCATCGGCCTTGTCGGCATAGACCGTGGCCTTGGGGAAGACCGGCTTGCCGTCGGCGCCGACCAGGCCGTTCACATGGTCGCCGTGCAGGTGGGTGAGCAGCACCGCGTCGATCTGCGCGGGCTCGTAACCGGCCGCCTTGAGGTTGTCGACGATGTAGCCGAGCGAGGGGCCGAAGGCCTTGGCGGCGCCGGCATCGACCAGCACCAGCTTGCTGCCGGTGTTGATGACGTAGCCGTTGACCGCGGTCTGCATCTTCGGGCCTTCCTGGAAGCGCTGCGCGAGCAGGCGCTGGATGTCGCGCTGGCTGGCGTTCTTGAGCAGCTTGGGGTCGAGGTCGACATAGCCGTCGTAAAGCGCGGTGATCTCGAACTGGCCGAGCGCCATGCGGTAGTAGCCGGGCGCCTGGGTCTTGACCTGCGGCGCTTCGGCGTGGGCGACGGACAGCGACAGCAGCGGCGTGGTGAAGGCGATCGCCGCGGCGGCGAACCAGTGACGGGCACGGGGGAAGTGCATCGGGGGCTCTCCTGTGTAGGACGGGAAATGCGGAATGCGAACTGTATAGCAGTTCGCATCCTGACGGCATCCGGTCAGCCGCGCTCCGGCCGCGCCGGGGTGCGCACATGCACCGCCAGCCAGACGGCGTCGACCGAGGTGGATTCGACGCGGTGGCGGCGGCGTGCAGGGATGGTCACCCAGTCGCCGGCCTGCATGGCGAGGCGGGTGCCGCCATCGCCGTCCTCGAACAGCAGTTCCGCCTGGCCGGCCACCAGCATCACCCACTCGTCGTCGGGCTGGTCGTACCAGAAGCCGGGCGGGCTGGCCTGCCCGTGCGAGACGATGCGCTCGATGCAGGCGGCATCGGACTGCAGCAGCGGTTCGAACACCTCTTCACCGCCGGCCGGGGGCAGGGCGGTGAGCAGATTGCCATGTGGCGGCAGCGTCATCGCCTTCAGCCGGCGTTCTTCTTGGCGTCGACCAGCGGCACCACGCCCGGCATCTCGAAGCGCTGGCGGCCCGGTTCCATTTCGGTGAGGGGCGCGCAGGGTTTCAGCGTCGCGAGGCTGCGCACCGCCAGGTCCTGGTAGGTGCGGGTGCCGTCGATCTTCCAGCTCACCTCCTGGTCGGACAGTTCGCGCACCACCTTGGCCGGCATGCCGGCGACGAGCGTGCGGGGCGGCACCGCCATGCCGGCCTTGACGAAAGCGCAGGCGGCGACGATGGCGGATTCGCCGATCACCGCGTTGTCCATGACTACCGCGTTCATGCCGACCAGCGCGTTACGGCCGACCTGGCAGCCGTGCAGGATGGCGCCGTGGCCGATGTGGCCATCGACTCCGACCACCGTGTCGGTGCCGGGAAAACCGTGCATCACGCAGCTGTCCTGGATGTTGCTGCCTTCTTCCATGACGATGCGGCCGAAGTCGCCGCGCAGGCTGGCGAGCGGTGCGACATAGCAGCGCGGGCCGACGATGACGTCGCCGATCAGCACGGCGTCGGGGTGGACGTAGGCGGTGGGGTGGATGACGGGTTTGAGGCCGTCGATTTCGTAGCAGGGCATGGGGTGGGGCTCCTCGCGGCGAAAAGCTGGCGGTTGGGGGCGCGCAGGTTCTACTCCTCCCCCTTCAAGGGGGAGGTTGGGAGGGGGATGGGGTTGAATTGGCGCTCTTGTTACCCCATCCCCACCCCAGCCCTCCCCTTGAAGGGGAGGGAGCGGAACCGCCTCAAACGTGGTCGGGATGTCCCAGCTTACTCGACGTGATAGCGCCGCTGCACCACCCGGAAGCGGTTGGCGACGAAGGCGGTGTCGGAGTAGCTGGCGTTGGCGGCCGGGTTCATGCCGACGCCGTGGTAGTCGGAGAAGGCCGCCGACTGGTTCACGAACACGCCGCCAGTGAGGTTGATCGACAGCGCGACGCCGGCGCGCAGCGTGGCTTCCGTCATCGCGTCGATCACTTCCGGCTTGCTGGAGTAAAGGCCCACGGTGAGCGCGCCGTGTTCCCTGACGATGCGCTCGGACAGCGCCACCGCGGCGGCGCCGTCGGCGACCTTGACCACGAAGGCGATCGGGCCGAAGCGCTCTTCCATATAGCTCTTCTCGTCGGCGGCGTCGCAGGCGAGCAGCACCGGGGTGCGCACTTCGGCCTTGGGGAACTCGGCATGCTCGATCTTCTTCGAGGCCAGCACGATGCGGCCGTACTCGCCGGCCTCGTTGATGCGGGCGAGCGTGGCTTCGGACTGGATCGCGCCCAGCACCGCGGTGGCGACCGCCGGGTCGGAGAGGAACTTGTCGATCGCGGCGCCGAGGTCGGCCGCGACTTCGTCGTAGCTCTTGTGGCCCTGGTCGGTATCGATGCCGCCGGCCGGCACGAGGATGGCCTGGGTGGTGGTGCACATCTGGCCCGAGTACAGGCACAGCGTGAAGGCGAGGTTGCGCAGCATCGCCTTGTAACTGTCGGTGGATTCGATCACCACGTTGTTCACGCCGGCGAGCTCGGCATACACCTGGGCCTGCTTGGCGTTGTCGATCAGCCACTGGCCGAAGACGTTGCTGCCGGTGAAGTCGATCGACTTCACCGCCGGATGGGTGGCGAGCGCCTGGGTGTCGCTGCGCTTTTCCACCACCGCCAGGCTCACGACGTTGGGGTCGAGGCCGGCTTCGGCCAGCACTTCGCGGGCGATCTTCACCGTCATCGCGGCGGGCAGGATGGCGTTGCTGTGCGGCTTGACGATCACCGGGTTGCCGGTGGCGAGCGCGGCGAACAGGCCGGGGTAGGTGTTCCAGGTCGGGAAGGTGCCGCAGCCGACCACCAGCGCGACGCCGCGGCCGACGATCTCGTAGTGCTTCTTCATCTTCAGTGGCGGGTTCTTGCCCTGCGGCTTCTCCCACACGGTTTCCGCCGGCACGCCGTTCATGGCTTCCCAGGCGTAGGCGACGGCTTCGAGGCCGCGGTCCTGCGCATGCGGGCCGCCGGCCTGGAAGGCCATCATCCAGCCCTGGCCGGTGGTCATCATCACCGCGTGGGCGATCTCGAAGCTGCGCTTGTTCAGGCGGGCGAGGATTTCCAGGCAGACGCCGACCCGGCCGTCGGCGCCGATCTTGCGCCAGGCGGGCATCGCGGCCTCGGCGGCGGCGATCAGCGCGCTCGGCTCGCAAACCGGATAGCGCACGTCGAGCGCGATGCCATACGGTGAACGCTCCGGCGCAGCCCAGCCGCTGCGGCCCGGTTGATCCAGCTCGAAATCCTTGCCCAGGCAGCCCTCGAAGGCCCGCTTGCCGTCGTCCGCGGCGGTTTCGCCATAGACCTTGGGGCTGGGCATTTCCACGTAGGGCGTCCAGTAGCCGCGGCCGTGTATGGCGGCGACGGCGGCGTCCAGCGTGGCCTGGTGCTTGGTGTACAGCGGATGCGTCATGGGGTGTCTCCTCCGGTTTGGCGGCGCGGCTTCCCTTTGCCGGGAAATTTCCGCTGTCTTGCCGCGACAGTCGCGTGTTGCTCTGCGACACGAATACGTCAAGTAGAAAGCACTTGTTTTTTGATCTGGATCAAGATTACTATTGATTGACCAGTCGGTCAAACAATCCGCAAAGCAAGCGCCGACAGCCGAACGCAGCCCGCCGCGACAGCGGCGCGCAGACAAGGAGGAGACAGATGAGCAGCTTCGAAACCATCCGCTACGAGGTCGCCGCCGGCGTCGCCACGCTGACGCTGAACCGCCCCGACCGCCTCAACAGCTTCAACGACCAGATGCACCGCGAAGTGCGCGAAGCGCTCGCCCAGGTGCAGGCCGGTCGCGCCGACGGTTCGGTGCGGGTGCTGGTGATCGCCGCTGCCGGCCGCGGTTTCTGCGCCGGGCAGGACCTGTCCGACCGCAATGTGTCGGCCGGCGCCGAAGCGCCCGACCTCGGCGCCTCGATCGAGAAGAACTACAAGCCGCTGGTGACGACGCTGCGCAATCTCGACCTGCCGGTGATCGCCGCGGTGAATGGCGTGGCCGCCGGCGCCGGCGCCAACCTCGCGCTCGCCTGCGACCTGGTGTTCGCGGCGCGCTCGGCGAGCTTCATCCAGTCCTTCGCCAAGCTCGGCCTGGTTCCAGACACCGGCGGCTCCTGGATTTTGCCGCGCCTCGCCGGCCCCGCGCGCGCGCTGGGGCTGGCGCTGCTCGGCGACAAGCTCCCGGCCGAGCAAGCCGAACAATGGGGCCTGATCTGGAAGTGCGTGGATGACGACGCCCTGCAGGCCACCGTGCAGCAGGTCGCCACCACGCTGGCCAACGGCCCGACCTTTGGCTACGCCCAGACCAAGAAGGCGATCTGGGCCAGCTCCACCAACGATTTCGACACCCAGCTCGATCTCGAGCGCGATGCCATGCGGGCCTGCGGCCGCTCGCACGACTACCGGGAAGGCGTCGCCGCCTTCATGGAAAAACGCGCTCCTCAATTCAAGGGGAATTAAGGCGTGACTGCAGCAGACAAGGCTCTCGACAAGCAAGTGAAGGTTCTGGTCATCGGCGCCGGCGCCATGGGCAGCGGCATCGCCCATGTTGCCGCGCTCGCCGGTCATCCGGTGTACCTGTACGACACCCGTGCGGAAGCCATCGACAAGGGCATTGCCGGCATTGCCAAGGATCTCGCCTTCCTGGTGGACAAGGGCAAGCTCGCCGGCGAGGAGCGCGACGCGGTGCTTGCCCGCATCACCGGCGTGACCCAGCTGACCGATGCGAAGGATGCTGGCCTGGCGATCGAAGCCATCGTCGAGAACCTCGACATCAAGCAGAAACTCTTCCGCGAGCTGGAAGCGCTGCTCGGTGACGACGCGGTGCTGGCCTCCAACACCTCCTCGCTGTCGATCACCGCGATGGGCGCCGCGCTGGCGCGGCCGGAACGCCTGGTCGGGCTGCACTTCTTCAACCCGGCGCCGCGCATGAAGCTGGTCGAGATCGTCTCCGGTCTCGCCACCCCGCGCGAACTCGCCGAGCGCATGCATGCCACCGCGAAGGCCTGGGGCAAGGTGCCGGTGTATGCGAAGTCGACCCCGGGCTTCATCGTCAATCGCGTTGCCCGCCCGTACTACGCCGAAGCCCAGCGCGTGCTGGCCGAATGCGCCGCCGAGCCGGCGACGCTGGATGCGGCGATGCGCGAAGGCTGCGGCTTCCCGATGGGGCCGTTCGAGCTGATGGACCTGATCGGCCACGACGTCAATTTCGCCGTCACCAACTCGGTGTTCGACGCCTACTTCGGCGACAAGCGCTTCACCCCCAGCCTGATCCAGCAGGAGCTGGTGGCTGCCGGGCGGCTGGGCCGCAAGAGCGGCCACGGCTTCTACAGCTACGCAGCCGGTGCTGCCAAAGCGGCACCGCGTACCGAGGAAACCCACGGCGCCGAGAACGTGGTCACCGTGGTCGGCGGCTTGGGCGTGGCCGCCGGGCTGATCGGCCGCTTCGAGGCGGCCGGCATCGAGGTGCGCCGTGCTGCCGGGAGTGAAGGCCAGGGCTGGCTGGAGATCGGCAGCGCGCGCGTTGCGCTGTCGGACGGCCGTACCGCCACCCGTCGCGCGGTGGAAGACGGCGTGCCCAACCTGGTGCTGTTCGACCTCTGCCTCGATTACGCCGCCACGCCGCGCCTTACCCTGACGCGCGCCGACCAGTGCGGTCAGGGCGCTTGGGGCGCGGCCGTCGGCACGTTGCAGCGCGCCGGCCTGGCGGTGTCGCGCATCGACGATGTCGCCGGCCTGGTCGGCCTGCGCACCGTGGCGATGCTCGCCAACGAGGCCGCCGATGCGGTGCTGCAGGGTATCGGCACCGCCGCCGACATCGACACCGCGATGCGTTTCGGCACCAACTATCCCAAGGGTCCGCTCGCCTGGGCCGACCAGCTCGGCGTGGCCTTCGTCGCCCGCGTGCTGGCCAACCTGCGAGAACACTACGGCGAGGAACGCTACCGCGTGTCGCCGCTGATCCAGCGCAAGACCTTCAGTGGAGCCGCATTCCATGAGTGAAGCCGCATACAGGGACGTCGCCGCCGGGCTCGATCCGCAGACCCTGGCCGAGAAGGTGCGCGACGGCATGTACGAGCGCGACCAGGCCGCGCGCAGCCTGGAGATGAAGATCACCGCCGTCGGCCCCGGCCGCGCCACCATCACCATGCCGGTGCGCGATGACATGCTCAACGGCTTTCGCATCTGCCACGGCGGCTTGATCACCACGTTGGCCGACACCGCCTTCGCCTACGCCTGCAACAGCGGCAACGAGCAGACGGTGGCCTCCGGCGTCAGTGTCGATTTCATGGCGCCGGGCAAGCCGGGCGACCTGCTCACCGCCGCTGCGCAACAGGTGTTCGAAGCCGGCCGCACCGGCGTGTACGACGTCACCGTCACCAACCAGAAGGGCGAGCTGATCGCGGTCATGCGCGGCAAGTCGTATCGCCTCAAGGGGCGGGCGGTGGTTGAACTCTAGACAGGACAGACCGCGCCCGGACAACAAAAACACCGCCGGGCGCGCAGAACACAAGGCAGACGGGAACGGAGGAGACAAGAATGCCCATCAACAGCTATGCACCACCCCAGCTCGAACCGATCGAAACGGCCAGCGTGGACGAACTGCGCGCGCTGCAGCTCGAGCGCCTGAAGTGGAGCGTGCGCCACGCCTATGAAAACGTGCCGCACTACCGCAAGGCCTTCGACGACAAGGGCGTCCACCCGGACGACCTGAAAACCCTCGCCGACCTGGCGAAGTTCCCCTTCACCAGCAAGTACGACCTGCGCGACAACTACCCCTTCGGCATGTTCGCGGTGCCGATGGACAAGGTCGCCCGCGTCCATGCTTCGTCCGGCACCACCGGCAAGCCGACGGTGGTGGGCTACACGCTGAAGGACATCGATACCTGGGCCACGGTAGTGGCGCGCTCCATCCGCGCAGGCGGCGGCCGCCCGGGCGACATGGTGCACGTGTCCTACGGCTACGGCCTCTTCACCGGCGGCCTGGGCGCCCACTACGGTGCCGAGAAGCTGGGCTGCACCGTGGTGCCGATGTCCGGCGGCCAGACCGAGAAGCAGATCCAGATCATCCAGGACTTCAAGCCCAAGATCATCATGGTGACGCCGTCCTACATGCTGACCATCCTCGACGAGATGGAGCGCATGGGCATCGACCCCAAGAGCACCTCGCTCAAGATCGGCATTTTCGGCGCCGAACCCTGGACGCCGGCGATGCGCGAGGCGATGGAGCACCGCTCCGGCATGGACGCGGTGGACATCTACGGCCTGTCCGAAGTGATGGGCCCGGGCGTGGCCAGCGAATGCGTCGAGGCCAAGGACGGCCCGACCATCTGGGAAGACCACTTCTACCCCGAGATCATCGACCCGGTCACCGGCGAAGTGCTGCCGGACGGCTCCGAGGGCGAACTGGTATTCACCTCGCTGTCCAAGGAGGCGATGCCGGTGATCCGCTACCGCACCCGCGACCTCACACGGCTGCTGCCGCCGTCGATGCGCAGCATGCGGCGCATGGCCAAGATCACCGGGCGTTCGGACGACATGCTCATCATCCGCGGGGTGAACGTGTTCCCGACCCAGATCGAGGAACTGATCTGCAAGATGCCCAAGCTGGCGCCGCAGTACCTGCTTGAAGTCGACAAGCATGGCCACATGGACACGCTGACGGTGAAGGTCGAGATCAACCCGGACGCCAATGTCGGCCGTCACCCGGAACAGAAGGAAGCGCTCGCCAAGGAGCTGACCCACCACATCAAGAGCCTGATCGGCGTGTCGGCCAAGGTCATCGTCGGCGAACCCTTCTCGATCGAGCGCGTGACCGTGGGCAAGGCCAAGCGCGTCATCGACCACCGTCCGAAAGCCTGATTTGCAGCGGCGGGGCCATTCCGCCCCGCCGCGTTCGAAAGACAAGGAGCGCACCATGTATACGCAAGCTCTCGATATTCCCCAGCAGAATGCCGACGCCAAGCCGCTGCGCGCGGTGGAGAACCCGGAGTACCAGGCCGAGTTCGACGCCAAGATAGACGCCGGCGGCTTCATCGAGGCCAAGGACTGGATGCCCGAGGCCTACCGCAAGACCCTGATCCGCCAGATCAGCCAGCACGCCCACTCGGAAATCGTCGGCATGCTGCCCGAAGGCAACTGGATTACCCGCGCGCCCAGCCTCAAGCGCAAGGCCATCCTGCTCGCCAAGGTGCAGGACGAAGGCGGCCATGGCCTCTACCTCTACGCCGCCGCCGAAACCCTGGGCGTGTCGCGCGACGAACTGCTCGAAGCGCTGCACAGCAAGAAGGCGAAGTACAGCTCGATCTTCAACTACCCGACGCTCAACTGGGCGGACATCGGCGTGATCGGCTGGCTGGTGGACGGCGCCGCGATCATGAACCAGATCCCGTTGTGCAAGTGCAGCTACGGCCCCTACGCCCGCGCCATGATCCGAGTGTGCAAGGAGGAATCCTTCCACCAGCGCCAGGGCTACGACCTGCTGCTGACCATGATGAAGGGCACCGAAGAACAGCGCGAGATGGTGCAGGACGCGGTCAATCGCTGGTGGTGGCCGTCGATCATGATGTTCGGCCCGCACGACAAGGACAGCGTGCATACGGATTCCGCGCGCTGGGGCATCAAGCGCATCTCCAACGACGACCTGCGCCAGAAGTTCGTCGACGCCACGGTGAAGCAGGCCGAAGTGCTCGGCGTCAGCCTGCCCGACCCCGAACTCAAGTGGAATGCCGAACGCGGCCACTACGACTTCGGCGCGCTCGACTGGGACGAGTTCTGGGCGGTGGTGAACGGCCACGGCCAGTGCAACGTCGACCGCCTGGCGGAGCGGGTGAAGGCCTGGGAAGACGGCGCCTGGGTGCGCGAAGCGGCGCTGGCGCATGCGGAAAAGCAGGCGGCGCGCGAAAAGGCCGCAGCCTGATCGATCAAGATCAATAGAGAGGGGACAAAACATGGAACGCAAGGAATGGCCGCTGTGGGAAGTTTTCGTCCGCAGCCGTAACGGTCTCGATCACAAGCATTGCGGCAGCGTGCACGCGCCGGATGCCACGCTGGCGCTGCAGGTGGCGCGCGACGTCTATACCCGCCGCCAGGAAGGCGTGTCGATCTGGGTGGTGAAGGCCGCCGACATCATCGCGTCGGACCCGGATGCCAAGCCGGAGCTGTTCGACCCGGCCGAGGACAAGATCTACCGGCATCCGACGTTTTACCAGCTGCCCGACGAAGTCAATCACATGTAAGCGGTGGCCGAGATGACCCAACAGAACACTGCAAACGCTGCCCACATCGAGTATGTGCTGCGCCTCGGCGACAACGCGCTGATCCTCGGTCAGCGCCTGTCCGAGTGGTGCGGCCACGCGCCGGTGCTGGAAGAGGACATGGCGCTCGCCAACACCGCGCTCGACCTCATCGGCCAGGCCCGCCTGCTGCTGACCCACGCCGGCAAGCTCGAAGGCAAGGGCCGCGACGAGGACCAGCTCGCCTTCCTGCGTATCGAGCGCGACTACCGCAACGTCACCCTGGCCGAGCTGCCCAACGAGGACTTCGGCCGTACCGTGGTGCGCAACTTCCTGTTCTCCGCCTTCCAGGTGCTGCTCTACCAGCGCCTGTCGAAGTCGAGCGACAGCGAACTGGCCGCGATCGCCGCCAAGAGCCTGAAGGAAGCGCGCTACCACATGAGCCACGCCGGCGAATGGGTGATCCGCCTCGGCGACGGCACCGCGGTGTCGCACGACAAGGCGCAGGCCGCGCTCGACTACCTGTGGCCTTACACCGCCGAACTCTTCGCCGCCAACCCGACCGACGACGCGGTGGCCGCCGCCGGTGTCGGCCCGGCCTGGGGCGAACTCGAAGCCGAGTGGGAAGCTGCGGTGGTGCCGGTGCTGAACGAGGCCACGCTGACGGTGCCGGCCCGGACGCCGTTCAAGAGCTACGGCAAGTTCGGTCGCCACAGCGAGCACCTCGGCCACATGCTGGCAACCATGCAGTACATGCAGCGCACCTATCCCGGCGCGCAGTGGTGAGTCGACGTATGGATAAGCCTGCTGCGCGGCCCACCTGCTACGGCTTTTCCACACGTCCTGGAGTCGAATGATGATGCTGACCGAAGCCCAGGCCTGGCAGGCGCTCGATGCGGTGCCCGATCCCGAGATCCCGGTGGTCTCGGTGACCGAGCTCGGCATCATCCGCGAACTGCGCTGCGACGACGATGCGGTGACCGTGGTGGTGACGCCGACCTATTCCGGCTGTCCCGCCACCGAGGTGATCGGCAGTACGGTGCGCGATGCGCTGCTCGCCGCCGGTGCCGCCAGCGTCGAACTGCAGACGCGGCTGGACCCGGCCTGGACCAGCGACTGGATCGGCGAGGCGGCGCGCGAGAAGCTGCGCGCCTACGGCATCGTGCCGCCGACCGGCCGCGCCGCGGTGGGCGGCGTGCAGCCGATCCGCTTCGTGAAGAAGACGCTGACCTGTCCGCGCTGCGGCTCCACCGACACCGAGCGGCTGTCGGAATTCGGCTCCACCGCCTGCAAGGCCACCTGGCGCTGCAAGAGCTGTCTCGAACCCTTCGAATACTTCAAACCGATCTGATCCCGCCGCGAGAGCCGGAAGCCGGAGACAAGACATGAAACCCACGTTCCACCCCCTCAAGATCGCCGAAGTGCGGCGCGAAACCCCGGACTCGGTCAGCCTGCGCTTCGAGGTGCCGGCGGAACTCGCCGAGGACTACCGCTTTGTCCAGGGCCAGCACCTCAACCTCAAGGCCGTGGTCGGCGGCGAGGAAGTGCGCCGCTCTTATTCCATCTGCTCCGGCGTCGATGACGGCGAGTTGCGGGTGGCGATCCGCAAGGTCGACGGCGGCCGCTTCTCGAGCTGGGCGGTCGATGCCATCCGCGTCGGCGACGTGTTCGAGGTGATGACGCCGGAAGGCCGTTTCTCGGCGCCGCTCGATCCGGCCAACGCCAAGCACTACGTGGCCTTCGCCGCCGGCAGCGGCATCACCCCCATCCTGTCGCTGATCAAGACCACGCTGCGTGCCGAGCCGAACAGCCGCTTCACCCTGGTCTATGGCAACCGCCGCCAGAGCAGCACCATGTTCGCCGAGGCCCTGGAAGACCTGAAGGACCGTTACCTGACCCGTTTCGCGCTGTACAACGTGTTCTCGCGCGAGGAGCAGGAAGTGCCGCTGTTCAACGGCCGGCTCGACCAGGCCCGCGTCGCCGCCTTCCTCGACACCCTGATCCCGGTGGCCGACATCGACGCCGCCTTCGTCTGCGGCCCCGGCGGCATGATCGACGAGGTCGAGGCCGCGCTGAAGGCCGGCGGCCTGGCGCAGGAGCGCATCCACCTCGAACGTTTCGGCGTGCCCGACAGCGCACCCAAGCATCATGTCGAGGCGGGCGACGCGCCGCAGGCGCGCATCACCGTGATCGTCGATGGCCTCAAGCGCGAGATGGACTTCCGCGCCGAAGACCCATCCATCCTGGATGTGGCGCTGCGCGCCGGGATGGACCTGCCGTACTCCTGCAAGGGTGGGGTATGCTGCACCTGCCGCGCCAAGGTGCTCGAAGGCAAGGTCCGCATGGACAAGAACTACACGCTCGAGCAGCCGGACATTGACGCGGGCTACGTGCTCACCTGCCAGGCCCACCCGCTCACCGAGCGCGTGGTCATCAGCTACGACGACAGATAAGACGGCGGAAACGGATTCCGGCGGGGGGCGGTTTTACTCGTACGGATCGGAACTACACCATGGCCAGGGGCAAATCTCCCACCTTCGAACTGCAGCGCGAAGCCATCCTCCAGGAGGCGGCGCGGCTGTTTGCCGACAAGGGCTTCCACAACGCCTCGATGGCGGAGCTGGCGGCGGCCTGCGGCGTGTCCAAGCCGCTGCTCTACCACTACTACCGCGACAAGGAACACATCCTGTTCGACATCGCCGACAGCTACATGGACCGGCTGCTGGCGATCGTCGCGGGGGTGGAGGCGCAGGAGCTCGACGCCGAGCCGCAACTGGCGGCGCTGGTGACGCGCTTCATGGAAGAGTACGAGCATTCGCAGAGCCAGCACGTGGTGCTGGTGCAGGACGTGAAGTTCCTCAAGGCGGAGCAGGCCGAGCATGTCGTCGGCAAGCAACGCGCGGTGGTGTCGGCCTTCGCCGCGGCGATCGAGCGCGTCGAGCCCGGCCTCAAGAAGCGCAAGCTCGACAAGCCGGTCGCGATGATCCTGTTCGGCATGATCAACTGGACCTTCACCTGGCTGTCCGCCGATGGCCGGCTGACCTATGCCGACATGGCGCCGGTGGTCACCACCATCCTGCTGAACGGCGTCAAGGGCCTGGTGGCCCAGATGCCGGGCCGTGCGAAGAAGGCGCGCAGCACCGCCGATACCGCCTGAATCCGTTTTCAACCCCGACGTCCCAAGAGAACAAAAGGAGAAACAGCCCGTGTCCGAAGTTTTCATCTGCGATGGCATCCGCACCCCCATCGGCCGCTATGCCGGCGCCCTGTCCGGCGTGCGTACCGACGATCTTGCCGCGCTCCCGATCAAGGCCCTGATCGCCCGCAACGGCGGTGTCGACTGGGCCGCGGTGGACGACATCTACTACGGCTGCGCCAACCAGGCCGGCGAGGACAACCGCGACGTCGCGCGCATGGCCGGCCTGCTTGCCGGGCTGCCGGTCGATGTGCCGGGTTCCACCATCAACCGCCTGTGCGGCTCCGGCATGGACGCGGTCGGCACCGCTGCGCGTGCGATCCGCACCGGCGAAACCCAGCTGATGATCGCCGGCGGCGTCGAGAGCATGAGCCGCGCGCCCTTCGTCATGGGCAAGGCCGACACCGCCTTCTCGCGCGTGGCCAAGGTCGAAGACACCACCATCGGCTGGCGCTTCGTCAATCCGCTGATGAAGGCCAAGTACGGCATCGACTCCATGCCGGAAACCGCCGAGAACGTCGCCACCGACTTCAAGGTCAGCCGTGCCGACCAGGACGCTTTCGCGCTGCGCAGCCAGCAGCGCTATGCCGCGGCCAAGGCGCGCGGCTTCTTCGACGGCGAACTGGTGCCGGTCGAGATTCCGCAGAAGAAGGGCGAGCCGCTGCGCGTGACCGCCGACGAGCATCCGCGCGAAACCTCGCTTGAGGCGCTGGCCAAGCTGAAGGGTGTGGTGCGCCCCGACGGCAGCGTCACCGCCGGCAATGCCTCCGGCACCAACGACGGCTCGGTGGCGCTGCTGCTGGCGTCCGCGGCGGCGGCCGAGAAGTACGGCCTCAAGCCGCGCGCCCGCATCGTGGCGATGGCCACTGCCGGCGTCGAGCCGCGCATCATGGGCATCGGCCCGGCGCCGGCCTCGCGCAAGGTGCTGGCCCTGGCCGGCCTCAGCCTCGACCAGATGGATGTCATCGAACTCAACGAAGCCTTCGCCGCGCAGGCCCTGGCGGTAACCCGCCAGCTCGGGCTGGCCGACGACGACGCCCGCGTTAACCCCAATGGCGGTGCCATCTCCCTCGGTCATCCTCTCGGTGCCTCGGGTGCGCGCCTGGTGCTCACCGCGATGCGCCAGCTCGAAGCCACCGGCGGCCGCTACGGCCTGTGCACCATGTGCATCGGCGTCGGCCAAGGCATCGCCATGATCATCGAGCGGGTTTGAACGGCGGATCGTTCGTGTGCGAAATTTGATATTTTCAAATGAGTTAGCAATGTGATAATTTTTCGCCCGACGTAGCCGAACAACAAAGCTCAAGCTCAAACCGGCAACGCAATAAACACAAGGAGGAGACACCATGAAACTGAAGCACACCCTGCTGGCCGCCATCGGCCTGGCTTTTGCCGCCACCGCAGCCCAGGCCGACATCAACGTCGGCGTGATCGTGTCGGCGACCGGCCCGGCGGCCTCGCTCGGCATTCCGGAGAAGAACACCATCGGGCTGATGCCGACCACCCTCGGCGGCGAGAAGGTGAACTACATCGTGCTCGACGACGCTTCGGATACCACCACCGCGGTGAAGAACATCCGCAAGCTGCTGTCGGAGGACAAGGTGGACGTGGTGCTCGGCTCCACCATCACGCCGAACTCGCTGGCGATGATCGACGTGACCGCCGAAGCCGCCACGCCCATGATCTCGATGGCCGCCTCCGCGCGCATCGTCGAGCCGGTCGATGACAAGAAGCGCTGGGTGTTCAAGACGCCGCAGAACGACGCGCAGATGTCCACCGCCATCGTCGAGCACATGACCAGCAACGGGGTGAAGAACGTCGCCTTCATCGGTTTCGCCGACGCCTATGGCGAAGGCTGGTATGAGCAGTTCAAGTCGGTGGCCGAAGCGCGCAAGCTCAACATCGTCGCCAACGAGCGCTTCAACCGTACCGACACCTCGGTCACCGGCCAGGTGCTCAAGGTCATGGCCGCCAAGCCCGACGCCGTGCTGATCGCCGGCTCCGGCACCCCGGCCGCGCTGCCGCAGAAGACGCTGAAGGAACGCGGCTACACCGGCAAGTACTACCAGACCCACGGTGTTGCCAACAACGACTTCCTGCGCGTCTGCGGCAAGGATTGCGAGGGCACCTTCCTGCCTGCCGGTCCGGTGCTGGTCGCGGCCCAGCTGCCCGACAGCAACCCGGTGAAGAAGGCCGCGCTGGAGTACATCGGCAAGTACGAGGCCGCTCACGGCAAGGGTTCGGTATCCACTTTCGGCGCCCACGCCTGGGACGCCGGCGTGTTGCTCTCCGCCGCCGCCCCGGTCGCGCTGAAGAAGGCCAAGCCGGGTACCAAGGAGTTCCGTGCCGCGCTGCGCGATGCGCTCGAAGGCGTCAAGGAGCAAGCGGGCGCGCACGGCATCTTCAACATGAGCGCGACCGACCATCTCGGCTTCGACCAGCGCGCCCGCGTCATGGTGCAGATCCAGAACGGCGCCTGGAAGCTGGTTCAGTAAGCCGCACAAGAAGCGGTCCGGGTGCGTAAGAGGCGCGCCCGGGCCGGCGCGGGGACGTCCTGTTCCCGCGTTGCATTCATCCCGACAGAGAATGAAACAGCAGGGCACGCCATCCCGCCGGGGCGGCAGTGTCGCAGGGGTTCGCCATGGATTTTCAGATAGCGCTGTTGCTGGGACAGGACGGCATCACCAACGGAGCGATCTACGCGCTGCTGGCACTGGCCTTGGTGCTGGTGTTTGCGGTCACGCGGGTGATCTTCATCCCGCAAGGGGAGTTTGTTGCCTATGGCGCCTTGACGCTGGCGATGATGCAGGCGGGCGGGGTGCCGGCGACGGTGTGGCTGCTGGTGGCGCTGGGGGTGATCGCAGCGCTGCTCGACGGCCGTGCGGCGCTGCAGTCGGGCCAGACGAAGAAGCTCGGCGGCATCGTCGGCTGGAACCTGGCCTATCCGCTGGTGCTCGCGGGGCTGCTGATGGCGCTGCCGCTCAAGACGCTGCCGCTGGCCGCGCAGGTGCTGCTCGCGCTCGCGGTGGTGGTGCCGATGGGGCCCTTCATGTACCGCGTGGTGTACCAGCCGATCGCCTCCGCCCCGGTGCTCATCCTGCTGATCGTCTCGGTCGCGGTGCATGTGGGCATGGTCGGCCTGGGGCTCTTGTTCTTCGGTGCCGAAGGCCAGCGCACGCCGCCCTTCAGTGAAGCCCGCTTCGAAGTCGGCCCGCTGCTGGTGTCGGGGCAAACCATCTGGGTGATCGTAGCCTCCCTCGCGCTGATCGCCGCGCTCTACCAGTTCTTCGAGCGCACCCTCTACGGCAAGGCGCTGCGCGCCACCGCGATCAACCGCGTCGGCGCCCAGCTGATGGGGATTTCGCCCGCGCTCGCCGGCAAGCTCACCTTCGTGCTGGCCGCCTTCATCGGCGCGCTGTCGGGCGTGCTGATCGCCCCGATCACCACCATCTACTACGACACCGGCTTCCTGATCGGGTTGAAGGGCTTCGTCGCCGCCATCATCGGCGGGCTGGGCAGCTACCCGCTGGCCGCCGTCGGCGCGGTGCTGGTCGGCCTGCTCGAAGCCTTCTCGTCCTTCTGGGCCAGCGCCTACAAGGAAGTCATCGTCTTCACCCTGATCATCCCGGTGCTGCTGTGGCGCTCGCTCACCAGCCACCACCTGGAGGAAGAAGAATGAGCGCGCCGCTGCCCGAATCCCGCGTGAGCCCGCCCGCGGCGAAGTCCGCCGCCCGGCCGCCCCTCACCGTGGTGCCTGCCCAACAACCGACCACCGGGTCCGCCATGTTCTCTCCCCGCGTCATCCTCGGCGTCTTCCTCGCGCTGCTCGCGGTGGCCCCGCTGGTGCTGCCGCCCTTCTACGTCACGCTGCTCAACTACATCGGCCTCTACGCCATGGTGGCGCTCGGCCTGGTGCTCTTGACCGGTGTCGGCGGCCTCACCAGCTTCGGCCAGGCCGCCTTCGTGGGGCTGGGCGCCTACACCACCGCGCTCTTGTGCACCGCCACCGATCTGCCCGCCTGGCTCGCCTGGGCCGGCGGTTCGCCCTGGCTGGCGCTGGGGGTGGGCCTGGTCTTCACCGCGGTGGTCGCGGTGGTGCTCGGTTCCCTCACCCTCAAGCTCTCCGGCCACTACCTGCCGCTGGGCACCATCGCCTGGGGGATTTCGCTGTACTTCCTGTTCGGCACCATGGAAAGCCTGGGCGGCCACACCGGTCTCACCGGCATTCCGCCGATTTCCATCTTCGGCTGGGTGCTCGACCAGGGTGAAGAGATCTTCTACCTCATCTGGGTCTTCCTGCTCGCCGCGGTCTTCACCACCCAGAACCTGCTCGATTCCCGCGAAGGCCGTGCCATCCGCGCCTTGAAGGGCGGCATGGTGATGGCCGAAGCGATGGGGGTCGATACCTCGCGCTCGCGCATGATCATCTTCGTGATCGCCGCGCTGCACGCCTGCGCCTCGGGCTGGCTCTACGCCCACATGCAGCGCTTCGTCAATCCGACCCCGTTCGGCCTGCACATCGGCATCGAGTACCTCTTCATGGCGGTGGTCGGCGGTGCCGGCCACGTCTGGGGCGCGCTGGTGGGCGCCGGCGTCATCACCGTGCTCAAGCAGTGGCTGCAGGACCTGCTGCCCAAGCTCTTCGGCCAGTCGGGCAACTTCGAAGTCATCGTCTTCGGCCTGATGATGGTGGTGGTGTTGCAACGCGCCCGCGACGGCCTGTGGCCCATCCTCACCAAGCTCGTCCCGGTCAAAGCGAAGAGGAAGACGTTGGACGCCGCCGCCAAGGAGCTGCCGCGCCGCGAACTGCCCAAGAAGGGCGAGCTCATCCTCGAAGCCAAGAACGTCACCCGCAAGTTCGGCGGCCTGGTCGCCAACAACAACATGAGCCTCGAAGTGCGCGCGGGCGAGATCCTCGCGCTGATCGGCCCCAACGGCGCAGGCAAGAGCACCATGTTCAACCAGATCTCGGGGGTCGACACCCCGACCTCGGGCGAGGTGCTGTTCCGCGGCAAGCCGGTGGCCGGTCACGACTCGCGCGAGATCGCCCGCATGGGCATGAGCCGCAGCTTCCAGCACGTGAAGTTGCTCCCGACCATGAGCGTGCTCGAGAACGTCGCCATCGGCGGCCACCTGCGCGGCGACAAGGGCGTGATCAGCTCGGCCTGGCGCATGGACCGCGAAGAAGAGTCGCGCCTCCTGGCAGAAGCGGCCCGCCAGATCGAGCGCGTGGGCCTCGCGGAACACATGTTCGACGAAGCCGGCAGCCTCGCGCTCGGCCAGCAGCGCATCCTCGAAATCGCCCGCGCGCTCTGTTCCGACCCCTGCCTGCTGCTGCTCGATGAGCCCGCCGCGGGGCTCCGCTTCAAGGAGAAGGAAGCGCTCGGCGACCTGATGAAGAAGCTCAGGGCCGAAGGCATGGCCATCCTCTTGGTCGAACACGACATGGACTTCGTGATGGGCCTGGTCGATCGGGTGGTGGTGATGGAGTTCGGCGAGAAGATCTCCGAAGGCCTGCCGGAAGACGTGCAGAAAGACCCGAAGGTGCTCGAAGCCTACCTGGGCGGGGTGGAGTAAATCATGGCGAACGAAACCAAGAACAAGGTGCTGGAGATCCAGGACCTGTGCGTGGCCTACGGCAAGGTGGAAGCGCTCACCAATGCCAACCTGACGGTGGGCGAAGGCCAGATCGTCACCGTGATCGGCCCCAACGGCGCGGGCAAGACGACGATGCTCTCCGCGATCATGGGCGTGCTCAACTCCAAGGGCAAAGTCCAGTTCGACGGCAGCATCGAAGCGGTGCCGGAAGTCGAACGCATGGTGGCGCGCGGCATGAACCTCGTGCCCGAAAAGCGCGAACTCTTCGGCGAGATGACGGTGGAGGACAACCTGACGCTGGGCGCCTTCCAGCGCTACCGCATGGGCAAGCGCGACCACGGCCAGACCATGGAGGAGGTGTATCACCTCTTCCCGCGCTTGAAGGAAAGACGCAGCCAGCTCGCCGGCACGCTGTCGGGCGGCGAGCGCCAGATGCTGGCGGTGGGCCGCGCGCTGATGGCCAAACCGAAGCTCCTGATGCTGGACGAACCGAGCCTGGGGCTTGCGCCGCTGATCGTGCGCGAGATCTTCCGGATCATCGCGGAGCTGAGACGGCGCGGGGTGTCGATCCTGCTGGTCGAGCAGAACGCGCGCGCGGCGCTGCAGGTGGCGGACTACGCCTACGTGCTGGAGACCGGCCAGATCGCGATGGAAGGGCCGGCGGCGCAGCTGAAGGACGATCCGCGGGTGATCGAGGCTTACCTGGGGCTGGGCGGCAAGCATCAGGAGATGTTGGCGACTTGAGGCCGGCAACCTGAGGCGGGTGTCCCGCGATGTCCGATGCCCGGGTTTTCGCGGCGAAAACCGGCTCGTCCGCGAAGGATTCCGGTTCGTTGAACGAAAGTCGTAGTGGCGGTGCGATCGGATGTTTTCGCGCGGGGCGGAAATTGTATGCAGAATGCTACGTCAGGATGTTACGAGCTGCCCCGAATCCCGCGACGGTGCTAGAATCCGGCCCGTAGAACCACATCACTTCCCTAATACCAATCGAGGAAAAGCATGAACAAAGGTGAATTCGTCGAAGCCCTGGCCGACCGTCTGGATGTATCCCGCGCTCAAGCTGACCGCGCCCTGTCTGCCGTGCTCGACATCATCTCCGAGCAACTCGGCAAGGGTGAAAAAGTGGCGTTCACCGGCTTTGGCTCCTTCGAGGTCTCCGAGCGTGCTGCCCGCACCGGCCGTAACCCGCAAACCGGCGCGACGATCGAAATCGCCGCTTCCAGCGTGCCCAAGTTCACTGCCGGCGCCACGCTGAAGGCCGCAGTCAACAAGTAATACCCCCTGACGTTTTCCGTCATTCGGCGGCCCGGTTAACGTAAGTTGCCGGGCCGCTTGCATTTTTTTCCGACGCGTCGACAAAAAGACGCTATAATCCGCCCCGTTGTGCAATGCAGCAGCAGGGCCATGGTGATTCTGTCGCGGGACTCTCCCGCCGATCCGGCCCCAGGGACTGTATCCACAGCCCCATCGCCTCCGACCTCCCGCCGAACTCCATTCGTTCTTCCGATCGTCTGGCATCGTGACAACCGGTTGGTGCCGATGCGCGGTCGAGCCGGCATGTGTTCGTTTTCCATGCCGTAGTCGACCGGCCCACGCCCATCGCGCGCTTGTCGCCTTTGCGCCCCGTTCTCGTTTACCACGAGTCCGGGCGGTGCGATGCCATGCGACCCGTTTTCGCGGGTCCGAACCCGGTCCGGCCACAAGCTGGTCCGAAATAAGGAAGACACATGACTTTCCAGAGCCTCGGCCTCGCCGAAGAACTCATTTCCGCCATTGAACAAAGCGGTTACACCACGCCGACCCCGGTGCAGATGCAGGCGATTCCCGCCGCCATCGCCGGTGCCGACCTGCTGGTGTCCTCGCATACCGGTAGCGGCAAGACCGCTGCCTTCACGCTGCCGTCGCTGCATCGCCTGGCCGGCCGTCGTCCGGCGCCGGGCAGCGGCCCGCGCGTGCTGGTGCTGACCCCGACGCGCGAACTCGCCCAACAGGTCGAGCAGGCGGTCAAGACCTATGGCCGCGCACTGCGCTGGCTCAATACCGCCTGCCTGGTCGGCGGCGCGCCTTTCTTCGCCCAGGTGAAGCAGCTCAGCCGTCCGGTCGACGTGATCGTGGCCACGCCGGGCCGCCTGCTGGACCACCTCAATCGCCGCAAGCTCAAGCTGTCGGACATCGAGGTGCTGGTGCTCGACGAAGCCGACCGCATGTTGGACATGGGCTTCGCCGAGGACATCGAGGCCATCGTCGGCGCGACCCCCGCTTCGCGCCAGACCCTGCTGTTCTCCGCCACGCTGGACGGCGTGGTCGGTGCGCTTGCCAACAAGCTCACCCGCAATCCGCAGCGCATCGAGATCGCCACGACCGAGGCCAAGCGCGGCAACATCGAGCAGCGCCTGATGTTCGCCGACGACATGGGCCACAAGAGCCGCCTGCTCGAAGCCCTGCTCGGCACCGACGGCCTGCAACAGGCCGTGGTGTTCACCGCGACCAAGCGCAGCGCCGACGAGCTGTCGCTCAGCCTGCAGGAAAAGGGCTTCGCCGCCGCCGCGCTGCATGGCGACATGCACCAGACGGTGCGCAACCGCACCCTGCAGCGCCTGCGCCAGGGCCGCATCGGCGTGCTGGTGGCGACCGACGTGGCTGCCCGCGGCATCGACGTCGCCGGCATCAGCCACGTCATCAACTTCGATCCGCCGCGTCAGGTCGAGGACTATGTGCACCGTATCGGCCGTACCGGCCGCGCCGGTCGCGACGGTATCGCGATCACCCTGTCGGGTCCGCGTGAAACCGGCCTGATCCGCGCGATCGAGCGCTTCACCGGTGATCGTCTCGAAGTGCATACCATCCCGGGGCTGGAGCCGGCGCCGCGCCGTCCGTCCGCGCCGCGCCCTGCCGGTGCCGGTCGTCCGCGCTTCGGCAGCGGTGGCAAGCCGGGTGGTGGCTACGCCGGCCGCGGCAATAGCGGTGGTTATGGCCGCGACGGTCATCCCTCCCGCGGCGAGCGCAGCCATGGTGACCGCCGCGAGCGTGGTCCGCGCGGCTGAACGTACGACGCCCCAAAGCAAAAACCCGCCGTGAGGCGGGTTTTTTGTTTCGGGCCGGACCTGGCCCGATGGACGTGATGTCTGTTCAGGCGGAGCCGGCAGCACCATCTTTCTTTGCGCGTGCAGCTTCGACTTCCAGCGCGCGCAGCTGTGCAGCGAGCTTGTCGAGCACGCCATTGACAAAGCGGTGACCGTCGGTGCCGCCGTAGCCCTTGGCGAGCTCGATGGCCTCGTTGATGACCACGCGGTAGGGCGTTTCGATGTTGTGCTTCAACTCGTGGGTGCCGAGCAGCAGGATGGCGCGCTCGATCGGCGACAGCTCGTCTATCGGGCGGTGAATGAAGGGGGCGAACTCCGCCTGCAGGCTTTCCACGTTGTCCAGCGTGCCGCGCAGCAGCATCACGAAAAGCTCGCGGTCGACCTTGTCGAAGTTCTCCGCTTCGGATTCGACGTGGGCTTCGACCACCTGCGGCGAATTGCCCGACAGCAGCCACTGGTAGACGCCCTGCAGGGCGAGTTCACGGGCGCGGCGACGCGCCATCTTGGTGCTCATTGCACGACCTTCAGCAGATTGGCCATCTCGACCGCGGTGCGCGCGCAGTCGCTGCCCTTTTCCTGCATGCGGGCCAGCGCCTGGTCGTCGTCCTCGGTGGTGAGCACGCCGTTGGCGATGGGCACGCCGGTATCCAGGCCGATGCGGGTGATGCCGGCGCCCATTTCGTTGGAGACCAGCTCGAAGTGGTAGGTTTCGCCGCGGATGACCGCACCCAGCGCGACCAGCGCGTCGAACTTGCCGGAGAGGCCCATCTTCTGCAGCACCAGGGGGATTTCCAGCGCGCCCGGCACGGTGGCGATGCGGATGAGGTCAGGCGAGACGCCGAGCTTGAGCAGTTCGGCGGTGCAGGCTGACAGCAGGCCTTCGCAGACGTCCTGGTTGAAGCGGCTCATGACGATGCCGACGCGCAGGCCTTTGCCGTCCAGGTCGGGTTCGAATTCAGCGATGTTGTCGTAGCGGGCCATGGTGTGTTTGTCTGTTCTGTTAGTGTGATGAAGGCGCCGTGTGCGGGCGCCCGAGGGGTCAGGTCTTGTCGACGAAGCCGGTGATCTCGAGGCCGAAGCCGGCCATGCTCGGGATCTTGCGTGGGTTGGCGAGCAGGCGCATCTTGCCGACGCCGAGCGACTTGAGGATCTGGGCGCCGACGCCGAACAGGCGCGGATCCCACTTCACCGGGCGTTCGGCCGCGGTGCCGGTGAGGTTGGCGAGCAGGTCCTGGCCGGACTGCGGCCGGTAGAGCAGCACGATGGCGCCGGCCTGGGCCTGGGCGATCGCGGCCAGCGCATCGTTTACCGCGAAGCTGTGGCGGCCGCTGGCCGGGTCGAGGAAGTCGACCACCGAGATCGGCTCGTGCACCCGCACCAGGGTTTCGGCGTCCGGGCGGATGTCGCCGCGGGTGAGCGCGAAGTGGATGTCGCCCGAGGTGCGGTCCTCGAACGCGGACAGGCGGAAGCGACCGTGCGGCGTGTCGACGTCCTTCTCGGTGACCTTCTCGACCAGGTGCTCGGTGGCCGCGCGGTACTCGATCAGGTCGCGGATGGCGCCGATCTTGAGGCCGTGCTCGGCGGCGAATTCCACCAGATCCGGCAGGCGGGCCATGGTGCCGTCGTCCTTGAGGATCTCGCAGATCACCGCGGCGGGTTCGAGCCCGGCGAGTTGGGCGAGGTCGCAGCCGGCCTCGGTGTGGCCGGCGCGGATCAGCACGCCGCCCTTCTGTGCGGTGAGCGGGAAGATGTGGCCGGGCATCACGATGTCGTCCGGCTTGGCGTGGCGGGCGACCGCAACCTGCACGGTGCGGGCGCGGTCGTGCGCCGAGATGCCGGTGGTGACGCCGGTGGCCGCTTCGATCGACACGGTGAAGGCGGTGCCGTGCGGTGTGCGGTTGTCGCGCACCATCTGCTGCAGGCCGAGTTGGCGGCAGCGTTCGTCGGTGAGCGTCAGGCAGATCAGGCCGCGGCCGTACTTGGCCATGAAGTTGATCGCCTCGGGCGTGACGAATTCGGCGGCCATCACCAGGTCGCCTTCGTTCTCGCGGTCTTCTTCGTCGACGAGGATGACCATCTTGCCGGCACGGATGTCGGCGATGATGTCGGTGATCGGGGCGAGTGCGCTCATGCCTTGTCCTTGGATTCTTCTTCGCGCCAGGCGAGCATGCGCTCGACGTAGCGGGCGATGAGGTCGATCTCGAGGTTGACCCGGCTGCCCGGCTCGAGGTGCTTGAGGTTGGTCACCGCCACGGTGTGCGGGATCAGGTTGATCGAGAAGTCCGGCCCTTCGACACGGTTCACCGTGAGGCTGACGCCGTTGACCGTGACCGAGCCCTTCTTCGCGATGTAGCCGGCGATGGCGCCGGGGGCGCGGATAACCAGTTCGTGGCTTTCGCCCACCGGCGCGAACTTCAGCACTTCGCCGACGCCGTCCACATGGCCGGTGACCAGATGGCCGCCGAGGCGGTCGGACAGCTGCAGCGCCTTTTCGAGGTTGAGCTCGTTGCCGACGGCATCCAGCCCGACGGTGCAGTTGAGGGTCTCGCGCGAGACGTCGAACTTGACGCGCTGGCCGTCGCGCTCGATCACGGTAAGGCAGACGCCGCTGTTGGCGATGCTGTCGCCGATCTGCACGTCGGAAAGGTCGAGCGTGGCGGTGTCCACGGTCAGGCGCAGGCCATCGGCGAGGGGCTCGATGTGTTCGATACGGCCGCAAGCGGCCACGATGCCGGAGAACATGAAGGGACTGACGGAAAAGGGGAAAGCGGGATTGTAGGCGAAAACGGGCGAAAGCCGGCGCCCGGTTCTTGCTACCGCAGCGCGGTGTCGAGGATGCCGGCGAAAGCCTCCGCCTTCATGTAGCCCACCACGCGCAGGCCGTCGCGCTCCTGCCCGGCGGCATCGAAGAAGATGATGCCCGGCGGGCCGAACAGGCCGAAGCGCTTGAGCAGCGCCTTGTGCGCCTCGCTGTTGGCGGTGACGTCGGCCTTGAGGAGCAGCATCCGGTCCATGCGCGCGGCCACCTGCGCGTCGGGGAAGGTGTAGCGCTCCATCTCCTTGCAGGACACGCACCAGTCGGCGTAGAAATCGAGCATTACCGGCCTGCCGGCGCTGGCCAGGCGGGCGTCCAGCTCGGCGATCGAGTCGACCTTCTCGAACGCCGGCGCAGCCTTGGCTGCCGCGGCTTCGGCGCGCAGCACCGCCAGCGGCTGCAGCGGGTCGCGCGAGCCGGCGAGGGCGCCGATCAGCATGGCGGCGCCGCTTATAGCCAGCACCACGCCCACGCCCTTCCAGAAGCGTTGCCAGCCCTTGGCCTGCGGCGGCAGCGGGTCGAGCGCATGCAGGAAGATGCCCGAGAACAGCAGCAGCGCCGCCCATGCGAGCATGCCGGCGAGCGGCGGCAGCACCGGCATCAGCAGCCAGATCGCCACGCCGAGCAGGATCACGCCGAAGGCCTTTTTCACGCCGTCCATCCACGGGCCGACCTTGGGCAGCACCGAGCGCGTCGCCATGCCGACGGCGAGCAGCGGCGCACCCAGCCCCAGGCCCATCGCGAACAAGGCTCCACCGCCCAGCACCGCATCGCCGCTGCGGGCGATGTAGAGCAGGGCACCGGCCAGCGGTGCAGCGATGCAGGGGCCGACGATCAGCGCCGACAGCGCGCCCATCGCGGCCACGCCGCCGAGGTGGCCGCCCTTGTTGTGGCTGGCGGTGTCGGCGATCCGGCTTTGCAGTGCGTTCGGCATCTGCAGTTCGTAGAAGCCGAACATCGACAGCGACAGCAGCACGAAGACCAGCGCGAAGGCGGACAGCACCCAGACGTTCTGCAGTGCGGCGACCAGCAGCGTGCCCGACAGCCCGGCCGCGACGCCGGCAGCGGCGTAGGTGGCCGCCATGCCCAGCACGTAGGCGATCGACAGCGCAAAAGTGCGCCCGCGCGACAGGTGCTGGCCACCGCCGACGATGATGCCCGACAGGATGGGGATCATCGGGAAGTGGCAGGGCGTGAAGGCGAGCAGCAGGCCGAAGCCGAAGAAGCTGGCCAGCACCAGCGGCACGCTGGCGTCGCGCAGCAGGCCGGCGATGCGGCCGCTTTCATCGCCCGTGCCGGCGGTATCCGCACCGGCGTCGGCCGGCGAGGCTTGCGCCAGCGCGCGATCGAGCAGGCTGCCGCTGCCCGCAGCGGGCACGGCGTCGAGATCGATGGAGGCGCGCTGCGGCGTCGGCGGGTAGCACACGCCGCCGTCCCAGCAGCCCTGGCTGCTCACCGTGAGTTCGAAGCGGCGCACGCCGGGCGGGGCGCTGACCGGCAGCAGCATGCGCAGTTCGCCGCGGTAGGTCTCGACCTTACCGAAGAATTCGTCGTCCTTGATCTTGCCCGGCGGCCGCTGGGCCTCGCCCAGCGTCACCGTGGCCGGTTCGGCGCTGAAGCGGAACTTGTTGCCGTAGAGGTAGTAGTCCCTGGCGATGTCGAACACCACTTCCACGGTCTGGCCGTCGAAGGCCTGGGCGCGCATCGCGAAAGCCTTTTCCGGCTGGATGGGTTCGGCGGCGTGGGCGGAGAGGGCGAGCAGGCTGGCGACGAGGGCGAGCAGGGTCAGCAGGCGGTGGATCACGGCAAGGCAGGTCCGGAGGGGTTCGGTGGGGCGCCGGGTGCTGCGGCGCCCGTGCTCAGTTGGGCGCGGCCTCGACGGCGACCCAGTCGAGGTAGGCCGGCAGGCCGCGCTCAACAGGGACCGCGACGATCTCGGGAAGTTCGTAGGGGTGATGGGCGCGGATCACCGCTTCGAGCGCCGGGTAGCGCGCAGCGGCGGTCTTGATCAGCAGCGGCACTTCGGTGGCGGTTTCGACCTGTCCCTGCCACCGATACACCGAGGTGCAGGGCGCGAGGATGTTCACGCAGGCGGCGACGCGCTCTTCCACCACGCGCGCGGCCAGGGCGGCCGCGTGTTCGGCGTCGGGCAGGGTGGTGATGACGATCAGGGTGTCGGTCATGGCGACGGCTCCGCGGCGAGCGCCCGTCCGCATGCTGCCGCAGCAGTCAGTCCGGCAGGGCGATCTGGTTGTCGGTGCTGAACTGGTAGTCGTGGAAGACGTGCTCGGCGCTGAGGATGCGGTAGCTGCCATCCTCGTTGCGGCGGGTGGTGTCCTTCAGCCGGTAGGTGTACTGGCCACAGGTCCAGCACTCGAAGTTGCGCATGTGGGTGCACAGGCAGGTCTTGTCCCACACCTTGACCTTGCGCGCTTCCGGGTGCGCCGCCACTTCGCGGTTGTAGGCCTCGATGTACTGGCAGTTGCCGGAGGCGTCCAGCAGATAGCCGTAGGCTTCGCAGTTCGGACGGATGCCGTCGCCGATCGCCGGGCTGTTCTTCAACATGCGCATCGGGTAGCCGGTGGGCGAGATCTGGTTGACCTCGATGTCCTGCTCGCTTGCCTTGAAGTACTCCTGCTGCACGTCTTCCGGCAGGCCGCATTCCTCGGTCACGGTGAAGCGGGTCGCCACCTGCACGGCGGCGGCGCCCATTTCCAGGAAGCCGACCGCGTCCGAGCCGGTGAAGATGCCGCCGGCGGGGATCAGCGGGATGTCGAGCTGCTCGGCCTTCAGCCAGTCGCGGATCTCGGCGACGATGGTGGCGAGGTCGTACTTGGCCCAGTCCATGCCGAAGCCGAGGTGGCCGCCGGCCAGCGGGCCTTCGACCACGACGTAGTCGGGCAGGCGGCCGGTACGGCCGTTTTTCTTCAGGAAGAGCTGCAGCGCACGCAGCGAGGACACGATGATGCCCAGCTTGACGTCGTTGAAGCGGGGGTGGTCCTGGATCAGC
Source organism: Azoarcus sp. DD4 (assembly GCF_006496635.1). Taxonomy (NCBI): domain Bacteria; kingdom Pseudomonadati; phylum Pseudomonadota; class Betaproteobacteria; order Rhodocyclales; family Zoogloeaceae; genus Azoarcus; species Azoarcus sp. DD4. The sequence continues at coordinate 410,858 of NZ_CP022958.1, forward strand.
GCGAAGGAGCCGAGGTGCAGGCCGGCGGCCAGCGTGATGCCGTCGATGCCGGCATCCAGCGCCGCCTGCAGGCGCACCCGCAAGGTTTCCTTCGGCCCGTTCATCGTCAGCTTTTCCATGCAGTTGATGAAGACCAGGCCGTCACCGCGCTTGGCTTCCATCGTCCTGCCGACATGCAGCGCGGTGGCTTCGGCGAGCAGGCCGAGGTCGAACTGCACCACCGACTTGTCGGAATTGGCGACGTTGAACTTGTACTGCTGCAGCTTGTTCTTGACGTACTTGGTGTTGAAGCGGCGGTCGGAGACCGTGGGCACCATCGCGTCGGAAATATGGCCGATGCCGCCCAGGCGGGCAGCTTCGAGCGACAGCTCGGCGGTCGAGATGTCGACCCCCATGCCGCCCACCATGATGGGCACCAGTTCCTTAGAGCCCAGCCGCAGGCGAAAATCATCGACGCGCTTCATGTGCTTCCGTTTCCGTTTTTCCGCAATCCGGCATTATCGCTCGGCAGCGGATGTAGGTGGAGCTTTATCGTCGTTTGGTCGTTGCAAATGCGGCTTTCGTTGATGCGGCGCAAAAATGCGCGGCCGCGGCCGGAGCAACCGGCGCGCGGCCAGCCTGCATCGTCCGGCTTACAGGCGGATGAAGGCGCGCAGCTTGTCCAGCAGCTTGTCGCCCATGCCCTTCACCATGCGCAGGTCCTCGATGCGCTGCCACGGGCGGCCGGCGACGATGGCTTCGGCGACGCGCGTGGGCAGACCCTTGATCGCGGCGATACGGTCCACCGGATCGTGGTTGATCGACACCGTGTTCTTGTCGGCGCTGGCCGCCGGGCGACGCGCGGCGCCGGACTTGGCCGCGCGCTTGGCTGCGCGCTTGTCGGCCGGGCGCGCCGCGGCCGGTTCGGCGACTGGCGCCGGTACTGCATCGGGCGCCGGTGCTGCATCGGGCGCCGGTGCTGCCGCCTGCTCGACGGCATCGACGGTGTCGAGGTCGTGGGCGATGGGCGCTGCGGCAAGCGTCGAGTGCAGCGGACCGTCCACCGGCAGGGCGAAATTGCTGTAGTCGCGGGTCAGGTAGCCGTTGCCTGTCCATTCGCGCAGCATCAGGGCGAAGTGCCAGCTGCCGGCGGGCAGGCTGGGCCGGGGCAGGGTGCGTGCCACGTCGGTCCATTCCGCCTGACCGGCCAGACTCCCCAGCGCGACACTGCCGAGCTGGATGCCGCTGAAGGCGCCGCCGCGATAGGGAGCCGGCAGGGCCCACAGTTCGAGTGCAAGCGTGCCGCTGAGGTTGTCCGCCGGGCGCGGATTGAACACGCGGCCCACCTGGATCGCGATGCCGTCCTCGTCGATCCGGTAGCCGGCCGTGCCGTCCAGGCTCGGCTGCACGAAAGCGATGTCGCAGGGGAAGTCGGCCTGATCGAGCACGCGGACGCCGATGCCGTCGTCGGTTGCGAGCACCAGGCTGAGCCGGTGCTCGCCCTTGCCGGCCGGCGGGTGGGCGGCCGCGGTGGCGTGCAGGCGGATGCGGCCATCCGGGCCGGCGCCGTCGACACGGCAGACTGCTTCGGCCAGCTTCACGCGGCCGGTGTCGGCCGCAGCGGCCCACAGCTGCAGCAGCCAGGGCCGGCTGGCGGCGTATCCCGCGTCCTGCACCAGGATGTCGGCGCCGAGGCTGACGAAGTCGCCGTCGAAGGCGTAGCGGCTGGTGTCGAGTCGAGCGGGCTGGGCGGAGGCCGGAATGGCGTCGTGGCTGTACATGGCGAGGTGGCCTGCGAATGAAAAGGGCGCGATTCTCCGGCAGCGAAGGTCGCTTGTAAAATGAAAAATGTATTAAATTTCAATGCACTGGCATGGTGCTGCGGTCATGCACCGTTGCAGTGCCGATGTCGTGAATCCGACATCGTGAAGCTCTGCCTGCCCCAGGCCGGGCAGGGTGGCCACGCGTCGATGGCGGCGCCGGAGCGGAGGCGGATACGACCTGAGTAATAGGCCACAGCAGCGTAGAGGCGCATGCCCTATCATTCTTACGCTGTGGAAAAGGCCCGTCTCACTTAATTTCGTCATATGTCAGATCGCAACGGGCCGATTTCCCGTTTTTTCCGTCGTCGCAATCTCCCGCTGCTGATGCGCGTGTCCGCCGCCTGGCTGATCCTGGCGCTGGCGCTCGCCATCTACTGGGTGATGCTGTTCGACAGCCATGCGACGCAGCGACGCGATGCCAGTGCCCAGACGCGGCTGCGGGCGGCGCAAACCGCACAGGCGATGGCGCTGCATATCGACTCGTTGATCGGCGACATCGACTACATGGCGCGCAATCTCGCCAATGCCTGGACGGGCACCAACCCGGCGCATTTCCGCAATGTGGTGGCGACCGCCGGGGCGGCCTTGCCGGCCGGTGCCCTGGTGCAGGTCAGCGTCGCCGATCGTGACGGCAGGATGGTCTACTCCAGCCTCGACCGGCCCGACGCGACCTCGACGGTGGCGGTGTCTATCGCCGACCGCGAGCATTTCAAGGCGCACCTCGACGGCGCCGCACCGCGGCTCTTCATCAGCCACCCGGTGCGCGGCCGGGTGTCGCAGCGCTGGTCGGTACAGTTCTCGCGGCCCATCGTGGTCGACGGCCGGCTGGCCGGCGTGGTGGTGGTGTCGATCTCTCCCGAATACCTGTCCAGATCCTTCCACGAGATCTTTCCCGACGACAGCGACGTGGTGCTGCTGCTGCGCGACGACGGCAGCTACCTGGCGCGCTCCCACCGGCTGGACGAGGTGCTCGGCCGCTCGGTGCCGCCGGAGCGCTCCTTCCTCGCCGACAGGGCGCAGCCCAGCGGCGCCTACGACATCGTTTCTCCCGTCGACGGGGTGGCGCGCTGCTATGCCTGGCATCGCGCGAGCGCCTATCCGGTGCTGATCAGCCTGGGGCTGGACAAGGCCCACGCGCTGGCGCCGGTGGAAGCGGTCATCCACGACGGCCGCCAGCGCAATCTCATCGGTTCGGTGCTGCTGGTGATCGCAGCGCTGTGGATTACCTGGCTGTTCGTGCAGAAGCAGCGCCACGCCGCGCGCCTGGCCGAGAGCAGCGAGCGGCTGGAACTCGCCTTGAGCGGTGGCGACCTCGGCGCCTGGGACTGGAACGTGAGCACTGGCGTCACCCGTTTCGACACGCGCTGGGCGCAGATGCTGGGTTACCGGGTGGACGAGCTTGCTGCCGACGTGTCGACCTGGGAGAAACTGGTCCATCCGGACGACTGGAAGGTGATCCATGCCGCGCTCGGTGCCCACTTGCGCGGCGAAGCGCGGCTATACGAGTCGGAACACCGCCTACGCCACCGGGACGGCCACTGGGTATGGGTGCTGGACCGCGGCCGGGTGGTGGCGCGCGACGACAAGGGCGCAGCGCTGCGCGTGGTCGGCACGCATCTGGATATCACCGAACGCAAGGAAGCGGAGGCCGTGCGGGCGGAGCTGCGCGGCCGCATCGCCAAGCTGGTGGCCGAGGTGCCGGGCGTCATCTACCAGTACCTGTTGCGGCCGGACGGCACGAGTCACTTTCCCTACGCCAGCCCCGGTATTGCCGACATCTACCGGGTGACGCCGGAAGAGGCGGCCGAGTCCGCCGACAAGGTCTTCGCCAACCTGCATCCCGACGACGTGGAGCGGGTGTCGGCATCGATCCGGCAATCCGGCGAGCAGCTGTCGACCTGGCGGTGCGAGTACCGGGTGCGCTTTGCCGACGGCACCGTGCGCTGGCTGCTCGGCCAGGCCAACCCCGAACGTACCGCGGACGGGGGTACGCTGTGGCACGGCTACATCCACGATGTGACCGCGGCGCACGCGGCGTCCGAGGCCCTGCAGCGCAGCGAGGAGCGCCTGCGCCTGACGGTGGCGGCGGTGCGCGACGGGCTGTGGGAATGGGACATGCGCAGCGGCAGCCTGCGCTGGGATGCGCGCTGCTACGAGATGCTGGGGCTGGCGCCGGACAGCACCGGCCTGTCGATCGACGACTGGGCGGATCGGCTGCATCCGGCCGACCGCGAACGCACGCTGGCCAGCCTGCACGCCCAGATCGGGAAGCAACGCCACGATGCGTCGGTCGCGTCCGACGAATTCCGCATGCGAACCGCGTCCGGCGAGTGGTTGTGGGTGGAAGGCCGCGGCCGGGTGGTCGACTGGGAGGGGGCCGAACCGCTGCGGATGATAGGCACCTACAGCGACATCAGCCAGCGCGTCGCCGACGCGCAGCTGCGGCGCGCCCTGCTCGACCAGGGCGCGGCCGCGATCTTCGTCGCCTCGTGCGAGCGCCGGGCGCTCTACGCCAATGCCCGCGCGCGCGAACTGTTCGGACTGCCGGGCGAGGATATGACGGGTTTCGATTTCCGCCGCCTGCATGTGAGCGAGGCGAGCTACCGTGATTTCGGCAGCCAGTACGGCCAGTTGCGGGCCACGGGCGCGATGCGCTGCGAATGGCCGGTGGTCGATGCGCTGGGCCGCACCCGCTGGTTCGACGCCAGCGGCACCCTGCTCGATCCGGAGCAGCCCGATGGCGCGGTGATCTGGCTGCTGATCGACATCACCGAACGCTACCTGGCCGAAGCGGCACTCGAAACCGAACGCATGCGCCTCACCACCCTGCTCGAACGCTTTCCCGGCGGCGTGCTGGTGGAGGACGCGAACAAGCGCATCGTGATGGCCAACGAAAGCCTCTGCCAGTTGCTCGACCTGCCCTGTACGGCGTCGGCGCTGCCGGGCTTGGGTCAGGACGCCCTGCGCCAGCTGGGCGGCGAGGCCGGCCTCGGCTGGCTGCGCAATCCGGGGTCCGGCCCGCAGCGCGAACAGCGTCGCACCATCGAGGTGGTCGGTGAGGGCGGGCGCAACCTGGAGATCGACTGGGTGCCTATCCTGCGCGAGCAGGACGACCTCGGCCACCTCTGGCTGGTACGCGACATCACCGAGCGCAAGCAGCGCGAAACCATGCTCGCCACCCTGGCCTCCACCGATGCGCTGACCGGCTTGCCCAATCGCCGCGCCTTCATGGCCAGCCTGGAGCAGGCGATGTTCGATCGGGCGGGTGAGCCGGTCCGGCGCGGTGTGCTGCTGATGCTGGACATCGACCATTTCAAACGCATCAACGACAGTTATGGCCATCCGGTCGGCGACCGCGTGCTGCAGCACGTTGCCGAACTCATCCGTCACAGCCTGCGCAGCAGCGACGTGGCCGGCCGCCTCGGCGGCGAGGAGTTCGCGGTGCTGCTGCCCGGCACCACGCTGGAAGATGGCCGGCGTCTGGCCGAACGGCTGCGCGCAACCCTGAGCTTCAACCCGGCGAACACCGACGCCGGCAGCGTCACCGTCACGGTCAGTATCGGCGTGACGGCGCTGGCGTCCGACGTCACCGCCAGCGCCGCGCTGGTACGCGCGGATGCCGCGCTCTACGCCGCCAAGGGCGCCGGCCGCAACCGGGTGTGCGTCGCCGAGGCCTGAGCCGACGTTGCGGGCGGCGAGCGCACGGCGGGCCGATCGGCGTAAGCTCGCGCTATCCGCCCAGCCGGCCGCCGTCCCGCCGCCATGTCGCTTTCCGTCTTCGACATCCTCGCCGAACAACGCATCGCCGAAGCCCTGAGGCGCGGCGAGTTCGACCGTCTGCCCGGTGCCGGGCGGCCGCTGGTGTTCGACGAGGAGCCATTGCTGTCGGCCGAGCAGCGCATGGCCAACCACATCCTCAAGAACGCCGGCATGGCACCGCCGGAAATCGGCCTGCGCAAGGAGATCGCCGCACTGCGCGCGCAGCTGGAAACGCTGGAGGGCGAGGCGCGCGAGCGGGTGCGGCGCGAACTCGGGCTGCTCATCCTGCGGTTGGCGGAAATGCAGCGGCGCTGAGCTCGGTCATCGTTCGCCAGCGCTGCCGGCTGCGGTCTGCAGCGCCGAAGGTGCGTCAGCGCAGGCGTTCGAAGTCTTCCGCCATGCGCCGGCGCAACGCGGCGTCGGGCAGCGTCCCGGCGAGTGCGCCCATGTTCTCGTGCATGTGCGCCGGCTGCGAGGTGGCGGGAATGGCGCAGGTCACCGCCGGATGCGAAATGACGAACTTGAGAAAGACCTGCGCCCAGTTCGCACAGCCGATTTCCGCCGCCCAGCCCGGCAGCGGCTTGCCGCGCACGCCGTCGAACAGCCGGCCGCCGTCTAAGGGCCGGTTGATGATGACAGCGCAGCCGCGTTCGGCCGCCAGCGGCAACAGCCTTTCCTCGACTTCGCGGTGCGCGATGTTGTAGGTGAACTGCACAAAATCCAGGCGCTCGCGCCGCATGATGCGCTCGAACGCGGCATGGCGGCTGCCATGCGAGGTGGTGATGCCGATGTAGCGCACCCGGCCGTCGGCCTTCATGCGCTGCAGCGTCGGCAGGTGGGCCTCCCAGTCCAGCAGGTTGTGGATCTGCATCAGGTCGAAGCGCGGCAGCCCCCATAAGGCCAGCGAGCGCGCCATCTGCTGCTCGCCCAGCCACTGCCCCGGCGTCCACACCTTGGTTGCGGAAAACAGCGCCGCCGCGCCCGGGCTTTGCTGCAGCAACTCGCCCAATACCGCCTCGGCGCTGCCATACATCGGCGAGGAGTCGATCAGCCGTCCGCCGGCGGCGAAGAATTCCTGCAGCACTTGCCAGCGCGCGGTGCGCGCATCGGTGTTGCCGCGCCCGCTGCCGATGTCGAAGGTGATCCACGTTCCCATGCCGATGGCCGGCAGGCGTTCGCCGGTGGAGGGCACTGGACGTGACGATGCGGCGGACTGGGCCGCAGACCGGCGTGGCAAGCCCAGCATGCCCAGCGCCGCCAGCGCCAGAAAACGGCGCCGGCCGGCATGCGGCGGCAAGGGTGGCGGTGCGGGTTCGTCCATCCGCTGGGGTCCGGTGGGAGGTCCTGGTTCGACCGCCGTGACGCATGCGCGGTTCGGCCATGGTCATCCACGCGCGCAGCGCGGGAGCCGGGTACCCTGATTCAGCGGGCATCCCATCGATCCATCGTCACCGATGGCGTGCTCGCAGCCGCTGTTGGCGCCGCTCTCGATTGCGATCCTGCTTCTGTTCGGACCTCCCTGCCGTCGGGCCGGCTGGTGGCATCGTGGTGCCCCTCCGCCGATCCGGGGAGATCCGATGTCGTAGCCGCCCGATACCCATTTCACACAAGGCGATGAAATCGGCTTATCAATCCGTGATGAGTGGCATAGCATTCCGGCATCGAAATATCGCCGGCACCCGCGCACCGTCAGATGTTTATCCGGCAGACAGTGACCAGACCACGGCCGTCCCTCAGCAAGGAAGGACCGCCAGCGGCGCGGCCGTGCGATGAATGACCGGTGTGCCCGGCCATGAAACACAACGCACTCGCCATCCTGCTGACCGTCGCGCTCGCCGGCCTGCTCGGCGCAGGCCTGTGGTGGGACGCGCAGCGCAAACCCGTTGCGGTGCTGCCGGCCCCGACTGCAGCCGCGCCGACTGGTGGAACGGCAGTCCCGCAGGCTGTGCCGCGTCCTGTACCCGGCGCCAATGCACTTGTGCGCTGCGAGCACGCGGGCAAGGTCACCTACCAGGCCGCACCGTGCCCGAGCGGCGCACGGCAGGGCGAGCTTGCCGGCGGCACTTTCAGCATCGTCAATCCGCCCAAGGTCGTCCTCCCCCCGCCTGCGCCGGCCACCGCTACTGCGCGCGAGGGCGGCACGGTGGGCCTGATCGCACGGAACCCAAGCCCTGGGGAATTGAACGCAGGCCGGTGCGAATTGCTGGAGCGCGATATCGACCGGATCGACGAGGCCGCGCGCCGGGGCGGAAGCTCGCAGTATCAGGAGTGGCTGCGGGAGCAGCGGCGGCGGGTGAAGGACGAGATGTGGCGGTTGAAGTGCGGGTTTTGATATCGAGGCTGCAAAAGTCGATTAGCCGACGGCAACCACCGACGCGCTCAAAGCCGTCGCTTGTGGTATTCCGCGACCAGGACCTGGATCTTGAGCCGGATGATGTCGGCAAGCATGCGCATCTTCCTTTCATGCTCCTGATGGGCGATGTCGTAGATCTGCTTCTTCAGCGTTTCGTTGCCTTCGTCGGGCAGGCTCAGGGTCCATTCGGTGAAGAAGGCGTCATAGCTGTCGACCGTCTTGATCAGGTCGAACCGGATCTTCTCCCGCTCCTTGTCCGGGATGCCGGCCAGGGCCTTGTCGATGACGGCTTCGAGGTCCGAGCTTTGCTGCTTGTTCTGGACCGGGAACTGGATGACTTCGGACATGGGTTCCTCATTGACTGCGTGCAGGCATGACCGGCATCCGAATCAATTTTCGCGCCAATCGGCAAGTTGCTGATTTCGTTGGCAGGACAGAAGTGTGATGTGTCGTTCGTGACAAAGTCGCGCCTTGCGGATGTCGCAGAGGCCCCGAGATCGGGAGCGGAGGGGCACGCAGGTGAAGCGCTTCAGCGGTAAGGAAGTTGCAGTGCGGCTGCGTGCACCTGGGCCTCAGCCTGTCGTCACCCCGAAGCGTCGTTCCGCGTCCGCGAAGATGCGCTTGACCCTCTCGACGTCCCAGGCCTCCTCGGCCAGCGTTTCATGATCCCACTGGCTGCGCGGTTGTTCCGGCGCGAAGAAGTCGCCGCCATACACATGGATGGCGAGGGTCATCCTGCCGATGGGGTTGAGGACAGAGTGGATGGCATCGGGCGCGAGAGTGACCACGTCGCGCGCGCCCAGCGACGCGGCGCCGACGGCCTCGATGGACGCTGCCTTGCGGCGCCAGAAGACGTTGTCTTCGCGTCCGTCGTAGATGCCGACCACCGAGTACATCTGGTGGTTGTGGGGCATCAGGCTCATGCACGGTGCCCACACGAAGTGGATGATGGTGAGCGTCTTCGAGCGGTACAGGGGCGTGAGGCCGGCGTGGGTCGGCGGGCCGAGTTCGGCTGCGATGCGCGTGGGGTCGGAGACCGCCTCGGCGACGAGTTCGCGTATTGCAGCCTGCCCTTCGGCAGCGGCGGCGATGCAGTTCTGGATGAAGTCTTGCCTGTCGAACATGGCTTACCTCGCTCGGTCGGGCTGGGAGGTAAGTGAAGAATAGTCTTGCGCGGGCGATGGTGCCGGGGGATGTGGGGGCGGCGCCCGATGGGCGCCCCGAGGCGGGCTACAGCTCGTCCAGCCCCTCGTGCAGCCGTTCGGCGGCGCGCAGGCGATTGCCCGCCAGCACCTCCGGCCGCTGCGCCAGCGCCGACACCAGCAGGTTGAGCACGCTCATCGCCGCGGCGTAGGAGTCGAAGCGGCCCGATCCGCTGGTCTCGCAGGCGATGCGCCAGTTGGCGTCGACGTCTTTCGCCGGGGTGGCGGCGTCGGTCAGCACCAGCACCGGGATGCCGGCCTTTTTCGCCAGGCGGGCGATCTGCGCGACGATGGGCACGCGGCGGCGGAAGGCGAGGATCACCAGCATGTCGTCGGCGCCGAAGCCGGCGAGGTCTTCGCCCACGGTCTGGCCGGCCTGCGGCAGCAGGGCGACATGGTCCTTGAGCAGCACCAGCTGGCGGGCGAAGTACTGCGCCAGCGCATGGCTGTTGCGGTAGCCGACCACGCCGACGCGGCGCGCGCGGGCCAGCGTGGCGACGGCGGGTTCGACCACGCCGGCGGCGAGCTTCTCGAAGGTGAGGGCGAGGTTCTGCAGGTCGCGCCGCAGATGCTCGCCGAAGGCGTCGTCCGAGGTGGCGGAAAGGTCGGTTGCCACCTGGAAGGCAGGCGCACCCCAGCGTTGGGCCTCGCGCGCTTCGCGCCGCGCGGTGGCGAAGCCGTCGTAGCCCAGGCGCTGGATGAAGCGCGTCACCGCCGCCTTGGAGCTGCCGGCGATCTCCGCCAGCTCGGTGGCGGAGTGGGTGGCGAGCAGCGCTGGCTGAGCGGCGAGCAGTTCCGCCAGCTTGCGCTCGGAATCGGGCAGCGCCTCGGTGAGCGCTTCGATGCGTTCGTCGATCGGCTTGAAGCCCTTGCTGCGCTTGATGGCGGTGCTCCCGTTCATGATGGTGCCCGATCAGTGCGCCGGTTCGACCGGGCCCTTGGTGTCGACGATCAGGCGGTAGGTTTCCGGCTCGCGGTGCAGGCCGAAGTTGAAGACATTGTCCTTGAGCTCGCGGCAGCGGTCGAGGTCGCATTCCGCGGTCACCAGCTCGTCCTCCACCGTCGAGCACATCGCCACGATCTCGCCGGTGGGGGCGATGATGCAGCTCTGGCCGAGCAGGTCGCAGCCTTCTTCCTTGCCTGCCTTGGCGATGCCGACGATCCACATGCCGTTCTGGTAGGCGCCGGCCTGCAGCACCAGGTGGTTGTGGAAGCCCTGCAGGTGGTCGTGCTCCGGCACCGGCGGGTAGTGGATGGGGGTGTTGTAGCCGATGAAGGCCATCTCCACGCCCTGCAGGCCGAGCACGCGGTAGGTTTCGGGCCAGCGGCGGTCGTTGCACAGCGCCATGCCGAGGATGCCCCGGTGCGCGCCGACCTGGGTGCGCCAGGCGCCGAAGCCGAGGTTGCCGCGTTCGAAATAGCGCTTTTCCAGATGCTGGAAGGCGCGCCAGGGTTCGTGCTCGCGGTGGCCGGGCAGATGCACCTTGCGGTACTTGCCGACGATGGCGCCGGTCTTGTCCACCAGGATGGCGGTGTTGTAGCGATGCACACCGTCGGCTTCCTGCGCCAGTTCGGCGTAGCCGAGGTAGAAGCCGATGCCGAGCTTCTTCGCTTCCTCGAACAGCGGCAGGGTGTCGGGGCCGGGCATCTCGCGTTCGAACCAGGCGTCGATGTCGGTCTGGTCCTCGAAGTACCAGCGCGGGAAGAAGGTGGTGAGCGCCAGCTCGGGGAAGGCGACGGTGTCGCAGCCGCGCGCCTTGGCCTGGCGCATCAGCTCGATCATGCGGGCGACCACCTGGCGGCGGGTGTCGGAACGGGCGATCGGGCCGAGCTGGGCGGCGCCGACTAGGGTCTTGCGGCTCATGGGTGTTCTCCTGCGGGTTGGGTGCCGCCGGCCAGTTCGGTGAGAACGGCGAGCAGTACCTGGGCGCCGGCTTCGATGTGGCGGGCGTGGGTGTATTCGCGGACGTTGTGGCTGATGCCGTCCACGCTGGGGACGAAGATCATCGCGGTGGGGCAGACGGCGGCCAGCATCTGGGCGTCGTGGCCGGCGCCGCTGGGCATGCGCCGGGTGGCGAGGCCGAGGGCGCGGGCGTGGGTTTCGATGCGGTCGCACATGGCGGGGTCGAAGCGCACCGGCGCGAAGCGTGCCAGTTTGCGGGTGGAGATCTCCACCTTCTCGGCGTCGCGCAGCGCGTCCAGATGGGCGGCGAGCCGGGCTTCGGCGATGCGCAGGCGTTCTTCGTCGGTGTTGCGCAGGTCGACGGTGAGCACGGCACGGTTGGGCACCACGTTCACCAGATTGGGGAAGAATTCGATGCGGCCGACGGTGGCGACCTGGTCGCCGCCCAGTTCCTGTGCCAGCTCGCGCACGAAATTGATGATGGAACCGGCGGCCCAGCCGGCGTCGCGGCGCAGGGCCATCGGCGTGGTGCCGGCGTGGTTGGAGGTGCCGCGGATTTCGATCTCGGTCCACGAGATGCCCTGCACCGATTCGACCACGCCGATGTCCAGCCCTTCGCGGTCGAGCACCGGGCCCTGCTCCACATGCAGCTCGACGAAGGCGCGCGGCGCGGCGGCCGGCACCGGCGCCGGGCCGGCGTAGCCGATGCGGGCGAGTTCCGCGCCCACGCTGGCGCCGTCGATGCCGGTGGTGGCGAGCGCCGCGTCGAGCGCAAGGCCGCCGGTGTAGACCAGGCTGCCGAGCATGTCGGGTGCGAAGCGGGCACCTTCCTCGTTGGTGAAGAAGGCCACCGCCAGCGGGTGCTCGGTACTGAGGCCACCCTCGTTGAGCGCGGCCACCACTTCGAGGCCGGCGAGCACGCCGTAGTTGCCATCGAAGCGGCCGCCGGTGCGCACGGTGTCGATGTGCGAGCCGGTCATCACCGCCGGGCCATCGACGCGGCCGGCGCGCAGGCCGACCACGTTGCCGATGGCGTCCACCGTGACCGCGAGGCCGAGTTCGCGCATCCAGCCGCAGACCAGGTCGCGGCCGGCTCGGTCGGCATCGCTCAGCGCCAGCCGGGCGCAGCCGCCGCCGTCGATGGCGCCGACCTCGGCCAGCGCGGCGATGCGTCGCTGCAGGCGCTCGCCGTTGATGCGGGCGCTGCTCATGCCGCGCCCCGTTCGACCGCCTCGGCGCTGCGCCCGACCAGCTGTTCGTACAGCGCCGGGTCGGTGGCGCCTTCGCTGCCGAAGAACAGCACCCGGCTGTCCGGGCCGAGGCCGAGCGCGGCGGCGGTGTCGGGGCGGGCGGCGGCCATCAGCATGCCGGCCAGTCCGGCCACCGCGGATTCGCCGGCCACCACCGGAGTGTCGCCGTAGGGCGCGTCGGCCAGCAGGCGCATGCAGGTCACCGCGGAGGAATCCGGCACGGTGAGGAAGTCGGCGGCGCCGGCTTCGAGCACGTCCCAGGCGATCAGCGAGACTTCGCCGCAGGCCAGGCCCGCCATCAGGGTGTCGAGATCGCCATGCACCGCAGTGGGCGCGCCGGCCAGCGCCGAGGCGTAGAGGCAGGCGGCCTTGTCGGGCTCGACCAGCACCAGCCGGCCGCGGGCGTCGCCGAGGCGTTCCCACATCTGCGCGCAGACGGCGGCGGCGAAACCGCCGACGCCGCCCTGGACGAACACATGGGTAGGCGGCGCGGCTTCCGGCCACTGGCGCAGCGCCTCCTCGACCATCACCGAGTAGCCCTGCATCACGTCGCGCGGCACGTCGGTGTAGCCGGGATAGGAGGTGTCGGAGACGATGAACCAGCCGTTTTCCTTCGCCGCGGCGTCGGCGGCGCGCACCGCGTCGTCGTAGTTGCCGGCGGTGCGCACCACCTCGGCGCCGTAGCGGGCGATGGCGGCGCGGCGGCCTTCGGACACGGTGGCGTGGATGTAGATCACGCACTGGCAGCCGAACATCTGCGCGCCCCAGGCCACCGAACGGCCGTGGTTGCCGTCGGTGGCGCAGGCCACGGTGATGTTGCCGACGATGTCGCGGAAGCGGCCTTCGAGCAGGTCGCGGCTGCTGGCCTGCTGGCCGCTGCGGCGGGCGATCTCCTTCTTCAGCAGGCGCAGCACCGCGTAGGCGCCGCCGAGCGCCTTGAAGCTGCCCAGCCCGAAGCGCCCGGCCTCCTGCTTGTAGTGGATGGCGCCGACGCCGGCGGCGCGTGCCAGGCCGGGCAGGGCGATCAGCGGCGTGGGCGCGTAGCCCGGCCAGTCGGCAATTTCGGTCATCGCCTCGGCATGGGCGGCGAGGCTGAGGATGGGCTTGAGGCGGTCGGGGTAGGCGCCCGTCGCCGGGCGGCCGCTGCAGTGGGCCAGCGGCAGCGTGGCGAGGGTGTCGAGCAGGGCGGTGGCGTCGTGCATGTCTCGCCCGTCCTTACTTGGCCGCGTCCACCGCGTGCAGCAGCGCGCCGAGCATGTCCTCGCCTTCCTTGCCGAAGGTCTCGACGATGTAGCTCTTCACCGCCGGCTGGGCGGCGTCGCGGAAGGCGGCCTTCTCCTTCGGCGTGAGGGTGGTCACGGTCATGGTCTTGGCCAGCGTCGGCAGGCCCTTGTTCGACGCTTCGATGATGCGGCTGATGCCGCGGTTGGCGACGATGGCGCTCTTGGCTGCGTTCTTGACCACGGCCTGCTCGTCCGGCGTCAGGCTGTCGAAGAACTTGCGGTTGATCACCCAGACGTAGGGCGCGAACAGGTGGTCGGTGAGGGTGATGTGCTTCTGCACCTCGTTGAACTTGGCCATGGTGATGATGGGAACCGGGTTCATCTGGCCGTCGGCGACGCCGGTCTGCAGCGCGGTATAGACCTCGGCCCAGGCGATCGCCGCCGGCTGGCCGCCGAGGCTGGAGATCACCCGCTTGTGCGATTCCAGCGTCTGGGTGCGGATCTTCAGGCCCTTGAGGTCGTCCGGGGTCTTGATCGCCTTCTTCGAGTTGGTGATGGCGAAGAAGCCGCCGGAATCACCGAAGCCGAGCACTTCCATGCCGGTCTTCTTCTCGATGTCGGCGCCCAGCTTCTGGCCGAAGGGGCCGTCGAGCACGGTGTAGGTGGAGGAAATGTCGGGGAAGACGAAGGGCAGGTCGAGCACGCCTATCATCGGGTAGGCGCTGGCGAAGCCGCCCACCGAGAACACGCCCGACTGCACCAGGCCGGCCTTCACCTGCGACAGCACCTCGTTGTCCTTGCCGAGCTGGCCGTTGGGGAAGGTCTGCACCTTCACCGAGCCGCCGGTGCCGGCTTCGACCAGGTTCTTGAACACGGTGACCATCGCCCCGGTGGTGCTCTCGAAGGGGTCGTCGACGTTCAGGTGGTGCAGCTTGATGATCTTCTCCGCATGGGCGGGGGCGACGGCGAAGGCGAGCGAGACGGCAGCGGCGGTGAGCAGGGTCTTCAGTTTCATGGCGGGGCTCCAGGGTTTGCAGACTTAGTTGACGTAACCGAACCAGCGGGGGACGAGCAGGGTGAGGTCGGACCAGTAGGCGATCAGGAACAGGATCGCGACCTCGGCGAGGATGAAGGGGGTGAGCGCGCGGGCGATGCGTTCGAGCTTTTCGCCGGTGACCGAGCACAGCACGAACAGGCAGGCGCCCACCGGCGGCGTCATCAGCGAGATGTTGAGCGCCAGGATGATCATGATCCCGGCATGGACCGGCTCGATGCCCACGGCGGCGGTGAGCGGGCCGAGCACCGGGGCGAGGATGATCAGCGCGGCGGTGATGTCGAGGAACATGCCGACGATGAGCAGCAGCGCCAGGATCATGCCGATCACGCCGGCGCGGCTGTCGGTGATGGACAGCATGGCCTGGGCGATCATCTGCGGGATCTGGTGGAAGGTCAGCCACCACGACAGGATGGAGGCGGCGGCGATGATCAGGAACACCGCGCCGGTGATGCGCGCGGTGCGGATCAGCATGATGCCGACCTGCTTGAGGTCCAGCGTGCGGTAGATGACGAAGCCGACGAACATGGCGTAGGCCACCGCGATCGACGCCGCCTCGGTGGGCGTGACCACGCCGAGCAGGATGCCGCCGAGGATGATGGCCGGCATGGTGAGGCCGATCAGGCTGTCCTTGAAGCTCTTCAGGATGCTCGTCAGCGAGGGCCGGCCTTCGCCCTTGGGCAGGCCGAGCTTCCTGCCCAGCGCGCCGATCACCGCCATGCAGATCGCACAGATCAGCAGGCCCGGCACGATGCCGGCGGCGAACAGGCCGGCGATCGACACGCCCATGATGGAGCCGTAGATCACCATCAGGTTGGAGGGCGGGATGGTCGGCCCGATGATGGAGCCGGCGGCGGTCACCGCGCAGGCGAAGGGCTTGCTGTAGCCCTGCTTCACCATCGCCGGCACCAGGGTGTTGCCCATCGCCGCGGCGTCCGACACCGCAGCGCCGGTCATGCCGGCGAACAGCACCGAGGCCACCATGTTGGCGTGGGCCAGGCCGCCGCGCAGATAGCCCACCAGCGACATCGCGAAGGCGACCAGGCGCTGGGTGATGCCGGAGGCGTTCATCAGCTCGCCGGCCAGGATGAAGAAGGGCATGGCCATGAAGGTGAACATGTCCAGCCCCTCGAAGTAGCGCTTGGGCGCCATCGCCAGGAAGGAGGCGTCACCCAGTTGCAGCAGGCCGATGGCGCCGGAGATGCCCAGCACCACGCCGATGGGCATGCCCAGCAGCATCAGGCCGAAGAAGGCGATTGCGACGATCCACATGGTCGGGGTCTCAGTAGGGGGTGGCGGCCACTTCGGCACGCGGCAGTTCGACGAAATCGGTGAGGGTGCGCACACCGAACTGGAAGGCGGCGAGCGCCGAGGACACCGGCACCGCGGCGAAGGGCAGCTCCATCGACAGCCCGAACAGCGTGGAGAACTGGCTGCGTCCCTCTATCGCCATGTCGATGCCGTAGATGCACATGAAGGCGAAGAAGCCGACGCAGAGCAGGTCGATGACGAGCTTGAGGCCGCGCCGCACGGCGGCCGGCAAGAGGCCGGGGACCAGATCGAGGCCGACGTGCTCGCGCCACCAGGCGGCGCAGGACACCGCCAGCAGCGCCGCCCATATCATCAGGTAGCGGGCGAGCTCCTCGGTCCAGCTCAGGCCGCCCTCGCTGAGGTAGCGGGCGCCCACGCCCAGCCACACCACCAGCACCATGGCGGCGACCAGGCCGGCGCAGATCCATTCGACCACGCGGTTTACCTGGCGGCCGATGCATTCGACGCGCTGTGCAAGCGCAGACAAGGCCATGATGACTCCTGAATCTCGTGTAAGTGGATTGGGGGGCGCCGGTGCAGCGCTTCGAAATCACTCTAAAACACAAATTTCAGAATCGCAATAATGAAATTATTGTTCCTAAAACGGTGCATCGTGATGCTGCGCAGCACCATGATTGTGCGCTGCAAGATATTGAGAACAAAAAGAAAAACATGCTAGACGAAGGATGTGCCGGCGGACGCACTGAAACGGCGCATCGCCGCCGGGCCGGCGCTGCGCAAGCGTGGGCGTTAAAAATAACTTGCTATTAAATAGTGCGCTATGTATATTGTGATCCATGGACACCGGACACGACACCGCAGGCGCAGTCCCCGAGCTTTCCCTCAAGCTCGACGACCAGCTTTGCTTCTCGCTCTACGCCACCAGCCTGGCGATGAACAAGATCTACCGCAAGCTGCTCGGCCAACTCGGTCTGACCTATCCGCAGTACCTGGTGATGATGGTGCTGTGGGAGCGGGACGATGTCACGGTGTCGGAAATCGGCGAACGCCTGTATCTGGATTCGGCTACGCTGACGCCCCTGTTGAAGCGCATGGAGGCGATGGAATTGCTGACACGCGCCCGCGATGCCCGTGACGAACGCCAGGTCATCATCCGTCTCAGCGACAAGGGCCGGGCGTTGCGGAAGGCGGCGGTGCCGGTGCCGGGTTCGGTGTTCTGTGCGGCGGCCTGCCCGGTCGAGGAACTGGTGCAGCTCAAGGTGCAGCTGGATACCTTGCGCGAGCGTCTTGCCGCCGCGTGCGGGTGAGGCAGGGCAGATTGCTGTTGCAGTGCGATATATAAATAGTGCGCTATTTAATAGCGTGTAATGTGGTCCGGACGAACCACTCAACAACGTCCTATGTGCAGTACCCAAGCTCAAACCAGGAGTATTCAAATGGCTATCGAAAAAGTCCTCTACGTTGCCCATGCCAAAGCCACCGGTGGTCGTGACGGCCGTGCCGTGTCGTCCGACGGGGTGCTCGACCTCAGGCTCACCACGCCGCGCGAACTCGGCGGTGCCGGCGGCGACGGCACCAATCCGGAACAGCTTTTCGCGGCGGGTTACTCGGCCTGCTTCATCGGTGCGCTGAAGTTCGTCGCCCACCGCGACAAGGTCGCGCTGCCGGCCGATGTGGCGATCAACGGCAGCGTCGGCATCGGCCCCATTCCCACCGGCTTCGCCATCGAGGTGGACCTGGAAGTGTCGCTGCCGGGCATGGACCGCGACACCGCGCAGAAACTGGTGGATGCGGCCCACATCGTGTGCCCGTACTCCAATGCCACGCGTGGCAACATCGACGTGCGCCTCAGTATCGTCGTCTGATACCGGCGGCGGCGCTTCGCTCAGGCGGAGCGCCGCCAGCACGCAATCAGCTTCGCGCCGAAGAGGTTGATCGCCAACCCGGCCATCAGCAGCAGGCCGCCGCCGAAATGCACCGGCTGCAGCGCTTCGCCATAGACCATCCAGCCGGCGGCAAGCCCGACCACCGGCACCAGCAGCGAGAACGGCGCCACCTGGTTGGCCGGGTAGCGTGCCAGCAGCCGGCTCCAGATGCCGTAGCCGAGCAGGGTCGCGGCCCAGGCCAGATAGGCCACGGCTGCCGCCGAGCGCAGGCTGAATTGCGCCAGCGCGCTCGTGATCTGCGCCGGCCCCTCGATCAGCAGCGACAGCAGCAGGAAGGGCAGCGGCGGCACCAGGCTGGCCCACACCACCAGTGCCTGCATGTCGACCGGCCGGCCGCGGGCACTGTGTCCGATCTCCCGGGTGACGATGTTGCCGGCGGCCCACATCGTCGCCGCCAGCAGCGTGAGCAGGAAGCCGGCGAGCGGCATCGATACGCCGTGTGCCGAGCCGATCAACGCCAGCCCGCAGCCGGCAAGCAGCAGGCCCGCGACCTGCGGTGCCTGCCACCTTTCCCGCAGCCAGAACGCGGCGAACACCATGGTGAAGAAGGCCTGCGACTGCAGCACCAGCGAGGCCAGGCCGGACGGCATGCCGATGTGGATGGCGCTGAACAGGAAGGCGAACTGCCCCACCGAAATCGTCAGCCCGTAGGCGAGATAGAGCCGGAGCGGCAGCGCCGGGCGGCGGAACAGCAGCACCGCCGGGAAGGCCGCGGCGGTGAAGCGCAGGGCGCCCAGCAGCAGCGGCGGCACCTCGGCCACGCCCGCCTTGATGACGACGAAGTTCGCCCCCCACACCAGGATCACCAGCAGGGCCAGCAGCAGGTCGCGCAGCGTCATCGTCGCCATGTCCTCATGCGGGCGGGAGGGCCGCCCGTCGTGCGGCGACACTGTAGCAGCGGCCGGCGCCTACGATGCGATACACAGTCCGGGTATGCGTTGTGCCACAGTGCAAGGGTGGCGGCGGCTCGCGGGCGCGGGGCGGCGCCGACTTCCGCTACGGGTTGCATCATGAAGAACATCAAATCCATCTACCTGGCCCTGCTGCTCGTCCTCACTGCCCTGTGGCTGGAGGCCGAACCGACCCTGCTCGGCCTGCAGGGCTATTTTCCCTGGCGCGCGGCGATGGTGCGCTACACCGGCATTCTCGCCATCGGCGTCATGAGCCTGGGCATGATGCTGGCCGCGCGGCCTGCCTGGGTGGATGCCCGGCTGGGCGGGCTGGACAAGGGCTACCGCCTGCACAAGTGGCTGGGCATCACCGCGCTGGTGGTGGCCGTCATCCATTTTGTCTGGGCCAAGGGCACGAAATGGATGGTGGGCTGGGGCTGGTTGCAGCGGCCGGTGCGCGGGCCGCGGCCGGAGCAGACCGATCCGGTTCTCCGCTTCTTCGAGCAGCAGGCGCACCTGGCCGAGACCATCGGCGAATGGGCCTTCTACGCCGTAGTGGTGCTGATCGCGCTGGCGCTGATCAAGCGCTTTCCCTATCGCCACTTCTTCAAGACCCACCGCCTGATCCCCATCGCCTACCTGGCGCTGGTGTGGCATGCGGTGATCCTGATGAAGTTCGACTTCTGGCGCGAGCCGGTCGGCCCGGTGGTGGCGCTGCTGCTGGCCGGCGGCACCGTTGCCGCCTTCCTGTCGCTGTTCCGCCGTGTCGGCCACGGCCGCAAGGCGGTGGGCGAGATCGAGGAACTGGTGCGCCACCCGGACAACCGCGTGCTGCGCGTCGTCGTCCGGCTGCTCGGCCGCTGGCCGGGGCACGACGCCGGGCAGTTCGCCTTCGTCACCTTCGACCCGGCCGAAGGGCCGCATCCCTTCACCATCTCGTCGGCCTGGGCGGATGACGGCCGGCTGGTGTTCCTGATCAAGGGCCTGGGCGACTACACCGCCACCCTGCCGGACACGCTCAAGGTGGGCGATCCGGTGACGGTGGAAGGGCCTTATGGCCGCTTCGATTTCGCCGGCAGCAAGCCGCGCCAGGTGTGGGTGGCCGGCGGCATCGGCATCACGCCCTTCGTCGCCCGCCTGCAGGCGCTGGCCGGCCAGTCCGACGGCAAGCACGTCGATCTCTTCTACAGCACCGCCGCACCGGACGAGGGCTTCATCGGCCGCCTGCGCCAGCACGCCGAGCGCGCCGGCGTCGCACTGCACGTGCTGGTCAGCACCCGCGACGGCCGGCTCGACGCCGAGCGCATCCGCCACACGGTGCCCGACTGGCGCAGCGCCGACGTCTGGTTCTGCGGCCCGGCCGCCTTCGGCGACGCGCTGCGGCGCGACTTCACCGGCGGCGGTCTGGCGCAGGCGGACTTCCACCAGGAACTGTTCGAGATGCGCTGAACGGGGATGTCGGTCCTCAGTAGGGCACCGGGTAGTGGTAGTAGCGCCGATTGAGGTAGTGCGTCACCTCGCGGATATCGTCCTCGTTCCAGCCTAGCCCGCCGGTCTCCTGCCAACGCACGACTTCCGTGCGCAGGCCGGGCCAGTCGGCGGCGAGCTTTTTGGCACGCCAGTGCGGCTGGGCGTCGTGGCAGGCGATGCAGTGGGTGGCGTAGAGCAGTTCGCCGCGGGTGGGATCGCGCAGCGCGGGCGTGCCGGGTTCGCCGGCGGCGATGGCCGGGCAGGCGAGCGCCAGCAGGGCGATCAGGGTTGAGGTCTTCATGACGATCTCCTGGCGAAGCCGGCTGGTGATGGAAGCAGTCCGCCGGCGGGTTCAGCGCATCCGCGACGGCAGGCGGATGGTGTTGCCCGCCACCATGAAGCGGCCATAGCCGCGGTGGTGCAGGGTCTGCTGGCCGCGGCGCGCCGGGTCCATCCAGGCCTTGAGCACTTCGAGCACGAAGAAGCCGTAACGCGCCACCAGCGTGGTATCCGCCACCCGGCATTCGAGGTTGGCCTGGCATTCGGCGATCAGCGGTGCGGTCACGATGGCGGCGGGGCGCGGGGTGAGGCCGAAAGTGGCGAACTTGTCGGTGTCGCGCCCCGACCGGTTGCCACAGCCGACCACCGCGTCGGCCAGGTCCACGGTGGGGATGGCGATCACGCATTCGCCGCTGGCGACGAGGTTGGCGTGGCTGTAGTCGCGGTCGCTGAGCACGACGCCGACCAGCGGCGGTTCGAATTCCAGCATCGTGTGCCACGACAGGGTCATGACGTTGGGAACGCCGCCGCGGCTGGTGGCGAGCAGCACCACCGGGCCGGGTTCGAGCAGGCCGTAAACCCTGGAAAGCGGGAAGCTGCGTTTCGCCATGGTCCTTCTCCCCACGCGCCGCCGATGGTGTCGGGCGCATGCCACCATGATCGCGCATCCGCCGGCCGAAAGCACGGTGGCGCAACGCGCCGGCCGGTGAGCGGCGCTGCTATGCTGCCGACCGTTCCGCATCGACGCCCTTACACTGCCCCGCCTGCCGCATGATCGTCGCCGCCACGCCTGCCGACTACGCCGACCGTCCGCTTTATGCGCCGATCGCGCCGATGCTGAGGCGATTCCCCGACGGCTTGCCGGATCTGGCCACGCTGCAGCGGCTGCTCGAGGCGAGCGCGCCGCAGGCCGTCAGCGGCGGCGGTCGGCCGGTTCGCTTCGTGCCGCCCGACGATGCGCTGCCCGCCTACGAGGCGCGCATCCATGCCAGCGGCGAGGTGCCCACCCGTGCCGGCGATTGGCACGACTTCTTCAATGCGCTCGCCTGGTGCGTGTGGCCGCTGGCGAAATCGGCCTGCAATGCGCTGCACGTGCGCGAACTCGCTGCGCGCGAGGCGGCCGGGCTGCCGGGGCGCGGCTCGCGGCGGGACGCGCTGACCCAGTTCGATGAATGCGGCATCGTGGTGGTGACGACCGACGCGGAGATCCCCGCGCTGCTCGCGGCCCATGCCTGGGAGGCGGTGTTCTGGCAGCGGCGCGCCGCGCTGCGCGAGACGACACGGTTCCTCGTCTTCGGCCACGGCAGCTGGGACCAGTTGCGCCAGCCCTTCTTCGGCCTCTGTGCCAAGGCCATCCACCGCGTGGTCGATCCGGCCTGGCTGCGGCTACCGGCGGCCGAGCGCCAGACGGAAACCGATGCCTGGCTGGCGGCGCAGCTTGCCGCCACCTTGCCGACGCTCACGCCGCGTGCGTTCTCGCCGCTGCCGCTGCTCGGCATTCCGGGCGTGACGCCGGACAGCGAGCAGGCCGACTACTACCGCGACACCCGCCAGTTCCGCCCGCGCCGGGCCTGAGCGGGCCGCCTCAGCCGGTGCGCTTGCGCAGCCGCCGGTAGAGCGTGGCACGGCTGATGCCCAGCATCTGTGCGGCGAGGCGCACGTCGCCGTTGGCGGCCTGCGTGTGCCATCGCGATGCCGGCCAGCAGCGCGGCGTAGTTGCCGGGATCGGTGGCGATTTCCGCCGCCCGTGTGCCGGCGGCGCAAAGGCCGAGGCTGGCGAGCAGGGCGGTGGCGAAGGGTTTGAGGCGGGTACAGCCGAAAGCGCATCGGGTTTGCCTGTGCATGGATGGAATCTCCTCGTCTTGTTCTGGGGGTACGGGTGGCCGTCTTTGCGGTCCCGTGACATCCATGGCAAGGAGCGTTCCTGCTTTCAGGCGAGGCGCTGGCGTAAAGCTTGTTACATGAAAACAATGATTTGCGGTCGATGCACGTGGCGCTGGCAATGCGCCACCCTGCTGAAGCTTGAGACGGGCAGTCTCAGTCCGAAACTAAGCCCGAGACTGCCCGCGGCGCTCAGGACTGCGGCACATCGGGCGATGGTGTGTCGCGTGCCGCTTCGGTGCCGGTGATGGAGGTCGCCACCGCCTGCAGGATCTCTTCGGACAAGGCTTCGTCGTCCACCGCGCGCGCCAGCACCAGCGCGCCCACCATGCCGGAGAAGGCGGCGAGCGCCTTCTGCCGCTTCGCGGCCTTGGAGCGGCCGGGCAGCAGCCGGCTGAACACCTCGATCAGCGGGCGCAGGCCAGCGGTCATCGCCTGCCGCACCGCCGGCGTGTGGCGCTGGGCTTCGGCGCCGAGCGCGGCGAAGGCGCAGCCGCGCCCCGGGTGGTCGCGGTGGGCCGGCGACAGGTACCTGGCCAGGATGGTGGGCAGGCCGTCGTCGCCGGCGGTCTCGATGCGCTTCTGCCAGTAGGCCAGCGAATCCGCCAGCGCGCGCGCGCTGGCCTCGGCCATGAGGTCGTCCTTGGAGCCGAAGTGGCCGTAGAAGGCGCCGTGGGTCAGTCCCGCTTCCTTCATCAGGTCGGCCACGCCGATGCCGTCGAAGCCGTGCTCGCGAAACAGCCGCGCGGCCGTCTGCACCACCCGTTCGCGGTTCTCCGCCGCCTGTTCCCTGCTGACTCGCATGTCCGTCCTCCGCTTTGTGCCCGCTCTCATTATAGAGGATGGTCGTAATCAAATTGGAGGCAATTTCGGCTCGGCGCGATGGCGGTCCGTATTGTGGACATCCGCAATTGCCGGGCGGTGACGGGGCGCCGAACAATGGGCCGCTCTCCCCCCGCACGCGTAGCGTGCCAGTCCAGGACGATACGCCCATGCCCACGCTGTTCCGCCGATTCCGCCTTCTCGCCAGCGTGCTGGCGGTCCTTGTCCCGCTTGGGGCCGCCGCGCAGGGGCGCGAGCTGGTGGTCGGCCAGGTGGCGCCGTTTTCCGGTTCGCAGGCGGTGACGGGCAAGGCCATCCACGCCGGCATCAAGCTCTACCTCGACCAGGCCAACGCGCAGGGCGGGGTCAAGGGCGCGCGCATCCGCCTTGCCACCCGCGATGACGCGCAGAAGCCCGAGCAGACGGTGGCGCTGGTGCGCGAGCTGATCCAGCAGGAAGCGCCGGTGGCGCTGATCGGCACCGTCGGCACCACCAACGTCGATGCGCTGATCGCCGACGGCGTGCTGCAGCGCGCCGGCCTGCCGCTGGTGGGCGCGGTGTCCGGCGCGTCGAGCGCAATCGCCGGGCGCAACGTGTTCGTCACCAAGGCCAGCTACCACGACGAGGTCAATCGCCTGTTCAAGAGCCTGGCCGGGCTGGGCATGACGCGGGTGGGCCTGGTGTTCCAGGACGACGCGCTCGGCCGGGACGTCATCGTCGGAGCCGACGCGGCGGCGCCGCGCAACGGCATCAGCCTGATCGCACGGGCCGGCTACGAGCGCAATACGATCAAGGTGGAGCAGGCGGTGGAGGCGATGATCAAGGCCAATCCGCAGGTCGTCTTCCTCGGCGCTACCACCGCGGCGGCGATCGAGTTCGTGCGCCAGTACCGCGCCCGCGGCGGCGACGCCACGCTGTACGGGCTGTCCATCATCGACACCCGCCAGCTGCTCGCCCAGCTCGGCCCCGCCGGCGCGCGCGGCTTTGCCTTCTCGGTGGTGCTGCCGCTGGAAAGCCAGCAGACCATAGAGGTGAACCGCGAATACCTGCGCCTGCGCGAGCAGAGCAAGGATCCCGACCTGTCCGGCCGCTCCATCGAAGGCTTCATCGCCGCCAAGGCCCTGGTGCACGCGCTGCGCAACGCCGAGGGCACGCCGACCGGCGGCGCGGTGCTGAAGAGCCTGCAGGCGATGCGCAAGGTCGATCTCGGCGGCTACACGCTGGACTTCGGCCAGCCCGGCCGGCCGGGGTCGAGCTACGTCGATTTCGCCATGCTGGGCGATGGCGGCAAGGTGGTGCACTAAGCCTTGCGCCCCGCGGCGGCGTCTTTCAGCCGGCCGCCAGCACCCGCCGCATCCGCGCATTGCGCAGCCGCTCGCCGCGCACCGTCACCACCTGTTCGCTCACGATCGTGAAGCCGTGGCGGCGGAAGAAGGGCTGGGCTGTCAGGCTGACGTCGGCATACAGCTGCGCCAGGCCGAGCGTGCCCGCATGCTGCTCGATGGCCCGCATCAGCGCGGCGCCTACACCGCGGCCGGCGGCGAAGCCCGCCACGAAGAACTGGTCGATGTAGCCGTCGGCCTGCACATCGGCATAGCCGGCGATGCGGCCGTCCAGCTCCGCCACCCAGGGCGCGTTGCGTGCGATGCGCGTCTCCCACGCCGCACCCGGATACACCGCCGGTGCCCAGGCGTCGATCTGCGCCGGCGAGTAGTCTGCGCTGGCCGTTTCCCGCACCGAGGACTGGAACACCGCCCACAGCGCGCGGGCTTCGCCTTCGGCCAGCGGCCGGATCCGGATCATGGGTGTTCTCCCGCGGCCGTCCGTGCGGCGGCGCGCCGCCATACCCAAAGTTCCCCGGCTTCCGGATGCATCAGGTTGCCGGCCCGCTCGAAGCCGAGCTTGTCGAGGACGCGGCCGGATGCGTGGTTGTCCGGCTGGCTGGACGCCCTCACCACCGGCACGCCGTGTTCGGCGGCAATCGCGATCAGCGCTGCGGCCATGCGTGTCGCCACGCCCTGGCCTTCGTTTTCCGGGAAGGTGAAGTAGGCGATCTCCACGCCGTCGTCGTCGGGCGGCGCCTTGAAGGCGCAGGCGCCAACCAGGCTGCCCGCTTCCTCCGCCAGGTAGGCCATCCACGGCGACACCGGGCCAGCGGCCGGGTAATTCGCCAGATTGGCCTCGCACAGCGCGCGCAGGAAAGCGGAGCCGGCTACCGGGCTGGTCGCGAGGAGAGCATGGGTGATGGGGATCAGGGGCATCGGGGCGCGTGCTCGGTATGCGGAAGGGATGTTGAACCCGCCGCGCCCGGGAGGCAATTGCAGCCCGGTCGGCGCAGCCGGTTCCGGCATCCTGCCTGGCCAATATGTCGAGCACATGCCCAATGCGTTTGTGCCGCGAGCGCTGGACGCCCGCGGCGCGTGCGCGTCAGGCCGGTACGGCATCCACGCCTCCCGCGTGCGGCCCTTCGACTGCCGGGCGACGCGTCGTCGCATCTGCCCAGGCGAGCGCCGCATCGGCAATCTCCTCCCAGCCGGGCGCCGCGATCAGGTAGTGGTTGCGCCCGGGGAAGCTGAGCAGCTTGGTGGTGGCGGGCGATGCGGCGTATTTCTGCAACTGCTGGCGGACCATGGCGGGTTCCTCCGTGCAATAGCCCGCGGCTTCGAAGCGCGCCTGCCACGGCGCCCACACCGCGGGCGTGAGCCAGGCGCCGTGAATGAAAAGGACGGTCTTGGACATGTTTGCCCTCCTTGGGGATGCGGCGGCGCGGCGGTCGCCGCGCCGCCGGCCGTCAGTCGAACTTGACGAGATTGAGTGCCGGCAACGGGCCGCCGGGGAACTGGGCGAGGCGGCCGCCGACCTCCAGCGTGCCGAGGTCGATGCCGAAGAAGCCGAGCTGCGCGATCAACGCGCCGACCTCGGCCTTGGCACGGGCGTCGTCGCCCGAGAAGAACAGCACGCGCCGTCCGCCCTCGGCCGCCGGATCGCTGGCCAGCAAATGCGCCTGCAGGTGGTTGAAAGCCTTGACCACGCGGGCGCCGGGCACCCGTTCGGCGAACACCGCGCTGGAGACGCGGCCGGCCAGGTCGACCGGCTTGAACAGCGGAGCCTCGATCGGGTTGTTGGCGTCGATGACGATGCGGCCGCCGAAGTCCGGCAGGCCGGCGAGGGCCGTGGGCAGCTTCGACCAATTCACCGCCACCAGCACGATGTCCTGCGCGGCGGCTTCCTCGCGGCTGCCGGCGCGGATCGTCGGCCCGAGCCTGGCGGCCAGTTCCTGCAGCGAGGCCGGGCCGCGGCTGTTGGCGATGACGGCGGGGATGCCCTTGGTGGCGAGGGCGGTGGCGAAGGCGGTACCGATGGCGCCGGCGCCGAGGATGCCGATGGTTTTCATGAGATGTGCTCCTTGAAGGGGATGGGGGTGGGTTCAGGCGGTGAAGCCGCCGTCGGCGACGATGTCGGCGCCGGTGACGAAGGCGGCGGCGGGGCTGGCGAGGAAGGCGACGACCGTGGCAATTTCCTGCGGCTGGCCGTAGCGGCCGATGGCCATGCCCGGGCCGACGATCTTGCTGACCGGGCCGCCGTCCGGGTTCATGTCGGTGTCGGTGGGGCCGGGATGGACGGTGTTCACCGTGATGCCGCGCGGGCCGAGGTCGCGCACCAGGCTGCGGTTGAAGCCGGTGACCGCGCCCTTGGTCAGGGTGTAGAGCGAGGCGCCGGGAAAGGCGGCGTAGCGCGTCATCGACGAGCCGATGTGGATCACCCGGCCGCCCTGTTGCATGTGGCGGGTGGCTTCCTGGGTGGCGACGAAGACGCCGGTGACGTTGACCGCGATCATGCGTTCGTAGTCCTCGAAGGCGATGTCGCCGATCGGGCCGCCGAGCGCGATGCCGGCGTTGTTCACCAGGATGTCGAGGCGGCCGAAGGTTTCGACCGTGTGCGCCACCGCGGCGCGCACCGCGTCCGGATTGCCGGCGTCCGCCGCGATGGCGAGCGCGCGGCCGCCGGCGGCCTCGATGTCGCGGACGACCTCGGCGGCACGCGCCGGCGAGGCGCTGTAGGTGAAGGCAACGGTGGCGCCGTCGGCGGCCAGGCGCTTGACGATGGCGGCGCCGATGGAACGCGAACCGCCGGTGACGAGGGCGACCTTGCCGGCGAGAGGAAGGGTGTGGGAAGACATGGCTGTGTGCTCCGTGTGTGGTTGAGGTGGAGCCACTTTCGCCGATCCATTGCCGCTTGATTAGCCGGTAATTACTTGAATGATTTTCAAGCTTTAGTATAAGGTAGGGCGATGGAAACCCTCGCCAACCTCGAATCCTTCGTCCGCAGCGCCGAAACCGGCAGCTTCTCCGCCGCCGCGCGCCGGCTGGCGCTGACGCCGGCGGCGGTCAGCCGCAACGTCGCCATGCTGGAGCGCAACCTCGGCCTGCGGCTGTTCCAGCGCTCCACCCGCAAGCTCACGCTCACCGAGGCCGGCGAGCGCTTCCTCGCCGCCATCGGCGGCAATCTCGACGCCCTGCAGACGGCCATCGCCGAAGCCGGCAGCGCGCAGGGGGAACCGGCCGGCGTGCTCAAGCTCAGCCTGCCGCCCACCTTCGGCCTCAGCCATGTGCTGCCGCTGCTGCCGGAATTCCTCGCGCGCCATCCGCGCGTGCGGCCGGAATGGCACTTCGAGAACCGCCAGGTGGATCTGATCGCGGAGGGCTACGATGCCGCCATCGGCGGCGGCTTCGAGCTGACGCCGGGGGTGGTGGCGCGCGCGCTGGCGCCGGCGCACATCGTCGCGGTGGCGGCGCCGGGGTTGGCGGCGGGGCGCGCGCCGCTGGTGGACCCCGCCGGGCTGGCCGGGTGGCCGGGCATCGTCATGCGTTCGGGGCGCAGCGGTCGGGTGCGCCACTGGACGATGCGCGACCTCGCCGGCCGGGAGATGGCGGCGCCGCTGGCCGAGACCATCGTGGTGAACGATCCGGCGGCGATGCGCGATGCGGCGGCGCTCGGGCTGGGCGTGACGATGCTGGCGCTGCCCGATGCGCTGCCCCTGCTGGAGCGGGGCGAACTCGTACGGCTGCTGCCGCACTGGTATGCCGATGCCGGCGCGATCTCGCTCTACTACCCCGGCCGCAGCCTGATGCCGGCCAAGACGCGCGCCTTTGTCGATTTCATCGTCGAGGCCTTCGCGCGGGAGCGCTACGCCGAACGCTTCGCCGGCAGCCTGGGCTGATCCGCGCGCCCGTTCAGGCGCCGGTTCAGGTGCTGGGTCAGGCTGCGACGGCGCCCGGCTTGGCGGCCGCCTCGCGTCCGTCCGCATCGAAGCGGCGGCGGAAATCGAAGGCGTCCGGTCCGGGGCCGTCGCGGCCGAGCAGGGCCAGGCGCGCGAGCGCTTCGTCCGCACGCGGGCGGTGGCCGTCGGCCACCCACCACATCACCAGGTGAGGGCCGCTGGGGCGCTCGAACCAGTCGCGCCGGCTGCCCAGCGGGCGCTTGTGCAGCGACTGGTAGGTGAAGGCGAAGAGCGCATCGACGTCGCGCCACACCGACAGATTGATGAGCATCAGCGGGTCGTCGGGCACGCTGGTGTTGCCCAGCCGGGCGTCGCCCTCGAAGCGCCAGACGAAGCCGGGGCTGGCCTCGGCGAGGGCGTTGATCTCGTCGAGCTGGTCCACGAAACCGGCCAGTTGCGGAGAATCGATGGGGGCGAGCAGGCGGGCGACGTTGAGTTGGGCGAGTTGCATGGTCGGAAGGGGCGTGGGGTGATGACGGCGGCAATGGTGGCCGCTGGCGCGCCGCGGATCAAACGAGCTGTTTTCACGCAGCTGTGAGCGCGGCTCACGCGGGTCCGGCGAGCGCTGCACGGTCGGCTTCGGCCTCGGCCCGCAGCCAGGCGATGAAGCGCTCGCGCAGCGGGCTGTCGGCGCGGCGCTGCGGCATCACCAGCCAGTAGGCCCAGCGCCGCGGGTTGCCTTCGGCGTCCAGGCCGACGGCCGGCGGCAGGCCCTGGTGCGGCGCGTAGTGGAGCGGCACCTCGATGTCGAAGGGGCGCACCAGCCGCCCTTCGCGCAGCGCCCGCAGCGCCAGGCTGCGCCGCGCCAGCGCGATGCCCTGGCCGTCGATGGCGGCCTGCACCACCAGGCCGGAATCGTTCAGCGCCAGCCCGCGCGCCGGCTCGTCCCAATCCAGACCGGCGGCGCGAAACCACGGCAGCCAATCCTCGCCCACCGAGCGCAGCAGCGGCAGGCCGGCGAGCGCCGCCGGCTCGCGCGGCACGCCACCGGCGAAGTGCGGACTCAGCACCGGGAACATCACATCGTCCATGAAGGGCTCGCAATGCACCCCGGCATAGCCGCCAAAGCCCCAGCGGATGGCGAGGTCGGTGCCGTCGCGGGCGAAGTCGGTAATCGCGTCCGACGACAGCACGTTGAGTTCGCAACCGGGGTTGGCGTCGAGAAAGGCGGCCAGCCGCGGCGCCAGCCAGCGCCCGGCAAAGGAGGGCATCACGCTCACCGACAGCCGGTTGGGATTGCGCTGGCGCCGGATCGCCGCCAGCGCGTCGGCGATCTGGCGCAGCGCGGCGTTGGTGGCGTGCAGCAGCTCGGCGCCGGCCGGCGTCAGCGTCATGGTCCGGCCCTGACGGGCGAAGAGCGCGAGACCAAGCTGTTCCTCCAGCGCGCGGATCTGGTGGCTGACCGCGCCGTGGGTCACATGCAGCTCGTCTGCGGCGCGGCTGTAGCTGAGCAGGCGGGCGGCGGCTTCGAAGGTGCGCAGGGCGGGGAGTGGCGGCAGTTTTCCGGGAGCGTCCATCTGTGCGGTGTCCGACGGGGGCAGGAGTGGGCGGATTGTCGCCCGAAACGCGGCCATCGCAGCCGGCGTTGCGATGCCGCCGGGATGGAACGTGGCGCGTGGCCGGCATGCTAAGCTGAATGCACCCATCCGCAGGCGCCGGCCTGCAGGCATCGCACCCGAGAACAATCAGGAGACACCATGCCCGGACTGCTGCCCGACATCGATCCCGACGGCCTGCTGGAATTTTCCGTCGTCTATACCGACCGCGCCCTCAACCACATGTCCAAGCGCTTCCAGGGGGTGATGAAGGACATCTCCTCCATCCTCAAGGAGGTCTATCACGCCCGCTCGGCGGTGCTGGTGCCCGGCAGCGGCACCTTCGGCATGGAGGCGGTGGCGCGCCAGTTCGCCACCGGGAAGAAGACCCTGGTGATCCGCAACGGCTGGTTCAGCTACCGCTGGACGCAGATCTTCGAGATGGGCGCGATCCCCGCCGAATCGGTGGTGCTGAAGGCGCGCCGGGTGGCAGACGCACCCGAGGCGCCGTGGATTCCCTGCCCGGTGGAGGAAGTGGTGGCGGCGATCCGCCGCCAGCGCCCGGACGTGGTGTTCGCGCCGCATGTGGAAACCGCCGCCGGCATGATCCTGCCCGACGACTACCTGCGCGCGGTGGCCGAGGCCACCCACGAGGTCGGCGGCCTCTTCGTGCTCGACTGCATCGCCTCCGGCGCAATCTGGGTGGATATGGAAGCGACCGGCGTCGACGTGCTGGTGAGCGCGCCGCAGAAGGGCTGGAGCAGCTCGCCGGCCTGCGCGATGGTGATGCTGTCCGGGCGCGCCCGTGCCGCCATCGACGCCACCACCAGCACCAGCTTCGCCTGCGACCTCAAGAAGTGGCTGCAGATCATGGAGGCCTACGAGAACGGCGGCCACGCCTACCACGCCACCATGCCCACCGATGCGCTGCTGCGGCTGCGCGAGGCGATGGCGGAAACCCGCGCCTACGGCTTCGACAGGGTGCGCGCGGAGCAGCTCGAACTCGGCCGCAAGGTGCGCGAGCTGTTCGAGCGCCGCGGCATCCGCAGCGTCGCCGCGGCGGGCTATCAGGCGCCGGGCGTGGTGGTCAGCTACACCCGCGACCCGGAGGTCCAGAGCAGCCGCAAATTCCTCGCGCTCGGGCTGCAGACCGCTGCCGGTGTGCCGCTGCAGTGCGACGAGCCGGCCGATTTCTCCACCTTCCGCGTCGGCCTGTTCGGCCTGGAAAAGCTGCACAACGTGGACCGCAGCGTGGCCCATCTGGCGGCGGCGCTGGACCGGATGGGCCTGCGCGAAGCGGAGGAAAGCCAGCGCTGAGTTCGGGCGGCATATTTCTGTAACCTCGGCGTGGGATGATCGCGGCCCGTTTTTTTGCCCGGGCCGTCCACTCATGCGTCGCCTGTTTCTGCTGTTGAGCCTCGGTTTCGCGTGTAGCTTCGCCGCCCGTGCGGACGAGGCCGCGCTCCTGCGCGGCGCGGGTTCGTCCGCCGCGCAGCCCGTCTACGCGACCTGGGCGCAGGCCTATGCTGCCGAGCGTGGCGTGCGCCTCGAATACGATGCGGCCGGCTCCGGGGCCGGCATCAAGAAGGTGCTGGCCGGCGAGGCGGATTTCGGCGCTTCCGACCTGGTGCCGGCTGCCGACGCCTTGCAGGGCCGCGACATGGTGGTGGTGCCGACCGCGGTCACCGGCGCGGTGCCGGTGGTGAACCTGCCGGGCGTGGCGGGCGGTGCCCTGCGCCTGGACGGCACCACCCTGGCGGACATCTTCGCCGGCCATATCCGGCGCTGGAACGACGCCGCGATCCGCAGCCTCAATCCCGGCCTCAAGCTGCCCGATCTTGCGATCCAGCGGATCGTGCGCAGCGACGGCTCCGGCACCACCTGGAACTTCGCCGACTATCTGGCCAAGGCCAGTCCGCGCTGGCGGGCGGACTTCGGTGTCGCCACCCGCTTCGACTGGAAAGGCGAGGTGACGGCGGTGAAGGGCAGCGGCGGCGTGGTCGACGCGGTGTCGCGCACGCCGGGCGCAATCGCTTACGTGGATTACAACTACGTGGTGCGCCACGCGCTCACCGCGGTCGCGCTGCGCAACCGCGACGGCGCCTTCGTGAGCGCGAACATCGACAGCTTCGCTGCGGCGCTGGCAGCCAGCCCGTGGCCGCGTAGCGGCGACTTCTCGGCCACCCTGACCGATCAGGTCGGCAGCCGGAGCTGGCCCATCACCATGGGCACCTTCATCGTCCTTCCCCGCCGCAGCAGCGCGCCCGGCGTGCGGCGCGCGGTCGAGTTCTTCACTTGGGCCTTCATGCACGGCGACGAACTGGTGAAGACCAGCCACTTCGTCCGCCTGCCCGACAGCGTGCAGGCCAAGGCCTTCCGCGGTTTGTCCTCGGTGACGGACGACGCCGGCAATCCCATCGGCTTCACCGGGCTGGGGCGGCGCTGAGGCTGCCGGCCGCCCCGCCGGATCGGCTCCGTCCTCAGCCGGCCTTGCGCCGGTCGGCGAAGTCGATGTGCATCACGCGCTGGCGCCGTTCCACCAGCGGGCTGGCGGCGTAGGGCGTCTGCATGCCGCTGGCGTCGCCGGTGGCGCGCGGCGAGTAGCCGGTCAGCGTGCTCATGCTGGCCTGGGCCATCGCCATCACCTCGAACCAGGCGCGGGTCAGCGCCATCAGCTTGAGCGCGTTGGCTTCATCCAGCACTTCGGGGGTGGAGGACGGCTTCGCCGCGGCTTCGCCCGCGCCCTCCGCCGGTTCGCCCTTGCGCAGGCCCATCTCGGCGATGGCGATGTTGGACATCTCGCTGGTGATCTGCAGCAGGCGCTCTCGCAGGGCAACGTTGAGGGTGTTCACCCGCACCACGGTCTGCATGCTGAGCTTGGCCTGGCCCACGTGCCAGAGGCGTGGTGGATCTTCCCATTGGCATGAGGTGCCGTCGCTGTTGGCGCCCGCCTCCTGCCAGTCGAGTGCCGCCTTCAGCTGCATGTCCCATGGGGTTTCGGCTACGCCGGCTTCGTCCACGGGGGGAAAGAACTCGCAACCTGCGCTGTACAGGATGCCGCTATGGGTGTGCTGTGCTTGCATGGTGTGGTCTCCTTTCTGGTCGGTCTGTTGCCGGTTGCAGCTTCGCCTGGGCGGCGCAGCCGTCTGCTATGAAGAGTAGGTGATGAGCCGTGACATTTCCGTGTCACGCGGTCATCGATCTGCAGACGGTGGCGTGCTGCCCAAGAAAAGTTCGATAGCAGACAGCCGGCGAAGTTCGCACAGAAGATCATTCCCCGGCTGTGCTTCGACGACCATGCGGCAGCCGCCGCAGACTTCTACGTCGGCATATTCGACCACTTACGCATCATCGCCGCCGGCTGCTACGGGGCAGCGGACCATCGGCCCGGCCGGGGCGCCGCAGCCTAGTCGACGCGGCGGATCGCGGCACGGTCGCCGCGTCTTTCCAGCTCGATCAGCAGCGGCGATCCAGCCGCTTTGTCCAGCAGCCAGGTCTGGGGCGTATCGACGTGGCGCGCGTGGTACGAGGTGCTGTGGCTGGATACCGTCGCGCCGGCGGCGTCCTTGCACCACACGATGAGCGCGCCCACCTTGTCGAGCTGCACGCTGTAGGGGCCGCTGCATTCCCCCGCCTTCGACGGCGTGCGGTGCTGCAGCTGCAGGGTGGCGCCGGGTACGTCGCCCAGCCGCTGCGCGCCGGCCTCCAGTTCGTAGGCCAGCCGGGTGGCGGGGTCGGTGAACTCGCCGCAGCCGACGGCGGCGGGCAGCAGGCCCAGCACCGCCCGCCGCAGCAAACGCTTCATCCCTCGAAGGCCGAGCGGTTGCGGCCGCTGCGCTTGGCGCTGTAGAGCAGGCCGTCCACCCGGTTGAGGAAGCGCTGGACGTCGTCGTCCGCACCCGGCACCAGGGTGCCCACCCCCAGGCTCACGGTCAGTCGCTCGCAGATCGCCGAGCGCTCGTGCGGGATCGCCAGTTGCTCGATTGCCTTGTGGCAGCGCTCGGCGAGCAGCGCCGCCGCCCTGGCATCGGTTTCCGGCAGCACCAGCACGAACTCCTCGCCGCCGAAGCGGGCCACGAAGTCGCGCGCCCGCGTTGCCACCTTGCCCAGCGTCTGCGCGACCTGGCGCAGGCAGTCGTCGCCCTGCAGGTGGCCGTAGCGGTCGTTGTATTCCTTGAAGTAATCGACGTCGAGCAGGATCAGCGACAGCGGCTGGCGCCCGCGGCGGGCGTTGGTCCATTCCATTTCCATCACCGAATCGAACATCCGCCGGTTGGCGACGCCGGTGAGGCCGTCCTTGTAGGAGAGCTCCTCCAGCTCCTTCTGCAGCTGCAGCAGCTTCTCCTCGGTGGCCTTGCGCTGGCTGATGTCGAACATGAAGCCGATCAGCGCTTCGACCTCGCCTTCCTTGCGCACCACGTGCACCACGTCGCGTATCCACACATAGCCGCCGTCCTTGGTGAGTGCGCGGTAGTCGGCCTCGTGGTCGGTGCCGGCCTGCGACTGCGACACGCAGAAATTGACCACCTTGTCCCTGTCGTCCGGGTGCATGCGCGAAGCCCAGTCCTCCACGCTCACCCAGCTATCCGGCGCCCACCCGAGCAGCGCCTCGATCTGCGGGCCGATGTAGGTGAACTGCATGGTCTTCCAGTCGATCCGCCAGGGGATGGCCCTGGTGGATTCGAGCAGGGTCTTGTAGACGTCGCTGTCGGGTTCGAGGTTCTGGTCGGGAGCGTTCATCGGTGCGGTCGGGGAAAGCGCGGGAAGCGTCGCGGAGCACCGATGGTAATGGAAGCGATGTTGCCGGTCTTGTTCGGCGCGATGGCGTGCCCCCGGAGGGGCGCCGGTGCGGGAACTTTCGGACCTTCGGCGGCCCTATAATCCGCCGCCGTCAGTCAACCCAACCCAACTGGATGTCTCCCATGTCGCGTCATATCGTTTCCGCCCTTTTCATCGCCCTGTCCCTTGCTGCCTGTGGCGGTGCGGTGGAGGACACGCGGCCGGGGCAGCCGGTGAAGCATCGCCAGGATGCGTTCAAGGCCATCCTGCGGGTGTTCGAGCCGATGGGGGTGATGCTGCGCGACGGCAAGTACCAGGCGGACAAGTTCGCCTCGCTGGCCGGCGAGCTGGTGGCCAAGCGCGAGGCGCCCTGGGGCCATTTCGGCGCCGATACCAACTACCCGCCGACCAAGGCCAAGGCGGCGGTGTGGAGCGATGCCGCGGCTTTCGAGCGCGAGCGCCAGGGCTTCTTCGCGGCCACCGATGCGCTGATGGCCGCCGCGCAGACGCGCGACCCGGTGCAGGCCAAGGCGGCCTACGACAAGGTCTATGGCAGCTGCAAGAGCTGCCACGACGGCTTCAAGCAGAAGTAAGCCGGCGGCGCCGGTTCAGGCTTCGAACAGGCGCGCCAGCCGCGGCTGCGCGGCGCTGCAGATGGCCGGCGGCAGCAGGAAGCTGGCCTGCAGCACGTCGGCGAGTTCGCTCGCGCTGACTAGCGTGCGCCGCTGGATGCGGCCGTCGGCGTGGTACTCGGCATAGTCGCGGTTGAACAGCGTCCAGCGTTGGCCGAGACCGGCGCGCGCCAGCATCAGGTTGCCGGTGAACACCGATTCCGGGTGAGTGGACAGGAAGTAGTTGGGCGCGACGTAGTCGCAGGCGTGCTGGCGGACGCGGTCGAAGCGGTAGAGCGGCTTCCAGGCCTCGCCGAGGCGGGCCTCCATCTGCCAGTCGCCGTTGTCGTGCAGCAGGCGGAAGGGTTCGTGCGGGGTGGCCTGTTCCACGTCGGCCACCAGGCGCAGCGTGCTGGTCAGGGTCAAGCCGCCGAAGCCGACATCGGCCAGGCGCGGGCCGTCTTCCGTTTCCACTTCCAGCAGCATGTGCTGGCGCGGCGTGATCGTGCCCGGCGGCTGGTTCCACACCACGCGGGCGGCCAGCTCGTGCACGGTAAAGCCGAGTGCGCGCAGCACCTCGGCGAACAGCCGGCTGTGTTCGAAGCAGTAGCCGCCGCGACCGGCGCCGACCAGCTTGGCCTGCACGCCGGCGGGCGAGATATCCACCCCTTCGCCCAGCAGCGGCGAGAGATTCTCGAAGGGGATGGCGTTCACATGGTGCGCGATCAGCGTTTCGAGCGTGCCGAGGCTGGCCTGCAGCGGCACGGCGGGCCGGCCGATGCGCTGGAGATAGGCGTCGAGATCGATGGGCGAGGTGGTCATGGTCGTATGTCGTCGGGTTGGGGGCGTCATGATCGCATGCGCATGTGTTGATTCGTAGCTTCCGCGCACCGGCTTGCGGCCGTCCGCGGTCGACTTGTTGCCCGGGTTCTCCAGTGCAATAATAAGTTATTACCTTATTACTCTATAAAAATGGGTTGCACGAGGATCATAGCCTTGCTCTCGCAGAAGGGCGGGTCGGGGAAGACAACGGTGGCAATGCAGCTGGCGGCGGGGCTGTCCCTGGCGGGCTACCAGGTGGCGGTGGCGGATCTCGACCCGCAGGAAAGCGCCTTGCGCTGGGCCGATGCCGCGGCTGAAGGCGTGCCGTTCCCGGCCGCGGTCATGCGCTTGCGCGGCAGCGCCGACGAGATGCGGCGCAGCCTGCAGGCCGCCGCGAATCGCGTCGATTTTGTCGTGCTCGATTGTCCGCCGTCGATCGAGCACCTTCATACCGCCAGTGCGCTGGAGTTGTGCGATCTGGCCCTGGTGCCGGTGGTGCCGAGCCCGACCGACCTGTGGGCGACGCGCGGCATGGAAAAGCTGATCCTCGCCCGCATGGGCGCGCAAAGCGCGCTGCGTGCCGCGCTGCTGCCCAACCGCGTGATGCGTACCGCGCTGGCCGGCGACGTGCTCGAAGTGCTGCAGGACTTCGAACTGCCGGTGCTGGCGGCCGCGCTCTCGCAACGCAGTGCCTACGCGCAGAGCGCGGTGCAGGGCGCTTCCGTCTATGAACTCGGCCGCGCCGCGCTGCCCGCGCAGGAAGAGGTCGACCGGCTCGTATCCGCCGTTCTCAATCAATTCGGGGAATAAAACATGACCACTCGCAACAAGACCCAATCCGCCCTGCGCGCCGCACTGAAGCAGGAAGACGCTGCCCTGACCGAACGCCTGCCGGTGGCCGATGCTGCGGCGCCGGCCGCCGCGCCGGTCGCCGTCGAAGCTGTTGCCGCCGAGCCGGCTCCCGCCGCAGTGAAGAAGCCGGCTAAGGCTGCAGCAAGCAAGGCCGCCGCAAAGCCCAAGGCGGTCAAGCCGAAGGCGGCCGCGCCCGTGATCGCGGAAGTGAAGGTTGCAGAAGTGAAGGCTGCCGAGGTGGCTGTAGCCCCGGTGGCCACGGTCAAGCCCAAGGCGGCGCCTGTCGCCGTGGCCAAGAAAAAGCCGGCAGCGCCGGCCAAGGCCAAAGCGGCGGTGACGAAGACCGTGACCAAGGCTGTGGTCGGGGAAGTGGCGGCGCCGGCGCCCGAATCGGTCAAGAAGGACAAGGCGCCGAAAGTGGCGAAGGCCGCCAAGGCGGTGAAGGCCGAGAAAGCCGAAAAGGTCGAGAAGGTGGAGAAGGTGGAGAAGACCGAGAAGGTCGTCCGCGATTCCTTCTCCTTCCCGGCGAGCGAGCACCGGCGCATCAAGGCGCTGCGCGAGCAGCTCGGCAAGGCTGGCCGCCTGGTGAGCAAGTCGGAAGTGTTGCGCGCGGGTCTGGCGGCACTCGACGAGCGCGGACCGGACGAACTGGCCGCCCTGTTCGACGCCCTGCCGCCGGTGCTCAAGGGCAAGCGCAGCAAGAAGCACTAAGCCCGGCTTGCGCGCCGGCCCAGGCCGGCGCGTGGCTCAATCCCACATGCCGCGCATCTTCGCGGCGAGATCCAGCGCCGCCTGGCGCGACTGCGGCGTACCGCGGAATTCCGGCGGCGGCTCCGGCCACGACACCTGCTCGAACTGCGGCAGCAGGCGGTTGGGGATGAAGCGGCTGCGGCCGGCATACACGTGGCGGTCGCCCATGCCCTGCTGCTGCGTCACGTAGAAGCGCTGCGGCACCAGCAGTTCCAGGTGGTCCCTGGCGCGCGTCATCGCCACGTAGAGCAGGCGGCGCTCTTCCTCTATCTCGCCGCTGCTGCGGGTGGCGATGTCGGACGGCACGCAACCGTCCACCACGTTGAGCACGCTCACCGCGTTCCACTCCTGGCCCTTGGCCGAATGCATGGTCGACAGGATCAGGTAGTCCTCGTCGAGCAGCGGCACGCCGGCCTCGTCGCTGGTGGCGCTGGGAGGATCGAGCGTGAGTTCGGTGAGAAAGCGCTGCCGGCTCGGGTAGGTGGCGGCGATGCGGCCGAGCTGCTGGATGTCGCCCTGGCGCACCGCCGCGTCGTCGTAGAGGCGGGGCATCTGGCCCTCGTACCAGCGGCAGGCGAGTTCGAAGCTGGCCGGCCAGGGCGCGTCGGGCCGGCGCAGGTGTTCGACCAGCGTGGCGAACTCGCGCCAGTCCGCCTGCGCCGCTTCCGGCACCGGCTGCTCGGCGAGCAGCTCGCAGCCCTCGGGCGCCGCTACCACGTGGTCCAGCACCTTGCCGGCGGTCTTGGGGCCTATGCCGGCCATCAGCTGCACCACCCGGAAGCCGGAGACGCGGTCGCGCAGGTTTTCCACCCAGCGCAGCAGCGCCAGCATGTCCTTCACGTGCGCGGCCTCGAGGAACTTGAGCCCGCCGAATTTCACGAAGGGGATGTTGCGGCGGGTCAGCTCCATCTCCAGCCGGGCGCTGTGGCTGGCGGCGCGGAACAGCACCGCCTGCTGCTTGAGCTTGATGCCCTGCTCGCGGCGCGCAAGCACCCGTTCCACCACGAAGGCGGACTGGTCGGCGTCGTCGCGCACCGACACCAGCTGCGGCCGTGCGGTGGATTCGCGCAGCGACCACAGATCCTTGCTGTAGCGCTCGCTCGCCTGCGCGATCACGGCATTGGCGGCGTCCAGAATCGGCCGCGTCGAGCGGTAGTTCTGCTCCAGCGTCACCCGGTGCGCCGGCGGTTCGAAGCGGCCGGGGAAATCCAGGATGTTGCGCACCGTCGCGCCGCGAAAGGCGTAGATGGACTGCGCATCGTCGCCCACCACGGTGAGGCCGCGGCCGTCCGGCTTCATAGCCAGCAGGATCTCGGCCTGCAGGTGGTTGGTGTCCTGGTATTCGTCGACCAGCACGTGGCGGAAGAGGCCGCCGATTTCCTCCGCCAGCGCCGGCTCGGCCACCATGTGCGCCCAGTACAGCAGCAGGTCGTCGTAGTCGAGCACCTGCTGGGCCTGCTTGGCCTCGACGTAGGCGCGGAACAGCGTCTTCAGCTCGGCCTCCCATTCGGCGCACCACGGGAAGGTGGTCTGCAGCACCTCGGCCAGCGGCGCGCGGGTGTTCACCGCCGCCGAGTAGATGGCGAGGCAGGTGCCCTTGAGCGGAAAACGCTTGTTGCGCGTCGGCAGCCCGGCCTCGTGGCGCGCGAGGTTCATCAGGTCGGCGGAATCCTCGCGATCGTGGATGGTGAAGGCCGGGTCCAGGCCGATGCGGCCGGCGTATTCGCGCAGCAGGCGCGCGCCGATGCCGTGGAAGGTGCCCGACCACTGCAGCGTGGCCTGCGCCAGCCAGGGCGTGTCGACCGCCAGCTGGCCGAGGATGCGCTGCACCCGCCGGCCCATTTCGTCGGCGGCGCGGCGCGAGAAGGTGAGCAGCAGGATGCGAGCCGGGTCGGCGCCGTGGGCGATCAGGTGGGCGACGCGGTGCGCCAGGGTGTTGGTCTTGCCCGAGCCGGCGCCGGCGATCACCAGCAGCGGGCCGGGGATTTCGCCGCTGCCCTTGCCGCCGCGCACGCCGTATTCCACCGCCTCGCGCTGCGCGGGGTTGAGACGTTCGAGGTAGGCCGGGGCGGCGGCGGGCAGGGGCGCGGGACTGTTCATGCCTGTAATTCTATCCAGTCCACCCCGGCGGGCGGTAGCCCGACTTTCGCAAGTCGTCCGGGCGCGCACGCCTGCGCGGCATCGCTGCGAGCCGCGCGGTAAACTGGCGGCTACTCAAGGAAATTCCCGACGCATATGCATTCGATCGAGGTGGTGCTGGCGATGCTGCTGGCGGTGGTGGCCAGCGGCTACCTGGTGCGCGTGGTGCCGGTGTCGCTGCCCCTGCCGGTGGTGCAGATCGCCCTCGGCGCGGTGATCGCGGGGGTGTTCGGCCACGGCGTGCGGCTGGACCCGGAGATCTTCTTCCTGCTCTTCCTGCCGCCGCTGCTCTTTCTCGACGGCTGGCGCATCCCCAAGGTCGGGCTGTTCCGCGACAAGGCGACCATCCTGGAGCTGGCCTTCGGACTGGTGGTGTTCACCGTGGTCGGCGCCGGCTTCCTCATCCACTGGCTGATTCCCGCGATGCCGCTGGCGGTGGCCTTTGCGCTGGCCGCCATCGTGTCGCCCACCGATCCGGTGGCGGTGTCGTCGATCGCGGCGCGCGCGCCCATCCCCAAGCGGTTGATGCACATCCTGGAAGGCGAATCGCTGCTGAACGACGCCTCCGGCCTGGTGTGCTTCCGCTTTGCGGTGGCGGCGGCGATGACCGGCAGCTTCTCGCTGGCCAGCGCTTCGCTCACCTTCCTGTGGGTGGCGCTGGTCGGGCTGGCGGTCGGCGCCGGCGCGACCTGGGCGGTGGCCCTGGCGCAGCGCTGGCTGTCGCGCCATCTGGGCGAGGAGGCCGGTTCGCCCATCCTCATCAACCTGCTCACGCCCTTCGGCGCCTACCTGATCGCCGAGCATCTGGATGCGTCCGGCATCCTCGCGGCGGTCGCCGCCGGCGTCACCATGAGCTATGTGGAACTCAGCGGCCGGGCGCTCGCCACCACCCGGGTGCAGCGCGCGGCAGTGTGGGACACGGTGCAGTTTTCGCTCAACGGCATCATGTTCGTGCTGCTGGGCGAGCAGCTGCCCGGCATCCTGGCGCGGGCGGCGGCTTCGGTGGAAGACACCGGCCACCTGTCGCGCTGGTGGCTGCTGGTGTATGCGCTGGCGATCAGCGTCATCCTTGCGCTGCTGCGCTTCGCCTGGGTGTGGGTGTCGCTGCGCATCAGCCTGTTCAAGGCGCGCGAACCGGGCGAGCCGCTGCACCGGCCGGACTGGCGCATCGTGGCCGCGGTGTCGCTGGCCGGCGTGCGCGGCGCCATCACCCTGGCCGGCGTGCTCACGCTGCCGCTGCTGCTGCCCGACGGCCGCGAGTTTCCGGCGCGCGATCTGGTGATCTTCCTCGCTGCCGCGGTGATCCTGGTTTCGCTGCTGCTCGCCAGCGTCGGCCTGCCGCGCCTGCTGCGCGGGCTGGAACTGCCGGACGAACCGGCCGAACGGCGCGAGGAAGACCTCGCCCGACGCGAAGCGGCCACCGCCGCCATCGCCGCCATCGAGCAGGCCCGCCATGCCCTGTCGGACGCGAGCGCGGCCGAGGCCGATCTGTACACGAACGCGGCGCTACGGGTCATGTCGAATTACCAGCACCGCCTGGCCGACAGCGCGATGCCCGGCGGCGTGGACGCCGAACGCCTGCGCCAGGCCGACCGCGCCGAGGTGGCGCTGCGGCTGGCGGCGCTGCAGGCCGAGCGCGAGGCCATTTTCCGGCTGGCGCGCGACTACGCGATCTCGGACGAGATCTCGCGCAAGCTGGTGCGCCAGATCGACCTGATGGAGGCGCGCTACCGCTGAGCGCACGCGCAGCCGCCGTATCGGAGACACCCATGCAGATCGCACACTTGCTTCTCGCCGGCGCGCTGGCGCTGGCCGCCACGGCCGCCCAAGCCGACATCTACAAATGGACCGACGAGCAGGGCCGCGTGCACTACGGCGACCGGCCTTCGCCCAGCGCGCCGGCAGCCGAAAGGCGCGAGCTGCAGGTGCCCGAACTCCCGGAAGCGCAACGCCAGGAAGCCATCGAGCGGCTGGAAAAACAGCGCGCCACCTTGAAAGCGCCGGCAGGCGAAGCCGGGGTGATCGCCGCGCCGGCAGCGGAGGCCCGCCCGGCGGAGCGGGACGACAGCTGCGCCGCGCAGATGCGCCGCTACCATCAGAGCCAGGAGTGCTTCGCGCCTTTCCGCAACGTGAATGGCAGCGTCAAGCCCGAGGCCTTCCGCTACTGCAAGGACATCCCGGAACCGCAGTGCGATTGAGCCGGCGCCGCCGCGGGGCGACGCCGGCCGCGCGGCTTACTGCGCCGGCGCGCAGCAATCCGTCGGCTGCGGATTGCGGATCGGGTTGGCGAGGTGGATCTTGAGGAACTCGGTGTTGTCCGAGGCCAGCTCGCGGCCGCCGCCGTAGGGGAAGTTGTTGTCGTTGATCACCACCAGGGTGTTGGCGTCGAGGACGAGCACGTCTTCGATGGTGACGTAGGGGAAGCTGAAACGGGTGTTGCCGTCGCCGTTGAGGTCGTGCGGATCGGCGATGTTCATCAGGTCCACCAGCTCGGTCTTGACCGCCTCGCCGCCGTCGGCCACGCCCGCGATGTCGGCGATGAAGAGCTTCTTGAACGGCGTGCAGCCGCTGGTGGCGGTGCAGCCGTTGCGCTCGATCACGATGAAGCGGTGATCGTCGATGGCGGTCATGTCGCCGATGGCGGTGCCGTCCGCCTCCAGCCGGTAGCGGTAGTCGATGCCGGTGTAGGCGCCCTTGCGGATGTCGAACTCGTTGATGCGCAGGGTCTTGGCGGCGTCGCCGCTCACCGTCTTTTCCAGCAGGGTGTAGAGCTTGTCGCCGCGCTTGTTGATCGCCATGCCCTCGAAGCCGCCGGAGCTGCCGAGGTTGGCGGCGACGCTGCCGCCCGTCACCGCCGGGTGCTGCGGCGCGAACACGCCGGGCAGCGCGGTCTCGCGGCGCAGCACCTTGCCGTCGGCATCGGTCTGGATCAGGTAGGGGCCGAACTCGTCGCCGAACCACAGCTTGCCGAACTTGTCCTCGCGCACCGATTCGATGTCGAAATCGGCGCCGGTCAGCAGGCGCCCGGCCTTGATCGCCGGATCGACCTCGGGGTTGGCGGCGTTGTTGTAGTAGTGCGCGTAGTCGGCCTGGATGCGGGTGCCGAGCAGGTTGTCCGGGTCGTGCAGGGTGATGCGGCTGGCCTCGTCGAAAGCGGAGAGCGGCGTGCCCGTCTTCCAGTCGGCCGCCGACACGGTGCCGCTGCCGCCGCGGGCGGTCTTGAAATCGGGCAGCACCGCGTAGGCGCGCAGCAGCGCGTCGGCGGAGTTGCCCTGCGCGCCGAAACCGTTGTCGGCGATCACGCGCAGGCTGCGGCCGGCACCGCGCAGCACCCCGGAAAAGCCCTGCACCGGCTGCTGGCCGAAGTAGGGCGGAAGGTTGCTGCCATAGGGGTTGGCGCCGGTGAACTGGCCGGAGGTGGGGCCGTCGGCGAAGGTGGCGGCGGGCAGCATCGCCCAGCCGACCAGGGTGTTGGTGTCGGCCTGGGCGGATGCCGCAGCGGCGGCGAGGGCGAGCGCCAGGGCGATCTTGTTGTATGAAGCAGGCATGGTTACTCCGGTGGGTTGGCGGACCGGGTATCGGTCCGAAACCACCGGAGGCTAGTGCGCCCGATTTGCATCGTGATGACCACGGGATGGTCCCATCGGACCATCGCCGGGCCGGCTTCCCTACTTCAGCAGGCGCTTGCGGGTCAGTGCCAGCGCCACCCAGAAAGCCGCCACCGCATAGCCTGCGAGCACGCCGAGATGGACCACCACATCCTGCGGCACGCGGCCGAGCAGCAGCGGGCGGGCGACCTCCACCGCGTGGGTGAGCGGCAGCGCGCGCGTCACCGCATGCAGCAGCGGCGGCAGCTGGTCGGTGGGAAAGAACACCCCCGACACCAGCATCATCGGCGTGACGAACAGGGTGAAGTAGTACATGAAGAAGTCGTAGCTCGGCGCCAGCGCGGTCATGATCAGCCCGAGCGCGGCGAAGGTCAGCCCCACCAGGAAGATCAGCGGCAGCACCCACAGCGCATAGCGCACCTCCACCAGCCCGAATACCGTCGTCACCAGCAGGATGGCCGCGCCCGACAGCAGCGCCTTCGACGCCGCCCACACCAGCTCGGCGAACACCACATCATCCAGCGCCACCGGCGCGTTGAGGATGGCATCCCAGGTGCGCTGCACATGCATGCGCGAAAAGCTGGAATACAGCACCTCGAAGGTGGCGCTGTTCATCGTCGAATAGCACACCATGCCGGCGGCGAGGAAGCTGATGTAGGACACCCCGCCCACCTCCGGCACCAGCAGGCCGATGCCGAAGCCGAGGCCGAAGAGATAGATCACCGGATCGGCCAGGTTGCCCAGTACGGAGGGCAGGGCCAGCTTGCGCCAGACCAGGAAGTTGCGCTGCCAGACGGGGACGAAGCGGCGGGAGAGGGCGGGCGGGCGCCAGGGGTTGGGGGTCATGGGTGGGGTAGCGGTCGGGTAGGGAGCAGAACTCAAGGCTCAGGGACCGACTGTCTTCTTCAGTTCTTCCAGTTGTTCCAGGTCGGGGCTGGTCTGTTCCGCTTCCGGGGAGGTGCGCCCGGTCATCAGCCACAGTGTGTATTCGGGGTACAGCAGGCAGATCTGTTCCAGATGATCCGCGCTTGGCTTCGTTCGTCCATGCCACACGTGCGCCCATGCGCGCGCGCTGATGCCTGTCTTTTCTTCAAGCAAAGCGAATGCACCATGCCGCGGCAAGCGAGCATTGATGATCTTTATCAAACGCTCATAAATCATAAGAAATGTTCATTTGAACAAAATTTGTTCATGAGCAAAAATTGCTCAAACGAACAAAAATTGTTCATTTGGCTAGATAGTGGTCAACAGTGGTCAATAGTGGTCGACATG
Organism: Azoarcus sp. DD4; assembly: GCF_006496635.1. Taxonomy (NCBI): domain Bacteria; kingdom Pseudomonadati; phylum Pseudomonadota; class Betaproteobacteria; order Rhodocyclales; family Zoogloeaceae; genus Azoarcus; species Azoarcus sp. DD4. The sequence continues at coordinate 455,613 of NZ_CP022958.1, forward strand.
TCCGATTCCATCAAGCTGCTCCAGCTTTACCCGGTCCCCGTCATGCACTGGCGCTTCTTCGCGCAGCAGGTCGGCGTTGATGAAGGCGTTGTGCGGGGGCTGTGCGAGAAGGGGCATCTGCCGGTCATCCATTTCGGCCGGCACCGCTTCATCAATCTCGCCCGGCTTACCGCGGACTGCATGGTGGAGGTGGCGGACTGATGGACGGGGTGGCGCGCGCTCGTGACTCCGAGTGGGGCCAGGCGGCTCAAGCGCAGAAAGGAGGCGCCGGATGAATCTCGCCCTGGCGGTAAAGATCGTGGAGCGTGTTGCCGGCATTACGGGGCATTCGCCTCATCTGGAGTGTTGGAGTCTGGATTGGTGCAGCGAAGGCAATCACTCGCTGGCGGTGCTCGCGCGCCGGCGGGCGGGGCTGCGGGGTGGGTTCGAACTCAGTTACGCGGAGCCGGAGAGCGAGGCGGAGTGGCACTACTGGTTTTATTTGAGTGATCCGAACGCGCCTGCTATTCAGCTACCAGGTGTTGTTCGTCTGCAGTTATCAGAAGCTGTGTTGGATCTGTTGGATGTCTATGGGCGTCCGCTGCAACTGAAGACTCTCAGGTGAACTTCGTCGATGTTGCGGCGGTCGTTTCGGCACACACACGCGGATCGGCTGATCCCTATGGACGTGAGGGAGGATACCGACTGACGGATTTCGGTTGTGTCCGTGATGGCACTCCTACGCAGGTCGGGAACGTCACGCTGGCGGCCTTGATGCGCCTCCTCGACGCGTTCGGTTCTTGACGTTGCGGGTGCGTGAATTGAACCTTCCCGCGTCCCCCACGGTGCCGGTGCTGTCATTGGATTGGGTGTGTGGATGGTAAGAGACTCATGACCCCATGCTTAAGCTGATCGAACTCCTGTTTTTCCTCTTCGCCCTGCTCGCAATTGGCAGCATCGTTCACGCCGCTTTCGGCCCTTTGGGATTAGTGCTTTCCATCGTCGCCGTGGTGCTGTTGGCCATCTACGGGCCGATGCCACCCAAACGCTGAGGAGGTTGGTCGTAACAGGGCATTTGCGATGCAAGGCGCCTCCTTGGACAGTCCGAGTTGATTCACCGGAATCCAGCCCCTTCCTCTCGTCGCGTCATCCATCACGGAAATGACGATGCGCTGCATCTATGCTGTTCGCGATACCAGATGAGGGCGGCATGGAAGAATTGACCCTGGCGATCAGCCGTTTCTTTGCGCATTCGACCGCCCTGGCAGATCGGTCGGACTGGCAACCGCTTGCCCACCATCTGCAGAACGTCGCCGCGATGGCGGCACGGTTTGCATCGATTTTCAATGCCGCCGGACTTGCTGCGCCTGCCGGTCTGTTGCACGACATCGGCAAATACACCGAAGACTTCCAGCGCCGCATTGCTGGTGAGGCGGTGCGGGTGGATCACGCGACCCGCGGTGCAATGCTGGCGCTGCAGCAGTACCCCGATCTGGGTTACCTGATCGCCTACGCCATCGCCGGCCACCATGCCGGCCTGGCCAACGGCATTGAGAGCGGCGAGCGCACGTCGTTGAAGGAGCGTCTGCGCGGCGTTGGCCTGCCCCCCTTGCTGCCGGTCTGGCAAGAGGAAATCCAGCTGCCCGCGAACCTGGGCGAACTGCCATTCAAGAAAGCGGGTTCCGGTGGGCCGATGTTCCAGGCGGCTTTTCTGGTGCGCATGCTCTTTTCGTGTCTGGTGGATGCCGACTACCTGGATACCGAAGCCTTCTACGACGGGGTGGCGCAGCCCGGCGAGCCGAATGACCGAAACGTGTTGAGAGCGCTCGAAGCGCCACGGTTGGAGGCGCTGCGGGAGCGTCTCGATGCCTATCTCGCCACCTTTACCGCTGATTCCGAAGTCAATCGAATCCGCGTCGACATCCTTGCGCATGTTCGGGGCGAAGCCGTGCGCGACCCCGGCCTGTTCTCGCTGACCGTGCCCACCGGCGGTGGCAAGACGCTGGCTTCGCTCGCGTTCGCACTCGACCACGCGATACGCCACGGTCTGCAGCGGGTGATCTTCGTCATCCCCTTCACTAGCATCGTCGAGCAGAACGCGGCGGTGTTCCGCCGCGCCCTCGGCGATCTTGGGGAAAGCGCGGTGCTGGAGCACCACAGCGCCTTCGTGCAACCTCCGCCGACGCGTGACGACGCCGAGCGCTACCAGTCGCAGGAGAAGCTCAAGCTGGCGATGGAGAACTGGGACGCGCCTATCGTCGTCACCACCGCCGTCCAGTTCTTCGAGAGCCTGTTCGCCGCGCGGCCGTCCCAGTGCCGCAAGCTGCACAACATTGCCGGCAGCGTGGTGGTCCTGGACGAAGCCCAGACCCTGCCGCTGAAGCTACTGCGCCCGGCGGTGGCTGCCATCGACGAGCTGGCGCGCAACTACCGCAGCAGCGTGGTGTTGTGCACCGCCACCCAGCCGGCCTTGAAGGCGCCGGAGTTTGTCGGCGGTTTCGAGAGCGTGCGGGAGCTTGCTCCCGAGCCGCCCCAACTGTTCCGCAAGCTGGAGCGCGTTCGCGTACGGCATGTGGGCGAACTGGACGATGAAGCGCTCGCCGCCCATATGCGAGCGCACGAACAGGTTCTGTGCATCGTGAACAACCGCCGCCATGCGCGCGCGGTGTTCCAGGGCATGGCCGATCTGCCGGGGGCGCGGCACCTGACGACGCTGATGTGCGCCAGCCATCGCAGCAAGGTGCTGGCCGAGGCGCGGGACGATCTGAAGTCGGGCCGGCCCTGCCGCCTCGTCTCGACCAGCCTGATCGAGGCCGGGGTGGATGTGGACTTCCCGCTGGTGCTGCGCGCCGAAGCCGGGCTGGACTCCATCGCCCAGGCCGCCGGCCGCTGCAACCGGGAAGGGCGGCGGGATGCGGCCGCCAGCGAAGTCCTGGTCTTCTCCACCGCCAACCCCGATTGGGCGCCGCCGCCGGAACTCAAGCAATTCGCCCAGGCGGCGGCCACCGTATTGCGCAGCCATGCGGCCGACCCGCTATGCCCGGCGGCCATCGAGGCCTACTTCCGCGAGTTGTACTGGCGGAAGGGCGAGTCCGCGCTGGATGGGGGCGGGCTGCTGGGCCTGCTGCGCAGCAGCCGCCTCGACAGCCTGCCGCTGGAAACCCTGGCGACACGCTTCCGCATGATCGACTCGGTGCAGATGCCGGTGATTGTGCCCTACGACGACACCGCCCGCGATGCGCTGAAGGCCTTGCGCTACGTGGAGAAGAGCGGCGGCATCGCCCGCAGCCTGCAGTCCTACCTGGTGCAACTGCCGCGTCAGGGCTTCGAAGCCCTGCGGAAGTCGGGTGCCATCCAGCCGGTGGCGCCGGAGCGCTGGGGCGAGCAGTTCATGGCGCTGACGGTGATGGATATCTACAGCAAGGACTTTGGTTTGAGTTGGGACGATCCCGCTTTCCTAAAGGCGGAGAGTTTGTGTTGGTAATAGTCAGTTCATTGAGCTGTTGTCAGACGGCGATGATTTTTATGAGGAGTTGACCAAGCCCGTACATAAGGCTACTCTCATCCGCGAAAAGGCGAAGGCCCCGGTGTCTGCCAACACTGGGGCCTTCTGAGAGCAACTCGCTTCGCACGCGGAAAAAGCTAGCGCCTTGAGCTAGCAGGGAGGGCCGATATATGGCTAGAACCCATATGACCTCATCAGACTAGCGCTAGACGCCTGCTCCACTTTGTTAAGGAGGAGCAGGCGCACTGTAACGCAGTAGTAGGGTGTTGCGCCTGTCTCGTCTCGTTGAGGCGTGTGGATTGAAATATTGAGCTGTTGGCAGAAGGCGTTTGATGGAAGGGCGCCCTTAGCACGTGTAATTGGCTAAGGGCGTCCTACAGCCTTTCTGGACTACGGCAATTGCATCAATATTATTTTCACGTCATTTAACTTGAGCGGGAGGGCAAAGTGAGTTTTGGAGTACGTCTCGAGATTTGGGGCGAGCGAGCCTGCTTCACCCGGCCAGAGATGAAGGTCGAGCGCGTGAGTTACGACGTGATCACCCCGTCGGCCGCACGCGGCATCCTGGAAGCGATCCACTGGAAGCCGGCGATACGCTGGCACATTGATCGCATCCATGTGCTGAACCCGATCCGCTTCGAATCGATCCGGCGCAACGAGGTTGGCGGCAAGTTGTCGCCGGCCAGCGTGGCGAAGGCGATGAAGGCGGGCAGCACCGCCGGCCTGGCCACCTATGTGGATGAAGACCGCCAGCAGCGCGCGGCCACCGTGCTGCGCGATGTGCACTATCTGATCGAAGCCCATTTCCAGCTCACCGGCCGCGCCGGGCCGGACGACTCGGTGGGCAAGCACCTGGACATCTTCAACCGCCGCGCGCGCAAGGGCCAGTGCTTCCATGCGCCCTGCCTGGGCGTGCGCGAGTTTCCCGCCAGCTTCGAACTGCTGGAGGAGGGGGCCTTGCCACCCGAGCCGGCAGCCGGCGTGGAACTGGACAAAGATCTCGGCTGGATGCTGCACGACATCGACTTCGCCGATGGCATGACGCCGCACTTCTTCCGCGCTTGCATGAAGAAGGGCGTGATCGAAGTGCCGCCCTGGCAGGCGGTGGAGGTGAAGGCATGATCCTGCAGGCGCTTGTCCGCTACTACCAGCGCCTGATGGCGCGCGGCGCCGGAGGCATTGCCGGCTACGGCTACAGCCCGGAGAAGATCAGCTACGAGATCGTGCTGGCGCCGAATGGTGCGGTGCTGGCGGTGAATGACATCCGCGACACCACCGGCAAGAAACCGCAGCCCCGCGTGCTGGATGTGCCTCAGCCGGAAAAACGCACGGTCGGCATCAAGTCCAATTTCCTGTGGGACAAGACCAGCTATGTGCTCGGCGTCAGCGCCACCAGCAAGCGTGCCGACAAGGAACACGAAGCCTTCAAGGCGCTGCATGAAACGGCCCTGGCAGGCGTGCAGGACGAAGGGCTGCAAGCCCTGCTGGCCTTTCTGCAGCGTTGGTCGCCGGAGCAGTTCCAGGCGCCGCTGTTTCCCGAGGAAATGCGCGATGCCAACCTGGTGTTCCGCCTGGGGAATGAGCATCGCCACATGCACGAACGCGAAGCGGCGAACGCCCTGCGTGCCCGGCTATTGGGCGATGAGGAGGCTGGAGAAGGCACCCCGCCTGCCGCTGGTGCGATCTGCCTGGTGAGCGGTGAGGTCGCGCCTATTGCCCGCCTGCACCCGGCGATCAAGGGCGTCAACGGCGCGCAAAGTTCCGGGGCCTCGCTGGTGTCCTTCAACCTGGATGCCTTCACCTCCTACGGGAAGAACCAGGGCGACAACGCGCCGGTTTCCGAGCAAGCCGCCTTCGCCTACACCTCGGTGCTGAATCACCTGCTGCGGCGCGGTCCCGATAACCGCCAGCGCCTGCAGGTGGGCGACACCTCGGTGGTGTTCTGGGCGGAAGCGGCCGGCAGCGAGGCTGATGCCCAGGCGGCGGAGAATTTCCTCTCCAGCCTGCTCCTGCCGCCGGACGACGAGAGCGAGGCCAACCGCCTGCGCACGGTGCTGGATGGCCTGGGCAAGGGCAGACCGCTGGCCGAGCTGGACCCCGGCCTTGCGCCCGGCACCCGCATGTATGTGCTCGGTCTGGCGCCGAACGCCTCCCGCCTTTCCGTGCGCTATTGGCAGGTGGATACGCTGGAGGTGTTCGCCAGGCGCTTGGCCGAGCATGCGCAGGATCTGCGTATCGAGCCCTTGCCCTGGCGCATCGAGCCCACGGTCTACCGCCTGCTGCTGGCCACCGTGCCCAACCGCGAGGGGGCGATGCCCAAGGCGGATGATGCCTTCGACAACCTCATCGGCGAAACCATGCGCGCCATCCTCAGCGGTGGCCTGTACCCGCGCAGCCTGCTCGCCAACACCGTGCTGCGCATCCGCAGCGACGGCAATCTTTCCGGCATGCGTGCCGCGATCTGCAAGGGTGTCCTGACGCGCGAGCGCCGCCTGGGCATCCGTACTTCCGACGAGGAGATTCCCGTGAGTCTAGACAAGCAATCCACCCAGCCCGGCTACCTGCTCGGGCGCTTGTTCGCCGTGCTGGAGTTCGTGCAGCGCTGCGCGCTGGGCGGCCAGGTCAACGCCACCATCCGCGACCGCTACTACGGTGCGGCGTCGGCGACACCGGCCGCCATCTTTCCGGTGCTGTTGCGCAACACCCAGAACCACATGGGCAAGCTGCGCAAGGAGCGCCCCGGGCAGGCGGTGAACCTGGAAAAGGAAATCCGCGACATCGTCGAAGGCCTGCCGGACCAGTTTCCGCGCAGCCTGAAGATCGAGGACCAGGGCCGCTTCGCCATCGGCTACTACCACCAGTCCCACACCCATTTTGCCAAGCGCGACGCCAGCGGCGATGCCGCTGAAAACACCGAAACCGAGACCGAAGGAGCCCTTTGATGACGGCCATCGCCCACCGCTACGAATTTGTTTACCTGTTCGACGTCACCAACGGCAACCCGAACGGCGACCCGGATGCCGGCAACCTGCCACGCCTGGACCCGGAAACCAACTGCGGGTTGGTGACCGACGTCGCCTTGAAGCGCAAGATCCGCAACTTCGTGACCCTGGATAAGGATGGCAGCACGGGTTACGCCATCTACATGCAGGAAAAGGCGGTGCTCAACAACCAGCACAAGCGGGCCTACGACGCGCTGGAGATCAAACCCGAGGACAAGAAGCTGCCCAAGGACGAGGCCAAGGCGCGGGAGATCACCGCCTGGATGTGTGCCAACTTCTTCGACGTGCGCACCTTCGGCGCGGTGATGACCACCGGCGTCAATGCCGGTCAGGTGCGGGGGCCGGTGCAACTGGCCTTCGCCACCTCGGTGGAGCCGGTGCTGCCGCTTGAAATCTCCATTACCCGCATGGCGGTCACCACCGAGAAGGAAGCGGAGGCGCAAAGCGGCGACAACCGCACTATGGGCCGCAAGCACATCCTGCCCTACGGCCTGTATCGCGCCCATGGTTTCGTTTCGGCCAAGCTGGCCGAGCGTACTGGCTTCTCCGATGACGACCTGCAACTGCTGTGGCGTGCCCTCATCAATATGTTCGAGCATGACCGTTCCGCCGCGCGCGGCGAGATGGCGGCGCGCAAGCTGATCGTCTTCGAGCACGACAACGCCATGGGTAACGCGCCGGCGCATGTGCTGTTCGATACCGTTAAGGTGACGCGGGCGAAGCAGGAAGATGACGGCCCGGCGCGCAGCTTCGCCGACTACAGGGTCAAGGTGGATGCCGAGATGCTGCCCCAGGGCGTGAGCGTGCGCGAGTACCTCTGAGTGGAGGCGGGGGACGAGCATGGAAGACAACCTCATCCCCCTCTCCGCCCTCCAGCACTATCTCTATTGCCCCCGCCAATGCGCGCTCATCCACCTGGAGCAGCAGTGGGCCGAGAACCGGCAGACGGTGGAAGGACGTTTGCTGCACGACAAGGCTGACAAGCCTGCGATAGAGCGGCGCCACGGTGTGCGCACCGTCACCGCCATGCCCTTATCCAGCGTTGAGCTGGGCATCAGCGGGGTGGCGGACGTGGTGGAGTTCCACGTTGAAGCGGCTAGCGAGCGCCCGTATCCAGTGGAGTACAAACGTGGTCGGCCGAAGGCGCACCGGGCAGATGAAGTGCAGCTCTGCGCCCAGGCTCTGTGCCTGGAAGCGATGTTTGGCGTGCCAGTGGAGGAAGGCGCCCTGTTCTACGGCCAGCCACGGCGGCGGGAGGTGGTGGTGTTCGATGAAGCGCTGCGCACCCTGACGCAGGAAACGATAGCTGCCACCCGTGCCATGTTCCTTTCCGGCGGCACGCCGCTGGCCAGTTATGACGCGAAGCGCTGCGACAACTGCTCCCTGCTCGATCTCTGTCAGCCGCGCTTGCTGGCGAAAGCCGGTGGCGTGGAGGTCTGGCTGAAACGGCAATTGCAGAACGAGGATTGAGGCATGCGCCGCCAGCTCAACACCCTGTATGTGACCACCGAAGGCGCCTGGCTGAAGAAGGATGGCGCCAACATCGTCATGGAGGTGGAAGGGGCGGAACGCGCCCGTTTGCCGGTTCACATGCTGGAGAGCATGGTGTGTATGGGGCGGGTGATGGTGTCGCCGCCACTGCTCGGCTACTGCGCCGAGCAGGGCATCTGCGTCAGCTTCCTCTCGCCCAACGGCAAGTTCCTGGCACGCATGGAGGGGCCGGTTTCTGGCAACGTGCTGCTACGGCGCGAGCAATACCGCCGTACCGATGATCCGGCCCGCTGTGGTCTAGTCGTCCGTAATCTGTTGATCGGCAAGGTACATAACCAACGCGCGGTGCTTGGCCGTGCGCTGCGCGATCACGGTGAGGGCATGCCGGAAGCCGATCAGACCGCCCTGGCGCACGCCCGGGAGCGCCTGCGGCGCATCTCCGCGCGCTTGTTGCTGGAAGAGAAGCTGGATGTGTTGCGTGGCCTGGAAGGAGAGGCGGCGCAGGCCTATTTCGGCGTCTTCGATCACCTCATCCGTGTGCCGGAGCCTGCCTTGCGCTTTAAGGGCCGCAGCCGCCGGCCGCCACTGGACGCAGTGAATGCCTTGCTCTCCTTCCTCTACACGTTGCTGACGCATGACTGCCGTTCCGCGTTGGAGAGTGTCGGGCTGGATCCGGCGGTGGGTTTCCTACACCGCGATCGTCCCGGCCGGCCCAGCCTCGCGCTCGACCTGCTGGAAGAGTTTCGCCCCGTCATGGCGGATCGTCTGGCGCTGTCACTGATCAACCGACGCCAACTCGGCGAGCGCGATTTCGTCCAACTGGACAACGGTGCAGTGTCACTCAAGGAAGAGTCCCGCAAAACGGTGCTCACTGCCTATCAGGAGCGCAAGCGGGAGGAGATGCGGCATGCCTTTCTCGAAGAGAAGTTCGCCGTCGGCCTGTTTCCTGCTGTTCAGGCACAACTGTTCGCCCGCCATCTGCGTGGCGATCTGGAAGCCTATCCCCCGTTCCTGTGGAAGTGAGGCCGCGCGATGATGGTTCTGGTGAGCTATGACGTGAGCACACGCGAGTCCGCCGGGGAGCGCCGCCTCCGGCGCGTCGCCAAGGCTTGCCGTGACTACGGTCAGCGTGTGCAGTTCTCGGTGTTCGAGATCGAGGTTGATCCTGCCCAGTGGACGGTGCTCAAGCATCGGCTGATGGGGCTCATCGACCCAGCGCAAGACAGCCTGCGCTTCTACTATCTGGGCAAGAACTGGAAAACCAAGGTCGAGCACATCGGCGCCAAGGCCGCACTCGATCTGAATGGACCACTGGTTTTCTAAAGGCCGCTGCGAACCCCTAGCTGCGGGGAAGATACCGGGAGGTTCGCGTTTTTCTATCCGGCTGATACAGAAGCTTTTTCCTTTTGCGTCGCCCATCTCGTTGGCATTTGTCCAGGCTTTACTGAACAGGTTCGCGAAATCCGGCGGTATTTCCCTTGCCCGGCTTGGTGTTACCTTGCCGGTGTCGCGCCCCTCGCGGGCGCGTGGGTTGAAACGTGTTTCCGGACGGGGCGCTTGTCATCATCGACGAAGGTCGCGCCCCTCGCGGGCGCGTGGGTTGAAACGACGCCGCTCGTGACGTCATTGAGCGCCACGCCGAAGTCGCGCCCCTCGCGGGCGCGTGGGTTGAAACCCGCCGGTCATCCAGCGCGAATCAGCCGGTGACCACGCGTCGCGCCCCTCGCGGGCGCGTGGGTTGAAACGTCGATGATGTTCGGCTCGCTGGTTTGCATGGTCGGGGTCGCGCCCCTCGCGGGCGCGTGGGTTGAAACAGGTCAAGGACTGGTACGCGGTCGCCGACTCCATGTCGCGCCCCTCGCGGGCGCGTGGGTTGAAACAAGCGTACAAGCTTGAATCCGACGACAAAGGCCAGTCGCGCCCCTCGCGGGCGCGTGGGTTGAAACAGCCTGCCGCACGCGCAGCGTGATGCAGCTCCACCCCGTCGCGCCCCTCGCGGGCGCGTGGGTTGAAACGACCACTGGGTGAAAGAGCAGCTGCGGGTGCGCCAGTCGCGCCCCTCGCGGGCGCGTGGGTTGAAACGCCATCAGTAGCCCCGCCCTGCGTGGTAGAGGCGCAGTCGCGCCCCTCGCGGGCGCGTGGGTTGAAACATCTTGGCTTGAGCGCGAGTTGCGGCCTGCTCGATCGTCGCGCCCCTCGCGGGCGCGTGGGTTGAAACTACCTGTGCCGGTTCAACGGCTCGGCATGGGACGTCGCGCCCCTCGCGGGCGCGTGGGTTGAAACGCCGGCAACGCCTACAGCTGGGTGTTCGACGACGGTCGCGCCCCTCGCGGGCGCGTGGGTTGAAACAGCTTCTGGTTGATCCACTTGTTCATCGACACTTCGTCGCGCCCCTCGCGGGCGCGTGGGTTGAAACATCGCCAAGGCTGGCGGGCTGTTCATCCTGCTGGTCGCGCCCCTCGCGGGCGCGTGGGTTGAAACTACGAATACGGGTTCGAACTCGGCGACGGCTGCGGCGTCGCGCCCCTCGCGGGCGCGTGGGTTGAAACAAGGCCATGTTCTGGCGTTCGCAGCAAGTCGGCATCGTCGCGCCCCTCGCGGGCGCGTGGGTTGAAACGTGTTCCACTGCCGTGAATCGCTCAGGTTCGTGTGTGTCGCGCCCCTCGCGGGCGCGTGGGTTGAAACACCAACAACGCCGCCGAAACGGCCGAAGGCGGCGCGTCGCGCCCCTCGCGGGCGCGTGGGTTGAAACATGCTGCCCCCTTATGCAATCGCGGTTCCGCCGGCCGTCGCGCCCCTCGCGGGCGCGTGGGTTGAAACTTAGAGCCGAGGTGCTGGGAAAGCACCCCTTCCTCGTCGCGCCCCTCGCGGGCGCGTGGGTTGAAACATGTACATGCGTCGCGCGGTGAAGTAATGGGCGCCGTCGCGCCCCTCGCGGGCGCGTGGGTTGAAACTGTTCCACCTTGGCATCCGCGAGGCAGGCATAGGTCGCGCCCCTCGCGGGCGCGTGGGTTGAAACGCCGCCGCTACCCGGTCGCCGTCGTGGCGCAGGTAGTCGCGCCCCTCGCGGGCGCGTGGGTTGAAACCTCGCGGGTCGGGCGCCACCAGGCGCCCTCGCGAGTCGCGCCCCTCGCGGGCGCGTGGGTTGAAACGCCGCCGCTACCCGGTCGCCGTCGTGGCGCAGGTAGTCGCGCCCCTCGCGGGCGCGTGGGTTGAAACCTCGCGGGTCGGGCGCCACCAGGCGCCCTCGCGAGTCGCGCCCCTCGCGGGCGCGTGGGTTGAAACTCCGCCAACCGCGACAGACCAGGCGCTTGGATTGGGTCGCGCCCCTCGCGGGCGCGTGGGTTGAAACCAAGGTGGCGTGATGGACTTCCGCCGGGTCTATGGTCGCGCCCCTCGCGGGCGCGTGGGTTGAAACTCTTTCAGGGCGAGCAAGAGCAGGACAAGGCGCTGGTCGCGCCCCTCGCGGGCGCGTGGGTTGAAACGTGGTGCTGGCGGCGCTCGCAGTCTTCAAGCGCGCAGTCGCGCCCCTCGCGGGCGCGTGGGTTGAAACGTTAGCAACGTGCTGACCGTGCGCATCAACGGGAGTCGCGCCCCTCGCGGGCGCGTGGGTTGAAACCGCAGCGGCATGACCGCCGCCGAGCTCGCCATGGCGTCGCGCCCCTCGCGGGCGCGTGGGTTGAAACCGGCATCAGGCGCGCGTGGTCGGCGTCGGGCTCGAGGTCGCGCCCCTCGCGGGCGCGTGGGTTGAAACACCCGCTACCTCGACTCCCCGGAACTGCTCGGCCGTCGCGCCCCTCGCGGGCGCGTGGGTTGAAACAATTTCACGCAGCCGCACCGCCGCCTGCGGATCGGTCGCGCCCCTCGCGGGCGCGTGGGTTGAAACATAGCGCCACCAGGTCGGCGATGCAGATGTGCGTGCCGTCGCGCCCCTCGCGGGCGCGTGGGTTGAAACGAGTTGTTGCCGGCGCTGTCGGCATGCACCAGATGGTCGCGCCCCTCGCGGGCGCGTGGGTTGAAACTTTCAGGCATCAGCCGTCTCCTGCTCCCGAGACGCGGGTCGCGCCCCTCGCGGGCGCGTGGGTTGAAACCAGCACGCGGATGGGCGCGTATTCCAGGTGGTTTTCGTCGCGCCCCTCGCGGGCGCGTGGGTTGAAACGTGAGGTAAACACTATGGCCAGTCATGCCGAACGCTGTCGCGCCCCTCGCGGGCGCGTGGGTTGAAACTCGACATGCCACTTGTAAGCAGCAATCGCCAAATGTCGCGCCCCTCGCGGGCGCGTGGGTTGAAACAGCAGCGCCTTGAACTTGGTCGCCCGCCACAGCTTGGTCGCGCCCCTCGCGGGCGCGTGGGTTGAAACTTCGCGTGTTCGAGCGCCTTGTCGAGGTTGGCTGCCGTCGCGCCCCTCGCGGGCGCGTGGGTTGAAACCGGCAACTGCGGTGACCACGTGAAAATACCGCCGATGTCGCGCCCCTCGCGGGCGCGTGGGTTGAAACGTGCCCTTGTGGCACGCCTTCAGAGTCCTGCCGTGGTCGCGCCCCTCGCGGGCGCGTGGGTTGAAACGCTCAGATTCCACCGCCGCGGCTTGGGGGCAGCGGTCGCGCCCCTCGCGGGCGCGTGGGTTGAAACACGTCCTGATCCTTGATGGCTTTGCGGGCAGTCTGGTCGCGCCCCTCGCGGGCGCGTGGGTTGAAACCAGGTCATGGGCTTCCACTGGCAGGGCCTCGGCTGTCGCGCCCCTCGCGGGCGCGTGGGTTGAAACCGCGAGGCCACGCTGTCGCAGATCAAGCCGCAGGTCGTCGCGCCCCTCGCGGGCGCGTGGGTTGAAACTGAGACTTCCCCCCGTGGGCGATATAGCCGCAGCCGGTCGCGCCCCTCGCGGGCGCGTGGGTTGAAACAGGTTACAAGTTCAGACGCTGCGATCACTTCGCGGGTCGCGCCCCTCGCGGGCGCGTGGGTCGGAACCGGACCGACAGCAAGGGCACAGATCAAGATGGCCGCGTTGCGCCCCACGCAAGTAGGCTTAGCTGAACGGCCCAACTAACATTGACCCAAACGGGTTTCGAGTTTGCCGCGCGTCATTTCCTTTAATCCCGCAACTCCCGCCCCGTCAGCTTCAAAAACACATCCTCCAGATTCGCCGGCCGGTGCAGATACCTCAGCCCCGGTTGCGCCGCCAGGTGCGCCAGCAGCGGCGCCGGGTCGCGGACGTAGCAGAAGGCGGTTTCGCCGCTGATCTCGAAGCGGTCGGATAGCGCGGCGGCGTGTTGGGCGGCCCAGGTGGGGGCGCCGGCGGAACCGTTGCCGCCATTGCCCCACTCGCCGAACACCTCCACCACCTGCGGTTCGATGTGCGTGGCGATCACTTCGCGCGGGCTGCCGCCGGCGAGCATGCGGCCGGTGTCGAGGATGGCGAGCTGGTCGGAGAGGCGTTCGGCCTCGTCCATGAAGTGGGTGGTGAGCAGCACCGTGGTGCCGTTGCGGATGAGCTGCTTGAGGCGGTCCCAGATGAGGTGGCGGGCTTGCGGGTCCAGCCCGGTGGTGGGTTCGTCCAGCACCAGCAGTTCGGGGCGGTTGACCAGCGCGCGCGCCAGTGTCAGGCGCCGCTTCATGCCGCCGGAGAGCGACTGGATGCGGGCGTCCATCTTGGTTTCCAGCCCGGCGAAGGCGAGCAGCTCGGGGATGCGGGCGCGGATGTCGGCGTCCTTCATGCCGAAGTAGCGGCCGTACACCAACAGGTTTTCGGCGCAGGTGAAGTCGGGGTCGAGGTTGTCGATCTGCGGCACGATGCCGACCCGCATGCGCGCTTCGCGGGCGCGCTCGGGCACCGGTTCGCCGCACAGGCGGATGTCGCCGGCGGTCGGCGTGGCGAGGCCGAGCGCGCAGCGCAGGGTGGTGGTCTTGCCGGCGCCGTTGGGGCCGAGCAGGGTGAAGCATTCGCCCGCGCGCAGTTCGAGGTCGATGCCGCGCACCACCTCGGTGTCGCCGTAGCGTTTGACCAGGCCGCGGATCATCAGCGGCGAGGGCCGTTCGCCGGGCGGGCGGACGGCGTTGGCGGCGGGCAGCGCGGCGGTCATCAGCCGGCCGGCGGCACGGTGGCGGCGAAGCTGGGCCGGGCGAACAGCCGTTCGGCGAAGGCGCTCAGCACCGGGTGGCCGCTGCGCCAGTCGAGGTAGCCCAGGCGCAGGTCGAGATAGCCGAGCGCGACGCCCACGGTGATGTCGCCGAGCTGCAGGGTGTCGCCGTCCAGCCACTGGCGGTCGGCCAGGCGTTTTTCGAGTTCGGCCAGGCTGCGCTGGATCTTGTCGTACTGGCGGTCGAGGTTGAGCGGGCTTTGCTGCGCCTCGGGGCGGCGGCCTTCGAGGTAGGCGGTGACGGCGGCGTCGAGGATGCCGTCGGCCAGCGCTTCGCTCTGGCGCACCCGCACCCGCTCGATGCCGCCGGCGGGCAGCATGGCCGGCCCGACGCCCAGGGTTTCGATGTAGCCGGCGATCACCGGGGAATCGAAGAAGACTTCGCCGCTGTCCAGCACCAGCGCCGGCACCTTGCCCAGCGGATTGACCTCGGGCACGCGGGTGGCGGTCTCCCAGGGCGAATCGACGACCAGTTCGAAGGGGATGTTCTTTTCCGCCAGCAGGATGCGGATCTTGCGGGCGTAGGGGCTGGTGAGCGAAGCGAGCAGTTTCATCGGATGTCCTCGGGGTTGCGTGTGGGGGCGGCCGGCGCCGCAGCCGCCGCGCGGCGGCCGGCCGTGCTCAGGCTGCCTGGCTGGCGGGGGCGACGTTGCGCAGCATCAGGTCGCGGATCAGGTGCAGGCGGCCGTGGAAGAAGTGGTCGGCGCCGGGGACGACGATCACCGGCAGTTCCTGCGGCCGGGCCCAGTCGAACACGTTGTCGAGCGGCACGGTGTCGTCGGACTCGCCGTGGATGATGAGCGCCGGCACGTTCTTGGCCAGCTCCGGGGTTTCGTAGTGGCGGGCGCCGTCGGCGGCGGTGCCGGCGGCCATGCCCACCAGCACGATCTGGCGCGGCGGCGCGATGCCGTCGGCCAGGCGGTTGGCGACGCGGGTCTGGACGAAGCCGCCGAAGGAGAAGCCGCCCAGCACCAGCGGCAGGCCGCCCCAGCGCGACTGCATCCAGGCGATCACCGACAGCATGTCCTCGGTTTCGCCCTGGCCGTGGTCGTGCTCGCCTTCGCTCTTGCCGACGCCGCGGAAGTTGGGCCGCACCGCGGCGTAGCCGAGGTCGCGGAAGGTGCGCGCCAGGGTGTGGGCGACCTTGTTGGTGTTGGCGCCGCCGAAGAGCGGGTGCGGGTGGCAGACGAGGGCGATGCCGCGGACCTGTTCGGGGGCGTCGATCAGCACCTCGATGGCGCCGGCGCCGCCGCGCAGCAGGGCGGATTCGGTGGCAATGGGACGACTGCTCATGGCTTCCTCAAACAGAATCGGGCAGGCGCAGGCGTTCGACGATGCGGCCGTGCGCGAGGTGCTGGTCGATGATCTCGTCGATGTCGTCCTTGTCGACGTAGGTGTACCAGACGTTGTCGGGATAGACGACCAGCACCGGGCCGTCGTCGCAGCGGCCGAGGCAGCCGGCCTTGTTGATGCGCACGCTGCCCTTGCCCTTGAGGCCGAGCGCGGCGGTGCGCTCCTTGGCGTACACCTGCATGGCGCTGGCGCCGTGGTCGTTGCAGCAGGATTCGCCCGCCGGGCGCTGGTTGCAGCAGAAAAAGACGTGGTGTTTGAAGTAGCTCATCGGGTTCTCCGTGGGTGCGCCGATTATAGGCGTCGTTCGCCGGCCAGGTGCTCGCCGCGCCACAGGCCGAGCGCGGACAGGTAGGCGAGCGCGGCGAAGGGCCACAGGCTGGCGACGAGCTGGGTCAGGCCGTGGAAATTGAGGAAATTGCCCTGGTTGATCAGCCGGCGGCCGAGGTAGAGGTAGGGGTTCTCGGGCATCAGGTTGATCAGCGCGGTGGCGGCCAGCAGCGCCGAGCCGGCCAGCGCGTGCTGCAGCACCCGCGGCAGCAGCAGCGCAGTCGCCAGCACGACGCCGCCGGCGGCGAGCCCGCGCGCCGCGCCCGGCGTGAGCCAGGCGAGCGGTTCGCCCGGTACGAAGAAGGTGGCGGTGGCGAGCGACTTGGCACCCAGGCCGAGCGCAAACAGCAGCACCACCGGCCAGGGGCTGGGCGTCTGCATCATGCAGCGTGCGAGCAGGCCGAGCGCCACCACCGAGGTGGCGATCAGCACCGTCTCGAAGCCGATGAAGCGGTCGGGGTTGAAGGGCAGCGGAGCCGGCAGGCCGAGCAGGCTGCGCACGTCGCCGCTGCCGAACAGCAGTCCGTCCGGGGTGAGCTGGGCGAGCAGCCACAGGCCGAGCAGGATCAGCCCGGCGTCGCCGGTGTGGCCGCCGACGATGCGTTCGTTACGCCAGCGGTGCAGGCCGCCGCGGTGGTCGAACAGCGGGTGCGCCCACCACGCGCCGGCGAGCGCGCCGAGCAGCCCGCCGAGCGCATTGGCACCGAGATCGACATTGCTCGAAACCCGTGTCGGCAGGAAGTTCTGCGCCGTCTCCAGGCCGAAGCTCAACGCCGCCGCCAACAGTGCTGCCGTCGCTACGCTGCGCCAGCGCGGCCAGGCGCGCGGCAGCGCCGCCACCAGCACGAAGCCGAGCGGGAAATAGCCCAGCACGTTGAACACCAGGTCGATGGCGAGGAAGTACTTCGGCCACGGCGCCACCATGAAGTCGAACAGTTGCAGGCCGGTGGCCTTCCAGCCGGCGAAGGGGTGCAGGCAGGCGTACACGATGAGCACGCCGTAGGCGAGGGCGAGATTGCGCGGCAGGGAGGACGCGGGGCGCGGGGGCATCGGCGACAGCGGCAGGGCGGATGCCCGAGTGTAGCGGAGCCCGCCGTTTCGTGCCGCGCCGCTGCCGGCCCATACCGGCAGCATGGCGGACCGCTCAGAACGTGTGAATAAATCTACTGCGCGGGTCGATTGCTGCGTTGCTCACTCGCTCACTCCTCGCCTATCTATCTGATATGTCTCGTCGTTCGTTCGCTCATTTGCCAACTGAGGCCTTGCACTCAACCCTGCTCGCTACGATTTCTTCACACGTTCTCAGCGCGGACAGGCGCTGCGCCGGCGCAGGGTGTCGGAAGGGCTTTCGCCGTAGTGCTGACGGTAGGTCTGCGAGAAGCGGCCAAGGTGGGCGAAACCGCAATCGAGCGCGATGTCGGCGATGCGGGCGTCGTCGCCGGCCTGCAGCAGGCGGCGGTGGGCGTGCTCCAGCCGGTACTGGCGCACCAGCTGCATCGGGCTGGCGGCGCGGAAGCGCTGGAAGCCGTCGAGCAGGGTGCGCACCGGCACATCCACCGCGGCGGCGATGTCGCCCAGCCGGATCGGCTCGCAGGCGTGGGTTTCGATCCAGGCTTCGGCGCGGCGCACCACCGCCGGGGCGATGCCGGCGGCGGGCGCTGCTTCGGCCGGGCGGTGCGGCTGGCCGGACAGCAGCAGGGTGAGCAGCAGGCGTTCCAGCTCCACCGCCACGCGCTCGTCGCGCTGTGCCAGCGCCATCAGCTCCGGTTGCGAGGCAAGCAGGCGGAACTGCGCCAGCCAGGGCGCCAGCGCCGGACTGGCGAGGTTCAGCCCGGCGTCGAAGCGCATCAGGTCCACGCCGGTGTGGGCGGCGAAGGCGCTGCGGTCGACGCGCATGAAGAACTGCTCGCAGTCCGGCGAGAAGCGGCCGGCGAACTCCGCCCCGGGAATGCACACCGCGCCGCGGTCGCGCCCGATGGTGGTGCGCTCGCCCATGCTGCGCACCTCGGCGTGGCCGCGCAGGCTGCAGACGAAGAGGTAGTAATCGTCCATCTCGTCGACCACCACGTCCATCTCGTCGCCGAAGTCGAGTGCGCCGATCACGGTGCCGCCGAAACGCACGAAATCCATGTGCGAACGGATGCGGCGCGCGCTGCGCGTGGGTTCCAGTCGATGCGGCTGCAGCACTTCGGCGATGCGCTCGCGGGTGTCGTCGACGTCGTAGGACTCGAAATAGCGGTGCTGGCGGAGCGCGATCGGCTCCGGGCCATGGGCGATTGTTGCCATTGGGGCGCTCCTGACTTTGTGTGCTGCGGGCGTCGGGTAGCCTGGATTTAGCAATGATCGTGCCGCATTGCAGCAGAAGGCGGATGCGGGTTTTGAGGCGGATCAAGCGGGCGGCAGAAAGCTGCGGGAAGTGGACATCGCGGTGCTCCGCCTGCGGTGAACGGATAGAGGCGGGGGCAGCGGGCTGCGCAGAATGGCATCACGGATATCGCAGTGCAGCAAACCGAATGCATCGATGGAGAAGCCGATGAATGCCCCCCTCGCCGCGGCCCCCGCCGCGCCTACCGACAAGCTGGTGTATTTCCCGCGAGAAGACGGTTCGCGGGTGCCCTACGCGGTGTTCAGCTCGCAGGAAATCTACGACCTGGAGCAGGAACGCATCTACCGCGGCCCGACCTGGAACTTCCTCGGCCTGGAATGCGAAATCCCCAAGCCGGGCGACTACAAGAGCACCTTCGTGGGCGACACGCCGGTGGTCGTCACCCGCACCGAAGATGGCGAACTCGCCGCCTGGGTTAACCGCTGTTCGCACCGCGGCGCGATGGTCTGCCGCAATGCCCGCGGCAACGCCAGCTCGCATTCCTGCGTGTATCACCAGTGGAGTTTCGATGCGCGCGGCAACCTGCTCGGCGTGCCCTTCCGC
The DNA here is from genome assembly GCF_006496635.1 of Azoarcus sp. DD4. NCBI lineage: Bacteria > Pseudomonadati > Pseudomonadota > Betaproteobacteria > Rhodocyclales > Zoogloeaceae > Azoarcus > Azoarcus sp. DD4. The sequence goes on from NZ_CP022958.1 coordinate 474,334, forward strand.
CGCGGCCAGAAGCACATGAGCGGAATGCCCAAGGACTTCGACCCGAAGTGCCACAGCCTGCGCCAGCTCAAGGTGGAGAGCTACCGCGGCCTGCTGTTCGCCACCTTCAGCGACGCAGCGCCGGCGCTGCCGGATTACCTCGGCGCCGAGATGCGGCCGTGGATCGACCGCATCTTCCACAAGCCGATCGAATTCCTCGGCTGTACCCGGCAGTACTCGCAGTCGAACTGGAAGCTCTACTTCGAGAACGTGAAGGACCCGTACCACGCGTCCATGCTTCACCTCTTCCACACCACCTTCAACATCTTCCGGGTGGGGATGGCGGCGCGCTCGATTCCGGATGCGACCCACGGCCTGCACAGCATCATCACCGTGACCAAGAACGAGGAAGAGACGGCGGATGCCTACAAGCAGCAGAACATCCGCTCGATGGACGAAGGCTTCCGCCTGGAAGACGAGTCGGTGCTCGGTCACGTCAAGGAATACGACGAACTGACCACCAACCACATCCAGCCGATCTTCCCGCAGCTGGTGATCCAGCAGATCCACAACACCCTGGTGGCGCGCCAGCTGCTGCCCAAGGGGCCGGGCAACTTCGAGCTGATCTTCCACTTCTTCGGCTACACCGACGACACCCCGGAATTGCGCGAGCTGCGCCTGAAGCAGGCCAATCTCGTCGGCCCCGCCGGCTACATCTCGATGGAAGACACCGAGGCGACCGAGCTGGTGCAGAAGGGCACCAGACGCGACCCCGACGCCTGCTCGGTGATCGAGATGGCGCGCGACAACCCCGGCCAGCAGGACACCGTGATCACCGAAAGCCTGATCCGCCGCTTCTGGGCCGGCTACCAGCAACTGATGGGACTGTGACCACCATGAACACGATGGAACGCATGGCGCTGTGGTTCGAACTCCACAGCCTGCAGGAACGCTACGTCAGCGTGCTCGACAACGACCGGCTGGAGGAATGGCCGGGGCTTTTCACCGAGGATTGCGAGTACGCCATCATCCCCCGCGAGAACGCCGACATGGGCCTGCCGGTGGGGATCATGTGGTGCAACAACCAGCGCATGCTGCGCGACCGCGTGGTGTCGCTGCGCAACGCCAACATCTTCGAAGCCCACAGCTATCGCCACATGACCTCCGGCCTGGAGATCAGCCCGGTCGATGCCGACACCGTGGAGCTGAAGGCCAACTACGTGGTGGTGCAGACCCGCGCCAACGGCGAATCGCAGGTCTACCAGGCCGGCCGCTACGAGGACCGCGTGGTGCGCACGGCGGAAGGCTGGCGCTACCAGAAGAAGCGTGTGATCTACGACACCTCGCGCGTGCAGACCCTGCTCGCGACGCCGATCTGAGGAGCCCGCCATGAGCGACACCAGCGTCATCGAATGGCACGACGTCGGCGTGCCCGAGGATTTCCCCGACAACGGTTCCTGGCCGGTGGTGGCCGGCGGCGTCGAGGTGGCGGTGTTCCGCCTCGGCGACGAACTCTTCGGCCTGCGCGACCTGTGCTCGCACGGCGCGGCCAAGCTGTCCGACGGCTACGTGGAGAACGACTGCGTCGAATGCCCGCTGCATCAGGGGCTGTTCGACATCCGCACCGGCCAGCACCAGTGCGCGCCGCTGACCGAACCGGTGAAGGCGTTTCCGGTACGGGTGGTGGCGGGGCGGGTGCAGGTGGCGGTGTAGCTGCAGTTAGCTCCCTCCCAGCCAGGAGTCTCGGCTTCGCCTCACCGCTCCGCCGGCGGCAGGCAGTGCCTGCCGAAACCCCGGCTACGCCCCCCTTGAAGGGGGAGGGACAAAAGCGTTCTGAATCCCCGGGCCACCCACCCAACTGTTGAAAAGACCCCCGATCCCAGGAGCCCCACCATGTTCCAGCCGAAACACGCAGCTCTCACCCTCGCCCTCTGCACCGCCTTCGCCGCCCATGCCGCCGACCCGATCAAGGTTGGCATTGCGCTCGACATCTCCGGCCCCTTCGCAGCTGCCGGCGCCGAGGCCAAGGACGGCTTCGAGCTCGCCATCGAGAAGCTCGGCGGCAAGCTTGGCGGCCAGCCCGCCGAGTTCATCAAGACCGACTTCGCCGGCAACCCGGAGCAGGCCACCCAGTTGGTGACGCGCTATCTGCAGCGCGACAAGATCGACTTCTTCACCGGCCCGATCGCGTCCAACTCGGCGCTCGCCGTCGGCCCGGCGCTGTTCGCCGCCAAGGTGCCCTTCATCTCCAGCAACCCCGGCCCCAGCCAGTACGCCGGCAAGCAGTGCAACCCCTACTTCTTCGGCCAGTACCAGAACGACACCTACGACGAGGCCGCCGGCAAGCTCGCCAACGAGAAGGGCTACAAGAACATGGTGATCATTGCCCCCAACTACCCGGCGGGCAAGGACCACCTCAACGGCTTCAAGCGCCTCTACAAGGGCAGCCTGAAGGACGAGATCTACACCAAGGTCGGCCAGATCGACTACGCCGCCGAAATCGCCCAGATCCGCGCCGCCAAGCCCGACGCGGTGTTCTTCTTCCTGCCGGGCGCGATGGGCATCAATTTCATCAAGCAGTACATCGGCGGCGGGTTGAAGGACATTCCGCTGGTGGCGCCCGGCTTCTCCGCCGACCAGGACGTGATCCAGGCGGTGGGCGAGCCGATGCTCGGCCTTTACAACACGGCGCACTGGACGCACGACCTGCCGCTGCCGGCCAACACCGAGTTCGTCTCCGCCTTCCGCAAGAAGTACGACGGCCGCTACCCGACGGTGTACGCCGCCATGGCCTACGACGCGATCCTGGCGATGGACGCGGCGGTGCGCGACACCGGCGGCAAGGTGGAAGACCGTGCCGCGGTGGTGAAGGCGCTCGCCAAGCCGAGCTTCAAGTCGGTGCGCGGCGAGTTCAGCTACGGGCCGAACCACTATCCGGTGCAGAACTACTACCTGCGCGTGGTGGAGAAGGACGCCGCCGGCAAGCTGACCAACAAGCTGGTGGGCACGGTGATGGAGAAGCACCAGGACGCTTACGTGGGGGAATGCGCGCAGTAAGAGAGGGTTTTTATTCCTCCCCCTTCAAGGGGGAGGTTGGGAGGGGGATGGGTTTAGCTCCGCGCCGCGACTACCCCATCCCCACCCCAGCCCGGTAGCCGGTGCCAGCGGGCACCGTCGTTCGGCCGGCGGCGAGCAGTGCTCGCCGAAACCCCGGCCTTACCCCCTTGAAGGGGAGGGGGCGACAACCGACTCTCGCTGCAACCCATCGTCACTCCCTTGAAGCGAACCCAAGCCCCATCACCCCCGGAGTCCCCGATGGATCCCATCTTCATCCTCGAACAGCTGCTCAACGGCCTTGGCTACGGCTTCATGCTGTTCCTGCTCGCGGCCGGCCTTACCCTGGTGTTCGGCATCATGGACACCATGAACCTCGCCCACGGCTCGCTCTACATGGCCGGGGCCTACATTGCCGCCAAGGTGCATGAGAGCAGCGGCTCTTTCCTCGGCGCGGTGCTGATCGCCATCGCCGCCACCATCGTGATCGCCGCGGTGATCGAGCTGCTGGTGGTGCGCAGGCTCTACAGCCGCGACCATCTCGCCCAGGTGCTGGCCACCTTCGGCGTCATCCTGGTCGCCGACGACGCGGTCAAGGCCATCTGGGGGCCGTCGCCCATCATGGCGCCGACGCCGGCCGCGCTCGCCGGGCCGGTGCAGGTCCTGGCCGAGCTGCCTTATCCCGCCTACCGCCTGCTGCTGCTCGGCGTCGGCCTGGCGGTGGCGGTGGGGCTCTACCTGCTGGTCAATCACACCCGCATGGGCATGCTGGTGCGCGCCGGTGCCTCCAACCGCGCGATGGCGGAATTCATGGGCGTGCGCGTCGGCCGGGTGTTCTCCTTCGTGTTCGCGCTCGGCGCCGCGCTGGCCGCGCTGGCGGGCGCGCTGATGGGGCCGATCGGCGCGGTGCAGATCGGCATGGGCGAAGCCATCCTGATTCCGGCGCTGGTGGTCATCGTCATCGGCGGCATCGGCTCGGTGCGCGGTGCCTTCGTCGCCGCGCTGCTGGTCGGGCTGGTCGATACCGCCGGCCGCGCCTTCCTGCCGCCGGCGCTGCGCGCCGTGCTGCCGCCCTCGCTTGCCGCCGACCTCGGCCCGGCGCTGGCCGGCATCGCCATGTACGTGCTGATGGCGGCGGTGCTCACCCTGAAACCGGCGGGGCTGTTCCCCGCGCGTGCCTGAGGTCCGTTCCATGAACCAGAGCGCAAGCATTGCCATTGCCGGGCCGGCGCCCGGCTCGGCGGCCCCGGAAGCCGCGGCCGCCGCAGCGGCGAAACCCGCGGTGACTGCACCCCCTGGCGCCGTTCGGCCACCCCGCACGACGGCCGCCGTCATGCTGCCGTGGCTGGTGCTGGCCGCACTCGCCGCCTTCCCGCTGATCGCGCCGCATTTCGAGCTGGAGTACTACGTCGGCTTCGTGCGCCGCCTGCTGATCGTGATGATCGCCGCCACCAGCCTCAACTTCATCCTCGGCTACGGCGGCATGGTGGCGCTCGGCCACGCCGGCTTCATCGGCGTCGGTGCCTACACGGTGGTGGCGATGGTGGAGGGCGGCTTCGGCTCGGCCTGGGCCGCCTGGGGCGCCGCGCTGGCGGTGAGCGCCGCCTTCGCCGCGCTGATCGGCGTGGTGTCGCTGCGCACCCGCGGCGTGTATTTCCTGATGATCACGCTGGCCTTCGCGCAGATGCTCTATTACGTCGCGGTGTCGCTGCGCACCTACGGCGGCGACGACGGTTACGGCATCTACACCCCGCTGTCGCTGGGCTGGTTCGACGGCCTGCATGCCGACATCTTCTACTGGGTGGTGCTGGCCATCGCCGCGCTGGTGTTCGCCTTCGGCAGCCGGCTGGCGGTGTCGCGCTTCGGCCACGCGTTGATGGGCATCCGCGACAACGAAACGCGCATGGCCGCGCTCGGCTACCCGGTGTTCCGCATCAAGCTGGCGGCCTTCACCGGCGCCGGCGCGGTGGCGGGCCTCGCCGGCGCGCTGCTCGCGAGCCACAACGCCTTCGTCAGCCCCTCGCTGATGCACTGGACGGAATCCTCCACCCTGCTGGTGATGGTCGCCATCGGCGGCATGGGCCGGCGCTGGGGCGGCCCGCTGGGGGTGGCGATCTGGCTGACCCTGGCCGAGGTGCTGAAGCTCTACACCGAATACTGGCACTGGCCGATGGGCCTGCTGCTCATCCTGATCGTGTTCTTCGCGCCGCGCGGCGTGGCGGCCTTGTTCGAGCGGAAGGAGAAAAACCAATGAGCCTGTTCGCGGCCCACGGCCTGGTGAAGCGCTTCGGTGGGCTGCTTGCCACCGACCATGTGGACATCGCGGTCGAGCCGGGCGAAATCCACGCCCTGATCGGCCCCAACGGCGCCGGCAAATCGACGCTGGTGAACCTGATCTCGGGCCTGCTGCCGCTGGACGAAGGCTGTTTGGTGCTGGACGGCATCGACCTCACCGGCCTGCCGCCGCACCAGCGCGTGCGCGCCGGCCTGTCGCGCTGCTTCCAGGTGACCAGCGTGTTCAAGGGCGACAGCGTGCTCGACAACCTGCTGCTCGCCGCGCAGGCGCATGCAGGTTCCAGCTTCCGCTTCCTGTCCAAGCGCGCGGCCGAGGACGTGCTGATGGAAACCGCGCTGGCACTGGCCGCCACCGTCGGCCTGGCGGATGTGCTGCCGCGTATCGCCGGCACGCTGCCGCACGGCGCGCAAAGGAAGCTCGACGTGGCGCTGGCGCTCGCCGCGCGGCCCAAGCTGCTGCTGCTCGACGAACCGATGGCCGGCATGGGGCCGGAGGATTCGCTGCAGATGGTGGCGCTGATCGAACAGCTGCGCAGCCGCACCGCGATCCTGCTGATCGAGCACGACATGGACGCGGTGTTCCAGCTCGCCGACCGGATCTCGGTGCTGGTGTATGGGCGGGTGCTGACCTCGGGCGATGCGGCGCATATCAAGGGGCATCCGGAGGTGCAGGCGGTGTATCTGGGGACGGAGGTGGGGGTGTGAAGTCCCCCGTAAGGGATTGCGATGCGCAGCCGTCCATTAGGCGCGCTCTTGTCCCTCCCCCTTCAAGGGGGAGGTTAGGAGGGGGATGGGGTTGGGCTCAGCGCTGCGTAACCCCATCCCCACCCCAGCCCTCCCCTTGAAGGGGAGGGAGAAAACCGCTGCCATCTCCACGCGAGGCATGTCATGAAACACGAACCCCTCCTGACCTGCACCGGCCTCGAAGCCGGCTACGGTGCCAGCCAGGTGCTTTTCGGCCTGGACTTTGAAATCAACGCCGGCGAAGTCGTCGGCCTGCTCGGCCGCAACGGCATGGGCAAGAGCACCACGATCAAGACCCTGGTCGGCGGCCTGCGCGCGAAGAAGGGCGAGATCCGCTTCGGCGGCAAGGCCATCCACGGCGCGCGTGCCGATGCCATCGCCCGCCTCGGCGTCGCTATCGTGCCGGAAGGCCGGCAGTGCTTTCCCAACCTGACGGTGCGCGAGCATCTGGTGGCCTTCGCCGACAACCGCAACGGCCAGCGCGACGCGTGGACGCTGGAGCGGCTGTACGCGCTGTTCCCGCGCCTGAAGGAGCGCGCGAACAACATGGGCAACCAGCTCTCCGGCGGCGAGCAGCAGATGCTGGCGATCGCCCGCGCGCTGTCGACCAATCCGCGCCTGCTCATCCTCGACGAGGCCACCGAGGGCCTGGCGCCGGTGATCCGCGACGAGATCTGGCGCTGCCTCGACCAGCTGAAAGCCGCCGGCCAGACCACGCTGGTGGTCGACAAGTACGTCGAAAAGCTGGTGCTGCTGGCCGACCGCCATCTCATCCTGGAGCGCGGCCGCATCGCCTGGAGCGGCAGCTCCGTCGAACTCGACGGCGATCGCGGCCTGTGGTCGCGCTACCTCGGCGTTTGAACCTTCACGGACCGACTGTCACCGATGAATCCCGCTTCCACCGCCATGATCGCGCCCGCCGAGGGCGCCAGCACCGTCGAACTGACGCCCTCTGGCAAGACCTTCACCGCCGCGCCCGGCCAGAGCCTGCTCGATGCCGGCCTCGCCGCCGGGCTCGCCCTGCCTTACCAGTGCCGCACCGGCGAATGCGGCACCTGCCGCGCCACCGTGCTGGACGGCGAGGTGGAGCACCTGCCGGCGAGCTGGCCGCTGGAAGAGGGGCTGTGCCTGCTGTGCCGCTGCGAGGCGCGCGGCCCGGTGCGCATCGGCTGCGAGGAAGTCGCCGGCGTGCCGGGTCTGCCTTTGCGCAAGCTCGCAGTGCGTGTCGCCAGCATCGAACGGCCGGCGGCCGACGTGGCGGTGCTGCGCCTGCAGCCGCCGGCCGGCCAGACGCTGGATTACCTCGCCGGCCAGTACGTGGACGTGCTGCTGCGCGACGGCCGCCGCCGCAGCTATTCGCTGGCGACGGCGCCGGGCAAGGCCGAGCAGTTGGAACTGCACATCCGCCACCTGCCGGGCGGCGCCTTCACCGAGCAGGTGTTCGGCAGTCTCAAGGTGCGCGACATGCTGCGCATCGAAGGCCCCTTCGGCCGTTTCCATCTGCGCGAGGACAGCGCCGCGCCGATGATCCTGCTCGCCAGCGGCACCGGCTTCGCGCCGATCAAGGCCATCGTCGAGCAGGCCCGCCGCAGCGGCCTCAAGCGCCCGGCCACGCTCTACTGGGGCGGCCGCCGCCGTGCCGACCTCTACTTCCACGCGATGGCGCTGCAGTGGGCGCGCGAACTGCCTTGGTTGCGCTACGTGCCGGTGCTGTCGATGGCCGATGCGGACTGGAGCGGCCGGACGGGATTCGTGCATGAGGCGGTGATCGCCGACTTCCCTGACCTTTCCGCGCACGAGGTCTATGCCTGCGGCGCCCCGGCGATGGTGGACGCGGCGCGGCGGGATTTCGTGGCGCGCTGCGGGCTGGCGGAAGGGAATTTCTTCGCCGATGCGTTCGTGAGCGCGGCAGCGTCCGGCTGAGCTTTGTGCGCTGCGGCATGACGGGCTGGACGGCAACCGCCCGCGCCGCTAGAATCCGCGCCTTCATTGGGGAGTAGCCGCCCTTCACCGTGGTGAAGGGGCTTGCGTCAACACACTTGGCCGTCCGGCCATGGCGCAAGCGGTTCCTGGACTTGGCAAGACCTTTGATCACGATGCCTCCGGTATGGCCGGGGAGGCGCGTGGTCATGGGGTGTTCCGGCCAGGGATCGTCACTAAATGGAAGCCTTCCTCGTCTCCACCAGCATCGTCGCGCTCGCCGAGATCGGCGACAAGACGCAGCTGCTCGCCTTCATCCTCGCCGCCAAGTTCCGCAAGCCCTGGCCCATCGTGCTCGGCATCCTGGTCGCCACCCTGGCCAACCACGCCGGCGCCGGTGCGCTCGGCAGCTTCGTGACGTCGCTGGTGTCGCCGGAAGTCATGCGCTGGGTGCTGGGCCTGTCCTTCATCGCCATGGCGATCTGGACGCTGATCCCCGACAAGTTCGAGGAAGGCGACGCCACCTTCGCCCGCTTCGGCGTGTTCGGCACCACGCTGATCGCCTTCTTCCTCGCCGAGATGGGCGACAAGACCCAGGTGGCGACGGTGGCGCTGGCGGCGCAGTACCAGGCGCTGGTGGCGGTGGTGATGGGCACCACGCTCGGCATGATGATCGCCAATGTGCCGGCGGTGCTGCTCGGCGACCGCATCGCCAACCGCATTCCGGTGAAGCTGGTGCACGGCATCGCCGCGGCGATCTTCGCGGTGCTGGGCGTGGCGACGCTGCTGGGGGCGGGGGAGCGCCTGGGCTTCTGAGCCGGGGGTCGGCCCCGTCAGCGCAGCCTGGCAGGGTCGAGGTTGTTGAAGCCGTCGAGGAAGATGTCGACGATCATCGCCGACAGTTCCGTAGGCTTGATCGAGCCCGACGGCTTGTACCAGACGTGTATCCAGTTGGTCATGCCGAAGAACAGCATGGCCACCGCGATGACCTTCTTGCGGGTGATCTCCGCATCCGGCCGGATGTCCTGCAGCAGCAGCACCGCGCGGTTGATGATGCGGTTCTGGATCTCGGCGGTGGCTTCGAGCGCGGCGGGCTCCAGGTGGCGGGTCTGGGTCAGCAGCACGGTGACCTCCTGCGGCACCCGGATGTACTCGTTGATCAGCGTCGATACCAGCGCGTGCAGCTTGTCGCGCGGCGTGGCGGCGGCTTCGACCGCGGCATCCGCCTTCCACGCCAGATCCTCGATCTTCCAGGCGATCAGCCGGTGCAGGATGGTGTGCTTGGAGTCGTGGTAGTGGTACAGCGAGGATTTCTTGATGCCACACTGCTCGGCAATGTCTTCGAGCAGGGTTTCGTTGTAGCCGCGCTCGGCGAACAGCACCGCGGCAGCGCGCAGGATGTCTTTCTGGCGGTCTTCGAAGTCCAGGGCGCGGGTGCGGGCCATGAGGGTGGGTGCTCGTTCGGCGTGGCCGTGAATTATAGAAGGGCGGCCGGGCGGCGGCAGGCCCCGCCGCCGCGGTGTCGGATGCTAGCCGCGCAGCTTGCGCGCGGCTTCGCGGCGATCGCCATCCACACGCCGTATGCTCGGCCGTTCCGCCGCCATCTCCAGCCAGGGGCCGAGCTGCGGCAGGCCTTCATGTACCAGCGCCGGCAGTCCGAGCACCTTGAGCGCGCCCACCACCGTTTGCACATGCACCCAGGCGGCGCCGTCGGCGTGGGTGTAATCCGCGCCGCACAGCCAGGGCGCGAAGCGCGCCCGCCGCGCCAGCGGTATCAGTGCGGCGGTAACGGCGTCGCAGGCGGCCTTGCGGGTGGCGTCGTCGATCTCGCGGCCCCAGTAGGCGGCGCCGTACAGTGGCCGCGCCGCGGTCTCCAGGTAAAGCTCCAGGTAGGCGATCAGCTCGCGGCAGTGCGCGCGGCCGAGGGCGTCCGCCGGGTAGCGGCTGGCACCGGGCCGGATGTCTTCCAGGTATTCCAGGATGGTTTGCGACTCGAACACGCAGCCGTCGGGCGTTTCGAGAAAGGGGATCTTGCCGGTGGGCGAGCCGCTCTGCGGCCACTGGCCGGAATGCGGCCGGTGCGCGCGCTCCTCGAAGGGGATATCCAGTTCGAGCAGCGCGATCTTGATCTTGTTGTAGAAGTTGCTGAGCGGCGAGCCGTGCAGTATGAGCGTGGCGGGCATGAGGGCCTCGTGGTGGGGGTCAGTCGAACAGCATGCAGCCGGTGCTGCCGGGGAGCGCAGCATACAGGCGGGCGACCGCATCGGCGCGCAGCTTGAGTACGCCGCGCTGGTTGATGTGGCCCTTGTCGGTGAGTTCGCCGTCGTCGATGCTGGGCGGGCGGTCCAGCACCAGGGCCCGGGCGATGCGGGTGCTGCTGCCGGGGAAACGCGCGTTGTAATCGGCGATGCCGGCGGCGAGCGCATCCAGCAGCGGACGGTGGACGGCCATTACCGCGGGCGCGGCATCGGCGAGTTCCGGGAAGCGTTTGCGCACCTGCGCGACGTTGATGAAGAGCAGCGCGCCGAGCTGGTCGCGGTCGTGGCCGGCCAGTACCGCGTCGGTCAGCAGCGGGTGCAACTGGCTCAGCAGATGGCCGCGCACCGTCGCCACCGAGACCCAGGTGCCGGTCGACAGCTTGAAGTTCTCCGACAGCCGGCCGGCGTAGAGCAGGCCGTGTTTCGGTTCGCCGGGGCGGGCGAACACCACCGCGTCGCCGGTCTTGAGGAAGCCTTCGTCGTCGAAGGCGGCGCGGTTGGCGTTGTCGTCGCGGTAGTAGCCGGGGGTGATGTTCTGGCCGCGGAAGCGGATCTCGTAGCGCTCGCCGTCCGGCACCAGCTTGGCTTCGACGCCGGGTGCCGGCAGGCCGAGCGTGCCGATGACCTCCGGCGGCCACCAGATCAGCGTGGCCGGCATGGTGGTTTCGGTGGAGCCGAGCGAGGACGACACCGGGATGCGGCGGCCGGTGGCGCGGGCGGAAAGCTGCTCCAGCTTGAGCAGGGTGTTGGGCGATAGCGAGGCGCCGCCGTACACGATGATGTCCAGATTGGGGAAGAGCGCTTCGGCGATGGTCGGGTCCTCTTCCATCTGCGCCACCAGCATGTCCAGCCCGCGCGGCACGTTCACCATGACGTTGGGGCGGATCTCGCGCAGGTGGGCGATGCTGCGGGCCATGAGTTCCGGTACCGGCTTGCCGTCGTCGAGGTAGAGCGTGCCGCCGTGGCGCAGCACCATGCCGAAGGCGCCGTGGGCGCCGGCGGTGTGGTTCCACGGCAGCCAGTCGACCATCACCGGCGGCTTGTCGGCGAGGAAGGGCCAGACCTGATCCCACAGCGTGCCGGAGGCGATGATGTTGCGCTGGGTCATGGTCACGGCCTTCGGCGTGCCGGTGGAGCCGGAGGTCAGCAGCAGGCGGGCGATGGTGTCCAGCCCAACGCGCGAATAGGCCCTTTCCACCGCCTCGGTCGGGCAGGTGTCGAGCGCCTGGCCGAAGCTCGCGTCGACCACGCCGCCGGGGGCGTCGTCGCACAGGATCAGCGCATCCGACAGCGGCTTGGCGAGGGTGAGCGCGCGCGCGTAGCGGGGTGCGTCGGCGGCGTAGATCAGCGCCGGGGCAAAGCGTTTGACGAGGTCGACGATCTTGGCGCAGGTCTCCGACATCAGGCTGTAGGCGGGCGACACCGCCAGCACCGGAATGCCGATCTGCATCGCCGCCATCTGCAACAGGGCGTGGTGGATGCCGTTGTCGCTCAGGATGAGGATGGGGCGGTGGGCCGGGATGCGGCGGTCGAGCAGCCATTGCGACAGCGCATCGACGTTGCCGCGTGCCTCGCGATAGCTCAGGCGCCGCCAGCCGTCGCCGGCGGGCTCGGCCAGCCAGGTCCGGTCGGGGTGGGCGTCGGCGTGGCGGCGCAGGTAGTCGGCGATCTGTGTGACGGCGAAGGCGGCCAGCGGCTGGCGGTTGGTGAGCAGCAGGCTGCCGTCGGTGCGGGTCTGCAGGTCGATGTCGACCGGGCCGAAGCGCAGTTCGCGGAAGGGGGCGGCCGGCCGCTGCGACTCGAAGTCCAGCGGCGGCGGGCAGGCGGTGGTCATGGCGTCGTTTCTCTCGTCGGGTTCTTCGGTCTTGTCTTGTCGTTGGGTTGTCGCTCAGCCGGTGAAGCCGAGCAATACCTTGGTGCCGCGCGGGGCGTCCGCATGGCGCGCCCAGATGTCGTCGAAGCGGTGCGCCGGCAGGGTCTCGTGCGGCGAGGGCGTCAGCACGCCGGCATCGATCAGCGCCAGCATCGCAGCGAGCTGGCTGGTGAAGGCGGCGGTTTCGCGCAGCAGCAGGCCGCCGCAATAGACGCCCATTACCGTCGCGCCCTTCAGCAGCAGCAGGTTGGCCGGGATCTTCGGGATGTCGCCGGCGGCGAAGCCGATCACCAGCAGGCGGCCACGCCAGCCGAGGTTACGTACCGCGGCTTCGGTATGGAAATCGCCGACCGGATCGACCACCACGTCGGCGCCCGGGGCTCCGAGCAGTTCGCGCAGGCCCTGCTTGAGTTCGGCCGGCGGCACGCGCAGGGCCGCGCCTTGCGGGCCGGCGAGCTGCAGCAGGCCGCCGTCGCGCGCCACGGTGAAAACCTCGGCGCCGCGGTGGAGGGCGATCTGAACCGCGGCCTGACCGACGGCGCCGCTGGCGCCCAGCACCAGCACCCGCTCGCCGGCCTGCAGCGCGGCGCGGTCGATGAGGCCGTGATAGGCGGTGAGATGGGAGTTGATCGAGGCGACCGCGTCGGCCGCCGATACCTGGCCGGGGATCTTCACCAGCCGGTGGGCCGGGGCGACGAGCCGGGCCGACCAGGCGCCGACCACGCCGCTGGAGATCACCTTGTCGCCCGGTGCGAAGCTGGCTACGCCGGCGCCGACCGCGCGCACCGTGCCGGCGGCATCCAGACCGGGGACGAAGGGCAGCGCCGGCTTGTCCTGGTAGCGGCCCTGGATCATCAGGTAGTCGGTGAAGTTGAAGGCGGCGCAGGCGACCTCGATCAGCACCTCGCCCGGCCCCGGCGTGGCGTCGGGCGGCAGCGGACGGGCGTCGATCAGCGGCGGGTTGCCGTATTCGTGGCAGTGGAGTGCGTAGGGCGTGGCGGTCATGTTCGTCCTCGGTATCGTCCCCGGAGCGGGCCGCCGGGCGGTCCGGCGGCCCGGTGCGTCAGCGCAGCAGGGTCCAGTTGCCGTTCTTCACCGTGATCAGCTCGCGGCCGCGCTTGTCGAAGCCGCTGTGATCCTCCGGCGTCATGTTATAGACGCCCTGGGCGCCGACCACCTCGCGCGTCTGCTCGAGCGCGTCGCGCAGCGCCAGACGGAACTCGCGGCTGCCCGGCTTGCCCTTCTTCGCCGCTTCCGGCACCGCCTGCTGCAGCAGCAGGCCGGCGTCGTACATGTTGGCGCCGAAGGTGGCGGGCACCGTGCCGTGCAGCTTGCGGTAGGCGTCGATGTAGTCGGCAGCGACTTTCTTCGACGGGTTGCTGTCCGGCATTTCGTCCAGCACCAGCATCAGGCCGGCCGCCAGCACCGTGCCTTCCACCTTCTTGCCGCCGAGCTTGAGGAAGTCGTTGAGTGCGGCCCCGTGGGTCTGGTACATCGTGCCCTTGTAGCCCAGGTCGAACAGCGTGGTCTGAGGCAGCACCGCCGGGCCGCCGGGCGCGGCCACCAGCACCGCGTCGGGCTTGGCGCCGAACACCTTGAGCGCTTGGCCGGTGACGGACGTGTCCGGCCGCTGGAAGCGTTCGTTGGCGACGATCCTGATGCCGTGCTTCGCCGCCAGTTCGGACATCACCTTGTGCCAGGTTTCGCCGTAAGGGTCGCCGGTGCCGATGAAGCCCAGCGTTTTCACCCCGGTCTTCACCATGTGCTCGACCAGCGCCTCGGCGATGATGCCGTCGTTCTGGGTGGTCTTGAACACCCATTTCCGCTTGTCGTCCATAGGCAGCACGATGGCGATGGTGCCGACCGGCGCCAGCAGCGGCACCTCGGCCTCGGCGACGAAGCCGAGAATGGCCATCGCGTTGGGCGAACCGGTGGGGCCGATGATGGCGTCCACCTTCTGTTCGGTGATGAACTTCTTCACCGCGGTGACCGAGGCGGTGGGGTCGCTGGCATCGTCCACCGCGACGTATTCGACGCTGAGGTCGCCGATCTTCGTCGGCAGCAGCGGTACCGTGTTCTTCTGCGGGATGCCGACCAGTGCACCGGGGCCGGTGGCCGACGACACGACGCCGACCTTCATCTGGGCGTGGGCAGCGGTGGCGAAACAGGCGCTCAACAACAGCGAGGAAACGAGCTTCTTGTAGTGCATGGTTCTCTCCGTGGTTGGGGTGAAGCGCGGCCGAAGGCCGGTGGGGCGGACGCCGCTAGGGCGCGGATCAGTGGTTCTTGTTGTCGCTGGCGCGGGCGCTGGCGTAGGTGCCCTGCCAGTACACCAGCGGCGGACCATCGCGATGCTCGAAGCCGTCCACCACGCCGAGCACGATGTCGTGGTCGCCGGCGGTGACCAGCGCATGCACCGAGCATTCGAAGGTGGCGACCGCATCGGCGATCACCGGCAGGCCAGCCGCCGACAGCCGGTAATCGACGCCGGCGAAGCGGTCGTCGGCCGGGCGCGCCATCTGCTGCGCGATCGGGCGCTGGTCTTCGGCCAGCACATTGACGACGAAGCGGCGAGCCCGGCTGATGGTGGCGTGGGCGCGCGAGCCGCGGATGACGTTCCAGCTCACCATCGGCGGCTCCATCGAAACGCTGACGAAGGAGTTGACCGTCATGCCGAAGGGGGTGCCGGTATCGTCGAGCGTGGTGATGACGGCAATGCCGGTAGGGAAGCGGCCGAAGGCTCGCCGCAGTTCGGGTTTGGCACCGGCGGCGGCCGGCGCGGCAGGGGTCTGGGCCATGATGCACCTCGCGTGGATGGTGGCGTTGCGGGTCGGGGGCGATGCTCAGTCGTCGCGGCGTTCGCCTTCTTCGTAGAGCACGCCGTGACCGATGCGGTCCATGCAGATCTCGGCGGTCCACGGCAGCATCAGCGCGCCGCAGCGGCTGTCACGGAACATGCGTTCGAGCGGGAAGCTCTTGAGCATCGCCTGGCCGCCACAGACGCGCACCGCGATAGCGCAGATCTCGGCGCAGTACTCCATGACAGTGTATTGGCAGGCATAGGCGCGCATGCGCTCGGCGCGCGAGGGGTTGCGCTTGAACTCGGAAGTGACGCGGTGGAACAGGGCCCAGGCCTGCTGCAGCTTGACGTACATCTCGGCGACGCCGTACTGCTTGGTCGGGTACATGCGGCGCTTCACATTGACGCCCGAGACCTCGGCGCGCAAGTAGGCGACGGTGAAGTCGTAGGCGGCCTGGGCCACGCCCATGTAGCAGGGGGTGAGCGTCATGAACATGTGCGGGTACTGGCTGGCAGCCTGGATGTAGACGCCCTGCGGCATCAGCTGGGCGGTGTCGGGCACATGCACGTCCTTGAACAGCAGGGTGCGCGAGACGGTGCCGCGCATGCCGAGCGGATCCCAGTCGCCGACCACAGAAACCCCCGGCGCATCCGCCGGTACCGCGATGAACATGGTGTTGGCGTAGGTCGGCTCGGGCACGTCCTCGGTACACAGCACGCCGTAGTAGTCGGCCGAGCCGGCCAGCGAGGCGAAGATCTTCTTGCCGTTGAGCACCCAGCCGTCGCCGGTCTTGGTGGCCACCGTGCCGAAGGGGTGCTTGCCGGCCGCGGCGCCGCTACCTTCCGAGAAGGGCTGCGAGTAGATCTTGCCGTCCAGCATGTTGCGGTAGTGGATGGCGCGGTTGCGCTCGTGGCTTTCGCGCTGGGCCGGAGTGAGATCGAGTGCATCGATCATGTCCGCGGTCCACAGCGCGTTGGCGTTGTGCATGTTGAAGGTGTTGGCGGTGGAGCCGCAGTAGTAGGCGATGCGCGAGGCCACCAGCGCGTAGGTCCGGTAATCGGCACCGAGGCCGCCGAGGCGCTTCGGCACGCACAGGCCGAGGAAGCCTATCTCCTTCAGGTCTTCGTAGTTGGCGGTGGGGAAGCTCGCCTCGCGGTCGTGCTTGAAGGCGCGTTCTGCCCAGGCCACGCCGTACTTGTCGACGCGGGCGATCAGTTCGCGCTGCAGCTCGGTGAGCGGCTGTCCGTCGAACAGGGTGTTGTTGTCGGCGGATTTGGCGGCGTATTGGGTCAGGTAGCTGCTGTCCATGTCGGTGTCCTCGGGTGGGGCTCAGGGGGCGGTGTGCGGGAAGTGCGTCGCGAGGAAGTCGTCGACGACGCGGTTGAAGGCGTCCGGCGATTCGAGATTCGCCATGTGGTTGGTGTGGGGGAATTCGTGCAGCGCGGCGTGCGGGATGCGCTCGGCCATGCGGCGCATGCCCTTGGGCGGTGCCTGCAGGTCGAGTTCGCCGGCGAGAAGCAGCGTCGGGACGGCGATGTCGCCGAGCGCGGCCTTGCGGTCGAAGGTGACGAGCAGACGCATGTAGTCGAGGTAGCGGTCGCGGTCGACCTGGTCGGCGGCGAGCAGCGCGATCGCGTGCATCGCGGGCGTGATCGCCGGGCCGATGAAGTTCTTCAGCAGCGCCGGGGCGGCATCGGCGAAGCGGGCGACGTCGGCGAGCGGTTCGGCGCGCTGGCGGATGAACTCCTCCTGCCAGGCCGGGTCGGGGCTGCCGAAGCCGGCGCTGGTGGCGGACAGGATCAGGCTGGCGACCCGTTGCGGATGGCGGTGATGGAAGGCCTGCGCCACCATGCCGCCGATCGAGTGGCCGAGCAGGTGGACGCGGTCCATGCCCTGCGCATCCAGCATCGCGGCGAGCGCATCGGCGAGCGCCTCCCAGCTGTTCTCCGCCAGCGCCTGCGAGTTGCCGTAGCCCGGCATGGTCCACGCCAGGGTGAGGCGGCGGCGGCCGAAGTGGTGCAACTGCGGCAGCCAGACTTCGGCGCTCGACCCCATGCCGTGCAGTAGCACCAGCGGGATGTCGCCCTGACCGCTGGCGAGCCAGCTCGGCACGGACTTCATGCGAACACCCCGCTTACCAGCTTGCCGCGCTCGACGATGAGCTGGCCGTCGAGGCTGACGCTGCAGTTGCGCAGCGGCAGGTCGAAGTGGCCCAGGCTGTGGCGGCCGGCGACGTCGTTGGCGCCGGTGGAGTAGAGGAAGTTGCCGGCGAAGGCGCGCAGTTCGGTGCCGTTGAGTTCGGTCTTGTCGAACATCTGCAGCGCCTCCCAGCGCGCACGCGGATTCATGCCCCAGCCGACGTGGCTGACTGCGTAGGCGTCGCGGTCGTTCCAGGCCTCCATGTAGGAGCGCATCAGCTCGGCATCCAGGCCCTTGCCCTCGATCGCGCTGACGTAGTCGTCGTCGATGCGCAGCGCGACCGGGCTTTCAAGGTAGCGCTTGAAAGTGAGGTTCACATCGCCGGTGTCGAGCACCAGCGTGCCGTTGACCGAATCCTTGGCGGGAAAGGCGAGGCAGATGCCGCCGGGCCAGTGCTGCACCAGGCCCGGCCGGTCGGCGCCGCCCCACACGCCGGCGACCTTGGCGCCGGCCAGCTTGATCTCGAGGTCGGTGCCGGCCTCCGACGTCACCCGCATCACGCCCGCCTTGGCCAGCATGCGCACGCCCTGCTTGACCTGCGCCGTGAGGTCGAGATCGGTGGTGAGCCGTTCGATGATCTCCGGGTGTTCGTTGCTGATCATGATGACGCGCGCGCCGCTGGCGAGGATCTCGCCGAGTTCCGGCGCGTGCAGCAAGCCTTCGACGGTGAGATCCACCACCAGACCTTCGCCGGACAGCGCCGCCATCACCGGCCGCATGCGCTGGATGACGTGCGAGGCGCCGGTCGAGCGCACCGGCACCGGCGTCGCGATCGGCAGCGAGGGCACGGTGATGCGCACCGGTACCGCGTCGAGGCGGGCGAGGGCGAGTTCGGCGAGGTCGAGGTTGATCTGCCGGCTTTCCGTTTCGGCCAGGATGCGGACGACCTCCCCCGGCTGGACCTTGCATCTGCGGAAGATCGTCTCGAAGGCGCGCAACCACTTTTCCTGCACTTTCATCGCTAGCTCCAGCGACCGGATACGGGTGGATCGCGTTCGCTTTCGTCTCGAATTAGTAGACCCGTGAGTCGACTATTGGAGATAGACGTTTATGTGTCAAGTAGATTTTGATGCACACCATGGAATAGAAATCCATTATGTTTCAGTGCAGAAATCAACAAATGGCGCGCTATTTCAGTGCGTGAGTATCGAACGAGTGCATGAAAATGGTGCGGCGCAAGATTTACGGAATTCTTTATTAAACGACCAATTGGTCGTTTAATATGAGTGGACACTTCGTCGGACAAGCGTTTCAGTGCCGGTCGGCAACGCATTGCGGCAGGCACGTTCGTGGTGCCTGGAGCGCATCGGTTCGGGGCGCAGGGAGGCGGCGCCCGCGGAGGAAAGGGCAGGGGGCGCGGCGGATGCCGCGCGAAGGGAGGGTTGGGGGAGGGCTAGGAGAGGGGGGTGTGGCGGCGGTGCGATCCGTCAGCCTGGGCGCAGTGCGCTCCAGTCGATGGCGTCCAGTGTGTTCTTCACCAGCAGGCCGAGCTCCGTGTTGCCTTCCATCAGCAGGCGGCGGCTGAAGAACAGGGTGTCGGCGTCTTCCTCGCGCAGTGCGAGCGCCATGAAGTCGCGCGCCTTGGCCGACAGCACCAGGTCGGGCGTGGTCTCGCCGGCAGCGCGGCGGAAGCCCTTTTCGGAGAGCGTGAAGTCCAGCGTCAGGCCCGCGTCGGTGACGCGGATGCGCAGGCGGCGGTCGACGAGCGCTTCGAGCTGCTCGCGGGGCAGGATGCGGCCGAGCGCGAGATTGAGCGCGCCGACCAGGGCCTGGGTCGGGATCTGTTGCGGCAGACGGGCGGCGACGCGGGCGAGCGGTGCCGGCACCGTGAAGGCCGGGATGCGCAGCCCGGCGAAGCGCTGTTCGAGTTGCCGGGCGACACGCTGGCGCAGGCTGTGCGGCAGCAGTTCGGCGAGCGGCAGGCGCGGTGCAAGGAAGGACATGGGGGCTCCGTGTTCAGGCGGGGACGAACTGCTCGACACCGGGGCGGCCGTGCCAGAAGCCGTTGCAGGGTGCGGCCGGCATCTGGCCGGTGCTGGCGGCCAGTGCTTCGGCCGGGGCCTCGCGACCGTCGAGTGTGGCGCGGAAATGCTCGACGATGGCGCGGGTGTGGCTGCCCTGCGGGCTGATGCGCAGGATTTCGGCGCAGCCCTCGATGGCCGACAGATCGCCAAGCAGGGTGTGTACCTTGGCCGATTGGGTCTGCACGCCGTTCAGCGTCAGGAAAGGTTCGCCTTCGCGGGTGCGTAACACCAGGCCGTCGGCGATGCCGAGGCAGCGGAATTCGCAGTTGTCTTTCTGCAGGTTGTAGTGGCGGGCGGTGAAGCAGCGCGCCGAATGCGCCAGCGGCAGGCGGCCGTAGCCGAAGACTTCGGTTTCGATCGGCGTCGGCAGCGCGGCGCGCACTTCGGCCAGCGCCGCGCCCGACATTTCCGGCGCCACCGCCCAGCGCGTGGCGCCAGCCTCGATCAGCAGGCCGAGCGTGTGCGGGTTGAAGACGTTGAGCGTGGGCCCGGCGATCCAGTCGCGCCGGCCGGCTTCGGCGAGCAAGCGCACCGCCGCCATGTCGTTGGCCTCGACGCGGAAGCGCGGCTGGCCGACGACGCGGCGCAGGGTCTTGAGGTCGGATTCCGATTCGATCAGCGACTGGGTGGACAGCACCGCTTCCTTGCCGGCGTCGGCCAGCATCGCCGCGACTTCCAGCCAGTCGTCCAGGCGCAGCTCGTGGCGGCGCGAGCACACGGTCTCGCCGAGGTGGACGATGTCCACCGGGCTGTCGGCGATCCCGGCGTAGAAGTCGAGCACGCTCTGGCGCGGCCAGTAGTAGAGCAGGGGGCCGAGGGACAGCTTCATGGCGGACTGCATCCTCATTTCCAGGGGCGGTAGTAGGCGCCGAGGGTGTGGCTCTGGCCTTCGGACACCTTGTTGAGTTCGGCCATCCAGGCGGGCAGCGCCTGGAAGCCGGCGGGGTCGGCGGCGACGCGGTCGAGCGCGGCGCGCCACACCTTGGTGACCTGGGCGACATAGGCCGGGCTGCGCTGGCGGCCTTCGATCTTGATCGCGGCCACGCCGATGCGGGCGAGCTCCGGCAGCATTTCCAGCGTATTGAGGCTGGTCGGTTCCTCGATCGCGTAGTAGGTCTCGTCGTTGACCTCGAAGCGGCCCTTGCACAGCGTCGGGTAGCCGGCGCGCTCCTGCTCGCCGAAACGGTCGATCAGGATGCCGTTGAGCCGCGTCTCCATGCCCTGCGGCGTCTGCTCCCAGCGCACATGCTTGCCCGGCGAGCAGGCGCCGTTGCAGTTGGGCGATTCACCGGTGGCGTAGGCCGAGAGCGCGCAGCGGCCCTCGACCATGACGCACAGGCCGCCGAAGCCGAACACCTCGATTTCCACCGGCGTGCGGCCGACCACCTGCTCCACCTGCGCCATCGACAGTACCCGCGGCAGCACCGCGCGCTGGATGCCGAAACGCTCGTGATAGAAATTGATCGCCTCGTAGCTGGTGGCCGAGCCCTGCACCGAGAGGTGCAGCCGCAGCTGAGGATGGGTCTTGGCCGCGTAGGCCATCAGGCCGGGATCGGCGAGGATCACCGCGTCGATGCCGAACTCGGCGGCGCGGTCCACCGCGGCGGTCCAGCCTGCCCAGTTGGCGCTCTGCGGATAGGTGTTGAGCGCCAGCAGCACCTTGCGCCGGCGCGCGTGGGCGTAGGCGATGCCTTCGCGCATCTGCGCGGGGTCGAAGTTGAGGCCGGTGAAATTGCGGGCGTTGGTGGCGTCCTTGAAGCCGAGATAGACGCAGTCGGCGCCATGGTCGATGGCGGTCTTGAGGGCCGGCAGGGAGCCGGCGGGGCAGACCAGTTCGATGCGCTGGGATTGGGTCATGAGTGGGTGGCGGGAGCCCGGTTGCGGAGCCCCGCCACCTTAGTGGCCCGCGACGCCCCCTGCTTTGACCCGGGTCAAACGCCCGTCGCGGGCGGCGGCGTCGCGGTTGCCGCCCGGCTGTTCGGGCCGGTTCAGCGTGCGATATGGTGGGTGGTCGCCGCCGCGTGGTGGTGGGCGGCTTGCGGGCGGTGATGAGTCCTGGGGCCGAGGAAGCCGCCGACCACCATGCCGAGCGCGCTCGCGGCCAGACCGAAGAGCTGCGGCTCGATGTCGCCCTCGGGCGCGGTGAATTCGAGGAACAGCCAGGTGAACAGGCCGAGCACGATCGCGAGGGCGGCGCCGAGGTTGTTGGCGCGCTTCCAGAAAAGGCCGGCGGCCAGCGGCACGAAGGCGCCGGCCAGAGTGATGCGGTAGGCGTTTTCCACCATCTGGTGGATGGTCGATTCGGTGCTGGTGGCGTACCACGTGACCAGGCCGGTGAACACCACCACCGTGGCGCGGGTGGCCCACAGGAACTGGCGGTCGCTCATGCCGGGCACGAAGCCGCGCAGCACGTTCTCGGAAAACGTCACCGACGGCGCCAGCAGGGTGCCCGAAGCGGTGCTCATGATCACAGACAGCAGCGCACCGAAGAAGATCACCTGGGCAGTGAAGGGCATGTACTGCAGGATCAGCGTTGGCAGGATGAGCTGGGAATCCTGTGCCATCAGGCGCTCGACCATGGCCGGGTCGATGATCTGGGCCGTGTAGGCGAGGAACAACGGCACCGCGGCGAAGAAGAAATAGGACACGCCACCGAGCGTGGTGCCCCACACCGCAATGCGTTCGTTCCTGGACGAATTGACGCGCTGGAAAACGTCCTGCTGGGGAATGGAGCCTAGCGCCATGGTGAAGAAGGCGGCGATCCAGGCGATCATGTCGGTCGCGTCGAGCGTGGGCAGGAAGTCGAGCTTGCCCTCGGCCGCCGCCCTGCCGACCACGGTGGAGAAGCCGCCGGCCATGTCGCCCGCCAGCCAGGTGACGTAGAACAGGCCGAGCACGATCACGATCATCTGCACGAAGGTGGTCATCGCTACCGACCACATGCCGCCGAACAGCGTATAGACCAGCACCACGCCGGCACCGATCAGCATGCCCTGGTTCATCGACACGGTGTCGGCCGAAAGCACGTTGAAGACCAGGCCGAGGGCAGTGACCTGGGCGGCGACCCAGCCGAGATAGGAGAACACGATGCAGATCGACAGGATGAGTTCGGTCGTGCGGTTGTAGCGCTGGCGGAAGAAGTCGCCCAGTGTGAGCAGGTTCATCCGGTAGAGCGGGCGGGCGAAGATCAGACCGAACAGCACAAGGCAGACCGAGGCGCCGAGCGGGTCGGAGATCAGGCCGCGAAAGCCTTCCTCGAGGAAGGTGGCGGAGATGCCGAGTACGGTTTCGGCGCCGAACCAGGTGGCAAATACCATGGCCAGCACGATGAACATCGGCAGGTTGCGACCGGCCGTGATGTAGTCGCGGGCGTTGTGCACCTGCGTTGCGGCAACGAGGCCGATGCCGATGGAGACGACGAGGTAGGCGACGACGAGCCAGAGCAGCATGGAAAGGCCTCTTCCGGACAGCGGGGACGAAAAAAAGTGCGCGGAGTGTAACAACGAATGGCCGGCCCATGGTGGGCGGAATGCGCTTAAGGGACTGAAAGCGCAATGATTATCGGCTGTCGCAGCGCACCGTCTTGGTGCGCTGCGACAGTCGGTCGAGGTGGGTAAGCGCTGCGATCAGCGGCTGAGTCCCCCAAGCGTGTCGATGACGATGGCGGCGCCGTCGTCCAGGGTTTTTTCGTCTATGGTCAGCGGCGGCGCCAGGCGGATGACGTTGCCATTGGTGTCGCGGGTCGCGATGCCGCGCGCCAGCAGCAGTTCGGCGACGAGCTGGGCGGGCGCCTTGACCGGATCGAGGGCGATGCCGACGAGCAGGCCGCGGCCGCGGATCTCGCGTACGCAGGGCAGCCGGGCGGCGACGAGTTGTTCGCGCAGGCGCCGGCCGAGGCGTTCGGCCGCTTCCCACGGCCGCGTTTCGACCAGGATGTCGAGCACCTCCAGCGCGACCGCCGCTCCCAGCGGATTGCCGCCGAAGGTTGAGCCGTGGTCGCCGGGGCGGAACACGTCCATCACCGCGCGGTCGGCGAGGAAGGCCGACACCGGCAGCAGGCCGCCGCCGAGCGCCTTGCCGAGGATGAGACCGTCCGGGCGCACGCCGTCGTGGTCGCAGGCGAGCAGCCGTCCGGTGCGGCCCAGGCCGGTCTGGACCTCGTCGGCGATCAGCAGCACCTGGTGACGGCGGCAGATCTCGGCGCAGTGCGCCATATAGCCCGGCGGTGGCACGATGATGCCGCCCTCGCCCTGGATGGGCTCGACCAGGAAGGCCGCGGTTTCGGGCGTGATCGCCGCTTCGAGCGCGGTCGGGTCGCCGAAGGGGATGCGACGCAGACCGGGCGGGAAGGGGCCGAAGCCCTCGCGGTACTGCTCCTTGGACGACAGCCCGACGATGGTGATCGAGCGGCCGTGGAAATTGCCGTCGCAGGCGAGGATCTCGGCGCGGTCGGGGGCGACGCCCTTGACCGTGTAGGCCCACTTGCGCGCGGCCTTGAGTGCGGTTTCCACCGCCTCCAGCCCGGTATTCACCGGCAGCGCGCGCTCGAAGCCGAGCAGGGTGCACAGGCGTTCGAGCAGCAGCGGCAGGCGGTCGTTGGAGAAGGCACGCGAGGTCAGCGACAGCCGCGCGGCCTGGTCCTGCAGTGCGCGCAGCAGGCGCGGATTGGCGTGGCCGAAGCTCACCGCCGAGTAGGCGCTCATCATGTCGAGGTAGCGCGCGCCTTCCACGTCCCACAGCCACACGCCTTCGCCGCGGTGGAAGACCACCGGCAGCGGCGCATAGTTGGTGGCGCCGAAATGGCGTTCCTTCTCGCGCAGCCAGTAGGTCGAGGGGCCGAGCGCGGCGGTGATGAGCTCGGCGGCCGTCGCCGCGTCGTGGCCGCGGGTATCGAGGTCCGGGCGGTATTCGACCACTTCCAGGCCGACGAAGTCGCCGCAGCTGCGCAGGGTCAGGAAAACGTCGGCGAGTTCGCGCGGGTCGAGCCCGTCGGGGGCCGGGCAGGTCACGGACGGCACTGCTTGCGGGTCGAGCGCGTCGAGATCGAGCGTGACGCCGAAGCCGCCGTCGCGCCCCTGCCCGCTGCGGGCGATGGTGAGGGCATCGCAGAACACCGTGGGCAGGCCGCGCTCGCGCACTTCGGCGATGGTGAAGATGCGTACGCCGAGGCGGTCCAGCCGTTCGAGCTCTTCCGGTTCCCACTCGCGTGCGCCGATGATGCAGACCCTGGCCGGGTCCAGCCGCGGGCCGGCGATGCCGGTGAGTTCCGGGGCGCCTTCGCCGAGCAGCGCGGCGAGCGGCATGCCGTGGATGTTGCCCGACCAGGTGCTGGTGTCGGTGTGGCTGTCGAGATGGGCATCGATCCAGATCAGGCCGGGGGCGCCGCCCTGGCGCCGGGCGATGCCGCGCCAGGTGCCGATCGCCACCGCATGGTCGCCGCCGAGCACCAGCGGAAACGTGTCGGCCGGCAGCGCGGCCAGCTGGTCGGCCAGCCGCGCGCAGTAGTCGCCGACGGCGGCGATGCGCTCGGCCATGTCGGCCTCGGCGTCGGGGATGCGCTGGGGTTTGAGCGGATCGTGCCAGTGGGCGAGGATGCCGGCGCCGTGCAGGCGCTCGGGCAGCATCGCGCGGCGCAGCGCATCCGGTCCGTCGGCGCTGCCGCCGTGCGGCGCGCCGAGCGCGAAGGCGGCGCTGATGATGCTTACATGGGCATGCGGCCCCGAGGGCAGCGGGGTGGGAACGTTCATGGCGTACCTCCCGTTAACGCCCGGCCGGCCGGTGAGCCAGCACGGGCGAATAAGCAATGAGCGTACGACTTTGAGCTTAGCGAGGCGGGAAACGTTCAGCCGAGCAGGCGATGCACTTCGAAGGCCAGCAGCGCCGCGGCGACCAGGCCGACCAGCACCAGCAGCCGGCCCTGGCGGCGCTGGGCGGCGGCGAGCTGCTCGAGGCCTTCCTGCTGGCTGGTCTGGTGGCGGGCGGATTCGACCAGGCTGTGATGCACCAGGCGCGGCAGCTGCGGCAGGGTGCCGGCCCACGAGGGGGCTTCTTCCTTGATGCCGCGCATCAGCGCGCGCCAGCCCATCTGCTCGTTCATCCAGCGTTCGAGGAAGGGCTTGGCCGTCTTCCACAGGTCGAGTTCGGGGTCGAGCTGGCGGCCGAGGCCTTCGATGTTGAGCAGGGTCTTCTGCAGCAGCACCAGTTGCGGCTGCACTTCCATCTCGAAGCGGCGCGCGGTCTGGAACAGGCGCAGCAGGGTCTTGCCGAAGGAGATGTCCTTCAGCGGCTTGTCGAAGATGGGCTCGCACACGGTGCGGATGGCGGCCTCGAACTCATCGACCCGGGTCTTGGCCGGTACCCAGCCGGCTTCGATGTGGGCCATCGCCACCCGCTTGTAGTCGCGCTTGAAGAAGGCGAGGAAGTTGGTGGCGAGGTAGTTCTTGTCCACCTCGTTGAGCGTGCCCATGATGCCGAAGTCGAGCGCGATGTAACGGCCGTCGGCATGCACGAAGATGTTGCCGGGGTGCATGTCGGCGTGGAAGAAGCCGTCGCGGAACACCTGGGTGAAGAAGATCTCGACGCCGGCGCGCGACAGCGCCTTGAGGTCGGTGCCCTGGGCGGTGACGGCGGCGGTCTGGGAGATTGGCACGCCGTGCATGCGCTCCATCACCATCACGTGCTTGCCGCACCAGTCCCAATAGACTTCCGGCACCAGCAGCAGCGGCGAATCGGTGAAGTTGCGCCGCAGCTGCGAGCAGTTGGCGGCCTCGCGCATCAGGTCGAGTTCGTCGCGCAGGTACTTGCTGAATTCGGCGACCACCTCGCGCGGCTTGAGCCGGCGGCCTTCCGGCCAGGTCTTTTCCAGCAGCATGGCGCCGACTTCCATCAGCGCGAGGTCGTGGGCGATGACGCGTTCGATGCCCGGCCGCAGGATCTTGACCGCCACTTCGGTGCCGTCGGGGAGGCGGGCGAAATGCACCTGGGCGACCGAGGCCGAGGCCACCGGGGTGCGCTCGAAGTCGCGGAACACGTCGTCCACCGGCTTGCCGTAGAAGCCCTCGATGACGGCCAGCGCCTGGGCGGTGGGGAAGGGCGGCACACGGTCCTGCAGCAGCGCGAGTTCGTCGGCGAGGTCGGGCGGCAGCAGGTCGCGCCGGGTGGACAGCATCTGGCCGAACTTGACGAAGATCGGGCCGAGCGATTCGAGCGCCTGGCGCAGCCGAACGCCGCGCGGTTCCGAGAACGTGCGCCAGAAGAAGACCCGGTGCCAGATACGCCCGAGCCGGCCGCTGCTGTCGGCATCGAGGATCATGCGATCGAGACCGAAACGCAGGCTGACGGTGGCGATCTTGGCGAGGCGGAGGAGGCGCACGGGAGCGGGCAAGGACGGCGGCAAAGCGCGGACTTTAGCCGGAAAGCGGGCGGCGGGGAAAGGGCGGGATGGCGCTGCGGCTTCGTCCCGGGGTCGGGCCGGGGCGTTCGTCCGCCGGGCAGACGTTCGCGGCCTGCGGCTTCCCGACCCGGCGGACGGCTACGGGGCGGCGATGCAAACTCGCCCTGCGGGCTCAGACATGCATCGCCTTGTTTCCCCGCACCCATCCGCCGGGTCGGCGCTCTCGACAGCCCGGCTCCCGAACGCCCCGGCCCGCCCCCTTCCGCCGCGGACGCTCAGCCGCCGACTCAGAACGCCAGCTTCACCCCCATCGTCAGGTTGCGGCCCATCAGCGGGGCGGCGTCCTTGATGAAGGAGGTGTGGCTGTAGGCCAGTTCGTCGGTGAGGTTGTTGGCCTTCACGTAGAACAGGTAGGGCACCCCCTGGAGCTCGGCGGCGTAGCTCACGCCTATGTTCAGCATGTTGTAGCCCGGCGTGCTGGTCTCGAACTCGGCGAGCTGGCGCTGGCGGCCGACCCGATAGAGCTCGATCTCGCCTTCCCAGCCCTGCCAGTGGGCGTCCAGGCGCAGGCCGATGCGATGCGCCGGAATGCGCGGCAGGTCGCGGTCGCCGTCGCTGGAGGAGAGACGGGCGCGCACGTAGTCGCCGAACAGGGTGAGGCCGAACATGTCGTCGAGCCGCTGCCGGATCTGGCCTTCGACGCCGGTGAAGATGGCATCGCGCTGGGTGTACTCGATCAGCTGCAGGCCGCCCAGCTCGTCCAGGGTGTTGGCGTAGATGAAGTCCGACACCCGGTTGTGGAAGGCGCTGACGCTGAAGGTGGTGGCGCCGGCGAGCTTCTTCAGGCTGACGTCGATGTTGTGCGAGGTCTCGGCCTTGAGGTCGGCGTTGCCGCGCTCGATGGTGCGCGTCGCCATGTGCAGGCCGTCCGCGTACAGCTCCTCGGCGGTGGGCAGGCGCTGCGCACGCGACAGGGACATCCCGAGGGCGTATTGCGGCGCGAAGTTCCACACCGCGCCGAGCGACAGCGAATTGCCGCGGTGGCTGCGGTCGCGCGCGGCGGAGTCGACATCGATCTGCTGCCATTCATGGCGCAGGCCGGCCTCGAAGCGCCAGTCGCCGGTCTTGTATTCCTCGATCAGGAAGGCGCCGTGGCGGCGCGTGAGAGTCGGCTGCACGTAAGCCTCCTCGCCGAGCGCGGAAAAGTCGCGGCGCGATGTCTGGAGGCCGAACACGCCGCGCCAGCCGCCGACGGGCTGGTGTTCGAGTTCGACGCGGCCGTCGCTGGCCTCGTTGCGGAAGCGGGTGGAGACGGCGCCGTCCTCGATTTCGTCGTGCTGGTAGTCGGTGTGGCTGGCGCGCAGGCGCAGGCGGGTGAAGCCGGCGAACGGTTCGCGGTACTCGCCGCGCAGATCCCAGCGTTCGCTGTCGAGCTTGACGTAAGGCACGCCGCTCTCGGCGTCGTCGTGATCATGGTCGTCCTCGCCTTCCTCCTCGTCGTGACTGCCACAGTGCAGATGGTCGCCATGCGCGTGGCAATCCTCAAGGTCGTGGGCGTGGCCGGGAAGACCGTACTCGTTGCGCTGGCGGGTCCAGGCGATGCCGAGGTAGCCGCGATCGCCTATCCACGACACGCCCACGCTGCCGGTCTCGGTCTGGTTGTAGCTGCCGTCCACCCGGCTGCCGCCGGCCCAGCCGTCGCCGACGCGGTAGTCGCGCGCGTCGCGCTTGACGCCCTCTGCGTGGATGGCGAAGTTGCCTGCGCCGGCGGTCACCTCGAAGGCGCCGGCGGCTTCCTTGGCCGCGGTGTTGCCGCGCAGTTCCACGCTGCCTTCCACGCCGCGTTCCGGGATGGCGGTGGGGATCTTGCGGTCGAGCACGTTCACCACGCCGCCGATCGCGCCGCCGCCGTAGGCAAGCGCCGATGGGCCGCGCAAGACCTCGATCTGCTCGCTCAGCATCGGCTCGACCGCCACCGCGTGGTCCGGGCTGATGGTGGAGGCGTCCATGATCTCGGTGCCGTCGGCCAGCACCTTGACGCGCGCGCCGTCCATGCCGCGGATGATGGGGCGGCTGGCGCCGGCGCCGAACTGGGTGGCGCTGATGCCGGGTTCGCGGGCGAGGGTCTCGCCCAGGGTGGCGGCGCGGCGCTGTATCAGGTCGTCGCCTTCGAGCACGGTGACGGGGGTGCTCATCGCATCGCTGCCGACGGCCAGCGCACTCGCCGACACGGTGACGGCGTCGAGTTCGACGGCCTTGCCGCTGTCGGTGGCGGGCGCCGGCTGGGGGTCGGCGGCAAGCGCCGGGTGGGCGAGGGCGAACATCAGCGCGAGGCTGAGCGGGTGAATCCTTGCGGTCATGGCATGTCCTGCATGTGCTGGATCGTGCCGGCGAGGCGTCGCGCCCATGGGGCGCGCTGCCTTGCCGGCACGACGTGGCCCAGGCCGCGTGCGGGATGCACGGTCGGGCCGGGATACGGGTGCTTAAGGGAGCGGGGGTGACGGACGCGAGCCGGCCGATGGCGCCTTTGGCGCTACGGATGGATCGCGCGGGGGAATCAGGCGAGCGTGGGCGGGGCGCGGCAGTGCGGCCGCAGCGCCGCCGTCGGTACCGGCGTTGCCGCGTGCGTGGCCAGCGGCGCGAAATGAGGCGCGGCGAACGGGGCGTGGCCGCGACTCTCGCCCAGCGGCAGGTCGATGCCGCCGAGTGCGAGGCATTCCACGCAGACGCCCAGAAGGTCGGCCGGGCCGTCGTCGTCGCGCAGGCTGGTGTCCTGCCCCTGTCGGGTTCCCGCTGCGTCGGCGAGGTGGCCGATGGCGTGGCTCAGCGCACCGCCCTGAGCCAGTACGAGCGTCAGTGCCAGCAGCAGGCGCGCGACCAGCAGGCGCGTACCGTCCGCCAAGCCGTGGCCCAGGGCCAGGCGCAGCAAGCGCAGTCGGCTGGGCAGCGCGCTTGGTACGCGTCGCCGCACAGCCGTGGAAGCGGAGGACGGTGAGTGCATGGGGGCCATTCTAGGAGCTGTCTGCATGCTAATGCAACGCTGTTGCGACTTGATGACAGCCGCCGCGCGCCGGATCGCGGCAATCCTTGCTCACACGCGGCCGCCGGGCCGGGCCGGTCCATCCGCTATAATTGCGCGTTTCGAATTCCTGCCGAGTGCCATGAGCGCCGATCCCAAAGCCCTGCTGACCGACCTGATCAAGACCGCCCTCAAGAGCGTGGCACCGGATCTTGCCGATACTGCCATCCTGCTCGAGCGCCCGAAGCAGGCCAGCCATGGCGATTTCGCCACCAACCTGGCGCTGCAGCTGGCCAAGCCGCTCAAGCGCAATCCGCGCGAACTGGCGGCGCTGCTGCTGGCCGAACTGCCGGCATCAAAGCTGGTGGCGAAGACCGAGGTGGCAGGCGCCGGTTTCATCAACTTCACGCTGGCTTCCGCCGCCAAGACTGCGGTGGTGGGCGAGGTGATGGAGCGCGGTGCCGATTTCGGCCGCGGCGCGAAGAAGAACGTGAAGGTGCAGGTGGAGTTCGTCTCGGCCAACCCGACCGGTCCGCTGCACGTCGGCCACGGCCGCGGCGCGGCCTACGGCGCCTCGCTGTCGGAGGTGCTGGCCTTCGCCGGTTACGACGTCACTCGCGAATACTATGTGAACGACGCCGGCCGCCAGATGGACATCCTGGCGCTGTCGACCTGGCTGCGCTATCTGGCCTTCTTCGGCATCGAAGTCCCGTTCCCGCCCAACGCCTACCAGGGCGATTACGTGATCGACATGGCGCGCGAACTGCGCGACGCCCACCAGGACCGCTACGCCCGCTTCACCCTGGCGCAGGTGCTGGACGGTACGCCCGGGCTGCCGCCCGCCGAGCGCAAGGACGACGAGGCCAAGCAGCAGCGCGAGCTGCATCTCGACGGCCTGATCGCCAACGCCAAGCGCCTGCTCGGCGAGGACTACCCCTTCGTGCATGGCTTCGCGCTCAATGAACAGCTGGGCGACGGCCGCGACGACCTGAAGGAGTTCGGCGTCCATTTCGATAAGTGGTTCTCCGAGAAGAGCCTGTTCGATACCGGCTTGGTCGAGCGCGCGGTGGCGGAGCTGGAAAAGCGCGGCCACATCTACCTGCAGGACGGCGCCAAGTGGTTCCGCTCGACCGACTTCGGTGACGAGAAGGACCGCGTCGTGCAGCGCGAGAACGGCCTCTACACCTACTTCGCCTCCGACATCGCCTACCACCTCAACAAGTACGAGCGCGGCTTCGACCGCATCATCGACATCTGGGGCGCCGACCACCACGGCTACATCCCGCGGGTGAAGGGCGCCATCGCCGCGCTCGGCCTGCCGCCGGAAAAGCTGGAAGTGGCGCTGGTGCAGTTCGCGGTGCTCTACCGCGACGGCCAGAAGACCTCGATGTCCACCCGCTCGGGCGAATTCGTCACCCTGCGCGAGCTGCGCCGCGAAGTCGGCAACGACGCCTGCCGCTTCTTCTACGTGCTGCGCAAGTCCGACCAGCACCTGGACTTCGACCTCGACCTCGCCAAGAGCCAGAGCAACGAGAACCCGGTCTACTACATCCAGTACGCCCACGCCCGCGTCTGCTCGGTGCTCAACCAGTGGGGCGGCGAACTGGCCGAGCTGAAGGCGGCCGATCTCGGCAAGCTCGAGAACGAACGCGAACTCGCGCTGTGCGCGCGACTCGCCAGCTTCCCGGAAATCGTGGAGGGCGCCGCCGCCGACTACGCGCCGCACCAGATCGCCTTCTACCTGAAGGATCTCGCCGCCGACTTCCACAGCTGGTACAACGCCGAGCGCATGCTGGTCGAGGACGAGGCGGTGAAGCTCGCGCGCCTCGCGCTTGCCGCCGCGGTGCGCAGCGTGCTGCGCGGCGGTCTGGCAGTGCTGGGCGTGTCCGCACCCGAATCGATGTAAGCGTACGGAGTCGTCCTTGAGTCGAGATCACAAACCTGCGCGCAAGACCACGCGCAAACCGGCGCGTTCTCCTGCCCGCAGCGGCGGCGGCACGCTGGTGGGCATTTTCATCGGCCTGGTGATGGGTGCCCTGATTGCCGCGGGTGCGGCCTGGTACTTCACCCGCGCCAACCCCTTCCAGACGGTGCCGACTGCGCCTACGCGGGCGCCGGCGGCCGACCAGCCGCCCGCGGCGCTGCCCGGCAAGCCCGGCGACCGCCCGGTGGTGAAGCAGGATTTCGAGTTCTACAAGATCCTGCCGCAGGGCGAAAACGTCGCCCAGCATCCGGCGCAGGCGGAGCCGGTCAAGCCACCGGAGAAGCCGGAGGAAAAGTCGGCAGAGAAGATCTGGCTGCAGGTCGGCGCCTTCGGAGATGCGGACGATGCCGAAAACCTCAAGGCCCGGCTGGCCCTGTCCGGCATCCAGGCCGGCTCGCAGCGTGCCCAGTTGCCGGACGGCCGCGTGGTTCATCGGGTCCGTATCGGTCCTTTCGCCAAGCCCGAAGAGATGAATGCAGTGCGTTCCCGTCTGGCCTCGGCCGGTTTCGAGGCCAGCGTCGCCAAGGCGGCGCCCTGAGCACCCGGTCGCCGGTAATTTCGATGCATTGCGGAACGCGCGGCCGCCAATCGCGTCTGACGCGTCGTCACTGATCCAGGAGTCCTGAATGAATCGTCGCATCGCCCTCAAACAGCTTGCCGCCCTCGCCGTGCTGGCGGGACCGGCCGCCCAGGTGCTTGCCGCGCCGGCGTCCGGCCCGTACCAGACCCTGGATCCAGCGGTCCCGACCGACAGCAAGGACAAGCTCGAGGTCATCGAGTTCTTCCACTACGGCTGCCCGCACTGCCGCGCCTTCGATCCGCTGCTCGAACCCTGGGTCAAGCGCCTGCCTGCCGATGTTGCCTTCGTACGCGTGCCGGCGATCTGGGGCAATGCCCAGCTCGCCAGGCTGGCCCAGCTCTATTACGCGATCGAGGTCTCCGGCAAGGTCGATCAGCTGCACGGCAAGGTCTTCACCGCGGTGCAGGACGACAAGGTGCCGCTGCACACCGAAGACGGCGTGCGCGAGTGGGTGGCCAAGCAGGGCGTCGACGTCAAGGCCTTCATGGATGCCTACAAGTCCTTCGGTGTGCAGTCCATGCTCAAGCGCGCCGACCAGGTGGCCCGCGCCTACAAGATCCAGGGCGTGCCGACGATGGCGGTCGATGGCCGCTACCTGACCTCGGCTTCGATGACCGGCAGCCACGAGGCCACGCTGAAGATGGTCGACGAGTTGCTCGGCCGCACCCGCAGCCAGCCCAAGCGCGGCTGAACGCCGCTGCCCCTTCACCCGGCCGGTGTCACCGGCCGCAGCTTCTCCGGCAGCCACGCAGGCTGCCGGATTCGTTTCCATGGTCCAGAATCCGCCTGCTCAACTTCGCGTCTTCCTCACCGGTGCCTCAAGCGGGCTGGGCGAAGCGCTCGCGCGCCACTATGCCGCGCGCGGCGCCATGCTCGGGCTGGTGGCACGGCGTGGCGAGGCACTGCAGTCGCTGCGCGCTGATCTTCCCGGTCGTCATCTGGCGCTGGTCGCCGACGTCGCCGACCGCGATGCGATGCGCGCTGCGGCGGCGCAGTTCACGGCGGCCTGCGGCGTGCCCGACATCGTCATCGCCAATGCCGGTGTATCGGTGGGCACGCTGACCGAGTACGCCGAAGACATCGACGCCTTCGAGCGGGTGCTGCGGACCAACCTCGTCGGCATGGTCGCCACCTTCCAGCCCTTCGTCGAGGCGATGCGGATGCGCGGCAGCGGTCGGCTGGCCGGCATTGCCTCGGTCGCCGGCATCCGCGGTCTGCCCGGCGCCGGCGCGTACAGCGCGTCCAAGGCGGGCGCCATCGCCTACCTCGAGAGCCTGCGGGTCGAGCTCCATGGCAGCGGCGTGCGGGTGAGCACGATCGCGCCCGGTTACATCGCTACGCCGATGACGGCGATCAATCCTTACCCCATGCCCTTCATGCTGCCGGCCGCCGAGGCCGCACGCCGCATCGCCCGCGAGATCGATGCCGGTCGCCGCTACGCGGTGGTGCCCTGGCAGATGGGTATGGTGGCGAAGTTGCTGCGCTGGCTGCCGGATGCCGTGTTCGACCGCCTGTTCGCACATGCCGGCCGCAAGCCGCGGGGCTTGCCGCTCTAGCCGTGCCGGCACTGCGGACGATGCCCGCGAATGGGCCGGCCTGCGCTTCGCGACGTTCCGATGTCATGGCTTCGTTTATCATCGCGCACTTCATCGGCATGTTATGGGTAGCGAAATGGATATGCAGCCTCCCCCGACCGGCGACAGTTCGGAGCGTCGTGCGCGTCAACGTTTTCTCGCGCAGCGTCGTGGCGAACCCTGCTTCTGGGTCGTGGTGGACGGCCACCGACAGGCCTTGATCGACATTTCGCTCGAAGGCTTCTCGATGCCGGCGATGGATGGCGCATCGCACGAAGGCTTCGATTTCGTACTACAGCGAGCCGACGTGCCGGATCAGGTCGCTGGCCGCGCCGTGGTCGTCAACCCGGCGGGCAGCCAAGTCGGCGCACCGGGTCGGACGCTGGGCTGCCGCTTCGTCGACCTTCCGGCGGAGGTGCTGGCGCGGCTCGAAGACTGGCTGATCACCCATGTGATCGTGAGCGCAACGGTGCGCATCACCGAAAAGGACGCCACCGCCATCGTGCTGGGCCGGTCGCTGGTTTGACGGTGTCCGCCTCGTCCCGGAGGCGGTGGCCGTGCGCATGTTCCGGGCTCGATCTCGCCGCTGCTCATGCCGCCCGAAATGGGCTGTGGATGATTGCTGCGACCAACTACGTCACGGGCGAGGCGGTCTAGTTGTAACTCTATGTAACAGATTGGGCCTTTGCGGAACCTGTTTACAGGGTTGAAGGAGCGCCGGGCTGCTTGTTCGAGGATTGCGTCAGAACAAAGAAAGAAGCGCCTCGGCGCGATTCTCGGCTTATGCCTCCTGTATTTTGCGGGGCATACGGATGTCTGTGGGTGCCGTGCATGAGGTTGCAAGTATTTGACCCAAATCAGGTAATTGGCGGGAAAGCCGCTCAACTTTGTCACTGCCTTGACGTAGACTGCACCCATGCCACGGCGGAAAGGCCGCGGCGACCTGAAAAGGGCAAACCCGCCGAAAGGCGGGGACGCAAAATCTCCGGTCTAAAGGGCGAAAAGCTCAACGATAGCGGGATTGCCAGGTGATGCAGCGGGTGTTCGCTCGCGACGGTAGGTGTACGTCATCTCCTTTTGTGCAATTCCATGTCCAGGGTGCCTCGGCCGGTCACCGCATGCATGGAGCTGCAAATGAACACTCTACCCCTCCGCAAAACGGCCCTCTCCGTCGGCATCGCCGCCCTGACGAGCCTCACCCTCGGCGCCTTCTCGCTGCCGGTTTCCGCGCAGACCACTTCGACCGAACAACAATGGGTGCCCGGCCGCCTGCTGGTGCAACCGCGCGCCGGCCTGTCCGACGCTGAGTTCGAGAAGATCATCAAGCCGCACGGCGCACGCCAGGTTGGCAAGATCGAAGGCATCAACGTCCGCATCATCCAGCTGCCCCCGCAGGCGTCCGAAAAGGCGGTCGAGGCGCTGCTCAAGCACAACAAGCATCTCGAGTTCGTCGAGCGCGACATGCTTCTCAAGCCGGATCTGGTTGCCGACGATCCCTATTTCGGTAGCGCTTGGCACCTTCCAAAGATTGGCGCTCCGACCGCGTGGGACGTGACCCAAGGGCAAAACGTCACCATCGCGATTCTCGATTCCGGTGTTGATGGGCAGCATGCAGATCTGGCACCGAAGCTGGTTTCGGGCTGGAACTTCTATGATGGCAATTCCGACACTGCCGATGTGTATGGACACGGTACGCAGGTTGCCGGTGCCGCGGCTGCTGCGAGCAACAACAGCATTGGTGTGAGTGCGGTCGCGGGTGCTGCTCGCATCATGCCGATCCGCGTGACGGACACGTCGGGTCAGGGGTTGCTCAGCCATATGGCGTCTGGCATTACCTGGGCGGCAGATCGTGGCGCAAAAGTTGCCAACCTGAGTTTTGCCGGTGCAGGCGGTTATGCAACGGTGCAAACCGCGGCGCAGTACATGAAGAGTAAAGGCGGGCTGGTTGTCACCGCGGCGGGCAATTACGGCACCGAGCAGACTTTTGCGGCCAGCGACACGACCATTGTCGTTTCGGCCACGACGAGTAACGACGACCGGGCAAGCTGGTCGAGCTATGGCGCGTTTGTCGATGTGGCAGCTCCCGGTACCAGCATCTGGACCACGACGCGCGGCGGTGGCTACACGGCTGCCTCCGGTACTTCTGTTGCGAGTCCTGTTGCAGCGGGCGTGGTGGGGCTCATGATGGCGGCAAACTCGAACCTGAGTGCTTCCTCGGTCGAAAAGCTGTTGTTCTCGACGGCAACGGACTTGGGAACCGCAGGTTTCGATACGTCGTACGGCAATGGTCGCGTCAATGCGGCTGCGGCGGTACAGGCAGCGGTGGGTGCCGTTGCTGCGGACACGACGGCACCGACCGTTTCACTGACTAATCCTGTGAATGGCAGCACCGTCAAAGGGATCATCGTCGTCGACGTCGCGGCCAGTGACAACGTCGGGGTAAATCGCGTTGAACTGATGGTGAACGGGACGAAGATTGCGACCGATACGGGGGTCCCTTACGGTTTCAGCTGGGATAGCAGCGCCGTACCTGATGGAACGGCGACTTTGGTGGCCTACGCGTACGACGCGGCAGGGAACTATGCAACCAAGTCGATCAGCGTGAAGGTCGAGAATGCTACGAGTTCGTCCGGTACGGGAAGCGATACTGCCGCTCCGCAGGTCGGTATCGGCGGTCTGAGCGATGGTAGTCAGGTGAATGGTCGTGTGACGGTCCAGGCGACCGCTACGGATAATGTCGCCGTGACGAAGACGCGGTTGTACATCGACGGCGGTTTGGTTGCTACTTCCAATGGTGGCAGCGTCACCTATAAGTGGAACGCGCGCTCCGCGACAACCGGCACGCACACGATTACGGCTGAGGCAGATGACGCGGCCGGCAATAAGGGCAGTACCAGCGTACGGGTTGTGCGTTGAGTCGAAAGGTATAACGGAGGCGCGTTCGTAGCTAGGGGGTTGAAGGAGCTTTACGGACGCGTTGAATTTGGCGGACAGGAATGGATTTCTGTCCGCCATTTCTTTTTTTGGCGGCACGCTTTCCGTTATCGCTCAATCTGTCGGTTGTCTTTACAGTGTTTTTACGTCGAGAAAATTTATTCATATAAATCAATAAATTGAATTCTGGTCTGGGAGTTGCTTCGGTTCAAGTGGCGGCGCAAGGTAGTTCATCAGGGATCATCAGACCTCAAGCCGCGTATTCGGCAGAAGCACTCTAGGAGGTGTGCCATGGGATCAATGATGAAGGGGAAATTGGCGGCCGTACTGTTGGCCGGCGGCAGTCTTTTTTTTGCCGCGCCTACGACTTACGCCGCAGTGTGTAGTCTGAGTTCTCTTGATGCGACGTGTACGTTTGCAACGGATAGTTCGACGCCGGATGCGATCTACCAGAATCCAGACAATTCGACGGTGGTCGGTTCAGGACTGATCGACCCGTTCCTGACGGTTCAGAACAACGGCACCGAATCAGGTTTCAGCACGGACGCACCGAGCAACGATCTCCCGCTGGATACCAAGCGCGCGGAAGGCAACGGACAGTTCACCCGTACCTTCACCATCGGTGATCTGTTCGCTGTCACGGTGAACGGAACCAGCTACTACCGGTTCTTTCTTGATATCAACGAGCCGTCGGGAGGAACGAGCAGCTTGCTGTCGCTCGATCTCCTGAAAATCTACAACACGGGTTCGTCCAGTGCCGTAACGCTCGGGAGTGGCACGACTCTGGCCGATCTGGGTACGCAGGGGTGGTCACTCCTGTACGACCTGGGCGCCAATTCGTTGGGGCTCGATTACGACGTGTTCGGTAGTGGTAGTGGCAAAGGTATCGATCTCGAAGTGTTGATTCCAACGAGCGTGTTCACGGGTAGCACCACTGACAGGATCGTATTCGCAACGCAGTTCTCGGGTGCTGGCGACGGTTTTGAGGAATGGTGGTATCAGGCGCGCGGCACGTCCGATGTTTGCCCGCCGGGAACGGTTGGTACTCCGCCGAACTGCACGATCCCTCCGGTGCTCATTCCCGAGCCGGGAAGCCTGACCCTGGTTGGCTTGGCCATGTTCGGATTATTGGGGGTGCAGCTTGTCCGCCGCAGGGCGGTGCTTCAGTGAGGACTGAAAGCGGCTTTTCTTGCGATATCTGGTAGAAGGCTGAGGCCCAGTGGGTAACCATTGGGCCTCAGCGATCGGGCCTGCATCTGGTCCGGTCGCCGCTGGTTTGCTTCTGTAGTCTTGATACTCTCTTCGATGTTTCCCGCCCGATTCCTTGTGACACAATTGCTTCCGATTCATCGACGACGGGGCGGTCATGAGCGAGACTCGGAATGCGAGGAGAAGGGTAAGGCGCGCTGTTGATCGGCGCCGTGGCTTCACCCTGCTCGAACTCCTGGTTGTAATGGTCATCATTGGCCTGCTCGCGGGCTACGTCGGCCCGCGATTTTTTTCCCAGATCGGCAAATCCGAAGTAAAAACGGCGCGGGCGCAGATCGATGCGTTTGAAAAGGCGCTGGATCAATACCGGCTCGACGTCGGCCGCTACCCCACCAGCGAACAGGGCCTGCAGGCGCTGATGGAGGCGCCGGCCGGGACGACGCGCTGGACCGGCCCATACCTGAAGAAGGCCGTGCCGGCCGATCCCTGGGGCCAGCCTTACCAGTATCGGCAACCGGGGGAGCATGGCGAGTTCGACATCCTGTCCTGGGGGGCGGATGGCAAACCGGGTGGAGAGGGGACGGACGCCGATATCGGCAACTGGTGACAGGCCGGGGGGAGGCTGATGCGCTATCGCGTGAAAGCCGTGGGCACGGATGCGGCAGTAGTCGAAACCGAGTT
Organism: Azoarcus sp. DD4; assembly: GCF_006496635.1. NCBI lineage: Bacteria > Pseudomonadati > Pseudomonadota > Betaproteobacteria > Rhodocyclales > Zoogloeaceae > Azoarcus > Azoarcus sp. DD4. The sequence continues at coordinate 512,855 of NZ_CP022958.1, forward strand.
CGATGCGGACAGCGAGGCCGAAGCCAGGGCGCTTGCGGCTGCGCGCGGCCTCGCGGTGCTGTCCTTGCGGCGGGCCGGTATCACCCCCGCGCGCTCGCGTTTTCCGCTGATGCTGTTCAATCAGGAGCTGCTGGCCCTGCTGCGTGCCGGCATTCCGCTGGCCGAGGCCCTTTCGGCCCTGACCGAAAAGGAGAACCGCCAGGCGGTGCGGGTGATCATCGCCGACATGCGGACCGCGCTGAATGAAGGGCGAACGCTGTCGAGTGCGCTCGAGGCGGCGCCTCACGCTTTCCCGAATCTCTACGTGGCGATGATCCGTGCGGCCGAGCGGACCAGCGATCTCGAGCATGCCCTGGCGCGCTACATCGCCTATCGGCAGCAGCTGGACGAGTTGCGCGGCAAGCTGCTCAGCGCGGCGATCTACCCCAGCTTGCTGATCTGTGTCGGCGGCCTGGTGGTGCTGTTCCTGCTCGGCTACGTCGTACCGCGTTTTTCCCATATCTACGAGGATGTCGGCGGCGATCTGCCGTGGCTGTCGCAGCTCCTGATCGATTGGGGACGGCTGGTCGAGGGCAATGCGATCGCGTTGGCCATGGCCTTGCTGGTGGTGGGTGTGCTGGTGGGGGCGGCGGTGCGCAGCCCGGTCGTCTGGAGCGCGGTCGGCCGGCGCTTGTGGCGCATGCCGATGATCGGTTCGCGATTGCGGGGCTTCCAGCTGGCGCGCTTCTACCGGACGCTGGGCATGTTGCTGTCCGGCGGGATACCGGTGGTGACCGCCCTGGGCATGGTGGGCGGGCTGCTTGCGCCGACCCTGCGCAGCGGCCTGGCTGCCGCGATCGAGCGCATCCGCGAAGGCCGCGGCTTTACCGTCACGTTGGTGGAGGAAGGGCTGGCGACGCCGGTGGCCCGCCACATGCTGACCATAGGCGAGCGTGCCGGCAACCTGGGCGAGATGCTCACCCGCGCGGCGGAATTCCACGAAGAAGCCACCGCCCGCGAAGTCGAATGGCTGACGCGCCTGTTTGGCCCGCTGCTGATGCTGCTGATCGGCGGCGCCATCGGCCTGATCGTGGTGCTGATGTATCTGCCCATCTTCCAGCTTGCGGAGAGCGTAGGGTGAGCGCGGCCAGCGATACCGGCATCGACGTCCGCCCGCCTGCGGCAGCGTTGCGGCGGCTGGATGCGGAGGGCCTGAGTGCCCTGGCGCCCGACTTCGAGGTCATCCCCTTCGACGCCGCCCTGCAGCGCGAATGCGTGGCCCTGCGCGATGCCGGCGGCGGCCTGGTGATCGCGGTAGTCGATCCTTCCGATCGCGACCTGCTCGATGGCCTCGGTGCGCGCCTGGACGAGGCCTACGAGCTGGTACTGGCCACGCACGAGGCGCTCGCGACCTGCTTGGCCGGTTACGAGGACGAAGTGCGCCGCGCGGTCGGCCTGGTCGAGGAGCGGGGTGCCGGCGGTGGTGACGAAGGCGCCGAGGATCTGTCGCTGCGCCGCATCAGCGCCGACGTCAGCCCGGTGGTGAAGCTGGTCAACTCGACCCTCTACGATGCGCTCAAGCAGGGCGCGAGCGACATCCACCTGGAGTCGGTGCCGGGCGGGCTGGAGATCAAGTACCGCATCGACGGGGTGTTGTCGCGCGTCGGCGGGGCGGCTGGCAGCGACCTCGCCGAGCAGGCGATCTCGCGCATCAAGGTGATGGCCGAGCTCGACATCGCCGAGCGGCGGGTGCCGCAGGACGGGCGCTTCAAGGCCCAGACCGGGGGCCGCGACATCGATTTCCGCGTCTCCATCATGCCCAGCATCCACGGCGAGGACGCGGTACTGCGGGTGCTCGACAAGGAACATCTCAGCCGCGAAATCAGCGGCCTCACGCTGGAGTCGCTCGGTTTCATGCCAGCCACCCGGGCCGAGCTGCGTCGCCTCGCCACCGAGCCTTACGGCATGCTGCTGGTCACCGGTCCGACCGGAAGCGGCAAGACCACCACCCTGTATGCCATGGTGAGCGAAACCAACCGCGGGCTGGACAAGATCGTCACCATCGAGGATCCGGTGGAGTACCAGCTGCCCGGCGTGCTGCAGATCCCGGTGAACGAGAAGAAGGGGCTCACCTTCGCCCGCGGGCTGCGCTCCATCCTGCGCCACGACCCGGACAAGATCATGGTCGGCGAGATCCGCGACGGCGAGACCGCCGAAATTGCGGTGCAGGCCGCGCTCACCGGCCACCTGGTGTTCACCACCGTGCATGCCAACAACGTGTTCGACGTCATCGGCCGCTTCATGCACATGGGCATCGATCCCTACAACCTGGTCGCCGCGCTCAACGGCGTGGTGGCGCAGCGGCTGGTGCGCCTGAACTGCCCGGATTGCAGCGAACGGATCAGCCCCGATCCCGCAGTGATCGAGGAATCGCGGCTGGGCGACACCGGCGGTTTCGTGTTTCGTGCCGGGCGCGGCTGCGAGCACTGCCGCGGATCCGGCTACCGCGGCCGGCGCGCGGTGGCCGAGGTGCTGGCGATCGACGACGAGCTGCGCGACCTGATCATCGCGCGCGCCCCGGTGCGCAGCGTGCGCGATGCCGCGCGCCGGCACGGTTTCCGCGAGCTGCGCGCAGCCATGATGGAGCTGGTTGCGGCCGGACAGACCACGCTGGAGGAACTCAATCGTGTCACCCGCCACGGCTGAGGTCCTGCTGCGCCTCGAACCCGCCGCATGGCGCCTGCGCGGGCCGGCGGGCGAGCTGCTGGTGGCGCTGGACGGGGCGCCGGTCGAAGCCCTGGCCCGGTTCGACGGCGCGGCGACCCGCGGTGCCGGGCGTCTGAAGGTCGTCCTCGGCGACGGCGTCCTGCGTTATCTCGCGCTGCGCTGGCCGGACAAGGTGGTCCGTGCGGCCGAGCGCCGCGCCTGGCTGCTGCATCGCTTCCAGACCGTACACGGCGTGGCGGAGCCGGACTGGATGCTGGTGAGCGACCGCGACGCGGTCGGCGCCACCGCGCTGGCCTGCGCTGTGCCGCGCGCGCTGGTCGACGGGCTGCGCGCCTTTGCGGCTGCGCGCGGGCTGCGCCTGATCGCCATCGAGGGCGATTTCGTCGATGCCTACAACGCCGTGCAGGCCGGGCTGGACGAGGCGCGCGGCAACTATGGCCTGCTGGCGCTGGCTCGCGGAGGGCGGGTGACGGCGGGGCTGTGGCGCAAGGGCGAATGGCTGGCCCTACGCAGCCAGGCACATGGGCCGTCTGTTGCAATGGAAGTGTGCCGCATGCTGGAAAGCTGGTTGTCCGACGCTGCGCCCGAGTCCGTCGAGCCGCGGGTGGAACCGGGCACCCTGTACGCCGTGGGCTTTGCACCGCTGGTGCCGGCCGGATGGCGGGCATCCCGGCTGAAGGAGCCCGCATGCGCCTGAGACGCAATGCCCCCGCCGCGCTGGCGCTCGATCTGTCCGGAAACCGCAGGCGGCCGGGTTGGTTGGGTTGGGTGCTGCTGGCGCTCGGGCTGCTGGTGCTGGCGCTGCAGCTGAAATCCCTGTTCGAAGCGCGTACCGACCTGGCCGAGCGCGCCGCTATTGTCGAACGCCTGCGCGCGCAGGCGCCTGCCGTCAGCGTGACGACGGCGGGGCAGGCCACCGATCCGCTGGCGGCCTCGAAAGTCGCGGCCCAGCTGCAGGCCGACTGGGCGGGCGTGTTCGGCGCGCTCGGCCAGGCGCCGGACGACGAGGTCGGGCTGCTCGAGGTGCAGATCGATGTCGCCCGCGGCAGCGTGCGCCTGCGCGGCCAGGCGCGTTCGCTCGAAGCCGCGTTCGCCTATGTCGAGGCCCTGGCGCTGAAGGGCGGGCTGCGGCAGGCGCACGTCGACAGCCACCAGTGGGTCGAAGTCGGGACGATGACGGTGCTGGAATTTTCTGCATCCGCACGTTGGGGGGGCGGGTCGTGAAGGCCGGAACAGTGCTCCGCGATCCGGTCCGGCGCGCCTGGCGACGTGCGGGCTGGGCCGGCTGGCTGGGCCTGGCCCTGTTGCTGCTCGCGCTGGCCATCGATCTGCTCGCAGTGCCTGCCATCGAACTGCGACGACAGGCTTTGAGCGCGGAACGGACGCGCCTGCTGCAGGGCAGCGAGACCGCCGGCGGTCTGGTCCTTCCCGCCGGGACGGCGGAGTTCTACGGCCACTTCCCGACGGTGCAGGACTTGCCGCAATTGCTGACGCGGCTGCATGCGATGGGCGACGAGCATGGGCTGGACCTCAGCCGCAGCGACTACCGCAGCGCGGACGAGCCCGGTACGCCGCTGGTGCGCGTTGCGCTGCATCTGCCGGTGCATGGCGAATTCGCCGCCATTTACGGATGGCTGGACGAGGTGCTCCGCGCCATGCCGGCGGTGGGGCTGGAAGCGCTGTCGGTCCGCCGCAGCGATGCCGAGATCGCACCGGTCGACGCCGATCTGAGGCTGGTGGTGTTCGTGAGGCGTCAGCCATGAAGCGCCGCCCCGTCATCCTGCTCGTCGCGCTGGCGGCGACGCTTGCCGCCACCTGGTGGGCCTCGCGCCTGGAGGACGAGGGTGCAACGCAGGGGCCGGTGCAGCGAGCGGCCCGGTCGCTGCCTGCCGGGGCGGGCGGGCAGCCGGTGCTGCCGCAGGGCAAGCTGACGCTGGCCCGCGAAACCTGGCCGGCGCTTGCGGCCGATATCATGCGCCCCTACAGTTTTCGTCCCGAACTCCCGCAAGTGTCGACGCCGGCGGCGCCGTCTGCCGATGTGGAGGGGCCGCCGCCCTTGCCCTTCCGCTTTCTCGGTACCCTGGAAGAAAAGGGCCTGCAGTCGGTGGTGCTGATGGAGGGCCCTACGGTGCATGTCCTGCGTGTCGGCCAGGACGTCGACCAGCGCTATCGTGTAGAACGCATTACGCCGACGCAGATCCTGTTCACCTACATGCCGCTGCGCCAACGCCAATCGCTGGAGATTGCCCCGTCCTATGACCCCTCCCGCTGAAAACGCGCGCACCTGGGTGCCCCTCCTGCTGGCTGTCGCCTTGTCGGCCTGCGCGACCAATTCGTCGCTGGAGCAGAGTCGCGCCGATTTCGCCCGCGGCGACCGTCTCACCGCACTGCTGGCACTGGAGGACGCGGTCAAGCGCGAACCGCGCAACATCGAACTGCGCAGTTACTACCTGCGCCAGCGCGAACTGGTGACGGCCGAACAGCTGGCCCTGGCCGAGCAGGCCCGCGAGCGCGGCGAGTACGACCTGGCCGAAAAGCGCTACCACGCGCTGCGGCGGGTCGATCCCGGCGACGCGCGGGTGCGCGCGGGGCTCGATGCCATCGCCGCCGAGCATCGTCGCCAGGCGCGGCTGGCCGAGGGCGAGGTCGCGCTGGGAAGGGGCGATCTGGATGCCGCGGAGCATCGCGCGCGCTCGGTGCTGGCCGAGGCGCCGGCCAACCAGCGGGCGCAACGGTTGATGCACGAGGTGGACGAACGCCGCCTGAAGGCGGGGCCGGCGGTGGCGCCGGGCGGCATGCTGGCGCGTACGGTCAGCCTGCAGTTCCGCGACGCACCGCTGCGGGCGGTGTTCGAGGCTTTGTCGACCGCGGTCGGGCTCAATTTCATCTTCGACAGCGAGGTCCGCACCGAGGCGCCGGTCAGCGTGTTCGTGCGCGATACCCCGGTGGAGGAGGTGATCAGGCTGATCACCTGGACGCAGCAGCTGCAGCGCCGCCAGCTCAACGCGAACACGGTGCTGATCTTCCCGGCGACGCCCGCCAAGCAGCGCGAGTACCTGGAGCTGGTGTCGCGCAGCTTCTACCTTTCGCATGCCGACGCCAAGCAGGCGCAGGCCTTGCTGAAGCAGCTGGTGAAGACGCGCGACCTCTTCATCGACGAGAAGCTGAACCTGCTGGTGGTCAAGGACACGCCCGAGGCCGTGCGCCTGGCCGAACGGCTGTTGGCCTCGCTCGACGTCGCCGAGCCGGAGGTGATGCTGGAGGTCGAGGTGCTGGAGGTCAGCCGCAACAAGTTGCGTGACATCGGCCTGCAGTTCCCGGCGGAGATCGGATACGGCCTGCTCGATGGCACCGACGGCGGCGAACTGGCGGCGAGCAACATCAATCTCGAGCGCGGCAGCGCGCTGGTGCCCTATGTGTCCAACCCGGCCGCGGTCCTGCGGCTGCGCAGCGAGGACGACGACACCAGCCTGCTGGCGAACCCGCGCATCCGCGTGAAGAACCGTGCCGAGGCCAAGATCCACATCGGCGAAAAGCTGCCGGTGTTCACGACGACCTCGACCGCCAACGTTGGCGTCGCGGCCTCGGTCAGCTATCTCGATGTCGGTCTCAAGCTCGATGTGCAGCCCAGCGTCACGCTCGACGACGAGGTGGCGATCAAGGTGGGGCTGGAGGTCAGCAACATCGTGCGCGAGGTGACCGGCCCTGAGGGCTCGCTCGCCTACCAGCTCGGCACCCGCAGCGCGGCGACCACGCTGCGCCTGCGCAATGGCGAAACCCAGGTGCTGGCCGGGCTGATCAACGACGAGGAGCGCAGCAGCGCCTCGCGCCTGCCCGGGCTGGGCGATCTGCCGGTGGTCGGTCGCCTGTTCACCGCGGAGAGCAAGGAAGGCATCAAGACCGAGATCGTGCTGCTGATCACGCCGCGCATCGTGCGCAACGTGGTGGCGCCGGTCACGTCGCGCGACAACCTGCCGTCCGGCACCGAGGCCATGGTGGGCGCCTCGCCCTTCACCTTGTCGCCGACGGCCGACAAAAGCCTGACGCTGCACGGCAGCGCATCGGGTGCTGCGCCGCGCCCGGCGGCCGGCCTGCTGCCGCCGCCGGAGGCCCTGCCTGCACCCGCCGCGCAGGTGCCGGCGGACGTGGCGGTCACGATGATCGCGCCGCCCAGCATCCAGGCGGGCAGCCTGCTCGATTTCCGGATCGAACTGCAGGGCAACGGCCGCCACGACGGCGGGACGATCGAGTTCGACTACGACGCCAGGCAGCTGGAGCCGGTGGGCTTTACCGCGTCCGGCGAGGGGCGCGGCGCACTTGCGGTGCCGGCAGGGCGTCTGCCGATCACGCTGCCGCTCAGCTTCCGCGCGCGGACCGATGCCAGCGGCAGCGCACGCGTGGCCATCAGCGGCGTGTCGCTCGAGGTCGGCGGTCAGCGTCAGCCGCTGGCCCTGACCGGCTCGGCGACGGTGGCGATCACGCAGTGACGCCGATGGCGCGGCGATCCGTGCGTGGCTTCACGCTCATCGAGCTGATCATCACGGTCGCCATCGTCGGCATCCTGGCGGCGGGAGCGATGCCGCTGGCGCAACTGGCAACGCAGCGCGCCAAGGAGTCGGAACTGCGCACCGGCCTGCGCCAGATCCGCAACGCGATCGACGCTTACAAGGCGGCCTACGACACTGGCCGGATAGAGCGCAAGCTCGGCGCGTCGGGTTATCCGCCCAGCCTGGGGGCGCTGGTGGACGGCGTTGCCGATGCCAGCGATCCGGAAGGGCGCCGCCTCTATTTCCTGCGCCGCCTGCCGCGCGACCCCTTTCATGCCGACGCCACGGTGCCGGCGGCGCAGACCTGGGGGCGGCGCAGCTACGCCAGTCCGCCCGAGGCGCCGCGCGAAGGCGTCGATGTGTTCGATGTCTACTCGCTGACGCCGGGCAGCGGGCTCAACGGCGTGCCCTATCGTGACTGGTGACAGGAGGAGAACAGCGGTGAACAGGGCGGACCGGTCGCTGCGCGCGCGGATCGCACGCGGCTTCACGCTGATCGAGTTGCTGGTGGTGATGGCGATCATCGCGACCCTGCTGTCGATCGCGGCGCCGCGCTATTTCGACCACCTGGACCGTGCGCGCGAGAATTCGCTGCACCAGTCGCTGGCGGTGATGCGCGACGCCATCGACAAGTTTCGCGCCGATACCGGGCGTTTCCCCGAAAATCTGCAGGAGCTGGTGAGCAAGCGTTATCTGCGTGCGATGCCCAAGGACCCGATCACCGATCTCGCCACCAGCTGGCAGGAAGTGCCGCCGCCCGGCGGCCAGGAGACCGGCGTATGGGACGTGCGCAGTGGCGCCCCCGGCAACGGCCTGGACGGGACGGCCTATGCGGACTGGTAGGCTCGCGTCGCAGCGCGGCTACACTTACCTGCTCGTGCTCTTCATGGCCGCAGCGCTGGGCCTGTTCCTGGCGCAGGCCGGCGTGGTGTGGCAGACGCTCGCCCAGCGCGAACGCGAGGCCGAACTGCTCGCCATCGGCGTCGAGATGGCGCGCGCGCTGGCGCGTTACCGCGACGAATCGCCTGTCGGGACGCGGCCGTGGCCGACCGATCTCGGTCAATTGCTGGAGGACCGCCGCTTCCCGGTGCCGCGGCGCCACCTGCGGCGCATCTACCGTGATCCCTTCAGCGGCCGGGCCGAGTGGGGCCTGATCCGCGACGGCGAGGTGATCGTCGGTATCCACAGCCTGGCCACGGCGGTGCCGATACGACGCGCCGACCTCCCGCTCGAACTCGGCAGCGCTGCGGAGAACGCGGCAAGCTACACCGAATGGGTGTTCCGGCCGCGGGCGGCGGGCACGCCGGAGTTTTCCCCGCTGCCGCCGCCGCGTAATGCAAACAGCCCGACGGGCGCCTGATCCGGAGCATGTCGCTGGATGACGTTTGATCTCGATGAATTGACCGACGCCGTTGGCACCCGCCATCGGCCCGTTGCCGACACGCCCCGCATCGTCTGCCTGGTGCCTTCCATCACCGAGCTGATCTGCGAGCTCGAGCTGGCCGACAGCCTGGTCGGGCGCACCGGCTTCTGCATCCATCCGCGCGAACGCCTGCGCACCGTGCCCAAGGTCGGCGGCACCAAGGACGTCAAGCTCGATGCGATACGCGCCCTGGCGCCGACCCATGTGATCGTGAACATCGATGAGAACCGGCGCGAGACGGTGGACGAGCTGGCGACTTTCGTGCCGGAGATCATCGTTACCCATCCGTGCGTGCCAGCGGACAATTTCGCGCTGTACCGCCTGCTCGGCGGCGTGTTTGGCCGCGCGGCGGAGGCGGCGCAGCTGGCCGACGGGCTGCGCGCCGCACTCGACGAGGCGGCGGAAGTGACGGCCGCCTTGCCGCCGGAGCGGGTGCTCTACCTGATCTGGCGCGAGCCCTGGATGACGGTGGCGAGCGCAACCTACATCTCGGCGATGCTCGCTGCAGTCGGCTGGATCACGCTGCCGCAGGAGGCAAGCCTGCGCTATCCGACGGTGGACTGGCAGGCGCCCTGGGTTGCCGACGCGGCGCGCGTCTTTCTCTCCACCGAGCCCTATACCTTCGGCGAGCGCCATATGGCGGAAGTGGCTGCGCTGTCGGGGCGCCCGGTCAACCTCATCGACGGCGAAATGGCGTCGTGGTATGGCAGCCGGGCAATCGCCGGTCTGCGTTACCTGGCGGCCTTGCGCCGCCGCCTCGCCGTCTAGGCAAGCCGGTCGGAGACGAAGCGCTCCGGGGTCAGGATCTGGAAGCGGTCGCGCACCAGCCGGTGGCGGGCCAGGCGCAGCAACGCCTTGTCCCGTGTCAGCAGGTAGTCGGCGGTGGCGTCGCGGGTGATCTCGAGGAATTTCTGGTCGTCGCGGTCGCGGCACAGCGGCAGCAGCGGCGTTTCTGCCGCCGGGTCGGATGCCGCGATCAGCTTTACGCGTTCGCGGTAGCTACCCAGGATGCGTGTCTGCTCGGTGGCGGCGATGGCGAACTGGCTGTAGCCGAGCACGCGGCGCAGTTCCTCCAGGGCGTCTTCGCGACAGCAGGGGACGTAGCGCGGGCTGTCGAGCGCGGTGTGCAGTGCGGTGAGGCCGGGGTCGCGGAAGAACCACAGCGCCATCACGGTATTGGTGTCTAGCACCAGACGTGTGGGATAGGACATCGGGTACAAATGAAAAGGGGAAGGACGCCGTCCTTCCCCCGAGCCTTGCTGCAGAGGCCGCTCAGGCCGCCTTGCGGGCGTCCAGGCGGATCTTGACGAAGGAACCCGGCGCGTCTTCCAGCGCCTTCAGCTTGCCATTGGCCGGATCGCGCGGGGCGACCTGCTCGGTGTCATGGGCGCTGACCCAGGCCTGCCAGTCGGTCCACCACGAACCGGCCTGCTGCTGGGCGCCTTCGAACCAGGCGTCGGCGGTGGCCGGCAGCTTGGCCACCGGGTTGAGCCAGTAGCCGTACTTGTTGGCCACCGGCGGATTGACGATGCCGGCGATATGACCGGAGCCGCCGAGCACGAAGCGCACAGGGCCACCGAAGTTGCGTGCCCCCATGTAGGTGCTCTTCCACGGCGCGATGTGGTCCTCGATCGTCGAGATGAAGTAGCACGGCACCTTGATCTTGCCGAGGTCGATGGGCACGCCGTCGATCTCGACGCCACCCGGCTCGACCAGGCGGTTCTCCATGTACATCGCGCGCAGGTAGAAGCTGTGCATCTTCGCCGGCATGCGGGTGGAATCGGAGTTCCAGTACAGCAGGTCGAAGGGGAAGGGGTCCTTGCCGAGCAGGTAGTTGTTCACCACGAAGGACCAGATCAGGTCGTTGGCCCGCATCATGTTGAAGGTGCCGGCCATCTCCGAGCCTTCCAGGTAGCCGCGTTCGAACATCTTCTTCTCGAGGCTGGAGATCTGGCCTTCGTCGATGAACACGCCCAACTCGCCCGGTTCGGAGAAGTCCGTCATGGTGGTGAAGAAGGTGGCGGCGGCGATGCGCTTTTCCTTCTTCGCCGCCAGGTAGGCGAGCGTGGTGGCCAGCAGGGTGCCGCCCAGGCAGTAGCCGGCGGCGTTCACTTCCTTCTCTCCGGTCTGCTTCTCGATGGCGTCGAGGGCGGCGATCACGCCTTCCTTGACGTAGGACTCGAAGGTCTTCTCGGCCTGGCGCTCGTCCGGGTTCACCCACGAGATCACGAACACGGTGTGGCCCTGATCGACGCACCACTTGATGTAGGAGTTCTTCTCGCGCAGGTCGAGGATGTAGAACTTGTTGATCCAGGGCGGAATGATCAGCAGCGGACGCTTGAGCACCTTGTCGGTGGTCGGCGTGTACTGGATGAGCTGCATCATGTCGGTCTGGAACACGACCTTGCCCGGCGTGGTGGCGACGTTCTTGCCCAGCTCGAAGGCCGAGGTATCGGTCATCCTGACGCGCAGGTTGCCACCGCCGTCCTCGACGTCGCGCAGCAGGTTGTTGAGGCCCTTGATCAGGTTCTGGCCGTGGCTCTTCACCGTTTCGCGGAAGACTTCCGGGTTGGTGATGGCGAAGTTGGACGGCGACAGCGCGTCGATGTACTGGCGGGTGTAGAAATTGACCTTCTTCTGGGTCTGCTCTTCCAGGCCTTCGACGCAGCACACGGTGTCGTGGATGTGGCGGGCGGCGATCAGGTAGGACTGCTTGATGAAGTCGAACATGAAGTGTTCCTGCCACTCCTCGTCCTTGAAGCGCTTGTCCGACTTTTCCGGTGCAGCGATCGGCGCGGCATTCACACCCATGAAGCGCAGCATCGAGTGCTGCCACAGCGAGAAGTAGTCCCACACCAGGTTCATCTGCGCCTGGGCGAGCTTGTAGGGATTGGACAGCAGCTTGGCCATCATGTCCATGAAGGCCTGGGCGATGCCGAGTTCGTCGGCCGGCGCGGCCACGCCTTTCTTCAGCTGGCGCTGGACATGCTCGCTGATCAGGTGCGAGGCGCGCTGGGCGACTTCGGCGTAGGTCTTGGCAACTTCCTTGGGGTCGGGCAGTTCAGGGTGCTGGTGTTCGGTGCCGGGTGCAGCCATTGTTTTTGTACTCCTCGTTCCCGCGGTCCGGGGCGGACCGCTTAGCTGGTCGTGGTGAAACGGAACCCATCCGCGGCGCTTCCCACCCGGCGCAGCTCTCCCAGCTTCACCAGGTGATTCAGATGGGCAATCGCCTCCCCCATGGCGAACATGACCTGATGGGTATCCAGCTCGCGCGGGAACAGCGTGCTCAGCAGGTCGGCCGCCGACTGTGGTTCGGCACAGGCAGCGACGAGTGCGTCGCAGCGTTCGCGATGGTGAGCGATGAGCTGCTCCACGCGGGCGCGGATCCCTTTGAAAGGTCTGCCGTGGGATGGTAGCACGAGCGTGGTGTCGGGCAAGTGACTGATGCGGCGCAGCGAATCGAGGAACCAGCCGAGGGGGTCATCCTCCGGCGTTGCCGCGTAAACACTGATGTTGGTGGAAATGCGCGGCAGCAGCATATCGCCCGAAATGAGCACCCCGAGGGCCTCGCTGTAGAGGCTCATGTGCTCCGGTGCGTGGCCGTAGCCGACGATCACTTCCCACTCGTGCGCGCCGATGCGGACGCGGTCGCCGTCGAACAGGCGGTGGTAGCTGGACGGGATCTCGGGGATGCCGCGGCGATAGGCGTTGCCGCGTTCGGCGAGGGCGTCAAGGCGTTCCCGGTCGAGCCCGTGGGCGCGAAACTGTGCGACCATGTCGGCCACCGAATAGCCCGGCAGTTGGTGCCAGATGGCATGGCCGGCGAGGAATTCGCCCAGGGTGGTGTGCAGCGTGGCGTTGTCGTGCTCCATCAGCCAGCTGGCGAGGCCGAGATGGTCCGGGTGATGATGGGTGACGAAGACGCGCGACACCGGGCGGTTTTCGAGGTCGAGCACGGCGTTCCACTGGACCTTGATCGGGTCGAGGCCGAAGCCGGTGTCGACGATGGCGAGTTCGTCGTCGTCGTCGAGCAGCCACAGATTGATGTGGTCCAGTGCAAACGGCAGCGGCATGCGGATCCAGCGCACGCCGGGGGCGATTTCGACGGCGGTGCCGGGTTCGGGCAGGTCGGCGACGGGGTAGTGGAGTTCCTTGGGGGCGTTCATGGCTTTGTCTCGTTCTCCTGCTTGGTCCGGCTTGGGCTCCACGGTTACAGTGCGTTGCCGTGGCTTCCGGGATCCGTTTAATATTTTCACGATGCGAAATTGATCCGCATCCAGATCAAACACTGACCGACACCTGGTGGAGTCGGTGGCAATGGCAGACATGGTCCGCGAACAAACCTACACCATCACCGAGCTGGCCCGCGAGTTCGACATCACCCCGCGTGCGATCCGCTTCTACGAGGACCAGGGGCTGCTGACGCCGTCGCGGTCGGGCCGTGCGCGGGTCTATTCCCGGACCGATCGTACCCGCCTCAAACTGACCTTGCGCGGCAAGCGCCTCGGTTTCTCGCTCGCCGACATCAAGGAACTGCTCGACATGTACGACGGCGTGCGCAACTCCGCACCGCAGCTCGAGCGCTTCCTGGCCGGGCTGGCCGCGCGCCGCGCTGCGCTCGAACAGCAGCGCCTCGACATCGAGGCGGTGATGCAGGAGATCGACGTGCTCGAAGAGCAGTGCCGCGCCTTGCTCGGTCACAACGCCGAGGGTGCTGCGGCGGCGCGCGCCGAGCTGGTCCGCCGCATCGACAACGCCAGCACCGCTTGATTTTTTTTCCAGTTAGTTTACGTTGACGTAAACGTAATAAAAAGATCGCGAAAGCACAAATGATTCGAAGGCAGCCACGCCTTCGCGGTGGAGGAGACCCCGATGCGACACGAGCCGCTGCAGTTCCAGCCGCGCGACCCGGACTACGCGGCGCGCGTGCGCGCCAGCTTTGCCCAGCAGCAGGCGATGGCACTGATCGGTGCCGAACTGGCGGTGGTCGAGCCCGGCTATACCGAAATCCATCTGCCGCATCGGCCGGAGATCACCCAGCAGCACGGCTACATCCACGGCGGCGTGGTGGGCATGATCGCCGATTCCGCTGCCGGTTATGCCGCCAACACGCTGACGCCGCACGACACCAGCGTGCTTACGGTCGAATACAAGCTGAACCTCATCGCCCCTGCCGACGGTCAACGCCTGGTGGCGCGCGGCGAGGTCATCAAGCCCGGCCGCACGCTGCTGATCACCCGCGCCGAGGTGTATGCGATCCGCGACGAGAAGTGGAACCTGTGCGCGGTGATGCAGCAGACCATCATGGCCATGCACGGCAAGAAGGAACTTGCCGGCTGAGTCCTCGCCGGCACCCAGGGCCGCGTCCGTTCGGCGGGCGCGGCGCATGAATCGACAGACAGCAACAGGAGCAGCCAGCATGTCCGATCCCGTAGTCATCGTTTCCGTCGCCCGCACGCCGATGGGCGGCTTCCAGGGCGATCTTTCCGGCCTCACCGGGCCGCAGCTCGGCGCCATCGCGATCAAGTCGGCGGTGGAGCGCGCGCGCCTCGCGCCCGAACAGGTGCAGGAGGTGATCATGGGCTGCGTGCTGCCCGCCGGTGTCGGCCAGGCGCCGGCGCGTCAGGCGGCGTTGGGCGCCGGGCTGCCGCTGGCGGCGGGCTGCACGACGATCAACAAGGTCTGCGGTTCGGGCATGAAGGCGACCATGCTGGCCCACGACCTGCTGCTGGCCGGCACCAACGAGGTGATGGTGGCGGGCGGCATGGAGTCGATGTCGAACGCACCTTATCTGCTGCCGAAGGCGCGCGGCGGTTATCGCCTGGGTCACGGCCAGCTGCTCGACCACATGTTCCTCGACGGTCTGGAAGACAGCTACGCGAAGGAAACCAGGGGCCGCCTGATGGGCACTTTCGCCGAGGATTGCGCCGCGCATTTCGATTTTAGCCGCAGTGCGCAGGACGAGTTCGCGGTGGCGTCTACGCAGCGCGCGCAGGCGGCGATCAACGAGGGCGCTTTCACCTGGGAAGTGGTGCCGGTGACGGTGGCCGGGCGCAAGGGCGATGTGGTGGTCGACAAGGACGAGCAGCCGCTGAAGGCGCAGCTCGACAAGATCGGCACGCTGAAGCCGGCGTTCAAGAAGGATGGCACGGTGACCGCGGCGAATTCGTCGTCGATTTCCGATGGCGCGGCGGCGCTGGTGCTGATGCGCAGGTCGACCGCCGACAAGCTCGGGCTGGCGCCGCTGGCGACCATCGTCGGTCACGCAACCCATGCGCAGGAGCCGGCCTGGTTCACCACCGCACCGGTGGGGGCGATGCAGAAGGTGCTGGCGAAGGCGGGCTGGGGCGTGGGCGACGTGGATCTGTGGGAGATCAACGAGGCCTTCGCGGTGGTGACGATGGCGGCGATGAAGGAGCTGAACCTGCCGCACGACAAGGTCAATGTGAATGGCGGCGCGTGTGCGTTGGGCCATCCGATCGGCGCGTCCGGTGCGCGCATCCTGGTGACGCTGATCGGCGCGCTGCGCCGGCGCGGGCTGAAGCGCGGCGTGGCCAGCCTGTGCATCGGCGGGGGCGAGGCGACCGCGATGGCGATCGAGGTGAATGCTGCCGTGGCTTGTGGCGGCTGATCCCTTGGCGCGTTGAAACGCCGGCCGCGCCGGGTACTTGCTCCGCAGGCTGCGGAACTCGGCCTGCGGCCTCGGACAGTCCTCGCCAGCTCCGCAAGTACCCGACACGTCCGGCTTGACGTGGGCGGCTGCTGAACACTTGTTTATGGAAGGCCTCGCCTCCTTTTGGAAACACCATGATTCTGACCTCCGAACAGGAACTCATCCGCGACTCCATCCGCGCCTTCGCGCAGGAGCGCCTCGCCCCCTTCGCCGCCGAATGGGACCGCAACCACACCTTTCCACGCCAGGCGTTGAAGGAACTCGCCGAACTCGGCGCGCTCGGCATGGTGGTGCCGGAAGAGTGGGGCGGCGCCGGCATGGACTACATGAGCCTGGTGCTGGCGCTCGAAGAGATCGCCGCCGGCGACGGCGCCACCTCCACCATCGTCAGCGTGCAGAACTCGCTCGCCTGCGGCATCCCCGCCAAGTACGGCACCGACGCGCAGAAAGAACGCTGGCTGAAGCCGCTGGCGCGTGGTGAGATGCTGGGCTGCTTCTGCCTGACCGAGCCGCACGTCGGCTCCGACGCCTCGGCGCTGCGCACCACGGCCGTCCGCGACGGTAAGGAATGGGTGCTCAACGGCGTCAAGCAGTTCATCACCACCGGCCGCGAGGCCGACGTCGCCATCGTGTTCGCGGTCACCGACAAGGCGGCCGGCAAGAAGGGGATTTCCTGCTTCATCGTGCCGACCGCCACGCCCGGCTACATCGTCGCCCGCATCGAGGAGAAGATGGGCCAGAAGGCCTCCGACACCGCGCAGATCCTGTTCGAGAACTGCCGCGTGCCGGCCGACGCGCTGCTCGGTGCGGAAGGCGACGGCTACCGCATCGCGCTCTCCAACCTCGAAGCCGGCCGCATCGGCATCGCCTCGCAGTGCCTCGGCATGGCGCGCGCGGCGCTGGAGGCGGCGGTGAAGTACGCGCACGAGCGCGAGACCTTCGGCAAGCCGATCTTCGAACACCAGGCGGTGAACTTCCGCCTCGCCGACATGGCGACGCAGCTCGAAGCCGCGCGCCAGCTGGTGTGGCATGCCGCCAGCCTGAAGGACGCCGGCCGGCCCTGCCTGAAGGAGGCGTCGATGGCCAAGCTGTTCGCCTCCGAGATGGCGGAGAAGGTGTGTTCGGACGCGATCCAGATCCACGGCGGCTACGGCTATGTCACCGACTTCCCGGTAGAGCGCATCTACCGCGACGTGCGGGTGTGCCAGATCTACGAAGGCGCCTCCGACATCCAGAAGCTGGTGATCGGTCGCGCGCTGGCGCAGTAGGCGCTCGCTGCCCTGTTTTTGCCATCCTGCGGACGAGCAGCGGCGGGTTTCCCTGCTCCCTCCCCTTCCCGCCGTGTCCGCAGGATCCTTTCCCTTTCGCCGAAGGAGTGAGCACGATGCGTGATGGCGCCGCGCCCATCGATTTCTGGTTCGACTTTTCGTCGCCCTACGGCTATTTCATGAGCGAGAAGATCGATGCGCTCGCCGCGCGCCACGGCCGCAGCGTGCGCTGGCGACCCTTCCTGCTCGGCGTGGTGTACAAGCTGGTGGGCGGCCGGCCGCTGACCGAGATCCCGCTCAAGGGCGACTACTCCCGTCACGACCTCGACCGCAGCGCGCGCTTCCTCGGCCTGCCGTTTGCCTTGCCGACCCCTTTCCCGGTGGCGACCCAGCATGCCGGCCGCGCCTTCTACTGGCTGGCGGCGGAAGACGCCGCGCTGGCCCGTCGCTTTGCGCACGCCGCCTATCGCGCCTATTTCGTCGATGGGCACGACATCTCGCAGTTGCCGGTGGTGCTCGAACTGGCCGCGGGGCAGGGCATCGAGCCTTCGGCGCTGGCCGAGGCGCTCGGCACCGACACGGTGAAGGAGGCGCTCAAGACGGCGTCGAACGAGGCCATCGAGGCCGGCGTTTTCGGTTCGCCTTATGTCATCATCGATGGCGAGCCCTTCTGGGGCGTGGATCGCCTGCCGCAGATCGAACGCTGGCTGGCCGGCGGTTTCTGACGCAAGGCCGGAAGGGGGCCGGGGAACGACCGGCCGCTCACAGCTGACTAAGGGCCGACAGAGCCCGCAAACCGACAAGCCCGACCCCGACACAAAGCCATGAGCCTTCCTTCCCCCTGCATCAACATCTGCCGCATGGACGCCGACACCGGCTGGTGCGAGGGCTGCCAGCGCAGCCTGGACGAGATCGCCGGCTGGAGCCGCGCGAGCGAGGACGACAAGCGCCGCATCCTCGCCGCCGTCACCGAGCGTCGCGCCTGGCTGGCCGAGGCGGCCGCCGCGGGAGCCGGGCGATGAGCGGCGACGCGCTCTGCGTGGGCGTCTGCATGATCGACTGGGATTCCGGCGTCTGTCTCGGCTGCGGTCGCACCGCCGACGAGATCAACGGCGTGCCGACACCGCCGCCGGCCGAGCCGGCGCCTGCCGCAGTGCCCCTGCCGGCCAACGTCGCCGCCCAGGTGGGCGAGGGCAGCGATTGAAGGTGGCTGCGCTGCCGGCCAGCGTGCAGGTGTTCGAGCGCGGCTGGCTGTCGGCCAACAATGTGCTGCTGTTCGACGGCGACGAGGCCACCCTGATCGATTCCGGCTATTTCAGCCACGCGACGCAGACGGTGGCGCTGGTGCGCGCAGGCCTGGGCGGACGGCGGCTGGCGCGGCTGGTGAACACCCATTCCCATTCCGACCACATCGGCGGCAACGCCGCGCTGCAGCGCGCCTTCGGCTGCAGCATCACGGTGCCGGCCGGCATGGCGGCGGCGGTGGCAGCCTGGGACGAGGATGCGCTGCTGCTCACCACGGCGGCGCAAGTGGGCGAGCGTTTCGCCCACGATGCGGTGCTCGCCGCGGGTGAGCGCTTCGTTGCCGGCGAGCTCGAGTGGCAGGCTCATGCGGTGCCCGGCCACGACATGGACGCGCTCGCCTACTACAGCCCGGACAGGCGCATCCTGATTTCCGGCGACGCGCTGTGGCGCGACGGTTTCGGCATCCTCTTCGCCGACGTGCTCGGCACCGGCGACGGCGTGGGCGAGGCACGCCGCACGCTGGAGGCGCTCGGCCGTCTGGCGGTGGACGTGGTCATCCCCGGCCATGGCGCACCCTTCGTCGAATTCGACGACGCGCTCGAACGCGCTTTCGCCCGCCTGGCCGCCTTCGAGGCCGACGGCGCCCGCATCGCGCGCAATGCCATCCGCGCCTGCATGAGCTTCGCCCTGCTCGATGTACGCCGCATGGCGCTCGATACGCTGCCCGACTACCTGGCCACGACGCCGCTCTACCGTGAAGCCAACGCCCGCTTTCTCGGGCTGACGCCCGACGCGCTGGCCGACTGGCTGGTGGCCGAGCTCGAACGCGCCGGGGTGGCGCAGCGCGAGGACGGCGCGCTGGTCGCCCGCTGAGCCGTCGGACATGCTGCGGCGCGCTTGGCGGCATGCGGCTGCGCTATAGTTGCGAGGACTTCTCGTTGACGCGGAACCCATGCAGATCGTACTCATCAGCGGCCTCTCCGGCTCGGGCAAGAGCATCGCCCTCAACGTGCTGGAAGACGCCGGCTACTACGTGGTCGACAACCTGCCCTCGGCGCTGCTGCTGCAACTGGTGCTGCACCTGCGCGGCTCCGGCTACCAGCGCGCCGCGGTGGCAGTCGACATGCGGTCGGGCACCAGCATCGCGGCCCTTCCGCAGCAGGTCGAGGCGCTGCGCGGCATGGTGGACGACCTGCGTTTCATCTTCCTCGAGGCGCGTGACGACACCCTGATCGCGCGCTTTTCCGAGACCCGCCGCCGCCATCCGCTGGCCGACGAGGACGTGTCGCTCGAAGAGGCCATCCAGCGCGAACGCGACGCGCTCGCCAGCGTCGCCGAGCTGGGCCACCGCATGGACACCAGCGACATCCAGGCCAACACCCTGCGCGCCTGGATCAAGGATTTCATCCAGGTCGAGGCCAGCGAAGGACTGACGCTGATGTTCCAGTCCTTCGGCTTCAAGTACGGCATTCCGCTCGACGCCGACCTGGTGTTCGACGTGCGCTGTCTGCCCAATCCCTACTACGATCCGCAGCTGCGCCCGCTCACCGGGCGCGACAAGCCGGTGATCGACTTCCTCGAGAAGATTCCCGAGGTCGCGCGCATGGCGGAAGACATCCGCCGTTTCGTCGCCAGCTGGTTGCCGGCTTACATGCGCGACAACCGCAGTTATCTCACCGTCGCCATCGGCTGTACCGGTGGCCAGCACCGCTCGGTCTACCT
The DNA here is from genome assembly GCF_006496635.1 of Azoarcus sp. DD4. Taxonomy (NCBI): domain Bacteria; kingdom Pseudomonadati; phylum Pseudomonadota; class Betaproteobacteria; order Rhodocyclales; family Zoogloeaceae; genus Azoarcus; species Azoarcus sp. DD4. Next base: position 532,439 of record NZ_CP022958.1, read on the forward strand.
GGCCGAATGGCTGGCGCAGCGCTTCCAGGACAATGCGCGCGTGATCGTGCGCCACCGATCGGCGGCGCGCCGCGCCCGCGACCAGCCCGCCAACGGATCGGGCAAGTGAGCCTGCGGCTCGCTCCGGCGCTGGCCGAATGGCGCCGGTTGCTGCGCGTTGGCGACCTGCTGATGATGGCGCTCGGCCTGGCGGTCTGCGTCGGGTCCGCGCTGGCGTTGTGGCGCGGCGGCGCGCCCGACGGCGCGGTGATACGGGCCGGGGGCAAGGTGTACGCCGAGGTGGATCTTGCCCACGCGCGCATCGTCGAGGTGCCGGGGCCGATCGGCACCACCCGCATCGAGATCGAGCCCGGCCGTGCCCGCGTGGCCTCCGACCCCGGTCCGCGCCAGTACTGCGTGCGCCAGGGCTGGCTGTCGCGCGCCGGTGCGGTGGCCATCTGTGCGCCCAACGAGGTCAGCCTCGCCCTCACCGGTCGAGGTACGGATTATGACTCCCTCAACTATTGAACTCGTCCCGACCGCGGAGGACCGCCGCATCGCGCGCCATGCCGCGGCGGCCATTGTGCTGACGGTGGCCGAGGCCGCGATTCCGCTGCCGCTGCCCGGCGTCAAGCCGGGGCTGGCCAACATCGTCACGCTGATCGTGCTGGCGCGCTGGGGCTGGCGCGAGGCGGTGTGGGTGGCCTTGCTGCGGGTGGGGGCGGGCAGCCTGCTGCTCGGCCAGTTCCTGGCACCGGGCTTCTTCCTCAGCCTGTCGGGTGCGCTCGCCAGCCTGCTGACGCTGGGGCTGGCGATGCACCTGCCGCGGCGCTGGTTCGGGCCGGTGAGCCAGAGCATCCTGGCCGCCTTCGCCCACATCGGTGCCCAGCTGGTGGTGGCGCGGCTATGGCTGGTGCCCCACGACGGCGTGTTCTACCTGGTGCCGGTGTTCGCGGTGGCAGCGGTGGTCTTCGGCACCGTGAATGGCCTGATCGCAGCACGCCTGTTGGCCGAGCTACCGCCGACCGATCCTGCCCGCCCAATGCCGGAACGCTAGCCGAAACCGTCCGTCCAACCCGCAAATGCGGATGGGGGACGGGCGATGGCAAGGCGCGTGTGGGACATGCTCGGCGCGGTGCTCGCCGCCGCCTGCGGGCTGGTTTTCGGGTTCTTCGCCGGCATCGGCCTGGTGCGGGCGGCCGAACCCCCTCAGCCGCGCGCCGACTGCAGGATGGCGTCGGGTATCCTGTCCAGCGGCAGCACGCTGTCTACACCGCCCAGCCGTATCGCCTCCTTGGGCATACCGAACACCACGCAGGTGGATTCGTCCTCGGCCACGGTGCGGGCGCCGGCGTCGCGCATTTCCTTGAGGCCGCGCGCGCCGTCGTCGCCCATGCCGGTCATGATGACGCCGAGCGCGTTGCGGCCGGCGAACTTGGCGCAGGAGCGGAACAGCACGTCCACCGACGGCCGGTGACGGTTCACCAAGGGCCCGTCGACCACCTCCACCATGTACTGCGCGCCGCTGCGTGCCAGCATCATGTGCTTGCCGCCGGGCGCGATCAGCGCGCGGCCGGGCATCACACGGTCGCCGTGGCGGGCTTCGCGCACCTCGATCTTGCACAGGCCGTTGAGGCGTTCGGCGAACATCGCGGTGAAGCGTTCCGGCATGTGCTGGACGATGACGATGCCCGGACTCACCGCCGGCAAGCGGGTCAGCACCGCTTCCAGCGCCTGGGTGCCGCCGGTGGAGGTGCCGATGGCGACGATGCGGTCGGTGGTGCCGTACATGCCGGCGCCCTGGTGGCTTGCCGGCGACAGCACCGCGTCGGCCGACAGCTTGGGGCGGACTTCCGGCGGCTGGCGGTTCGCCATCGTGGCCGCGCTGCGGCCCAGCGCGCGCAGATTGGCGCGGGCGGCGGCCTTGATGGCCTGCACGATGTCGTTGGACGAGTCTTCCAGGAAGCTCTTGAGGCCGAGCTTGGGCTTGGTGATGATGGCCACCGCGCCGGCGGCAAGCGCTTCCATCGTGACCTGGGCGCCTTGCTCGGCCAGCGACGAGCAGATGATCACCGGCGTGGGCCGTTCGGCCATGATGCGCTTGAGGAAGCTTAGGCCGTCCATGCGTGGCATCTCGATGTCGACCACAAGCACGTCGGGCGACAGGGTCTTGAGCTTGTCGAGCGCGAACAGCGGGTCCTGCGCGGTGGCGATGACTTCGATGCCGGGGTCGCGGCTGATCGCCTGGCTCACGACCTGGCGTACCAGGGCGGAGTCGTCGACGATCATTACCTTGATCTTGTTTGTCATGGGCGGCTCGCCGGGGGAAGCGGCAATCAGCGTTGGGGAGTGGCCCGTTTATACAGCGTGGGGCGCAGCACGGCCAGTTCGTCGGTGATGCCGTTGAGGGTTTCCGAATGGCCGACGATGAAGCGGCCGTCGGTCTTGAGGTGGGGCACCATGTTGGCGATCACCTTGCGCTTGGTGTCGTTGTCGAAATAGATCATGACGTTGCGCAGGAAGATGAGGTCGAAGTGGCCGATGTCGCGCGCGTCCAATGCCACCAGATTGAGCTGGCGGAAGTCGATGCGCTCGCGCAGTTCCTTGCACATGAGAAAGCTGCCTTCCTGCTCGCGCACCCCCTTGAGGCAGTACTTTTTCAGCAACGGCGGCGGAATGCCTTCGGCCCGCTCTATCGGGTAATGGCCGGCGCGGGCACGTTCGAGCACCGTCAGGCTGATGTCGGAGGCGACGATTTCCCACGGTGCCGACAGGCCCAGGGTTTCGGCCAGCACCAGCGCCATCGTGTAAGGTTCTTCGCCCGACGAACAGGCGCCGCTCCAGATACGGAAGGGCTGGCCGCGGCGGCCGGCGGCGAATTCGCCCAGGAAGTCGAAGTGTGCCGATTCGCGGAAGAAGTAGGTCTCGTTGGTGGTGAGCAGATCCACCATGGTCTGCAGCTCGTCCGGATGCTCGCCGCTGGCAAGCATCCGGTAGTAGTCGCCGAAGCTGGTTAGCCCATGATGGCGCAGGCGCTTGCCGAGGCGGCCGACGAGCAGGATCTTCTTGGCGTCGGACAGGCTGATGCCGGCCAGGCGGTAGATCAGACGCTGGAAGAGGGCGAATTCCCGGTCGGTGATGGCCGGACTGTCCATTGGTGCAGTGGCTCCCGGATCAGAAGAGTTCGATGTTGCCGGGCGGCGGCTTGCGCTGCAGCGACTCGGCGTAGTTGGCTTCCTCGCGCGCGATTTCCTGCGCCGTCGCCATCGTCGTCGGCAGGCGCTTGCACCAGGCGGTACCGGTGGCGGGGATGAACAGCAGCTTGCGCGACCAGGGGCCGAGCAGGTCGGCGGCGAGCAGTTCTATGCGCTCGCGCGCCAGCCATTCGCGGGCGAAGTCGGCGTTGCGGTTGCCGATGCCGGCCGAGGCCATGCCGCTGATGATGGTGCCGCCGCCGAAGGCCTTGGCCTGGATGCGGTGGCGCGCGGCGCCCTGGTTGAGCAGGCCGTTGAGCAGGGCTTCCATGGCGTAGTCGCCCGACAGCAGCATGTCGTCGTCGGCGTGGTGGTCGTCGCGGCGCATGGTGGGCAGCATGAAGTGGTTCATGCCGCCGAGCCGGGTGGCCGGGTCGAACAGGCAGACCGCGACACAGGAGCCGAGCAGGGTGGAGATCGGCCGCTGGCGCTCGACGGCCCATTCGCCGGGCGCGATGTTGCGCGCCAGGCGTTCGACTTCCTGCGGCGAAAGGGCATCCCAGTCGGTCACGGTGAGAGGGGTTCCGGGGCGTCCGGCGCCGGATTCATCGACGGGCGTCCTCGGTCGCGAAGAAATCCATCAGTTCCTGCAGCTGTCCGGCCTGTCCGCCGAGTTCCTCGGCGGTGGCGGCGAGTTCCTCGGAGGCGGAGGCGTTCTGCTGGGTGGCCTTGTTGAGCTGGCCCATGGCGTTGTTGATCTGGACGACGCCGGCGGACTGCTCCTGGCTGGCCGAGGCGATCTCCTGGACGAGGTCGGAGGTCTTGCGGATGGAGGGCACCATCTCGCCCAGCAGCGCGCCGGCGCGCTCGGCGAGCGTGACCGAATTGCCGGCGAGCTGGCCGATCTCCTGGGCGGCGACCTGGCTGCGCTCGGCAAGCTTCCTGACCTCGGCGGCGACGACGGCGAAGCCCTTGCCGTGCTCGCCGGCACGCGCCGCCTCGATGGCGGCGTTGAGGGCGAGCAGATTGGTCTGGTAGGCGATGTCGTCGATGATGCCGATCTTGCCGGCGATGTTCTTCATCGCCTCGACGGTATTGCGCACCGCCTCGCCGCCCTCGGCCGCCTCGGTGGCGGACTTGGTGGCCATGCCGTCGGTGACCTTGGCGTTCTCGGAGTTCTGGTTGATCGAGGCGGTCATCTGCTCGACCGATGCGGAGGACTCCTCGACGGAAGCGGCCTGCTCGGAGGACGCCTGGGACAGGCTCTGTGCGGTGGCGGAGACCTGTCCGGCGGCGTTGGAAAGCGCATCGGCGGCCGAGCGTACCTGCTCGATGATCTCGGCGAGCTTGTCGAGCGAGCCGTTGACCGCCTCTTGCAGCACGCGGAAATCGCCGGCGTACTGGGCATCGATCTTCTGGGTGAGATCGCCGTGCGAGAGCGCGATCATGACGCGCTTGACCTCGTTGATCGGGTCGATCACCGCGTCGAGCGTGTGATTCACCCCCTCGACGATCTTGCGGTAGTCGCCCTGGTGGCGGGCGGCGTCGGCGCGGGTGTCGAGCCGGCCCTCGACGGCGGCCTGGGCGAGCATGGCGGCGTCGGCCACCAGCGCGCCGACGGCGTCGATGCAGGTGTTGAGGTTGTTCTTGATGGTGTTGAAGTCGCCGCTGTAGCTGTCGGTGATCTTCGCGGGGATCGCGCCGCGGGCGATGCGGTCGACATAGTCGGCGGCGACGTTGAGGGGCCCGATGACGGCATCGAGGGTGTCGTTCACGCCCTGGACGATGCGCTGGTAGTCGCCCTGGTGGCGGCTGGCGTCGGCGCGGGTGGCGAGCTTGCCGTCGACGGCGGCGCGCGAGAGCATGACGGCGTCGGCCACCAGCGCGTTGATCGCGTCGATGGCGGTGTTGAGGTTGTTCTTGATGGCGTTGAAGTCGCCGTTGTAGTTGTCGGTGATGCGGGGCGGGATGGCGCCGCGGGCGATGCGGTCGACGTAGTCGGCGGCCACGTTCAGCGGGCCGATCACCGCGTCGAGCGTGGCGTTCACGCCCTCGACGATCTTGCGGAAGTCGCCCTGGTGGCGGGCGGCGTCGGCGCGGGTGGCGAGCTTGCCGTCCACCGCGGCGCGGGCGAGCAGGCCGGCGTCGTCGATCATCGCGTGCACATTGCGCTGCACCTCGGCGAGCGCGGTTTCGATCTCGCCGAGTTCGTTGCGGTCGCTGACGTCGATCGCCTGGTCGAGACTGCCGGCGGCGATGCGGCGGGCCGCCACCGCCGTCGAATGCAGGCTGCGCAGCACATGGGTTACCTGCCAGCCGAACAGGACCGCCACCACCGCCACCAGCAGGGTGAGCAGCGCCGACAGCGCAAAGCGCCACTGCGAACCCTGCTTGAGGGTGTTGGCGTACAGGGTGAGATCGCCGGCGATGCGGTCTTCCAGCGCCTTCATCTGGTCGATCTTGGTGGTGATGGTGGCGAACCAGCGCGCCGGGTCGACCTCGAACTGGCCCTCCAGCATGCGGTCGAGCGCGACCTTGCGCAGGCGCGCAGCCTCGCGGCCGGTCTCGCTGTCCAGCACGCCGTCGAGCGAGGCGGTCCATTCGGCGCGTGCCATCGGCCGGAAGCTGGCGAGATAAGTGTCCTGCGCGGTGAGGATGGTGATGATGCGCCGGTGCAGGGCGACGTCGGCGGGCTGGTTGGCGGCGAACAGGCCGTTGATCGAGGCGCGCTCGCGACCGGCCTGTTCCTTGGCGCTGACGAACATCAGGTAGGCGGTCATGCCGCGCACGATGTCGGCCTCGTCAGCCGCGGCGGCGGCGCGTTCGACTACCGCAAGCAGGCTTTCGATGGTGCCGGTGTAATAGGAGAAGGACGCCGGACCGGCGAGCTTCAGGGCCGAAACCTGGGCGCGCTTGTCCTGGAGTTCGCGCAGCTGGCCCTGGGCGCTGCCGAGTGCGTCGGCGATCGCCGGCGGCAGCTCGGCGCCGGCGTTGGCGAGCCAGCCGTCGAGCGCTTCGCGGGCGCTGTCGGACGCCCGGCGCTGGCTATCGAGTTCGTTGCGGAAACGCTCGCCGCGCGAGCCGATGAAGCCGGCCGACAGGCCGCGCTCCTTCTGCAGTTCGTGCACCACGCCGTTGACCTGGACCGACAGTTCGCCGAGTTGGGCGCTGCGGGCGAGCGTGCCCATCGCCTGCCACTGGCGCACGAGGTCGGCGGCAGCGTAATAGAGCACGCCGGCGATCACCAGCGCGAACAGCAGGAACAGGCGCAGGCGGATCGAGCGCCAGCCGTAGTTGTTGTTCTTCATTCTGTCTCCCCGAGCAGTCCTCGGTGCGGTGGCCCCGCGCCGGGTGGCGGGGGCCTGTTTTTTATTCGGCGCTGGCGGCGTTGTCGTCATCGCTCAGGCGGGTGAGCATGGCGATCTCCTCGGTGGAGAGCACCCGCTCGACGTTGAGGATGATGACGAAGCGGCCGTCGACCTTGCCCATGCCCTGGATGAAGTCGGCGCGGATCTTGGCGCCGAAGGCGGGTGGCGGTTCGATCTCGGTGCGCGGGATCTCCAACACCTCGTTCACCGCATCGACGATCACGCCGAGATCCTGCTTGCCGTCCTCGCCTTCGATTTCGACAATGACGATGCAGGTGCGGCGCGACACCGTCGAGTTCTTGCCGCCGAAGCGGGCCGAGAGGTCGATCACCGGCACCACCGCGCCGCGCAGGTTGATTACCCCGCGGATGAAGCTGGGCATCATCGGGATCTCGGTGACGTTGCCGAACTCGATGATTTCCTTGACGTTGAGGATGCCCAGTGCGAAGACCTCGCCGCCAAGGCTGAAGGTGAGGTATTGCTGCGGGCCGTCGTCGGCCGTGGTCTGGACGCTGCCGGGCTGGCGTTTGCCGCTTGCAACTATCTGGTTCATGGTCTGGCGCTCGCGTGAGGGGCGTAAGTTCAGAAACGTTCGAAATCGGCTTCGGAGAAGCTGACGGGTTTGCGGGAGCTGCGCGCTGCGGGCACCGCGGCCGGTGCCGGCGCGGCACGGGGCGCGGGCTTGCGCGAGGCCACGGTGGTGGGCTTGAAGCCGGCGTTGTCGCCGACGGTGAAGAAACCCATCAGCTGCTGCAGCTGTCCGGCCTGTCCGCCGAGTTCCTCGGCGGTGGCGGCGAGTTCCTCGGAGGCGGAGGCGTTCTGCTGGGTGGCCTTGTTGAGCTGGCCCATGGCGTTGTTGATCTGGACGACGCCGGCGGACTGCTCCTGGCTGGCCGAGGCGATCTCCTGGACGAGGTCGGAGGTCTTGCGGATGGAGGGCACCATCTCGCCCAGCAGCGCGCCGGCGCGCTCGGCGAGCGTGACCGAATTGCCGGCGAGCTGGCCGATCTCCTGGGCGGCGACCTGGCTGCGCTCGGCAAGCTTCCTGACCTCGGCGGCGACGACGGCGAAGCCCTTGCCGTGCTCGCCGGCACGCGCCGCCTCGATGGCGGCGTTGAGGGCGAGCAGATTGGTCTGGTAGGCGATGTCGTCGATGATGCCGATCTTGCCGGCGATGTTCTTCATCGCCTCGACGGTATTGCGCACCGCCTCGCCGCCCTCGGCCGCCTCGGTGGCGGACTTGGTGGCCATGCCGTCGGTGACCTTGGCGTTCTCGGAGTTCTGGTTGATCGAGGCGGTCATCTGCTCGACCGATGCGGAGGACTCCTCGACGGAAGCGGCCTGCTCGGAGGACGCCTGGGACAGGCTCTGTGCGGTGGCGGAGACCTGTCCGGCGGCGTTGGAAAGCGCATCGGCGGCCGAGCGCACCTGCTCGATGATCTCGGCGAGCTTGTCGAGCGAGCCGTTGACCGCCTCTTGCAGCACGCGGAAATCGCCGGCGTACTGGGCATCGATCTTCTGGGTGAGATCGCCGTGCGAGAGCGCGATCATGACGCGCTTGACCTCGTTGATCGGGTCGATCACCGCGTCCAGCGTGTGATTCACCCCCTCGACGATCTTGCGGTAGTCGCCCTGGTGGCGGGCGGCGTCGGCGCGGGTGTCGAGCCGGCCCTCGATCGCCGCCTGGGCGAGCATGGCGGCATCGGCCACCAGCGCGCCGACGGCGTCGATGCAGGTGTTGAGGTTGTTCTTGATGGTGTTGAAGTCGCCGTTGTAGCTGTCGGTGATCCGCGGCGGGATGGCGCCGCGGGCGATGCGGTCGACGTAGTCGGCGGCGACGTTGAGCGGCCCGATCACCGCGTCGAGGGTGTCGTTCACGCCCTGGACGATGCGCTGGTAGTCGCCCTGGTGGCGGCTGGCGTCGGCGCGGGTGGCGAGCTTGCCGTCGACGGCGGCGCGCGAGAGCATGACGGCGTCGGCCACCAGCGCGTTGATCGCGTCGATGGCGGTGTTGAGGTTGTTCTTGATGGCGTTGAAGTCGCCGTTGTAGTTGTCGGTGATGCGGGGCGGGATGGCGCCGCGGGCGATGCGGTCGACGTAGTCGGCGGCCACGTTCAGGGGGCCGATCACCGCGTCCAGGGTGGCGTTCACCCCTTCGACCACCTCGCGGTAGCCGCCGTGGTACTTCTCTAGGTCGGCACGCGTGGCGAGCTGGCCGGCGACCGCGGCGCGCGACAGCGACACCGCCTCGGCGCGCATCTGCCGGACGCTGATGCGGATCGCATCGTTGGCGTCCAGCACCGCACCCAGTTCGTTCTTCAGCGTGTTGTCGGTTACGGTGTCGAAATCACCGTCGGCCAGGTGACGGGCGGAATCCACCGCGCTGCGTATCGAACGGGTCAGGTCGCGCACGGTGGCGACCGAGAGCAGCAGCAGGCCGGCGATCATCACGCCGCCTATCGTCAGCTGCACGCCGATTTCCTGCCACAGCGCCGCTTCGACGTCCTCGATGTAGATACCGCTCGCCAGCATCCAGCCCCAGGGGGTGAAGCCCTTGACGTAGGACAGCTTGGGCACCGCCTTGTCCGAACCCGGCCGCGGCCACAGGTAATCGACGAAACCCTCGCCGCGCTGCCTGACCACGCTGACCATCTCGACGAAGAACAGCTTGCCGCCGCTGTCCTTCATCTGCGACAAGTCCTTGCCGTTGAGTTCGGGCTTGATCGGATGCATCAGCATCTTGTGGTCGAGGTCGTTGATCCAGAAGTATTCCTCGCCGTCGTAGCGCAGGCCGCGGATCACGTCCATCGCCGCCGCCTGGGCCTGCTCGCGACCCATCTGGCCGGCGAGCTCGCGCTCGTGATAGTGCTTGAGGATGCCGTGCGCGAGCTCGATCAGGTTGCGGGTCTTGTCCTTGCGGTCCGCCATCATGCTGGACTGCAGGCTGAACAGCGCAAACACCACGGCCACGGCAATGCCGAGGACCGCGACGAGTACGAGCAGCCGGGTTCTGGTTGCGATCTTCATGGAGGCTGGGGGGTGATAAGAGTGGTCAGAAACGTTCGAAATCGGCTTCGGAGAAGCTGACGGGTTTGCGGGTGCTGCGCGCTGCGGGCACCGCGGCCGGTGCCGGCGCGGCCCGGGGCGCGGGCTTGCGCGAGGCCACGGCGGGCTTGAAACCGGCGTTGTCGCCGACGGTGAAGAAGCCCATCAGCTGCTGCAGCTGTCCGGCCTGTCCGCCGAGTTCCTCGGCGGTGGCGGCGAGTTCCTCGGAGGCGGAGGCGTTCTGCTGGGTGGCCTTGTTGAGCTGGCCCATGGCGTTGTTGATCTGGACGACGCCGGCGGACTGCTCCTGGCTGGCCGAGGCGATCTCCTGGACGAGGTCGGAGGTCTTGCGGATGGAGGGCACCATCTCGCCCAGCAGCGCGCCGGCGCGCTCGGCGAGCGTGACCGAATTGCCGGCGAGCTGGCCGATCTCCTGGGCGGCGACCTGGCTGCGCTCGGCAAGCTTCCTGACCTCGGCGGCGACGACGGCGAAGCCCTTGCCGTGCTCGCCGGCACGCGCCGCCTCGATGGCGGCGTTCAAGGCGAGCAGATTGGTCTGGTAGGCGATGTCGTCGATGATGCCGATCTTGCCGGCGATGTTCTTCATCGCCTCGACGGTATTGCGCACCGCCTCGCCGCCCTCGGCCGCCTCGGTGGCGGACTTGGTGGCCATGCCGTCGGTGACCTTGGCGTTCTCGGAGTTCTGGTTGATCGAGGCGGTCATCTGCTCGACCGAGGCGGAGGACTCCTCGACGGAAGCGGCCTGCTCGGAGGACGCCTGGGACAGGCTCTGTGCGGTGGCGGAGACCTGTCCGGCGGCGTTGGAAAGCGCATCGGCGGCCGAGCGCACCTGCTCGATGATCTCGGCGAGCTTGTCGAGCGAGCCGTTGACCGCCTCTTGCAGCACGCGGAAATCGCCGGCGTACTGGGCATCGATCTTCTGGGTGAGATCGCCGTGCGAGAGCGCGATCATGACGCGCTTGACCTCGTTGATCGGGTCGATCACCGCGTCCAGCGTGTGATTCACCCCCTCGACGATCTTGCGGTAGTCGCCCTGGTGGCGGGCCGCGTCGGCGCGGGTATCGAGCCGGCCCTCGACGGCGGCCTGGGCGAGCATGGCGGCGTCGGCCACCAGCGCGCCGACGGCGTCGATGCAGGTGTTGAGGTTGTTCTTGATGGTGTTGAAGTCGCCGTTGTAGCTGTCGGTGATCTTCGCGGGGATCGCGCCGCGGGCGATGCGGTCGACGTAGTCGGCGGCGACGTTGAGGGGCCCGATGACCGCATCGAGGGTGTCGTTGACGCCCTGGACGATGCGCTGGTAGTCGCCCTGGTGGCGGCTGGCGTCGGCGCGGGTGGCGAGCTTGCCGTCGACGGCGGCGCGCGAGAGCATGACGGCGTCGGCCACCAGCGCGTTGATCGCGTCGATGGCGGTGTTGAGGTTGTTCTTGATGGCGTTGAAGTCGCCGTTGTAGTTGTCGGTGATGCGGGGCGGGATGGCGCCGCGGGCGATGCGGTCGACGTAGTCGGCGGCCACGTTCAGCGGGCCGATCACCGCGTCGAGCGTGGCGTTCACGCCCTCGACGATCTTGCGGAAGTCGCCCTGGTGGCGGGCGGCGTCGGCGCGGGTGGCGAGCTTGCCGTCCACCGCGGCGCGGGCGAGCAGGCCGGCGTCGTCGATCATGGTGCGCACGCTGCGCTGCACGTCGGCCACGGCGCGGACCACTTCGCCGACTTCATCCTTGGCGTCGGAGGCGAGTTCGAACTTGAAGTCGCCTACCGCCATCTTGCGGGCGGCGCCGAGCGCTTCGCCGATCGGCCGGGTGATCGACCGCGTGACGAAGATGCCGAAGCCGATCGCGAGCAGCACGGCGATGGCTGCCAGCACGCCGATCAGGATGGCGGTGCTGTTGGCGAGCGCGTTGGCCGCCTGACCGGATTCCGTCATCAGCCTCGACTGGAAGGCGATCATCTCTTCGGCGTTGGCGAGGTAGCTGGCCTGGGTCTTGCGGACCGGGCCGAGCAGGTGGTGGATCGCCTGCTCGGTCTGGCCGGCCTTGAGCAGCTCCATGTACCTGTCCTGCTCGGCACCGGTCGCACGGCGGCTCTCCAGTGTCTTGTCGAGGATGCGGCGGCCTTCCGGCAGCACGATGATCCTGTCCAGGGTGGCGAAGTCTTCCGCGGTCTTGCGGCGGGCCTCGGCGATACGGGCGAACTCTTCGGCGATGGCATCGGGCGTCTTGACCAGGGCCGCATTGCGCAGCGCACGCGCCGAGACGTTGACGTTGTCGATGATGCGGTTGGCCAGAACGGTCTTGGGAAAGCTCTCGTTCACCACGTAGTCGATCGAGTTCGACAGGGTGTTGACGCGCGTTGCCGCAACCGCGGCGACGATGATGAGCAGGGCCAGGGTGATGCCGAAGCCGATGCTGAGTCGTATCCCGATTTTCAGGTTCTTCATGCTTGCCTCGTGAGCTGCCGGTCGTTATCGGTGGATGTGGATACGGAAAAATCAGTTGGGTGAGGATGCGAGCTGCCGGGGCGCGCCGGGCAGGCGCGCCTTCTGTTCCTCACGGCTGGCGCAGCGCTGAACCAGGGCCTGGACGTCGAGGATGAGCGCGACTTCGCCGCTGCCGAGGATGGTGGAGCCGCTGATGCCCTTCACATGGCGGAAGATGGAGCCGAGCGGCTTGATCACCGTCTGGAACTCGCCCATCAGCTGGTCGACCACGATGCCGGCCTTGAGTCCGGCGTACTGCACGACGACCACGTTCTGCCGTGCCGGCGCTTCGCCCGCGACTTCGAACATGTCGCGCAGGCGCACGAAGGGCAGCACTTCGCCACGCAGGCTGATGTAGTCGCGGCCATTGGCGTTGTGGTCGAGTTCGATGCACTCGACCACGGTGTCCAGCGGTATGACGTAGGCGGCGCGGCCGACGCCGACCAGGAAGCCGTCGATGATGGCCAGCGTCAGCGGCAGCCTGATCGCGAAGCGCGAACCCTGGCCGGCTTCCGAGCTGACTTCCACGGTGCCGCGCAGGCTCTGGATGTTGCGGCGGACCACGTCCATGCCGACGCCGCGTCCCGACAGGTTGCTGACCTGGGCCGCGGTCGAGAAGCCGGCCTCGAAGATGAGGTTGTAGATTTCCGCGTCGGACAGGGGCTGGCCGGCCTGCACCAGACCGCGCTCGACGGCCTTGGCGACGATGCGCTCGCGGTTGAGGCCGCCACCGTCGTCGGCCACCTCGATGATGATGCTGCCCGAATCATGATAGGCATTGAGCTCCAGCCGGCCGCGCGCCGGCTTGCCGTGGGCGATGCGTGCCTCGGGGGCCTCGATGCCGTGGTCCATGGCGTTGCGCACCAGGTGCATCAGCGGATCGCCGATCTTTTCCACCATGGACTTGTCGAGTTCGGTTTCGCCGCCGGAGATGGCCAGCTCGATGTCCTTGCCCAGCTCCTTGGAGACGTCGCGCACGACGCGGTTGAAGCGGTTGAAGGTTTCGCCGATCTGCACCATGCGCAGCTGCAGAGCCGCGTCGCGGATGCTCTCGACCAGGCGGCTGGTGAGCGAGGTGGCTTCCACCAGTTCGCCCAGCCCGCTTTTGCCGGCCAGCAGGTTCACGCTGGCGCCGGCGATGACGAGTTCGCCGACCAGATCGATGAGCTTGTCGAGCTTGTCGGCCTGGATGCGGATCAGGCGCGATTCGGCGGCCTTCTTGTCATGTACCTGCTTCTGCTTGACGACCGCGGCTTCGACGAGCTCGGGCTGCACCACCTTGTGCTCGATCAGGATCTCGCCGATCGGGGCCGGCGTGCCGTCCTCGGCCGCTTCGTCGGCGGTTGGGTGTTGCTGGGCGTCGAGGCCGGCGTCGAGTTCGGCCTGGGTGAGCGCGCCGACGCGGACGAGAATCTCGCCCAGGCGCATCGTGTCCTCGGGCAGGGTGTTGATCAGTGCGACGTAGTCCGCCAGCCGGCTGTTGGGCGGCAGGATGTGCAGCGTGCAGTCGTCGCGGACGAAATCGAACACCCGCTCGATCGCCGCCTTGTCGGCCGAGGACGCAAAGCTGATCTCGAAGCCGAGATAACAGCACTCGGCGTCCATCTCCTCGGCCGCCGGCATGGCGTCGGCCAGGGTTTCCATGCGCAGGATCTGACCGAGCGTGGCGAGGTAGCGCAGGAAGGACAGCGGGTCCATGCCGTTCTTCAGCACATCGGGCCCGAAGCGCAGCGAGATGTGCCAGCAGTCGGTTTCGACTGCGCCGCCGCCGGAGCTGTGCACCGCCTCCTCGCACGCGGTCGGCGGGCCGGCGTGGCCGGCAGGGGCTGCATGGCCGTCCAGCCAGTCGCGCTGGATGCGGCCGAGCAGGGCGGCGCCTTCGGCAGCCAGATCCTCGTCGGGTGCCGGCGCGCCGGTTTCGAGCACGCCGAGCAGGTTGCCGATGTGGTCCGAGCAGGCGAGCAGCAGGGCGACGAGGTCGGCATCGAGCTTGATCTCGCCGTTGCGCAGCTTGTCGAGCGCGTTCTCGACCACATGGGTGAAGGCAACGATGAAGTCGCACTCGACCACGCCGGCGCCGCCCTTGATGGTGTGCGCCGAGCGGAACACCGCGTTGAGCGTGTCGCTGTCGTCCGGCGTGCTTTCGAGCTGCAGCAGGGCGGCTTCGAGCGCGGCAAGCTGCTCGCGGCTCTCGGTTACGAAAACCGTTGTGATTTCGTCCATGGCGGGTACCGGGTCAGCTTTCTTGGGCGGGAATCAGCATCGGGTCGCCGAACTCGGCGGCCATGTTGAAGAAGTCGACCACTTCGCGCACCGCCTGGCTGTGGGCGACGATGCGGGCCTTCTTGCCGAGACGGCTGGCTTCGCGTTTGACGAGAATCAGGAGCTGGAAGCCGGCGGTGTCGATCTCGGCTACCGCCGAGAGGTCGATCTCGAGATCGTCGGTGGCGGCAAGCGCGTCCACCAGCTGCTGCTTCTGCGCCGCGGCGTGGTAGATGGTCATGTCCTCGACGATGGCGAGGCGGGGGCTGTTCGGCGTGTCGGTGCTCATGGGGTCAGAACAGTTCGATCTTCCGGCTGCCGCCGCTTACGTCGTCGGCCTGGTGCAGCGCGTTGCGGTGGGTGTGGCGCTGCTGGTCCATGACGTACTGCGAGTAGATCTCGTCCAGATGCACGGATAGCGGCGTGTATTGGAAACTGGCGTTCTCCGACTGCAGCAGGCGCTCGGCCAGTACGCCAAGGTGGCTGTCGAGCCGGCGCAGCGATTCGGCGGTGTGCTCCAGTTGCTGGCGGGTGACGTCCTGGAACTGCACGCTGGCGAGCGCCGCCATGAACATGTTGGCCAGTTCCTCGCTGCTGCCGCGCACGGTATCGATCACGCTGCCCTGATGCTTGAGGATTTCCTCGTAGCTGTGGCCGAGCGCGCCGAGCTGATCGGCGAACTGGCCGAGCGCCGCCTGTTCGCGGTCCAGGTTGATCGCGGAAAGTTTCTCCTGCAGCTGCGTTTCGATGGTGTTGGCAACGCCGAGGATGCCCTGGTTGATCGCCAGCACCGCCTTCTCGGTCTCGGCCGAGAGCTTGCGCACTTCGTCGGCTACCACCGCAAAGCCGCGTCCGGCCTCGCCCGCGCGGGCGGCCTCGATGGCGGCGTTGAGCGCCAGCAGGTTGGTCTGGGCGGCGATGTCCTTGATCAGCCGGGTCAGCGATTCCAGCGAACGCGCTTCGTGCACCACCTGGCCGACGCGCTCCTGGTCCTGGCGGGCCTCCTGGATGCGGTACTCGATGTACTGGCGCATCTCGGCGATCAGCTTCTGGTTGCTGGCGATGCGGGCCTCGGATGCATGCGCCATCTGGTCGGATTCGGACGAGCTTTCGGCCACGAAGGTGTTGAGATGGCTGACCACGCCGTCGATCGCCTGCAAGCGCTCGGTGATGTCGTACGCGGCCTGCTCGGTCTGCTGCACCACGCTGTCGAGCTGCTGGCGCAGCACGTCGTTGTAGGTAGGCACCGCGCGCAGTTCGCCGGCGACTTCCTCGCCGACCGCCGCGACGTTGTGCGAGGCGTGCTGCAGCTGCTCCTGCGAGGAGGTCAGGCCGTACATGTGGTCGCGGAAGAAGGCGAGCGACACCAGCCGCTGACCGACGTAGGCAACGGTGACGATCATCATCGAACCGATCGCGTCGCCGATCGGCAGCGACAGGCCTATCGCCGGCAGGAAGGCGGTGTGGAACCAGTCGTTGAGGAAATAGACGGTGATCCCGGCCAGGATGGCGACGGTCGCGAAGACGACGAGCGAGCGTTGCAGGAGCGTAGTGACAGGCATATTCAGCGCATGACCAGCTTGATGGTGTTGAGCAGTTCGTCCGCCGAGGCCGGCTTGACGATCCATCCCGACGCGCCCGCGGCCTTGGCTTCGGCCTTCTTCGACTGCTGCGATTCGGTGGTCAGGAACAGGATGGGCATGAAGCGGTAGTTCGGCAGCTTGCGCACTTCCTTGATGAAGTCGATGCCGTTCATGCCGGGCATGTTGAGGTCGGTGATGAGCAGGTCCACTTTCACGCCGGACTGGAACTTGCCCAGCGCCTCGGCGGCGTTGCCGGCTTTCTCCACGCCGTAGCCCGCCTTGGACAGGATGTTGGAAATGGACAGCAGGATGGTTGCGGAGTCGTCGACCAGGAAAATCGTTTTCATTGTTCGGTGCCAGATTTGCAGGATGAGGAGGACAGGCCGGCCGCGTCCGTGGGTGTGGCCGGCAGTCCTTCTTCATATCACTTAACGACTACACCGAGAAGGGACTTTAGCCTTCGCTGATGGATAAATGCGCTTGTGCTGCGGTGTGGGCGTGGTGTAGTGCAGCCGTACTGCAAATCATCCGCATCGAACTCGGCGCAACCCCGGCGGCGACGCTAGACGCCGTGCTGGCGTAGCCAGGCATGCAGGCGGCGCTCGCCGTCCTCCGCCTCGGTCTTGCGATAGCTCGGACGGTAGTCGGCATGGAAGGCGTGCGGAGCTTCCTGATAAACGATCAGTTCGCTGCGGCTGCCGGCCCGCTTCAGGGCGTCACGCATCGCCGTCACGTCGTCGAGCGGAATCCCCTGGTCCTTGCCGCCGTACAGTCCGAGCACCGGCGCGTGCAGGCGGGCGGCGATGTCGATCGGGTGCTCGGGGGTGAGCGCCGAGGGTGCGCCGTCGAGCCGGCCGTACCAGGCGACCGCGGCCTTGAGGCGTGGATTGTGCGCGGCATACAGCCAGGCGATGCGTCCGCCCCAGCAGAATCCGGTGATTGCCAGTCGCGCCGGGTCGCCGCCGTGCGCGGCGGCCCAGGCGGCGCAGGCATCGAGATCGGCCATGACCTGCGCGTCCGGCACCCTGGATACGATGGTTTCCAGGATGGCGCCGACGTTGTCGAGCTTGCCCGGATCGCCCTGGCGGAAATAGAGCTCCGGCGCGATCGCGAGATAGCCCTGCCGGGCCAGTCGGCGGCAGACGTCGCGGATGTACTCGTGCACGCCGAAGATCTCCTGCACCACCAGCACGGTGGGCAGCTGCCGGCCGCCGGTGGGACGGGCATGGTAGATGGGGAGCCGATCGGCGCCGATTTCCACCGTGGCGTTGCCGTGCTCGAGACCGGCGGCATCGGTGCGGATGACGGTCGCGTGGACCGGCTGCACCGCCAGCGCGAAACCGGCGCCGAGCGCGGTGGCGATGAAGCCGCGGCGGTCCACGTGCGTGGCGGGCAGCAGGCTGTCGAAGTCGACGGCGGTGCCGCGGTGCTGCTGTGGGTCGGGGCGAGTGCGCATCGGGTTCTCCTCGGCGGAGCGTGGAACGATGGAACAGGGCTGGTCTGGCAGATGATGCCGTCGTGGCCGAATTGTTCCCGGCGACCGCGCGATGCCCTTGCAATGTTTCCGGACGCATGGTGTAGTCGGTTCGCCTCGTCCGTACGGAGGCGTATTGCAATCACAAAGACATGAGAGAGGAGATCCGATGAGCCAGCCTACGATCAGCCGTTTCCCGGTACCCGAACTGGGCGACCTGCCCGACGACATCCGCGAGAAGATTCTGGCGGTGCAGGAGAAATCGGGCTTCGTGCCGAATGTCTTCCTGACCCTGGCGCATCGTCCGGACGAGTTCCGGGCCTTCTTCGCCTATCACGATGCCTTGATGGAGAAGGATGGCGGACTGACCAAGGCCGAGCGCGAGATGATCGTGGTCGCCACGTCCGGTGCGAACAGCTGCCTTTACTGCGTCGTTGCGCATGGTGCGATCCTGCGCATCCGC
Organism: Azoarcus sp. DD4; assembly: GCF_006496635.1. Classification (NCBI taxonomy): domain Bacteria; kingdom Pseudomonadati; phylum Pseudomonadota; class Betaproteobacteria; order Rhodocyclales; family Zoogloeaceae; genus Azoarcus; species Azoarcus sp. DD4. The sequence continues at coordinate 550,304 of NZ_CP022958.1, forward strand.
GCCAAGAACCCGCGCCTTGCCGACCAGCTTGCAACCAATCACCGCAAGGCGGAGATCACCCCGCGCCAGCGTGCGATGCTCGACTTCGCGCTCAAGGTCGCGCTGAACTCGGCGGCGGTCGAGGATGCCGATCTCGAGGCCTTGCGTGCCGCGGGTTTCAGCGACCAGGACGCCTGGGATATCGGTGCCATCGCGGCATTCTTTGCGCTCAGCAACCGCCTGGCGAATCTGGCCAGCATGCGACCGAACGACGAGTTCTACCTGCTCGGGCGACTGCCCAAGGGTTGAGCGTTCGCAGCCGATTTGGCGCGGTTTTTCCCGCCTTATCGGCAGACCGCCCGGCCGCCGCCAGCCTTAATCTGCTCCCATGCGTGGAAGGGGCGCCCGCCCCGGTGTGGAGCAGGAAAATGGACGTCGAATACCTCGAGTGCGAGCTGGAAGTCATCGAGCTGGATGGGTTCGATGCGCCCGAGCCTGACGCTGCCGCCAGCGCGGAGGCCATCTTCATGGCCTGGTTCACCGATCTGCGCGGCCGCTGCGACAGCGATGCCGGGGTGGTGCGGGACTGAAGCCCGGGGGCAGCCGCGCCCGGTTGGCTCGGAATGCGTTCGCAGTCGCAAAAAAATGCCCGGACATCGTGCCGGGCATTTTCTCGTCCGAGGCGGGGTGGCCCGCCTGCGGCTCAGCGGCGGCGTGCCGGTGCGTGAGACGGAGCGCCGGACGCACGTTCCGGGAGGTGGCGGAAGGTGATCCGTCCCTTGCTCAGATCGTAGGGCGACATTTCCAGCGACACGTTGTCACCGGCGATGATGCGGATGTGGTGCTTGCGCATCTTGCCACCGGAGTAGGCAATCAGGCAGTGACCATTATCGAGGGTGACGCGGTAGCGACCGTCGGGCAGCACCTCGGTAACGGAACCATGCATTTCGATGAGTTCTTCCTTGGCCATGTGTGGGCTCCTGTTAGTTTGTGCCGGCGTGTTGCCGCGATTGCGGTACGCCGGAGGGCTTGCCTCCGCCGGGGCAAGCATCGGGCCGGAGAGCGCCTGGGGCAGGTGCAGCCATGAGCGGTCGGGCCGGGTCGGCACGGTAAGCGGCGGGCCGAGTGAGGGTGGCGCGTCGACGCCCAGGGGCGAGAGACGTGAGCGGCGCGGAATGCGAGGAGAACGCGTCGCGTGACAGCGGCCGGAATGCCTTCAGGGCAGGGGGCCGCAACGGGCGGGCAGCGGATCGGTGTTGCGGATCGCGCCCGCGGCTCGGAATCCGGTCAGGCGGGCGTCGATGCAGCGGAGATAAGGTCGCGCGCCGGAGGGAGACAGAATCCGAAAAGTAAATAGCCAGGCCCGAGCCTGGCTATTTACTGCATTTCTGGTGGTGTAGAACACCGTAACTAACAACCGTGCTCTACCAACGCTGCGGATTATAGCGCAAATCGGCGGGCTTAGAAGCGCTAACAAAATGCCCGTTATGTCTTTCGCAAGTAGCGCCAGCAGATGATGCAGCAGGCGATCTTGAGGAAGGCTTCGTGAATGAAGGCTAAACGCTCGAAGCGGATGCGTAGCCGCCGGAAGTTATGGAGCCAACCGATGGTGTGTTCGACGACCCAGCGGGTCTTGCCGAGACCGCTGCCATGCGGCTGGCCGCAGCGGGCGATCTGAGTCTGGATGCCCACCGCGTGCAAGGGGCGACGTTATTTGTCGTGGCCGTAGCCACGATCGGCTTGAATCAGAGACGGTTTGGACAAGGGGCGGCCCCGTTTGCCACGGATCGGCGGAATCGCCTCGACCAGCGGGAGCAGTTGGGTGACGTCGTTGCGATTGGCGCCGGTGAGAATCACCGCAAGCGGGATGCCTTGCGCTTCGGTGATGAGATGGTGCTTGGAGCCTGGGCGAGCGCGATCGGTGGGATTCGGTCCTGTTTTTGACCGGCCCCCACAGGGTAATCCCCCCGGCAAATAGGGGCGCTCAGAAGTAGAATTTTCTCGGATCGAGGGAGTTCTACAAGATGAAGACATCGAGGTTTTCAGACAGCCAGATCATCGCTGTGCTCAAGCAGGCGGAGGCTGGCAAGCCGGTTCCGGAGCTGTGCCGGGAGCACGGCATCAGCTCGGCGACGTTCTACAAGTGGCGGGCCAGGTTTGGTGGCATGGATGCGTCGCTGATGGCGCGGCTCAAGGAGCTCGAAGTGGAGAACGCTCGGCTCAAGAAGATGTATGCAGAAGAACGGCTCAAGGCGGAGATCGTGAAGGAGGCCCTCGAAAAAAAGTGGTGAAGCCATCTCGCCGGCGTGAGATGGCTTACCAGGCCGTGCAGCAGCGCGGCGCGAGCATACGCGTGGCGTGTGCGGCATTCGGGATCAGCGAAACCTGCTACCACTACCAGGCAAAGTGCTCGGCCGAGAATGCCGAGATCGCCGATCACTTGATCCGCCTGACCCACAACCAGCGCAACTGGGGCTTTGGCCTGTGCTTCTTGTACCTGCGAAACGTGAAGGGCTACCGCTGGAATCACAAGCGGGTGTATCGGATCTATCGCGAGCTCGAGCTCAATCTGCGCATCAAGCCGCGAAAGCGGATCGTGCGCGAGAAACCCGAACCGCTGGCGGTACCCAAGGCGATCAATCAGTGCTGGTCGATGGACTTCATGCACGATCAGCTGGCCGATGGGCGCAGTTTCCGACTGCTCAACATCATCGATGACTTCAACCGCGAAGCGCTCGCCATGGACATCGATCTGTCCTTGCCCGCCGAGCGGGTCGTGCGCGCGCTCGAACAGGTGATCGAATGGCGAGGCAAGCCAACGGCGATCCGCAGCGACAACGGACCGGAATATGTCGGCAAGACGCTGACCGAGTGGGCACAGAAGAACGGTGTTCAGCTCAATCACATCCAGCCCGGAAAGCCGCAGCAAAATGCCTACGTCGAGCGCTTTAACCGCACCGTACGCTACGACTGGCTCGGTCACTACCTGTTCGAGTCGATCGATGAGGTCCAGGATTACGCCACCCGCTGGCTCTGGCTCTACAATCACGAGCGCCCCAACATGGCCTTGGGCGGTATCACCCCAAAGCAGCGGCTGGCCATCGCCGCATAGCTCTACTTCTGGCTGCCCCTGAAAATGGGGGGATTACCACAGCACGGATAGACGAGGAATCGACGATGGTACGAGACCAATCAATGCGACCGGCAGCGCGAAGCCGCGCAAGCGGCACTTCGTGCAGCCGATCCCACACGCCCGCTTCCTGCCAGGCCCGCAGTCGTCGCCAGCAACTCATCCGCGAGCCGCAGCCCATCTCCTTGGGCAGCATCTCCCAGGGGATGCCCGACTGCAGTACGAAGAGGATACCGGTGAGCACCTTGCGATCGTCCAGGGGCTTGCGCCCGGGATGTTTCGCTCGGCGCGGCCGCGGTGGCGGCAACAGCGGTTCGATCAGTGCCCACAATTCGTCGTCCAGTGTCGGTCTTGCCATCCCCTCTGCCTCGAGAAACAAGGCAGAGGTTAACAAATGAAATCAAAGGTGAACAGCCCTTATTGCCATTTTGTTAGAGCTTCTTAGGCGGAAGCTCAAAGCTCGGCATCCAGTTCCGTACTGAAGGAGAACGGTACGGCGTGTCGGATGACTTCACCGCTTGCCGAATCCACGATTGCGATCCTGGAAAACACCTCATTGCTGGCCAATAGCTGATACACACCCTCAAAACTCAAGGTAGAAAACTCCCGCCTAGACTTCATCAAGGTCACAGTTTTCCTTCTGATTTCAAGTCATGGGAAGACAAAAATAACAGAGAGATAACACCCGTTAGCATCCCAAACCAAAGCGTCACTAAGCGAATTGAAATTGCCAAGGACATTGCACTACCGTCGCCTACGCCGCGATCTAACAACTGAAAAACCAGTGCAACCTCCATTGCGCCGAGTCCGCCAGGGAGCATACTCGCCGCACCGAACAAAGTTGCTTGCACGAAGATCAACACGCAGTCAGCAACTGAAATGCCAGTCCCCAAAATATGGCAGAACCAGGAAAACACCAGTGCTTGCGTCCCATAGGAAAGCATCGCGACAACCGAAAAAGCAGAAACTCTTGGCAGGATCCACACTTTCGCCCAAGCTTCAAGTGTCGCTTGCCCGCCCTTGATGGGGAGCCAAGTCAAAGAACGTTCTAGTCGGCACCATCCAGTGCTGGCAACTGGGTGTGATAACAGAGATGCGAAGGTGAGACTTCCGAGCAGGATGAGCGCAAATGACAGAAGCCATACCCAAGCAAAATGCTGTCCGGCCATGGTGGCAGCTAGGGTACCCAGAAAAATCATCCCTAAAACATCCGAACCCCTGTCAGCAAGGAATGCCGCGAGGCTGTGCGTAACCTTCACTCCATGGTGAACCAGTAAAGCCGAGCGAAACGTTTCCCCAGCTTTTCCTGGCGTCGCAGTCAGCGCAAGCCCAGAAAGGTAAATGCCAAAATGAGTAAATTTGGGCACGCTAATCTCGAGACACTGAAGAGAATACTCCCATCGCCCAAAGCGCCATAGATAAGAACTGCTCGAAAGAAGGGCACCAATCAGCAACGTCTGCAGTCCTAAAGCAGCGAAGGCTGTCACTGTTTCCTGCCAACCAAACCAGAAAACGCCAGCCAGATAGAGCAGCGCCCCAGTGGTAACAAACCGCACAATGGCCCGAATGGTGCGCTGCTCAAGAAGAGCAAGCTGAAGTCGAGCGACGAACTTGCTCATCGAAAGGTTAAAAACTTATGGCCGAAATAGCTGGTGACTACCGGCACAACCACACCAACCAAATGACCCAACGCCTCAGCATGGTCCTGAATGCCAACCGATGGCAGCGCCCAGCGAGCGAGAAGTAGACTGATTGCAAGTGTCTGAAGGACCGCTAAAAGGTTTACGCCTACGAACTTGGTCACCTGTGGCGCAAGAGGGCCCTGACTCGCATTGAAAACATGCCCTCGCATCAGTAGAAAAGCGATCAGCATCCCCACCAGATAAGCGAAAAAGACCGCGACACCGTAGGCAAAAAAAATACTGAATACAAACCGCGAGCCAAAGTTGGCGCCGGCAGCAATGCCCCCGGCCACGAGAAAACGCAGAAATTGTGGCGCGATCATTTCCGATCAGAACCCGTGTCTTGCCCCGCAGCCATTTTTGCCATTTGCCGCCCGAATCCAATGCTTTCCGAGATACCCCGGTCTTCCGGATAGTAGTAAGACGTATCAGCCACCCATAGTCCGCGCACGGGCAATTCAACTGGAGGTAGCTTATCCAAGTAACCCGGATCACAGATGGGCTGCGCGTAGCGATAACGGCTGGCGCGTATATCCACAAAATCCTCATCGGTCAACGATGGATTAATCTTCTTTAGATAGCGCCGCACTTTGTTTAGAAAGGCCTCATCCGGCTCAGCAAACAAGGGGTTCTCACCCGGAACGTAAAACGGCACATACACAACATGCTGGCCAAGCGGCCGCAGATTCGTGTACTCAACCAAGCCAGGTACATCCATCTCTGGGTCATTGGTGTTCAACCAGAAGTTCTCGGTGACTGCCTTCTTGAGCTTGGCAATCACACAGACGACTGCAATATTCTTGATCGCCTTGAATTTGGCCAAAACGTCCCCTGGCAAATCCGGCATGAGCTTAGGCACATAAGGCAGCGGAATCGTGCTGATCACCTTATCGAATGCTTCAAGCTGGCCCGAAACCTGAACCCCTAACACCTTGCCCTCACGGATGACGACCTTTTCAATGGCTGACTTGAAGCGAATATCGCCGCCCCGGGCTTCAATGGAGGTCTTGAGTGTATTTAGCAAGGTACTGGAACCGCCTTCAAGGTATCCCAGTTTCTCGCGAAACAAGCTGTAGCGAGAGCGCCCAATGCGTCGGATACGACTCCATATCCACGCCGCAGATAGCCCTTCGGAATACTCGTAAAATTTGTAGTCAAATAGCCGCCGCCAAAGCACCTCCCAGGCTTCACTACCCACCCAACGCTTGATCCAGCCACTGGCTTCCACTCTATCTAGGGGCCGCCAGTCATCGCGTTTGATGGAAAGGAAGGCATGCAAGCCGTAACGGAATTTGGCCATAAAGCTCAAACCACTAAATTTGAGCAATGCAAAAGGATTGCCCCACGGCTGCAAACGCGCCTGGTACCAGTAGCCCATCTTGGTTTCAGTCCAGCGTATCTTGTCGGAAATTCCCAACTCCTCGAGTATTTTAAGGAAGGCGTGATCCGATATGCAATGGAAGTGGTAGTAGCGCTCGATCTCCAGGCCACCAAAGTCAAAAGTGGCGGTCATGCCACCTACACGATCGTCCGCTTCGAACAGTACCGGCTGGTGCCCATCAAGTGCCAGCTGGTAAGCGACCGCCAAACCCATGGGGCCAGCACCCAGCACCGCAATTCGCTGACCCATCTCAAAACTCCAGTACGACGCCGCTGTAACGCGGATCATTGAATGTCTCATCCAAGGCAGCCTTGAATGGCGTGTACGGAACACCGAAAATACCCGGCCAATCGATCACCTCAAATTCATCCTTTGCACTCAAAGCGGCCAGTTGCTGGGTAGTAAAAGGTGGGTTCTTGTCAAATAACCCCCACACCCATAACAATGCATAAAAAAGTGAATACGGAATACGCATGATCAAAGTCTTTGCGCGGGTCGCCCGCTTGATCTCTCGAATCATGTCGATATAGTCAACCTTCTCATGACCGGAGATGTTGTAGACGCCATCGCGAACGCGATTCTCAATGCAGCTAATGATGATGTTGGCAAAATCACCGACATACAGTGGCTGACGCATGTAACGCCCGTGCCCCGGGATAGGGAACACCGGGACCTTCTTCATGAATCGGGACAGCCACCCCAGATGTTTGCGGTCGAACCAACCAAACATCAATGTCGGGCGTAGCACGGGGCATGCGAGTCCGCTTTCCAACACCATCTTTTCCTGGTCTTTCTTGGTGTTGGTATAGAAATCATCCGCGACCGACTCCACCACTGAAGAACTGATGTGTACCAAATAAGGCACATCATTAGCCTTGATTGCCTCCAGAATCAGCCGGGTTGAATCAATATTGTTACGCACAAACTCCTGATATTCGTTACCCCCAATCTGCGCTTGCAGCATCACAACCACATCTGCGCCCACAAAGTGCTGTAGCCAGTCACCGTGTTCGGCAAGGTCAACATATTTAACAGTGATATCAGGTTGTAACCGTTTTAGCACTTCAAGATTGGAACGATGTTTATCGAGAACAATGATATTGGTGTAACCATTTTCTTTCAAACGTGCGACTAAGTTTTGGCCGACAAGACCTGCTCCGCCTGGCAAAACAATTTTTTGATTTTTCATAATATATTTGCAGAAATTTGGATGTTAATCTTGAATTGTTGGCATACGAATAAGCGATTTCCATATGAATACGCCAAGCCCATCAAGAATTTTCCATTCAACGATGAAACATCAGCAACCACCTCAAATCCGGAATCGTTCAAATGAGGTTGCTTAAAATAGGCACCAACATCCGGACGTGACGCCCTCTGCGTTTCTATTAGCCAAACTCTTCCCTGGTCATTTTTTAAAGTAATATAGGTCTTATCTGAGTTTTTTATATCTGCCCCAGAAGTTGACAGCCAACCATTAACCCCCATAAGCCAATCAGAAGGCACCTCAGAACCAGAAGGTGAGGCACCGTTTACGGAATCAATATAGCCGTCGCATTTTTTTTCACTGACTAGTTCCGCCTGATCGGGGATGTCTGTGGGCCGCTCATAATGGTGGCGATCATATTGCAAAGAGAATAGTCTGATCTGATAATCGTCATTCCATAGAGCACCCAAATCCGTCGGCTCGATAGAAAATGAAGCAACTTCCTTTTCCGACGAAAAACTTGAATTAGCAAAAACCGAACTAAAATCTTTGGTATCTTCAATTAATGGAGAAATGACAAAACCAGACTTTGCCATGCCAGAAACAATTCTATATTTTCTTGTAGATCCGTTTTTTAGGGTCAAATTCAGCGCTAACATTCCTGGTTTAAAAAATGCGTTACTAACATCACCAAGAAAATTTCTCTTTAGGGTAATTTCGGCGAAAACAACACCACCGCCTCGGGGAACAGCAATCGTCTCGCCAAGTCGAAAACTTCCTTTTAATATGCCATTAAGCTTCTGGCTAACATCGCCTGCAGGCTTACCGCGCCTAAGGAATAAGTAGCCATCTATTGAATAATTTGGCTTGTAATCGGAAAGGATGATTGGCCAGCTAGCGCCATCTTCGAGCGCAGGCAATCGACCATCGATTGGTTGAGTTTTAAAGATCAAATATTCTGGACCATTAATTAAGTGATTTTTGTTAAGCTCCGACAAAGATGGTGTATAAGCCGAGTAGCTTTGAAAAACTGGACGGGGGTTCCATTTGTTACCAGAAGCAACTAAAATGGTTTGCTCGTAAGAATATATATCCGCTGCGCCATCAAGCATCGGAAAATGGCTGCGCGCCTTAAGTACTGCCATCTGATTGACAAAAAGCTCTTGAAACTTTCCGGGTTCGAATATCCGCACCTTGGTTCCATTCCACGCATTCTCATAAGTCGACTTTAAGCGACTCAACATATCTGCAGTACTAGTTCTTAGATGTGATGCGTCGATTAAAATCCACGCTGCAAAAGAACATGCAATTAGTGCTGCCACGCCTCTTGGCTCCAATAAAGTGGCCCCTAGTATGGCAGATAGAATAATCATGCAACCTGCAATTGTTGCGTGCACATCGTGCCGTACGAATCCTGCCTTAAAAGACAAAAACAGAATAAAAGCAAACATTAAAGGCATGACCAGCCTTAGAGGAAAGACCTCGGTATTGTGATCATACAAAAGAAATATTGTGACAAGTCCAGCAACCAAGAAGGCAATAACCTCGTGTAAACTACCATTTACAGCCATTGCCTCCGTGTATCCACTGATAATAGGAATTGACGAGATAACGTATTGAGGCAGCGCGCTCAAAGGCTGGCCAGAAACGGACCAAAAAATCAGCATGGACAATATTGGAGACAGGCAGATGAGCAATGCGTAAAGGTGTTTTTTTCTATAGGTCAGCATGAATGCAGAGATAAAAAAAATCCCCGCGCAACTAATAAAATTTGATGCTTTAATTAGCGGCAAAAGACCAAACGCCGAAAACAGCAAGGCCATGATAACTGATGTGTTTAAAACACCATCAGAATCAAGTTTATTGGAAGTCTCTGATTTATATAGACCGACACCAACCAGCAAGGGGTAAAGAAAATATAGGTGATCTTTTAAATAGACAGTCGCACCAAAAAAAAATAAAAAGGCCAATTGAAGAATAAGATTGCAATTCCTAAAATTAAGCCAAGCCGCCATAAAAAAAACAAATCCAAGATAGGCTCCAGAATAAACCATCAAATAATCCATCGATGGTAAATATCTGTTTGTTAAAATGGATGCGTATGGCCCATAAGTAAATACAATATCCCTCCCAAATACCAGTCCTTGCTCTAATGCTTGGGCCATTCCGAATTGCCATGAAGGATCAAGCCCTTGTTCGGGCATGCCCGGAGCCAATGGAACAAAAATAGCAAACGCCGTAAAAAATAGTGTTGTTGCAAATAAAAAGCCAATGGCCATTTGAAAGCACCGGCTGGCGGGCATGAAAAAACCATTTTGCATCGATGAAGCAGTGTTTTTCATATTGCGAGTTTTTTGAATATAAAATCCGGCAGATGCCGAACTATCATCATTACAATTTGCCAGATCCTCGGTGTATAGATAACTTGTTGCTCAATTGCTATGCCATGAACAATATCCGCAGCCACTTTATCTACTCTTGCCAATTTTGCACCAGCTGCTTTAATGTGCGCCGTCATCGGGGTATCGGTTGGGCCTGGCTTTATCAGCACCACCTTTACACCAGTACCCGCGAAACGATGCTGCAAGCCTTGGGCGTAGCGCGTAACCAGTCCTTTGGCTGCTCCGTACACATAGTTGGACTTGCGTCCCCTGTCACCGGCTACCGAGCCAATCAGGGCTATGGTGCCGTGGTTGACTTTTTCCATTTCTTTGGCAAAGGCCTCGGCGTAGAGAACGGGTGATATCCCGTTGATCTCCAATGCGTCGCGGCAAGACTGAAGGTCGTTCTGGCACTCGGTTTGGTCGGGCAGCGATCCATGCGCAACCAGGACGATATCAACGCGCCCCGATTTGACGATATCTCGAACCGTGGCGTTTATGGCTTCGGGGTCCAGAAACTCAGCCTGGACGACCCGAATCTCGGATCGCGGGCTACGGACCTTCAGGTCTGTTGCAACCCGCTCAATGCGCTGGGTATCGCGGCCCACCAGTGTTAGGTCGGCCGGCTGCTTTGCCAGCCAGAGCCTGGCGCAGTGCTCGGCGATTGCCGAGGTAGCGCCAATGATGGCGATTCTTTTCTTGTTGTTCATTCAACTTCCCATCAAACGGCGTGAGAGACCAGAGCTGATGCCAGGGTCCCTGTATTTCATGAATTCAGCCAGGCGTGGATAGCCTGCTTCAAAGAGTTCTCTGGGCATTCGTGCATCCTTGGCTAGATAGATGCGGCCTTTGGCCTCACGCACGATGGCATCAAGACGCTCGAATAGCTTGTGGGTGCGATCCCCATGATTCGGAAAGTCCAGTGCCAGTGTCACCCCTGGCTGCGGAAAACTCAGCATCCCCACCGGCTGGCGGCTGCCAAAAGTCTTCAAGACGGCGAGGAACGAACCGTCTCCCGATCGGGCGATTTCTTTGAGCATGGCCTGAACCGCGTCTTGCCCAACTTCGCGTGGAACCACGCTCTGGTATTGGAAGAAGCCCTTAGGTCCGTACATCCGGTTCCACTCGAGCAAGTTGTCGAGGGGGTAGAAAAACGACTCGTAGTGCATCATGGCCCGTCCGGCCTGCCACTTTTTGAGGTGGTAGTAGGCCATGTTGAAGGGACGCAGCGACAGCCGATTGACTAAGGAAACTGGTGGAACCATCGGCATGGTCAGCTTACGCCCTTGAGGTGCCGGGCGATCTCCGACATTGGTTGGGTTGCCGCGCATGAACAAGCCGCGCCCGCCGCCTCCTGTGATGCAATCGATCCAAGAAACCGTGTGTTCCCAATCGGCCTCCGAGTCATCGGCAAGCTGGAAAAACTCGCCGAGGTTGGCATAGGTAACGGTCTCGGTGTCCAGCCATGGGCCAGCCACACGGCGCAGTTGGATCTCGGCTTGCGTGATCACCCCAGTAAGGCCCAATCCACCGACAGTGGCTGCAAACCAATCTGGCTGCTCATTCAGGCCACATTGGATGACTTCTCCATCGGTGCGAATGAGGGTAAGGCGCTGTACGTGATCGCCGAAAGAACCCAGTACATGATGGTTCTTGCCGTGCACATCGTTGGCAATGGCGCCTCCAACGGTTATCAGTTGGGTACCAGGTGTTACCGGCAGAATCCACCCGCGCGGAATGGCCAGCCGCTGGATGTCTCGTAGCAGCACCCCAGTCTCACACATAACTCGGCCAGTGCTATCGTCGAATGCGATGAAGTGGTCGAGCCCGGTTGTGCACCAGAGCGTGCCTCCCGGATTCAGGCAGACGTCACCATAGCTGCGACCCATGCCATACGCCAGGCCCGGCGCGGCTGAATTCTTGAAAGACGCATGGATCTGGCCGCGATCACTGAGTGCGATCACCGCATGCTCTTCCATTGATAGGCGCCCCCATGAGCTTATTGCCACCATGGAACACCCATGGTGCCGGCGACCAAAATGGCAGCAAAAGTAGCGCCTGCGCCAAGACTTGCGCGATCTTTGACTGCAAATACGAGTGGATCGTCGTGCATTTTGCCCCGATGAGCTTGCATCCACATCCAGCTTACCCAGAACAGCATGACGGGCACTGCTCCCCAAATTAGCTCAGGTACTGCGTAAAGCCTAAGCACGGCATCACTGTTCAAATAAAGGGCCAACACCAAGACGGAAGAGTAGCCAGCCACAATTCCCATTGTCTGGATAAGTGATGCATCTGCGGTATGGTATCCGCGTCCGTGAATTTTCTCCTTTCCGCTGAGCAATTGAACTTCCAACTCAGCGTAGCGTTTGACGAATGCAAGGGAAAGGAACAGAAACACCGAGAACGCCAAAAGCCAGAAGGAAAGGTCATGCCCAACAGCTGCACCGCCAGCAATAATTCGCAAGGTATAAAGTAACGCTAGCGTTAGGCAATCGATCAACATCAATCGTTTTAGGACCCAAGAGTAGGCGCAGGTCAAAGCAAAGTAGACAATGAGCCAAGACAAAAACTGTTGCCCAACCAAAGCGGCCAGGCCCAGACTGACGATCAAAAGCAGAGGCGCAACGAGAACTCCTACCCACGCGGGCACAACTCCAGAGGCAAATGGTCGGCTTCGTTTTCTGGGATGTAGGCGATCGCTCTCGAGGTCGAGCAAGTCATTGGCGATGTAAACCGATGAAGCACAAAGGCTAAACGCCACGAAAGCAAGTATTAGAGATCCCCAAGCGGGACCATTCCCCAAATCATGCGCAGCGAATAGCGGGGCAAACAGAAGAAGATTTTTCAGCCACTGATGGATCCGTAGAACCCGACGCCAAGAGGAAAACCCGATAGGTCTTTTAGGAAATACTCGTTCAATCGTTGAGATATCATGGGCCTTTTTGACCAGTTCGCTCGATCCATTAACGACTACTGCCTTGTGCGCTTGCGACCATACCGGCAAATCTTTATGGGAATTACCAGCATAGTCATACCCATGATGCTCGAAGCGATGGACCAAGGCTGCGGCTTTATTTTCACCTGCGATATTCAAGACACCGTCACTGGCGATGACTTCGTCAAATATACCCAAGTGACCCGCAATAAGATCGGCGATTTTTCTATCGGATGCCGTACACAAGATCAGACGCCGGCCTGCAGCGCGCTGTTGCTTGAGCCATTCAAGCAGCTCCTCGTTGTATGGAAGTGTTTTGGGGTCAAATTCCGTTCGAGATGCAAGGTGTCGCTTCAGAAAAGCCTTGCCTTTTATTAGAAGAAACGGGATGCGGAGTGTGTCAAAAGGGCTGTCCCTAAATACTCTTAACGCAGATTCGTGTAGCATATCGGAATGGATTAAAGTGCCATCCAAATCCACTACAAGCGGCTTCTCAAGCAAAACGATTCCCCTACGGCCATTTCCAAAACGGCTGATCGCCGCACATGATCTGCTCATTTTAACCCTCGGGGGGGCGGACGTCATCCTTTAGGAATATCGACATCATTTCCTGCTCGCATCGAAGTGTGAATCGCCCCGGGTTTTGCGGAGGCTCCAACTCTTGAGAAGATGGAGCCATGAAGAAGACAACCAAGTTCTCCCCCGAAGTGCGCGAGCGCGCCGTGCGCATGGTGTTCGAGCAGCGCGGCGAGCACGGATCACAGGGGGCGGCGATCGAGTCGATTGCCGGCAAGATCGGCTGCAGCGCGCAGACGCTATCGAACTGGGTTCGGTAGTACGAGCGCGACACCGGGCAGCGTGATGGGGTCACCACTGCGGAGGCGGCCCGCGTCAAGGAGCTTGAGCGCGAGTTGCGTGAGCTGAAGAAGGTCAACGAGATCCTGCGCCTGGCCAGTGCGTATTTCGCGCAGGTGGAGCTCGACCGCCGCAACAAGTGATGAACGGTTTCATCGACGCGCACCGCGAGTGCTTCGAGGTCGAGCCGATCTGCAGGGTACTGCAGGTCGCCCCGTCCGCTTATAGATGTGCTGTGGCTCGCCGCCGCGATCCGGCCTTGCGCTGTGCGCGGACTCGTCGCGACGAGGTGTTGGCTGACCACGTTGAGCGGATCTGGCAGGCGAATTTGCAGGGGTATGGAGCGCGCAAGGTGTGGCGGCAGTTGCAGCGCGAGGGCATCGAGGTCGCCCGCTGTACGGTCGAGCGGCTGATGTGGGCCCAAGGGCTGCGTGGTGCGATGCGAGGCAAGGCAGTACGGACCACTCGGCCCGATCCGGCAGCCCCCTGTCCGCTCGATCGCGTCAATCGACAGTTCGCCGCGCAGCGCCCGAACCAGCTTTGGGTCTCCGACTTCACCTATGTCTCGAGCTGGCAAGGTTTCGTGTACGTCGCCTTCGTTATCGACGTCTTCGCTCGCTACATCGTGGGTAGGCGCGTCAGCCGATCCATGCACACCGAATTCGTCCTCGACGCCCTGGAGCAGGCCCTGTGGGCGCGCCAACCGGAACGCAACGCTTTGATCCATCACAGCGATAGTAAGAATGTAAGAGCCAGTTGTTCCCGGGTGGTCTGCCTCTCACAGGGATCGACCAATCGGGCTGGTGCTGCAGGTGTTCCAGGTAGCCTGACTCCCACTCCGATCGACCTTGTGTCTTTCCCCGGACCTGTCGGCCGCCTGGGAACATCTCGCAGCGAGGCTGCGCCTCGCCGATGCGTGTGACCCGAGAAGGGCCTGACGTTCTGTCACGTTACTGTCCTGTCCAGGTGTTCGGTCGTGGCTAACCATGCTCATGCCAATCAAGCTTGGAGACCGATCATGCAGGATGCTCAGCAAGACAGCGCACGCGTGGTGGGTGGCGTCGATACCCACAAGGATCTTCACGTCGCTTCGGTAGTCGACGAGCATGATCACGTGCTCGGCAGCCAGTGCTTTGCGACCACGCGCCAAGGTTACCGGCAGATGCTGCAATGGATGCGATCGTTCGGCACCCTCACACGGGTCGGGGTCGAGTCGACCGGCACCTACGGCGCAGGTCTGCTACGCCATCTGCAGGCTGCCGGGGTGACGGTGCTCGAAGTCACCGCGCCCGATAAGCAAGATCGCCGTCGTCGTGGCAAGGACGACGATATCGATGCGCAGAACGCTGCTCACGCGGCCTTCAACGGCAAGCGGACGGTCACCCCCAAGACCCGCGACGGGATGATCGAATCGTTGCGTGTCCTGAAAGCATGCCGCAAGACTGCGATG
The DNA here is from genome assembly GCF_006496635.1 of Azoarcus sp. DD4. Lineage (NCBI taxonomy): Bacteria > Pseudomonadati > Pseudomonadota > Betaproteobacteria > Rhodocyclales > Zoogloeaceae > Azoarcus > Azoarcus sp. DD4. Next base: position 565,307 of record NZ_CP022958.1, read on the forward strand.
GCCGCACGCCGCGTGGCCTTGCAGTTGATTCACAATACCGTCGTCTGCGCACCCGACGAGTTGCGTGATGCATTGCGCAAGCGGACTCGCATGCAGCTTGCTTGCCGGCTGGAGGCCCGATCTGTCTGATTATCGAAATGTGTCATCTGCATACCGGATTGCACTGAAGTCCCTTGCGCGCCGCTACCTTGAGCTGCACGACGAAATTGCCGATCTGGATTCCATGATCGGCGCCATCGTCGACGAACTCGCGCCGGAGCTCGTCGCTCGAAACTCGATCGGTCACGAGTCCGCCGCGCAACTTCTGCTGACGGCCGGCGACAATGTCGATCGTATCGGCTCGGAGGCGAGCTTCGCCGCGTTATGCGGCGTAAGCCCCGTCCCCGCGTCATCTGGACAGGTTACACGTCACCGATTGAATCGCGGTGGTGATCGGGCCGCCAACAGCGCCTTGCACATCATCGCCATCGGCCGGCTGCGAACAGATCCTCGCACCAAGGACTATGTTGCCCGCCGCATTGCCGAGGGGGCATTCAAAGCTTGAGGCTATCCGATGTCTGAAGGGGTACATCGCGCGCGAAGTCTATACGCTACTTCGGCGGCGGAACCTTGACATCAACCGAACGCGAATTTCCGCTTGACAAACAGAAGGGCGTCCGTAGCTCGCAGTACGTCTCGATCCGCTACAGCGAGCGACTGGCGGAAGCGGGCATCGAGCCGTCGGTCGGCAGTCGGGGGGACAGCTACGACAACGCGCTGGCCAAGACCATCAACGGGCTCTACAAGGCAGAAGTCATCCACCGGCGAGGATCTTGGAAAAACGTGGAAGCGGTCGAGCTGGCCACCCTCGAATGGGTCTCATGGTTCAACCTCCACCGGTTGCTTGAGCCGATTGGGTAGATTCCGCCAGCCGAAGCCGAGGCAAACTACTACCGCAGTCGAACTGAGCAGGCGGTTGCTGCCTGACTCAAACAGAACGGCCTCCGCAAAACCCGGGGCGTACATGGACGCCCCCGGTATGCCCAGCTCTCATGTGATGATGGTTTGAAGGCAAGGTTGCAACCGTACATTCGGACTTTCGCTGCGGCAAAGCCGCTGTTCCTGGTGGAATGCGCTGGTCGGGTCCAGATCGATTCAATGCACTCGAAGTGCGTCGCCCCGGATGGGTTTGGCCAACCACGGTCTTACCTGTTTCGCCATCACTGCATGATTGCCGGTGCAATCGGTGGAAGTGCTTCCTGTTCTGTCTTTTGTGCGTTCGGTTCTGCTTACGCGCCTGTCAGTCTCGGCACGTAATCGACCTGGAACTCACGGTCGTAAGCGAGCAAGGCCCAGATGGTCCTCGCGTTCTTGTTCGCCAAGGCAACGGCAGCGACATTCGGATTTCGTCGGCCGAGCAGGTTGCTCAGCCAAATATTCGACGTCGCATGGCGCTTGGCCGCCAGAATCGCGGAGCGCGCTCCGTGGATCAGCAAAGTTCGCAGATACACATCACCATGCTTGCTGATACCCAGCAAAGTGGGCTTCCCTCCACTTGAGTGCTGTCGCGGGACGAGGCCCAGCCATGCCGCCAGTTGCCGGCCGTTCTTGAAGCTTCGCGCGTCGGCGATCGAGGTCACCAACGCCGTAGCTGTAAGTGGTCCGATCCCAGGAGTTTCTTCCAAGCGCTGGCTGAGCCCACAACTGCGGTGCCATTGCTTGATCTGCGCCTCGAGTTCGTTCACTTGTCGATCCAGCTCCATCAGATGTGCATAGAGGCGGCGCATCAACTGCCGGAACACTTCCGGAAGCTGATCGCCTGCTTTCTCGACGACTCCCCACAACTGATTGCGCAGCGAACAGATCCCCTTTGGGAGCACAATGCCGAACTCGGCAAGCAATCCACGGATCTGGTTCGCCTGCCCAGTGCGTGCCGTGTCGAAGCCCTGCCGGACGCGGTGCAACGACAGCACCGCCTGCTGCTCAACGCTCTTGATCGGCACGAATCGCATGTTCGGGCGCGCGACCGCCTCGCAGATCGCCTCGGCATCCGCTGCGTCGTTCTTGTTGGTCTTCACGTAGGGCTTCACGAGCTGCGGCGACATGAGCCCCACTGAGTGTCCGAAGCGCTGCAGCACGCGCGCCCAGTGATGTGCGCTGCCACACGCTTCCATCCCGACCAGGCACGCAGGTACGTTGGCTATGAACTTGGTTACTTGGTCACGCCTGAGTTGCTTACGGAGAACGGTCTTGCCATGTTCGTCGACGCCGTGTAGCTGGAACACGCTCTTGGCAAGGTCGATCCCACTTGTCCTAATCTCCATGGCGGACACCTCCTCCGTATCGAGTGGTTGATTAGCGCCTCCACTCTGGCACATCGATGCCTAATCGGGTGGGGGCGTCCATCCCATTGATTCAGACTCCCCACACCACGAAAAAGAACGGCCGGCGCTATCGGTACTACGTGCCCTACCTTGAAAAGCGGTAAGGCGCAGGCGCCTCCGCCCAGACAGGCCGTCGCAGCATGGGGCCGTTGCCTGCAGCCGAAATCGAACGCGCAGTGCTCAGCCAGGTACATCTGGTACTGCAGGCACCGGATTCGATCCCATGGAGGTGCTGGCATGAACGGCGACGTTCACATCTACCGCACGGCCCAGCGCAAGGTCGAAATTACTGTCACCGGCGAGGCACGCCAGTTCGAGGCTGGTGGACAGTCCGTGACGTTTGTGCCGCTGACCATTAAGCGCCGCAGCTACAGCAAGGTAACGGTACCGCCGCCAGGCAGCCAGAGCACCAAGGTCAAATCGTCGTTTGATCTGCCGCTGATCCGCACGTTGGGAAAGGCCTACTACTGGCAACGACTGCTGGACATTGGCGCAGTCGCTGCCACAGAATTGGGCCGGCAGCTGCGCCTGGAGCCCGGTTGGGTCGCCGACGTATTGCGGCTGACACGATTGGCGCCGGACAGCGTCCAGGCCCTCCTGGAGGGGCGTCAGCCGCGTCACCTGAACCAGCATGCGGTACGCGGCCGCCAGGCCGAGGTGCCTGTCGATTGACAGGAGCAGCGGGTGCTCTTTGGGTTCGCAAAATGACACGCTGTACAGGACAGTGCCCGTCGAACCGCTATCAGCGGCACAGGTGTAACCTACTGGCAGAATAGGCCGTTTGCGTGTGCCAGTTGTGCGCGGTTCTGCATATTTTTTGAGAACAGAGAGCAGAACAGGGGCGAACCAGCCGAGATATGGCGGAAATTTGAGTGGCATCGTCGGATGCCCGGCGCACGCAGTATGGGCCGGAAGCCCGCGTGCCATGGAGGAAAGCCAGAAATGGAAAAGGCCGACTGAGAACAGTCGGCCTTGAATAGTGGTGGGTCGGGCGAGACTCGAACTCGCGACCAACGGATTAAAAGTCCGCTGCTCTACCGACTGAGCTACCGACCCGAAAGCAAGCGCGTGACTATAGAGGACAGACGGGGTCGGGGTCAACAGCGCGCGGCGGTCTTGGCTGCTTCAGGTACCGCGCATCAGCAGCCGGTACTCAACCTTCATCGTCAGCGCGGCGCCGGCGACGATGGCCGCGGTGGTCAGCATCGAGCCCAGCGCCAGGGTGGAAAAGCCGCTGATGCCCTGGCCAATTGTGCAGCCGAGCGCGGTGACGCCGCCAAAACCCATCAGCAGGCCGCCGGCGATATGGCGTACCAGGTCGCCGGATTCGCGAAAGCCCTCGATGCGGAAGCTGCGGGTGACGAGTGCGTAGAGCGCCGAGCCGGCAACGACGCCGAGCGAGCTGGCGATGCCGAAGGTGAGGACGCGTGAGCGATCGCTCCACAGCATCAGCAGTTCCAGCGTGTAGGCAAAGGGCGCCACGAAGGAGAGCGACTCGGCGCGGCCGCTGTTGGTGGCGATGAAGGCTTCTTCCAGGGTTTCGGGATGTTCGGCGACATGGCCGACATGGCCGGTGACATACCAGCCGGCGACGCACAGCGCACCGATCACGATGCCGCCGAGCAGGAGGTCGGTGCGCCAGGCGGTGCGGCTGGCCAGGGCACCGACCAGCAGGAGGCCGCCGACCATGCCGGCGGCCAGTGCCAGGGCAGTCGCCGGTGCCATGCCCTGGCTGGCGAGAAAGGCGGGCAGGGCCTGCCCGTGGGACAGCTCGACTGCCACCGGGTCGAGCAACTGTACGCGCCAGACCGCGAACAGGCCACGCAGCGTCATGTATGCGCCGATGGCGAGGAAGACGAAGACGATCAGCGACTTCAGGTTGCCACCGCCGATCCGGATCAGGGTCTTGCTGCCGCAACCGGAAGCGAGCGTCATGCCGACGCCGAAGCAGAGGCCGCCGACCAGGTTGGACAGCCAGAGCACGCGGTTGCCGGCGTAGATCGTGCGGCCGACGTCGAACAGCCCGGCCAGTTGCAGGGCTGTCGTGCCGAAAATCGCCACTGCGATCGCCAGCATCCACATCCGCATGCGGTTCCAGTCGCCGAAATTCACGACGTCGGAAATGGCGCCGAGCGTGCAGAAATGGGTCTTGTTGCCGACGAAGCCGAACGCCAGCCCGATGAGGAAGGCGAGCCCGGTAATGGTGGAGGCGGCGACCAGGGGTTCATCCATGATGCGTGAGCCGGAGCGGATCGAGTCGCGATTCTAGTTCAGGGCAGCTGATAGGGCGTCGGGTCGGGCACGCCGGCAGCCTCGAAGCCGCCGCGGCGCAGCCGGCAGGCATCGCAGCGACCGCAGGCGCGGCCGGCGTCGTCGGCCTGGTAGCAGGACACGGTGATGCCGTAATCGACCCCGAGGGCGACGCCGCGACGGATGATGTCGGCCTTGGACAGGTCGATCAGCGGCGCATGGATGGTGATGTGCTTGCCTTCGACACCGGCCTTGGTGGCAAGGTTGGCCATGGTCTCGAAGGCCTGGATGAAGGCGGGGCGGCAGTCGGGGTAGCCGGAATAATCGACCGCATTGACGCCGACGAAGATGTGGCGCGCGTCCAGGACCTCGGCCCAGGCCAGTGCGATCGACAGCATGACGGTGTTGCGCGCGGGCACGTAGGTGACCGGAATGCCGCTGTTCTCGCTGTTCTCGGGCACCGCGATGGTCGGATCGGTGAGCGCGGAGCCGCCGAACTGGCCGAGGCCGACGCTGGCGAGGCGATGCTCGCGGGCGCCGAGCGCGGCGGCGACACGCTGCGACGCCGTCAGTTCGGCGGCGTGGCGCTGACCGTAGGCGACCGACAGGGCATAGGTTTCCAGTCCCATGTCGCGGGCGATGGCGAGGCAGGTGGCGGAGTCGAGGCCGCCCGACAGCAGGACGACGGCGCGTTGCGTATCAGTCATGGCGAGGTCCGGAAAACGGGGAGCTGCCGCGGCGACGGGCGCTCAGCGGCCGCGCGCGTCGTTCCACAGCACCTTGTGCAACTGTAGTTGAAAGCGAACCGGCAGGCGGTCACGCACGATCCACTCTGCGAGCGCGGCGGGGTCGAGGTCGCCGGCGACTGGCGACAGCAGCACGGCGCAGCGGGCGGCGAGATCATGCTCTTCGAGCATCCGGCGCGCCCATTGGTAGTCGGCCTCGTCGGCGAGGACGATCTTCACTTCATCGCGGGCAGCGAGCAGCGGGATGTTCTCGAGCCGGTTCTTCGCGGCCTCGCCCGAACCCGGTGCCTTGAGGTCCATGATGCGCGACACGCGCGGATCGACCGCGGCGATATCTAGCGCGCCGCTGGTCTCGAGCGAGACCGAGTAGCCGGCGTCGCACAGTGCAGTGAGCAGCGGCAGGCAGGCCTTCTGCGCAAGCGGCTCGCCGCCGGTGACGCAGACGTGGTGAAGGCCGTGACCGGCGACCTCGGCCAGTACCGCGTCGAGCGTGCGGTATTCGCCGCCCTGGAAGGCGTAGGCGGTGTCGCACCAGCTGCAGCGCAGGGGGCAGCCGGTGAGCCGGACGAAGACGGTGGGCAAGCCGACGCGGGTCGATTCGCCCTGGACCGAGGCAAAGATTTCCGTCAGCCGCAGCCGTACCTCCCGGGCTGCGACGGGCATGGCGGCATCCACCGCTTAACGCTTGCCCAGGCGCTGTTTGGCGGCCTGCGCGGCATTGCTGGTCGGATAGCGCTCGACCAGGGATTGCAGCGTGCGCTGGGCTGTCTTGGCATCGCCCATGGCCTGCTGGCTGTTGGCGAGACCGAGCATGGCGTCGGGGGCCACGCTGTCATTGGGCCACTTGCCGAGCACTGCGTTGAAGTGGTTGGTCGCCGAAGCGATCTCCTTCGCCTGCAGCGCGGCGTTGCCGGCCCAGAAATGGGCGCTGGGTGTGAAGCTGCCGGCGGGGAACTTGCTCACGAAAGCTTCGAAGGCGGTCAGCGCCTCGCGGTGCTTGCCGTTCTTGAGCAGGTTCAGGGCGGCTTCGTATTCGGCGGATTCGGCGGCCGGATCGGCGGCCTGGGCAGCCTGAGGCTGCACGGCGGCGCTTTCCAGCTTGCGCAGACGGTTGTCGAGGTCGACGTAGAAGTCGCGCTGGCGCTGCTTGAGCGACTCGACTTCGTTCACCAGTACTTCGATCTGGCCGCGCAGGCGGGCGACTTCTCCCCGCAACTGTTCGTTCTGATTGGCGAGTTCGAGCTGGCCGCGACTGGTGGCGTCGATGCGGTTCTCAAGATCCTGTCGCATCTCCATGATTTGACGGCGCGCCTCGGTGTCGTCGAACAGACCCGCGTGAGCGGGTCCGGCCGACGACAGTGCGAGAAGCGCTGCCAGCGGCAGGAGGCGTTTCATCAGAACTCACCCGAGTACAGCATGTCGCCACGACGGTTCTGGGCGTAGCAGGCTTCGGAGGCCTCGGTGCAGCGCGGCTTTTCTTCGCCGAGGCTGACGGACTCGATCTGGGCTTCCTTGGCGCCGAGCAGCAGCAGGGCTTGCTTGACGGCGTCGGCACGCTTCTGGCCCAGCGCCAGGTTGTACTCGCGGCTGCCGCGTTCGTCGGCGTTGCCCTGGACCAGCATCTTCATTTGCGGGTTCTGGGCGAGGAAGCGGCCGTGGGCTTCGACCAGCGGCTTGGCTTCGGCCTTGATCACATAGCTGTCGAAGTCGAAGAACACGTTGCGCTTGGACAGGATGTTGTTCGGGTCGGTCAGCGCGGCGATGCCGGAGCCGGAAACGCCGGGGGCGGTGACGGTGGCGACACCGGCGCCGGAACGGTCGCTAACGGCAGCGCCCGAGGTGGCTTCGGGGCCGGTGCTGGAGCACGCGGCGAGAACGGCGGACAGCAGAGCGGGCAGGACAAGCTTCTTCATGGATGTTTCTCCAAGTCGTTTTGTGAGGGGACAGCAGCGTTATTGCTTTTGTATCGGGCCCCAGGCGGGTTCCCGTACATCGGCGGCCTGCACCGACAGGCGTTGCTTCACCCGGCCATCGGACGACACGGCCGCAAGCACACCCCGGCCACCGGCATCGGAGGCGTAGAGGATCATGCGGCCGTTAGGTGCGAAGCTGGGCGATTCGTCACGCGCCGAATCGGTGAGGATCGTGGTCTGCCGGGTGGCGAGGTCTTGCACCGCCACCTGGAAGCGACCGTTGTTGCGGGTGATGAAGGCGAGCAGTTTGCCATCCGCCGAGGGGCGGGGCGTAACGTTATACACGCCATCGAAGGTCACGCGCTGGGCGGCACCGCCGCCGGTCGGAATGCGATAGATCTGCGGACTGCCGCCGCGATCGGAAGTGAAGTAGATCCACTGGCCGTCGGGCGACCAGGCCGGCTCGGTGTCGATGCCGGAGGAACTGGCCAGGCGACGCACGCCGGAGCCGTCGGCGTTGAGCACGTAGAGCTGGGACAGGCCGTCCTTGGTGAGCACCACCGACAGCTGCTGGCCGTCGGGTGACCAGGCCGGCGCGGAGTTGGAACCCTTGAAGTTGGCAACTACCTGACGCTGGCCGGTGGCGAGCGTGTGCACGTAGATGATCGGCTTCTTCGCCTCGAAGGAGACGTAGGCGAGGCGGGCACCGTCGGGCGACCAGGCCGGCGAGATGATGGGTTCGCGCGATACCAGTGCGGCCTGCGCGTTCATGCCGTCGGCGTCGGCGATCTGCAGTTCGTAGCGCGGGCCGGTCTTCACCACGTAGGCGATGCGGGTGGCGAAGTAGCCGGGCAGGCCGGTGAGCTTTTCGTAGACGAAATCGGCGATGCGGTGGCCGGTGATGCGGTTCTGCGCCGGCGACATGCGCAGGGCAAGGGCGCCGAGCTCGGTCTGCTTCTGGGTGTCGAACAGGCGGAAGCGCACCTCGTAGCGGCCATCGGGTTGCGGCACGACGGTGGCGCTGAGGGCGGCGTCGGCGCCGCGGTTGCGCAGGCTGCCAAGGTCGGGAACCTGGGATTCCGGCAGCGGCAGCGGGCCGATGTCGACCAGACTGAACAGGCCGCTGCGTTCGAGGTCGGCGCGCACGACGTCGGATACGCCGCGCGGCAGGCTGCCCTCGTTTTCGAACACCGGGATGACGACCGGAAAGCGCGAGGCGCCGGCGCCGGTGATCTCGATCGACAATTGCGCCTGCGCCGCAAAGGACAGGCAGGCGAGGGCGGCGGCGAGCAGCAGACGGAGTTGGGCGAGTGTCTTCATTTCATGGTGTGGTGCACAAGCGTGGAATTATAGCCAGTTGACCGCCTTAATCTTCCAGCGGCCGGAACTTCAGTTCGAGGGTGCGCTCGAAAAGTTCCCCTTTGTCGGGTAGCGGTAAGGGGCTGGAGCGGCGGATCGCACGTTCTATCGCCTCGTCCAGCGCGGGGATGCCCGACGAGCGTTTGAGCCGGATCGCCAGCACTTCGCCCGACGGCAGCTGATCGACCTCGAACACCGCTTCCGGATTGCCGGACAGGCCGGGCGGCCGCAGCAGGTTGCCGCGGACCTTGGTGCGGATCGCGTTGATGTAGCCTTCGGTGGCCGCCTTGTTGCGCGCTGCCGACGCCTTCGCCGCGTCGGCCCGCATCATGTTTTCGAGCTGGGCCTTTTCCGATTCACGCTCGAGCAGCTTGTCCATGTAATTGTCCTTGGGCGGGACGACGGGCTTCTTCGGCTCCGGCTTGGGCGGCTCGGGTTTCTTTGGCTCGGGCTTGGGTGGTTCCGGCTTCTTCGGTTCCGGTTTGGGCGGTTCGGGCTTCTTGGGTTCCGGTTTGGGAGGTTCCGGCTTCTTTTCCGGCGCCTTGGTCGCGATGTCGGGCTTGGCCGGGGCCTTGGGCGGTTCCGGCGGCTTGGGCTCGGGTTTCGGCTCCGGCTTCGGTTCGGGCTTGGGCGGTTCCGGTTTGGGCGGTTCCGGCTTGATCTCTGCCGGCTGCGGGGCCGGGCGGCTCGGCGGCGGCGCGGCCAGTTCGACTTCGAGCGAGGCCGGCGGCTCGCTCTGCCAGCGGATGCCAAAGAACAGGAACAGCGCGAGGCCGATGTGGACGGCGAAAGTCAGCGCAAGCGAGGTCCACTTGCCGGGATGCTCGCGGGGGAGTGCGCGTTCATTCATCGGCTGGCGGAGCCCGACTGGGTCTGCAGGCTGATCTTCTTGACGCCCAGCTGGCGCGCGGTTTCGAGAATGTCGATGACCTTCTGGTACTGCAGCTCCTTGCTGGCAGCGACGAGGAAGGGTTGCTCGGCGTTGGCGGCAAGCGCTTCCTTGATCACGCGCTGGAATTCGGTGTGCGAGACCGCTTTGGAGGCGGCGTTGCTGGTCTTGCGGACAGCCATCGAGCCGTCGGCCTTGACCTCGATGACCATGGCCTCGGCCGGCGGTGCCGAGATCGGTCCGGCCGAAGGCACGTCGATATTGCCCGGCTGCACCATGGGCGCGGTGACCATGAAGATGACGAGCAGGACCAGCATCACGTCGATGTAAGGCACGACGTTGATCTGGTTCATCAGGCGGCGCTGACGCATGCGTGTGCTCCCGCCCGCTCAGCGCAGGTTGCGCTGGAGGATGTTGGAGAACTCTTCCATGAAGCTTTCGAAGCGGATGCCGATGCGGTCGATGTCATGGGCGAAGCGGTTGTAGGCCACCACGGCGGGGATTGCGGCGAACAGGCCGATCGCGGTGGCGACCAGCGCCTCGGCGATGCCCGGGGCAACCTGGGTCAGCGTCGCGGTGCCGACGTTCGACAGGCCGCGGAAGGCGTTCATGATCCCCCACACGGTGCCGAACAGGCCGATGTAGGGCGACACCGAGCCGACCGAGGCGAGAAAGGCGAGATGGGCTTCGAGGTCGTCGACCTCGCGCTGGTAGGTGGCGCGCATGGCGCGGCGGGCGCCGTCGATGGTGGCGCCGTGGTCGTGGCTCTTGGCGCGCAGCTTGTTGTATTCGCGATAGCCGGATTCGAAGATGCGCTCCATGCCGCCGGTGTGGTGGCGTGCGGCGGACGCCGACTGGAACAGGGCGTTGAGGTCGCCGCCGCTCCAGAAATCACGTTCGAATTCGTTGGTCTTGCCGCGGGCGGCGCGGATCTGGAACCACTTGCGGAAAATCCAGTACCACGACATCAGCGACAGGCCGGCAAGCATGGCCATGACGAGCTGGACGAGGACGCTGGCCTGGGTGATCAGGCTGAGGATGGAAAGATCGTGGGAGACAGTCATGCTGGTCGCAGGAGTTCGGGTTGGGAGGAGTGGTCTTGGACTTGTTCGAAGCGGCGGCGGATGTCCGCGGGCATTGCTACGGGACGGGCGCGGCCCTGATCGACGCAGGCGATGACGATACGGGCGTCGAACAGGCAGACGCCGTCGCGGACGACCTGCTGGCGGAAGGTGATGCTGGCACGACCGAGAGACTCGATCACGGACCTGAGCTCTAACGCATCATCGAGCAAGGCGGGTGACATGTATTCTGCGTGCACCGATTTGACGACGAAGACGAGCCCGCTTTCCGCGCGCAGGCGCTGCTGCTCGAAGCCGATCGCACGCAGCCACTCGGTGCGGGCACGCTCGCAGAAACGCAGGTAGTTGGCGTAGTAAACGATGCCGGCCGCGTCGGTATCCTCGTAATAGACGCGCAGCGGCAGGACGAAAACCCGTCGGTTGGGCGCGGTCTCGGAGGTGGTGCGGATTTGCATCGCAGCATTTTAGCCGAGCTCGCCTGTCGGTCGTCATGCATATGCAGCGGCTTTGTTTGCAAAACGTAAAGTTTTTTTACCGGGCGACGAGGCTGCAAGCCTTGCTGCAATTGCTCGCGCGGGTGATGGTTCTGTTGCGGAAGTGCTATCCTTTGACTCCGCACTTTCCGGCACGTAATGTGCCCAACGTGGGTAGATAACAGCGTGGCGCTTCCTTTCTTCGGCAAGAAAAATCCTCCGGCGGCTTCGTCGGACCGGGCTGCGCCCGGCAGCGGGGACGCGCCGAAATCACCGTCGCCTCCACGCACCGAACTGTCGGCGCTGGACTTCTCGCGCGGCGATTCCAACCGCGCGCTGGCCCAGTGCGCCGGCATGGTCGAAGTGCAGGAGGTCGCGGCCGGCATCGGTGCAGTCTACGAGGAAGCCGCGGTGCTTTACGCCAACGGCGCCGACGCCGAGGCGGAGAAGGTGCTGGGTGCGGTACTGGGCGATGGCGGCAGCACCGCGGGCGAAGGCCTGTGGATGATGCTGCTGGACCTGTACCGGCTGACTGGCCAGCGCCAGAATTTCGAAGCGCGCGTGCTCGACTATGCCACCCAGTTCGAACGTTCGCCGCCTCCCTGGGAGGACCTCTCCAGCCAGGGCGAACGCAGGCGTGGCGACACCACCCCGATGGTGACGCTGTCGGGCAGCTTGTCGGCACAGGTCGCCGGCCAGTTCCAGCAGGTCGGCATCATCGGCCGCAAGAGTGGCGCGGTACGTATCGACCTGGCCCGTTTGCGTGCGGTCGACGACCAGGGCTGCGGCCTGTTGCGGAAGCTGCTGGCGCAGCTCGCGGCCGACCGGGTGAAAGTCGCGCTGCTGAACGGTCGCGGTCTGGCCGACATGCTGGCCGGCCAGATCGAGGTCGGCAAGGCGGAGGCACGCGACAGCTGGTTGCTGTTGCTCGAACTGCTGCAATACACCGCCGACTGCGAACGCTTCGAGCAGCTCGCGATCGATTATGCCGTCACCTTCGAGGAGTCGCCGCCTTCATGGGAGCAGAAGGCGGTGCCGCCGGCCGCGACGGCGGTCGAAGGCCGTGCCGCCGCCACCGGCGATGGCAGCGACTTCCGCCTGGAGGGTGAGCTGGGCGGCGCTTCCAACGAGGTCTTGCGCAAGCTTGCCGCCTTCGCGGCGGAGCGTCGCGCGGTGGTGGTGGACTGCAGCCGGCTGCGGCGCATCGACTTCGTCTGCGCCGGCACCTTGTTCAACATCCTCGCCACATTGCAGGCGCAGGGTAAACTCGTCGAACTTCACAACGTCAATGCCATGGTCGGCGCGCTGCTGCGTGTCATGAGCGTCGATCAGGTCGCGCAGGTCACGCTGCGCGTTTGAGGCGCACTGCGCCTCCTCCATCGCGGGAAAAGGACATGGAACAGTATCACGGCACCACGATCCTGTCGGTGCGGCGCGGCAATCGCGTCGCGCTCGGCGGCGACGGCCAGGTCACCCTCGGCAACATCGTCGTCAAGGCGTCGGCGCGCAAAGTGCGCACGCTCTACCAGGGCCAGATCCTGGCCGGTTTCGCCGGCGGCACGGCCGACGCCTTCACGCTCTTCGAGCGCTTCGAGGCCAAGCTCGACAAGCATCAGGGCAACCTGCTGCGCAGTGCGGTCGAGCTCGCCAAGGACTGGCGCACCGATCGCATGCTGCGCCGGCTGGAGGCGATGCTGGCGGTGGCAGATCGCGAGCATTCGCTGATCATCACCGGCAACGGCGACGTGCTGGAGCCCGAGCAGGGCATCGTCGCGATCGGCAGCGGTGGCGCCTATGCCCAGGCGGCGGCGCGGGCGCTGATCGAGAACACCGAGCTGGAGCCGCGTGAGGTGGTGGCCAAGTCGCTCGCGATCGCCGGCGACCTGTGCATCTATACCAACCAGTGCCACACCATCGAAGTGCTGGACTGAGCGCGCCCGTTCCGCACCAGTCCGCCCTGTCGTAACCGTTTCGAGCGAACCGCCATGACCCAGATGACTCCGCCGGAAATCGTTTCCGAACTCGACAAGCACATCGTCGGCCAGGCCCGCGCCAAGAAGGCGGTGGCGATCGCGCTGCGAAATCGCTGGCGTCGCGCCCAGGTCGACGAGCCGCTGCGCAGCGAGATCACGCCCAAGAACATCCTGATGATAGGCCCTACCGGCGTCGGCAAGACCGAGATCGCGCGGCGACTGGCACGCCTGGCCAACGCGCCCTTCATCAAGATCGAGGCGACCAAGTTCACCGAGGTGGGCTATGTCGGCCGCGACGTGGATACCATCATCCGCGATCTGGTCGAGATCGCGATCAAGGACGGCCGCGAGCGTGCGATGCGGCTGGTGCGCGACCGCGCTCTCGATGCCGCCGAGGACCGCGTGCTCGACGCCCTGCTGCCGCCGGCGCGGCCGGTGGGCTTTGCCGCCGAGGCCGAACCGCAGGACTCCGCGACCCGCCAGAAATTCCGCAAGAAGTTGCGCGAGGGCGAACTCGACGACAAGGAAATCGAAATCGAGATCGCCGCGGCCGGCATGCATGCCGAAATCTTCGCTCCGCCAGGGATGGAGGAGCTGACCCAGCAGATCCAGGGCATGTTCCAGAACCTGGGCAGCGGCAAGAAGAAGCTGCGCAAAATGCAGATCCGCGAGGCGCTCAAGGTGCTGGCCGATGAAGAGGCGGCGCGCCTTATCAACGACGAAGAGGTCAAGTCGGAGGCGGTGCGCGCGGTCGAGCAGAACGGTATCGTTTTTCTCGACGAGGTCGACAAGATCGCCGCGCGTTCCGATGCGCACGGCGCCGACGTGTCGCGCCAGGGTGTGCAGCGCGATCTGCTGCCCCTGGTTGAAGGCATCACGATCTCGACCAAGTACGGCATGATCAAGACCGATCACATTCTCTTCATCGCCAGTGGTGCCTTCCACCTGTCGAAACCGAGCGACTTGATCCCGGAGCTGCAGGGCCGCTTCCCTATCCGCGTCGAACTCGATTCGCTGTCGGTCGAGGACTTCGAACGCATCCTTACCAGTACCGACGCCTGCCTGACCCGTCAGTACCAGGCGCTGCTCGCGACCGACGGCGTGACGCTGGAATTCACGGCCGAAGGCATCCGCCGGCTGGCGGAAATTGCCTTCCAGGTGAACGAAAAGACCGAGAACATCGGAGCCCGCCGTCTGTACACCGTCATGGAAAAGCTGCTCGAGGAGGTCTCCTTCGACGCCGGCAAGGTGGGCGTCGAAGCGCTCAAGGTCGATGCCACCTATGTCGACGCCCGCCTGGAAATGCTCGCGCAGCGTGAGGATCTGGCCCGTTACGTACTGTGAGGAAGACGATGAAGATCAGAACCTTGTGTGCGGCGCTGATGCTGGTCTGCGCTCCGGCATATGCCGAAGACATGACGGTGGCGCTGCGCTATGGCGAATTCGACAACTACGATCGCATCGGCGCCAGCCTGCGCTTTGCTCCGGTCTGGACGGCCGACTGGGGTAACTGGCGCGCGGCGCTGCATCCCGAGCTCGAAGTCGGCCGCCTCCGCTACGACGGCCATGGCCCCGGGGCAAGCACGCTGGACCAGGGCGGTGTGCTCGGCATGTTCCGGGCGGTGTACGGCAGCGGTGCGCTGCGTCCGTATGCCGAAGTCGGCCTTGGCCTGGCGCTGTTCAGTCGCACTACGCTCGGCGGCAAGGACTTTTCGACCCGGCTGCAGTTTTCGGAACATCTCGGGCTCGGCGTCGAGCTGCCGCACGGCCTGTCCGCCGGCTGGCTGTACTCGCATTATTCGAATGCCGACATCAAGCTGCCCAACGATGGCGTCGACTTCCATCAGATCGTGATCGGTGCCCGTTTCTGAACGATGGCTGGAGATCCTGAAAGCGCCATCGTTCAATGCTGACCCGCATCGTCGCCATTCTTTTTCCGCTCTTTGCCATCACCGCCGCCGGCTTTCTGGTTGGACGGCGGATGAAACCGGATCTGACCCACGCCAACCGGCTGAACATGGACGTGTTCGTGCCGGCGCTGGTGTTCGCCGCGCTCGCCAACCGTGAGTTCCGTATCACCGAATACCTGCCGCTGCTGGGTGCAACGCTGGCGGTGGTGCTCGCGTCCGGCGGTATCGCCTGGCTGATCGCACGCGCCATCGGGGTGGAGGCCAAGACCTTCGTGCCGCCGCTGATGTTCAACAACTGCGGCAATCTCGGCCTGCCGCTGGCGGTACTCGCCTTCGGCGAACTGGCACTGATGCCGGCGGTGGTGATCTTCATGGTTTCCAACCTGCTGCATTTTTCCTTCGGCGCCTGGCTGCTAGACCACCGCGTGCGGCTGCTGACGATCTGGCGGGTGCCATCGGTGGCAGCCACCTTTGCCGGCCTCGCGGTGGGTCTGTCCGGCATCGCGGTGTGGCCGCCGCTGCTGACGGCGGTCAAGATGCTGGGCGACATCTCGATTCCGCTGATGCTGTTCGCTCTGGGCGTGCGTCTCACCGATGCGCGCATCACCGCCATCGGTCTGGGCGTTTTCGCCGCGGTGATGCGGCCGCTGATCGGCATGGTGCTGGCGTGGGGCATCCTGCAGGTGGTCGAGCTGCCCGCGCAGGAGCAGGCCCTGCTGCTGGTGTTCGGCGCGCTGCCGCCGGCGGTGCTCAACTACATCTTCGCCGAGCGTTACCGGCAGGAGCCGGAAAAGGTGGCTTCGCTGGTACTGATAGGCAATCTTGCGGCGGTGCTCTTCCTGCCGCTGGCGTTGGCTCTGGCGCTCTGAGCGGCTAGCCGGTGCGCCCCGTTGCCATGGTGCTGAGGCCGTGGCCGGTGCGCTTGCTGCTGTACATCGCCGCATCGGCGGCGCCGAGCAGCTCGGCGAAGCGTGTGCCATGTTCGGGGTACATCGCCATGCCCACGCTTGCCGTCACCAGCCAGTTATGGCCGGCGGCCGGCATCGGCACGCTCAGCGCATGGGTCAGGCGCATGCTGGCGGCGCGGACGTCGGCTTCGCTGGCGGGCTCGCCGAGCAGGATCACGAATTCGTCGCCACCGAGGCGGGCGACGGTATCGCTGTCGCGCACCGAGTGGCGCAGGCGGGTGGCGACCTGGGCCAGAACCTCGTCGCCGACGGCGTGGCCGGCGCTGTCGTTGATTTCCTTGAATCCGTCCAGATCGAGCACCAGCACCGCAGCGCGGCCATTGTGACGGCGGGCGGCGCTGAAGGTGAGATCGGCGCGTGCTTCGAGCAGGCGCCGGTTGGGCAAGCCGGTGAGCGGATCGAAGAAGGCGAGGCGCTGGACTTCCGCTTCGGCGGCCTTGCGCCCGTCGATGTTGGAGACCTGGGCGAGCAGGCAGCCGAGGTAGGGGTGTTCGAGGTGGTTGCCTATCCGCACCGAGATCCAGCGCGGCGGGCCGTCTTCGGCGCGTACGCGGCATTCGGTGACGACCGGTTCGTTGCGGTTGATGCAGCGACGTACCGCCTCCTCGACGTCGCCCGCGTCGTCTTCGACGACGCTTTGCCACAGCGCCTGGCCCCGCCACTGCTGCGCGATCCGGCCGGTGATGCGCTGGGCCGAGGGATCGACGGTCCGTACCAGGCCGCTGCCGTCGAGTTCCATCACGCAATCGGAGCCGAGCCGTGCCAGTGCCTGGTGGCGTACGGCGCGGCGCGCGTGCTGCAAGGCGAGATGGCTGAGGGTGCCGGCCATCAGCGCACCGCCGGCAAACAGGCCGAACAGCATGCCGTCCGCCAGCGGCCGGGAGACCGACTGGCTGGGTTGCAGGCGCAACTGCCAGCGTCGGCCGCCGAAACTCTCTTCGCGGACCACGGTGCGTGGATCGGCCTGGTTGGCATTCGCCGCCGCATCGACGAAAAGAGTGGTCGGCTGGTCGCGGGCCGCGTCCAGCGCGCCGAGATCGGTGATGGTCAGGTGGAAGTGCTTGCGCAGCGTGGGCGAAATGGCTGCGTTCACCATGTCACCGACGAGGAAGGACGCCGCCAGCGTGTCGCGGCTCGGGCCGCTGCGCGGATCGCGCACCGGGGCCAGGATCAGCACCGCCAGCACGCCTGGTGCCTGCTGCAACTGGATCGGCGGCGTGGCGGCGAAACCGTTGCGCAGCGCGTAGTCGATGGTGGCGCGGCGGACCTCGCTGGTATTGAGGTCGTAGCCCAGCGAGCGCTGGTTGCCGCTCGGCGGCTGGATCATCTCGACCACGTGATAGTGCTCGCGCAGGCCTTCCGGATAGATGTCGAAGCGGGCGTAGACCGGATCGACCTCGGTCAGCTCGCGCCGGATGCGCTGGACGTAGGCGGCCCTGTCGTCCTCGTCTATCGCCCGGTTGACGGCGAAGGCGCGCAAGCCGGGCAGGGTCTGCTCGATCGACAGCGCGCGCACGTAGCGGGCGAATTCGTCCGGATCGAAGCGCTCCGAGGCGAGGTAGGTCGCGCGCAGCGCGAGCAGTGCGTTGCGGTAGTGCGTGGTCTGCTGCATCAGCGACAGCGTGGCCTGGTCGGCGATGCGGGTGAAGTTGGCTGCGGCGAGGCGTTCCTCGTGGCTACGGTACTGGCGCCAGGCCACCCACTCGAGGCTGATCACCAGCACCACGACGGCGAGCGTGACGAAGCCGCCGCGCGCGGCCGGCGAACTGTCCTTTCCGAACAGCGTGCGTCGTGGGGCCACGCTCATTGTCTGGAGCGGCTCCGTTCAGCTGTCGGCCTTGCCGCTACGGCCGGCGTCGCCGGCGCGGGTAAATGCGCTCAGTAGATCCACCGGTACCGGGAAGACCAGCGTCGAACTCTTGTCGCCGGCGACCTGGGTGAGCGTCTGCAGATAGCGCAACTGCATCGCCGCGGGTTCGCGCGAGAGCATTTCAGCCGCCTCCATCAGCGACTGTGCAGCCTGCTTCTCGCCCTCGGCGTGGATCACCTTGGCGCGCCGTTCGCGTTCGGCCTCGGCCTGGCGGGCAATGGCACGGATCATCGACTCATTGAGATCGACATGCTTGATTTCGACGTTGGCCACCTTGATCCCCCAGGAATCGGTCTGTGCGTCGAGGATCTGCTGGACATCCAGATTGAGTTTCTCCCGTTCCGCCAGCATCTCGTCCAGCTCATGCTTGCCGAGTACGGCGCGCAAAGTAGTCTGGGCCAGCTGGCTGGTGGCGACGAGGAAGTTTTCCACCTGGATGATCGCGAGTTGCGGATCGACGACGCGGAAATAGAGCACGGCGTTGACCTTAACAGAGACATTGTCGCGCGAGATGACATCCTGCGGCGGAACATCCATTGTGACTACCCTCAGATCCACCTTCACCATCTGCTGCACGCCGGGGACGATGATGACCAGGCCGGGTCCCTTCACCTTCCAGAAGCGGCCGAGCAGGAAGACCACGCCGCGTTCGTATTCGCGCAGGATGCGGATCGAGGAGATGACCAGGGCGAGGAGGATGACGATGAGGGGCGCAAGGCCGAGCTGGAGGTCGATCATGGCATGGGGCTCCTGTCTGCAGATCGTGGCGGGGCGGGCGTAACGTCGAGCGTCAGACCGTCGACGTGGTCGATGCGCACGTGGCTGCCGGGCGCCAGCGGGCTGGCGCTGCGCGCGCGCCAGCGTTCTCCGCCTACCTCCACCCACCAGTCGCCGTCATCCGCGGCGGCGATGACCACGCCGCCGCGGCCGTCCATCTGCTCGCGGCCGCTGACCACCGGTCGAGACCGGCTGCGCGCGGCGAAGCCGCCGATTGCCGCCATCACCGCAAAGCTCGCCACCGCCAGGCCCGCGATCAGCCCGAGCGGCACGCCGAATCCGGGCGCTTCGGCGTCCATCAGGAACAGGCCACCGACCACGAAGGCGATCATGCCGCCGATGCCGAGCGCGCCGAAGCTGGGCATGAAGGCCTCGGCCAGCATCAGCGCGGTGCCGATTGCAATCAGCGCCACCCCGGCCCAGTTCACCGGCAGCAATTGAAAGGCATAGAGCGCGATCAGCAGACAGATGGCGCCGGCGGTGCCGGGCACGCCGAAGCCGGGCGTGGTGAATTCGAAGAACAGGCCGTAGATGCCTATCATCATCAGGATCAGCGCGACCTGGGGGTGGGCGAGGGCGGCGAGGATGCGATTGCGCCAGTCCGGCAGCTGCCGTTCGACGGTGGCCTGGGCGGTGGCGAGCGTGTGCTTGCCGGAGGCGAGTGCGACCTCGCGGCCTTCGAGCTGGCGCAGCAGGTCGGCGAGGTCGGGCGCGACGAGGTCGATCACCCGCCCGGCCAGCGCCTCTTCGGCGCTCAGGCTGGCGGCCTCCCGCACAGCGCGTTCGGCGAAGTCGGCATTGCGACCGCGCAGCTGGGCGAGGCTGCGGATATAGGCGGCGGCGTCGGAGACGGCCTTGGCGCTCATGGTGTCGGCCGCGCCCGCCGGGGCGCTCTTGTCCGTCTGCCCGTCGTCCGGGGCGGCCGGTTCGCGCTTGCCGGGCTGGGCACCGCCGATGCCGATTGCCACCGGTGTGGCAGCGCCGAGATTGGTCGCCGGTGCCATCGCTGCGATGTGGCTGGCATACAGGATGTAGGTGCCCGCACTGGCGGCGCGGGCGCCTTCCGGCGCGACGAAGGTCGCTACCGGCACCGGCGAGGCGAGAATGTCCTTGATGATGCTGCGCATCGAGGTGTCCAGCCCGCCCGGGGTGTCCATCTCGATCACGACCAGCGCCGCTCCCTTGCCGGCTGCCAGACCGAGGCCGCGCTGCAGATAGTCGGCCGTGGCGGGGCCGATGACACCGTCCACCCGCAGCACGACAACCTCGGCGGCGCGGCTTGCAGCCGTCGGCGATAGCATCGCCGCCAGACACAGCATGGCGAAGGCGACAATGCGGCGTAGCCGCGCAAGGGTGGAAGCCCGCATCGCACTGCCTCCGCTGGCGAAAAAGCCGGATGCCCCGGTGGGGCTTTCTGATTCCAGTGTAGTGCGGGGGTGGCGCTTTCGCGCCTAGAAGTCGGTGAAGCGGCGGATCTGGCGGCGGTCGCGCTTGGTCGGGCGGCCGTGCAGATCGGCGCCGGGCGTGGCGGCGAACCTGCGCATTTCACGCGCTTCGCTGCGGCGGGCGATGCTTTCCGCGGTTTCTTCGTAGAGTTGCTGGGCGACGCTGGCCGGGCCGCGTTTTTCGGCGATGTCGCGGACGATGACGGTGAAGACGTCGTCGCCGATGGTGATGTCAAGCCGGTCACCCGCCTTGACCTCGCGCGAGGGCTTCACCGCGACGCCGTTGAGCTTGACCTTGCCGCCATCGACCGCGTCGGTGGCGCCGGTACGGTGCTTGAAGAAGCGGGCCGCCCACAGCCACTTGTCGATGCGGGTGCGGGCGTCGGGATGGTTGGGCGGGTGCTTGTCGGACACGGCTTGCGGCATTCCTCGATGGAGGACCGCATTATCCGCCGCGCCTGGCCGTGAGGCCAGGCGCGGCAGAGGGCGTCAGCCGATCATGCCGGCGCCGACGGTGTTGTTGGTGCTTTCGTCGATGATGATGAAGGCACCGGTGGCACGGTTGTCGGCATAGCGGTCGGCGACGATGGGCTGGGCGAGCTTGAGCGTGAGGCGGGCGATATCGTTCATCGCCAGGCTGGTGGCGGCTTCCTGCTCCAGCGTGTTCACGTCCAGTCGGTAGTCGATCTTGGCGATCTTGGCCTTGGCCTCGCGGGTGGTGTGGCGCACGAGGTAGGTGCGGGCCGGCGACATCGGCGTTTCCGACAGCCAGCACACGGTGGCGTCGATCTGCTTGACCGCTTCAGGCGCTTCGGCGGACTTGACGATCATGTCGCCGCGCGAGATGTCGATCTCGTCTTCCAGCAGCAGGGTCACCGACTGCTCGTGGATGGCGCGGGCGAGCTTCTCGCCGCCGAGTTCGATCGCCTTGACCTTGCTGGTGGCGCCGGACGGCAGCACGGTGATGGCGTCGCCGACGGCCACTTCACCCGATTCCACCCGGCCCATGAAGCCGCGGTAGTCGTGCAGCTCGGGGTTGGCGGAATCCTGCGGGCGGCACACGAACTGCACCGGGAAGCGGAAGTTCTCGGCGGTTTCGGTGTGGGCAGCGGGCGCGGCTTCGAGGATCTCGAGCAGCGTGGGGCCGTCGTACCAGCCGAGGCGGTCGCCGCGGTCGACGATCATGTCGCCGGCCAGCGCCGACATCGGGATGAAGCGCACGTCCTTGATGCCGAGCTTGTCGGCGAAGGCGAGGTAGTCGGCGCGGATCTGCTCGTACACCTTCTGGTCGTAGTCGACCAGATCCATCTTGTTCACCGCCACCAGCAGGTGCGGGATGCCGACCAGGCTGGCGAGGTAGGAGTGGCGGCGGGTCTGGGTGAGCACGCCCTTGCGCGCATCGACCAGGATGATCGCCAGGTTGGCGGTGGAGGCGGCCGTCACCATGTTGCGGGTGTACTGCTCGTGGCCCGGCGCGTCGGCAATGATGTACTTGCGGGTGCCGGTGGAGAAGTAGCGGTAGGCGACGTCGATGGTGATGCCCTGCTCGCGCTCGGCCTGCAGGCCGTCGGTGAGCAGCGAGAGGTCGACCGCGCTCATGCCGCGCTTGGCCGAGGTCTTCTCGATGGCGTTCATGGTGTCGGCGAGGATGGCCTTGGTGTCGAACAGCAGGCGGCCGATCAGCGTGCTCTTGCCGTCATCCACGCTGCCACAGGTGAGGAAGCGCAGCAGGCCGTTGTCGATTTCGGGCAGTTGTTCAGGGGCGGACATGTTCATCGTTCCTTCGATTTCTTTCGAGAATTCGGTGCTGCTAATCGGTTGTTCTGTGTGCGGCGGTGGTAATCCGCCGGGGCCGCCAGGGTATTCCTTCTGCAGGCTGCGGAACTCGCCCTGCGGGCTCGGCAGTCCTCGCCTGCGCCAGGAACACCCCGTCGTCCCCGGCTACCGTGGGCGCTGCTCGAAGGGCAGCAAAACCGTGAGGCTGCGGTGGTTGGTTGTTCATGCCTTTTGCCGCTACGGCCGCAAATCAACCTCAGCGGGATGTGCGGGGTGTTTGTGGAGGGGGGCGAGGACTGTCTGAGCGAGCGTAGCGAGCGAGTTCCGCAGCCCCCCGGAACAAATACCCCGCGCAACGCCCAATCCGAATCCTCGGTTTTCAACCCACAAACAACCGACCCACCCAAAAAATCAGAAATACCCTTCCTTCTTCCGCTGCTCCATCGACGCCTCGGAGGTCTGGTCGTCCATCCGCGTCGCACCGCGTTCGGTAATCGTGGTGGTCGCGGTTTCGGCCAGGATCTTGGCCACGGTGTCCGCGTCGGACTCCACCGGCGCCGTGCAGGTGATGTCGCCGACGGTGCGGAAGCGCACCAGCACGTCCTCGATCACGTCGCCCGGCTTGGCCGGGGTCAGCTCGGTCACCGGCTGCAGCAGGCCGTTCTTGCGCACCACCGGCCGCACGTGGGCGAAGTAGATCGACGGCAGTTCGAGCTTTTCGCGCTCGATGTACTGCCACACGTCCAGCTCGGTCCAGTTCGAGATCGGGAAGGCGCGGATGTTCTCGCCCTTGTGCGAGCGCGCGTTGTACAGGTTCCACAGCTCGGGGCGCTGGTTCTTCGGGTCCCACTGGCCGAATTCGTCGCGGAAACTCATGATCCGCTCCTTCGCCCGCGCCTTCTCCTCGTCGCGGCGGGCGCCGCCGATGCAGGCGTCGAAGCCGAACTCCTCGATCGCCTCCAGCAGCGTCACCGACTGGTGCTTGTTACGCGACTCGTCCGGCGTCTTCAGCACCACGGTACCGCGCGCCATCGAATCCTCCACCGAACGCACGATCAGGCGCTCGCCCAGCTCCGCGGCGCGACGGTCGCGGAACTCGATGACTTCCGGATAGTTGTGGCCGGTATCGACGTGCAGCAGCGGGAAGGGGAAGCGGCCGGGGCGGAACGCCTTCTCCGCCAGCCGCAGCAGACACAGCGAATCCTTGCCGCCGGAAAACAGCAGCGCCGGATTGGAGCACTGGCCCGCGACCTCGCGCAGGATGTGGATGGCCTCGGCCTCGAGCCAGTCCAGGTGGGAAAGCGTCTGTTTGGTCAGCGTCGACATCTTCAGGTTACCGTTTCGATTGTATTCAGTGGGCGCGCAGTGCCCGCACGGCGGCGCGCAGCCCGGCACACAGCGCAAGGAGGCGATGCATGACGGAAGGCGGATTGTGCCTCAATGCGTTCATGGTCAGCTCTTCTTGACGTGCAGGCCGCACTCTTTGGAGGCCGGATCTTCCCACCACCAGCGGCCGGCGCGGACGTCCTCGCCCAGCGCGATCGCGCGCGTGCAAGGCGCGCAACCGATGCTCGGGTAGAACTGGTCGTGCAGCGCGTTGTAGGGCACCTCGTTCATCCGGATATAAGCCCACACCTCGGCCTCCGTCCAGTCGGACAGCGGGTTGAACTTCTCCAGCCCATTGCCGGCGTCGAACTCGCGCAGCGCGAGGCCGGTGCGCGTCACCGACTGCGCGGCGCGCAGGCCGGTCACCCACGCTTTCTTGCCGGCGAGCGCGCGGCGCAGCGGCTCCATCTTGCGGATGCCGCAACAGGCCTTGCGCAGTTCCACCGAGTCGTAGAAAGCGTTGATGCCCTCGCTGCGGACGAACTGCTCGACCGCCGTGGCATCCGGGAAGAACACCTTCAGCTTCGTGCCGTAGCGCTGCTCGACCTCGCCCATCAGCGTATAGGTTTCGGCCGGCAGGCGGCCGGTGTCGAGCGAGAAGATCTCGATCGGCAGCTTGCCGCCCAGGATGAGGTCGGTCAGCACCATGTCTTCGGCGCCGAAGCTGTTGGCGAAGGTGATCTCGCCATTGGCGCCGAGTTCGGCCACCGCGGCGGCCAGCAGCTCGCGCGCGGCCGCGGCCTTGGCGGCGACGCTGGCGCGCAGGGCCTCGGTCAGCTCGGGGCGGGTCGCCGGGTTGGTGGCTGCGGGGCGCAGCAGGGAGACCGCGCCGCTCATGATGCGCGTACCTCGCGTTGCGCCCGCGCCCACAGCGGACGCGGCTCGTCCACCGCGCCCTGGTAGGGTACGCTGAAGTCGCCGAGGCTGGCGATCGCCGCTTCCAGCTGGGCGTCGGTATAGCGGCCGTCGTTGGGCTGCAGGGTGTCGAAGCCGCAGCGCACATAGGCCTGGAACTGGTCGCGCAGCACGTCGCCGATCGCGCGCAGCTCGCCGGTGTAGCCGTGGCGGGTGCGCAGCAGCGCGGCGGTGGAATAGCCGCGGCCGTCGGTGAAGGCCGGGAAGTTGACCGCCACCGCGGCCAGTTTAGGCAGGTCGGCGGCGATCAGTTCGGCGCCCTCGGCGGCGTCCAGCCACACGCCGACGTCGCCGCGGGCGGCGAGTTCGGTGGTGCGCGCCTGCCACACGGCCAGCGGCACCAGCACCGGGCCGGCGGGAATGGAGACGGTTTCCGGGGTGACGCCTTCGGCGAGGCGGACGATCTGACGGGCGTCGTCCTCGACGCGGCGGTTGCGGATCACTTTAGGCATGGGCCACCTTCTTTTCGGTCTGGCGATTGCCATAGACATGGGCCTTGAACGGTTCGATGCCGATGCGGCGCACGGTATCGACGAAGCGCTCGTCCTCATGGCGGTTGGCGAGATAGGTTTCGATCAGGCGGGTCACCACGTCCGGCATCTCGTGCGCGGCGAACGACGGGCCGATCACCTTGCCGATGGCGGCTTTGTTGCCCTGGTCGCCGCCGATGGTCACCTGGTACCACTCTTCGCCGTTCTTATCGACGCCGAGCACGCCGATGTGGCCGACGTGGTGGTGTCCGCAGGCGTTCATGCAGCCGGAGATGTTGAGCTCGATCTCGCCGATGTCGTAGAGGTAGTCGAGGTTGTCGAAACGCTCCTGGATGGCGTTGGCGATGGGGATGGACTTGGCATTGGCCAGGCCGCAGTAGTCGCCGCCCGGGCAGGAGATGATGTCGGTCAAGAGACCGATGTTGGGCGTCGCCAGGCCGGCATCGCGCAGCGTCTGCCAGACCTTGAACAGGTCGGACTGGCGCACGTCGGCCAGCACCAGGTTCTGCTGGTGGGTGGCGCGCACCTCGCCGTAGCTGTAGGCGTCGGCCAGGTCGGCCAGCAGGTCCATCTGCGATTCGGTGATGTCGCCCGGCGGCACGCCGGTCTTCTTCAGCGACACGGTGACGCTGGCGTAGCCCGGCACCTTGTGGGCGCGCACGTTGCGCTTCACCCAGGCGGCGAAGGGCTTGTTCTCGGCGAGCAGGCTGGCGTAGCCGACATCGGTCGCCGGCAGGGTTTCGTAGGCCGGATCGACGAAGTGGGCGGCGACGCGCGCGACTTCGGCTGCGGTCAGGGTCGACGGACCGTCCTTGTGGAAGGTCCATTCGGCCTCGACCTGACGGCGGAACTCCTCGATGCCGAGCGCCTTGACCAGGATCTTGATGCGCGCCTTGTACTTGTTGTCGCGGCGGCCGTGCAGGTTGTACACCCGCAGGATGGATTCGCAGTAGGTGACGATGTGCTGCCACGGCACGAAGGCGGCGATTTCCTCGCCGATGATCGGGGTGCGGCCGAGGCCACCGCCGACCAGCACGCGGAAGCCGACTTCACCGGCGGCGTTCTTCACCACGTCCAGGCCGATGTCGTGGGCCTGGATCACCGCGCGGTCTTCCTCGGCGCCGTTCACCGCGAACTTGAACTTGCGCGGCAGGTGGGCGAATTCCGGGTGGAAGCTGCTCCACTGGCGCAGGATCTCGCACCACGGGCGCGGATCGATCAGCTCGTCGGCGGCGACGCCGGCGTAGGGGTCGGAGGTGATGTTGCGGATGCAGTTGCCCGAGGTCTGGATCGCGTGCATCTGCACCGTCGCCAGCTGGGCGAGGATTTCCGGCACCTTCTCGAGCGCCGGCCAGTTGAACTGGATGTTCTGGCGGGTGGTGAAGTGGCCGTAGCCGCGGTCGTAGTGGCGTGCGATGTGCGCGAGCTTGCGCAGCTGGGCGCTGGAGAAGAGCCCGTAGGGCACCGCGATGCGCAGCATCGGCGCATGGCGCTGGATGTAGAGGCCGTTCTGCAGGCGCAGCGGGCGGAACTCGTCCTCGGACAGCTCGCCGGCGAGGTAGCGGCGGGTCTGGTCGCTGAACTGCGCCACCCGTTCGTCCACCAGGCGCTGGTCGTATTCGTCGTATCGGTACATCGCGTCTCTCTCGTTGAGTTCGGTCTGTGCTGCGGGTGGTGCAGTGGCCGCTTGTGGTATCAGTGGCCGATCAGCTTGGCGCCCACCAGCACCAGCATCGTTGCCAGGATGGGGCGCAGCACCCGGTCCGGCACCTTGGTGGAAATATGGCTGCCCAGCCAGATCCCCGGCAGGGAGCCGACGATCAGGCTGCCGAGCAGGAACCAGTCGACGCTGCCCAGCATCCAGTGGCCGATGCCGGCCACCAGCGTCAGCGGCACCGCGTGGGCGATGTCGGAGCCGACGATGCGCAGCGCAGGCATGGTCGGATACAGGAAGAACAGCGCGGTGACGCCGAGCGCGCCGGCACCCACCGACGAGATCGACACCAGTACGCCGAGCACCGCGCCGACCAGCACCGTCAGCCTCGCGGTGCGCTTCGGGTTGGGCTGGCCGCCGAAGCGGGCTACCGCGTAGGCCTGGATCTGCTTGCGGAAGATGATGGCCACGGCGGTCAGCAGCAGTGCGACGCCGAGCGCCCCCTTGATCAGCCCGGCCGCGCCGTCGATGCCGCCGGGAGCGAAGCTGCCCACCAGCACCAGCGTCAGCGCAGCGGCCGGGATGCTACCGGTGGCGAGCCGCCTTGTCACCGTCCAGTCCACCGTGCCCTTGAGTCCGTGCGCGACGGTGCCGCCGGCCTTGGTGATGGCGGCGTAGAGCAGGTCGGTGCCGACCGCGACCGACGGGTGGATGCCGAACAGCAGCACCAGCAGCGGCGTCATCAGCGATCCGCCGCCGACGCCGGTCAGGCCGACGATGGCGCCAACTGCAAATCCGGCAACGGTGTAGGCGAAGTCCATGGGTACAGGTCCTTGATGTTGCGGCGCATCGTAAATGAGCTTGTTTAGTTCAAAAAGCGGTTTCGCGTTAGACTTTAAGAAGAATTGGTTATTAAGGATGCTGAGATGAAACAACCTCCACGCTCACTACGCTCGCAGCCCTCCAAGGGGGCGTCAGCATGCTTGAGACGGCTCGGCGCATACTGAGATGAACCTGCAGCAGCTGAGATATATCCACGAGGTGGCCCGCCGCGGGCTCAACGTCTCGGATGCGGCCGAGGCGCTGTTCACCTCGCAGCCGGGCGTCTCCAAGCAGATCCGTCTGCTCGAGGCCGAGCTCGGGGTGGAGATCTTCACCCGCCACGGCAAGCGCCTGGTGGCCGTGACCGAACCGGGCCGCGCGGTGCTGGCGATCGCCGAACGCATGCTGCGCGACATGGACAACCTGATGCAGGTTGGCGACGAGTTCTCCAACGAGTCTGCCGGCAGCCTGTCGATCGCCACCACCCACACCCAGGCACGCTATGCGCTGCCGCCGGTGGTGCGCGAATTCATGCGCCTGTATCCGCAGGTCAAGCTGTCGCTGCACCAGGGCAGTCCGCGCCAGGTGTGCGAGATGGTGCTGGACGGTTCGGCCGACATCGCCATCGCCACCGAGGCCATCGCCGAGTACGACGAACTGGTGATGCTGCCCTGCCACCAGTGGAACCGCTGTGTGGTGGCGTCGCCGCGCCATCCCATCCTGCGCGAGCAGCCGCTGACACTGGAGGCGATCGCGCGCTATCCGCTGATCACCTACGACGACGCCTTCACCGGGCGCAGCCAGATCAACAAGGCCTTCCTCGGCCGCGGCCTCAAGCCCAACGTGGTGCTCACCGCGCTCGACTCGGACGTGATCAAGACCTATGTGTCGATGGACCTGGGCATCGGCATCCTGGCGCGCATGGCCTACGATCCGGAAGAGGACCGCAAGCTCGGCATGATCGATGCCGCCCACCTGTTCGAGTCCAGTACCACCCGCATCGGTTTGCGCCGGCGCGCCTGGCTGCGCGGCTACGTGTATGCCTTCGTCGAGCTGTTCGCGCCGCACCTGACGCGGCGCATGGTGGAGACGGCGCTGGCCGGCGGCGGCACCGACGCCGGGCTGTAAGGCGGCGCGGTGCGGCGGCTGTCAGCCGGCGATGCGGACGAAGACCGCCGGATCGGCCTGCGCCAGGCTCAGCATCAGCGCGACGCGCGCCTTCACCGGCGACAGACCGTCGGCGCACAGCAGGCCGGGCAGGCCGTCGTGGGGCGAGACCGCACCAGCCGGAACACGGCTGGCTCGGACCAGCGGGAAGCCGGCGGCGATGGCGGCTTCGATCTCGCCCATCCAGCTCGCCGGCATGCTGCCGTTGCCCGGCAGGGCGAGGATGGCGCCAGCCGCACCGAGCTGACGGCAGGCCGCCAGCAGCGCGGGCGACGAACCGGCGCCGACGTAAAGGATCTCGACCGCCGGCGGCCAGTTTGCAGTGTCCAGTCCAGCCAGCGGCACGTCGCCGTGCTCGGTGCGTGCCGGCCGCCGGGCCAGCGTCGGCGGGCTGGCCCAGCCCAGCGGCTCGCCGTCGGTGGCGCCGAAGGCATCCACCGCGCGGGTGTGCTGCTTGGCGACGTGGCGGGCGCTGTAGACGCGGTCGTTCATCACCACCAGCGTGCCCAGCCCGCGGAAGGCGGGCGAGGCCGCCACCCGCACCGCGCCGTAGAGATTCATCGGGCCGTCGGCCGACAGTGCGCTCGCCGGCCGCATCGCCGCGGTGAACACCACCGGCTTGTCGGTGGTCAGGGTGAGGTGGAGGAAGAAGGCGCTTTCTTCCAGGGTGTCGGTGCCGTGGGTGACGACCACGCCGTCCACGTCCGCCTGCTCCGCCAGTTCGGCCACCCGCCGTGCCAGCGTCAGCCAGTGGCCGGGCGTCATGTCCTTGCTGTCTACCCTGAAGAGGGTTTCGGCGCGCAGTTCCGCGATGTCGCCCAGGCCGGGCACCGCCGCCACCAGCTCGTTGGCGCCGAGCGTACCGGCGGTGTAGGCGGTGGTGTCGGTGGCGGAATCCGCCCGGCCGGCAATGGTGCCGCCGGTGGCGACGAGGGCGATGACGGGCTTGCGGCTCACGGGCGGCGGTGGTCTCGGTGGGTTTCAGCTTGCCCGCGGTGCGGTCAGCACTTCCGGGCGCAGGGTGCGTTCCAGGGTTTCCTTGTCGGCCAGGCCGCGTTCGAGCACCAGTTCGGTCACGCTGCGGCCGGTCTTGAGCGCCTCGCGTGCGGCCCAGGTGGCGTGTTCGTAGCCGATCAGGGGATTGAGCGCCGTCGCCAGTCCGGCCGAGGTGCGTACCCGCTCGGCGAGCAGCTCGCGGTTGGCGGTAATGCCGCGCACGCAGTTCTCGGTGAGGGTGCGGCAGCCGGCTTCCAGATGCTCGATGCTCTTGAACAGGGAGTGGCCGATGATGGGCTCGAAGGCGTTGAGTTGCAACTGGCCGCCTTCGGACGCCATGGTGATGGTGACGTCGTTGCCGATCACCTCGAAGGCGATCTGGTTCACCACTTCCGGGATGATGGGGTTCACCTTGCCCGGCATGATGGACGACCCGGCGGCGCGCTCGGGCAGGTTGATCTCGTTGAAGCCCGCCTGCGGGCCGGACGACAGCAGGCGCAGGTCGTTGCACACCTTGGAGAGCTTGCAGGCGATGCGCTTCAGCACGCCCGAGAGCTGGACGAAGGCGCCGGTGTCCTGGGTCGCCTCGATCAGGTTCTCGGCCGGCACCAGCTTGACGCCGGAGAGTTCGGCGAGGTGCTCGGTGGCCATCTTGGCGTAGCGGATGTCGGTGTTGATGCCGGTGCCGATCGCGGTGGCGCCGAGATTGATCTCCTGGATCAGGCAGATCGCCTCGCGCAGGCGGGCGATGTCTTCCTTCATCATCACCGCATAGGTCGAGAATTCCTGGCCCAGCGTCATCGGCACCGCGTCCTGCAGCTGGGTGCGGCCGATCTTGAGGATGTCCTTGAACTCCTCCGCCTTGGCGATGTAGGCCAGGCGCAGGGTTTCCATCGCGTCGAGCAGGCCCTGGATCGCGAACACCACCGCCAGCTTCAGCGCCGTCGGATAGACGTCGTTGGTGCTCTGGCTCATGTTCACATGGTTGATCGGATGCAGCTCCTTGTAGTGGCCCTTGGGCCAGCCGAGCTTTTCCAGCGCGAGGTTGGCGATCACCTCGTTGGCGTTCATGTTGGTCGAGGTGCCGGCGCCGCCCTGGATCACGTCCACCACGAACTGGTTGTGCAGCCGGCCTTCGGCAATCTCGCGGCAGGCCTCGTCGATGGCATGGAAGCGGCCTTCGTCGAGATGGCCGAGCTGGTGGTTGGTGCGTGCCGCGGCCTGCTTGACGAGCGCCAGCGCTTTGACCAGTTCCGGGTAGGCGCCGATCGGCTTGCCGGTGATCGGGTAGTTTTCCAGCGCGCGCAGGCTGTGGATGCCCCAGTAGACATCGGCGGGGATTTCGCGGTCGCCGAGCAGGTCGTGCTCGATACGGGTGGTGTGCATGCTGCCTCCTTGTCATCGCAGCGTCGGATGCGCCGCTTGCGGTGTTCGACCGCAGGGCCGGCCGGCAGTGCGCAGCGCAGCCGCCGGGCCGTGCCGGGGTGTGACATCCGGCACACCGGGCGCCGGATGTCCTTGCGTATCAGTATTCCCAGAAGATGCGCTGCAGGTCCTTGCTATCGCTGGTGGCGGTCAGCGCCACCGCGGCCAGGATGCGCGCTTTCTGAGGGTTGAGGTCGTGGGCGACCACCCAGTCGTACTTGTCGTCGGGCTGTTCGGCATTGCGCAGCACGAAGCCGCCGCCGTCCACCCGCGACGAGCGGATGATGTGCACGCCCTGCGCGCGCAGTGCCTGCAGGCCGGGCACCACCCGGTTCGACACCGAGCCGTTGCCGGTGCCGGCGTGGATGATGGCCTTGGCACCGGCGCCCGCAAGCGCCTTGTAGGCGGTGTCGCTGACGTTGCCGTAGCCGTAGGCGATTTCAACCGGCGCCAGGGTTTCGATGCGGGCGATGTCGAACTCCGAATTCACCGTGTGACGCTTGGCGGGGAGGCGGAACCAGTAGGGTTTGCCTTCGACCACCATGCCGAGCGGGCCCCACGGGCTCTTGAAGGCGTCGGGGCGGATGTTGGCCGCCTTGCTGACGTCGCGGCCGCTGTGGATCTCATCGTTCATCGTCACCAGTACGCCCTTGCCGCGGGCGTCGGCGCTGGCGGCCACCGCGACAGCGTCGTAGAGGTTGAGCGCGCCGTCGGCCGACAGCGCGGTGCCCGGCCGCATCGAACCCACCACCACAACCGGCTTGTCGCTGCGGACGACCAGATTGAGGAAGAAGGCGGTCTCTTCCAGGGTATCGGTACCGTGGGTGATGACGATGCCGTCCACATCGCTGCTGCGGCTCAGCTCGGCGACGCGGCGGCCGAGTTGCAGCAGGTGCTCGTTGGTGAAGCTCTCGGAGGCGATCTGGAACACCTGCTCGCCGCGCACCTCGGCGATGTTCTTGAGTTCCGGGATGCCGGCCACGAGTTTGTCCACCGGTACCTTGGCGGCCTGGTAGGTGGCGCTGGAGGCGGCGTCGGCGCCGGCGCCGGCAATGGTGCCGCCGGTGGCGAGGATCACCACCTTGGCGAGGCGGGCGGGGGCGGCGGCTTCACGCGCCTGGGCGGCGGGCGGCAGCAGCAGCGAGGCGGCGGCGAGGGCGGGCAGCAGCAGGCTGCGCAGCCGGGAGGGCGTCGAAATCATGGGATCTCCTGGTGTGCGCCGACGGCTGGGGGCCGCCGGCGCGCGGGCTGGGGTTGGGGGTGTCCGGCTTCGGATGGCCGGATCAGTGCTGCAGGATCTTGGCGAGGAAGCTCTGGGCGCGCTCGGAGCGCGGCTGGCCGAAGAACTCGTCCTTGGCGGCATCCTCGACGATGGCGCCGCGGTCCATGAAGATCACCCGGTGGGCGACCTTGCGCGCGAAGCCCATCTCGTGGGTGACGCACATCATGGTCATGCCCTCGCGGGCGAGTTCGACCATGACGTCGAGCACCTCGTTGATCATCTCCGGGTCGAGCGCCGAGGTCGGCTCGTCGAACAGCATGCAGATCGGGTCCATCGCCAGCGCGCGGGCGATCGCCACGCGCTGCTGCTGGCCGCCGGAGAGCTGGCCGGGGAACTTCTGCGCATGGGCCTTGAGGCCGACGCGGTCGAGC
Organism: Azoarcus sp. DD4; assembly: GCF_006496635.1. Classification (NCBI taxonomy): domain Bacteria; kingdom Pseudomonadati; phylum Pseudomonadota; class Betaproteobacteria; order Rhodocyclales; family Zoogloeaceae; genus Azoarcus; species Azoarcus sp. DD4. The sequence continues at coordinate 597,610 of NZ_CP022958.1, forward strand.
AGCTTGAGGCCCTTTTCCATCGCCTCTTCGCGCTTGCGGCCGAGCACCTTGATCTGGGCGATCGCCAGGTTGTCGGTAATGGTCATGTGCGGGAACAGCTCGAAATGCTGGAACACCATGCCCACCTGCGAGCGCAGCTTGGGCAGGTTGGTCTTGGGGTCTTCGACGGCGATGCCGTTGACCTTGATGCTGCCCTGCTGGAAGGGTTCGAGCGCATTGACGCACTTGATCAGCGTCGACTTGCCCGAGCCGGACGGGCCGCACACCACCACCACCTCGCCTTTCTTCACCTCGGTGGTGCAGTCGGTCAGCACCTGGAAGCTGCCGTACCACTTGGAAACGTTGTTGATCTCGATCATGTCGGGATGCTCCGGGAATGCAGTGAGAATTGGGTAAGTGCGTTCAGCGGATGATGGCGATGCGGGCCTGCAGCCGCTTCACCAGCCGCGACAGGCTGAAGCAGATGACGAAATAGACCACCGCCACCGTCGTATACATTTCCACCGGGCGCAGGTCGCGCTGGGTGATCTTGTCGGCCGCGCCGAAGAAGTCGGTCGCGCCGATCGCGTACACCAGCGACACGTCCTGGAACAGCACGATGGTCTGCGTCAGCAGCACCGGCAGCATGTTGCGGAAGGCCTGCGGCAGCACCACCAGGCGCATGGTCTGGCCGTAGGTGAAACCCAGCGCATAGCCGGCACCGATCTGGCCGCGCGGGATGGACTGGATGCCCGAGCGCATGATCTCGGCGAAGTAGGCGGCCTCGAACACGGTGAAGGTGAAGTAGGCCGACCTTTCCGCGCCGATCGGCATCGACTGGCCGGTGATCATCTGCAGCACCAGCGGGATGATCAGGTAGAAGGCGAGGATCACCTGCACCAGCGGCACGCTGCGGAAGAGGTTGATGTAGCCGACCGCGAACCACTGCAGCGGCTTGATCGACGACAGCCGCATCAGCGCCAGCAGGGTGCCGATGAAAATGCCGCCGATGGTGGCGACGACCGTCACCTGCAGCGTGTAGCGCAGGCCCTCGGCGAGGAAACGCCAGTTGTCGGCGATGATGCCGAATTCGAAGTCACCCATGATCAGCGCCCTCCGTTGCTGCCGGTGATCAGGCCGGGCACCCGCGTGCGCTTCTCGATGAAGGCGAGCAGGCGGTTCATCGTGAAGGCGAGCATGAAGTAGGTCAGCGTCACGACGATGGTGATCTCGAGCACCTGCGAGGTCTTCTCGATGATCTGCTTGTACTGGAAGTAGAGCTCGAGGATGCCTACCGCGTAGGTCACCGCCGAGTTCTTGAAGATGTTCATCGCCTCGGAAGTGAGCGCCGGCAGCACGATGCGGTAGGCCATCGGCAGGCGCACGTAGCGGTAGGTCTGCCACTCGGTGAAGCCGAGCGCGAGGCCGGCGAAGCGCTGGCCGCGGGCGAGGGAATTGAGGCCGGACTTCACCTGCTCGGCGATGCGCGCCGCGGTGTAGAGGCCGAGACCGATCACCGCGGTGACGAAGTAGGGCAGATCCTGCTTCATCCACAGGCCGATCTTCTCCGGCACCAGCTCGGGCACGACGAAGAACCACATGAACAGCTGCACGATCAGCGGCACGTTGCGGAACACGTCCACATAGGTGTCGCCGATGGCGACCAGCACCTTGTTGGGCGTGGTACGCATGACACCCAGCACCGAACCGACCAGCAGTGCGATGACGAGTGCGGAAACTGCGACGACGGTGGTCCAGCCCATGCCGGAGATCACCCAGTCGTAGTATTTGAGACCGTCGTCGGTCTCCTGGAAAAAGAAGGCCCAGTCCCAGTGGTAGTTCATGGGAATCCTCTCAAGGGGGCGCCGCCGGCGGCAGGCGGCGCGGGGGTTGTCGGGGGTAGAGCCCGGCGCGGGCGACGCTCGCCGCCCGCCCGGTTTGTCTTTACTCGACGCCCTTGTCGGTCGGATTGTCGAACACCGCCTTGGTGGCAGGGCTCATCGGGAAGTTGAGGTTCACGTTGCGCGGCGGGATGGGCTGCATGAACCACTTGTTGTAGAGCGCGGTGGCCTCGCTGGACTTCATCAGTGCAACCAGTGCCTTGTCGACCACCGCCTTGAACTCGGCGTCGTCCTTGCGCAGCATCACGCCGTAGGGTTCGTCGCGCAGCGAGGGGCCGACGATCTCGAAGGCCGCCGGGTTCTTGGAACTGGCGATCAGGCCGGCGAGCAGGATGTCGTCCATCACGAAGGCGGCGGCGCGGCCGCTCTCCACCATCAGGAAGGAGTCGGCGTGGTCCTTGCCGTAGATGTTGCGCACGTCGATGGACTTGCCCTTCTCGTTCTGCTTGATCAGCGCGTCCGAGGTGGTGCCGGTGGTGGTGGCGACGGGCTTGCCGGAGAGGTCGCCGATGTCCTTGACGCCCGCATCCTTGCGCACCGCCATGCGCACGCTGGTGACGAAGTAATTGACGCTGAAGCCCACCTGCTGCTGGCGCTGCACGCTGTTGGTGGTGGAGCCGCACTCGATGTCGATGGTGCCGTTCTGCATCAGCGGGATGCGGTTCTGCGAGGTCACTGCCTGGTACTTCACCTCCAGCTTGGGCAGCTTGAGCTCGCTCTTCACCGCATCGACCACCTTGGCGCACAGGTCCATCGCGTAGCCGATCGGCTTCTGCTCGGCGTCCAGGTAGGAGAAGGGCACCGACGATTCGCGGTGGCCCACGGTGATCGTGCCCGATTCCTTGATCTTCTTGAGCGTGCCGGTAAGTTCGGCGGCGTGGACGGGCGCGGCCAGGCCGGCCATGGACAGGCACAGGGTGAGCAGGGTGAGGGATTTACGCATTACCGGTCTCCAGTCGAAGTTCGAGGATGCGGACGAAAAGGGGCGCCCGTTAGGCCAGTACATATGCAGCTAACGTGCCAGCGCCCTTCCTTATCCTAGACGCCTGATTCGACTGGAGATGCTGAGGGTAGACCCGGAGTGCGCGTTCGGAATGCCGGATTTCGGGCCTCGCAGGCGTTCGGAAATCCGAACATGGGAGGCTCAGAATTCCCGCGTGCCCAGCCCGTACTTGCGGATCTTGTCGTGCAGGGTGGTCTTGGCTACGTGCAGCGCTTCGGCGGCGCGGCTGAGGTTGCCGCCCTGGCGGCGCAGCTCGGCGTCGATCAGGCTGCGCTCGAAGTGTTCGACCTGCTCGGACAGCGACAGCGCATTGCCCGCGGCATCGCCGCCGGTGGCCAGCACCGCGTTGGCCACGCCCAGCACCAGACAGTCGGCGACGTTGCGCAGCTCGCGCACGTTGCCCGGCCAGCCGTGCGCCATCAGCCGGTTCATCTGCTCCGGATTCACCGCTGGCAGCGGCCGCTCGAAGCGCTGCGCGGCCTGCAGCAGGAAGTATTCGAGCAGCAGCGGGATGTCCTCGCGGCGTTCGCGCAGCGGCGGCAGCTCGATGGTGACGACGTTGAGCCGGTAGTAAAGGTCGGCGCGGAATTTCCCCTGCCCGGCGAGTTCGAGCAGGTCGTCCTTGGTCGCGGCGACGACGCGGGTGTCGACCGGCAGAAGCTGGTTGGAGCCGAGGCGTTCGATTACGCGCTCCTGCAGCACCCGCAGCAGCTTGATCTGCACTCCCATCGGCATGCTCTCCAGCTCGTCGAGGAAGAGCGTGCCGCCGCTGGCGTGCTCGATCTTGCCGACGCGGCGTTTCTGCGCGCCGGTGAAGGCGCCGGCCTCGTGGCCGAACAGTTCGCTGTCGAGCAGGTTGTCGGGCAGGCCGCCGCAGTTGAGCGCGACGAAGTTGGCCTTGCGGCGCGGGCCGCGGTCGTGCAGGCAGCGCGCTACCAGTTCCTTGCCGGTGCCGGTCTCGCCGTGGATAAGGACGTCCACCGTCTGCCCGGCGACGTCGAGGATAAGCCGGCGCAGCCGCTCCATCTGCGGCGAACGGCCGATCAGCGCGGCGTCCAGCCCCTCGCGCTGCTCCAGCCGGCGGCGCAGCTCCACCACTTCCAGCGCGAGGCCACGCTTGTCGAGCGCGCGCCGCACCACTTCCACCAGCAGGTCGGGCGTGAAGGGCTTCTGGATGAAGTCGTAGGCGCCGCTGCGCATCGCCTCCACCGCGAGGGTGACGTCGCCGTGGCCGGTGATCATGATCACCGGCAGGTCGGGGTCGAGCTCGTGGGCGCGGCGCACCACGCTGAGGCCGTCGGCGCCCGGCAGGCGCATGTCGGTGACGACGACGCCGGGAAAGCCGGGGGCCAGCCTGGGCAGCCCGGCTTCGGCCGAGCCGACGCTGTCCACGGTGATGCCGGCCAGCTGCAGCGCCTGCTCGCAGCCGAGCCGCACATTGGGATCGTCTTCGATGACGAGGACATGGAGTGGAGAGCTCATGATGCGGAGGACTCCTGCCGCGCGGGCGGATTCAGGAAAAGGGTGAAATAGGTGCCGCCGCTGGCGCGGTTGTCGGCGACCAGATCGCCGCCGAACTCGCGCACGATGTCGCGCGAGATTGCCAGCCCGAGGCCGAGGCCCTCGCCGGCCGGCTTGGTGGTGAAGAAGGGTTCGAACAGGCGGCCGCGCAGCGCTTCCGGCACGCCGCAGCCGGTGTCGCCGATGCGCAGCAGGATGCGGCCGTCGGCATGCAGCGCGGCGTTGATGGAGAGTTCGCGCCGCGGCTGGCCGCGCATCGCGTCGATGGCGTTGCCGACGAGGTTGATCAGCACCTGCTCGAGCCGGTTCTGGTCGCACCAGGCGATCACATCGCCCGGCCTGCAGGCGTTGTCCACCGTGATGTCCGCGCTGCGCAGCCGCTGTTCGAGCAGGAAGAGCGCGTTGCCCACCGCATGGGCGACGTCGACTTCGGCCGGCACCGCCGGCGACTTGCGGGCGAAGGTCTTGAGCGGCGTGATGATGCTCGCCATCTGGTCGGCCAGCCGGCCGATGATGTCGAGGTTCTTGCCGGCGGTGGCCTGGTCGCCGCGGCGCATGAACTCGATGGCGTTGCCGGCCAGCGTGCGCATCGCGCCCAGCGGCTGGGTCAGCTCGTGGGTGACGCTGGTGGCGAGCTGGCCCAGCACCGCCAGCTTGCCGGCCTGCACCAGTTCGTCCTGGGCGGCGTGCAGGGTCTGTTCGGCGTGCTGGCGCACCGCCACCTCCTTGCGCAGCCGGGCGATCGATTCGGTCAGCGCGCGGGTGCGGCGGGCAACCTTGTTCTCCAGCTCGGCATTGGCGCGCTGGAGCAGGCGCTGGGCATCGAGACGCTGGCGGGCGATACGGCGGCGCTGCGCGATGAATACGCCGAGCAGCACCAGGAAGGCGGCACCGATCAGCGCCAGCGCCGCCTGGCTGACCGCCTGGTGCCGCACCGCGGTGAGGTCGGAGAACACCAGCAGCTGCCAGCCGGTGTCCGGCAACTGGCGCGCCTGCACCAGATAGTGGCCGGAATTGCGCGGCAGCTCGGGCGGCAGGGCGATACGGCGGTCGAGCCGGATTTCGGTGCCGGTCTCGCCCGCGGTCGGGTCGAGGCTGAGCTCCAGCGGTTCGATCGGGCGGTCGTTGTAGAGGCGGTTGCTTGCGACCTCGGCCTGGATCGCCTGCGGCAGCGGTGCAAGCGAGCGATACAGCCAGGCCGGCACCGCGGTGAGGATGACGACGCCGTTCTCGTCGGTGATCAGCGCCGGTGCGCCCAGTGACAGCCAGGTTTCTTCCAGGCCGCCCAGCCCGATCTTGATGACCGCCACGCCTATGGTCTCGTTGCCGTCGCGGATCGGGTGCGAAACGAAATAGCCCGGATCGCCGCGGGTGGTGCCGATGGCGAAATGGCGGCCGGGGCGGCCTTCGATGGCGGTCTGGAAGTAGGGCCGGAAGGTGAGGTCCTCGCCGATGAAGCTGTCGTCGCGCGCCCAGTTGCTGGCCGAACGTACGATGCCCTGGCGGTCGAGGACGAAGATCGCGATGCTGCCGATGTGGCGGTTGAGCCGTTCGAGGTAGCGGTTGACCGCCTGCGCGCGCGCCGGGCTGGCCGGATCGCGCAGCAGGCCGATCACCTCGCCGGACAGCTCCACCGTGGCCGGGATGTGGGCGTAGCGGTTCACTACGCCATCGATGGCTGCTGCGCCGAGGTCGAGGCGGTGGCTGGCCTCGATGCGCAGCGCGCGCATGCCGAAGTGCTCGCCGAGGCGATAGCCGCTCAGCCCGGCCAGGCTGATCAGCACCACGCACAGCGCGAGGATCAGCGGATCGTGACGCTGCAGCCGGTGTCCGGGCGCGTCGCGGGGTTGGGGGGCGGTGGCGTCCATGGCTGGCTTGCTCAAGCCTCGCGGAAGGCAACGATGCGCCGTTCGCGCTCCTGCTCGAGCAGGCGGCTGGCGGCGTCGGCCGGCACGCCCAGGGTTTCGAGCACCGAACCGGTGAGCTTGAGGCCGGATTCCAGCGTCTCCGGCACCACCACCGACGCGCCTGCTTCGCGCAGCGTCAGCGCGTGTTTCTCGTCGCGGGCGCGGGCGATGATGCGGATCTGCGACTGGGTGCGGCGTATCCCCTTCACGGCATGGACGGCGGCGGCGGTGTGGTCCATGGTCAGCACCACCGCCAGCGCGCGGTCCAGGTGCAGCTTGCGCAGCAGCTCGGGCCGGCTGGCGTCGCCGTAGATCACCGCAGCGCCGGCCTTGCGCTGCAGTGCGACCAGTTTGGCGTCGTTTTCCACCGCGACGTGGGCTATGCCCTGCTCGGCCAGCATCTGCCCCACCATCTGACCGACCCGGCCGTAGCCGGCGATGATGACGTGGCCACGCAGCTCGCCGAACTCGAGCTCCTCGGCGGCTTCCGGCGGACGGCGGCGGTCGAGGGCGATGCCGAGATCGCGGCCGAGCCGTGCTGCCACCGGGGCTGCCAGCATGGACAGGCCGACCGCCAGCAGCATGAACTGGCCGACGTCGCGCGGCAGCAGCTTGAAGGACAGCGCCAGGCCGATCACGATGAAGGCGAATTCGCCGCCCTGGCCCAGCAGGAAACCGCCTTCGGCGGCCCGCCCCCACGACAGTCCGAAGACGCGCAGCAGCACGAACACCACCACGCCCTTGATCGCCATCAGGCCGGCCACCGCCAGCGGTATCCAGAGCGGCTCGGCGATCAGCGCGCGCAGGTCTATGCCCATGCCCACCGAGAGGAAGAACAGGCCCATCAGCAGACCCTTGAAGGGCTCGATGGTGACTTCGACCTCGTGGCGGAACTCGGTCTCGGCGATGATCAGCCCGGCCAGCAGCGCGCCCAGCGCCATCGACAGACCGGCCGTCCAGGTCAGCGCGGCGACGCCCAGGGTGGTGAGCAGGGTCAGCGCCATGAAGGTGTCGGGCTGGCGGCTGATCGTGATCTGGTGGAACACCGGCCGCACCAGGCGGCGGCCGACGAGGTAGATCAGGCCGACGGTGACCAGGCCCTTGGCGGCTGCCATGCCGAGCAGCAGCGGGAAGCTCTCGCCGCTGTTGCCGGCGCCGAGGATGCTGAGCAGCACCAGCAGCGGCACCACCGCCAGATCCTGCAGCAGCAGGATGGCGAAGGCCGACTGGCCGAGCGGGCCGCCGAGTTCGCCGCGCTGGATCAGCAGTTGCATGACGATGGCGGTGGACGAGAAGGACAGCACCAGGCCGAGGATCACCGAGGCCTCGGTGCCGTTGCCGAAGGCGCGGGCGATGCCGCCGATCAGCAGCGCGGTCAGCACCACTTGCAGCGTGCCGAGGCCGAATACCTGGCGCCGCATCGACCACAGCCGGTCCACCGACATCTCCAGGCCGATCATGAACATCAGGAAGATCACGCCGAGCTCGGCCAGCACCTCGACGTCTTCCAGACGCGGAAAGGTCAGGTAGCCGAGCCAGGGCTGGTCGGTGGCGAAGCTTGCCAGACCATAGGGCCCGAGCACCGTCCCGACCGCGAGAAAGCCGAGCACCGGGTTGATGCGCAGGCGGGCGAGGAGCGGAATCAGGATGCCCGACAGGGCGAGAAAGAGGATGGTCTCTTTCAGGAACGGGAAGGCTTCGTGGGCGTCCATGCGGAAGCGCTGCGGCTCGAGTGTGGAGCGAGAGTGTAATGGATCACGCTGGCGCCTGCGGATGAGCTGAGACAAGCGCGCGGCACGCTGCCACAATGGCTGAAAAAAGGCACAAGCCGAGCAGGGGAAACCTCAGGGAGAGCATGCAGCGCCGATCCTTACAATCGTGGACGAGCATTCTGTTCGCCGCCCTCGGGGTGGCGGCGGCGGCGCTCGTCCTTTTCGCCGGCAGCCTGATCGAGGCGCGCCTGCACGAACGCTGGCGGACCGAACGCCTGAGCGAGCTGTCCGGGTTGCGCGCTCAGCTCGAAGGCCGGCTGAACGGCGCGATCAACCTGTCGGCGGGGCTGATCGCCCATGTGGCGGTGCACGGCGGCATCGAGCATGCAGAGTTCGAGGCGCTGGCCCGCGAGCTGATGGCCGAGCGCAGCCTGCTGCGCAACATCACGCTGGCGCCCGCCAACGTCATCGACATGGTCTATCCGCTCAAGGGCAACGAGGCCGCGCTCGGGCTCGACCTGCTCAACCATCCGGTGCAGGGTGCGGCCACCCGGCGCATGCTCGCGCTCGGCCAGCCGGTGCTGGCGGGGCCGGTGGAGCTGGTGCAGGGCGGCCGGGCGCTGATCCACCGGGTGCCGATCTTCCTGTCGCCGCCGGGGGCGGCACCGCGCAGCGGCCCCTACTGGGGGCTGATGAGCACGCCTATCGACTTCGACGGACTGCTGGCCCAGTCCGGGCTTTCCAATTCGAATCTGCGCTACCGCATCGCCCTGCGCGGCGTCGATGGCCTTGGGGCGAACGGGGCGGTGTTCTGGGGCGACGAGGCCTTGTTCCGCGACGAGCGCACCATCGGCCTCGACATCCAGGTGCTCAATGGCCACTGGCGGATGGCGGCGCTGCCGCTCGACGAGCCGCCGGTCAACGGCCCGGTGTGGGCATCGCGCGGCGCGGCCGTGCTGCTGGCGATGGTGACCGTGCTGATGGTGCTCAAGCTGCGCACCATGGACCTGCGGCTGACCGAATCCGAGCAGCTCTACCGTGAACTGGCCGAGCAGATTCGCGACGTGCTGTTCCGCACCGACGCCGCCGGCCGGGTGATCTACCTCAATCCGGCGTGGTACCAGATCACCGGCCGCGACCTGCCGTCCAGCCTCGGCCTGCACTGGACCGAACTGGTGCAGATCGATCCCGACGGCGGCGCCCGCCTGCGGTCCGCCACGCTATTGGCCGACGGCCATCTTGCCGGCGACGGCGACGTCCAGATGGCGCTGCAGCACGAACGGGTGCGGCTGACCGACCGCGACGGCATGCAGCGCACACTGGACGTGCGTGCTGGCGTGCACCGCAATCCCTCGGGCGCGATCGGCGGCCTGGTCGGCATCATGGTCGATGTGTCGGAGCAGGAGCGCCTCGAGGCCAGGGTGCGTCATCTGGCCTTGCACGACAGCCTCACCGGGCTCGCCAACCGGGTGCTGCTCGCCAGCCGTTACCAGCAGGCGGCCGAACTGGCGCGCCGCATGGGCCACCGGATGGCGCTGCTCTATCTCGATCTGGACGGCTTCAAGCCGGTGAACGATACCCACGGCCATGCGGTCGGCGACCGGGTGCTGTGCGGCATCGCCGAACGCCTGCAGCACAGCGTGCGCGAGAGCGACACGGTGGCGCGCATCGGCGGCGACGAGTTCGTGGTGCTGCTGGGCCAGGTGCTGTCGGTGGACGACGCGCGCGGCGTGGCGCTGAAGCTGCAGGATGCGCTGGTCGAGCCGCTGGTGCAGGGCGAGCATCGCCTGCGCGTCGGCGTGAGCATCGGCATCGCCGTCTTCCCCGACCACGGGGGTTCGCTCGACGAGCTGCTGCGGGCCGCCGACCGCGCGATGTACCGCGTCAAGCACGCCACCTCGGGCGAGCACATCGGCATCACCGGTGGTGGGCCTGCCGGGGGCTGAGCGTCAGCCCGTCGTTTCCACGCTGTCGGTTTCCTGCTGCTGCAGCAGCCACATCTGGGTGTAAAGCCCGTCCTGCGCCAGCAGGTCGGTGTGGCGGCCGCGCTCGGCGATGCGGCCCTGATCGAGCACGATGATCTCGTCGGCGTCCATCACGGTGGAGAGCCGGTGGGCGATGACCAGCGCGGTGCGGCCGGCGGCGGCGAGTTCGATCTGGGCCTGGATGGCCTTCTCGGTCTTGGAGTCCAGCGCCGAGGTGGCCTCGTCGAAGATCAGGATGGCCGGGTTCTTGAGCAGCGCGCGCGCGATCGCCACCCGCTGCTTCTCGCCGCCGGACAATTTCAGGCCGCGTTCGCCGACGCGTGTCTCGTAGCCGTCGGGCAGGCGGCGGATGAAGTCCTCCAACTGGGCGGCGCGGGCGGCGGCCTCCACCTCGTCGCGGCTGGCGGTCGGGCGGCCGTACTGGATGTTGTAGAACAGGGTGTCGTTGAACAGCACCGTGTCCTGCGGGACGATGCCGATCGCGGCGCGCAGGCTGTCCTGGGTGAGGCCGCGCAGGTCGTGGCCATTGACCCGGATGGCGCCGCCCTGCACGTCGTAGAAGCGGTAGAGCAGGCGCGCCAGCGTCGACTTTCCCGAGCCGGAATGGCCCACCACCGCCACCGTGCTGCCGGCGGGGATCTCGAAATCGACGTCGAACAGGATGGGCCGCTTGGCGTCGTAGGCGAAACTCACCTGCTCGAAGCGCACGCTGGCGGGGCCGGGCGGCAGGGCGTGGGCGTCGGGGGCGTCGGCGATCTCGCGGTGTTCGTGCATCAGGCCGAACATGCGCTCGATGTCGGTCAGCGCCTGGCGCAGTTCGCGGTAGATCACGCCGAGGAAGTTGAGCGGGATGTAGAGCTGGATGAGGAAGGCATTGACCAGCACGATGTCGCCCAGGGTCATGCTGCCGGCGGCGACGCGGCTGGCCGCCGCCCACATCATCGCGGTGACGCCGACGGCGATGATCGCGGCCTGGCCGATGTTGAGCGCCGACAGCGAATACTGGTTCTTGACCTGCGCCCGCGTCCATTTCTGCAGCTGTTCGTCGTAGCGGTGCGCTTCGAAGGCCTCGTTGTTGAAGTACTTCACCGTCTCGAAGTTGAGCAGGCTGTCGATCGCGCGCGCGTTGGCGGCCGAATCCAGCTCGTTGGCCTGGCGCCGCAGCGCGGTGCGCCAGTTGGTCACCTTCACCGTGAACAGGATGTAGAAGCTCAGCGTGCCCAGCGTGATCAGCGCGAACACCGCGTCGTACTGCACCAGCAGGATGCCCACCACCAGGCCGATCTCCACCAGCGTCGGCAGGATGGAATACAGCGTGTAGCTGATCAGCGAGCCGATCGAGCGGGTGCCGCGCTCGATGTCGCGGGTCAGGCCGCCGGTCTGGCGTTCGAGGTGGAAGCGCAGGCTGAGCGCGTGCAGGTGGCGGAACACCCGCAGCGAGATCTCGCGCACCGCCTGCTGGGTGACGCGGGCGAACACGATCTCGCGCAGCTCGGTGAACAACGAGGTCGAGAAGCGCAGCACGCCGTAGGCCAGCAGCAGCGCCGCCGGGACCACGATCAGCGCCTGCTGCGGGGTGATGGTGAGCGCGTCGACCAGGTGCTTGAAGATGATGGGCACGGTGACGTTGGCGCCCTTGGCGGCGATGAGGCAGCCGAGCGCGAAGATCACCCGGCCCTTGTAGGCCCAGATGAAGGGGACGAGGCTTTTCAGCGTCTGCCAGTCGTGGCGCTCGCCGGTGGCGGGCGCGGGCAGGGGGGCGGGGACGGCGTGTCTCATGGCGGGGGTCTTGTTGTATTCAGAGAGGGCCGTCGTCCGCGGCGAGGCGGACGGCGAGGCCGATGAAGAGCAGGCCGGCGATGCGGTCCAGCCAGGCGCCGGCAGCGGGGCGGCGGGCGATGGCGCGGCCAAGGGTGCCGGCGGCCAGCGCGAAGCCGCCGAACACCAGCACCGTCTGCGCGGCGAAGACGCTGCCCAGCACCACCATCTGCAACGTGGCGTGACCGGCGTCGGCCTGCACGAACTGCGGCAGGAAGGCGAGGAAGAACAGCGCCACCTTGGGATTGATCGCGTTGGCGACGAAACCGCGGCGCACATCGCGCAGCCAGGGCGCGCGCGCGGCCGCAACCCGGTCCAGCCGTGGCGCGGCGGCACAGCGCAGGGCCTGCATGCCCAGCCAGGCGAGCCAGGCGGCGCCGGCGAGCTTGAGCGCGAGAAAGACCGCGGGCGAGGACGCCAGGGCCGCGCTCACGCCCAGTGCCGCCCACAGCGTGTGGGTGAAGCAGCCGAGCGCGCAGCCGAGCGCGATGCCGAAGCCGGCCAGCCGCCCGCGCGCCAGGCTGTGGCCGAGCACCATCAGGTTGTCCGGCCCGGGGGCGAGGGTGATCACCACCGAGATGGCGAGAAAGGCGGCAAGGGTATCGATGGTGGGCATGTCGGTGTCCGCGGAGGAGGGCAGATTCTGTTGCCCGCGCGGGGTGGCGTCAAACGCGGTGGCGGCAGGGTCTTGTCCGGACCGATTGCGCACAGGCTTGGCGCAGCCCGCCGCGTGCTGCGTAAGATGCGGGTCTTTCCCCGCATCGCTCCGCTGCCGCCATGACCGCCGACACCACCGACCGCCGCATCCCCGTCACCGTCCTCACCGGCTTTCTCGGCGCCGGCAAGACCACGCTGCTCAATCACCTGCTGCGCCAGCCCGAGATGGAAGGCAGTGCGGTGCTGATCAACGAGTTCGGCGAGGTCGGCGTCGATCACCACCTGGTCGAGAAGGTGGACGACACCCTGATGGTGCTCGATTCCGGCTGCATCTGCTGCAGCGTGCAGGGCGACCTGGTGAAGGCACTCAAGCGGCTCTTCATGCAGGCGCTGCATCACGAGATCAAGCCGGTGCGTCGCGTGCTGATCGAAACCACCGGGCTGGCCGACCCGGCGCCGGTGATCTCGACGCTGATGGAAGAGCCTTTCATCGCCGAGCGCTACCGCTGCGACGGCGTCATCACCGCGGTGGACGTCACCCACGCCGACGGCCAGCTCGACCGGCACCGCGAGGCGATGCGCCAGGTGGCGATGGCGGACCGGCTGCTGCTCACCAAATGCGACCTCGCCACGCCAGAGCTGCGCGCGGCGCTGGCCGAGCGGCTGGCGCAGCTCAATCCGGCGGCGCAGCAGGTCGAGGTCGAGCGCGGCGAGGTGGCGCCGGCGGTGATGTTCGGCTGCGGGTTGTACGACGCCGCCGGCAAGATCCCGGACGTGGCGGCCTGGCTGGGCGAGGAGCGCACGCGTGCGGCCGCGGCGCGTGCCGCGGCAGCGGCCATCAGCTGGCGCAAGCCGGGCGGCGCGGCGGCCGGCGGCCATGCGCCGCGCCACGACGACGGCGTCACCAGCTATGTGTTCACCTTCGACGCGCCGCTCACCTGGTTCGGCTTCAGCGACGCGCTCGGCCTCATCCTGCAGGTCTACGGCGAGCGCATCCTGCGGGTGAAGGGGCTGATGAACATCGTCGGCGATCCGCTGCCGCGGGTGGTGCAGTGCGTGCAGCACGTCGCCTATCCGCCCACCAGCCTGCCCGCCTGGCCGGACAAGCCGCCCTACAACGACCAGCGCAGCCGCCTGGTGTTCATCGTGCGCGACCTGCCGCGCGGCGAGCTGGAGAGCATCTTCTTCGGCGTGGCCGGGGTGCCGGTGGCGGGCGAACCGGCGTAGGTGCGCTAGGCGCTGAGCTTGACCAGTGCCGGGTGGTAAAGCTGCACGTGGTTGCGGCCGTTGCCCTTGGCGAAGTACATCGCGATGTCGGCGTTGCGCGCCAGGCCGACGGCGTCGCTGCCGTGTGCCGGGTACATGGCGACACCGATGCTGGACGAGATCTCCAGCGTCTGCCCGGCGATCGCGAAGGGCTGGTCGAGAGCATGACGGATCTTCTCTGCCACCAGCAGGGCGTCGTCCTCGCTGCCCACTGCAGGCAGCAGCACCACGAATTCGTCGCCGCCGATGCGCGCCACCGTATCCACCGCGCGCAGGCAGGCCTGCATCCGGTGGGCGGCCTCCTTCAGCAGCAGGTCGCCGACGGCGTGGCCGAAGCTGTCGTTGATCGGCTTGAAGTGGTCCAGATCGAGGAACATCAGCGCCAGGTCGCTGCCATCGCGCTCGGCCTGGGTGAGTGCATGCTCCAGCCGGTCGGCGAACAGTGTGCGGTTGGGCAGATTGGTGAGGGTGTCGTGGTGCGCGAGGTAGCTGATGCGCGCCTCGGCCGCCTTGCGCTCCGAGATGTCGCGGCTGACGCCGAGGATGCCGATGAACTCGCCGGCGGCGTTGTAGATGCCCGAGGTGGTGACCTCGGTCCACACCGTGCCGCCGTACTTGCAGGGCTGTTCGAGTTCGCCGCGGAACACCGGGAAGGGCCACCCGCTGGCGACGGCAGCGATGCCGCGGGTGAGACCATCGCGCGCAATGGCGGCGGATTCGGGCGTCAGCACCTCGTCCAGCCCCTGCTGCATCACCTCGGCGACGGTATAGCCGCGCAGCTTCTCCACCGATGGGCTGACATAGGTAAAGCGGCCCTGCAGGTCCATGGTCCAGATCACGTCGGTGGCGTTCTCGGCGAGCAGGCGGTGGCGTTCCTCGCTCACCCGCAGCGCCTCCAGCGCCAGGGTACGGTCGATCGCGATCGACGCCACCTTGGCCGACTGCTCGATCAGCTCGATGTCGGCCGGGGTCGGCCGGTGCGGGTGGCGATGGTAGATCGCGAAGGTGCCCAGCACCTCGCCGCCGGACGAACGGATCGGCTCGGACCAGCAGGCGGCGAGGTCGGCCTGCCGGGCGATGTCGCGGTAAGGCGCCCAGTAGGGATGGCTCTGGATGTCCTCGACCACCACGCGTTCGCCGGTGTAGGCCGCCGTGCCGCAGGAGCCGACCCCGTAGCCGATGGCCAGTCCGTGCACTGCGGCGTTGTAGAAGTCGGGCAGGCTGGGGGCGGCGCCGGTCAGCAGGCGCTTGCGGTCGGCGTCCAGCAGCAGCGCGCTGCAGCGCATCTCCGGGTTGCCCGCCTCGACGCCGCGCACGATGGCTTCGAGGATCTCCGGCAGCGGCGCGCCGCGGGCGAGCAGCTCCAGCACGTGGGCGCGGGCATGCTCCGCCTGTTCGGCCCGCTTGCGTGCGGTGATGTCGAGCTTGACTGCGACGTAGCCGGTGCAGCGGCCGTCGCCGTCGATCACCGGCGAGATGTGCGACTCTTCCCAGTAGAGCTCGCCGTTCTTGCGGCGGTTGATGAATTCGCCCGACCACGACTCGCCACGCTTGAGGTGCTCCCACATGTCGCGGAAGCTGGCCGGGTCGGTGAGGCCGGAACTGAGCATGCGCGGATTGTGGCCGAGGGCTTCTGCCGCGCTGTAGCCGGTGATTTCGGTGAAGCGCGGGTTTACATAGCGCATGCGGACATCCGGTCCGGTGATCACCACCAGCGCCGGACTCTGCGCGATCGCGGTGGACAGCGGCCGCAGGGCGGCTTCGGCGCTACGGCTGTCGGCGATGCTCTGGCGCAGGCGGAGGTTGATGCGGGAGATGTAGAGTGCCGCCCCGCCGATCAGGACGGCCAGGCCGAGTGCGGCGAGCAGGCTGGCGTCCAACGTCGCGACACTGGCAGCGGAAGCGGCCGGCGCGGTCGTGGCGGTGGGCGTGGCCGCGCCGGCCGGTAAGGACACGGCGAGCAGGACCGAGCCGGCCAGCAGCGGCAGGCGGCGGCGAAGCGCGCGGAAATGATCGGCCCTCATGCGTGATTCGTACTCGCTTAGTGTGGCCCTTGCGCCAGGGCAGGGGGATGCCCCGCGTCCTGCTGTGTGGGAATCATAGTCGAGCACATGGTTTTACTCGATAGCCGCTGCGTTCCGGGCAATCGGATTGCCCAAGCTGGGGCGTTGGGCGGGCGCAGCCCCGCTTGGGGCGGCGCAGGCGCTCGCCTATGCTGAATCAGGGGCGCGGCCGATGCTGCCGGGCCCGCCAGCTGGAGGCCTACATGGAGCGACCGCCCGGAGTACGGACCTGCCTCTACGACGCGGCCGGACTCGCCGACGTGATCGACGACATGGCGCGCCGGGCGGCCGGTGTGCTCGGCGCGCGCGAACGCATCGCGGTAGTCGGCATCCGGCGGCGCGGGGCGCCGCTGGCCGACCGGCTGGGTGCGGCGATGGTGGCCCGCTACGGCTTGGCGCCGCCACTGCGGCTGGATCTGTCGATCAGCCGCTATGCCGACGATCTCACCCTGCTCCATCCGGAAACGCGCCTGACCGAGGATGCCGCTCATGCGGCGCTGGATCTCGCCGGCCATGCGCTGCTGGTGGTGGACGACGTGCTCTACACCGGCCATTCGCTGCTGAGGGCGGTGGAGTACCTGGCGCGCAAGCAGCCGGCGGAGATCCGCGTCGTGGTGCTGGTCGACCGCTGCGTGACCCGCCTGCCGGTACGCGCCGACGTGGTGGGCCTGCGCCTGGCGGTGGCGCCAGGCGATGTGGTCGAGTGCAACGTGCCGCCTTACGAAGCGGATTTCCGCATCGAGCTCCTGCAGCGGCACCCCAGGGTGCCGGCAGGCGCCGGGGAGGCAACATGATCTTTCGCGACCGACTCGATGCCGGGCGCCGGCTGGGCGAGGCACTGGCCGGCTGGCGCGGCAGCCGGCCGTTGGTGCTGGCGATTCCGCGCGGCGCGGTGCCGATGGCGGCGGTGGTGGCCGACGCGCTCGACGGCGAGCTCGACGTGGTGCTGGTACACAAGCTGGGCCTGCCGTGGAACCCGGAATACGCGGTGGGCGCCATCGACGAGAGCGGCTGGTCCTTCGTCTCCGACCCCGCCCATGGCGATGTCGGCGGCCTGGAGGCGGAAAAGCGACATCGCCTCGCCCAGCTGCGCGAACGGCGCGCGCTGTACTCCCCGGGCCGGCCGCCGGCCGACGCGCACGACCGGGTGACGATCATCGTCGATGACGGCCTTGCCACCGGTGCCACCATGATCGCGGCGCTGCATGCGGTCCGCAGCCAGGGGCCGCAGCGCTTGATCTGCGCGGTGCCGGTGGCCGCCGCGGAAAGCCTGGCGCGGGTGCAGGCACTGGCGGACGAGGTGGTGTGCCTGTTCGCGCCACAGGACTTTCGCGCGGTCGGCCAGTTCTATTGCGATTTCGACCAGGTCGAGGACGCCGAGGTGGTGGCTTGCCTGCAGCGCAGCCGTGCCGCGGGGGCCAAACCGGCCGGTGGCTGAAGTGGTTTTCAATCTGGTGCGCCAGCATCGAAAATTGCACTAAAAAAGTGCATTAAATCAGCTGTTGGCACGGTATTGATGCATTGATGTCGGCTTGGTTTGTCTAAAATCCTACAAAATCAAGGTTTCTGACTTGGCGTGATGCTTGCTTTTGGTGCGCATCCTCAGTTCAGGAACCAAAATGGAACTTCATCACCCGGACAACGACGTTCTTTTCATCCTGTTGGGCGCCATTATGGTGCTCGCCATGCACGCCGGCTTCGCCTTTCTCGAGCTGGGCACGGTGCGCAAGAAGAACCAGGTCAATGCGCTGGTCAAGATACTGAGCGACTTCGCCGTTTCCACCTTGGCGTATTTCTTCATCGGCTACGGCGTCGCCTACGGCGTGCATTTCTTCGCCGGTGCCGATGTGCTGCTGGAGAAGAGCGGCTTCGAACTCACCCGCTTCTTCTTCCTGCTGACCTTTGCCGCGGCGATTCCGGCCATCATCTCCGGCGGCATCGCCGAGCGCGCCCGCTTCAGCCCCCAGCTGGCGGCCACCTTCGTGCTGGTGGGGCTGGTCTATCCCTTTTTCGAAGGCATCGCCTGGAACCAGCATTACGGCTTCCAGGCCTGGCTGAAGGCGAGCTTCGACGCCGAATTCCACGACTTCGCCGGCTCGGTGGTGGTGCACGCGGTGGGCGGCTGGATCGCGCTGCCGGCGGTGCTGCTGCTCGGCGCGCGGCGCGGCCGCTACCACAGCAGCGGAGCGATCGCCGCGCATCCGCCGTCGTCGATCCCCTTCCTCGCGCTCGGTGCCTGGATCCTCATCATCGGCTGGTTCGGCTTCAACGTGATGAGCGCGCAGACCCTGGAGAAGATCAGCGGCCTGGTGGCGATCAACTCGCTGATGGCGATGGTGGGCGGCACGCTGGCGGCGCTGGCGCTGGGGCGCAACGACCCGGGTTTCGTCCATAACGGCCCGCTCGCGGGGCTGGTGGCGGTGTGTGCCGGCTCCGACGTGATGCACCCGTTAGGCGCGCTCGCAGTGGGTGCGGTGGCGGGGGCGCTGTTCGTGCAGATGTTCACGCTGACCCAGAACCGCTGGAAGATCGACGACGTGCTCGGCGTGTGGCCGCTGCACGGCCTGTGCGGCGCCTGGGGCGGCATCGCCGCCGGCATCTTCGGCAGCCAGGCGCTGGGTGGCGTCGGCGGCGTATCCTTCGGCGCGCAGCTGATGGGGACGCTGCTCGGCGTCGGCGTCGCGCTGGTCGGCGGTTTCGCGGTGTACGGCACGCTCAAGCTGCTGGTCGGTCTGCGCCTGGATGCGGAAGAGGAATTCGAAGGCGCTGACCTTTCCATCCACAAGATCTCGGCGACGGCGGAGCGCGAAACCGCCTGGTAAGGCGGCGCGCGCCCGGCTAGGGTTCCGCAGTCGCCATCTTCTCGATGCGCGCGGTGGTGTCGCGGGTGCGCTCGGCGAGCTTGCGCACTTCATCCGCCACGACTGCGAAGCCGCGCCCGCTTTCGCCCGCCCGGGCGGCTTCGATGGCGGCGTTGAGCGCGAGCAGATTGGTCTGGTCGGCGATCTCCTTGATCGTGCCGACCAGTTCGTTGATGCGGCGCAGGGTTGCTTCCAGCTTGCCCTGCTGCTGCTCCAGCGCCTCGCGCTGTTCCTTCTCGCGCAACTGGGTGTCGATGTCGGTGAGCGCGCCCACCACGCGCAGCGGGGTGCCGTCGTGGCGCCGGCGGGTCTGGGCCGAGGCGCGGAACCAGCGGTATTCGCCGCTCTTGAGCGCAAGGCGGTGAGCCTGGTCGTAGCGCGTCTGGCCGCTGCGGTCGTCGACATGGGCGAGAAAGGCCTTGAACACCTGTTCGCGATCGTCGGGGTGGATGCGTGCCGCCCAGGCATCGAGCGTATTCGCGAAGTCGTTCTCGTCGCTGTAACCCAGCATGCGGCGAAACTGCTGCGACCACCAGACGGTGTTGGCGGCGTTCAGCACCTTGCCGTCCACGATCTCGATGTCCCACAGGCCGTCGCTCAATAGTTCGCGCACCAGTTCGAAGCGGTCCAGGCTGCGTCCGAGCAAGGCTTCGCGCTCCAGCTTGTCGTGGATATCCACCAGTGAGCCGGCGACCCGCAAGGGTACGCCGTGGGCATTGCGCAGGGTGGTGCCGATGGCGCGGAACCAGCGGTAGCTGCCGTTCTTGTGGGCGAGGCGGTACTCGATGTCGTAGGGCACGGTGCCGCTGACGTCGCCCAGGTGAGCAGCGAAGGCCGCCAGCACGCGCTTGCTGTCGTCGGGGTGAATCCGGCTGCGCCAGCTGTCCAGCCGGTTGGGGAAGTCACGCTCGTCGTCGTAGCCGAGCAGCTGGCGCAGCTGGCGCGACCACCACACTACGCTGTCGGGATGGATCGGATCGCCGGCCGCCACGCTGATGTCCCACAGGCCCTCGCCGCTGGCGCGGCTGATCAGGTCGAAGCGCTCGGCGAGCCTGTCTCCTTCGCGACCGGCGTCGAACAGTGCGGTACGCAATTGGCCGGCTTCCTGTTCCAGGGTTTCGAGGCTGTGTCGCAGCTCGGCGTGGCGGGCCAGCATGGATTCGTAGCCCTCGTTGAGGCTGGCGGCAATCCGCGTCTGGCGGCGGGGGCCGATGAAGCTGCCTGCAAAGGGCAAGCCGGCGGCGAGCGCGTCGGCAAAGCGTTCGAGATGGCTGAGCCACTTGTGGCTGGAAAGCACGATGGGTTGTCTCCGTTGAGTAGCAGGACTGCACGGGGCGGCGCTTCGGCGCCACCGCTCAGGCACTTGCGCTGGGCGTGTGGCGGCGGGCCAGGCGCTTCGGCTGGACGAACCAGGCGTCGAGCTCGATGCCGCCGCGCGGCGCCAGCGGCATCGGCTGGCTGAGCCAGCAACGGGTGGGGAGCAGGGGATGGGCGGCACTGATGCGTATGGCCGCGGCGGCGCCGGGGAGGTCGGCCAGCGCGCTGCGGATGGCGTCTACCGCTGTCGCATCGAGATCCTGGGTGATGAATACCAGCCGTCCGCAGCGGTCGGCAAAGGCGCCGCCATCGGGCCACGCCGGAAGTCGCACCGGTGGGTAGGCCACGTCCTGCACGCACTGGACGACCTGCGGCCGCGGATCGCCAGCCACCGCGATCAGCCCCTTCACCCGCAGCAACTGCCGGCCGTAGGACGCGAGGATCCGTCCGAGCGATACCGCGAAGCCATGCCACGGCACCGGCGCTTCGAAGCGGACGACGAAGGAGGACACGGCGCTGCCGTGGCGTTCGACGTGTCTATGCCGGCGCGTGGCAGGCTTGCGCGTCCAGCGTGCGGTGGTGTCGCTTGCCGTCGGGCGGGCTTGTTCGTGCTCGTGCTCGCGCTCGTCCGCCAGCCAGCGGGCGACATCGGGCAACTTGTCGGCGGCAGCGTAGATGCCGCTGCCGAACAGCTGGTCGGGCGCGACCTTGCCGTGGCGCACGTCCAGGCGCTGCGCCGTGGGGTTGAGCGTGGCGAGCCTTTCATCCAGCCGGGCCCGGGTGGCCGCGTCGCTGAGGTCGCCTTTGCTGATCAGCAGGCGGTCGGCCATCGCGACCTGGCGCACTGCCTCGCGATGCCGCTTCAACTGCTCGCAGCCGTGGCCGGCGTCGACCACCGTCAATACGCTGTCGCAGACATAGCGCGCGGAGACGAAGCGTTCCTCCATCAGCGTATAGACCACGGGAACCGGATCGGCGAGGCCGGTCGTCTCGATGATCACGCGTGACAGCTCGGGGATCTCCCGCCGCGAAAAGCGCTGGTGGAGTTCGCGCAGGGCCCGGACCAGGTCGCCTTGCACGCTGCAGCAGATGCAGCCCGAATCCAGCAGCAGGGTGTGCTCGTCGAGCCTGTCGACCAGGTGGTGGTCGATGCCGACTTCGCCGAACTCGTTGATCAACAGGGCGGTACCCGCCATCGCCGGATCCTTCATCAGCCGGTTCAGCAGGGTCGTCTTGCCCGCACCGAGGAAGCCGGTGAGCAGGCTGACGGGGATGCGGTCGATCGGGCGGCGGGTCGGCTGCGATGCAGCAGGGCTGGGCATGCTTGTCTCCGATGTCGTTCTTGGTTTGCGTGCAGGAAGCACGCCGGAGCGATGCAAAGGCCATGCCACTGCATGGAGAAGCCGGCAATCCCGTCAAGGCAGCGGCACCGCGGCGCGCATCGGGGTGGTTGCGGGCCGTATGCGTACTGGAATCGAACGCGAGGCGCCGGGCGAGCGTCCGACAACCGGACGCCGGGGCGCCGCCGGCGCATCTTCGGCAGTGGAAAATCAGGGGCTTGCGATTGTCATCCGGCGCTGCGCCGGTGGCATGGCCGATGCTAAATGACCCGGCGGGGCGAGCCGGATCTTCGCTCCTGCAGATCATTCACTCATAAGGGAAACAACATGGGCGTCAGCATTATCGGTTGGGCACATTCGTCGTTCGGACGGCTGGACATGGTCGATCTCGAGTCGCTCATCATCGGCGTCAGCCGCGACGCACTGCAGGATGCGGAAGTTCCTGCCGAGGATGTCGATGGCATCTGGCTGGGCCACCTCAACGGCGGGCTGGTGCCGGAGATCTTCTGTTCGTCGCTGGTCCTGCAGGCCGACCCCGCCCTGCGCTGGTGTCCCGCGACCCGCGTCGAGAACGCCTGCGCGTCCGGTGCCGCGGCGGTCTATGCGGCCTGCGATGCGATCGAGGCCGGGCGGGCGCGCATCGCGCTGGTGGTGGGTGCCGAGAAGATGACGTCGGTGTCCGGTTCCGAGGTCACGCAGGTGCTGGCGTCGGCGTCCTACGTAGCGGAAGAGGCGGCCAAGGGGCTGACCTTCCCGGGCTTGTTCGGCCAGCTGGCCGAGCGGTACTTCGACCGCTACGGTGACCACGCGGCGACACTGGCCCGCATCGCCGCGAAGAATCATGCCAACGGCGTGCGCAATCCCTGGGCTCACATGCGCCGGGATCTGGGTTTCGAGTTCTGCAACACAGAGTCGGAGCGCAATCCGCGGATCGCCGGCCCGCTGCGCAAGACCGATTGTTCGCTGGTGTCCGACGGTGCGGCCGCGCTGGTGCTGGCCGACGATGCGGTGGCCGCGAGCGCCCGCCGCGCAGTGCGCCTGCGTGCCCGCGCCCAGGTCAACGACTTCCTGCCGGTCTCCAGCCGCGACGTCCTCAGCTTCGAGGGGCCGCGGCGGGCCTGGCAGCGGGCGCTGGCCGATGCCCGATGCGCGGTGCACGACCTCTCGCTCGCCGAGGTGCACGACTGCTTCACCATCGCCGAACTGCTGACCTACGAGGCCATGGGGCTGGCCGCGCCCGGCCGCGGCGGCGACTGCCTGCTCGACGGCAGCGTCTATGCTGACGGCAGGCTCCCGGTCAATCCGTCGGGCGGTCTCAAGGCCAAGGGGCATCCGATCGGTGCGACGGGGGTGTCCATGCACGTGATGGCCGCCATGCAGCTGACCGGGGAGGCGCTCGACATGCAGGTCAAGGATGCGAGCGTGGCGGGCGTCTTCAACATGGGCGGCGCGGCGGTCGCCAACTACGTAAGTATCCTGGAGCGCACAAAATGAACCTCGCCCAGCTGCTCGCGCGTTCGGCACGGACCTTTCCGGAGCGGCTCGCAGTCATGGCCGGAGCCCGCCCGCTGCATACCTATGCCGGGCTGGCCGCGCGCGCGGCCCGGCTGGCCGGCTTTCTGCGGCGCAACCTCAGGCTGGCGCCGGGGGAGCGGGTGGCCATCCACATGACGAACTGCCCCGAATACCTCGAATGCCTCTACGGGGTGCTGTGGGCGGGGCTGGTGGCGGTGCCCATCAATGCCAAGCTGCATCCGCGCGAGGCGGCCTTCATCCTCGCCGACGCCGGTGCCCGCCTGGCCTGCGTGTCGCGCGACCTGGCCGATGGACTGGGCGCCTGCCCCGGTGGCGACGCGCTGCCGACCCTGGTGCCCGGCGACGCGCTGTACACCCGCGCGGTGTCGGCCCTGGCGATTCCGGTACAGGAACGCCTGCCGGACGATCTGGCCTGGCTGTTCTATACCTCGGGCACGACCGGCAAGCCCAAGGGGGTGATGCTCAGCCACCGCAACCTGATGGCGATGACGTCCTGCTTCTTCATGGACGTGGATCCGGTCGCCGAGGCCGATGCGGCGGTCTACGCGGCGCCGCTGTCGCACGGCGCGGGCCTCTACAGCTTTCCCTACGTGCTGCGGGGCTGCCGCCATGTCGTGCCGGAATCCGGGGGATTCGATCCGGCCGAGCTGATCGCGCTTGCGGCCCGGGTCGGGCGGCTGGCCATGTTCGCCGCGCCGACCATGGTGAAGCGCCTGACCGAGCGGGTGAAGCAGGCGGGCAGCGATCCGTCGGGCTTCCAGACCATCGTCTACGGCGGCGGTCCGATGTACGCCGAGGACATCGCCGAGGCGCTCACGGTGATGGGGCCGCGCTTCGTGCAGATCTACGGTCAGGGCGAATCGCCGATGACCATCACCGCGCTGTCGCGTGCCGTCCTGGCCGACCGCAGCGACCCAGCCTGGGCGTCGCGCATCGCCTCGGTCGGGGTGGCGCAGTCGCTCGTCGAAGTCCGCATCGTCGATGCCGAGGGCCGGCCGCTGGCGAACGACGAGGTCGGCGAGGTGGTGGTCCGCGGCGAGACGGTCATGTCCGGCTACTGGCAGCAGCCCGAGGCGAGCGCGGCCGCGCTGCGCGGCGGCTGGCTATGGACGGGCGACATGGGGGCGATGGATTCGCACGGCTTCGTCACGCTCAAGGACCGCTCAAAGGACGTGATCATCTCGGGCGGCGCCAACATCTATCCGCGCGAGGTGGAGGAGGTGCTGGTCGCCCATCCCGCGGTCAGGGAGGTGTCGGTGGTCGGCCGGCGCGATGCCGACTGGGGCGAGGTGGTGATCGCCTTCGTGGTGGTCGATCCGGAGGCCGGCGTCGCCGCCGAAGAACTGGACCGCTACTGCCTGGACCGCATCGCCCGCTTCAAGCGGCCCAAGGAATACCGCTTCGTCGCCGCCCTGCCGAAGAACAACTACGGCAAGGTGCTGAAGACGGCGCTGCGCGAAATGCTGGAAGACGCCGCATCCGCGCCGTCCTGCCGCGTTTGAGCAATGCCGCCCGCCTCGAATTCGAACGAAGCCTGATCGCGATCGACCGCAAACAAAACGACGATGTCCATCGCCGGAATCCGGATAGGAATTCGAATTCCTTTTGCCTCAGGTAATTAGCGATTCTGGCATTGCCTTTGCTGTAAGCCATGCGAGCGGAAATGCTCCGCGCGGGAATTCCGTCCAAGGCGAATTCCGGGAAACGGCGCAACTCAAATTGAAGGAATGCAAAGTGTCTTCAAGAAAGCGATATCCGACGGCAGCTGAGGCATTGGCAGGGCTGCTGCACGACGACATGACGATCATGTCGGGCGGTTTCGGCCTGTGCGGTATTCCCGCCATCCTGATCGATGCGGTGCTCGAATCCGGGGTGAAGGGCCTGACGCTGATCTCGAACAACCCGGGCTGCGACGGCCTCGGCCTCGGCAAGCTGTTCGACACCCGCCAAGTGCGCAGGCTGATCTGCTCCTATGCGGGCGAGAACGCCCAGTTCGCTCGCCAGTACATGGCGGGCGAGGTGGAGGTGGAGTTCAACCCGCAGGGCACCCTGGCAGAACGCATCCGCGCCGGCGGCGCCGGCATTCCCGCCTTCTACACCCCCACCGGCGTCGGCACGGTGATCGCCGAAGGCAAGCCCACCGCCGAATTCGACGGTAAAAACTACGTGCTCGAGCGCGGCCTGCGGGCGGACCTGGCCCTGGTGCACGCCTGGCAGGGCGATGGCGAGGGCAATCTCGTCTATCGCATGACGGCGCGCAACTTCAATCCCATGATGGCCACGGCGGCCGCGGTGACGGTGGCCGAGGTCGAGGAACTGGTCGAGCCGGGCGCGATAGACCCTGACCATATCGTCACGCCCGGCATCTACGTGGATCGCATCGTGCTGGTGGAAAACGTCGACAAACGGATCGAACAGCGGACGGTGCGTCGCCGCCCGGCCCTGGTGGAGGAGTGAGGAATGGCCTGGACCCGAGATCAAATGGCGGCGCGCGCCGCGCGCGAATTGCGTGACGGCTACTACGTCAATCTGGGCATCGGCATTCCGACCCTGGTGGCCAATCACGTGCCGCCCGGCATGTCCATCCAGCTCCAGAGCGAGAACGGCATGCTCGGCATGGGGCCCTTCCCGTGGGAAGGCGAGGAAGACGCGGACCTGATCAACGCCGGCAAGCAGACCATTACCACGCTGCCGACCACCAGCTTCTTCGATAGTGCCACCTCCTTCGGCATGATCCGCGGCGGCCATATCCAGCTGTCCATGCTGGGTGCGCTGCAGGTGTCGGAGAAGGGCGACCTGGCGAACTGGGCGGTGCCGGGCAAGATGGTCAAGGGCATAGGCGGCGCGATGGACCTGGTGGCCGGGGTCGGCCGCGTCGTGGTCATCATGGAACACACCGCACGAGGCGAGCCCAAGATCGTCCGCGAGTGCTCGCTGCCGCTGACCGGAACGGGCGTGGTGGACCTGATCGTGACCGATCTCTGCGTGTTCGAAGTACGCGACGACGGCCTGGCGCTGGTCGATCTCGCGCCCGGCACCAGCGTGGATGAGGTCCGGGCCGCCACCGCCGTCGATTTCGTCGTCGACCTGCAATAGGCGCGCCGCCAGCCGCCCTGCAGGTGCCGACATTTTCGGGGGCACGCAACATCCGGCGAGGAATCCTTCTTCCCTCTCCTCGGGTACCTCACACGCCGGAAGCCCCCACCTTTTTTCCGGCCGCCGTATCTTTCCAGGCGGGGCGTTCGATAATCGGACTACGCCAGCGTTCGATTATCGAACGCCCTTCGTCGCCTTGCCTTTTGCCACGGCGCTGCAAACGGGCGAATCCGCCCCTCATCAATCATCTGCCGGATTGGCGCAGAATTTGCTGAGTTCGAACATCGATCGGTACAGCGCTTGATTTTTGTGCGGATCGAGACCAGTCTGGCTAGTCATCCCGGGCTGGCAAGACGGGGCAGCGTGCTCGAGACACACGCCGCTCCCGTCAGCGGGAACAACACAAGATCGAAGATCCGGTCGCTTGCCGGTGTCGCCGCAGAGGCACACCGGCACGGGGACACGGCCAGGGACACATGAGAGAACTGCGCGCGGCCTGCGGACCGAATCCGCAGCCGACGACGCAGTCAGCGTATCGGCGCAAAGGAGGGTGGACATGCCTGCCACTATTTCAGGCCAGATGTTTTCCGTTCCGGAAAACGATGGCCGCATCATGGCTTCATGGGAGCACTTCGTTAATGGGGACGAGGCCGGGTCGGACGCACTGCGCCGCCTGATCGACGATTCGTGGCGCCGCTGCTTCGGCGCCAGCGTGGACCCCGGGCGCTATCAGGCGCCGCCGCCGGTCGGAGAGAACTCCCTGCACTACCTGCGCGACGAATCTTCCGACCTGCTCACCGCCAGCGCGCCGGTGATGGCATCGGCGCGGGACTTCCTGTCCGAAACCGGGACGGTGATGGTCCTGACCAATCACAGCGGCACCATCCTCAATCTCGAAGGCGACATGTCCACCCGCGGCGCCGCGGAGAACGTGCATCTGCTGTCCGGCGCCAACTGGAGCGAACTGGCCTGCGGCACCAATGCCATCGGCACCGCGCTGGAGGTCGGCCAGCCGGTGCAGATCCACTCGGCGGAACACTACTGCGCCGGTATCAAGCGCTGGTCCTGTTCGGCCACGGTGATCCGCGACCCCTACGACGGCACCATACTCGGCGTGGTCGACGTGTCCGGGCTGTCGGCCTCCTACAGCCGCCACAGCCTGGCGCTGGTGGTGGCCACCGCGGGGCGGATCGAGAACCGGCTGGCGCGCATGGAAATGGACGTGCGCTACCGGCTGCTCGAAACCTGCGTCGATCGTCTGTCGGTGTCGGCGCTGGACGGCGTGATCGTGTTCGACCGCCGCGGCCGCGCGATCAAGGCCAATCCGCGGGCATCCACGGTCATGGCCGACCTTGCCGGATGCCAGTTCGCCGGCGCGCCGGACGCGTTGTCCGCGCTGACGCTGAAGTGGAAGCAGACCGAACAGGCGGCGGAGGATCTGCCCGACTGGATAGACCGGGACTGGCTGGAGCCGGTGGTCATCGGTGGGGAGCACCTCGGTACGGTATTGACCCTGCCGAGCCGCCGCCACCAGGGCGGCGGCCTGTCCCGCTCCGTGCCGCTGTTTTTCGGCGAGACGGTCGAAAAGGGCTCCTTCGAAAAGGTCGTGGGCGCATCGCCGGCGCTGATGCAGGCCGTCGGCCGGGCGCAGCAGCTGGCGAAATCGCGCGTGCCCGTGCTGCTGCTGGGCGAAACCGGCGTGGGCAAGGACGTGTTCGCGCGCTGCATCCACGAATCCGGCGCAACCAAGGACGGCCCGTTCGTGGCGCTGAACTGTGGCGGTTTCTCGCGCGAGCTGCTGACCAGCGAACTGTTCGGCTATACCGAGGGCTCGTTCACAGGCGCGCGCCGCGGCGGCATGATCGGCAAGATCGAGGCAGCCAACGGCGGCACCCTGTTCCTGGACGAGATCGGCGAGATGCCGATCGACCTGCAGCCGCATTTCCTGCGCGTGCTGGAAGAAGGCGAGGTCTATCGCATCGGCGAGAACAAGCCGCGCAAGGTGAATTTCCGCCTCATCGCCGCGACCAACCGCGATCTGCGCAAGGAGATCCAGGCCGGCAGCTTCCGCATGGACCTCTTCTACCGGGTGGCGGTGACGAGCATCAGCATTCCGTCGCTGCGCGAGCGCACCGGCGACATCCCCCTGCTCGGCGACCATTACCTGAAGGCGCTGGCGCAGCAGCACGGGCTGGGGCCGCGGACGCTGTCGGCCGGCGCGGCCGAACGCCTGGCGCAATACGGCTGGCCGGGGAACATCCGCGAGTTCCGCAACGTAATCGAGAGCATGCTGCTGACCTCGCAGGCGAGCGTCCTCACCGAGGCGGACCTGCCGCTCGACATCCGTGCGGCGCTGGAAGCCGCGCCGCAGGATGACCCGGACGCGCCGTGCGACGCGCGCGACCTGACCTGCCTCGAAAGTGCGGAGCGCGAGGCCATCCTGCGTGCGATCAAGGCCTGCCGCGGCAACATGACGGCCGTTGCGCGCGAGCTGGGCATCGCCAAGAGCACCGTCTATGCGAAGCTCAAACGCTTCGGCCTGGAAGCCTATGTGGACGACCTGCGCAATTATCGCGTCTGACATCGCGCCGCTGTCCTGATCGTCGTGCCTATCCATCCGCCCCGGCCGTTGCCGGGGGCGGATGAAGTTTCCCGAGTCGCTGCGTCCGGAAGGCGTGTTCGCGCCCTTGCGGCGGCCCGGTAATTCCGGCCAGCCTGCCGGCAGCCTTATCCCATTCCGTTTTTTCGCCGCCCCGCGCCATTTGCCGCGGGCGTAACGGCTATTCAAGCGCTTCCGGCGAATCTCCGTCGTCTGACGGACGTCGTTCCTGCTGACCGATTCGATTCCGGATATTGCGTCGCATCAATCAAACCGAAAATCGAACGCTTTATCTGGAAAGAAAACGCGTTCGATTTGAAGACTATTTCAACGGAATTAAAAAATCATTAAAAACAATTAGTTGAATGATTTTGTCCGTTCTTTGTGAATTGGCATGGGGCTTGCGATAAGGATGCTCGGAAGGTCCGGTTTCGTCGATTCAGTCCGTTGTCTGAGGGCATGCGGCGACGAAATCCGGAATCCAGACAATCCGAGTACCAAGAACGGAAGTCGGAAGAATCTCAATCCACGAACGAGATGGCAGGAGGTAATGCGGCATGGCATTGCAAATCAACATCGATAACGGTGGAACACTCACCGATATCTGCATCATGACCGATGATGCGGTCAGGAAAACCAAGGTGCTGACCACACCCTACGACCTGAGCAAGTGCTTCTTCGAAGGCCTGCAGAAGGCCTCGGGCGTGCTCTACGACACCCCGGACGTCGAGCGCCTGCTCGAGGAAGTCGACCTGATCCGCTACTCGACGACGCAGGGCACCAATGCCATCTGCGAACGCAAGGGCCCGCGCCTGGGCTTGATCATCGATGCCGGCGCGCGCGATCTGCCGGTGCGGCTGGCCGAGCACGATCCGGAGGTGTACGAGGCGCTGGTCGGCGACCGCGTGGTCTTCCTCGACGCCGCGGTGGTCCGCGGCGACAGCGCGGACGTCGACGTGGTGAAGGCGATCAACCAGCTCACCGCCGCCGGTGCCAACCGGCTGGTAGTCAGCTTCGGCGGCGCCGCCTTCCGCGAGGTCGAGGAGCGTTTCCGCAAGGTGGTGCTGCGCAAGTATCCGCGCCACCTGCTGGGGGCGGTGCCGGTGCTCTACGGCAGCGATCTGACCACCGACCGCGACGTCGTCCGCCGCACCTGGACGGCACTGATCAACTCCTTCCTGCATCCGGCGATGGAAGCCTTCCTGTTCAACGCCGAGAACCGCCTGCGCGCCTATCGCACCAAGAACCCGCTGCTGATCTTCCGCAACGACGGCGACGCCTCGCGGGTGGCCAAGACGGTGGCGATCAAGACCTACAGCTCCGGCCCGCGCGGTGGCATGGAGGGCATGAAGTCCTTCGCCCGGCTCTACGGCATGTCCGATGTGGTCGCGATCGACGTCGGCGGCACCACCACCGACATCGGCCAGTGCCTGGACGGCAAGGTGGCCGAGGTCCAGCGCGGCCACGTCGAAGGCATCAGCGTGTCCTTCCCCCTGTGCGAAATCATGAGCGCCGGCGCGGGCGGCAGCTCCATCTTCAAGGTGGTCAACAACCGCATCGTGATCGGTCCCGAGAGCGTGGGTGCGGTGCCCGGGCCGGCGGCCTTCGGCCGCGGCGGCAAGGAAGCCACCATCACCGATGCCAGCCTGCTGTGCGGCATCTTCGATCCGAAGTCCTATTTCGGCGGCGGCATGGCGCTCGACCTCGACCGCGCCGCGACGGCGGTCAGCCTCAACATCGCCCAGCCGCTCGGTGTCGGCCTGGACGACGCACTGCTGCAGATGGAGCACGCCTACGAGGAGAAGATCGCGGTCGAGCTGCATCGTTTCACGAAGGTGTCCAAGGACACCGTGATGCTCGCCTTCGGTGGCGCCGGCCCGCTCAATGCGTGCGGCGTCGCCGAGAAGGCCGGCATCGACCGGGTCGCGGTGCCCAAGCTGGCGGCGGTGTTCAGCGCCTTCGGCATCGGCTCGTGCGACATCTCGCAGCGCTACGCGGTCGCCCTCGACGATCGCAGCGACGCGGGCGTGGGGGCGGCGCTGGCCGGTCTCAAGCTCAAGGCCGGGCGCGACATGTTTGCCGAGGGCTTTGCCGCAGGCCAGTACGACATCGAAGCCTGGCTCGCCGGCGAGATGGAGGACGGCAGCGAACTGAGCCGCCCGCTCGCGGACGGTGCCGGCTTCCCGCCGGAACTGGCCCGCGCCAGAACGGTGGAAATCGGCCTGCGTGCGGTCAAGCCGCTGCGCGCCGACGCCGGCAAGACCGCCCGCTTCGCGCCTGCGCAGGCGGCGACGGCAGCGGGGACGCGCAATGTCCTGACCCGCGGCAAAGGCCGCATCGACATCCCCGTCTATCGCCTGGCCGACCTCGCCACCGGCGACCACGCGAGCGGCCCCGCGATCCTCGAGGAAGACTTTTTCACGTGCCACGTGCTCGATGGCTGGAGCTTCGTCATCAGCGACGCGGGCGACATCATGCTGAACAGGAAGGCCTGACAAATGAAAGTACCGATGACTGAATACCTGCGCGTCGACCTCGACTCCGAAAAGTGGGAGTGCCGCGTGTGCGACCACGAGATCGGTCCGGCGACCAAGGGCTACAAGGAAGGCATGCTGGTCTACAACCGCGACCCACGCGAAATCCACCCGCCCATCATCGATCCCGAGAAGTACCGCTTCACCTTCAGCCCCGACCCGGAGTGGGTGCGCATCCTCGAGTACTACTGCCCGCATTGCGGAACCATGGTCGAGACCGAGTACGCCGTCCCCGGCCATCCGCCGCTGCACGACATGCAGCCCGACCTGCCCGCGCTGCGCGCGCAGTGGGCCAAGCGCGGCGAGGTCGCGGAGCCGGTGGTCGGTCCCGCGGTGACGGCCGATCAGGGCCACAGCCACTAAGCCCATTCAAGCGCCGGAACGGAAGGCCGCCCGCGCTCCGGGCGGCCCCGGCGGAACAGAATCAAGGAGATAGCATGAGGCGCGTTTCAGTCGATATCGGTGGCACCTTCACCGATTGCTTTGTGGTGTGGGATGGCAAGTACATCGAAGCCAAGGCCCTGACCACCCATCACAACCTCGCCCTGGGCTTCAACGAAGCCCTGAGCAAGGCCTACCACGACCTCGGCCTGGAGCTGGAAGAGATCCTCTCCCAGGTGGATTCGGTGCGCTATGCGACCACGCTCGGCACCAACGCCCTGATCGAGCACAAGGGCCCCAAGATCGGCATGCTGGTGACCGCCGGCTACGAGGCCACGGTGCCGCTGTCGCGTGCCCGCGGCTACGGCGAAGGCCTCGACAACCTCGGCCAGCAGGACATGCCCAACGCCCAGCGTCCCGATCCGCTGGTGCTGCCGCACATGATCCGCGGCGTGCGCGAGCGGGTGGACTTCCAGGGCGACCTGGTGATGCCGCTCGACGAGGACGACGTGCGCACCCAGATCCGCGAACTGGTGGACCGCGGCGCCGAGATCATCGTGGTGGCGCTGGTGAACGCGGTGGTGAATCCGGCGCACGAGCAGCGCATCGAGGAGATCCTGCTCGAGGAGTATCCGTCGCACCTGCTCGGCGCCATCCCGGTGATCCTGTCGCACCAGGTGGCCGGCCGCAAGGGCGAATACGTGCGGGCAACCTCGGCCATCGTCGACGGCTACCTGCACAACACCATGTACCACGCCCTGTCGGCGCTGGAGCAGAACCTGCGCGCGCATCGCTACGAGAAGCCGATGCTGGTCATCCACAACTCCGGCGGCATGGCCCAGCTCAACTCCACCGATGCCCTGCAGACCATCCACTCCGGCCCGGTGTCCGGCATCGGCGCGTCCGAGCACCTGGCGATGCAGTGCGACCTGGGCAACGTGGTCGCGACTGACATGGGCGGCACCAGCTACGACATCGGCATCGTGGTCGAAGGCGGCATCAAGCACTACGACTTCAACCCGGTGATCGACCGCTGGCTGGTGTCGGTGCCGATGGTGCACCTGGTGACGCTGGGCGCCGGCGGCGGCTCCATCGCCAGCTACGACCGCATGTACAACACGGTGAAGTGCGGCCCCGAATCCGCGGGCTCCGACCCCGGCCCGGCCTGCTACGACCGCGGCGGCATGCGGCCGACGGTGACCGACGCCGACCTGTTGCTCGGCTACCTCGACCCGAAGAACTACGCCGGCGGCTCGATTCCGCTCAACCCGCGGCGCGCGTCGGCGGCGATCGAGGACGCGCTGTGCGACGACCTCGACTGCTCGGTGATCGAGGCCGCGCTGCTGATCCGCGAGAAGGTGGACGACAACATGGCCAACGGGTTGTTCACCGAGCTGCGCGCGCGCGGTTACGACCCCAAGGACTTCACCATGCTCGCCTATGGCGGCAACGGGCCGCTGCACTGCTGCGGCATCGCCCAGAACCTGAACATCGACAAGATCCTGGCGCCCCCGCTCAGTTCGGTGTTCTCGGCGGTCGGTGCCGGCAACATGCACCAGCTCCACATCCACGAGACCTCGCTGTACATGGTGTTGTACGACTCGAACACGCGCCACCTGTTCGACGACTACGAGCGCTTCAACGCCATCGTCGCCGACCTCAAGGAGCAGGGCACCCAGGATCTGCTGCGTCAGGGCGTGGCGCGCGAGGACATCTGCCACAACCTCGAGCTGGACATGCGCTACGGCAACCAGCTGGTGCAGACCACCGCCGTGATTCCCCGCCACGAGGTGCATGGTCCGGCCGATGTGCTGGCCATCATCGAGCAGTTCTCCAACGACTATGGCAAGCGCTTCGGCGAGGGCTCGCAGGCGCCGGAGGCCGGCATCCGCATCAACACCATCCGCGTGGCGGCCTTCGTGCGTCACGAGACGGTGAAGTTCGAGAACATCAAGCCGGTCCCGGTCGAGCAGCGCAAGTCGCCGCCGCCGCCGTCGGACACCCGCAAGTGCTACTTCGTCGGCCACGAGGGCGCCTTCGAGACCCCGGTGTGGAGCCGCGCGGCGATCGAGCCCGGCGTGCAGATCGCCGGCCCCGCCATCGTCGCCTCCGAAGTGACCACCTTCCTGGTCAACCCCGGCTGGAACTTCGTCGCCGCCAAGCAGGGTGCTTCCTGGTTCCTGCGCGCCTGAGGGCCGCGGGACAGCCATCGACCATATTCAGACAGGATCGAACATGAACGACATCGCTACGCCTGTGAAGGCAAAGACGCCCAGCGCCGAGGAATTGGCGCTGATCAAGAAGTTCCTCAGCGACACCACGCTGTTCCTCGGGCCCGACCCCGAGATCATGCAGAACCACGATCTCATGCCGCGCACCGAGGCCGAGGACGAAGCCATCCGCAAGATGAGCGACGCCCACACCATCGCCAAGATCCGCGACCGCATCCAGGCCGGCTGCGACGAAGGCTACGAGATGGTCGAGCAGATGGGCGCGGCCCCCGGCGCCAAGTGGGGCGACGTCATCACCGGGGTGTATTCCGCCTCGGGCGACCTCGCCATCGCCAGTGCCGGCGGCGTGCTGATCTTTTCCGCCCTGGTGCACCACCCGATCAAGTTCATCATCAAGAACTGGATGAACGACCCCACGGTGGGCGTGCGCGAGGGTGACGGCTTCATCCACAACGACTCGCGCTACGGCAACGTGCACAACACCGACCAGAGCATGATCCTGCCCATCTTCCACGAAGGGAAGCTGGTGTGCTGGGTGGCGTCCACCGTGCATGAAGGCGAGAACGGCGCGATCGAGCCGGGCGGCATGCCGTCGATGGCGGAGAGCCCGTGCGACGAGGGCCTCAAGATGAGCCCCTTCAAGGTCGTCGAGAACTACGAGATCAAGCGCGACATCCTGACCTTCCTGCAGAACTCGGTGCGCGAGCCCAAGCTGCAGTACGAGGACATGAAGGTCAAGCTCTTCGCCTGCCTGCGCATCAAGCAGCGCATCGAGGAAACGCTCAAGACCGACGGCCCCAATGCGCTGGTCTCCACCCTGCGCCTGACCATGGAGAACGTGCGCGCCGAGGTGAAGCGCCGCATCAGCGAATGGCCGGACATGACGGTGCGCACCTACATCATCCAGGACTCGACGCTGCGCGAGAACTGCGTGGTGAAGATCAACTGCAAGCTCACCAAGACCGGCGACCGCCTGATCTTCGACTTCCGCGGCTCGGCGCCGGAATTCACCAACCGGCCGACCAACACCATCGTCGCCGGCCTCAAGGGCATGCTGGCGCAGGTCTTCCTGTGCTACGTGTGGCCCGACCTGCCGCGCGGCCAGGCCGCCTTCGCGCCGATCGAGGTGATCACCGACCCGCATTCCATCGTCAATTGCTCCTACGCGGCGCCGAACTCGCAGAGCCTGATGTCCATCTTCACCGGCTTCACCGCCGGCCAGCACGCGGTGGCCAAGTTCCTCTACAGCTGCCCGGAGAAGTACACCAAGGTCCATGCCCCGACCTTCAACATGATCAACACCTTCATCTGGGGCGGGGTCAGCCAGCACGGCGAAACCCTCGGCAACCTCTGCGCCGACTTGAACGGCATGGGCGCTGGCGCCACGGTGGACCGCGACGGCGAGCATGCGCTGGCGCCTATCTTCGCCACCATGGCCGACATCGGCGAGCAGGAACTCAACGAGGAGGACGTGCCCTTCCTGCAGCTCGTCTCCAAGAAGATGACGCGCGACGCCATCGCCCCGGGCAAGTACCGCGGCGGCCAGGGCTACACCATGATCGTGGCGACCAAGGACAGCGAGCAGTGGGGCTTCATGACCACCTGCCAGGGCGCCAAGATCCCGCCGCTGCAGGGCCTGTTCGGCGGCTACGCCTGCGGGGCCTACCCGCTCTCCAAGGTCAAGGGCGTGGATGTGTACGACGTGCTGCTGGAAACGCCGGAGAAGTTCAAGCACTCGATCGAGGAGATCATGAACGAGCAGCCCTTCGAGGGCGCGAGCTACACCACCCACCACATGGGGATGGGCTTCGAGATCTCCAAGCGCGGCGAACTCTTCATGATCTCGCAGGGTGCCGGTGCCGGTTACGGTGACCTGCTGGAGCGCGATCCGGCCGGGGTGATCCGCGACATCGAGGAAGGCCTGATCTCGCCGGCCGTGGCCGAGCGCCTGTACAAGGTCAAGTTCGACCCGGCGACGCTGGCGATCAACCACGACGCCACCGCCGCGGCGCGCGATGCCGAGCGCAAGGCGCGCCTGGCGCGCGGCGTGCCCTATGCCGAGTTCGTCAAGTCGTGGAACAAGCCGACGCCGCCGTCGCACCTGCAGTACTTCGGCTGCTGGGGCGACGACGTCGGCAAGCTCTACATGGGCGACGCGGACAAGTACCGCGAAGCGGCCGCGCCGCGCCCCAACTACATGCCCCACCCGAAGGACGTGCGCATCGCCGAACTGGAAGCGCGCCTTGCGGCACTCGGCGCACTGGGAGGTGAAAAGCAATGAGCCAGAGCCTCGCCGACGATCTGCCCGGCGGCACGGGCAACGGGCGCCTGCGGGTGTGGCTCAAGTCTTCGGCTTACACCCGTCGGCTTCTGCTGGGCGCAGGGGGCGACCCTTGGGCCAGCGCACCGCAGTACCTCGCCTACTTCAGCCAGGCCCAGGGCCTGCTGCGCCCCGATGTCGCCGTGGTCGAGGTCGGCGAGCTGTTCGACGCCTGGCTGGCCCGCCACCCGGCGGTGGCGGCCGAGCTGGGCGCCAAGCGGCGCCTCTCCTACCCGCTGCGCAAGCTGCTGGAACAGGAGGCGCCGCGCCAGATCCTGGCCGAGGTGGTCGAAGCGGTGATCGCCAACCTGCGCGGCCAGACCCCGCTGGTGCTGGCCATGCCCTCGCCCAAGCATTGGCTGCACCACGCCAATGCCCTGGCGGGGCGGGTCGGCGTCGAACTGGACCCGGACGGCGTCGAGGATGCGGCCATGTACATGGCCGACCTGCTGCGCTCGGTGTCGGCCTACGCAGTGGGTGGCGTGCTGCTGGAAGAGCACCCCGCCGACAGCGACATGGGCGTGACCGATGTCGAGCGCTATCGCCCGCTCATCAACGTGGCCAAGCACTACCGCTGGTCGCTGGCGCTGCGGCCGCGCGGTGCGGCGGAGTGGGTTTCGCCGTCGCTGGCCGAGTTCGATGCGGTCATCTCGCCGACCATCCGCGCGGCGGCGCCCACCTCGTCGGGCGTGGATGTCAGCGCCGCGCTGTGGTCCGGCGGCGCCCTGCCGGCGCTGGGGCAGGGCCAGTTCTACTTCGCCGAGATTCCGGCCGACCATGAGCCGGAGCACGTCCTGGAAAGCCTGACCCGGCTGCGCGCGTGACCCTGCGGGCGGGCGTCGCGGCGCTGCCGTGATGTCTGCCCGACTTCCTTGTCTCCCTTGCCGTCCCCGGCATCCCGCGCACTCCGCCAGCCCTGGTCGCGGCTGGCGTCCGAGTGCGCGAGGGCCCTGCCGCTGCAGGTGTCCGATGCCGCGGGACGGATCTTTTTCTGCCTCGTCCCCGCTGCGCCAACCGCGTGATTGCGGTGTGCCGCTCGTACGGCCCGTACCGCCTTCCACCTCGAGAAAGATTCTGTGCCCGGCGTCGCCCGGTCTGGACAAGCGTCCGATGGCCGCACGTTGTCCCGGACGGCTTCGGCCGGAATTCGGACGGGATTTTCCGGAAGCAGAATGGATCGCGACCCGGAAATAACTCCAAGTGATTGAACTCCATCAGGAAATACTCATTCTGGATTGATGGCATGTCGTTTGCATTGTCGGAGACGCTTTCCTGGACGAAAGCGGACTCTTGGCAGCAACAAGCGTGGGGCCCACCAAACGGCGCTCCGACAAACGACGACACGGAAGGAGGAATGACATGGCAGGTTCGATGAAGGCGCTGGTGATGCGAGGTCTGCACGATGTGGCGGTGCTCGAGCGTCCCATTCCGCAGCCCGGTCCGAACGACGCGGTGGTGAAAACGACGGTCGCCATGGTGTGCACGTCGGATTGCCACACCATCGAGGGCGGTCTCGGCGAACTCCGGGATCGGGTGCTCGGTCATGAAGCCGTGGGCGTGATCCACGCCCTGGGCAGCGCGGTCAAGGGCTTCGCGCTCGGCCAGCGCGTGGCGGTCAATGCCATCACGCCCTGCTACAAGTGCGAGAACTGCCAACGGGGCTTCACCTCGCAGTGCGAGGTGATGCTGGGCGGCTACAAATTCACCGTCCAGAAGGACGGCAACATGGCGGAGTACTTTCACGTGAATGATGCGGCAGCCAACCTGGCGCCGATCCCGGACGGCGTCTCGGACGAGGCGGCCTGCTACACCACCGACATGATGTCCACCGGCTTCAAGGGCGCGGAGAACGCGCGCATTCCCCTCGGCGGTTCCGGCGTGGTCTTCGGCATGGGGCCGGTCGGGCTGATGGCCATCGCCGGCACCCGCCTGCTGGGTGCCGGGCTGGTCATCGCGGTCGATTGCGTGCCTTCGCGCCTCGAACTGGCCCGCTACTACGGGGCCGATGTCACGATCAACTTCAAGGAGCAGGACCCGATCGCCGAGATCATGCGGCTGACCGGCGGGCATGGTGCCGACGCAGCGATGGATGCGCTGGGTTCGCAGGCCACCTTCGAGAATTGCGTCAAGGCCACGCGACCCGGGGGTGTGATCTCGAACATCGGCTACTTCGGCCACGGTGATTACATCAAGATCCCCCGCCTCGAATGGGGTGTCGGGATGAGCGAGAAAACCATCACCACGCTGCTGTGCCCCGGTGGCAGCGAACGCATGGGCCGCCTGATGCGCCTCATCGAGGCCGGCCGTGTCGATCCGACGCGGCTGACCACCCATCACTTCAAGTTCTCCGAGATCGAGAAGGCCCTGGACATGATGACGACCAAGGCCGACGGCATCATCAAGCCGGTCATCCATTTCGACTGAACCTGCCCGACCGGGCCGTGTCGCCCGAGGGCACGCCCCGTCCGCCATGGATCGGCCTCGAGGCCGGCCGTGGCCAGTGTAACGGGCTCACGGCGCTGTTCCGGTTGCCCGGCGTCATGGCCGGGTTTGCGCGCTTGTCCCGCCCCGGTGTGCCGTTGCCCCGTGCGCGGATCAGCGTTTGCCGCCAACTGGCAGGCGCACTGCCGCCGCGCTCATCCATTCCGATCGCACCCAGGCGTCCGGCCGCCCGGCTATCCGTTCGATAGCCGGGCGGCGA
The DNA here is from genome assembly GCF_006496635.1 of Azoarcus sp. DD4. Lineage (NCBI taxonomy): Bacteria > Pseudomonadati > Pseudomonadota > Betaproteobacteria > Rhodocyclales > Zoogloeaceae > Azoarcus > Azoarcus sp. DD4. The sequence continues at coordinate 636,338 of NZ_CP022958.1, forward strand.
TGCGGCGGATTCCCGAACGGCACCGCCGGAATGCTGCTACGCCGCAATTGCGGAATTGGCCGTGAACCAATCGTATCTATCTGATCTGTCGGTAATTTATTCAATTCAATTTACTGGCATCCAAGTTGCTAATTGGCAGTGGCGAGGAGTCATGGCCGGCATTGTCCGAATTCGCTTCGATATCGGACGAATTGAATAGCGGCAGCGGTGAGTTCAATGGTCATTGAATTGGCCGCTGCGCCGAACGGGCGAGATCGCCGGCATCCATGACAGTTCAGCAACCAGTGATGCGATGGAGCGGATATGGAGACAAAAAACAGTTCTGCGCAGTCCGGCGTGCCGGTAAGAAGCGCCGGTACGGCGGGCGATGCATGGATTCGGATGTGGCGCGGCGACGGGAGGCGACATGCTTAAGGCGGTGAACAGACTGGGGCGGGGCGCACGGCTGGTGTCGTCGGTCGGCACCTCGACGCTGCCCATGGCGATCATTGCCGGCTTGCTCTATGCGGCCTTCTTCGTCAAGGCCGAGCCGGCCATCGACAGCCTGGCGGTCCGTCCGATCGAGCGGCGCGACGTCTTCTACGGCCTGGCGGCGCCCGACGCCGGCACGCTGTGGGCGGCGGGCTCCTACGGCAAGGTCGTCCGCAGCGACGACGGCGGCGCGTCCTGGCGCATCCAGCGCACGCCGGTCGTCAGCCACCTGCAGGCCATCGCCGCGTGGGACGGCGAGCGCGCGGTGGCGGTGGGCAACCGCGGCCTGGTGGTGATCACCGCCGACGGTGGCAAGACCTGGCAGGAAGCGCAGGCGCCGCGTTCGGAGGTGGCCAACAAGCTGGTGCAGGTGCGGGCCTATCCCGGCGGCGTGGCGTGGGCGGTGGGCGAACTGGGGGCGGTGCTGAGGAGCACCGACTACGGCGCGAGCTGGACGCGCGCGCTGCCCGAGAAGGACCAGGCCTGGAACGACATCTTCTTCGTCGGTCAGTCGGGCTGGATGGTCGGCGAGTTCGGCCAGATCCTGCGCAGCACTGACGGCGGGGCGAGCTGGGAACAGGTCGACAGCCCGGTCAAGAACAGCCTGATGTCGGTGCACTTCCGCGACGAGCGGCATGGCGTCGCCGTGGGCTTGTCCGGCACCGCGGTGGTGACGGCGGACGGAGGCCAGACCTGGCGCGAAGGTCCGCAGCTGACCCGGGAGCATCTGAACTGCGTGGTGTGGGACGGCGTGTCCTGGGTGGCGGTCGGCGACAAGGGCGTCCGCGTCACCGCCGATGCCGCCGGCACCGACTGGAAGGCCGGCCGTATCGACGAGCGCGACCTGTCGTGGCGCACGCAGATCGTCAAGACCGCGGATGCCTACGTACTGGCCGGCGCCAACCTGTCGGTGCTGCGCGACGACGCGCTGCAGGTCCTGGGCCGCGACTGACGGCATCCGTCAGCGAGATCACGAGAACAAGGAAACAGGAATGAAGAACGCGACGTTCAGGGCACTGGCGAAGCTGATCGACGCCATCCTGCGGTATCGGGCCGCGGTGCTGGCGACGATCATCGGCTTGACCGCGGTGATGGGCTATCTCGCCTCGCAGATCGAGGTGAAGACCGTATTCAGCGATCTGCTGCCACGCAATCATCCCTACGTGGAGGTGAACAACAAGTTCAAGCAGACCTTCGGTGGCTCCAACATGGTGAGCATCATGCTGGAGGTGGAGGAGGGCGACGTCTTCAACATGACGGTGTTGAAGAAGGTCCAGCAGATCACCCAGGCGCTGCAGAAGGTCGAGGGGGTGGACACCTACCAGATCGTGTCGCTGGCCTCGAAGAAGATGAAGGAGGTGCGTGCCTCCACCGAGGGCATCGAGTCGCGCCCGCTGATGTGGCCCAATCTGCCCAAGGATGCCGCCGACATCGCGGTGCTGCGCGAGGCGGTGCTCAACAACCCGCTGGTCTACGGGCCGTATGTGTCCATCGACATGCGCGCCACGCTGATCACCGCGGACTTTGCCGACGGCGCGGTCGATTACCTCAAGGCCTACCACCAGATCGCGGAGATCGCCGAGGGCGCGCGCGGCGACGGCGTGCTGGTGCGCGTGGTGGGCGAGCCCATCCTCTACGGCCTGGTGAATCACTACCTGACCGAAACCTTCTACATCTTCCTGGTGACGGTCGGCGCGCTGGTACTGTTGCTGCTGCTGATCACCCGCACCTGGCACGGCACCCTGCTGCCGCTGGCGACCGGCGTGGTCAGCGCGATCTGGGCGCTCGGTGCGGCAAAGCTGATGGGTTTCCACCTCGACCCGCTGGTGATCGTGGTGGCCTTCCTGATCACGGCGCAGGCAATCTCCAATTCGGTGCAGTTGATCTCGCGTTTCGACGACGAGGTCGCGGCCGGCGCCGACTCGGCCACCGCGGCGGCGCGCGCCAGCATCCTCAACCTGTTCAAGCCGGGCATGCTGGCCATCGTCGCCGACGCCGGCTGCGTGCTGGTGGTGGCGCTGACGCCGATCCCGATGCTGGAGAAGATCTCCTACATAGGCACCGTCTGGATCTTGTCGATCATGTTCAGCGCGATGGTGCTGACGCCGGTGCTGCTGTCGTGGTGCGGCGTGCGCAAGCGCCAGGTGCATCCGCTCAACGTGATGCCGCTGCTGCAGAAGATCCTCGGCCTGTGTTCCGCCATCGTCACCTCGCGGCTGCGCTTCACCGTGGTGCTGGGGGCGGCGGTGGTGTTCGTGGTGTCGGGGCTGTATGCGTTCAAGCTGAAGGTGGGCGATGCCAATCCGGGTTCGCCCATCCTGTGGCCGGATTCCACCTACAACCAGGACGCGACGGCGATCAACCACAAGTTCCAGGGTTCGGACCGGATGTTCGTGGTGGTGGCCGGCAAGCACGAAGGCGCGCTCAAGGAGCCGAGCGTGCTCGAGGGCATGGAGCGCTTCCAGAAGTACATGGAGGCCCAGCCGGAGGTCGGCGGCAGCATCTCGCTGGCCGACATCCTGCCGGCGGTCAAGCGCGTGGTGCGCGAGGGCAATGCGCGCTACCAGGAGCTGGGCAACAGCGCCGACGAGAACGGCGAGCTGGTGTACATGTTCGTGTCCGGCGCCGACCCCGGCGACATGGACCGCTATGCCGATCCGCAGGCGCTCAACGGCGCGGTGACGCTGTTCTTCCGCGACCACCAGGGCGAGACCATCCGCACCGCGATCGCGCGGGTCAAGGAGTACGTCGCCGCCAATCCGCTGCAGGACGCCGAGTTCCTGCTGGCCGGCGGCCTGGTGGGGGTGCTGGCGGCGGTCAACGAGGTGATCTTCGCCGGCCAGATCGAGGCGATCGCGCTGGCCCTGCTGGTGCTGGTGGTGTGCTGCATGGTGACCTACCGCTCCACGGTGGCGGGCATGTTCTTCATGGTGCCGGTGCTGCTGTCCAACACGCTCACTTTCAGCTACATGGCGTGGAAGGGCATCGGCATGAACATCAACACGCTGCCGGTGGTCGCGCTCGGCATCGGCCTGGGCGTCGATTACAGCTTCTACATCGTCGATGGCATCCGCGAGGAGCTGCACCGCCACAAGGACGTGGGCCGCGCCATCGTCAAGTCGATCGCCACCTCGGGCAAGGGCGTGCTGATCACCGCGCTGACCCTGGTGACCAGCGTGGTGCTGTGGAGCTTCTCGTCGCTGCGCCTGCAGGCCGACATGGGCATCCTCATCGCGATCTGGCTGTTCATCTCCGCCGCGTCCGCGCTCTTCCTGATGCCGGCCATGGTCTATGTGTTCCGGCCGGAGTTCATCGTCGGCTCCAAGCGCCACCCCATCGAGCAGGCCGTCGAGCTTCAGCCCGCCAGCGCTGCCTGACCCCGAGCAGTACCCCCTGACCACTCCCGGTGCCTCTGCGCCGGGGGACGGGGACGTTTTATCCACAACTACAGAAGCGGAGGTGACAGATGAGATTCAGCAACAGGCGTGCGCTCGCCGCGAGCGTGGCCGTCGGCTTGGGCTTGATGTGCAAGTCCGGCCTCGGGCTGGCCGCGGATGGCGACAGCGACGACAACGGCAACTACTTCCAGCTGGGCGGCTACGTCCGCGGCTGGGCCGCTTTCAACCTGCAGGACCAGCCCGAAACCGACAGCAATGACCGCGGCAAGGCCTCGATGCTGCGCGGTTCCATCCTGCTCGATGCCGATGCCCGCACCGGTCCGATCAAGTGGAAGGCGGTCGGCCGTCTGGACCGCGAGGTCAAGACCTCCTACCTGGAGGACCTGGAGGATCTGCGCAAGACCAACGGCACCACCGGCGGCGACCACAGCAGCATCCTGAACAACTACAACAATGAAGACCTGCGCGAGTTCTGGGGCGAATTCAAGGTCGGCGACCGGACCACCTTCCGCCTCGGCAAGCAGCAGATCGTGTGGGGCGAGTCGGACTTCTTCCACGCGATGGACGTGGTGCACGGCTACGACCTGAGCTGGCGGCTGTTCTTCGAGGGCGAGAACGAGGAATGGCGCAAGCCGCTGTGGCTGGCGAGCGTCAAGGTGGATGTGCCCGAGGCCGACGGCCAGATCCATGCCTATCTGCGTCCCGGCATGGACAGCTGCAAGGATCTCGGCAACACCTACGACGTGGCTGGCGGCCGCTGGTTTTTCCAGCCCTACCGCGGCTTCGACCTGACCGCGGTGACCACGCTCAACTGTGACCACCCCGATGCCGACAAGGACGACTGGACCGGCGGCATCCGCTGGTCGGGCACCGTCGGGCCGCTCGATTATTCGCTGGCCTACATCAAGGCCTTTGCCGCCGACCCGGTGGCGAACTCGGTGTTCGCGCCCTACAAGCAGGCGCCGAAGGGCCCGCTGTTCGACCTGATCCATCCCAAGATCGACGTCTTCGGCGCCACCCTGAGCGGCTACTCGGCAACCTTCGACACGGTGTTCAGCGCCGAGATCGCCTACACCAAGGACCAGCCCTACAACGTCGGTACCGGTGCGCTGACGGCGCCGTCGCAGGGCGGGGCGGCGGGCCTGGGCCTGGGCGGCATCAAGCTCAAGGACACGATCACGACGATGCTGCGGGCGGACAAGAACCTCAACCTGCAGAACCTGCTCGGCACCAACCGGCCGTCGTTCTCGTCGGTGCAGCTGTTCGACGTGTGGGTGCGCGACTACAAGAAGTCGGATGACCTCGTCCGCCTTTTCGCCTACGGCGCGCCGCTGCCCGAGCACAACACCATCCTGACCGCCTTCACCGTTCTCAACTACAGCGGCGACACCATCAACCCCGGCCTCGCGGTCGGCTTCGACCTGTCGAACGGCGGCGGCTTCGCCATCCCGAGCGTGGAAGTGGCGCTCGGCGACAAGTGGCGGATGAAGGCCGAGGCCGACCTGTTCTGGAACAACGGTTCGGCGAAGTCCCTGTTCGACCCCGAGCGCTCGGCACAGCTGTTCGGCTATTTCGCCAAGAACAACCAGCTCACCCTTCGTTTGACACGGCAGTTCTGACCTGAAAAGAGGAGACACAAGCATGGAAACACTGAACAAGGCCAAGCGGCCGGCCGGCAAGCAGGTGCTGCAGTCGCTGGCGGTCTGCATCGGCGTCGGCCTGAGCGGCCAGCTGCACGCGGGCGAGCTGCAGGCCGGCTTCGTCATCAGCAAGGACAACTACGACAAGATCAAGGGCGAGACCTTCGAGGGCAAGACCATCGCCAGCATGGTTCCCGACAAGCTTGAAGCGATGATCAAGAACTTCGGCCTGACGATCAAACTCGCGCATTCCAAGCCGATCGAGATGGATGCGAAGTACGTCGCCGCGACCCGGGAGTACGCCAAGAACGTCAAGTTCGATCCGGCCACCCGCACCATGAGCGACTGGAAGGCCGGCATGCCCTTCCCGCCGGAGACGATCAAGCTCGACGACCCCAATGCCGGGGACAAGGTCATCTGGAACCTGCGCGCAGCCACCTACGGCGCCACCATGGACCTGCGCGACATCTCCTTCGTGTTCATCAGCGGCGCCACCGGCGTCGAGCGGGTGCAGCGCTGGCAGTCGCGCCGCTACTACATGGAAGGCCGCCTGGACGGCGGACCGATGACCGAGGGCGACGGCGACATCGCGCAGAAGACCTACCTCTTCGCCACCAGCCCGCAGGACATCCGCGGCCTGGGCACCTTCTCGATCCGCTACAACGACCCGACCTCGGCCAAGCCGGACGACACCTGGGCCTACCTGAAGTCGGTGCGGCGCACGCGCCGCCTGTCCGGCGGCGCCTGGATGGACCCGATCGGCGGCACCGACCAGCTCTATGACGACTGGGACATCTGGGACGCCTTTCCGACCAAGTACCGCAGCAACAAGCTGGTGGGCAAGCGCTGGGTGCTGGCGGTGGCGCACAGTCCGCTGGTCAGCGTGGATGGCAGCAAGCGCGACACCCCGGCCGAATTCCCGTCGGTCGGGCTGACCGAAGCGCCCTACTTCTTCCCGGCCAAGCACATCGAATGGGAGCCGCGCGAGGTGTACGTGGTGGAAGGCACGCCGCCGCCGGAGCACCCCTACAGCAAGAAGGTCGTCTACATGGAAGTGGCCTTCCCGCGCCCCTACCTGGGCGAGATGTACGACCAGAAGGGCGAATTCTGGAAATACATGATCTTCCAGAACCGCCCGGACATCGGCGACGACGGCTACAAGGCGGTGATGCCGGTGGTCGGCCACGTCATCGACGTCAAGCGCAACCACTCCACCACCTGGTCTTCCAACATGAAGGCCAACCCCAAGGGGGTGAAGGAAAGCGACGTGTCGCTCAGCAAGCTGGAAGAGGTGGCGACCGGCGGGAAGTAAGCTTCGGGCGCACCCCGCATGTCCGGCCCCGCGGCGACGGAAGGGCCGGGCATGCGGCGCGGGCGGCGTCGCGGTCAGCGTTCGCGTGCGAACGCCACCGCCATGGTGATCTCCATCTGCTTCGGCGGCCGGTCGAAGGGCGAACTAGCCAGCGCCGCGCGCAATGCGTTGTCGTCGAGCACCGGGTAGCCGCTGCTCCTGTGCACCGCGAGCGAACCGGGCAGGATCTCGCCGTTCTCGGCAAGGGTGAAGCGGATCACCGGCGAACCCACGTAACCGATGTCGCGCGCTTCCGGCGGATAGACCAGGTGCGTCTGGATGGCGCGCCGCAGGCCGCCGAGGTATCTGCGCATCTGGTCGGCCGGGTCAGCGATCTCGTCCTGCGGCCGCTGCACGGTTTGCTGGTTGCGGTTCTGCAGCGCATCGGCGCCGGCGGCGACGATCGGTTCGGTGCTCGGCGGCGCGGGCGCCGGCGTGGCGGCCGATGCCTGGGGCGGGGGCGCGTCGGGGGGCGCACTGGGCGCTTCCGCCTGTTTCACCTTGACCGGGCTGGCGGCGGCGGGGGCGGGCGGTTTGCGCTCGGCCTGCTGCCGGGGCGTCGGTGGCGGCGCCTGCCGGGGCTGGGTGACCGGCCGCGGTGTCTCGCCTGCCAGCTGCGGGGTCACCTGACGTTTGCTTACCATGCCGAATAGTTCCACGACCAGCTGCTCGTGCCGCGGCGCCGGTTGCAGCCAGTCGCCCGTCAGCCAGGGCAGGACGAGCGCGCCGTGCACCGCCAGCGAGAACACGAGGCCCTGCGCCAGCGTGAAGCGGACGGCTGGCAGCCCGGGTGCCGGTGCCATGCCAGCCGCGTTCACGATGTGCCCGCCTCGGTCTGCACCGCCACCTTGGCGAAGCCGAGCTGCTTGAGCACGTCGGCCACGTCGATGAAACGCTGCAGCGCCACCGCCTTGTCGGCGCGCAGCAATACCGGCGTGTCCTTGTTCATGCCGCCCAGTCGGGTCTTCAGGGTGTCGGTGCTTACTGCCTCGCCGGCGAGGTAGACCGTGCCGGCCGCGTCGATCTCGATGGTCTCGGTCTGGCGCGTGTCCGGTTCGCTCGCCGTCGCCTGCGGCAGGTTCACCGGGATGCGGCCACTGGCGATGAAGGAGGACGTCGTCAGCACGATGGTCAGCAGCACCAGCATGATGTCGATGAAGGGCACCATGTTCATGCTCTCGAAGCCCTTCTCATCCATGGGCGATCTCCCACTCCAGCAGCATCACCTTGGCCTTGCGCTGCAGCAGGTTGTAGAGCGCCACCGCCACCAGTGCCACCGCCAGCCCCACCGCGGTGGCCTTGAGCGCCAGCGCCAGGCCGGTCATGATCTGGGCGGTGTCGATGGCGGCGTTCTGGCCCATGCGGTAGAAGGTGAGCATGATCCCGAAGACCGTGCCGAGCAGGCCGAGGTAGGGGGCGTTGCTCGCCACCGAGGCGATCACGAAGAGCTTGCGGGTGAGCGCCAGCTCCAGCGCCTTGATGTCGTCCACCTGCCGGATGTCGACGCTGCGGTAGTACAGCAGGCGCTCGACGCCGATCGCCACCACGATCACGCTCAGCACGCCGAGCAGTCCGATCACGCCGTAGTCGATCGCGCCGGCCAGCCATTCCATGTTCATGTCGTTCTCCTTGTCAGATATCAAAAGACCATGCCCAGCTGCAGCAGCACGCGAGTCCTGTCGTCGCGCGCGACGGCGTCCGGCCGCGCGCCCACGCCACGGGCAACCTGGACGCCGCCGAACAGTGACCGGTAGCTCGCGTAGTAGCCCAACCCGACGTCGGACAGGCGTACGCCGTTGGTGTCGGTGTAGTCGGCCTTCTGCTGGTGGATGCGGCCGGTGTCGGCGAAGAGGCCGACCGAATGCGTCAATCCGGCAACGGCGGGCAGCAGGTAGCGCAGTTCGGCGCCCAGCAGGTAGCCGTTGTCGCCGCTCACCGTTTCGCGGTAGGCCTTGACGCCGTTGGAACCGGAGATCGTCATCTGCTCGCTGGTGTCGAGGTTCTTGTCACGCAAGGCCTTCTGCAGGCCGAGCGAGGCACTCAGGCTCCAGTCGCCGCCGAGCGAGAGGCTGCCGTTCAGCCCGAGGTTGAAGCGGCCGTAGTGGCCGACGGTGTCGGCGCCGGCGGCGTTGAGCGCCTTCTGCGCAGCGTCGGTGATGTCGAGGTAGCCGTAGGCCAGGCCGGCCGTCACGCTGCTGTAGCCCTGTCGACCGAGGAGACTGCCCCAGGCCTCGTGTTGAAGGGTGAGCGTGCCGACCTTGGCCTTCTTCGGGATGGCCGTGTCGAGCGCGTCGATTTCGTCGCGCATGCGCTTGGCCGCCAGGCTGAAACCCAGGGACAGGTTCTGGCCGCGGCTGCGGACGACCGGGTAGCTCAGGCCGGCTTCCACGGTATGGGCGGTGCCGGTGGCTTCGAGCTCTTCGTAGTCGTCGCCCAGTTCGTAGGTCGTCTTCGACACGGCGATTTCGGCGCGCAGGCCGTTGGCCATCAGCGGCACGCCGTAGGCCAGGCGGCCGTTCACCAGGCCTTCGCCCTGCGCGCGGGTGCCGGAGAGCGATAACCGGTCGGCGATGCCGAGCGGCGAATTGACGTCCAGCCCGGCGCGCAGCCGGTTCTTGCCGGTGTAGCGCGAACCCTGGTTGTCGGCCAGCACGTAGCCGGCGACGGTGGGATCGGCGTCGACCTCCACGTCGAGGTCCGAGCTGCCTTGCGCCTGGCCGGGGGCGATGCGCAGCCTGGGCAGTTGCGCGCCCGGCATGTCGGCCACGATCAGCATGGCGCGCTCCAGGCCGTCGCGGGTGATGGCCTCGTCGCCCTGCACACCGGCGAAGGCGCCCTGCACCAGGCCGTCGCGCACCAGAGATTCGTTCCTGAAGGTGAAGCGGCCGTACCGGCCGACCAGCACGCGCAGCGTCAGCGTGCCCTCGCTCGCGTCCTGGCGGGGGACGTAGGCGCGGGCGACGAGGTAACCGCGTTCGCGGTAGAGCGCGGTGATGCGCGCGGCGGCGGCTTCGATTTCGCCCAGTGTCAAGGCGCGTCCGGCGTAGGGTCCGACCGCGGCCTGCAACTCGGCCTCGGGGATGAAGTCCGCGCCCTCGAAGCGGAACGCGTGCACGGTCAGGGTTTCGCCGGCCGGCAGCGCCATCGGGCGCTCGTCCTGCTGCTGCTCGATCGACGGTACCGGTGCCTCGCGCGGTGCCGGCGGGCGCGGCGGCTGGGCCTCCTTCATGGCATCGCCGATGCCGTAGCCGGGCGCCGGCGGGGTCTGGGCGTAAGCGGCGGCGGCCGTGGTCAAGGCCGATGCCGCGATGAATGCGCGCAGGGTTACCGGCGCGGATGGGGTGGGGCGTGGTGTATTCATGAGGATCACGTGGGCTGAGGGTGCGGAACGGCGCGGCGGCACCCCGGAGGGCGCCATGACGCGCCTTCCGGGACGCCATCGGCGGGTTTATTGGGCGGACTGCCCGGGGCGTTGGGCGGGGAGCCTGTCGTCTTCCCCGCCGTTGCCGTCGAGCTGATAGACGACGCCGCCGACCTCGATGCTCTGGATGTCGGCGGAGAACTCGCGGGCATCGGCGAAGGCGATGTTGCCGTCCAGTGCGGCGCTGGGGCTGGATGCGCGGGGCGCGCCTGCGTTCGGCGCCGGCGGACTTGTGCGCTGCGTGTCGGCGACGGTGCCGGCGGCGCTGCGGGTGCCGGTATCGGCACGTGCCTGCAGGGCGGCGAGGGCTTGGGCCTCGGCGGCGGCCTGTGCGGCGGCTTGTGCGGCGGCTTGTGCGGCGGCTTGTGCGGCGGCCTGTGCGGCGGCCTGTGCGGCGGCCTCGGCAGCAGCCTGTGCAGCGGCCTCGGCAGCAGCCCGTGCCGCGGCTTCGGCAGCAGCCCGTGCCGCGGCTTCGGCGGCCGCACGCGCCGCGGCTTCGGCGGCCGCACGCGCCGCGGCTTCGGCCGCGCGCGCGGCCAGTACTTGGTCGATGGTGCCGTCCAGGTAGTACCTGATGTCCTTGAACTGCTCGCCTGTCAGGCCCTGTACGTCGTCACCCCCGCGCGCCGGGCCCCCGTAGTGGCTGCTGTTGGTTTCGGCGTTGTAGTAGCTGTTGATGATGTTCCGCATGCCGCCCCCGACCAGCCCGCCGACCCACTCGCCGGCGCTGCCGCTGGCAGTGCCGGTGGCGTAGGAGTCGATGATGGTGCCGGTGCCGGAACCGACGAGGCCGCCGACATCGCCGAAGCCTTGCACGTTGCCGGTGGCGTAGGAGCCGCTGATGACAAGGTTCTGCTCGCCGCCGAGGCTGATCTGGGCGCCGCCGAGCAGGCCGCCAACGGAATGGGAGTGCGGGGCGTAGATGTTTCCGGTGGCGTAGGAGTCGGTGATGGCGCCCTGGGAGTCGATTCTCATCATCCCGACCAGGCCGCCAATGGCGTTGACGGCGGGCGAGGAGGTCGACAGGACCCGCACGTCGCCGGTGGCGAAGGACTTGGTGATGTAGGCATTCACATTGCTATTGGCTGCGCCCACACTCCCGATCAGGCCGCCCACCCCCATGTACTGACCCGCGTCGCCCTGCCAGGTTGCCGTGACATCGCCCGTCGCATAGGTGTTGGTGAAGTAGAGCGTGGGTACCAGATTGCCCGCGGCCCTGCCGACCAGCCCGCCGACATTGATCGAACCCACCACGTCGCCGGTGGCAAAGGCGTTGACGAGATACTGGGTAGAGCCTTTGCTGCCGTTGAACTGGCCGATCAGCCCGCCGACTCCTCCGTAGTCGGTCGAACTGGTCGTGGTGACGTTGCCCGTCGCATAGGAGTCGAGGACATCGGAGGCGGTTGTCTGCCCGATCAAGCCACCGCTTGCGCCGCTGCGTGCGATTACCTCGCCGCTGGCATGGGTATATTGGACGGTATTGCCATTGGAGGTTCTGATGAGGCCGCCCGCACTCAGACCTGTCACCGTGGCGGTGGAGAACAGCTTGCTTTGCGTTCCGTAGGTAACCGTCCCAGCCAAACCGCCGGCGGAACTCGCGGACGAGACGCTCCCGGTGCTGTAGGCGTTGTGCAGGGAGGTGTAGGTGCCGCTGCTGACCAGCGCCGCGGCGGTACCGCTGGCGGCGCTGATGTCGACCCGGGTGAGCCCGATGTCGCGCAGGGTGACCGGTATGTTGGTGTTGCCGGTGTAGCCGAACAGGGCGGTATTTGCGGGCCCGTTGGTGGCGATCTTCAGGTTGTCGATGACGTGGCCGAGGCCGGTGAACACGCCGCGGAAGCTGGATCCCAGCGCTAGCCCGACGAGGGAGTTGAGATACGTGGTACCCGCTGCATCGAGGTCGGTCGCCAGCGCGTAGAGGCCCGAATTGATCACCGCGGTTCCGGTATTGGTGACCGCGTTGTAGCCGTCGATCGCATCGAGCTGGGCCATGCTGTGGATCAGCGTATAGGTCTGGCCGTTGATGGTGAGGCCGTCGGTGTTGGCGGCGTTGGAGAATGTGACGCTGCCATAGACGCCGCCGCTGGTGTCCTGCCTGGCCACCGGAATACCGTCCGCATCGAGCACGGTGCCGCTGTAGCTGGCCTTGGTGCGGATGTTGTAGTCGCCGCCGTAGTTCAGCACCAGGCCGGCATCGGCGCCGCTGGCGGTGATGGCGTTGTTGATGTTGATGTCGTGGGCGGCAGTCAGCGTCAGCACGCTGTCGCTGCTCCAGGTGACGGCGTCGTTCACGTTGATGTCGCCGCTGCTGCCGCTCGAACCGGCCGCCGAGGCGATGGTGATGTTGCCGCCGCCGAGCAGGCTGGAGAGCAGCGCGCCGGTCATGTCGCCCCCGCTCGCCGCGATGGTGAAATCCACCGGATCGATCAGCCAGGTGCCGTGGCGCCCGGCGCTCGCCCGGGTGGTGATCTGCGCGCTGTCGGCGATCTTCACATGGTCGCCGCTGGTCTCGACGAAGCCGCCGTCGCCGCCGGTGGGGGCGGAGGCGTCGAGCGTGCCGTCGATGTGGGCGGTGCCGCCGTAGGCGTAGGCGACGATCTCGCCCTTCAGCTCGCCCAGCGTGCGCGCCTGCACGATGCCGCTGTTGTTCACCTGGCTGCCGAGCAGGTCGTCGGCCGCCTTTGCGGTGAGGAAAACCCGGCCGCCGTCGGCGTAGATCGCCTGGCGGTTGTCGACCAGCGCATCGAGCGCGCCCTGGTCGAGGGTGACGCCGAGCAGCGCGTCGCCGGCGAAGTCCAGCGTCACCTTGCTGCCGGCGGCTAGCGCCGCGGTGCCGCGGGTGGCGACGACCACGCCTTCGTTGATCGCCTGCCGGCCCAGCAGCGCCACGTAGCCGCCGTCGGCCGCGGTGATGGTGCCGCGGTTGATCACGCTGCCCGACCCTGCGCCGCGGAATACGTAGTTGCCCGCCTCGAAGTCCTCGTCGCGGATGTCGAGCGTGCTGGCGACCAAGCCGCCGACATTGACCTGGCTACCCTTGCCGAACAGCACGCCGGCGGAGTTGATCAGGAAGACCTTGCCGTTGGCGTTGAGCGCGCCGGCGATGACGCTCTGCTCGTTGCCGACCACGCGGTTGAGGGTGATTGCGCCGGCGCCGGACTGCTGGAAGTTGACCGTCTCGCCCGCGCCGATGGAAAAGCCCTGCCAGTTGATCGCCGCCTTCTGGCTGCCCTGCGCGATGGTGGTGGTGGTGCCGGCCTGGCCGATGGTGGCGGTGCCGCTGGTGACGATGCCGCCGCTTGGGGCGGCAACCGCCAGTGGCGGACAGAGCAGGGCGGAGATGGCGAGTGCGAGCGGGGTGGGGCGCGCGCGGTGGCGCGGTGTGGCGGTGAGGCGGCGGGACATGGAAGGACTCCGGATGAATGGCGGTTTTTCTATGTACTAATGTACATAAGCAAACCGCATGCCGACTGCATTCCGGAGATTGTTCAAGCCAGGGAAGGTGGGGAGGAGTGGCGGTTTATGTCGGGTGTGACTGGAGCGCGTAGGTCATCCGACATTTGTGGTGTCTACTACATAGATAAATATCGGCGCGCTGAGGAGGAGTTGCGACTCGCTTTCGGGCCATGGAGCGGCACGCCCGGCAGCCAGCCGGGCGCGGCGACCTAGGGAGTGCTTTGAAGCAGGTTGGCGAGCAGCTTGTCGTCGATCAGCACCTGCTGCTTCGGTGCCATCACCTCCAGCAGTTCCCGCTCTTTCCGGGTCTTGAGTTCGGCACGCATCGCGGCGCGCAAGGTCGGGGCGATCTCTGCCAGCGTCGGCGCCCGCTCGGGCTGCTTCTGCAGGAGTTTGAAGATGAACAGGCCCTGCGCGGTTTCGACGGGCTCGCTGACCTCGCCGACGGCCAGCCGCGCGACGACCTTGCCGGTGGCCGGGCGCATGCCGGACAGCGGCATCGGCGGCAACTCGCCGCCGTTCGGGGCACTGGCGCCGTCCTGCGAATGCTCGCGCGCGAGCGCTGCGAAATCGCCGTTCCTGGCCTGCTGGGCGATGCGCTTCGCCTCGGTGCGGATTTCGTCCATGGAGTGGCGGCTGCCCTTTTCGGGCCGTTCGAGGAAGATCTGCGCCAGCTGGTAGGTAGCCGGAATCGGGGGCGGTGCGCTCATCTTCGCGAATGCGGCCGACAGCTCCGCCTCGCTCGGATAGTTGTCGGCTAGCCGGGTCCGTTCGCGCAGGTAGCTCGCGCCGACGATGCCGTCGGACACCTTGCGCACCGCTTCCCGAACCTGGGCCTGCACCTCCGATTGTTCCGCCCATTTCTCTTCCCGCGCCTTGCGCGCGAGCACCTGCATCGCCAGGTTCTGCCACAGCAGTTGTTCAAGCGCGGCGCGCTGTTCCTGCAGGTCGGCGCGCTGTGCGGGGGAAAGCCGCTGCAGCATGGCGAGGAAGTCCCGACTGCTGACGGTGGCGTCGCCGAGGCGGGCCAGCGCCTGCTCTTCGGCGGCGATTGCCGGGGCGGGTGGGGAACAGAAGACCAGGGCGAAGGCCAGCAGGGCCGCGGGCTGGAGTCTGCGAAATATCGGCTTCGATTGCGTGGGACTGCGCGTCATGGACGTTCCTGTGCGGAGAGGAAGGGGGCTGAAGGAGGCGCGGTGGGGAAGTGGGAGCGCCGCCTTCCGGCGGCGCTCCCGTGGAACTTACGAATGCCGGGGGCAAGCCCCGTCAGGCCCGCCGACCGGTGCGACGGGCGCGGCTTGCATCAGATCGAGCCGTAGCCGTTGGCGGCCAGCCAGGCGTTCCAGGACTGGCCGCTGCCGAGGTAGGCGTTGGTGGTGCCCGGCGAACCGAGGTTCATGAAGCTCCACAGGCTGGAGGCGGCGGTCTCGTTGGCGTTGCTGGTGCCGTCGGTGGCATCGGTCTCGAGCAGGATGCCCCACTGCGGAACCGGGTAGTCCGGGAAGGTGATGTATTCCGGCGAGCCGCCGAGATCCAGCACCTGCGCCCAGGACACGAAGCCGGCGACGATGCCGCTGGTGCTGCTCTGGGTCGCCTGCAGGGTCAGGTCGATGTTGTCGTACTGGCAAACTCCGATGTCCGAGCCGCTTCCCGTTGCGCCGCATGAGGAGCTCCAGTTCGATCCCTTGTTCACGGTCGAATTTATCGCGACGGGCATAGCGGCCAGGATATCCAGTGCTGCCTGGCCATAGGGCGCAGGCGTCGGATTGCCGATCGCGATGGGGGTCATCAGGCTCGGATAGTTCAGGGTCACGGTACCGGTTCCGTCCAGCGGATCTCCGTAGTAGTAGCCCTCCACCTCGCTATCCATGTCAGCGACGACCAGATCGTAGGCGTCGTAGGTGGGAGTCTGGTTAGGGTTCAGCAGTAGCGCCGGCACGCCGTTGGCGTATTTCTGCTTGGAGCCGATGGTGAAGTTGGTCGAGTTGTTGGTGTCCCGATAAACCAGATCGGCCGGCGCCTTTTCATTGGCCGCGAGCAGCATGCCGTACTTGTAGCTGATACCGGACGACAGCCATTCGTTGGACGAAGACGGATGGGCGCTGTAAGTGGTGCCGTTAACCGTGAGGCTGCTCGTCAGCCCCATGATTTCGCTCATCAGGTGTCCGGTGGCGTTGTGGCAGACACCGATGACCTTGCCGTTGCCCGGCGCGCCGGACTTGGTGTAGTCCTGCAGCAGCCGCTTGGCGGGGCCGTAGAAGTTGGAAGCCACCGCGATGGTGGTGTCGGGCGTCGAGTAGCTGCCGGAGGTGACGGCGGTGACGGTGCCGCCGGCCACGGTGGAGCACACCGTGTCGGCGGCCCAGCTGCCGGAGGATGCCAGCGCGCAGAGCGTGGCGGCGAAAAGCACGGAGGGTTGTTGCTTAACTCGGAAGTGCATTGCAAAACTCCTGTTGCTTGCGGTTGATTGATATGACGCCTGAACGACACTGCTAGGTCGGGAGGCTTGGCCTCCCGTTCCTTTCCACCTGCGAAAGGACTCGGTTCGGGCGGCGGAGCGGCGCCGCGCGAGTGTTCGCGGAAGCGGCGCTCCGTTGCCCTGGATGCATGACAGATGCGCGCCGTGCGTGCATGGCAGCGGCTGTCGATCGACGGCAGCTTGCGGCGTGGTGCTGCGCCGGCTGTTTCTATATATGTAGCTATATTGATTTTCGGACAGCAAATGCCATGCCATTGGCAATTGCTCTGTCGGTGGGAATAGCGCTTCCTGCCTTCGGAAGCCTTTTTAGAAATGACGGCTGGGTGGATCGCCAAGGTGTTGAAGGCGCGTTTCGCAAGGACGTAGCGCTCGTTCGGGATAACGTTATGTTGTTAACTATACAAATAAGACAAACGGATTGTTTCGATGTCATGAACTGAACACCCCGGCCGGAGCCGGGCGGCCGTCATCAGGTCGCGTCCCCGGTGAAGTGCTCGCGCCGCGAAGGCGCCGGACTGCCGCGGCGGAGGCCCGGGCCAGGGGTATGAAGCTGGCTTGAAAGTTGCGAATGGAATGTCGTCACTTGACTGCAACCCGTAGAACTCCAGCACTCCGGCCGCTACATGAACGACGACAGCTCCCTCTTATCCAGCCCGGTCGAGGCTGCCCATGGGCGGCTTGGCGAACTGCTGGTTCGCGAGGGGCGGTTGTCGGCGCGCGACCTCGACCAGGCGCTCGCGGCGCAGCGGGAACTGGGTGATCTGCTCGGGCGGGTGCTGGTGCGGCTGGGGTTGGTCTCCGAGACCGAGGTGGGGCGAGCCTTGTCGGTGCAGCTCGACCTGCCGCTGGTCCTGCCCCCGGATTACCCGGAGGCCGCACTGGATGTCCCCGGGCTGCATGCCGATTACCTGCTTGCACATCGCGTCCTGCCGCTGCGCGTGGAGGGCTCGCATCTCGCGCTTGCAATGGCGGTGCCGCAGGACGCCTTTCTCGTCAAGGCGGTAAAGCTGGCGAGCGGGCTGGAAGTGCGGCCGCTGCTGGCCATCGAGACGGAATTGCAGGCTGCGCTGGAGCGGCTGTACGTCGAACCGGCGGCGGAACCCCTGCCTGACGGCGCGCTGTCCGCCAGCGGCGACAGCGAGTTCGTCGAGCATCTGAAGGATCTCGCCAGCGAGGCGCCGGTGATCCGCCTGGTGAACCAGATCATCGGCCGCGTGATCGACCTGCGCGCTTCCGACATCCACATCGAACCCTTCGAGGACGGCTTGCGCGTGCGCTATCGCGTCGACGGCGTGATGCAGGATGGCGACCCGGCCGATCTCGCGCTGGCAGCGGCGGTGACCTCGCGCATCAAGCTGCTCGCCCATCTTAACATCGCCGAGCGCCGCCTGCCGCAGGACGGACGCATCAGGAGCCGGGTGAAGGGGCACGAACTCGATCTGCGCGTTTCCACCCTGCCCACCGTGCATGGCGAAAGCGTGGTGATGCGGGTGCTGGACCGCGCCAGCATCCGCCTGTCGCTGGAGGACATGGGTTTTTCCGCCGACACCCTGGCGCGCTACCGCGAGCTGATCGCGCGCCCGCACGGCATCCTGCTGGTGACCGGGCCGACCGGGTCGGGCAAGACGACCACGCTGTACGCCTCGCTCGCCAGGCTGGATGCCGGCGCGTTGAAGATCCTCACCGTGGAGGACCCGGTGGAGTACCAGCTGGCCGGGGTGAACCAGGTGCAGGTGCAGCCGCAGATCGGCATGGGTTTCGCGCAGGTGCTGCGCTCCATCCTGCGCCAGGACCCGGACATCATCATGATCGGCGAGATGCGCGACACCGAAACCGCGCAGATCGCGGTGCAGTCCGCGTTGACCGGCCACCTCGTGCTGTCGACGCTGCACACCAACACCGCGGCCGGCGCCATCGTCCGGCTGGAAGACATGGGGGTGGAGCGCTACCTGATCACCTCGGCGGTGAACGGCGTGCTGGCCCAGCGCCTGGTGCGCAGCCTGTGCCCGCAGTGCAAGGCGCCGGAGGAGCTCGCCGACGAGGTCCTGCAGGCCAGCGGCCTTGCGCGCTTCATGCCGGCGGGCAGCCGTACGGTGCAGCGCGCCCGCGGCTGCCCGGCGTGCAAGGGCAGTGGCTACCGCGGCCGCACCGCGGTCCACGAACTGTTCGTGCTGGACGAGGAGGCGCACCGCGCCATCCTGGCGGGCGCGGACGCCACCACGCTGCACGCGGTTGCGTGCCGGGGCGGCATGCTGACGCTGTACGAGGATGGCCTGCGCAAGGTGGCGGCGGGGCTGACCTCGCTGGAGGAAGTGCTGCGCGTGACGCAGGACCAGGGCCATGGCTGACTACGTCTATCGCGCCGCCCATGGCGACGGCCGCGTGCGCGACGGCCGTGTCGCCGCGCCCAGCCGCGAGGCGGCGCTGCGCCAGTTGCAGGCGCAGGGGCTGACGCCGCTGCAGATCGCCGAAGCCGATGGCGCCACCGCTGGCGTGGGCGTGGCCGGCGATGCACGCCCCGGCCGCCGCTTCGCACGAGACGGCGGCCTCGATGCCGCCGACATCCATGCACTCACCGGCGAACTCGCCGTCATGCTGCGCGCCGGCTTGCCGCTGGACCGCGCCCTGCGGGTGCTGCTCGACATGGCGGCCAAGCCCGCGGTGGCCGGTCTGGCGGATGAACTGCTGAAGGCGGTGAAGGCGGGCAAGGGCCTGTCGCAGGCGCTGTCGGCCCATCAGGCGGCGTTCGGCGAGTTCTACATCAACATGGTCCGTTCCGGCGAAGCCGGCGGTCAGCTCGCCGAGGTTCTCGGCCGGCTGGCGGAACACCTGGAGCGGGTGAAGGCGCTGCGCGAATCGGTGGTGTCGGCGCTGATCTATCCGGCGGTGCTGGTGGCGGTGGCGGCGGTTTCGGTGTTCCTGATGCTGGGCTTCGTGGTGCCGCAGTTCGAAAGCCTGTTCGACGACATGGGCGAGGCGCTGCCGCTGCCGACACGCATCATCGTTGCCGGCGGCCACCTCGTCGCCGACTGGGGCTGGCTGATGGCGCTGGCCGCGGCGGCGGTGCTCTGGCTGGGGCGACGCTGGCTGGCGACGCCGGCCGGACGCGGCTGGCGGGACGCGCAGGTGCTGAAGCTGCCGGTGCTGGGCGGCGTGGCGCGCAAGTACGAGGTCAGCCGCTTCGCCCGCAGCATGGGCACCCTGCTGGGCAATGGCGTGCCCATCGTGCATGCGCTGCGCATCGCGTCCGACACCATGGCCAACCAGCACCTGCGCGGGGCGCTGGCCGGCGTCGTCCCCGCGATCAAGCAGGGCGGCCGGCTTGCCGACGCGCTTGGCGGCAGCGGCCTGTTCGGCCCGCTCGCGCTCAACATGCTGCGGCTCGGCGAGGAGACCGGACGGCTGGACGAAATGCTGCTGGAGCTCGCCCGGGTTGCCGACGGCGAGGTCCAGGCCGGCGTCAAACGCGCGCTGACCCTGCTCGAACCGCTGCTCATCCTGGTGCTGGGGGCGGTCATCGCCGCGATCATCGTCTCCATCCTGCTCGGCATCCTGTCGGTCAACGACCTCGCCACGTGAGACCGCCGCGGACCTCGTTCATTATTCCCATCGTCATACGGAAACCATCAGCCATGATCCCCTCGCGTCCGCCTTCCGCTGCCCGCTCCGCGCGCGGCTTCACGCTGGTCGAACTGCTGGTCGTCCTCGCCATCCTCGGCCTGCTTGTCGGCCTGGTCGGGCCCAGGGTGCTCGGCCAGCTGGGTGGCGCCAAGAGCAAGACGGCGCCGGTGCAGATCAAGGATCTGGAGCAGGCGGCCGAACTCTTCAAGCTCGACGTCACCCGCTTCCCGAGCGCCGCCGAGGGGCTGGACGCGCTGGTGACGCGGCCGGCCTCGGCGCCCGGCTGGAACGGCCCCTACCTCAAGAAGGGCGGCGTGCCCAGGGACCCGTGGGGCAATGCCTATCGCTACGACGTGCCCGGCAGGCATGGCGACATCGACATCTACACCCTCGGCGCGGACAACGCGCCGGGCGGTGATGGCGAGAATGCCGACGTCGGCAACTGGCAGTAGGCGGGGAGGGCGCCGATGCGCGGCTTCACGCTGGTGGAACTGGTGGTGGCGCTGGCCATCGCGGCGCTCGCGCTGGGCGCCGTCGCGGCCAACCACGAGCGCCTGCTGCAGACCATGGCTTACCGTTCGGCCGTGCGCGGGGTGCTTGCCGGCATGCACGCCGCGCGCACGGAGGCGATGCGCAGCGGCCGGCCCGTCGTGTTCGCGGTGGACCTTGCGGGCCGCAGCTACGGCGTCGATGGCCGCCTCGGCGGGCGCCTGCCCGAGGCGGTGGGTGTGCGTGTCATCGTCGCCGAGCGCGAGGTGGAGGCCGCCGGCAAGGGCGGCATCCGTTTTCAGCCGGACGGCGGCGCCACCGGCGGCAGCGTCGACCTGCTCCGCCCGCAGGGCGGCGGCGTCCGCCTGCGGGTCGACTGGCTGTTCGGGCGGATAGAACAGGAGCCGATTCCGGGATGAGGTACAGGACGGTCGCGCGCGGCTTTTCGCTGCTGGAAGTGCTGGTGGCGCTGTCCATCATGACCTTTTCGCTCGCAGCGCTCTATCACGCGGCGGGCGGCGGCGTGCGCGGCGTGGGCGAGAGCGAAGCGCGTACGCGCGCGCTGGCGCTGGCGCTGTCGGTGCTCGACTCGCGCACCACGGTGCCGCCCGGCGGCGGCGACGACACTGGCGAGGCCGCCGGTCTGCGCTGGCGTCTGACCGCCCGGCCCTACGCCACCGGCCGCGAGGCCGCACCCGGGTGGCCGCTGTACCGGGTCGAGGCTGTCGTGTACTGGCGTGAAGGCGCGGGCGAGCGCGAACTGCACCTGACCAGCCTGTTGCCCGAGCGTTCGGCGGTGCCGGGGGCGCGATGAGAACCGCCATTGGCCGCGTTCCTGCGCGCGTTCGCCCGGACGCGACGGCGGGTTTCACGCTGGTCGAGGTCGTCATCGCGTTGGCGCTGCTGTCGCTCCTCATGCTGGGTCTGGTGAGCGCACTCGCGGGGTTCGGCAGCACGGCCGCGAGGCTGGAGGCGCGCGCCGGGCGCGAAGGTGACGCGTGGCTGGCGACGGCCTTTCTGCGCACGGCACTGTCGTCCGCCGTCGGCCAGCTCCGCCACACCTTGCCGGACGGCAGCCAGAGCGCGTATTTCGCCGGCCGTGCCGACGGGCTCGAATGGCTGGGCAGCATGCCGGCCCGCCACGGCGCCGGCGGCCTCTATCTCTTCCGGCTCGAGGCGGACGGACCGCCGCCGCGCCTGCTGTTGCGCTATCTGCCCTACGTGCCCGGGGCCACGCCGGCGGCGGGTGCGTTTGCCAGCCAGGTACTGGCGGAGGGGCTCGATGCGCTGCGGCTGTCCTACGAAAGCCGGGCGCGCCGGCCGGACGAGACGACGCACTGGTCGGATATCTGGGCGGAGCCGGGCCATCTGCCTGCGCGTGTCCGCATCGACGTTGCCGCCGGGGGGCAGGCGTGGCCACCGCTCTTCGTTTCCATCGCCGCTGTCGACCACGGCACCGTCCATGTGGTGCCGGAGTTGGGCGACTGATGGGCTGCGGTCGTCTTGCCGCCCGCGACCATGGCCTGGCCCTGGTCGCCGTGCTGTGGATGACGGCGGCGCTGTCGCTGCTGGTCGGCGGGCTGCTGTCGCTGGCGCGCGCCGAAGTGAAAGCGGCGCAGGTGCGCGGCGCGGCGGCCGAGGCGATTGCGCTGGGCGATGCGGCGATCCAGCTGGCGGTGCTCGACTGGCGTACCGCGACGCCGCCGCCGGACAGCCTGCGGCGCGCCGACTACATGCTGGAAGGGCGCGTGATCGCGGTACGGGTGGTGCCGGCGACCGGCTACATCAACCTGAATGCCGCGCCAGAACCGCTGCTGCGCGCCCTGCTGACACTGGGGGGCGGACTCGACCCCGCAGTGGCGGGCGTGCTGGCACAGCGCCTCATCGACTGGCGGGATGCGGACGACGCGGCGCTGCCCGAGGGCGCCGAGGCGCCGGCCTACGCCGCGGCCAACCTGGCCTGGCGGCCGCGCAACGGTCGTCTGCTGGTGCCGGAAGACCTACTGCAGGTGCTGGGCTTCGATTTCGAACTGTTCGAGCGCATCCGCCCGTACGTCACGGTCTGGGCGGGTGCCGCCGCCGGTGTCAATCCGCTGGCTGCGCCCCCGGAGGTGCTGGCGATCCTCGCCGGCGGCAACCACGGCCTCGCGGGGCGGATCGCTGCGGCACGCGATGCCGGCGACCGCAGCATGGACTTGACCGCGCTCGACCCGGCCTTTCTCGACCAGGGCGGTGTCGGCAGCGTCCTGCATGTCGAGGTCGAGGTGCCCGTCGGCGAGCTGCGCGCGGTGCGAGGCCGCTGGATCGTCGCCGCACCCGATGCCGGCGGCGCGCCCTGGCAGACGGTGGCCGCCGAGCCGGTCCGCTTCCTTCCCCTTTCGCCACCGGCCGCACCATGACCGCCGACCGCAATCCCTACGATCTCTTCGGACTGGATCTGCGCCGGCTCGCCGGGCTCTGGCGCCTGGGCTGGCGTGAGGCGCTGGACCGGCCCTTCTTCACCCGTCTGCTGCCCGCCGAGGCGGTGCGCCTGAGGCTGCCGGAAGGCGGCGAGCGCATCTGGCCCGCTGCCGGCGCTGCCGGGCGTGCCTGTGCGCTGCTGTTGCCCGAGGAGAAGGTGTTGCAGCAGTCCCTGCTGCTGCCGCCGCTGTCCTCCGCCGAACTGCGGCAGGCGGTGTTGCTGGCAGTGCAGGCGACGACCCCCTTCGGGGTTGATGCGACCGCCTGGGGTTACCGCACCGAGGTGGCAGGTGGGCAGTTGCGGGTCGAACTGGCGATGGCAGCGAAGGCGCACGTCGCGGAATGCATCGCCGCGGCCCGTGCGGGCGATGCGCAGGGCGGGGGCGCCGAACTGGAAGTCTGGGCGGGCGGCCCGCCCTTCGTGGTGCTCCAGGGCTATGCGGAAGCGCACCGCTACGCGCGCACGCGCCGGCGCCACCGCCAGACGCAGGCCCTGATCGGCGCCGCGGTGTTCCTCGCCGGCGCGCTCGCGGCCTCGCCCGCGCTGCAGGCACAACGACAGGCGCAGGAGGCACAGGCCCGGCTGGATGCGCTGACGCAGGCGGTGGCGCCCATCGTCGCCACCCGCGACGCATTCGGCAGGGCCAACCTCCAGTTGCAGACGGTGACAGCCTACGCCGCCGCCCGCCCCGACCCGGTGGCCTTGCTCGGCCGCCTGTCGCAGCTGCTGCCCGACAGCGCCCACCTGACCCGGCTGGAGCTGCGTGGCGACACCGTCGTTCTCGGCGGCCTGGCCGACAACGCCGCCGGATTGATGGAAACGCTCGGCGCCCAGCCCGATTTCCATGACTTGCGTTCGCCCTCCGCGATCGCGCGCGACCGCGCCACCGGGCGCGAGAGTTTTGCCATCGAGTTCAGGCTGGGACAGGGGGCGGAGCGATGAAGGTGCCCGGCAAGGCGGCGTTGCGGCCGGCCCATCTCAGCGTGTTCGGCACGCTTGCCGGCGTGGTGGTGATCGCTGTCTTCGCCGGGTTGCTGGTCGCCGAGCGGGGGCGCGAAGCCGGGGAAGTGCAGGAGGCGGTGGCGCCGCGCTACGCCCGGCTGGCGGGCTTGCGCGAATCGGCGGCCGCGGTGGAGCAGGCCGCGGCGGCGGCGACCGCCGCGCTGGACCGCTTCGCCTACCCCGTGACCATGAGCGGCGACCGCATCGGCACCGACCTGCAGCAACGGCTGCGGGCGGCGGCCGAGGCGGCGGGCGTCGGCGTGATCAACAGCCAGATCGGGACGGGCAAGCGCCAGGCAGACCTGGAGGACGTGCCGGTGTCGATGACGCTGGAAGCCGAAATTGGCCAGTTGCGGCAGATGCTGCTGGCGGTGCAGACGCAGTCGGGGCAGGCGCCCGCGATCTTCATCGACAGCCTTGGCATCCAGCGTCAGCGCAGTCGTGCCGGCGATGGCGGCCGGCTGACGGTGCAGGCACGTTTCAGCGTGCTGAGGCGCGTGCCATGAGCGCCCCCGCCCGGCCGCCCGAAAGGGAGCATCTTCAGCGACAGGAGGGGCGTCCAGCGAGCGTGTCGGGCCGGCGCTTGCGCAGCGGCGGCGGGGATGTCCGGCTGCCGCCACGCCTTGTGCTGGTGCTGGCGAACCTCGCCCTGGCGGCCGGCCTGCTGGCCTACTGGCTGGGGGCGCCGGCGTGGCCGGAGCCGGCGCCGCTCCCGCCCGATGCCGCGGCCCTGGCACCGCAATCGCCCACGCAGCCGGCGCCGGATGCCGCCGTGGTGCAGGCCATCACCGAACGCCCCCTGTTCAGTCCCACGCGCAGCGCGGCTACCGGCAACGGCGGCGCGCCGTCCTTCCAGGACTTCCGCCTGGTCGGCTTGCTGGGCAGCGGTCAGGCCACGGTCGCGCTCCTCGCCCACGGCGACAGGGTCCGGCGCGTGCGTGCCGGGGAGCAGATCGATGGCTGGGTGCTGCAGGGCAGCGACGGCCGCACGGCCCGTTTCTCCCGCGGCGAACTCCCCGGACAGGATCTCTTCATGGAACACGCGGTGCAGAAACCCGCAGAACCGGTGGCGGCCGCCACCACCACGCCGCAAACACCGCCGCCTTCGCCCGGCGCGGCCGCAAAGGCAAGCGATGCGCCCCCCGCGGCCGACGACGACACCGCCGCCGCGCGCCGTGCCCGCCGCCAGGCCCGCCGGCAGGCGGCCGCCAACTGACCCCCGATCCACCCAACCGACACCCCGCACCGGATGAATCCCAGCAAAGCCGCCTGTCTCGCGCTCGTCCTGCCCCTGGCCGCCTGCGCCACCGATCCGACCGTGCTGGACGGCAGCGCCGCTGCCGTCGCCCGCCAGTCCCGTCCGCCGGCAGTCGTCGCGCCGCCGGCCGCACCCATATCCCCGGAGACCGAGCGCAGCGCGCCCGTCCTGACGAAAGGGAGCGACGTGATGATCGCGACACCGTCGGCGCGCAGCTCGGTCAGCGCGCAAGGCACGGCGGTGGCCCTGCATTTCGAGCAGGCGCCGGTGACCGAAGTGGTGCACGCCATCCTCGGCGACCTGCTCAGGCTGGACTATGCGCTGGTGACGCCGCTGGCCGGCGAGCTGACGCTCCACACCCAAGGGCCGGTGCCGCGCGATCAGGTGTTGTCGCTGCTGGAATCCGCGCTGCAGGCCAACGGCATGGCGATGGTGGCCGACGCTTCCGGCCGCTACCGCATCGGCAAGGCCGAGGCGATGGCGGGCGCGGTGCCGCTGGTCCGGCGGGCCGACGCGCGGGCGGCCGGCGGCGGCGCCGTCATCGTGCCGCTGCGCTACATCGGCGCGGCCGAGATGGCCGAGATCCTGCGCCCGGTCGCCAGCGCGGAGTCGCTGTTGCGGGTGGATACGGTGCGCAACCTGCTGATGCTGTCCGGCACGCGCAACCAGATCGACGGCTGGCTGGAGATCATCAACACCTTCGATGTCGATTTCCTCAAGGGCATGTCGGTCGGGCTCTTTCCGCTCGATCATGGTTCGGCGCGCGATGTCGAGGCCGCGCTGAAGGCGCTGCTCGGCAGCTCTTCGATCGCCGCGCCTGTCACGACGCCGGCGCAATCCGGCGGCTCGGGCGGCACGAATGCGGCAAACCCGGCGCCAGCGCGTGGCGCAAGGGGTGCGGCCAATGCCCGCGAACGCGCCGCGGGCGAAGCGAAGGACGGCGACGGGGCGGGGCCGCTCGCCGGGCTGGTGCGGGTCATGGCGATCGAGCGGCTCAATGCCCTGCTGGTGGTGACGCCGCGCGCGCACTACCTGGAGCAGATGAAGACCTGGATCGAACGGCTGGACCAGTCCGGCGACGGCGACGCCGACGGCCAGCTCTACGTGTATCCCGTGCAGAACGGCTCGGCTCGGCATCTCGCCGATCTGCTCAATGGCCTCTATGGCACCACGGCCGTGGGCGGAGTGCAGGCGACCGGTGTCGCGCCCGGGCTCGGCCGCGGCGTGCAGGCCAGCGTCGGCAGCGCGGTCGCCACCAGCGGCAGCGCCGGCACTGGAAGTGGCGGCACTGGAAGTGGCGGCACCGGTTTCGGCGCCATGGCGGCGGTCGGCGGCACCGGTACCGGAACGGCGGGCGGCGCCGCCGCGGTAACCCAGGTTGACATGGGCGAGCACATCCGGGTGGTGGCCGACAACCGCAACAACGCATTGCTGATCCACGCCAACCGCCGCGAGTACCGCCGCATCGAGGCCGCGCTGCGCCGCCTGGACGTGGCGCCCACCCAGGTGCTGATCGAAGCCAGCATCGTCGAGGTCACGCTGTCGGACGAACTCCGCTACGGCCTGCAGTGGTATTTCCAGAACACCTTGCGCGATGGCTGGAGCGGATCGGGCCAGCTCAGCAACAACACCAGCGGCGCCCTCGCCAACACCGGGCAGGGCTTCTTCTATTCGGTGATCAACCCCGCGGGTTCGGTGCGCGCGGTGCTCAACATGCTGGCCACCAAGTCGCTGCTCAACGTGCTGTCCAACCCGACGGTGATGGTGCAGGACAACCATACCGCGACCATCCAGGTGGGCGACCAGCAGCCGATCCGCTCGTCGACCACCGTCACCGACGGCGGCACCACCACCAGTTCGATCCAGTACAAGGACACAGGCGTGCTGCTCGCGGTGACGCCGTCGGTCAATGCGGGCGACATGGTGGGGCTGGACGTGAACCAGGCGATCACCGACGTCGGCGAGACCGACTCGGCCACCGGCCAGCGTGCCTTCAACCAGCGCCAGGTGGTCAGCCGCGTGTCGGTGCGCTCGGGCGAGACCATCGTGCTCGGCGGCCTGATCCGCGACAACAAGACGCGCGACCGCCAGGGCATCCCCTGGCTGCACGACCTGCCGGTGGTGGGCAACTTGTTCGGTTCGACCGCCGTCGGCACGGTGCGCACCGAACTGCTGGTGATGATCACGCCGCGGGTGATCCGCAGCGAGCAGGACGTACGCGAGATCGGCAGCGAAATGCGCAACCGGATGCGTGGCCTGCAAGGGCTGGACGGGGATGCCCGCAGCAGCCTCGACCATCTGGACGAAGCCGCCGCAGTGACCACGGCGGAGGCAACCGGGAGCCGCTGAGGCGGCTTTCCCTGCAAAGCACGACGGCGACCCCGTTGCCGGGATCGCCGTCGTTGCTGGCAGCTGCGGGTGGCTTATTCGCCGGCGCCCACGCTCCACAGATTCACCGTGCCGCTGATCTCGTTCGCCACCACCACCATCGGCTTGCCGGTCGGGCTGTCCTTGGCGGGGATGAAGCGGATGATCTCCGGGCCGCTGTCCGGGCCCACTTCGCCGCCGGCGAAGCTGCGCGAGTGCAGGTACTGCACGAAGGCTGGCGCGGCCGGTTGGGTGACGTCGTACACCATCACGCCGCCGATGCGCTCCAGGCCGACGAAGGCGTAGCTGCGGCCGTCGATGGTGCCGACGGCGACGCCTTCGGGTTCTGGCCCCTTGTTGTCGGAGCGGTTGTCGAAGTTGTTCTCGTCGTTGTTGCTGTTGAAGTTCTTCGGGAAGGCGGCGGCGCTGCGCACTTCGAGTTCGCTGCCGGAATCCCACACCTGGGCGCCGGTGGCGGCGTTCCAGATCGAGAACGAGCGGGCGCCGAACACGTAGGGCACGCCGCCGGCCGGCGGCACGCTGGTCACGGTGAGGCGGCCGAGTTGCAGGTCGTCGGCGACTTCCGGCAGGTTGGGATAGTTGGCCTTGATGCTCTTGGCGCGCACTTCCTCGGCAAAGCCGGGGTAGTCGCGGGCATCACCCTCGTTGGCGGTGACCAGGTAGCGCTGGCCGCCGACGCTGTAACTGGCGATGGCGTCCGGCTGGTACATGCCGCGCACCGGCCAGTTGCGGATGTTGGCGACGTTGTCCTTGTCCGAGGCGTCCAGGCCGCCAGTGCGCAGGATGCCGAGCTGCACTGGTTCCGGCGTGTAGCCCGGCGCCAGGGTGTAGCTGCCGGTGGCGGCGTCGATGCTGATCTGGGCGACGCCGAAATCGTTGTCGTTGATCAGCGCGATGGTGTCGGCGTCGATCACCGCCAGGCCTTCGACCTTTTCGACCGCGTTGTAGCCGGCGGTGGCGAGATCGACATGCACCACCTTGGCGACCGGCTTGACGCCGACCGACGACAGCTCGCTCGCCGTCATCTGGTCGAGCGACTTGCTGACGCCGCCGACGGTGTAGAGCATGTCCTTGCTGCTGATGTCGGTGGCGCCGGTCAGGTTGAAGGCGTAGACCTTCTTGGTGATGGTGGCGGGCGCGTCGTCCGGACGGGCGTCGTCGTCGCGTTCCACCACCAGGAAGCCGCCGCCGGGCAGCGCCGCGGCGTCGCCGATCTTGTCGGCGCGGGTGTCGTCGGCGCCGGTGCTGGCCGGGTTGTCCATGATGTAGATGAACTGGCGGGTGGCGCCGGTGGCGGGGTCGAATTCCACCACGCGCACGTTCTTCATCGCGTTGAGCGCGCTGTTGGCGAGGCTGGCCGGGTTGCGCAGCGGGCTCTGCACGAAGGCGTAGAGCTTGCCGTCCTGCAGCACGATGGCCTCGAAGCCGCGGTTCTGGCGGCGCTGGGCGAGCACCGCCGGCAGCGCCTCGGTGCCGAAATGGCCGGCGGGTTTGCCGGCCGCGGTGGCGGTGCCGGCGGGCACGAAGCGGTCGAGCAGGCGGCCGCTGCCATCGAAGTGGTAGATCGCAGGGCGGTATTCGTCGGCCAGCCAGAACGAGCCGTCGGCATCGACCGCGATGCCTTCGAAGTCGCCGCCGAGCGGGTCGACCGGCAGCACGTTGCCGCGCAGGTCGACCGGCACCTCGTCGTTGTAGGCTGCGTTCGCGTTGCCGGAAACGGCGGTGTTGGGCAGGCCGGAAAGCGGGCTGCCGTCGCCGCGACGCAGCAGGATCTGTTCGCCGAGTTCGACCGCGCCGGTCGCCGGGTCCAGCGTCAGCCGCACCAGGCGCGGACTGAAGTCGGGCAGCAGGAAGGGACGGTTGATGCCGGTGGGCTCGCCGTTGGGGCCGCGGTCGGTGTGGGTGATGAAGCGCAGCCTGCCGTCGGCGCTGCGGCCTTCGAAATGCAGCCCGGAGAAGCCGCCGAGCGCGATGCTCTGGCCGGCGGCGGTGGTGCCGGCCAGGGGCAGATCCTTCAATTCATGGACCGTGAGTTGCGGCGCGACGTTGAAGTCCTTGTAGCCGAGCGCACGGATCTCGGTGACGCGCGCGCTGTCGATGTCGATCACCGCGATCGCGTTGTTCTCCTGCAGCGTGACATAGGCCTTGCGGTCGTCCTCGCTGACGGCGATGTATTCCGGTTCGAGATCCTGCGCCGGGGTGGCGCCCGGCCCGAAGATGCGTACGCCGGCCGGCAGCGGCACGCCGGCGAAGTTCACCGTGCGCACCGCGAGTTCTGGCTTCATCGGGATCACGTCGATGATGCTGACCGAGCCTTCCGGATCGGTGCAGCCGCTGCCGTAGCAGTCCGGCTCGCCCTCGTTGGCGACCAGCAGGCGGCGGCCGTCGTGGGTGAAGGTGACCATGTCGGGCAGCGAGCCGACCGTGGCGGTGCGCTTGACGGTGCCGTCGGGGGTCAGGAACACGATGGTGCCGGCGTCGGTCTTCTTCTGCGCCTGCAGCGCCACCGCGACCAGGTTCTTGGACGACACCGCGACGCTGTTCACGCCGGCGCCATAAGCCTTGAGATCGACCCGTTTGATGAGCTTCGGCGCCGCCGGGTCGACGACATCGACGATGTCGAGCGAGACGTCCTTGGCGTTGGTGACATAGAGCCGGTCATTACGCAGCGCGGCGGTTTCGCCGGAGGATTCGAGGTGCGAAAGCCCGGTGGCGTATGTGCCGGCGAGTTGGAATTCGAGCGCGCTGGCGGCGCCGGCGAAGCTGGTGAGGACCAGGGTGACGGCAGCCGCGGCGGCGCGCAGCTTGAATTGTTTGACGGATTTCATCGGGCCGGGGTCCAGAGTGGGAAGGTGGCCGGATGATCCGCAGGACATATGTCAAACGTGCGACAGCGTAGGCTGGAGGTGGGGCGGAATGTGAATAATGTCCTCCACAGGGAGTAAGGGCTATGCGGCCCGGGTGCGGGTGGCAACGTTGTTGGCGGGAATCCCGGCAAGCGTTTCCAGAGGGCAACTTCAAGCGCGAGGCTCCCTAACTTACCGTGACTGGAACCAGATTATGTTCGGACGCCCGTTGCCGATGACTTCTTTCCGGATCGAGAACAGACCGGATTCATGGAGAACCTGCCGCCAAGTCTGACAGCCATAACGCTGCGGAGTGTGGTCGGGGCTTTCTGCTTGAATGAGCTTGGTGGCGTCGGCGAGCAGTGCCCAACCGTTGCGCGCAAACCGGGCTTCAGCCTCTCTGAGCAAGAGGACGATGGTCGAACCGGACCAATCGACGGCTCCGTCGGGCCCTATTCCGTGAATCAGATTGTCAAAGACCTTGGTTGCTGCAAACGCTGCCAAGCGTTGCTTTGCTGCGATTATGGATTGTGCCCAAGTGCGAAGTTCTTGATAGCGTTGGTCGATCTGTTCAAAGCTCCGGTCCAGTTGTGCCTGTGCGGACAAGCAGCCCTGTTCGGTCCAGATGTCATGGTCCTGGATGAAGTGATGAACCAGCCGGTTACGTAGTTCGACCAGGCGGCTCAATTCGGTGACGATTTGCGTATGTTTATCTCCACCCACCTCAAGCGAGAAGTCCATATGGACCCAAGCTTCGGTCAGGTTTGCGAACTTGGAGTCCTCTGCTGAGGAAGCTGACTCCGGGCGCACCGGCACGACGGTGGCGTCGGTCAGCGTGCCAACCAACTGCCCCAACGTCTGTCTGGCGGCCGCAGCTCTGCGTTGTGCCTGGATGTTCTCAATGGCGCTGACAGGTCCTTCGATCTTTCCCGCGGTCACTAGCGCTTTCGCCAGACATTCATATTGCTGAAGGCGGATGAGGCAGCGTCCGAGCTTGCGTTGGACTTCATGCTGCGACATGACGAGGAGCTCGGGGGGCGGTGGGGAGGGTGAAGTTGTCATCGGGTGGGCCAACGAACCGGAGTAGAGCAGGGTGGGGGCGCAACACCGCTGGTATGAGGTAGGCGGCTAATACGAAGGATGAGGCTGAAATGGCAAGCCGATGCTCCTGATCCTCGCTGCAGCGCTACTTTAGGCCAGGCGGGGGCACCACAGGGGAGCGTCCGGCTCGATAAATTCCCCTTGACAGCTCATCAATGAAACGTATGATTAAAACAACTGTTTGAATTGAGCGTTTCAAGATGAACCCAGCCGACCGTCCGCCTGCTCCCGAGACCCGCGACCGCATCCTCGATGCGGCCGAAGCCCTGTTCGTCGAGCACGGTTTCGAGGCCACCTCGATGCGCATGATCACCACCGCCGCCAAGGCTAATCTGGCCGCAGTGAACTACCACTTCGGTAGCAAGGACGCGTTGATCCAGGAAGTCTTCCGCCGCCGCCTGACCGAACTCAACCGCCAGCGCCTTGCCGCGCTCGATCGTCTGGAGGCGGAAGCGAACGGCGCGCCGCTCAAGCCCAGCCGCATCGTCGAAGCTTTTTTCGGCACGGCGCTGGTGCTGGCGGCGGACACCGAAAACGGCGGCCACACCTTCATGCGCCTGCTCGGCCGCACCTACACGGAACCTAACGCCTTCGTCCGCCAGTTCCTCGCCGAGGAATACGCCGAGGCGGTGCACCGCTTTCTCGATGCGCTCTACCGCGCGCTGCCCGAGGTGCCGCGCGAGGAAATCCTGTGGCGCTTCCATTTCATGATGGGGGCGATGTCCTACTCGATCGCCGGCACCGACGCGCTGCAGCTCTTCGCCGGCCATTTCGACGATGCCGATCCGCAGCGCCTGCTGCCACGGCTGATGTCCTTCCTGCTGGGCGGCCTGCGCGCACCGCTGGCGGATTTCTCCGCCCTCGCCCAGACGCCGGCGGGCGGCCGGGAAGCGGCATGAGGCGCTGAACGGCCGCCCGCCGGCGGCGAACAGCTTCACATTCCAGTGCGACCGTGGCGCAAGACCGCGGCGCCTCACGAAGGAGACAACGATGATCTGGTGGTTCCTGGTTTCCCTCCCTCCCTTGGCAGGCGCGCTCGCCTACGGGCGAGCGCCACTTTTTGCCTGGCTGGTGGCAGGGTGGGCATGGCTGGCGGCGCTCGCGTGGGCGGGCGGCTGGTCCATGCCGGTGGCGGTGGCGGTGCTCGGCGCCTTCAGCGTGGTGATGGCCCTGTTCCTGGTGGTGCCGCTGCGGCGCGCGCTGCTGACGGCGAACATCTTCAAGGCTTTCCGCCGCGCGCTGCCGGCGATGTCGCAGACCGAGCGCGATGCGCTCGAAGCCGGTACGGTGTGGTGGGAGGGCGAACTTTTCGCCGGCCGTCCCGACTGGCACCGGCTGGCGGCCTACCCCTGGCCGAAGCTTTCCGCCGAGGAGCAGGCCTTCCTCGATGAGGACACCGAGCAGCTCTGCCATCTGGTCAAGGATTGGGAAGCCACCCAGCTGCAGGACATGCCGGCGCCGGTGTGGCAGTTCATCAAGGACCGCGGCTTCCTCGGCATGATCATTCCCAGGGAATACGGCGGCAAGGGCTTCTCCGCCTTCGCCCATTCGCAGGTCATCACCAAGCTGTCGACCCGTTCTTCCGCGCCGGCGGTGAGCGTGATGGTGCCCAACTCGCTCGGTCCGGCCGAACTGCTGCTGCACTACGGCACGCCGGAGCAGAAGCAGCACTACCTGCCGCGGCTGGCCAAAGGGCTGGAGATCCCGGCCTTCGCGCTGACCAGTCCGTGGGCCGGCTCGGATGCGGCGTCGATTCCGGACGCCGGCGTGGTCTGCAAGGGCCCGTGGCAGGGGCGCGAGGTGCTCGGCATGCGCGTGTCCTTCGACAAGCGCTACATCACGCTGGCCCCGGTGTGCACCGTGTTCGGCCTCGCCTTCCGGCTGTACGATCCGGACCACCTGCTGGGCAGCGAGGAAGACCTCGGCATCACCTGCGCGCTGGTGCCGCACGACCACCCGGGTGTCGATATCGGCCGCCGTCACTTCCCGCTCAATGCGGTGTGGATGAACGGGCCGATCCGCGGCAGCGATGTCTTCATGCCGCTGGATTTCATCATCGGCGGGCCGCAGATGGCCGGCCAGGGCTGGCGCATGCTGATGGAGTGCCTCGCCGCCGGCCGCAGCATCTCCTTGCCCGGTTCCAACACCGGCATGCAGCAGCTCACCGCGCGCGCCGTCGGCGCCTACGCCCGGGTGCGCTACCAGTTCAAGACCGCCATCGGCCGCTTCGAGGGCGTGGAAGAAGCGCTCACCCGCATCGGCGCCAACACCTACCTGAGCGACGCCGCGCGGGTGATGACCGCCGGCGCCATCGACCTCGGCGAAAAGCCCTCGGTGGTGTCGGCCATCGTCAAGTACCACGTCACCGAGCGCGCCCGCCAGACGGTGAACGACGGCATGGACGTCATCGGCGGCAAGGGCATCTGCCTCGGCCCGCAGAACTTCCTCGGCCGCGCCTACCAGCAGATTCCGGTCGGCATCACGGTGGAAGGCGCCAACATCCTGACGCGCAGTCTCATCCTCTTCGGCCAGGGCGCGATCCGCTGCCATCCCTATGTGCTGGACGAAATGCACGCCGCCCAGCAGGGCAAGCTCGAGGCCTTCGACCGTGCCTTCTGGGGCCACGTCGGCTACACGGTTTCCAGCGGCGTGCGCGCGCTGGTGATGGGCCTGACCGGTTCGCACTTCGTCGGCGTGCCGGTGGACGTGGCGCCGGAAACCCGCCGCTACTACCAGCAGCTCACCCGCTTCTCCGCTGCCTTCGCCTTCCTTGCCGACATCTCGATGGGCACCATGGGCGGCGCGCTCAAGCGCAAGGAAAAGCTCTCCGCCCGGCTGGGCGACATCCTGTCGCTGATGTACCTCGCCTCGGCCACGCTCAAGCGCTACGAGGCCGAAGGCCGCCAGCAGGAAGACGCGCCGCTGATGCACTGGGCGATCTGGGACTGCATGTTCCGCGCGCAGAACGCCTTCGAGGGCGTGATCGCCAACTTCCCCAACCGCGTCTTTGCTACGCTGCTGCGCCGGCTGGTGGTGTTCCCGCTCGGCCGGCCCTACGTGGTACCGTCGGACGAACTCGGCCACCAGGTGGCGAAGCGGCTGATCGAACCCTCGGCGACGCGCGACCGACTGACTTCGGTGGTGCATCTGCCGGCCGACACCGAAGAACCGCTGGGCGCGCTCGAAGCCGCGCTGGCGGCGACCATCGCCGCCGAGCCGGTCGAGGCCAAGGTCAAGCAGGCGCAGCGCGAAGGCCGCTTCCAACCGGGCGTGCTGGTCGGCGGCGGTGTCGATGCGCTGTGGGTGAAGGCGCGCGCGGCCGGCATCATCGACGCCGACGAATTCGCGCTGCTGCAGCGCCGTGGCGAACTGCGCGACAAGGTGATCCGGGTGGACGATTTCCCTTTCGACCTCGGCATGAAGGCCGCCCAGCCTGAAGCGCCCAAGGTGAGGGCGGTGGCGTGAGCGCCGACGTCTTCATCATCGACGGCGCGCGCACGCCCTTCCTCAAGGCGAAGAACGCGCCGGGGCCGTTCGCCGCGGCCGACCTCGCCACCGCGGCCGGCAGCGCCTTGCTCGCCCGCCAGCGCTTCGCGCCTGACCAGCTCGACGAGGTCATCCTCGGCTGCGCCAGCCCCTCGCCGGACGAGGTGAACATCGGCCGCGTGGTGGCGCTGCGCATGGGCTGCGGCTTGCAGGTGCCGGGCTGGACGGTGATGCGCAACTGCGCCAGCGGCATGCAGGCGCTGGATTCTGCGCTCACCAACATCCGCGCCGGGCGTTCGCAGCTGGTGCTGGCGGGCGGCGTCGATGCGCTGTCGCGTGCGCCGCTGCTTTTTTCCGAGGCGATGGTGCGCTGGCTGGCCGGCTGGTACGCGGCGAAGACGGCCGGGCAGAAGGTCGCCGCGCTGCGCCGCTTCCGCCCGGCCTACCTGGCGCCGGTGATCGCCATCATGAAAGGCCTGACCGATCCGGTCGTCGGCCAGCTGATGGGCCAGACCGCCGAGAATCTGGCGTGGAAGTTCGGCATCTCGCGCGACGAGATGGACGCCTACGCCGCCGAGAGCCACCGCCGCGTCGCCGCTGCGCAGGACGCCGGCCGCTTCGACGGCGAGATCGTGCCGCTGATAGCCCGCGACGGCACGGTGTACGCCAGCGACGACGGCGTGCGGCGCGATTCCTCGCCGGCCAATCTCGCCAAGCTCAAGCCCTTCTTCGACAAGCGCTACGGCCGCGTCACCGCCGGCAACAGCTCGCAGATCACCGACGGCGCCGCCTGGCTGGTGCTGGCCTCGACCGAGGCAGTGGAACGCCACGGCCTGCAGCCGCTCGGGCGCATCGTCGACAGCGAATGGGCCGGGCTTGCGCCGGAGCAGATGGGGCTGGGCCCGGTGCACGCGGCGCTGCCGTTGCTGGCGCGCCACGGCCTCGCGCCGCGCGACCTCGCCGCCTGGGAGATCAACGAAGCCTTCGCCGCGCAGGTGATCGCCTGCCTGCGTGCGCTCGACGACAACGACTACTGCCGCGAACAGTTCGGCTGCGATGCGCCGGGTGCGCCGGCGGCGGATCGGCTCAACGTCGATGGCGGCGCGGTGGCGCTCGGCCATCCGGTCGGCGCCAGCGGCGCGCGCATCGTGCTGCATCTGCTGAACGTGCTGCGCCGCCAGGGCGGCGGGCGCGGCATCGCCAGCATCTGCATCGGTGGCGGGCAGGGCGGCGCGATGCTGGTGGAGGCGCTGAGATGACAACCCCCACGCTCACTGTGTTCGCGGAGGGTTGGCTTTGCACAGCAGGCCCGTTCGACAGGCACGGCGCGGGGCGCCGTGAAACCCCCGTTTCACCCCCCCAAGGGGGCGGCGGCATGCTTGAGACGGCTCGGCGCATACCGCTATGAACGCCCTATCGGAAATCCATCAGACCGCCTGGCAGCACTGGCGCATCGAGCGCGGCGGCGACGGCATCGCCTGGCTGTGGCTGGACAAGGCCGGCGCCGCCACCAACACCCTGTCGCGCGCGGTGCTCGACGAATTCGACGGCGTGCTCGGCGCGCTCGAAGCGAACCCGCCGGCGGCGCTGGTGATCGCCTCGGCCAAGGCGGCCGGCTTCATCGCCGGCGCCGACATCGAGGAATTCACCCGCCTCGGCAGCGCGGACGCCGCGCGCGAACTGGTCGGCCGCGGCTGGACCCTGTTCGAGCGCCTCGCCGCGCTCTCCTGCCCGACGCTGGCGCTGATCCGCGGCCACTGCATGGGCGGGGGCCTGGAACTGGCGCTCGCCTGCCGCTACCGCATCGTGGTCGATGAGCCGGGGACGAAGCTCGCGCTGCCCGAGGTGATGCTGGGCATCGTGCCCGGCTGGGGCGGCATGAAGCGGCTGCCGGCGCTGATCGGCCCGGCCGCGGCGCTCGACATGATGCTCACCGGCAAGGGCGTGGATGCGAAGAAGGCGCGCCGCCTCGGCCTCGCCGACGACTGCGTGCCGCCGCGGGTGATGGAGAACGCCGCGCGGGTGCTGGTGACGTCCGGCCAGCCGCGGCACCGCCCGCCGCTGCCGGCGCGGCTGATGAACGGTCCGCTGAAGGGCGTCGTTGCGGCCAAGGCGCGCAAGCAGACCGCCGCCAAGGCGAGGCGCGAACACTATCCGGCGCCCTACGCCATCATCGACATCTGGGCGAAGCACGGTGGCGACGCGCTGGCGGTGCCGGCGGGCGATCCCGCGTCGCTGGAGACGATCTTCGCCTCGCCGACCACCCAGAACCTGATCCGGGTGTTCTTCCTGCAGGAGCGGCTGAAGGGATTCGGCAAGGAAGTCGAATTCGCACCGCGCCATGTGCATGTGGTCGGCGCCGGCGTCATGGGTGGCGACATCGCCGCGGTGTGCGCACTCGCCGGCATGACGGTGACGCTGGAGGACCAGACGGTGGAACGCATCGCCCCGGCGATCGCGCGCGCCGCCAAGCTCTTCGAGCGGAAGCTGCGCGGCGACCGCCGCCTGGTGCGTTTCGCGCTCGACCGGCTGATCCCCGATCCGCGGGGGCACGGCGTCGCTCGCGCGGACGTGGTGATCGAGGCGATCTTCGAGAACCTCGACGCCAAGCGCGCGTTGTTCGCCGACATCGAACGCCGCGCGCGGCCGGACGCGGTGCTGGCGACCAACACCTCCAGCCTCAGGCTGGAAGACATCGCCACCGCGCTGGCGAATCCGGCGCGGCTGGTCGGCATCCACTTCTTCAACCCGGTGGCGATGATGCCGCTGGTCGAGGTGGTGCAGGGCGCCGCCTCCGACGCTACCGCGCTCGCCCGCGCCGCCGCCTTCGTGCGCCGCATCGACAAGTTGCCGCTGCCGGTGAAGAGCGCGCCCGGCTTCCTGGTCAATGCGGTGCTCGGTCCCTACATGCTGGAAGCGCTGCGCTGCGTGGAGGAGGGCATGGCGCCGGCGACGGTGGATGCCGCGCTGGTCGCCTTCGGCATGCCGATGGGGCCGGTGGAACTGGTCGATACCGTCGGGCTGGACATCGCGGTGGCCGCCGGCAAGGCTTTGGCCGGGCAGGGTGCGACGCCGCCTCCGCTCCTCCTCGCATTGGTCGAGGCGGGGCATCTCGGCCGCAAGAGCGGGCAGGGCTATTACCGCTGGCAGGACGGCCGCATCGCCGACCGCGGCGCTCAGGCCGAGACGCCGCAAGGGCTGGTCGAGCGCGTGCTGGCGCCGCTGCTGGCCGCCGCGCAGCGCTGCGTCGCCGAGGGCGTGGTCGCCGATACCGATCTGGCCGATGCCGGCATCATCTTCGGTACCGGCTTCGCGCCCTGGACCGGAGGCCCGCTGCGTT
Organism: Azoarcus sp. DD4; assembly: GCF_006496635.1. Taxonomy (NCBI): domain Bacteria; kingdom Pseudomonadati; phylum Pseudomonadota; class Betaproteobacteria; order Rhodocyclales; family Zoogloeaceae; genus Azoarcus; species Azoarcus sp. DD4. The sequence continues at coordinate 674,546 of NZ_CP022958.1, forward strand.
ACCGCGAGATGCGCGATTTACGGATTGGCGGGCTTGGTGCGGCGCAGCAAAATGCGGGTGCCGCAACCACATAACAGGAACAATCATGACCTCCCCCTCCCTCGATCCCATCTCCCTGCCCGACGACAAGCACCTCACGCTGCGCGTGGTGCCGATGCCGGGCGACCTCAATCCCTCCGGCGACGTGTTCGGCGGCTGGATCATGTCCATGGTGGACATCGCCGGCGCCATTCCGGCCAATCGCCGCGCCAAGTCGCGGGTCGCCACCGTGGCGGTGAATTCCTTCGTGTTCAAGCAGCCGGTGTCGGTGGGCGACCTCGTGAGCTTCTACGCCAAGGTGGTCGCCACCGGCCGCACCTCGGTGACGGTGGATGTCGAGGTCTATGCCGAGCGCGGCCACGAGAACCCTTTCGTGGTGAAGGTTACGGAGGCCAAGCTGACCTACGTGGCGATGGACCAGTCCGGCAACAAGCGGCCGATACCCATGGAATAAGCAGTGGCGCGGGCGCTGCCGGCGCAGGTGCCCGCGCAATTTCGACGACCGGGGGAGACATCCCGGTGCGCCAGGGTAGCGATACCCGACCAGGAGGAGACGACACCGATGCAACAGAAAAAGATTGCACGCCTGCTTTCCGCTGCCCTGTTGTCGATGACATCGGGCGCGGCCTGCGCCGCCGGCTTCCAGCTGCTCGAGCAGAACGCCAGCGGCATCGGCAACGCCTATGCCGGTTCGGCTGCGGTGGCCGAGAACGCCAGCACCATCTTCTTCAACCCGGCTGGCATGACCGAGCTGCAAGCGCGCGAACTCTCGGTCGGGATGTCGCTGGTGCGGCCGGTCTTCGAGTACAAGGACAAGGGCTCCACCGCCACCGGCCCCTTCCGCGGCGACGGCGACGACGCCGGCTCGTGGGCGGCGCTGCCCAACGGCTACCTGTCGTGGGCGCTGAACAAGGATGTCTATCTGGGCGTCGGCCTCGGCGCGCCCTTCGGCCTGATCACCGAATACGATGACGACTGGGTGGGCGCGGCGCATTCCATCAAGTTCGACATCAAGACCTACAACATCAACCCCTCCATCGCCTGGCGCATCAACGACAGCGTTTCGATCGGCGCCGGCTTCAGCTGGCAGCGCATGGAGGTCGAATACGAGCGCGCAGCGGCGGTGATCTCGCTGCCGGTGTCCATGACCCACGCGATACTCGACGCCGATTCCGACGCCTGGGGCTGGAACGTCGGCGCGTTGTTCAAGCTGTCGGAGGCGACCCGGCTGGGCATTTCCTATCGTTCTTCGATCGAGCACACGCTGGAAGGCGACCTCAAGGTCAAGGGGCCGGCTGCGGGGGCGAGCGCGGCGCTGACTTCCGGCAAGGCCGAAGCCAAGGTGGAACTGCCCGACACCTTCATCCTGAGCGCGGTGCACAAGCTCGACAGCCAGTGGGAACTGCTGGGCGATATTTCCTGGACCGGCTGGAGCAAGATCAAGCAGGTCGACATCGTGCGCACCTCCGGCCCGCTCAACGGCGTGACGGTGCAGACGCTGGATACCGAATTCAAGGACACCTGGCGCGTCGCCCTCGGTGCCAACTACCGGCTCAACGACGCCTGGAAGCTGAAGATGGGCATCGCCTACGACCAGACGCCGGTGAAGGACAAGGAGCGCCGGCTGGTGTCGCTGCCCGACAACGACCGTACCTGGTTCACCGTCGGCGGCCAATGGACGGTGGCCAAGGGCTCCACGGTGGATCTCGGCGCCGCCTACCTCTACGTGCCCAAGACGAAAATCGACAACAACCAGGCTGCGCTGGGCCGTGGCCGGGTGACGGGCGAGTACGACTCCAGCGTGTGGATCCTCGGCGCGCAGTACTCGCTGGCCTTCTGATTCTGCGACTGGACAGAACCTGTCGATGACAAGGTGAAGCGCGGCCGCTCCCTCCCCTTCAAGGGGAGGGTTGGGGTGGGGATGGGGTTAGACGGTCGCGATCGAACTCCACCCCTGCCGAACGCATGCTTCCCACATTACCCGGAGAATCCGCGTGAGCAACTTCATCATCCGCAAGGTCGCCGTGCTCGGTGCCGGCGTCATGGGCGCGCAGATCGCCGCCCACTGCGCCAACGCCGGCGTGCCGGTGATCCTGTTCGACCTGCCCGCCAAAGAGGGCAAGCCCAACGCCATCGTCGACAAGGCGCTCGCCGGGCTGGTCAAGCTCGACCCGGCGCCGCTCGCCACCAAGGCGCAAGGCCAGCACATCGAGGCCGCCAACTACGGCAGCGACCTCAGCCGGCTGGCCGAATGCGACCTCGTCATCGAGGCCATCGCCGAAAGGATGGACTGGAAGCTCGACCTCTACGGCAAGGTCGCGCCCCGTCTGAACCCAGGGGCGGTGTTCGCCTCCAACACCTCGGGGTTGTCCATCCGTGCGCTGGCGCAGGGCATGCCGGCCGCGCTGCGCAGCCGCTTCTGCGGCATCCACTTCTTCAACCCGCCGCGCTACATGGCGTTGGTCGAGCTGATCCCGACGCCGGACACCGACGCGGCGATGCTCGACGAACTGGAGACCTGGCTCACCAGCCGGCTGGGCAAGCGCATCGTGCGCGCCAAGGACACGCCCAATTTCGTCGCTAACCGCATCGGCGTGTTCTCCATCCTGGCGGTGATGCACCACACCGTGCGCCTCGGCCTCAGTTTCGACGAGGTGGATGCGCTCACCGGCCCGCGCATCGGCCGGCCCAAGAGCGCCACCTACCGCACCGCCGACGTGGTCGGCCTCGATACCCTGGCGCATGTCGTCGGCACCATGCAGGCGACGCTGCCGGACGATCCCTGGCATGCACACTTCGAACTGCCCGGCTGGCTGCAGACCCTGATCGCCAACGGCGCGCTCGGCCAGAAGACGCGTGCCGGCATCTACCGCAAGGAAGGCAAGCAGATCTTCGTGTTCGACCCGGCGCGGCTCGACTATCGCCTGAGCGGCGGCGAGGTCGCGGTGGAGGTGGCCGAGATCCTGGCGCTGAAGGATCCAGTGGAGAAGTTCGCCGAACTCGCAGCCTGCGCCCATCCGCAGGCGCAGTTCCTGTGGTCCATCTTCCGCGACGTATTCCATTACTGCGCCTGTCACCTGGGCGACATCGCCGACAACGCGCGCGATGTCGATTTCGCCATGCGCTGGGGTTTCGGCTGGGCGCTCGGGCCGTTCGAGACCTGGCAGGCCGCCGGCTGGATGCAGGTTGCCGAACTGGTGCGCGCCGACATCGAGGCCGGCCGCGCGATGAGCACCGCGCCGCTGCCTGCGTGGGTGTTCGAGCGCGCCGGCGTGCATGAACCGGCCGGTTCGTGGAGTGCGAGCGCGGCTGCGCTGAAGCCGCGCTCGGCGCTGCCGGTCTATGGCCGCCAGCTCTACCCCGACCGCGTTGTCGGCGAGGCGCCCGCGGCGCGCGGCGAGACCGTGTGGGAATGCGGCGACAAACACGACGGCGTGCGGTTGTGGCTGCGTCCGGACGTGGATGGGCGCATCGGCATCCTGTCCTTCAAATCGAAGATGCACAGCATAGGCAGTGCGGTGCTCGATGGCCTGATAGAGGCGGTGGCGCGCGCCGAGCGCGAACTCGACGGCGTGGTGCTGTGGCACGAGGCGCCGTTCGCGGTGGGCGCCAACCTGCAGCAGGTGGTCGAGGCCTGCAAGGCCGGCCAGTTCGACATGCTGGAGAAGACGGTGGCGCAGTTCCAGCAGGCGTCGATGACGCTGAAGCACGCCCAGGTGCCGGTGGTGGCCGCGGTCGAGGGCATGGCGCTGGGCGGCGGTTGCGAGTTCCTGATGCACGCGGCCCACCGGGTGCTGGCGCTGGAGAGCTACGTCGGCCTGGTGGAGGCGGGCGTCGGCCTGATCCCGGCCGGCGGCGGCAGCAAGGAGTTCGCCTTGCAGGCGCACCGGTTGGCGCAGCGGACGGCGGGCGGCGACGTCTTCCCCTACATCCAGCAGAGCTTCCAGACCATCGCGATGGCGACGGTGGCCAAGAGCGCGCTGGAGGCAGTGCAGCTCGGCTTCGCGCAGGCGAGCGACGACATCCTGTTCCATCCGCAGGAGCTGCTCTACGTCGCGATCCGCCGGGCGCGGGCGCTGGCCGAGGCCGGCTGGCATCCGCCGCTGCCGGAGCGTCAGGTGGTGGTCGCGGGGCGCAACGGCATCGCCACCTGCGAGCTGATGCTGGTGAACATGGCCGAAGGCGGCTTCATCTCGGCGCACGACTACACGGTGGCGAAGGCCGCGGCCACCGCCTTGTGCGGCGGCGAGGTGGATACCAATGCGCGGGTGAGCGAGCAGTGGATCCTGGATGTGGAGCGGGCGCTGTTCGTGGAGTTGCTGAAGACCGAGGCGACGCAGCAGCGGATTGCGCACACGTTGGCGACGGGGAAGCCGTTGCGGAATTAGGTGGCTTTTATCGACGTGGTCGCGCGCCGAGCCACCCTGGGTATTCCTTCCGCTGGCTGCGGAACTCGCCCTTCGGGCTCAGACAGTCCTCGCCGGCTTCAGGAATACCCAGGGCGTCTCGGCAGAGACGCCGCGCGCTTATCGGGCGTTTGAGCGGCGACTCGGTAGCAGTGACGGGCGGGGTGTTTGTGGAGAGGGCGAGGACTGTCTGAGCGAGCGTAGCGAGCGAGTTCCGCAGCCCTCGGAACAAATTCCCTGCTCGGCACTGCGAGCACGCATCGCGCTCGTCCAAACGAGGAGAACGAAGAAATGAGCAAACAGATTCAGGACGCCTACATCGTTGCCGCCACCCGCACGCCGGTGGCCAAGCGCAACGGCGCCTTCCGCCATGTCCGCCCGGACGACATGCTGGCCCATGTGCTGCGCGCGGTGATCGCCAAGGCGCCGGGCCTGGACCCCGGCGAGATCGGCGACGTCATCACCGGCTGCGCCATGCCGGAAGCGGAGCAGGGCATGAACGTCGCCCGCATCGGCCTGCTGCTGGCCGGGCTGCCGGACCGGGTGCCCGGCGTCACCCTCAACCGCTTCTGCGCCTCCGGCCTGCAGGCGGTGGCCGATGCCGCCAACCGCATCCGCCTCGGCGAAGCCGACGTCATGATCGCCGCCGGCACCGAGAGCATGAGCGCGATGCCGCAGATCATGGGCAACAAGGTCAGCCTCAATCCCGAGATCTTCGCCCACCGGGAAAACATCGGCATCGCCTACGGCATGGGGTTGACGGCCGAGAAGGTCGCAGAGGAATGGAAGGTCACCCGGGCTGACCAGGACGCCTTCGCACTGCAGTCCAACCAGCGCGCCTGTGCCGCCATCGCCGCCGGCCGCTTCCGGGACGAAATCGCCCCCTACACCGTGCGCAGCCACCTGCCCGGCGAAGGCGGTACGGTACGCATCGCCGAACGCCTGATGGATACCGACGAAGGCCCGCGCGCCGATGCCTCGCTCGACGCACTCGGCAAGCTCAAGCCGGTGTTCGCCGCACGCGGCTCGGTCACCGCCGGCAACAGCTCGCAGATGTCCGATGGTGCCGGTGCGGTGCTGCTGATGAGCGAGGCCGCGTTGAAGCGCTACAACGCCGTGCCGATCGCGCGTTTCCGCAGCTACGCGGTGGCCGGCGTGCCGCCGCGGGTGATGGGCATCGGCCCGGTTGAAGCCATCCCGCGTGCCCTGAAGCTCGCCGGCATCGCCCAGGGCGAACTCGACTGGATCGAACTCAACGAAGCCTTTGCCGCCCAGGCGCTGGCGGTGATGCGAACGCTGGATCTCGACCCGGCCAGGGTGAATCCGCTCGGCGGCGCGATCGCGCTCGGCCATCCGCTCGGCGCCACCGGCGCCATCCGTACTGCCACGCTGATGAGCGCGATGCAACGCGGCGAAGCGCGCTACGGCATGATCAGCATGTGCATCGGCACCGGCATGGGCGCGGCGGGCGTGTTCGAGCGCGTCTGAACGCGTCGCGCGCTACACTGCGGACATCGACACCGGCCGGCGAACTCCGTCGGCCGGTTGCATGTCCGGAGCCGACGATGGCGCTCCGGCGGCCCGACAACAAGGAGACCTCAACCATGGCCGGAACCGTATTGCTCGCCGTCGCCGACGGCGTCGCCACGCTCACCCTCAACCGCCCGGCGGCACTCAACGCATTGTCGGTGGAGATGATGCAGGACCTCTCCGCCACCGTCCGCGACCTTTCGGTGCGCAAGGACTTCAAGGTGGTGGTGATCGTCGGCGCCGGCGACCACTTCATGGCCGGCGGCGACCTCAAGGACTTCGCCACGCATCTGCATCTGTCGCCCGAAGCCCGGCTCGCCACCTTCCGCGCGATGATCGCGCAGTACATCAACCCGACGGTCGAAACCCTGCAGAGCCTGCGCCAGCCGGTGATCGCCAAGGTGCGCGGTGCCTGTGCCGGCTTCGGCCTGTCGCTGATGCTGGGCTGCGATCTCGCCGTCTGCGCCGACAGCAGCGTGTTCACCACCGCCTACGCCGCGATCGGCCTCTCGGGCGACGGTGGCGCGTCCTACTTCCTGCCGCGCGCGGTGGGCCGGCGCAAGGCAGCCGAACTGCTGCTGCTGGCCGACCGTTTCGATGCCGCCGAAGCGCTGCGGCTGGGCATCGTCACCCGGAGTGTGCCCGCCGCCGAACTCGACGTCGAAACCGACAAGCTGGTCGCCCGACTCAAGGCCGGCCCGCTGCAGACCTATGGCGAGATCAAGCGCCTGCTCGCCGATTCCCATGACAACCAGCTCGAAAGCCAGTTGCAGAGCGAAGCCGAGGCCTTCGGCCGCTGCGGTGCCACCGCCGACTTCGCCGAAGGCGTCACCGCCTTCCTGGAAAAGCGCAAGCCGGGTTTCAAGGGGGCTTGAGCGAGCATTTTCCGGGCGGCGCCGCGGCGTGTTTCTCAGGGGTGCCGGCAAGCCGGCTACCGCGAACGCGTTGCCCGAACCGGTGACCCGGCCGCCCGGTGCTCCGCCGACCCCCGCGCAACTGCGATCAACGCGTCAGGCGATACGCCAGCAAGCCCATCCACTCGTGTACTGCATACCAGCCGGCGTAAGCCGCGTTCTGGCTGGGGAGGCTGGGCCACGGCGGGTCGCCCTCCGCCGCGCCCGGCCCGCGCCCCAGCCAGGCCGTCGGCGCCGCCACCACCTGGAAGCCCTGCGCCTCGAACTCCGCCTGGGCGCGTCGCATGTGGGCAGCATGCGTCACCAGCACGATCCGGCTCACCCCCGATGCACGCAATTGTTCGGCCGAATGGCGCGCGTTGTCGCGGGTATCGCGCGAGGCACCCTCCAGCCAGCGCGTCGCAATGCCGAAATCCTCGCGCAGCGCCTGGCTCATCAGCGCTGCCTCCGGCACTTCGCCGGTTGGCGCGCCACCGCTCACCAGCACCGGCAGCTGCAGCTCGCGCGCCAGCCGTGCGCCGTAACGCAGGCGCTCCAGGGTCAGCCGGTTTACCGTGTCGCCGCCGAATTCAGCGGCGTCATGCCGGCGGCCTCCGCCAAGGATGACGATGGCCTGCGCCGTGCGGGCCTCGGCCGCATCCACCACCCGGCCCGGCTCCAGCGGCGCCAGCAGCCAGCCGACCGTGAGCGGTGTCGTCAACAGCAGGCCGACCGCCATCCCGCTCCAGGCCAGTCCCAGCCCCAGCCGGCGGTGCCGGCCCAGCAGCAACAGCCCGGCACCGGTCAGCACCAGGGGCAGCAGCGGCGGCAGCACGAAGGCGGCGACCAGTTTCTTCAGCCAGAACAGGACAAGGGCAAGATCGAAGTGCATCGCGATTTGTCGGCGGGGGATGTCGCCAGTATTATCGGCGCAATTCAAACGCGCGCTCCGCCCATGCCCGATCACCGCTTCGGCATCGAATCCCTCTGCCTCCACGCCGGTCAGCAACCCGATGCCGAAACCGGTGCGCGCGCGGTACCGATCTACCAGACCACCTCTTTCGTCTTCGATTCGCCCGAGCACGCCGCCGAACTCTTCAACCTGCAGACCTTCGGCAACGTCTATTCGCGCATCTCCAACCCCACGGTGGCGGTGTTCGAGGAACGCATGGCGGCGCTCGAAGGCGGCCGCGCCGCGCTCGCCACCTCGTCCGGCCTGGCCGCGCAGATGACCGCGCTGCTCACGCTGGCCGAAGCCGGCGACGAGATCGTCGCCGCGCGCACGCTCTACGGCGGCAGCTATTCGCAGCTCGACGTCAGCCTGCGCCGGCTGGGCATCAAGACCACCTTCGTCGATCCGTCCGACCCCGAAAACTTCCGCGCCGCAATCACCGAGCGGACCAAGGCGGTGTACGGCGAGATCATCGGCAACCCCAGCCTCAACGTGTTCGACGTCGCCGCGGTGGCGGCCGTGACCAAGGCTGCAGGCGTGCCGCTGGTGATCGACAGCACGCTGGCCTCGCCCTACCTGTGTCGCCCGATCGAACACGGCGCCGACATCGTCATCCACTCGGCCACCAAGTACATCGGCGGCCACGGCACCACCATGGGCGGCGTGCTGGTGGAGTCCGGCACCTTCCCCTGGGACAACGGCCGCTTCCCGCAGATGGTCGAACCCTCGGCCGGCTACCACGGCGTGCGCTTCTTCGAGACCTTCGGCAACTTCGGCTTCACCATGAAGGCGCGCATGGAAACCCTGCGCACCTTCGGCCAGGCGCTGTCGCCCTTCAACGCCTTCATGCTGCTGCAGGGGCTGGAAACCCTGCATGTGCGGATGGACCGCCATGTCGCCAACGCGCGTGCGGTGGCGGATTTCCTCGCCGCCCATCCGGCGGTGGCCTGGGTCAATTACCCCGGCTTGACGACGAGCCCGGACCACGCACTCGCCCAGCACTACTTCCCCAAGGGGCCGGGCGCCATCCTGTCCTTCGGCATCCGCGGCGGCCAGGCCGCCGGCGAGCGCTTCATCGAAGCCCTGCAGATGATCAGCCACCTCGCCAATGTCGGCGACGCCAAGACCCTGGTCATCCATCCGGCCTCCACCACCCATCGCCAGCTGTCGGAAGCAGAACAGCGTGCCGCCGGCGTGCCGCCGGACATGGTGCGGCTGTCGGTCGGCATCGAGACCCTGGATGACATTGTCTGGGATCTCGACCAGGCGCTGGCGCGGGCGGGGTGAGGGCATTGCGGTGAGCCTGCGCACGGCCGTCTGGATCGCGATCGCGCTGCTGCTCTGCTACGGCGGCTGGCAAGTGCTGTGCGCGATCCGCGGCGGCTTGCGCGGCAGCCGTCCGGCGGCGGCGACATCGCCCGCCGCAGCCGTCGATGACGGAGACGATGGCGACGACGGCGACGACGGCGATTTCGACTACGCACCCATTCCCGCGCGCACCCGCGAGCCCCAGCCGGGCGCAGTCACCGCAAGCGCCGCGCCCCCGGCGGCGGCCCCCGATGCCTTCCAGCTCGAACTGGAGCTGCAGCGCCTGCGCCGCGAGGTGGCCGCCCTGCGTGCGGCGCTCGATGTGCAGCAGCAGGAGATCGGCGGTCTGCACGACAGCCTGAGCAGCCTGCAGACGCAAAACGAGCGTTCTCTCGTGAGCCAGAACGCTTCGCCCGAGTACAGCGAGGCGCTGGTGTTCGCCCGTCGCGGCCTGCCGGTCGAGGCCATCGCCGAGCGTTGCGGCATCACCGTCGCCGAGGCCGAGCTGGTGCGCGCCCTGGCCGCGCGCAACGACGACGGAGCGCAGTAGTGAGCGACAGCGCCGATACGCTGCGCACTGGCCGCAACGCCGCCCTGCTGCGTGCCGGTATCGCCGTCGCTGCTGCGGTCGCGTTGCTGGTCGGGGTATTGCTGATGGACGACGCGCGCCCGCCGCAGCAGCCGGCTCCGCCCGAGGCGACACCCGCGCCGTCCGTGCCGCAGCCTGTGCCGGCGTCGCCGGTCGCGGTGCCTGCTGTCGAATCCGTCAAGCCGCAACCAGCCGCCGCCGAGAAGGCCGCCCAAGCGGAAGAGGCGGCGCCGGTTGCAGAACCTGCTCCAGCGCAGGGCGCCGTGCTGGTGGCGCCGGTGGCTCCCCTGGCGCCGACGCCGGCCAGGGTGGTCGCACCGGTGGTGAGCACGCCGGCAATGCCGGTGGTCGATACCGCGGCTGTGCCCGCGAATGCTGCCGCGCTGGCGGCACTCGCCAACCAGCCAGCCGCGCCGATGAAGGACGGTTATCTGCTGCAGCTCGGTGTCTTCGGCAACCCGGTAAATGCCGGCGCGCTGCAGGCCGAACTGGCGGCCAAGGGTTTGCCGGCGCGGGTCGAGAGCCGGGTCGTGCTCGGGCCCTTTCCGGATCGCAAGGCGTTGGATGCGGCGCAGCGGCGACTCAGGAACGAACACAAGCTTGGAGCGATCGTGGTGCCGCCGCGTAACGCGCGTTGAGCGGGTGGCAGCGGCACTTCATACATGCTTGGACGGAGCGTGATCCGTCCGCGTCAGGAGAGGAGAAAACGCATGAAAATCGAAAGTCCGGTATTCGGCAGCGCCGAGGTGTCCGACGACAAGGTGATCGAATTCCCGGCCGGCCTGCCCGGGTTCGACCACTGCAAGCGTTTCGTGCTGGTCCACGAAGAAGGCGGCGATGCCAGCGTGTTCCTGCTGCAGAGCGCGGACGATGCCGATGTCGCGTTTTCGGTGACCGGTCCGGAGCAGCTCGGCGTCAATTACGAGTTCGCGCTGACCGATGAAGAGGTGGCCACGCTCAAGCTCGCGCGTCCGGAAGAAGCGCTGGTCGCGGTGATCGTGCGCAAGGACGGCGAACTCGGTTCGCCCGCCAGTACCGGGCTGCGCGCCAACTTCATGGCGCCGCTGGTGATCAACGTCGAGGCCCGCCGCGGTCTGCAGAAGGTGATCAACCGCCTCGGCTGCGACATCGTGCTGCGCGAGCGCGTCTGAAGCCGAGGTCGCGGGTCTGGCCGGCCGCATGCCGGCATCCCCTGCCGAAACCGGGCGCTGCGGCCTGTCGCGGCGCCCCGCGGTTTACAATGCGGTCCTCAGACAACCCGAGGACGCCTTCATGAGCCGCAGCATCGTTTCCACCCCCAATGCGCCCGCCGCCATCGGCACCTATTCGCAGGCGGTCAATGCCAACGGCACGGTCTACCTGTCCGGCCAGATCGGCCTCGATCCCGCCACCATGCAGCTGGTCGAAGGTTTCGAGGCGCAGACCGTGCGCGTGTTCGAAAACCTCAAGGCGGTGGCCGAAGCCGCTGGCGGTTCGCTCGGCGACGTGGTCAAGCTCAACATCTACCTCACCGACCTCGCCAACTTCGCCAAGGTGAACGAGATCATGGCGCGCTACTTCTCCGAGCCCTATCCGGCGCGTGCCGCGGTCGGCGTCAAGGAGCTGCCCAAGGGCGCGGTGGTCGAGGCCGACGCCGTCCTGGTGCTCGGCTAAGGCACGGCGTGACGTCGACGAGCTGGCCGGGGCTGGCCGAGCCACTCGCGTCGCGCCTGAAGAAGCTGGACCTGCACCGGTCGGAGGATCTCGTCGTCCACCTGCCGCTGCGCTACGAGGACGAAACCCGCCTGACGCCGATCGCGGTCGCCCGCGCCGGCTTCCCGGCGCAGGTGGAAGGCGAGGTGACGTCCTGCGAGATCGTGCTGCGCCCCCGCCGCCAGCTGGTGGCGCGGGTGCGCGACGAGTCCGGCACGCTGGTCGCGCGCTGGCTCAATTTCTATCCTTCGCAGCAGAAGCAGCTGGCGGTCGGCCGCCGGGTGCGGCTCTTCGGCGAGGTGCGCGGCGGCTTCTTCGGCGACGAGATGGTGCATCCGCGGGTGCGCAGCATCGAACCCGGGGAGGGCCTGCCGGAGTCGCTGACCCCGGTCTATCCGACCACCGCCGGGCTGGGTCAGGCCACGTTGCGCAAGCTGATCGACCGTGCATTGAAGACCGTTCCGCTGCAGGATCTGCTGCCGGAGGCGGCGCGCCGCGCGCTCGGGCTGCCGGGCTTCGCCGAGGCGCTGGCGGCGCTGCATCACCCGGCGCCGGACGCCGATCCGATCGCGCTGGAGAACCGCGAGCATCCCGCCTGGCGGCGCATCAAGTTCGAGGAGCTACTGGTGCAGCAGCTCTCGTTGCGGCGCGCCTACAACGCCCGCCGCGCACGCGAGGCGGTGGTGCTGCCGGCGCGCCAACAGCTTACCGCCGGGCTGATCCGCGGCCTGCCGTTCGCGCTCACCGGTGCGCAGCAGCGCGCCTTCGGCGAGATCGCGCAAGACCTCGCCGCCGCCCATCCGATGCAGCGTCTGCTGCAGGGCGACGTTGGCAGCGGCAAGACCATCGTGGCTGCGCTGGCGATGCTGCAGGCCGCCGAGAACGGCTGGCAGGCGGCGCTGATGGCGCCTACCGAGATCCTCGCCGAGCAGCACTACAAGAAGCTGGCCGCCTGGCTGGCGCCGCTCGGGGTCGGCATCGCCTGGCTGTCGGGCAGCCGCAAGAAGCGCGAACGCGAGGCCGAACTGGCCCGGCTCCAGAACGGCGAAGTGCTGCTCGCGGTCGGCACCCATGCGCTGATCGAGGACGAAGTCGCGCTGCCGCGCCTCGCGCTCGCCATCATCGACGAACAGCACCGCTTCGGCGTGCGCCAGCGCCTGGCGTTGCGCGAGAAGGGTGAGCACGGCCTGCGCCCGCACATGCTGATGATGTCGGCCACGCCCATCCCGCGCACGCTGGCGATGACGCACTACGCCGACCTCGACGTCTCGGTGCTGGACGAACTGCCGCCGGGGCGGACGCCGATCCGCACCAAGCTGATCTCGGATGCACGCCGCGACGAGGTCGTCGAACGGGTGCGCGCGGCCTGCCTTACCGGCCGCCAGGCCTACTGGGTGTGCCCGCTGATCGAGGAGTCCGAGGCGCTGCAGCTTCAGACCGCGATCGACACCTTCGAGGCACTGTCCGCAGCCCTGCCCGAGCTGCGCGTCGGCCTGGTCCACGGCCGGCTGAAGGCCGACGAGAAGTCGGCGACCATGGCCGCCTTCTCCGCCGGCGAACTGCAGGTGCTGGTGGCGACCACGGTGATCGAGGTCGGGGTGGATGTGCCCAACGCCAGCCTGATGGTGATCGAACACGCCGAGCGCTTCGGCCTCGCACAGTTGCACCAGCTGCGCGGCCGGGTTGGACGCGGCACCGCGGAATCGGTGTGCATCCTGCTGTTCGCCCAGCCGCTGTCGGAGAACGGCCGGGCAAGGCTGAAGGTGATCTATGAACACACCGACGGCTTCGCGATCGCGCGCGAGGATCTGCATCTGCGCGGGCCGGGCGAATTCGTCGGAGCGCGTCAGAGCGGGGTGCCGCTGCTGCGCTATGCCGATCTCGAGCTGGACATCGACCTGATCGAACCGGCGCGCGAGCTGGCCGAGCGCATGCTGCGCGAGACCCCGGCCGAGGCCGACGCCCTGATGCGTCGCTGGCTGGGCGGGCGCGAATCGCTGCTGCGCGCGTGAGCAGGGCGGGGCAGATGGCGGGGCGGGCGGCCCGCGCAGCGGACAGGGCTTCCCCCGGAGCCGCGCTCGTATACGATCACGCCTTTCCCGCGTCCGCCGTATCGCCGATGTTGCACCGTCCCTTCCGCGAGACCTGGCTTGCCTGCCCGCAGCGCGCCGGCATTCCGCCTCGTCTGCGCCCCTGGCTGACCGATCCGGCCTCGCTCACCGCCCGCATCCGTGCGCGCTGCAGCGCGTTCCGGGTGCGCGTGCTGCGCCAGTGTGCCGGCAGCCTGCACCCCGACGAACGCCGCTTGCTCGGCCTGCGCGCCGGCGAGACGGCGCTGCTGCGCGAGGTGCTGCTGATTGCCGACGGCCGGCCGGTGGTGTTCGCGCGCAGCGTGGTGGCGCGCCGCGACCTGCGCGGCGGCTGGCTGCGCCTCTGGCGCGGCATCGGCAGCCGGCCGCTGGGCGCGGCGCTGTTCTCCGACCGTCGCATCAGCCGACTGCCGCTGGCCTGCGCACGCATCGGCGTCACCGACAGGCGTTATCATCTTGCCCGACGCTCGCTCGCCGGCGATGCGGTGCTGCCACCGGCGCTGTGGGCGCGGCGCTCGGTGTTCCGGCTGCACGGCCGGTCGCTGATGGTGAGCGAGTTCTTCCTGCCCGCGATACTCGAACTGCCCGATGATCCTCTCTGAACGTCTCCCCCTCTACGGCCGCCTGATGCGGCTGGACAAGCCGATCGGCTCGCTGCTGCTGCTGTGGCCCACGCTGTGGGCGCTGTGGCTGGCCGCCGACGGCAAGCCGCCGCTGCATGTGCTGGTGATCTTCGCCGTCGGCACCTTGCTGATGCGCTCGGCCGGCTGCGTGATCAACGACTACGCCGACCGCGACTTCGACGGCCATGTCGAACGTACCCGCAACCGTCCGCTCGCCACCCGCGCGGTGAGCACGCGCGAGGCGCTGTGGCTCGCCGCCGGCCTGTCGGCCGTGTCCTTCGTGCTGATCCTGCCGCTCGATCCGCTGGTGATCTGGCTGTCGGTGCCGGCATTGTTCCTGGCCGCGAGCTATCCCTTCACCAAACGCTTCTTCGCGATCCCGCAGGCTTACCTCGGCATCGCCTTCGGCTTCGGCATCCCGATGGGTTTCGCGGCGGTGCAGGGCGAGGTGCCGGCGATGGCCTGGGTGATGCTGCTCGCCAACATCTTCTGGGCGGTGGCCTACGACACCGAGTATGCGATGGTGGACCGGCCCGACGACCTCAAGATCGGCATCAAGACCTCGGCAATCACCTTCGGCCGCTTCGACGTGGCGGCGGTGATGCTGTGCTACGCTGCGGCGCTCGGTCTGCTGGCCTGGGTGGGCGCGCAGGCAGGTCGCGGCGTGTTCTTCTTCGCGGGGCTGGCGGTCGCCGGCGGTCTGGCGATCTATCACTACACACTGATCCGCCATCGCGAACGGGCGGCCTGCTTCAAGGCCTTCCGCCACAACAACTGGCTGGGCGCGGCGGTTTTCGCCGGGTTGGCGCTGGATTACCTGGCCGGCTGAACCGGTCGCGGCAAGCGCAAAAGAACATCGCCGGCGGCGGGGTGACCCGCGGCCGGCGATGTGCGTTTACGAGGTGTCTCGGGCGATTACAGCAGCACGCGCTCGATCCCGCCGCTGTTGGCCTTGGCGACATAGTCGGGCATCCAGTCCTCGCCCAGCAGGTGCTTGGCGAGCTCGACCACGATGTAGTCCGGCTCGACGCCACCGGCGTCGTCGGCGTAGCGGTGCAGGCCCTGCAGGCAGCTCGGGCACGAGGTGAGTATCTTGGTCTGCGCGCCGGGTTGTGCTTCCTGCATCTTCGCCACGCCCTTCTCGATCTCTTCCTGCTTGCGGAAGCGCACCTGGGTGGAGATGTCCGGCCGCGCGACCGCCAGCGTGCCGGATTCACCGCAGCAGCGGTCCGACAGATCCACCCGCGTGCCCATCAGCGCATTGGCCACCTTGATGCCGGAATGCACCTTCATCGGGGTGTGGCAGGGCTCGTGGTACATGTAGTTCACGCCCTGGATGCCGTCGAGCTTGACGCCCTTTTCCATCAGGTACTCGTGGATGTCGAGCAGGCGGCAGCCGGGGAAGATCTTCTCGAACTCGTACTTCTGCAGCTGATCCATGCAAGTGCCGCAGGACACGATCACCGTCTTGATGTCGAGATAGTTCAGCGTGTTGGCGACGCGGTGGAACAGCACGCGGTTGTCGGTGGTGATCTTCTGGCCCTTGTCGTCCTCGCCGGCCGAGGTCTGCGGGTAGCCGCAGCACAGGTAGCCCGGCGGCAGCACGGTCTGCGCGCCGACGTGGTAGAGCATCGCCTGGGTGGCCAGCCCGACCTGGCTGAACAGCCGCTCCGAGCCACAGCCGGGGAAGTAGAACACCGCGTCGGAATCGCCGTTGGCTTTCTGCGGGTCGCGGATCACCGGGATGACCTTGTCGTCCTCGATGTCGAGCAGGGCGCGGCTGGTCTTCTTGGGCAGCTTGCCCGGCATCGGCTTGTTGATGAAGTGGATCACCTGGGCCTTGAGCGGCGGCTTGCCGAGCGTGGCCGGCGGCGCCTTCACCTGCTGCTGGATCAGGCCGAGCGACTTGCCCATCTTGTGGGCGAAGCGCTGCGCCTTGTAACCCCATTCGATCATGCCGGTGCGGATCAGCTTGATCGTCGCCGGATCCTTGATCGTCAGGAAGGCCATCGCCGCCGCCTTGCCCGGGTTGAACGACTTCTTGCCCTGCTTGCGGAGCAGGTTGCGCATCTTGATCGAGACGTCGCCGAAATCGATGTCGACCGGGCAGGGCTTCTCGCACTTGTGGCAGACCGTGCAGTGGTCGGCGACGTCCTCGAATTCGGCCCAGTGCGCCAGCGACACGCCGCGGCGGGTCTGCTCTTCGTAGAGCATGGCCTCGACCAGCAGCGAGGTGCTGAGGATCTTGTTGCGCGGCGAGTAGAGCAGGTTGGCGCGCGGCACATGGGTGGAGCACACCGGCTTGCACTTGCCGCAACGCAGGCAGTCCTTGATGTCGTGGGCGATGTCGCCGATCTCGGTCTGCTCCATGATGAGGGACTCGTGCCCCATCAGGTTGAAGCTCGGCGTGTAGGCGTTGTCGAGGTTGCCGCCCTTCATCAGCTTGCCGCGGTTGAAGCGGCCTTCCGGGTCTACCTTGGCCTTGTAGGCCCAGAACTCTGCCATCTCCTCGTCGGTGAGGTAGTCGAGCTTGGTGATGCCGATGCCGTGCTCGCCGGAGATCACGCCGTCCAGGCTGCGCGCCAGTGCCATGATGCGGTCGACCGCGCGGTTGGCGGTCTGCAGCATCTCGTAGTGGTCGGAGTTCACCGGGATGTTGGTGTGCACATTGCCGTCGCCGGCGTGCATGTGCAGGGCCACGAAGACGCGGCCGCGCAGCACCTGCTTGTGCAGCTCGGCGATCCTGTCCAGCACCGGGCGGAACACCACGCCGTCGAAGATCTTGTCCAGGCGCGGCTTCAGTTCGGTCTTCCACGACACCCGGATCGAGTAGTCCTGCAGGCGGTGGAAGAGGCGGGGGTTGGCGGCGCGGTTGGACAGATCGCCGGCATTGACGCCGTAGGAGGCAAAGCGCGACTCGGCCTCGGCCAGCGGCAGGTCGAGATTTTCCAGCAGCCATTCCCAGCGCAGCCGCACCGCTTCGACGTAGTTGAGTGCGGCCTCGCGACGGTCGCCGATGAGTTCTTCCGAGGCGAGGTTGGCATCGCCCTGGTCGAGCGGCAGCTCGCCGCGCAGGAACTCGGCAAGCGTGTCGCACAGCTCCAGCTTGTTGTGGATGGAGAGCTCGATGTTGATGCGCTCGATGCCATCGCAGTAGTCGCCCATGCGCGGCAGCGGGATCACCACGTCCTCGTTCACCTTGAACGCGTTGGTGTGGCGTGAGATCGCCGCGGTGCGGGAACGTTCCAGCCAGAAGCGCTTGCGCTGCTCCGGCGATACCGCGATGAAGCCTTCGGCCCCGCGCACATTGGTCATGCGCACCACTTCGGAGGCGGCGGCCATCACCGCGTTCTCGTCGAAACCGACGATGTCGCCGATCAATACCATCTTGGGCCGACCATGGCGCTTGGCCTTGGTGGTATAGCCCACCGCCTTCACGTAGCGTTCGTCGAGGTGCTCGAGGCCCGCCAGCAGCACGCTGGCGGCGTTGCCGGCGCCGCCTGGCTTGAAGTAGTCGGTGATCTCGACGATGGCCGGCACGGCCTCGCGCACCTGGCCGAAGAATTCCAGGCAGACGGTGCGGGTGACCGGCGGCATCTTGTGCAGCACCCAGCGCGCGGCGACGATGAGGCCGTCGGTGCCTTCCTTCTGCACGCCGGGGATGCCGCCGAGGAATTTGTCGGTGACGTCCTTGCCCAGCCCGTCCTTGCGGCAGTGCGCGCCCGGCATGGAGAGGATTTCCTCGCCCAGTGGCTTGTAGCTGATGCCGTCGAAACGGCGCAGGCGGAAGCGCGCGGTGTGCTGCTCGTGGATCTTGCCGAAGTTGTGGTCGAGGCGTTCGACCTCCAGCCAGTTGCCGTCCGGCGTGACCATCTTCCACCACGCCAGGTTGTCGAGCGCGGTGCCCCACAGCACGGCCTTCTTGCCGCCGGCGTTCATGGCGATGTTGCCGCCCACGCAGGACGCGCTGGCCGAGGTCGGATCGACCGCGAACACGCGGCCGGCGAGGCCTGCCGCTTCCGACACGCGTTCGGTGACCACGCCGGCGCCGGTGCGGATGGTGGCGTAGGGCGAGGCCATCGGTTTGCCGTCGGCGTCGGGCAGTACCATGTCCTCGACCGGGCCGATGGCGATCAGCTTCTCGGTGTTGATCACGACCGAATTGGCGTCCAGCGGCACGGCACCGCCGGTGTAGCCGGTGCCGCCGCCGCGCGGGATGATGGTCATGCCGAGCTCGATACAGGCCCGCACCAGCGGCGCCATCTCTTCCTCGGTGTCCGGGTAGAGCACGACGAAGGGATACTCGACGCGCCAGTCGGTGGCGTCGGTGACGTGCGAAACGCGGGCGTGACCGTCGAAGCAGATGTTGTCGCGGCGGGTCAGGCGACCCAGGGTTTTCAGCACCGACTTGCGCTTGCGCTCGGTGTCGTCGAACCAGCGCTCGAAGTCGGCCACCGCCTCGCGCGCGCGGCTGATCAGCAGTGCGACGCGGTCATTGCCCTGGCGGCGCTTTTCGACTTCGCTGACACGGTGGTTGAGCGCGCCGACCAGTGCGTGGCGCCGTTCGCGGCTGGCGAGCAGGTCGTCTTCGAGGTAGGGATTGCGACGCACCACCCAGATGTCGCCCAGCACTTCGTAGAGCATGCGCGCCGAGCGGCCGGTGATGCGCTCGCTACGCAACTCGTCCAGGACCGACCAAGCGTCGGCGCCAAGGAGGCGGATGACGATCTCGCGGTCCGAGAACGAAGTGTAGTTGTAGGGGATTTCTCGCAGACGTTGGGTCATTGGCGTACCGGGCAAACTACCGCTGGGGAACCCGCGATTCTATCGAACCGCAGTGCAACACGCAGCACAAATCAAGACCTTATGAAAGCTGCGGGCTTATTGCAGGTGAGAAGGGTCAGGTCGTTGCTGCCGTCAGGGCAAGCTCTATCCGCCAGCCGGGCTGGGCCAGACCGGCGACGCGCACGCAGGCGCGTGCCGGTGCGCAGCCCGCCGGCACCCAGGCATCCCACACTGCGTTCATCGCGTCGTAATCGGCCATGTCGGTGAGGTAGACCGTGGCCATCAGGATACGTGCCTTGCTGCTGCCGACGGCGGCGAGCTGCCGCTCCAGGCTGGCCAGCACCTCAGCCGTCTGGGTGGCGATGTCGGCGCTTGCGGTGGCTGGGACCTCGACGAGATAGACGACCGAGTCGTGGATCACGGCGTCGGCATAGCGGGCGGTCACGCCCTTGCGCGCTATCGGCTGCATGGCTGCTTCCTGGCTTGGGGCTCGCCAGTATAGCGCCGTGCTTCCATCCGCCAGGGACGCTTCAGTGCATCAGCCAGGCGACGGCTGCATAGCGCACACCCTTGCCCAGCGCCATCCATAGCAGGCAGGGCAGCCAGCGCAGGCGCAGCAGTCCGGCGGCAACGCAGAGGGCGTCGCCGATCAGCGGCAGCCAGGACAGTACCAGGCTGACGCTGCCAAACCGCCTTACCGCCTCCAGCCGTCGTGGAATCTCCTTGCGTGGCAGCAGCCGTGCCAGCAGATAGGAAGTCATGCCGCCCAGGGTATTGCCCAGCGTCGCCACGCCGATCGCGGGCAGCACCAGATCCGGGCGGAAATGGAGCAGGCCGGCGAACACCGCTTCGGAGCCGCCAGGCAGCAGCGTGGCCGCGAGGAAGGCAGACAGGAAGAGCGCGCCCAGGCCGGCAGGAGCCTCGCCGACACTGGCGATCAGCTCCATTTCGGTTGCCGTCCGGCACTGTTGAAAATGCATTCATCATTGACATGAAAATATGACAAATGCAGAATCCGGCGCGTTCCAGTGTTGTCCGCCGAGATCCTTTCCCAGGGTCTTTTCATTGCCATGTCCAGGAGATTCGTGATGAAGAAGCTGTTGCCGGTGTTTGCCGTGCTGGTGTCCTGCGCCGTCCTCTCGCCTGCCGAGGCGCAGGCCAATCCGCAGCACGAAAGGATGAAGCGCTGCAGTCAGGAAGCCAAGGAGAAAACCCTGAAGGGGGACGAGCGCAAGCAGTTCATGAGCGGCTGCCTCAAGGGCAAGCACCCTGAGACCGCAGCGGCCGGCGCCTCGGCAGCCAAGCCGTCGCCCCCGGCAGTCAAGCCGGCCGCGGCCAAGCCCGCCACTGCTGCCAAGGACGCGGTGGCGGAAACTGCCGCGGCGGAGCCGCGCAGCAAGATGAAGACCTGCAACCAGGCCGCGACCGAACAGGCGCTCAAGGGCGATGCGCGCAAGGCCTACATGAGCGAGTGCCTGAAGGGCTGAGGCAGTACGAATGGAAACGCCCTGGCGGCGAGTGCCGGCAGGGCGTGAAGGCGGCGCGCGGTCTGGCGCTAGACGATGTCGAAGAAGACCAGGTCGCGCTCGATCTCGTTGGCCGAGAAACCGCAGCCGATGCGCCCCGGACCGGACAAGGCGATCTCGTCGTCCTTGATGCAGCGCTCGCCGACACCATCGATCGAAACGAAACTGCCGTTGGTGCTCTGGTCGATCAGGATGAAGCCTTCGCGGCGGCGTTCGATGCGGGCGTGCTGTCGCGAGGCGCGGGCGTCGATGATCACCACGTCGTTGCCGAGCTCGCGGCCGAGCAGCAGAACCGGACGCTGCTCCTCGACGAAGAGGATTTCCTGCTGGTGACGCAGACGCAGGCGTTGCGAAACCCGTGCGCTCGGCGGTACCGAGGTGACCATGCCGACGCGCTGGCCGATCGCGTACACCGGCCATTCGAGCTTGTCGAGGTCGCCGTCGTGGATGGCTTCGGTGCCGGCGAAGTGACGGGTGGAGGGCGATAGCAGCATGACCGTCGCACCGCTGGCCAGGGCCTGGCCGGGGCGACAGAGTTCGACCAGCTGCCGCGCTACGTCGATGCCTTCGCCGCTGCGGCCGTCGGTTTCGACAGCGCCATAGTGCAGGCCGATGCGCATCGCCAGCCGGGTGCCGCTGACGGGAGGCAGATTCATGACCCGTTCCAGCATTTCACAGCAGGCAAGCACGGCGGCGTCACAGCGCTCGAAGCTGACGCTCACCTGTTGCATGTCCCGTTGCAGCACCGTGCCGCCATTGGCTTCGATGGCGCGGTCGATGCGGTTGAGGCAACGTTCCACCGCGTGTGCGGCCTCGGTTGCACCCAGTCGGCCGACGAGCCGGTCGTGGCCGAGCACTTCAGCGACGAGCAGGCACAGGTTTCTTCTCTCGGACATGACGGCGGCGATCAGTTAGGTGCTAGGTGCTGCGGAGGGGTCTTGCTGCATTTGCGGGACCGGCAGGGCATGATGATCAAATGCCGATGGCGATGCAAGCCGAAATGGCAACGGTCTATTTCGAATTTGATACATGCGCATGGAAGCTGATCGTCTCGCCGCCCTGGGGGGGCAAGGGGATAGGATCGAAGGCGATGTCGCCTTCGATCACCGCGGTGCCGCGGGTGAGGCCGACGAAGTCGAACAGCTTGCTGTCGGAAAGGTGAGAGGGCACCACGTTCTGCAGCGCGGTCGCGAGGGATTCGATCCGGCCCGGGTAGTCGCGTGCCCAGCTCTGCAGCATGTTCTTGATCTGCTTGCGCTGGGCGTTTTCCTGCGAACCGCACAGATTGCACGGAATGATGGGGAAGTCCATCGCGCGGGCGAAGCGGGCGATGTCGTTCTCGGTGCAGTAGGCCAGCGGCCGGATCACCACGTGCTGGCCGTCGTCGCTCACCAGCTTGGGCGGCATCGCCTTGATCTTGCCGCCGAAGAACATGTTGAGGAAGAGCGTTTCCAGCATGTCGTCGCGGTGGTGGCCGAGCGCGATGCGGGTGGCGCCGATTTCCTTCGCCGTGCGGTAGATGATGCCACGGCGCAGGCGCGAGCACAGCGAGCAGGTGGTCTTGCCCTCGGGAATCTTGTCCTTGACGATGGAGTAGGTGTCCTCGGCGACGATGCGGTATTCGACGCCGATGGATTCGAAATAGGCGGGCAGTACGTCGTCCGGAAAGCCCGGCTGCTTCTGGTCGAGGTTCATCGCCACGATGCGGAAGTCCACCGGCGCGCGTTCGCGCAGGGCCAGCAGACAGGACAGCAGGGTGTAGGAGTCCTTGCCGCCGGAGATGCAGACCATGACGGTGTCGCCGTCGCCGATCATGTTGTAGTCGGCGATGGCCTCGCCCACACCGCGTTCGAGCTTCTTCTTGAGGCGCAGGAAGGTGTTGGAGTGGCGATGTTCGGCGGCGTTGGCCGAAACGGCAAGCGGGGCGGGGGCGGCGTTCACGGGGAGCTCGGGGTGGAAAAACGAGCCGAATTATACCCTTGCGCGAGCCCTTGACCTGCAGTGGCAGATGCCCAGCATGGGCGTGGGCTTTACAGGTGGGCGCTGCGGCCGCCGTCTACCGCGAGGATCTGGCCGGTGATGTAGGGCGCGTCGAACATCAGGAAACGCACGCTGCGGGCGATGTCCGCCGGGTTGCCTTCGCGCTGGAGCAAGGTGTGGCGCACGATCTCCGCCCGCTCGCTGGCGCCGAACTGATCGTCCTCCGGCCAGGCGATGGGGCCGGGCGAGACACCGTTGACCCGCACCTCGGGCGCGAGCTCGACCGCCAGGGCACGCGTCAGGCCGGCCAGGCCGGCCTTGGCCGCGCAATACAGCGGATAACCCTTCAGCGGGCGTTCGGCGTGGATGTCCACGATATTCACGATGGCGCCGCGGCGCTGCCGGAGTTCGCCCGCGAGCGCCTGGGTAAGAAACAGCGGCCCTTTGAGGTTGGAGCCGATCAGGTCGCCCCAGGCGGCTTCGTCCATGGTGCCGACGGGGGTGGGGAAGAAGCTGGAAGCGTTGTTCACCAGGCCGTCGAGACGGCCGAAACAGGCCAGCGCCGCTTCGGCGACCGCGGCCGGCAAGCCGTCGATGGCGAGGTCGCCGCACACGCTGGCGGCCGACCCGGGGCGCAGCGCGTTCATCCCGGCCACCAGCGTGTCGGCTTCGGCGGCCGAGCGGCGGTGATGGACGATGATACGGGCGCCGGCGTCGTGGAGTTGCCGGGCAATCTCGGCGCCCACCCTGCGGGCGGCGCCGGTGACGAGAATGACGGGAGCGGGCGAAGTGTCCATGGGGTAGGCATTGTCACGCCCTTCGGTGCATGTGGGAAGTCCGTGCGAGGCTACGCGGGGAGGTCCGTCGGGATGTCCGGCGATACAATGCGGCCTCGATCGATTCCGCTGCCGCCCATCCCGCCATGTCTTCCCTGCCCCCGCCTTCCGCAGACGCGCTCGCGCAGAGCGCGCGCCTTGTCGAACGTCTGCACGCCGAGATCCGTGCCGCCGGGGGCTGGTTGTCCTTTGCCCGCTACATGGAGCTCGCGCTGTACGAACCGGGTTTGGGCTACTACAGCGGCGGGGCACGCAAGTTCGGGCCGGGTGGCGACTTCATCACCGCGCCCGAACTCACGCCCCTGTTCGGCCAGGCGCTGGCGTCGCAGGTCGAACAGGTGATGCGGGCGAGCGCCATGCAGGTGATCGAGGTCGGTGCGGGCACCGGTCTGCTCGCAGCCGACCTGTTGCTGGAACTGGAGCATCGCGGCTGCCTGCCCGAAGGCTACGGCATCCTCGAATTGTCGGGCGAATTGCGCGAACGCCAGTTCGACACCCTGGCGGCGAAGGCGCCGCACCTGGCGTCGCGCGTCGCCTGGCTCGACCGCCTGCCGGATGCCTTCAGCGGTGCGGTGGTGGCGAACGAAGTGCTGGACGTGATGCCGCTGCATCTGGTGGTGTCGCGGGCCGACGGACTGTTCGAGCGCGGCGTCGCGCTCGCCCCCGGTGGGGAGGGCGAGGTGCTGCATTGGGCCGATGTGGCTGCCGCCGGGGTGGTGCGCGAGGCGGCGCTCGAACTCAGCCTGCCGGTGCCGGAACAGGGCGAATACGTGACCGAGATCAATCTCGCCGGCTCGGCCTGGGTGGCGTCCTGGGCCGAGCGGCTGCAGCAGGGGGCGATGCTGCTGGTCGACTACGGTTATCCGCGCGCCGAGTACTACCTGCCGTCGCGCTCGGGCGGCACCCTGCTGTGCTACTACCGCCACCACGCCCACGGTGATCCCTTCCTGTGGCCGGGGCTCAACGACATCACCGCCTTCGTCGATTTCACCGCGGTGGCGGAGGCGGCGTTCGCCGCCGGGCTGGACGTGCTCGGCTATACGACGCAGGCGCAATTCCTCTTCAACTGCGGCGTGCTCGAATGCCTGGCGCGGCGGGGGCCGGAAGAAAAGGCGGACTACATCCGAGCCGCGCGGGCGGTGCAGCGCCTGACCGCACCGCAGGAAATGGGCGAACTCTTCAAGGTGCTGGCGGTGGCGCGTGGCATTGCCGAACCCCTGGTCGGCTTCAGCCGTGGCGATCGCCTGCATACCCTCTGAAGTGGCGCGGCAATCACGACGGCTACGGCGGTCTTCCAGCGCGGCGACGCCGACCGTGCCTCAGTCGGGCGAGACCTCGTTCACGCTGCATTTGGCGACACCGAATTCAGTGCGGACCAGCAGTGGAAAGCCGCTGCCGGTGTAGCGGCCGAAGGCGCCGATGTTGTAGCCGACGATGCGGCCGGCGACGTGGCCCAGATGCACCGGACTGCCGATCGCGAAGCCGGCATGGATGGCGCTGTGTACCGCATCGAGGGCGCTGCTGCGCCAGCGGTCGGGTGTGGGTTCGGCGGCGGCCCGCCGGCCGCCGCGCATCAGTCTGAGCGGTTCCATGTTGTTCTCCTGCCGGCAGCAGGACATCCCTTCGCGGCGCCGTGTCGACGTCACGTTCCTTCTGCTGCAGCGGCGCCGCCGCTACGACGGCTACTCCTGGTTGCGGTAGATCGCTTTCAGGAAGGCCTCGATGTCCTCGGGTGGTGGCTGGCGCTCGCGGCGCTGCCGCCCTTCGAGTTCGACTTCCTGCAGTTGCGGCGCGATTTCCGGGCGCGGAAGCCAGTTGGCGTTCATCACTTCCTCGTCGTACGGGGGCGGTTCCCCGATCGCTTTGCCGGTATTCATGTCCATGATGATCACCATGATGGCCTCCGCAGTGCTTACCGGACTTCTCGCCCTTGTTTGCTCTTACGGCCGCCGGCGGGCGGACTTGAGCGGAGCGGCGGGTGTTGCCAGGGCGCTGCGCTGAAGGGCTGCCGGGCTGACAGCCTTGATTTCATCTTGGTGCGCGCCTGGGGCGTGCGCCAGGAAATATCGCACGCCCACTCAAGTCTTTTTGCCGCGGTAGCGGGCCGCCGTTGCCGGGACAGCTACAGCGCCAAGCCGCCCAGCCAGCCGTCGATGTGGCGGGCGACCTGCTCCCAGTCGCGCTCCAGCATCAGGCCGTGGCCCATGCCGGGGAAGATGGTGACGTCGGTGCCATAGGTGGCGGCGGTCAGCCGTACCTGGTCGGGGGGAATCAGCTGGTCGTACTGGGCACCCAGCACCTGCAGCGGCGGCTGGCGCATGCGCAGCGGCTGCGGCAGGTTGAACAGCGTCATGTCCCAGATCGCACGGTGCGATTCCGGTTGGCTCAGGCGATAGTAGCGATGCAGCACGGCCTCGTCTACCGGCTGGTGGAACAGGGCTTCGCGCAGGCTGGAAACATCGACCTCGGCGCCGCCCATGATGCGGTTCAGGTCGCTCAGCAGATGGGGCTTGGAGAACATCAGGCCGAGCGCCGAGCTCATCAGGCCCTGCGGCGGCACCGAGGCCATCAGCACCGCTGCCGGCGTGTGATGG
Organism: Azoarcus sp. DD4; assembly: GCF_006496635.1. Classification (NCBI taxonomy): domain Bacteria; kingdom Pseudomonadati; phylum Pseudomonadota; class Betaproteobacteria; order Rhodocyclales; family Zoogloeaceae; genus Azoarcus; species Azoarcus sp. DD4. The sequence goes on from NZ_CP022958.1 coordinate 700,389, forward strand.
CGTTCGAGGTATTTCTGCACCACCATGCCGCCCATCGAATGGCCGATCAGGACCGGCGGGCTGGGCAGCTTGGCGACGACTTCGGCGACATCGTCGACGTAATCGGCGATCGAGTAGCTGTCGAGGTGGTCGCGCCGGCGGCTGCCGCCATGGCCGGACAGGGACAGCGCGTAGGCGGACCAGCCGCGGGCGGCGAACCAGGGCAGGAAGTGTTCCTGCCAGCACCAGGCGCCGACGTAGGCGCCATGGACGAAGAGCAGCGGGGTTTCGTGGGCGGGGATGTCTGCCGGCGCATGGCAGAGGACTTCGAGTTCGCCGAATCGGGTGTTGTTCATCGCGGCACCTTCCGGCCACGCTGCACGGCGGGCCGTGCAGCGATCGCGTCGAACCAGCGTTTCACCTCGGGAAAGCGGGCGAGTTCGATGCCCTGCCACTCGTGGCGTGCGATCCACGGCCAGGTGGCGATGTCGGCGATCGAATAGTCGTCGCCAGCCAGCCACTCGCGTCCGCGCAGGCGGGTGTTGAGCACGCCGTAGATGCGGGCGGCCTCCTTCGAATAGCGCTCGATCGCATAGGGCACGGCGCTCGGCGCGAAGCGCAGGAAGTGGTGAGCCTGGCCGAGCATCGGGCCGACGCTGCCCATCTGCAGCATCAGCCACTGCAGCGCCTCGATGCGCGCGCGCGGATCGGCCGGCAGCAGGCGGCCGGTCTTCTCGGCGAGGTAGATCAGGATCGCGCCCGATTCGATCAGGGTGATCGGCGTGCCGCCGGGGCCGTCGCTGTCGACGATCACCGGGATCTTGTTGTTGGGATTGAGCGCCAGGAACTCGGGCGTGAGCTGGTCGCCGCGGGTGATGTCGACCGGGCGGACCTCGTAGGCCAGGCCGAGCTCCTCGAGCGCGATCGATATCTTGTAGCCGTTGGGGGTGCCCCAGGTGTAGAGGGTGATCATGCGTAATACTCTGTCGGTTGCGGTCTGCGCCCGGTGACGGGTCTAATCCGGTGGCGCCGGAACGGATCCGGCGCCGTCATATGGAGCGGTCGATGCTGAAGTGGTTCGTCGTGATCGTGCTCATCGTGCTGGTGACCGGCCTGATCCAGCCCGGGCTGGCGCATCGCCTGCGGCTGGGGAGGTTGCCGGGCGATTTCGCCTTTCGCCTGCGCGGCAGGACTTATCGCTTTCCCTTTGCCACGACCCTGCTGCTGTCCCTGCTGGCCTGGTTGATGTTGAAGGCATTTTGAATGGCGCGCCAGCCGGCTTCGTCACGGCGCGGCGGTTTCGTCGCGGCTGCGCAGAGCCTTGACCGCGGCGACGCGGGCTTCATGTACCCGCTGCGGAATCTGTGCCTTGTCGGCACACGCGCGGGCGATGGCGCCGGCGTCTACCGCGCGCACGGCGGCCATCGCTTCGCGCCAGGCGGCGGCCGGTGCCCAGACGGCGGCACGTTCTCCACCGCGGCCGTGATAGTCGCAGGCGGCGGCATCGAGCATCTGCTCGAAGCGTTCCGGCCGGCGCAGCGCGTCGCAGCGCTCCAGCACTTTCACCATGGTCTCTGCGCGCAGGATCGCCGCCTGGGCGAGGATGCCGTGTTCGCGTGCGACCATCACCGCAAGATCGCGGCAATCGACCGGCGCCTTCAGCCGTTCGGACAGCGCACGTGCGAGGTCGGCGCTGCGCGCCTCGTGGCCGTAATGATGGGGCAGGATGTCGGCCCGCGTTTCGCCCTTGCCGAGATCGTGCAGCAGGGCCGCCCAGCGTACCGCCAGCGGCTGGCCGGTGGCCGCAGCGTGGTCGATCACCATCAGCACGTGCTCGCCGGTGTCGATTTCCGGATGGTGCGCCGCTGGCTGCGGTATGCCGAACAGGCGGTCGAGTTCGGGCAGCAGGCGGGCGAGCGCGCCGCAGTCGCGCAGTACGCGGATCATGCGCGCAGGCCGGCTCTCCATCAGGCCGCGGGCGATCTCCTGCCAGACGCGTTCCGCCACCAGGTGGTCGACCTCGCCGCAGCCGACCATGTCGCGCATCAGCGCCTGTGTTTCCGGCGCCACGGTGAAATCGGTGAAACGCGCGGCGAAGCGGGCGACGCGCAGGATGCGCACCGGGTCTTCGGCGAAGGCCGGGCTGACGTGGCGGAACAGCCGCGCGTCGAGATCGGCGATGCCGCCGTAGGGGTCGACCAGGCTGCCGTCCTCATCGCGCGCGATCGCGTTGATGGTGAGGTCGCGGCGGGCGAGGTCTTCCTCCAGCGTCACTTCGGGCGAGGTATGGAAGGCGAAACCGGCATAGCCGCGGCCGGTCTTGCGCTCGGTGCGGGCCAGCGCGTATTCCTCCTGCGTCTGCGGATGCAGGAAGACCGGGAAATCCTTGCCCACCGGACGAAAGCCCTGCGCCAGCATCTCTTCCGGCGTGGCGCCGATCACCACCCAGTCGCGATCCTTGACCGGTAGCCCGAGCAGGGCGTCGCGCACCGCGCCGCCGACGACATAGGCTTGCATCAGCCGTAGACGTCCTCGGCCGGGATGATCTCGGTCTCGGCCAGCGCGGCCTGCTGCCAGGCCTGCATGTGCGGATCGGCCAGCATCGTGGCGAGGTAGTCGCCGGCGGCGCCCTCGGGCTTGACCGCGTAGGTCTGGAAGCGGAAGCAGACCGGCGCGTACATGGCGTCGGCGATCGAGAAGGCGCCGAACAGGTAGGGGCCGCCCTGCCCGAAGCGTTTGCGGCAGTCGTTCCAGATCGCAGTGATGCGGGCGATGTCGGCTTCGACCTCGGGCGTGCGGCCGTGACCGGCGTAGTCCTTACGGATGTTCATGCCCATGCGCTGGCGCAGGTTCTGGAAGCCGGCGTGCATCTCGGCGCTGACCGCGCGGCCGACGGCGCGTGCCGCCGGGTCCGCCGGCCACAGCTGCGGTGCCTTCTCGGCGAGGTACTCGCAGATCGCGAGCGAATCCCATACCGTGAGGCCGTGATCGATCAGGCAAGGCACCTTGCCCGACGGCGAGTGCGACAGGATGTGCTCGCGGCTGCCGGGGATGAAGAGCGGAATGCGGATTTCTTCGAAGCCGATGCCGCCGGCACGCGCGGCCAGCCAGGCGCGCAATGACCAGGACGAGTAGTTCTTGTTGCCGATGATCAGTTTCATTGCCGACTCCGGGACGATGAACGGACGGCCGCATGGATGCGACCGGCTGCCACCTTAGCATCCGCTTCAGGCACGCGTCATCCCCGCGGCCGGCTGGCGTGGCGGCGGAAGCCGTAGAAGCGCGCGCGCGGCGAATTGCTGCCTATCCAGCTCGGCACCACCGCCTCCATCGCGGTCGGCGTCAGGCCGAAGGGCAGCGGTGCGCCGGCGGCGACGTTGTCCACCCGCATCGAGCGCACGTTGTCGCGGCTCATCATGGGTTGCGGCGCCAGCTCCATCAGTGCCGCCTGCAGCATGGCGAGCCCTTCCGGCAGCGGCAGCACCGGGCGCGGGCAGCCGGCCAGCGCCGATACGTATTCGACCAGCTCGCGCAGGGTGTAGATCGTCGGGCCGGCCAGCTCGTAGGTCTGTCCACCGGCGGTCGGTTCGGTCAGGCAGTGCCACACGACCTCGGCGACGTCCTCGACATACACCGGCTGGAAGCGGGCGCGCGCGCCGGCCAGCGGCAGCAGCGGAAAACTGCGGGCCAGACTGGCGAACAGATTGAGGAAATGATCGTCGCGGCCGAACATCACCGACGGGCGCAGGATGGTCCAGGCCAGCGAGGGCGCTGCGGCGCGGATTTCCGCCTCGCCGGCCGCCTTTGAGCGCTGGTATTGCGAGGGACCGTCCGCGCTGGCGCCTAGCGCGCTGACATGAACGAGTTGGCCGACGCCGGCCGCGGTGCAGGCGGCGACCAGCTTGCGCGGCAGTTCGACGTGGGCGCGGGCGAAGTCCGGGCCGAAGGGCGAACCGGAGCGGGAGTGCAGGATGCCGACCAGATTCACCACCGCGTCGGCACCGGTGACGACGCGGGCGAGGGCGGCCGGGTCGTGCACGTCGGCCTCGACGATGTCGGCGGTGGGCAGCAACCGCAGATGGTCGGCATGGATGCTCCGCCGCGTGGGGATGGATACCTCGACACCGGCGGCGCACAGGCGGTTGGCGATGGCGCTGCCGACAAAGCCGGAGCCGCCGATCAGGACGACACGTGCGGGTTTCATCGCAAGCTCCTTGTCGATGGACTGCTAGGGGCGTGGCGGGCGCGCTGGCGCCCGGACACGGCTCAGTTGCGCGGTGCGATGGTGCCCAGCCGGTTCTTCAGCGATTGTGGCCGGCCTTCCAGCATCGCCGCGTAGATGACGGTGTTGGTCATCACCTTCTTGACGTAGTCGCGCGTCTCGTCGAAGGGGATAGTTTCAGCATAGATCGCGCCTTCGAGCGGTTTGGCATCGCGCCAGCGCTTGGCCCGGCTGGGCCCGGCGTTGTAGCCGGCGCTGGCCAGTACCGGATGGTTGTCGAGATCTTCCAGGATCAGGCGCATGTAGTTGGTGCCCAGTTGCACGTTGGTGTTCGGGTCGGACAGCAGGCCGAGATGGTAGCTGCTCATCCCTATCTTGCCGGCGACCCACTTGCCGGTGGCCGGCATCACCTGCATCAGCCCCTGCGCGCCGGAACTCGACCGCGCCGGCACGACGAAGCGGCTTTCCTGGCGCATCAGGCCGTACACCCAGCTCAGGTCGAGGCCCTGGCTGCGCACCTGCGGTTCGATCAGCTGACGATAGGGCGTGAGGAAGCGCATGTCGAAGTTGCCGTTCGGGTTGCCGCGTTCGGCGGAATTGATGGCGCGGTCGTAGATGCCGTTGTCGAGCGCGATGCGGGCCGCGGCGAGCGTGAACGCTTCGTCCTGGCCGCGCAGCGACCAGTTCCATTCGCGTACGCCCTCGGTCCGCATGTCGAGACGGAACAAGGCGAGTGCGCGCAGCAGGCCGGGGTCGGTCTCGGCGCGGCGGAGGTCGGCGGCGGTGATGGTGCCGCTGCGGACCGGCGGGGCGAAGGGACGGCCAAGTTCCTCGGCGGCGAGCAGGCCGTAGAAGCTGGCCTGGTCGGCGATGCGGCCGTAGAGCGTCTCGGCCTCGGCCTGCCGGCCTTCGGCAGCGTGGGCGCGAGCGAGCCAGTAGATCCAGTCCGGCTCGTTCTGTTCGTTCGGCGTCAGGTCCTGGATGGCCTGCCGCACCGCAGGCCAGTCGGCGGCGCGCAGCGCGCTGCGGATGCGCCAGGCGCGCTGTTCTGCGGTGAGCGGGATGTTGCCGGCGGCCTGAAACCAGGCAACGGCCTCGGCTTGCTGGGCGAAGGCGGCGCGCAGCGCGAGCGCGGAGTAGGCGTAGGCGCGTTCCCCGGTCTCGAGGCGGTCCTGCAGGCGGATCAGGCGGCCGTAGGCGCCGGCGAGATCGTCGCGTGCCAGCCGCACGATGGCAGCCAGCGCCAGCTCACGGCCGGCGCGGCTGACGGCGAAATTGGGCGGCAGCCGGTCGAGGTAGGCCGCAGGCGAACCGATCGCCTGTTCGAAGGCGGCGCTCTGGGGGGCGTTGCCGACCGGCAGCCAGGCGAGCGTGGCGCGCGCCTGGCCCGGATTCTTGCCTTCGACCTGGCGGCGGATGCGCCACCAGACCTCGTCGGCGCCGACGAGCCCTGCACTGAGCGTGGCGCGCAGCGCGGTCTCACAGGCGGTGTGGCTGTCCACCAGTTCCATCCATTGGCGGGCGACTTCGTCGAGCACGCTGCGGTCGCCTGTCATCAGCCGGGCAGTCCAGTTGAGACAGCGCAATTCCTGGTCGGGGGCCTGGAGGTCGGGGTAAAGCTGCAGGTAGCCGGTCCAGTCGCCGTCCTTGGCCATGCGGCGCAGCCAATCGCCGCGCAGGCGTTCGGCCAGCATGCTGCCGGCCTCGCGCAGGAAGAAATCGGCGAGTTCGTCGGCCGGTGGGGGCTCGGGGCGTGCCAGCTTGTTGAACAGCAGCCAGTAGCGCACGTAGGGGTTGAGCACATGGCCCTCGGTGCCGGTGGCCAGCCATTCCAGCGATGCACGGTCGCCGTTGCGCACCGCGTCGCGTGCCGCCAGGATGCGGTCGTCGCCTGTCTTGCCGACCTGGGCGGCGGCGCCCCCGTTGAGCGACATCAGCCCCGCTGCGAGCGCACCCCAAAGAAACTGCTTCATCCCTTAATATCCCTGCATCGATCGAACAACCTTATCACAGTGACCGGCCTGCATTCCGCTTCACCCGATGACATTGCGGCGCTCCGGCGCTCGGCCCGCGAACGCGCCATCGCTGCCCGCGAGGCCCTGTCGCCGAGCCGGCGTGCCGAGCTCACCGCGCGCATCGAAGGACATCTCGACATGCTCGCCGAGCGCTTTGCGCCGCGGGTGCTGGCTTTCTGCTGGCCCTACCGTGGCGAACCCGACCTGCGCGCCTGGGTGACGCGCTGGCTGGCGGCCGACCGCGAGCGGCGGGCTGCGCTGCCGGTAGTGCTCGACAAGGCAACGCCGCTGGGCTTCCGCCGGTGGACGCCGGATGCGGTGCTGACGCCGGATCGCCATGGCATCCCCTACCCGGCCGCTGGCGAAGCGCTGGTGCCCGACCTGGCGCTGGTGCCGCTCAATGCCTTCGACGCGGCGGGCTTCCGCCTGGGCTACGGTGGCGGCTACTTTGACCGTACCCTGGCCGAGATCGATCCGGTGGCGGTGGGGGTGGGTTTCGAATGTGGCCGGGTGGACAGCGTCTTTCCGCAGGGGCACGACCAGCCCATGCACTGGATCGTCACGGAGGCCGGCGTGCAGGAATCGCCGCTGGGCTGAGCGGCGGCGGGCGGGCTCAGGCCGAACAGGCCTGGTCGCACGCATCTCCGTCGTCCGCCGCGCTTTCGAAGCGATTGCGGCCGGCGGACTTGGCACGGTAGAGCGCTTCGTCGGCACGTCCCAGTGCGGCTTCCACCGAACGGTCCGTTGCCCGGAAGGGGGCGATGCCCGCACTGACGGTAATGCCGATATGTTGGCCGGCGTATTCGATCGGGTTCGCGGCGATGCTTGCGCGCAGCCGCTCGGTGAGATCCGCGGCGCCGTCCAGGCCGGTGTCGGCCAGCAGCAGCGCGAATTCCTCGCCGCCGAGACGGCCGAGCATGTCGGTTGAGCGCAGGCCGCTCTGGACCTGGCGGACGAAGTCGCATAACACCGCATCGCCGGCGGCATGGCCCCAGGTGTCATTGATGCGCTTGAAGTAATCGAGATCGAGCATCACCAGCGTCGTCGGATGCCGGGTGCGGAGGTGGCGCAGCCGCTCCTGTTCGGCACGCTCGAGGAAGGCACGCCGGTTCCATGCGCCGGTAAGGCCGTCCAGCGTGGCCATGCGTTGCAGCGCCTGCTCGTGGTGCTTGCGCTCGGTGACGTCGCGGTACAGCCGCAGGAAACCGAGCAGGGTGTCGCCGGCGTGGACCGGGACGAAATCGCGTTCCAGCCAGCGGCCGCCGACCTGCTCGATCTCTTCGCCCTGCACCGGGCGGGCGTGTTCGCGCAGGGTCCGGATGCGGCTGATGAAGGCGTCTGCCTCGACGAAGTTGCGGCTGACCGCGTCGGCCAGATCGGCACTGGGGGTGCCGATCAGTTCGGTGGCGCACTGCTGCAGGCCGAGCAGGTCGCACAGCGCCTGATTCACCAGCGTGATCGTGCCGTCGGGTGCTTCGAGGATGACGGCGCCGGGGAAGTTGTCCACCACCGCGCGCAGGCGCGCATGGGCGGCGTCGAGCGCGGTTTCGGCGGCCTTGCGCGCGCTGATGTCTTCCTTGACGGCGATGAAGTGGTCGAGGGCCCCGTGATCGTCGTGTATCGGCGTGATGGTCAAGGCTTCGTGGTAGAGCCGGCCGTCGCTGCGCCGGTTGACGAGCTCGCCGCGCCAGACGTCGCCGGCAAGGATGGTGTTCCACAGCGCCGCGTAGTATTCGCCCGACTGCGTGCCGGAGTTGATGAGTTCGCGCGGGGTGCGGCCGATCACTTCCGATTCCGCGTAGCCTGTCAGTGCCGCGAAGGCCGGGTTGACCCACTCGATCACGGCCTGCGGGTTGGTGATGACCACGGCGTTGGCGGCGGCGTTGAGGGCGGCCTCGAGCAGGCGCAGGCGCTGCTCCCCGGTCTTGCGCGCATGGATGTCGCTGTTGGTGCCGACCACCCGCAGCGGCTTGCCGTCCTGCCACTCGACCACCCGGCCGCGACCTTCCACCCAGTGCCAGTCGCCAGTGGCGGTCCGCATGCGGAACTCGTTGGAGAAGCCTTCGGCCTTGCTGGTCTGGTCCGCCAGTTGGCCTGAAACGAGCGGCGCATCGTCCGGGTGCAGCATCGCCAGACAGGTCGGAAAATCGACTTCGAACGCGCCGGGCGGATAGCCGAGCATTTCGAAGCAGCGTCTATCCCAGCGCATGGTGCCCGTCTGCGCATTCCATTCCCACATGCCGTCGCGCACCGCGTCCATGGTGGTGCGGTAGCGTGCTTCGCTTGCCCGCAGCGCGTCTTCCGCCGCCTGACGGGCGGCGCGCTCGCGGCTGCCAGCGCGGCGGAAAAAAATGTAGCCGAGCAGGGCGCCGCCCAGTCCGAGCGCCACTGTCGGGAACAGACGTGTTTCCTGGCGGCTGCGCTCGGCCCGCGCGCCGGCGAGCGCAGCGTCCGTGTCGAAGCGCGCGACCACGCCGAGGGGAAAGTGGTGGGTTACGCGATAGACGGCCTCGTAGCGCTTGTCGCGGAGGATTTCGCTCACCTGGCCGTTTTCGTCACCGGCCTGCCAGCGGGCGGCCAGCGTGCGATTGGCCTGATGCAGATCGAGGTCGAAGGGAGCGTTGTCGTCGAGCAGGCGCTGGCCGTCGAAGCTGAGTATTTCGAGGTGGTCCGTGGGCGCCCGTTCCGGCAATGCCCCGTTGTTGAGGAAGTAATCCATGTTGATGGCAGCGAGCATGGCAAGGCTGCGCTCGTCGGTGCGACCGGTGCCGCGCAGCACCGGCACGAAGTACAGCGGCGGCAAGGCGGCTGCGGGATCCATTGCGGCGCCGTCGATCAGATCCCGCCCCGCCTGCGGCGGGCCGATGCGTAGCAGCGGGGCAGCGCCGCTACCATCCGGCTGGTAGCCACCGAGGCCGGGCCGGTGGCCGATGTTGGCCGGGTTGGAGCTGGCGATGATGCGGCCGTCGGGGCCGAGCAGGGAGAGCGAACGCAGCTGCGGGCTGTGCCGCAAGGCTTCGCCCAGCAGCCCGTTCCAGGTGTGGCCGGCTTCGGCTGGCGGACCGTTCTCCAGCAAGGCTTGCAGGGTCAGGTCGATGCCGCGCAGCGTCAGCGCAAGGTGGGATTCGAGATGCTGGGCATCGAGTGCTGCGACCTGCTGCCGGGCGGCGAGCGCTTCTTCCTCTAGGCGGCCACCGTGATAGTGCACGCTGAGCCAGGCGACCAGCACGCAGAGGGCGATGAAGCCGATGAAGCCGATGTCGCCGAGGCGCTGGCGCCCGTTGGACGGAGGCGTGGCGGGGACGGGCGCAGCACTATCGGTAGCTTGCACGGCAACGTCTCGCCCGGCATCAGCGGCTGACGACGATGGGGTCGAGGCCGTGACGGCGGGCGGCGGTCATCAGGCGGCCATCGTCGCGGATCGCGCCGAGGAAGGTCTCCAGGCGCTGGTGCCAGCGGTCGTCGCCAGGGGCAACTGCCCAGCCATAGGGGGTGACGTGATAGCGCGTCGACGGCGACACCAGCCGTGCCCAGTCGGCGTTGTCGAGCATGCGGCGGCTGTAGGGGAAGTCGGTCATGAACACGTCGGCACGGCCGGATTCCACTTCCTGTTCGCGCGCATGCGGCGAGGCGAGCACCTGCAATTGCGCATGGCGCAGTTTCTCCCGCATCACCGGCTCGTGCAGCGTGCCCTTCGCGACCGCGACGACGACGCCGGGCTGGTCGATGTCGTCCCAGCTGCGGATGCGGCGGTTGCTGCGGGTGGTGATGGCGTAGATGTCGCTCGCGAGGTGCGGCGAGGTGAAGCGCAGCTTTTCTGCGCGCTGGGCGGTGATGCCGATGGCAAACATCGCCACATCGCAACGGTCGCCGAGAACATCGCCGATGAGGCTGGCGAAGGAGCTGTCGATGAACTCGACGCGGACGCCGAGATCGCGTGCCAGCTCGCGTGCCAGGTCGATGTCGATGCCGGTCAGCTCCTGCGTGCGCGGGTTGCGATAGGAAATGCCGTAATAGTCCGGCCAGACGCAGACCTTGAGCAGGCGCTCGCCGACAATGCGGTCCAGCCTGCTGGCCGGCTCCGCCGCAGTGGCGCCGTGGAGCAGCATCAGGCTGCAAAACAGACTCAGTGCGAGGCGGGCGAACGGGCGCATGAATAATTCGAAAGTAATAGTTAAGCCCGTCTTGATGGAATCGGGCTCATATCGTCTGGATCAATAGCCGGCGCAGCATCGCTAATGCCGCCGATAAGGTCGGGTCATTATTACATAAGCTCAATTGAATCAAGGCCGCATCTGCTGCCTCGACGAGGAAAAGCTCACGTTCAGCCGAGAAACATCCGGTACGCCGGATTGGCGGTCTCTGCCGCGTATTCGTAACCCAGGCGCTCGAGGAATGCCTCGAAGGCGGACTTGTCTTCCGGTGGTACCTGCATGCCCACCAGCACGCGGCCGAAGTCGGCGCCGTGGTTGCGATAATGGAACATGCTGATGTTCCAGTCCGAGCGGAGGTTGGACAGGAAGTTGAGCAGGGCGCCAGGCCGCTCGGGAAAGATGAAGCGGTACACCAGTTCGTTCGCGACCTGCGGCGCCCGCCCGCCGACCATGTAGCGGACGTGGGACTTGGCGAGTTCGTCGTCGGTGAGGTCGATGGCCGGCAGATCGTGCTCGCCGAGCATGTCGACCAGGCGGCTTGCTTCCTCGCGGCTGCGTACGCTGACGCCGACGAAGATATGGGCGCGTTCGGCGTCAGCGTAGCGATAGTTGAACTCGGTGATGTCGCGGTTGCCCAGCACGTTGATGAACTTGCGGAACGAGCCGGGCTGTTCCGGGATGGTGACCGCCAGCACCGCCTCGCGCTGCTCGCCGAGTTCGGCGCGTTCGGCGACGAAGCGCAGGCGGTCGAAGTTCATGTTGGCGCCGGACGCGACGGCGACCAGGTGCTGGTCGTGCAGCTGGTGGCGCTTGGCGTACTCCTTGGCGCCTGCGATCGCGAGTGCGCCGGACGGCTCGAGGATGGAGCGGGTATCCTCGAAGACGTCCTTGATCGCGGCGCAGATGGCATCGTTGTCGACCACGATCATCTCGTCGACATACTGCTGGCAGAGACGGAAGGTCTCGGAGCCGACCTGCTTGACGGCGGTGCCGTCGGCAAACAGTGCGACCTGGTCGAGGGTGACGCGCTCGCCGCGGGCGAGCGACTGCGTCATCGCCTCGGCGCCGTCCGACTCGACGCCGATGATGCGGGTTTCCGGCCGCAGGCGCTTCACATAGGCGGCGATGCCGGCGATCAGGCCGCCGCCGCCGACCGCACAGAAGATGGCGTGGATGGGTTTGGGGTGGGCGCGGAGGATCTCCATGCCTATCGTGCCCTGGCCGGCGATCACGTCCGGATCGTCATAGGGATGGACGAAGGTGAGTTTCTCCGCCTGCTCGAGCTCCAGCGCATGGGCGTATGCATCGGAGTAGGATTCGCCCGCCAGCACCACCTCGCCGCCGCGATTGCGGACTGCGTCGATCTTGATCTGCGGGGTGGTGGTCGGCATTACGATCACTGCTCGCACGCCCAGCTTTTGAGCCGACAGCGCGACACCCTGGGCGTGGTTGCCGGCGGAGGCGCAGATCACGCCGCGTTTGAGTGCCTGCGGCGAAAGTTGGGCCATCTTGTTGTAGGCGCCGCGCAGCTTGAAGCTGAACACCGGCTGCATGTCCTCGCGCTTCAGGTAGATCCGGTTGCCGCAGCGCGCCGACAGGTTGGTCGCCAGATCCAGTGGCGTTTCCACCGCAAGATCATAGACTTGGGCGTTGAGGATGCGTTCCAGGTAATCGGGGGCGGCGGGGGTCATGGCGGGCGGCGTCGGGCGGCAAAGGGGACGAGGTTAGCAGCCGACGCCGCGCTGCGGCAAGGGCGCCGGGCCGTCTCGAGCATGCTGCCACCCCTCGGGGACGTTTCGTGTCAGGCGGCCGAGGCGCTCAGGGCGTGTCGCCGTCGCCGTGCAGCATCCGGCTCTGGCGATCGATGAATTCCTGGGTGGAATCGACCCCGCGCAGCTGCAGGATGGTGGAGCGCACCGCCGCTTCGAGCAGCACCGCGAGGTTGCGGCCGGCGGCGACCGGCAGCGTGACGCGCGGTGTCGGCACGCCGAGGATGTTCTGCACTTCCTGCTGGACCGGCAACCGGTTGGGATCGTCCTGGCCGGGCTGGCGCCGCTCGAGGTGACAGATCAGCCGCAGGCGCATCTTCCGCCGGCAGGCGGTCTCGCCGAAGATGGTGCGGATATTGAGGATGCCGAGGCCGCGGACTTCGATGAAATCCTTCAGCAACTCGGGGCAGCGGCCTTCGAGCACCGTCGGCGCGATGCGCGAGAATTCGACGATGTCGTCGGCCACCAGGCCGTGGCCGCGCGAGATCAGCTCCAGCGCCAGCTCCGACTTGCCGGCACCGGAGTTGCCGGTGATGAACACGCCGATCCCGAGCACGTCCATGAACACGCCGTGCAGCGAGATCTTCTCGGCGAGCTGGCGCGACAGGTAGAGGCGCAGCTGGTCGATGACGCTGGCCGAAGGGTGGGGCGTGGAGAACAGCGCGACGTTGTGCGCGTTGCACACGCCGTGCACGATGTTCGGCGTCTCGCAGCCGTCGGCGATGATGATGGCCGGTGGCCGTGCCGACAGGATGCCGTTGAGGTGGTGGGCGACTTTCTCGCGCGACTGGCGGCGCGCCCATTCGAGTTCGGCGGCGCCGAGGATCTGCAGCCGGGTGGGGTGGATCAGGTTGAGGTGGCCGACGAGGTCGGCCGGCCAGATGCGTTCCTCGGCAACGGAGAGCACCGCATCGAGCGGTCCGCTGACGTGGGTCAGCTGCAGCCGCTGGCCTTGATCCTCATACAGCCGCGCGACGCTGGTCTGCCGCATCGGGCCCCCAGTTGGCGAACAGCGCGTGGATGGAGGCGGCGTCGGGGGCGTTCAGCAACTGCTCGCGGAAAGCGCGCTCGCTGAACATCTGCGCCAGTTCCGAGAGTAATTGCAGATGGGCCTCGTTGGCCTGTTCCGGTACCAGCAGGACGAACAGCAGGTTGACCGGACGACCGTCGGGGGCGTCGAACTGCACCGGCGTCGACAGGCGCAGGAAGGCGCCCGCGGCTTCCTTCAGGCCCTTGATGCGGCCATGCGGAATGGCGATGCCCTGGCCCAGACCGGTGGAGCCGAGTCGTTCGCGGGAGAACAGACTGTCGAATACAGTGCTGCGGGCAATGCCCTGATTGTTTTCGAACAGCAGGCCGGCATGCTCGAAAACCCGCTTCTTGCTGCTGGCATCGAGGTCGACCACCACGTTGGAGAGTGGCAGGAGTTGGGCTATCAGGCTCATGCGCTGGAAAGCTTGCGCGGCGCCGGCGACGCTGGCACCGCGGGATGGCGGTCTGGCGATCGGGGGTGCGGGCAGGCGCGTCGTGAAAACGCGCGGATTATACCCACACCCTAGATCGGACGACGTAATGAAAAGATCACGCTTCGGGGCTTTGGTGCTTGAGCGCGTCGTGGTTGTGATCGGCCACCTTCTGCTTGTACTTCTGCACCTGGCGATCGAGCTTGTCGGTCATGCTGTCGATGGCGGCGTAGAGGTTGGCATCGTCGCTCTCGACGTAGATGTCCTTGCCGCGCACGTGTACGGTGACCTCGGCTTTTTGCTTCAGCTTCTCCACCGAGAGAATCACGTTCACGCTGGTGACGTTGTCGAAATGAGCGATGACGCGGTCCAGCTTCGTCATCACGTATTCGCGGATGGCCGGCGTGACTTCGACGTGATGCCCGGTGATGTTGAGATTCATGATGACTCCTCTTTCAGATCGTTTTGCGCAGACTGACCGGCGGGATATTGAGTGACTCGCGGTACTTGGCGATGGTACGCCTTGCCACCACGATACCCTGCTGGCCCAATAATTCGGCAATCCTGGCGTCGGACAGGGGTTTTTTCCTGTCCTCGGCATCGACCAGCTGGCGAATCAGCGCGCGAATCGCCGTGGAAGAGGCCGCGCCACCGGTGTCGGTGGCGACATGGCTGCCGAAGAAATACTTGAGTTCGAACACGCCGCGCGGGGTCGCCATGAACTTCTGCGTGGTGACGCGCGACACAGTGGATTCGTGCAATTCGAGCTGGTCCGCGATCTCCCTGAGCGTGAGCGGCCGCATCGCCACCTCCCCATGATCGAAGAACTGCCGCTGCTGGTCAACGATGGCCTGGGAGACGCGCAGGATGGTGTCGAAGCGCTGCTGCACGTTCTTGATCAGCCAGCGCGCCTCCTGCAACTGGCTGGTCAGGCCGCCGCCCTGGCCGCGGTTCTGCTGCAGGATGCTGGCGTAGAGCTGGTTGATGCGCAGGCGCGGCATCGCCTCGGGGTTGAGCTGCACCGTCCAGCGGCCGCGCTGCTTGCGGACCACCACGTCGGGCAGCACGTAGCGGGTTTCTTCCACCGAGTGCTGGGCGCCCGGATGCGGGTCCAGGCGGCAGATCAGGGCATGGGCCGCGCGCAGGGCGTCGTCGTCGCAGCCGGTGAGCTTCTTGAGCTTGGCGAAATTGCGCTCGGCGAGCAGTTCGAGATGCTGGCTGACGATTTCCAGCGCCAAGTTGCGCACCGGGTTGGCCGGCATCGCCTGCAGTTGCAGCGCCAGGCATTCCTGCGGGGTGCGTGCGCCTATGCCGGCGGGCTCCAGGCTCTGCACGTGGCGCAATGCGATGCTCAGGTCGTCGAGTTCGACGTCGAGCTCCGGCGGCAGGAGTTCGAGCAGTTC
This sequence comes from Azoarcus sp. DD4, assembly GCF_006496635.1. Taxonomy (NCBI): domain Bacteria; kingdom Pseudomonadati; phylum Pseudomonadota; class Betaproteobacteria; order Rhodocyclales; family Zoogloeaceae; genus Azoarcus; species Azoarcus sp. DD4. The sequence goes on from NZ_CP022958.1 coordinate 715,394, forward strand.
TTCGAGCTCCTGGTGTAGGTAGCCGTCGTCGTCCAGTGCCTCGATCAGAAAGCGCACCAGGGAGCGATCACGGTCGGACAGCGGCGACAGGGCGACTTGCTGGTCGAGATGGTCGCGCAGCGAGATGCCGGCAGCCTGGAATTCCTGGAAGTCGACGTCGTCGTCATCGTCGCGGTTGCCGCTCGAACCGCTGCCGCTGCCCGACCAGTCCATGCCTTCCTCGAAGCTGGCGGAGTCGCTGTTCTCGGAGCGTGGTTCGTGCTCGGGAGCCGCATCGCCGGGGCCATCGCCGGTCGACGTGCTCTGGGTGGCACCGGAGGGCGCGATCGAAGCCTGGAAATCGTGACCGCCGTCGGGCTCCTCGCGCTCCAGCATCGGGTTCTCGAGCAGGAAGCGCTCGATCTCGGTGTTGAGCTCCAGCGTGGAGAGCTGCAGCAGCTTGATGGACTGCTGCAGCTGCGGCGTCAGCGTGAGGTGCTGGGAGAGCTTGAGTTGTAGCGTGGGCTTCATGGTGGGCGGCGGTCAGAGACGGAAGTGCTCGCCGAGATATACCTGGCGGACTTGCTCGTTGTCGATGATTTCCCGCGGCTGGCCACTGGCCAGGACGCGCCCTTCGCTGATGATGGCGGCGCGGTCGCAGATGCCCAGGGTTTCGCGCACGTTGTGGTCGGTGATCAGCACACCGATGCCGCGTTCCTTGAGGAAGCGGATGATCTTCTGGATGTCGAGCACCGCAATGGGGTCGACACCGGCGAAGGGTTCGTCGAGCAGGATTAGACGCGGATCGGTGGCGAGCGCGCGCGCGATCTCGCAGCGGCGGCGCTCGCCACCGGACAGTGAAATCGCGGTGCTGTTGCGCAGGTGGGCGATGCCGAGTTCCTCGAGCAGTTCTTCCAGGCGCTCTGCCACGCGGCCGCTGTCGAGGCCGCGCAGTTCGAGCACCGCCTGGATGTTCTCCGCCACCGTGAGCTTGCGGAACACGCTCATTTCCTGTGGCAGGTAGGACAGGCCGAGGCGGGCGCGTTCGTGGATGGGCAGGTGGGTGAGGCGGGCGTCTTCGAGCAGGATCTCGCCGCCATCGGCCCGCACCAGACCGACGATCATGTAGAAACAGGTGGTCTTGCCGGCGCCGTTGGGGCCGAGCAGGCCGACGACCTCGCCCGCGTCGACTTCGAAGCCGACGTCGTGCACCACGGTGCGCGCCTTGTAGCGCTTTTGAAGTCCGGTGACCTTAAGCAGACTCATCGGGGCTTTCTTTCAGTATTTTGCGGATCAGGTCGGAAGCGAAGCCCCGGCTTTGCAGGAAGCGGGCCTGTCGCGCCCATTTGCGTGCATCGCCCGGGGCGCTGCCGAACTTCGCCTGCCACACCGCGCGGGCGCGATCGAGTTCGGAATCGCCGCACTCGGCGGCCAGTGCCTCGTCTATCGTCTCGGCGGCGACGCCGCGCCGGGTGAGTTCGCGGCGCAGGCGGGCGGCGCCGAAACGTCCGGCCTTGCCGCGCACCCAGGCGCCGGCGAAGCGGGTGTCGGAGAGCAGGCCGAGTTCGCTCATCCGACCGAGTACTTCGTCCACTTCCTCCGCATCGCCGTGGGCGGCCAGCTTGCGCGCCAGTTCGCTGCGGGAATGCTCCCGCCGCGCCAGATGGCGGATCGCTCGTTCGCGCAGGCTGGGTTCGCCCATGGTCGTGTGACCCGAAGTCAGGCCTCGGCCGCCGCCGGCAGGATGCCGTCGACCGGCATTTCCTTGAGGCCGAGGGCGACGCGGACCTTGTTCTCGATCTCGCGCGCCAGTGCCGGGTTGGCGCGCAGGAATTCGCGAGCGTTGTCCTTGCCCTGGCCGATCTTGTCGCCGTTGTAGGCGTACCAGGCGCCGGACTTGTCGACGATCTTGTGATCCACGCCGAGGTCGATGATCTCACCCTCGCGCGACACGCCTTCGCCGTAGAGGATGTCGAAGTGCGCTTCCTTGAACGGCGGCGACACCTTGTTCTTGACGACCTTGACCTTGGTTTCCGAGCCGACCACTTCGTCGCCGCGCTTGATCGTGCCGGTGCGGCGGATGTCCATGCGCACCGAGGCGTAGAACTTGAGCGCGTTGCCGCCGGTGGTGGTTTCCGGGTTGCCGAACATCACACCGATCTTCATGCGGATCTGGTTGATGAAGATCACCAGGGTGTTGGTGCGCTTGATGTTGGCGGTGAGCTTGCGCAGCGCCTGGCTCATCAGGCGGGCCTGCAGGCCGGGCAGCTGGTCGCCCATCTCGCCTTCGATTTCGGCCTTGGGCGTGAGCGCGGCGACCGAGTCGATGACGACGACGTCGACACCGCCCGAGCGCACCAGCATGTCGGCGATTTCGAGCGCCTGTTCGCCGGTGTCAGGCTGCGAGATCAGCAGGTCGGTGATGTTCACGCCGAGCTTTTCGGCATAGCCGACGTCGAGCGCGTGCTCGGCGTCGATGAAGGCCGCGGTGCCGCCCAGCTTCTGCATTTCGGCGACGACCTGCAGCGTGAGCGTGGTCTTGCCGGAGGATTCAGGACCGTAGATCTCGACCACGCGGCCGCGCGGCAGGCCGCCGAGGCCGAGCGCGATGTCGAGCCCGAGCGAGCCGGTGGAAACGGTCTGGATGTCCTTTTCGACATTGCCGTCGCCCATGCGCATGATCGAACCCTTGCCGAACTGCTTTTCGATCTGCGAGAGCGCCGCGGCAAGGGCCTTGGCCTTGTTGTCGTCCATGTGAAGTGTTCCTAAGTGATTGGCGAATTATGGCACAGAGCTTGCAGGAATGTGGCAGCCGCTAGGCGGTTGTCACGCTGGCGTGCAGTCTATTGCCTGAATGTATTTACAGCAACTCAAGGCGCAATCAGGTCGTGGCGCGGGTGCTGGCGGCACTGCCTCTACACCACGTGCAGGCGGGGCGCTGGCGGTGCCGGTTTAGGTTGCGAGCGCGATCACCTCGGCGAGCGCCCGCAGCACCGTCTGGCGCCGCACGGCCTCGCGGTCGCCATCGAAGCGGCAGACCGTCGCCTGCGCGGGCTGGTCCCGTCGTGCCCAGGCCAGGCACACCATGCCGACAGGTTTCTCGGCACTGCCGCCGCTCGGGCCGGCAACGCCCGACACCGCCACGGCGACGTCGGCATGGCTGCGTGCCAGGGTGCCGCTTGCCATCTCCAGTACGGTCTCGATGCTCACCGCGCCGTGCGCGGCGAGGGTGGCGCCGGCGACACCCAGCATGTCGATCTTGCTGGCGTTGGAGTAGGTGACGAAGCCCCGGTCGAACCAGGCGGAACTGCCCGCGGTGGCGGTGACCACCTCGGCGATCCAGCCGCCGGTGCAGGATTCGGCGGTGGCGAGGAGCCAGCCGCGGGCGCTCAGTGCGTCGCCGACGCGGCGCGAGAGGGTGGCGAGTTCGGCGTCCATCGTCATGCTCCGAAGAAGCTGACCAGCAGGGCGAGTACCAGCAGCGTGTAGCCGGCGGCGATAAGGTCGTCGAGCATCACGCCGAAGCCGCCCTTGAAGCTGCGGTCGGCCCAGCCGACGGGCGGCGGCTTGACGATGTCGAAGAAGCGGAACAGCGCTACGGCGATCGCCTGCCAGATCAGGGTGGGGGGCGTCAGCAGCAGTACCAGCCAGGTTGCCACCATTTCGTCCCAGACGATGCCGCCGTGATCGGATACACCGAGGGCGCGCCCGGTGCGCTCGGCGGCGAGGATGCCGGCGACGAAGAGGGCCAGCAGCAGGGCGAGGAAGACGAAGTCCGAGAGCGGGGTGCGCAGCAGCGGGAACAGCAGCCATGCGAGCAGGGTGCCGACGGTGCCCGGTGCCCTGGGCGAGAGGCCGGCGCCGAAACCGAGCGAGATGAAGTGGGCCGGATGGGACAGCAACAGCGTCAGGGTGGGGCGCATGCGGGACTCAGGCGAAGTGGTCGTAGCCGGCGGCAGCGGCGGGTTCCAGTCTGCCGTCGGCGTGACGCAACAGCAGCGAACCGGGCTCGGTGAGGCAGCCGATGCGGGTGAGTGGAAGGGCGAGGCGTTGTGACAGCCCGGCCAGCGTCGTGCGTTCTGCAGGCGGGGCGGAGAACAGCAATTCATAGTCGTCGCCACCGCGCAGCAGGCAGCGCTGTGCCAGCAACGGGTCGGCGCCGGTGGCGAGCAGGGCGGCGACGGGCAGACGGTCGAGTTCGACGATCGCTCCACAGCGGGATTGTTCGAGGATGTGGCCCAGGTCGCCGAGCAGGCCGTCGGATACGTCCAGCATGGCGCTGGCGACACCACGCAGCGCCAGGCCGAGTTCGACGCGCGGCTGCGGACGATGGAGCGCGTCGAGGCAGCGTTCGCCGTCGCGGTCCGGGCGGAACTGCCCGCGCAGCATGGCCAGTCCGAGCGCGGCGAGGCCGGGCTGGCCCGACACCCAGAGGTCGTCCCCCGGGCGACCGCCGCCACGGGTGACGGCCCGGGCCGGGGGGACTTCGCCGATGATGGTGACGCTGAGGTTGAGCGGCCCGCGCGTGGTGTCGCCGCCGGCCAGATCGACGCCGTAGCGCGCGGCGCAGGCGTAGAAGCCGTCGGCGAAAGCGGCGATCCAGGCCTCGTCGGCGGCCGGCAGGGCGAGCGAGAGCAGCGCCCAGCGCGGCGCCGCGCCCATTGCCGCGAGGTCGGACACATTGACCGCCAGCGCCTTCCAGCCCAGCCCCGCGGGATCGGTGTCGGCGAAGAAGTGGGTGCCGGCGACCAGCATGTCGGTCGATACCGCGAGCTGCATGCCGGCACGGGGCTGCAGCAGCGCCGCATCGTCGCCGCCGGCAAGCGTGGTGTGTGCGCAGGGGCGCGAAAAGTGGCGGCGGATCAGCTCGAATTCCGATGCAGCGGAAGGCGGGGGCGGTACGGCGATGGGAACGGTGGCGGGCATCGGACGGGCTGCGTGGCCGCCGCCGGCGGGCGTCGGCTCACTGCATCGGGGAAAGCCGCGAGCTTACCGCAGGCCGGCAGCCGCGTCCGCAGCGGCATGCTGCACCACAACGGCACGCCGGGCGGCGCTCACATGGCTACCCGCCTGTCGCTGCACGACGGCGGGGTGGATTTGAACAATCGCCCCGTTCCGCAGGCGCGGAGCCGTGCTCCACGAAATCCCGGCTTCACCCTTCAGGAGCGCCCTTCGGGCGGCAGGGCGGGACGCTCACTCGTCGTCGTCGTCCTCGGCGCCGTTCTTGCGGGGCACCTGGGTGGGGTCGCAGATGATGGCGCGGTAGATCTCGACGCGGTCGCCGGGCTTGAGTGCCGCGTCGAGCTTGGCGAGCTTGCCGAAGATGCCGACCTTCTGGGTGGCGAGGTCGATCTGCGGGAAGGTCTGCAGGATGCCGGACAGCTCGATGGCCTGCTGGACCGTGGCATCGTCGGGGACGTCGATTTTCAGCCACACCGGCTGGGCGACGTCGGCATAGGCGACTCCGATTCGCATGGGGATGGTTCTCCGGTGAAGATCAGGCGTGGGCGCCGCCGGCCGGCAGGGCAGCGGCTGCCGCTTCGGCGCGGCGGGCGGCACGCTGTTCGATGACGCGGTGGCCGGCGATCAGGAAACCGATGACGAAGAAGGCGCCCGGAGGCAGGATCATCATCAGGAAGCCCTTGTAGTCGGGGATCAGGGTGAGTTCGAGGAAGGCGAAGCTCGAGCCCAGCATCTGGCTGGCGCCCGCGAAGAGCGTGCCGCTGCCGAGGATCTCGCGGATGCCGCCGAGCACCACCAGGGTGGCGGTGAAGCCCAGTCCCATGCCGAGGCCATCGACCGCGGAGGCCAGCACCGGCGACTTGGAGGCGAAGGCCTCGGCGCGGCCGAGGATGGCGCAGTTCACCACGATCAGCGCGATGAAGAGGCCGAGCACCTGGTAGAGCTCGTACATCCAGGCGTTCATGCTCATGTCGATCAGGCTGACCAGGCTGGCGATGAGCACGACGAACACCGGAATGCGGACGTTGGGGCTGACCAGGTTGCGGATCGAGGCGACCAGCATGTTGGAGAGGATGAGCACGGCGGTGGTGGCCAGGCCCATGCCGAGCCCGTTGGTCGCGCTGCTGGTCACCGCCAGGGTCGGGCACAGCGCGATCATCTGCGCCAGCACCGGGTTGTTGGACCACAGGCCGTCCTTCATCAGCCGGGCGTAGGACGGTCCGGCCGGCTTGGCGGCGGCGCCGTCGGCCGCGGCGGTTGAACAGGCTTCGCTCATGGTGTTCTCCTCAGGAACGGGGGGCGGTGTCGGCGACCATGAGGTCGCGCTTGCCGGCGTAGAGTTCGAGACCGCGCTTGACTGCGCTGACTACCGCGCGCGGGGTGATGGTGGCGCCGGCGAACTGGTCGAACACGCCGCCGTCCTTCTTTACCGCCCACATCGCCGGCGCCGGGTCGCCGAGCGACTTGCCGGTGAAGGAGAGCACCCAGGGATTCTTGCCGAGCTCGATCTTGTCGCCCAGGCCGGGGGTTTCGGTGTGCCCGGTGACGCGCACGCCGGTGAGGCGGCCGTCGAGATCGACCCCCATCACCAGCTTGATGGTGCCGGAATAGCCCTTGTTCTCCATGCCGAACACGACGCCGGTCACGGTGCCGGCCTTGCGTGCCCGATACACGCGCACCTCGCGTCCATCGGCATCCTTGACGACGATGGTGTCGGACATCAGTTCGTTATCGAAGCTGTCCTTGGGCAACACTTCGGCGAGCGCGGCCTGGGTCTTGCGCGCCTGGGCTTCGGCGATGCGCGGCGCGGCGCTGCCGTAGGCCACGGCGAGCGCGGAGCCGGTCACCAGCGCCACGACGGCCAGCGAGGTGCCCTGATACCACAGGGTGTCGAATTGTTTGGCGATGTCCATGTCTGCGCGCCTTGGGTGTTCTGCGGATTCAGCGGGATTGGGCGGGGTTCAGCGCGCGGCCGTCGCGGCCGCGGCCGAAGATGCGCGGCCGGGTGTATTGGTCGATCAGTGGGGCGGTGGCGTTCATCAGCATCACCGCGAAGGCGATGCCTTCCGGATACGCACCCCAAGTGCGGATGATCCAGGTCAGCAGGCCGCAGCCGAGGCCGAAGATCCACTGCCCGAGCGGTGTGCTCGGCGAGGTGACGTAGTCGGTGGCGATGAAGAAGGCGGCCAGGATCACGCCGCCGGACAGCAGGTGGGCGAGGGGGCCGAGGTAGTGGCTGGGCGCCGCCGTGCTGGCGATCGCAGCCGGCAAGGCGACGCCGGCGAGGAAGGCAAGCGGGATGCGCAGGCCGATAATGCGCTGGAAGACGAGGAAGAGGCCGCCGCCGAGCAGCAGCAGCGCGCTGGTCTCGCCCAGGCTGCCCTGGCGTTCGCCGAGGCCGAAGCCGCCGGCGGAGAAATGGCCGATCAGCGACTGGTCGAGCAGGATGCCCTTGGTGGCCTCGCTCTTGACGTGGCCGAGCAGGGAGGCGCTGCTCATCGCATCCGGCACGCCGGCGCCGAAGGTGATCGCCAGCGCGTCCATTGCGCCGGGCAGCGCGTCGGGGGTCGGCAGCAACCACTGCGTCATTTCGACCGGGAAGGAAATCAGCAGCATCACCCGCGCCGCCATCGCCGGATTGAAGAGGTTCTGGCCCAGCCCGCCGAACAAGTGCTTGGTGACGACGATGGCGAAGGCGCCGCCGAGCGCGCCTATCCACCACGGCGCCCAGGGCGGCAGCGACATCGCCAGCAGCCAGCCGGTGAGCACCGCCGAGCCGTCGAACAGGGCGCGCCCGGTGTCGATGCCGCGGATGCGGGTGGCGAAGGCCTCGGCAACGAGGCAGGACAGGATGGTGATCAGCCAGAGATAGACGGCCGGCCAGCCGAAGCGCCAGAAGCCGGCCAGCGTGGCCGGCACCAGCGCCAGCATCACCAGCAGCATGACCCGGCCGACGCTGCGGGCGCCGTGGGCGTGGGGGGAGGAAATGACGTTCATGCTGGGCTCTCTTCGCTGGCGTTGGCGGGGCTGGTGCTGGCCTCGGCGGCGGCCTTCTTGGCGGCGGCTTCGGCCTTGGCCTTTTCACGCTCGGCCTTGCGGCGTGCGGCGGCCTCGGCCTTTTCGCGGGCCTCCTGTTCCATGCGGGCGGTGCGCGCGTCGGCCAGCTGCTTGATCGCGTCCTGCTTCATCCTGGCGCGGTCCTGCGCGGCGAGTTCGCCCTTGGCGTGGTTGAAGTAATGCACCAGCGGGATCTTCGACGGGCACACATAGGAGCAGGTGCCACAGCCGATGCAGTCCTTCAGGCCGATGTCGACCGAGGCGGCGAGTTCGCCGCCCTTGATCAGCGCGGCCATGTCGAGCGGCATCAGGCCGATCGGACAGGCGCCGACGCAGGAGGCGCAGCGGATGCAGGGGCCGGCGCTGGCGTCGTCGGCGCCCTGGCTGCCGACCTCGTCCGCCAGCAGCGCGAGCAGGCCGCCGCTGCCCTTGATCACCGGGATCTCGAGCGAGCTGACCGACATCCCCATCATCGGGCCGCCCATGACGTAGCGGGCGGCTTCGGCCTTGAGCCCGCCGCAGAAGTCGAGCAGCGCCGACAGCGGCGTGCCGACGCGCACCTCGACGTTGCGCGGCGTACGCACGGCGCCGCCGGACACGGTGACGATGCGGCTGGTCAGCGGCTCGCCGTAGCGGATCGCGCGGTGGATGGCGGCTGCGGTGCCGACGTTCTGCACCATCACGCCGATGTCGGCCGGCCGGCCGCCGGCGGGGATTTCGCGGCCGGTGATCCATTCGATGAGCTGCTTCTCCGAGCCCATCGGGTAGCGGCTGGGCACCGCCACCACCTTTACCGTCGGGGTGTCGGCAGCGGCCGATTGCAGCGCGGCGATCGCCTCGGGCTTGTTGTTCTCGACGCCGATCAGGGCTTCGCTGCCGCCGATGGCGTGCAGGATGATGAGTGCGCCGTCTATCACCTGGTCCGCACGGTCGCGCATCAGGCGGTCGTCGCAGGTGAGATAGGGTTCGCACTCGCCGCCGTTGAGAATCAGCGTTGGGATACGGGTCTTCTGGCCGAGCGAGAGCTTGACCGCAGCCGGGAAGGTGGCGCCGCCCATGCCGACGATGCCGGCCTCGGCGACGCGGCGGGATATGTCCTCGCCGCTCAGGCTGAACGGGTCGATCTCTTCACTCGGCAGCGCTTCGTCGAGGCCGTCCGGTTCGAGCAGGATGGCCGGGCCGGGCAGGCCCGACGCGTGCGGAACAGGCACTTCGGCGATGCCGAGGATGGTGCCGGAGGTCGGGGCGTGGATGGGCGCGGAGATCGCGCCCTGTGCTTCGGCGATCAGCTGGTTGCGCAGTACACGCTGGCCGGCCTCGACGATGGGGCGTGCCGGCGCACCGATGTGCTGGCTGAGCGGCAGCACCAGGCGGGCGGGCAGCGGCACCCGGGCGATGCTGGTGTCGGCAGTGAGCTGCTTGCGACCTTCGGGATGCACGCCCCAGGAATTGAGCAGGCGGGCAAGACGGGCGAGCGGGGGGATGGCGAGCGAACCCATGTTCGTCTCCTCAGGCGGTGACCGGTTTCGGCCACACCCAGGTCTGCTGGGTGACCTGGACCGGCGACAGCGAGATGGCGCCGGTGGGGCAAGCCTCTTCGCATTTCGCGCAACCGGTGCAGGCGTCACGGATGACGGTGTGGATCTGCTTGACCGCACCGAGGATGGCGTCGGTCGGGCAGGACTTGTAGCACTTGGTACAGCCGATGCAGATTTCCTCGGTGACACCGGCGATCCTGGGGCCTTCGTCGCTCATGCCCGAGGTGTCCACGCTGATGCCGAGCTTTTCGGCCAGGGCCACGGCGAGCGCCTTGCCGCCCGGCGGGCAGCAGGTCACCGGGGCGTCGCCGGACACAATGGCCGCCGCGGCGCCGGCGCAGCCCGGGAAACCGCATTGGCCGCACTGGGAACCGGGCATCATGGCCTCGATCTCGGCCACCACGCTGTCGGGTTCGACATAGAAGCGGCGGGCGGCAATGCCCAGTGCCACGCCACAGAAGGCCCCGATCAGGGCAACGCTGGTAACCGCGATCAACATCGTTGTGCTCCTTGGATGTCTGGGTGCTTGCTCAGTGGTTGGTGAGGCCGGCAAAGCCCATGAAGGCGAGCGACAGCAGGCCGGCGGTGATGAAGCTGATGGGGGCGCCGGCGAAGGCGGCCGGCACCGAGGTCAGCGCGAGGCGCTCGCGCAGGCCGGCGAAGAGCACCATCACCATGGTGAAGCCGAGTGCCGAGCCGAAGCCGTACAGCACGCTGCGCACGAAGCCGGAGCCCTCGCCGGCGTTGAGCAGGGCGACGCCGAGTACCGCACAGTTGGTGGTGATCAGCGGCAGGTAGATACCGAGCACCTTGTAGAGGTCGGGCGCGGTCTTCTTGATGACCATCTCGACGAACTGCACCGTCGCCGCGATCACCAGGATGAAGGACAGGATGCGCAGGTAGCCGAAGTCGAAGGGCACCAGCAGGAAATGCTCGATCAGCCAGGTCAGCGCGCTGGCCAGGGTGAGCACGAAGGTGGTGGCCATGCCCATGCCGATCGCGCTGTCCACCTTCTTGGACACGCCCATGAAGGGACACAGGCCCAGGAACTTGACCAGGACCACGTTGTTCACCAGGGCCGTCCCCAGCAGCAGCATCAACCATTCGCTCATCACTATCCTCGCTGACCCCCTTCTATGGGTGTCCTGCTAGTACTTTGCAGAACGCGTGCCACGCGGTTTTTCGTTGCAAGTTGCTGAAATTAAATAAATGTTGCGCTGCGGGTCGGGGCGTGCGGTGTGGCGACTGCTTCATCGCTGCGAGGATTGTCGCGATTCGAACAAATGTGGCTTTCAGCCCTGTTTACGCGGCGTTTACGACGCCGTTTACCCGGCGTTTACGGCGAAATCAGGGGCTGCGGCCGGGTCTTCGAGGGGGAGTCCGGCCGGCTGCAGCGACGCACCGTGCCGGTGCAGTTGTATGTAGGGTTTGGCACAACGCTTGCTAGATGACGGGTGGCCCGCACTGCACGAGATCATCATGCCCGCACCCGTACCAACGCCCACCATCTTCGCCGATGCCGTTTTCCACTATGCGGTCGAGCAGTCGGCGATCGCGATCTCGATCACCGATCAGCACGCCAACATCCTTTATGTAAACCCCGCGTTCTGCGCGATCACCGGCTATCCCGCGGATGAAGTGGTCGGTCACAAGCAGTCGCTGCTGTCCTACAAATCCACGCCCAAGGCGGTCTACCAGGAACTGTGGGGTGCGCTGAAGTCGGGCCGGTCGTGGTCGGGCCGCCTGCTCAACCGCCGGCGCGACGGCTCGCCCTACGTCGCCGAACTCACCGTCACGCCGCTGAAGACGCCGGAGCACGAAGAAGAGGAAATCAACTACCTCGGCATGCACTGGGATGCCACCGAGGAGCACCGCCTCGCCCGCCAGCTCGCCAACCACAAGCAGCTCATCGAGTCGGTGATCTCGGTGGCGCCGGTGGCGGTGGCGCTGCTCGACGTCGACGGCCGGGTGGTGCTGGACAATCCCGCCTATCGCCGCATCGTGGCAGAAATGAAGGTCGCCGAGCCCGCCCATGCGGTGATCGAATCCCTGCGCCACGACCTCGGCGAGAGCTTCGACCGCTCCTTCGCCAGCCGTCGTGCCCTGCTCAACCAGGAAGTACGCTTCGATCTGGCCGGCGGCGAACCGCGCTGGTACGCCTGTTCGCTGTCGTGGTTCGAGGAGCATCACACCAGCCCGGACGCCTTTTACGGCGACGGCTGTTCCGATTACCTGCTGCTGGTGATGCACGATATCAGTGCATCCAAGCGCCAACAGGAGGCGCTGCGCCTCGCCGCGATGCGCGCGATGCTGTCCGAGGGCGAACTCAACCAGAGCCTGCGCGAGGCGCTGTCGGGCGCCGTTTTCCAGCTGCAGGGACCGGTCAACCTGATTTCCGCTGCGGCCGGGCTGCAGCGCCGCCGTGCCGGCCCCGGTGCCGGCAGCGACCCGCTCGCCAAGGCACTGTCGGAAGCCCAGCGTGCGGGCGAGCAGGCGATCTCCACCCTGCAGGCGGCGATGCCGCCCGAGCCGGAAGAGCCCGCCGGCCCGGTCAATCTCAACGAGGTGCTGCGCGACGTGCTGATGCTGGAAACCGATGCGCTGCTGTCGGCCGGTGTCACCGTCGACTGGCATCCCGCCCACATCCTGCCCTCGGTGCAGGGTGATCCGACCGCGCTGCGCACCCTGTTCCGCCAGCTGGTGGCCAATGCCATCGAGGCGATGAACGTGCGCGGCTGGAAGGAGCGCGGCCTGGTGTTGCGCACTCATACCCGCGACGGGCAGGTGGAGGTGGAAGTCACGGACACCGGCCCCGGCATCCCGGAGGCCCTGCGCATCAAGGTGTTCGAGCCCTTCTTCTCGACCAAGAAGGCGCGTGCCGCCGGTCGTGGCGTCGGCCTGTCGCTCGCCCAGGAAATCGTCAGCCGCCACCGCGGCGTGCTCGAGATCGACGGCGAACACACCGGCGGCTGCCGTCTGCTGGTGAGCTTTCCGGCAAGACGATCCGCCGCGGCGGACCAGGAGGTGGGCCGATGAGCGCCGCGGATCAGGCCCCGGGAGCTGAAGAGCGCGTCGCCTGGCTCGAATCCACGCTGGAGGCGCTGTACCGCGTCAGCCGCGTGCTGTCGCGCTCGCTCGAATTGCGGGAGACGCTGTCGGAGGTGCTGCGCGTGCTCGACGAGGAGTGCGGCTTCAATCGTGCGCTGGTCACGCTCAACGAGCCCGACGGTGAATCGATGGCGATCTCGGCGCTGCATGGCGTCGATGTGCCGATCGACCCCGACATCCGCTGGCGCGCCGGCGAAGGCGTCATCGGGGTGACCCAGCAGCGCTCGCGTCCGCTGGTGCTGGCGCGCCTGGCCGACGACAGCCACTACCTGTCGCGCCGCGGCCTGTTCGACGGCGAGGCGCCCTTCATCGGCGCGCCCATCCGTGCCGGCCACGAAACGATAGGCGTGCTCGCGCTGCAGCCGCCCTCGGCGGTGCGCGAACGCCTGGACGACTACGCCCACTTCGCCGAGATGGTAGCCAACCTGGTCGGCCAGACGGTGCGGCTGTCCTGTCAGGTGCGGCAGGAACGCCGCGACATCGCCGAAGAACGCGACAACCTGCGGCGCACCGTGCGCAACCGCTTCGGCTTCGACAACATCGTCGGCCACACCCAGCGCATGCGCCAGGTGTTCGAACAGATCCGCCAGGTGGCGAAGTGGAATACCACCGTGCTGGTGCGCGGCGAGACGGGGACCGGCAAGGAGCTCATCGCCCAGGCCATCCACTACAACTCGCCGCGCGCCTCCGGCCCCTTCGTCAAGCTCAACTGTGCGGCGCTGCCGGAGAACCTGCTCGAATCCGAACTCTTCGGCCACGAGAAGGGCGCCTTCACCGGCGCGCTGACGCAGCGCAAGGGCCGCTTCGAAATGGCGGATTCCGGCACGCTCTTCCTCGACGAAATCGGCGAGATCTCGGCCTCCTTCCAGGCCAAGCTGCTGCGCGTGCTGCAGGAAGGCGAGCTGGAGCGTGTCGGCGGCGCGCGCACGCTGCGGGTGGACGTGCGGGTGATCGCGGCGACCAACCGCGATCTCGAGCTGGAAGTCGAGGCCGGCAAGTTCCGCGAGGACTTGTACTACCGGCTCAACGTCATGCCCATCATGCTGCCGCCGCTGCGCGACCGGGTGGAGGACATTCCCGAGATCGCGCGCTTCCTGGTCGAGAAGGTGTCCAGCCAGCAGGGCCGGCCGCTGACGATCACCGACAGTGCGCTGCGCATCCTGCTGCACCACGCCTGGCCAGGTAACGTGCGCGAGCTGGAGAACTGCATCGAGCGGGCGGCGGTGATGAGCGAGGACGGCACCATAGACCGCGATCTCATCCTCATTTCCGGCATCGAGGAGCGCGTCACGCCCCTGCGCGGTGGCGGCGGCACGGTGGATCTCGACGATCCGGGCCTGGACGAACGCGAAAGGGTCATCGCCGCGCTCGAACAGGCCGGCTGGGTGCAGGCCAAGGCGGCACGTTTGCTGGGCATGACGCCGCGCCAGATCGCCTACCGCATCCAGACGCTCAACATCAAGGTGCGGCAGATCTGAACCGCCGCCCGCCGCCGGGCGCGATGCCGGCAGGCGGGCGGGGTGCGGCTTCAGCGCGCCGCGGTCTCGCTGCGCGCGAGCTTCTGCGACGGCGTGCGGGTGAGCTTTTCGAGCAGGGCCCGCGGCGCGTCGGCGATCTCGCGGCCGTCGTGGTAAAGCAGGGCGACGTTCAGCGGGCCGTCGCCGGTGGCGCGGGCGGCGATGTTGTCCGGGCTGACCGTCACCCGGCCGAACATCCGGGTGGTGGGCCACTGCATGTCGCCGTAGGCGAGATACACCAGCTTGGAGCAGAACACGCGCTGGGTGGTCTCGGCGTCGAAGTTGAAGTCGTAGGCCTTGCCGACCTGGCGCAGTGTCTGCAGCACGATCCCGGCGCGGGCCGCCGGTGACAGGGCCTCGGCGCGCAGCACGGCGAGGTCGTCGATGTTGAGGAAGGCGGCAACAGGGTTCATCTCCACGCCGGAGCGCAGCGCTTCGACGATGCCGTGGCCGGCGCGGATGTCGGCCTGGAGCGGCTGGACCACAGGGTGGTCCCAGATGCCAAGTTCGCGCAGCTGTGCCTCGTCGCCCACCCAGATCGCCGCGTGGCCCCAGTGGCCGGGGATGAAGCTGTCGGTCAGGCGGAAGGGCGTTTTCTCCAGCAGGATGTCGCCGGCGCGCAAGGTGCGCTCCACCCGTTCGAGCACGTCCGGCCGCCGGTCGAGCTTGCCGCGGCGGGTTTCGATCAGGCCTATGGTGTTGCCGAACAGCAGGCTGGAGAGGTTGAGGCTTTCGTTCTTGAGGCTGTTCAGGGTGTCGACCGTCGCGACCCGGAAGATGCCGAAGTGATCACCCAGGTCGCCGAGCGGATCGGCGCGCCGCACCATGTGGTAGGACGGACTCTGTGCGATCAGGCCGGCAAGGTAGGCCTGGCCGTCGAGGTCGTCGCCGACGGCTTCGGCGCCGTGGCGTTCGTACCATGCGATGGCGCGGCGAACGCGCTCGCGGTTGGCCGGCGAGGCGTAGGCGCGGGTGATGCGGTCGAGTTCGCCGGTGTCGAGCGCGAAGCCGCGGTCGCTGCGGTTGAGGTGCTGGCGCAGCACGCTGTCCTCGCGGTAGAGCGAGATCGCCGACAGATAGTTGTCGTAGAGCGTCAGCGCCGCGGCGAGCGACATCAGGATGCCGGCGCGGCGGACGGCGACGGCGTCGGCCTCCAGCGGCGGCGGCATGTCGAGCCAGCACTCGTGGGCGAAGGCCGCCTGCAGCAGGGCGCGGCGCTGGGTCAGCAGGGCGGCGGCGCCGCTGTTGAGCCGTTGCAGGTCCTGGCCGGTCAGGGCTGTGCCGTCTGCGCTGCGCCGGTTGAGGGTGTGGAACAGGCGTATCGCCTCGGCGCGCATGGCCAGCGCTTCTTCCGATAGCTGCTGGTAGGCGACCAGCCGTTCCTCCATCGCAGCGCGGCTGCCGGGCGACTCGTGGCAGATCATGAGGTCGGGCAGGTTTTCGCCCGGCGCCGGGTCGTTGGCGAAGGCGGGTACCGGGCTGGCGCAGGCGAGCAGCAGTGCCAGCAGCAGGGGGCGCAGCGGTTGCCGGCGCCGCGTACAGGTATCGGACATGGCGGTCGAATCAGGGGCTCAGGAAGTGGGGCGCGGGCCGAAGACCAGCGCAAGATCGCAGCTCGCACCACCAGGGAACCAACGTGCGAGCGCGGCGGCGTCGCCGGCGAAGTGCACGCTGAATTCGTCGGAGACCGGCTTGCGCTGGTGCGACTGGGCCTGCGGCCCGCCGAGCGCAACACGGAAGCGGTCGGCGAAGTCGGCTCCATGCAGGCGGCAGGCTTCGGCATCGGCGACAGAGCGGTCGAGGCCGCGCGGCAGGGCGATGACCTCCTCGATGCGACCGTCGTTGCCGGCCATCGCCATCACCGCGAGTTCGATACCGGCGCTGCGCACCGTGATCGATACCTGGTCGCGCGCGTCGCAGCCGGGGCCGACCTGCGCGGCGGCGGCGTCCAGCGGCAGCGCAAGCGCGGCCGCGGCGCGCAGGTCGCGGCCGAGCCGCAGCGGACCGACGCCGTCGGCGGTGACGATGGGCGCGATCGCGGCCGGCACGGGCGCCGCCGGCATCAGTGCCTGGCGGGCGACGACCGCGGTCGCCGCCACCGCCAGGGCCGTGCCGAGGGCCAGCGGCCAGCGCTTCATCCGCGGATGCTCAATCGGCTGCCTTGACCACGCCGCAGGCGATGCGCGCGCCGGCCCCGCCGATCGGCTGGGTGGCATGGTCGTCGCGGCTCTCGTGGATCACCAGGGCGGCGCCGTCGGCGTCGAGGATGGTGGCGCGTTCGCCGGCGCCCTTGAGGCTGGCCAGCGAGGTGAAGAGTTCGGCCTCGACGCTGCCGTCGGCGTGCACGAAGAGCACCGGCAGGTCGCCCGCGTCCGGACCTTCCGGGTTCATCAGGCCATGCTTCTTGCCGGTCGGGTTGAGATGGCCCTTGGAGGCGACGAAGCCCTTGTCGGGATCTTCGCAGGTGCCGACGCTGTGGATGTGGATGCCCTTGGGACCCGCGGTCAGACCCTTGGCCGAGACGTGGATCAGCACGCCGGTCGGGCCTTCGCTGAGGGTGGCGGTGCCGACGGGTTTGCCCTGGCGGTCGACGATCTGGGCGCTGGCGCGGTCGGCTGCGCCGGCGTGGGCGGCGATGGTGGCGAGCAGGACGGCGGCGGCAAGTGTTCTGATGGCAGGCATGCGGTCTTCTCCGTGGATGGTTGGGGCCTACGGCGATGCGTGACGATCACAGGACGCGTCGGTCGTATGCGTCGTGGGTGGCTGCATCTTAGGCGGCACACATGGCGCGGGCAATGCAGCAATGCACATCCCGGCACGGGCCGTGTCGCCCGCTTGTGCGGAGTCGGACACGAAAAGCTGTGACGTAGCCGACAAGAAAAGCCCGACAAGAAAAGAGTTGTCCTTTTTAATCAAATGGATAATTCGTTTTCTTGTGCTGGCACGGCCTTTGCAAAAGTCATCCCCGTAAGACTTCGCTAAAGGGGATCGACAATGGAACTCCCGGTTATCAGCAATACCGCACCCGAAGAGTCGGGCGGCGGCTGTAGCTCAAGCGGCTGTGGGACCGCGCCCGATGCGCTCTCTCATCTGCCGGACAGTATCCGCAGCAAGGTTCAGGACCACCCCTGTTATTCGGAAGAAGCCCACCACTACTTCGCGCGCATGCACGTCGCGGTGGCCCCGGCCTGCAACATCCAGTGCAACTACTGCAACCGCAAGTACGACTGCTCGAACGAATCCCGTCCGGGCGTCGTGTCCGAAGTGATGAGCCCCGATCAGGCGGTCAAGAAGACGCTGGCGGTGGCGGCGGCGATCCCGCAGATGACGGTGCTCGGCATCGCCGGACCCGGAGACCCCCTCGCCAACCCGGAACGCACCTTCGAGACCTTCCGCCAGCTTTCCGAGCAGGCGCCTGACATCAAGCTGTGCGTGTCCACCAACGGCCTGTCGCTGCCGCAAAGCGTGGATGAACTGGCCAAGCACAACATCGACCACGTCACCATCACCATCAACTGCGTGGACCCGGAGATCGGCGCCAAGATCTATCCGTGGATCTTCTGGGAAAACAAGCGGATCTTCGGTGTCGAAGGAGCGAAGATCCTCATCGAGCAGCAGCAGAAGGGCCTCGAGATGCTGTCCGCACGCGGCATCCTGGTGAAGGTCAACTCGGTGATGATTCCGGGCGTCAACGACGAGCATCTCAAGGAAGTGTCCAAGATCGTCAAGGCCAAGGGCGCTTTCCTGCACAACGTGATGCCGCTGATCGCCGAAGCCGAGCATGGTACCTACTACGGCATCATGGGCCAGCGCGAACCGACGCCGCTGGAACTCGAAGCCCTGCAGGACTCCTGCTCCGGCGACATGTCGATGATGCGCCACTGCCGCCAGTGCCGTGCCGACGCGGTGGGCCTGCTGGGCGAAGACCGCGGTGCCGAATTCACCCTCGACAAGATCGACGAGATGGAAATCGACTACGCCACGGCCATGGTCGAGCGCGCCAAGGTGCACGATGCCATCACCTCCGAGCTGGAAATGAAGCGCGCCTTGAAGTCCGCGCCCAAGTTCAACCCGGATGCCGAAGAGAAACCCGCCACGCGCGCCATCCGCATCGCCATCGCCAGCAAGGGCGGCGGCCTGGTGAACGAGCACTTCGGCCACGCCCACGAGTTCCTGGTGTACGAGGTCGGCCCCACCAGCCACCGCTTCCTGACCCACCGCAAGTGCACGCCCTACTGCATGGGCGACGAATCCTGCGGTGACGGCGAAACGGTGCTCGGCCAGATCATCAAGAGCCTGGAAGGGGTGGAAGTGCTGCTGGCCAGCAAGATCGGCTTCGAACCCTGGGCCGACCTGGAAAAGGCGGGCATCCAGCCCAACGGCGAGCACGCGATGGAGCCGATCGAGGAAGCCATTCGCGCGGTGTATGACGAGCTGGCCGCCGCCGGCAAGCTCGATCAGCCCGCCGAAGCCAAGGCCGCGGCCTGACGGCAAGGGAGCCCGCGCTGGCGCGGGCTCCCGCTTTTTCGTCACGGAACCCTGCAGAACATTTCCGCATTCACCCAACGAACGCGAGAGGCACGAAATGGCACTGGAAATCACCGAAGTCTGTGTGGGCTGCTACGCCTGTGAGCCGCTGTGCCCGAACAAGGCGATCAGCGCCGGCAACCCGGTGTTCACCATCGATCCCGACAAATGCACCGAATGCCTGGGCGATTACGAAAAACCCCAGTGCGCCGAGATCTGCCCGATCGAGGCGGCCATCGTCGATGAACTCGGCGATGCGCTGAACCCGCTCGGTTCGCTCACCGGCATCCCCATTCATCTGATCGAGGAATACAACACGACCGGCACCGTTGCCCGGCCCGGCGTGTAAGCAGCTCCGCAAGACCCGTCCGGGCTCCGTGTGGGGCCCGGTGCAATACCGCGGTGCGTTGCGCGCGCACCGCCTTCGAGCAAGGAGCATGTCGTGACGACGACCATGCAGATCCGCTTCTGGTGGAAGCCCGGCTGTGCCACCAATACCCGTCAGATTCGCCTGCTGGAGCAAGCCGGCTGCGAAGTGAGGGTGGAAAACCTGTTGACCGAGCCGTGGACGCCCGCGCGCCTGGCGGCTTTCCTCGGCCGCCGGCCGGTGGCCGAGTGGTTCAACCCGGCGGCGCCGGCGGTGAAGTCCGGCGCCGTGGTGCCTGCCGCCTTCAGCCCGGAAGCCGCGCTGGAGCGCCTGGTAGCCGAGCCCATCCTGATCCGGCGGCCCTTGATCGAGATCGGCAACGCGCGCTGCGCCGGTTTCGTGCCGGAATGGCTGGCGGCACAGGGGGTGACGCTGGCACCCGAGGCCCCGGTGCCCGAAGGTTGCAGTCATGGCGACGCGCCCGCCGCCTTCTGTCCACCGCCTGCCGTCGCGAGCCCGTCATGAGCAGCCCGGGCGCGGTATCCCCGGACAAAGCCGTCGCCGTCGCCCCGGGCGTGCACTGGGTGGGGGCGCTCGATCCCGACCTGCGCCAGTTCGACATCATCCTGCGCACCGCCAACGGCACCAGCTACAACGCCTACGCCATCCGCGGCAACGCCGGGGTGGCGGTGGTGGATACCGTCAAGGCGGAGTACGCCGACCTCTTCTTCCAGCGCCTGTGGTCCTGCTGCAAGCCGGAAGAGATCAAGGCCATCGTGCTCAACCACCTCGAGCCTGACCACTCCGGTGCCTTGCCCGAACTGCTCAAGGCCGCGCCCCAGGCGCCGCTCTACATCTCGCGGCCGGCCTTCGCGATGCTGAAGGGCATCATCAAGGACGGGCTGGATCCGGCGCGCATCATCGCGACCGAGCCCGACACCCGGGTCGAGCTCGGCGGGCGCAGCCTGCGCTTCCTGCAGACCCCTTATCTGCACTGGCCCGATACCCAGTGCACCTGGGTGGAGGAAGACGGCTTTCTTTTCTCCGGCGACGTCTTCGGTTGCCACTTCTGCGATCCGCGGTTGTTCAACGACAAGGTCGGCGACTTCCGCTTTTCGTTCGACTACTACTACCAGCACATCATGCGGCCCTTCCGCGAGCATGTGCAGGCGGCGCTCGAGCTCATCGAGCCGCTCACCATCCGCCTGATCGCACCCGCTCACGGCCCGGTGCTGCGCGACGTGCCGCAGACCTACGTGCGGCGCTACCGCCAGCTCGCCACGCCGCAGCTGCAGAACGAGGCCGCCGAGCGCGCCAAGACCCTGCTGGTGTTTTACATCAGCGCCTACGGCAACACCCAGCAGATGGCGCAGGCGGTGCGCGAGGGTGCCGAGAGCGTGGACGGCGTGCGGGTGTCGCTCTACGACCTCGCCGGTGGCGAGCCGGGCCCCTTCGTCGACCTGATCGAGGAGGCCGACGGACTGGTGTTCGGCTCGCCCACCATCAACGGCGACGCGGTCAAGCCGGTGTGGGATCTGCTGTCCTCGCTCACGCTGGTCAAGGTACGCGGCAAGTTCGGCGCCGCGTTCGGCTCCTACGGCTGGAGCGGCGAGGCGGTGGGCCTGATCGAGGACCGCCTGCGCGGCCTCAAGCTGCGGGTGCCGCGGCCGGGGGTGAAGGTCAAGCTCATCCCCACCGTCGATGAGCTCGCCGAGTGCAACGCGCTGGGCCGCGAGCTTGCCGAGCACCTGGTCGGCCGCAGCGGACCCCGTCATATCGATTTCACAGCGCTACAGGCGCGTTCTGCATAGGAGCAAACCATGCCCAAGGCCCAGGTCACCTTCGAGGATATCGAAGTCACCGTCACCGTTCCCGCCGGAACCCGACTCATCGAAGTGTCCGAGAAGATCGGCGCCGGCATCACCTACGGCTGCCGCGAGGGCGAATGCGGCACCTGCATGATGAAGATCGTGTCGGGCAGCGAGCATCTCGCCAATCCCTCGGTGCTGGAAGACAAGGTGCTCAAGGACAACTTCGCCGGCGTCGCCAACCGGCTCGCCTGTCAGGCCCAGGTACTGGGCGGCCACGTGGTGGTCCGCCCGGGCTGATTCCGAACAACACCGGCAGAGAGGCCGTTCAACAACCGTTCCGGAGTTTCACCATGCCTAACATCACTTTCTCCAGCCCGATCCACAAGGACAAGACCGTGTATGCGGTCACCGGCTCGCATACCAACACCATCCTCAAGGTCGCCAAGGAGAACCACATCCCGATCGACTTTTCCTGTGAGGACGGCAACTGCGCCACTTGCCTCATCAAGGTCACCTCGCTGACCCGCAAGGGCAAGATGGCCGGCCCGCTGACCGACAAGGAAATCGCGGTGCTCAAGGAGCACAAGAAGATCTCCGCCGAGGAGATCGACAAGATGCGCGTCGAGGACGTGCCGACCACGCCGTGGCGCCTGGCCTGCCAGCTGGTGCTGCGCGACGAGGATCTGCTCGTCGAGTACTGATCGCGGCTTGCGGCCGGCCCTCGCGGGCCGGTCGTGCCCGCACCCCGACTTCTTGAGGAATGCCGCGATGCTCGCTCCGCTCAATCAACGTCCGACGCCCGCCCGCCAGGCGCTGCACGCCCACCTGATGCAGCATGCTGCCGGCACGCCCAACGACGAATTCCTGGCTCACCTGATCGCCGGCTGGACGCTGGGCGACGGTGTACTGCCGCCCGATCTCGGCCTCGGCGCGCAGCGTTTCGCCCGCCTGATGGCGGTGCATTTCCCCGGTCTGGTGTGGCAACCCAAGACCGACCACGGCCCGGCCCTGGTGCTCTACCCGGAATTCGACGATCTGGTGCGCTTCATCGGCGCCCACGCCGACGCTGCGGTGGCCGGGTCGGACGACATGACCCTGGTGCTCGCCACCGCCTGCATGGGGTCGGATCACCTCTGGCAGGATCTCGGCCTGCCGTCGCGGCGCGAGCTGTCGCAACTGATCGCGCTCAATTTCCCCGAACTCGGTGCCCTCAACAACCGCGACATGAAGTGGAAGAAATTCCTCTACCGCGAGCTGTGCCAGCGCGAGGGCATCTTCGTCTGCGCCTCGCCCTCGTGCGAAGCCTGTGCGGATTACGCCAACTGCTTCGGCCCGGAAGTCTAGGAGATGATCATGGTGGCGCTCGGCAGCGAAGTCGACGCAGTGCTGGCGGAGCCCGCCGGCCTTTCCGCCGAAAGGTTGAACCGGGCCTGCGGTGCAATGCTGGGGCTGGCGATCGGCGATGCGCTGGGCGCGACGGTCGAGTTCATGACCCCGCGCGAGATCGCCGCGCAGTACGGCGTGCACGACCGCATCCGCGGCGGCGGCTGGCTGAAGCTGCCGTCCGGTGAGGTGACCGACGACACCACCATGAGCTTCGCGCTCGCCGAGGCCTGGCTCGCCGCGGGCGGCCCGCCGGATGCCCGTGCCTGCGCCGACGCTTTCGATGCCTGGATGAGGGCCAAGCCGGTCGACATCGGCAACACCGTGCGCCGCGGCATCGTGCGCTGGCGGCTGCACGGCACGGCGCAGGCCGAACCCTCGTCGGACGCCGGCAACGGCGCCACCATGCGCTGCCTGCCGGTGGCGCTGGCGACGCTGGGCGCCGAGGCAGAAGTGATCGAGGCTGCCGCGCTCGTCCAGGCCCGCGTCACCCATCACAATCCGCTCACCGATGCGGCCACCCTGAGCGCGGTACGCATGGTCCAGGTGGCCATCGCCGGCGCCGGCGTGGACGGCGTGCTGGCCGAGGCCGACGCGCTGGCCGCCCGCCATGCGGAATTCTTTTTCCGCGACCGCCGTTGCGACAACCCCAGCGGCTACATCGTCGACACCATGCGCGCGGTCTGCCAGGCGATCGCCGGCCAGCGCGGTTTCGAAGCGGTGTTGGTGGATGTCGTCAACCGCGGCGGCGACGCCGATACCACCGGTGCCATCGCCGGCATGATCGTCGGCGCCCTGGCCGGTGAGACCGGCCTGCCGGCGCACTGGCGGCAGGCAGTGAAGGCGGGCGTACGCATGGATTGCGTGCGGCTGGCGAGCGGGCTGCTGGAGCTGGCGCCCGCGAGCCGCGGCT
Source organism: Azoarcus sp. DD4 (assembly GCF_006496635.1). NCBI lineage: Bacteria > Pseudomonadati > Pseudomonadota > Betaproteobacteria > Rhodocyclales > Zoogloeaceae > Azoarcus > Azoarcus sp. DD4. The sequence continues at coordinate 738,556 of NZ_CP022958.1, forward strand.
GATCGGCGGCGGGCCGGGCGGACAGGCGCCGCCCTCAGGCGTCCGACCTGCCCATGCGCTGCAATTGCAGGTCGTGCCAGGGCCCCAGCAGCAGCTGTGCCGCGACCGCGCCCAGTAGCGCCAGGAACATGTCCCACTGGGCATCCCACGGGTCACCCTGAGTGCCGAGGAACTCGACGGAACCCTCGCCCCAGAACACCGCGGCAGCCCACTCAACCAGTTCGTAAGCGGCACTGATACCCAGGCAGGCGAGGGTGACGACGAAGAACAGCCACTTTCCCGGCCGCAGCGGCGAGGTGCGCAGCAGCAGCTCCCGCCCGAGCACTGCCGGGGTGATGCCCTGGAACACATGGCCGATGCGGTCGTAGGGATTGCGGGCGAGGCCGAACATTTCCTGCAACTGGAGACCGAGTGGCACGCGGGCGTAGGTGTAGGTGCCGCCGAGGATAAGGATCAGCGCGAACAGCGCGATCAGCCAACAGCTCAGCGGCGTCAGCGGAAAGCGGCGGGCGGTGAGCACCAGCACCGGCAGCGCGATCAGCACCGGCATCACCTCGGCCAGCCATACGCTGCGGTCGTAGGGCGAGACGCCTGATGCGATCAGGGCGGCGGCGACGACGATCAGCAGGGCGAGGCGCATCGTTGCGGGGTTCCCGGTGTGGGTGCCAGCCGTGATCTTACTGCGTGGGGGCGGGGTGGAGATTGTCCGGCCGTCAGCCGCGCAGGCCAACGCAGGGCGTATCACCAAGGCGCATCCGGGCGCAGGGGAGTAGCCTGCCGGCATGGACGCTTCGATTACCGCTGCCGCGCGGGCCCTCGTCGTCGGCGATCCGCTCGGCGCGCTCAAGCGCGTCGCCCTGCGCGATGATCCGCCAGCACTGGCCCTGAGGGGCATTGCCATGGCCCAGCTCGGCGAGCACCCGCGCGCCCGTGACCTCCTGCACCGTGCCGCGCGCGGCTTCGGCGCCCACGATGCGCTGGCGCGCGCGCGTTGCGTCGTTGCCGAGGCCGAGGTGGCGCTGGCCATGCGCGAGCTAGGCGGCTCGCCGCGCGTGCTGGCGATGGCGGCCGCCACGCTAGCGGCGCATGCCGATCATGCCAACGCGCGCTGGGCGCGGCTGATCGCGGTGCGTCGCCTTCTGCTGCTCGGCCGCCTCGGCGAGGCGGAGGCGGCGTTGGCTGGTCTCGAGCTGCAGGGCCTGTCGCCGCCGCTGACCGCGGTGGCCGAGCTGACTACGGCCGAGCTGGCGCTGCGCTCGCTGCGCGTCGGTGCGGCGCGGGCAGCGCTTGGCCGCGCGCACGAGGCCGCCGCTCATGCGCGTGTGCCGGCGCTGTTGGCCGAGGTCGTCGAGCTGAGGGCGGCACTCGATCGCCCAGCCGCGCGGCGTCTGCTGGACGGTGGTGAAGAGACGTTGCGGCTTGAAGAGGCGGCGGCGCTGCTGGCTTCGGGCGCGCTGGTCGTCGATGCCTGCCGCCGCGGCCTGTGCGCCGGGGACGCGTGGTTGTCACTGGCGCGGCGGCCGGTGCTGTTCGCGCTGATGCGCGCGCTTGCCGAGGCGTGGCCCGGCGATGCCGAGCGGAATACCTTGATCGCGCGGGCGTTCCGTAGCCGCCAGCCGGATGAGACGCACCGTGCGCGCCTGCGCGTGGAGATCGGCCGCCTGCGCAGGCTGGCCGCGCCGATGGCGGATATCGAGGCCAGCGCGCGCGGTTTCGTCCTTCGGCCACGGGAGCGACGACCTGTCGTCGTGTTGGCGCCGCCGATCGACGGCGATCAGGCAGCACTGCTGGCGTTGCTCGCGGATGGCGCGGCGTGGTCCACCTCGGCCCTGGCGGTGGCGCTGGGTGCCAGCCAGCGCACCGTACAACGCGCGCTCGCCGAGCTCGAAGCCGCCGGACGGGTGCGCTCGATCGGGCGGGCGCGGGCACGCCGCTGGTTGTCGCCGCCGCTGGCGGGATTCACGACGATCTTGTTACTCCCCGCTGCGTTCGCGATTGAATAGAGTGGCCTCACGGCGCCGATCCGAGGCGCGTCAGAAGGAGCCAGCGATGACCAGCAGAACGATGAACAAGGATCGAACCGACGCGCCGGTGCATGCGGCGGAGATCGTGCGCGAGTACGGCCCGTTTGCCGGGGCCGACCACGTCCATGGTGTCACCCACGACGGACGGTGCGTCTGGGCTGCGACCGGGACCGCGCTGATCGCATTCGAACCCGGGACCGGCCAACCCAGCCGCAGGATCGACTGCGCCTGCGACGCCGGCACGGCCTTCGACGGCACCTACCTCTACCAGATCGCGGATACGCGCATCGACAAGATCGATCCCGCCTCCGGCAAGGTGGTGGCGTCGATCCCGGCGCCCGGCGACGGCTGCAACTCCGGCCTTACGTGGGCGGAGGGGCGTCTGTGGGTGGGGCAGTACGGGGATCGCCGTATCCACCAGATCGATCCGGAGACCGGCGTGCTCTTGCGCACCATCGAATCCAACCGCTTCGTCACCGGCGTGACCTGGGTCGATGGTGAGCTGTGGCACGGGACATGGGAAGAGGACGAGAGCGAGATCCGCCGGATCGACCCGGAGAGTGGCGCAGTGCTCGAACGGCTGGCGATGCCGCGCGGTACCGGCGTCAGCGGGCTAGAGTCCGACGGCGCGGCACTCTTTTACTGCGGCGGCGGTGCGAGCGGCAAGGTCCGGGCAGTGCGACGCCCGCGCGACACCGGCGCGTGAGATGGCACTCCTTTCGAGCCGATGCGCCCCGGCTTGAGGCGGGGCGGACCGCCTCAGGCGCTCACAGCCTTGTCCACCGCCAGCCTCTTCAGGTGCGCAGCCAGCGCCGAGTCCATCGTCGCCAGGTGCAGGTCGAACCATTCCTTGAGGTTCTCGCGCACGTAGGCGCGCGCCATGCGCATCTTGCCGGCCTGGACGCTGCGGTTGAAGCTGCGCAGCTCGATCAGCACCCGCTGGTGCTCGCTGATGTGCTCGCCGATTGCGTTGAAGCGGGTTTCCTTCATGCGCGCGTCTTCGGCGAAGAAGTGGCTGCGGGTGTGCTCGAGCAGGGTATTGAAGAGTGCCGGAAAGGCGGCGTCGTCGGCCGCGCACAGGCGATCGACCTGCTCGACGAACGCGTGGTGGGTGGCGTCCATCTCCGGCACGCCCAGGGCGTGGCGGGCGTCGTCCCAGACGAAGCTGCTCATCGCCGCGCGACTCACGCCGTTTCGGCGACCGGCAGGCCGGCCAGATCGCGCAGGTCGGCGTCGATCACGGTCAGGCCGAGGCGGGCGCAGAAGCGCTTTTCCTTGTCGTTGGCGCCGGGGATCAGCGCCCAGCCGGACGGTTGCGCCGCGCTGAACATGATGTCCGACAGCAGCATGCGCTGGGTGTCGCGGTTAAGGCGCATGCCGGCGACGAGGTACTTGAGGCCGACGCGGCGGGTCTTGAGGAAGCCGGGAATGGCGAAGCCCCCCATCAGTTCGGTGATGTAGTCGACGAAGTCGGCGTCCGACGCGATCCAGTTGCCTTCCGGCCAGGGCGTGCCACAGGGCTTGAACAGGATGGGGGCGTTCGGGTCGATTTCGGATTCGTCCACCGCGCCGCTGTATTTCTCGCCGTCGTACTTGTAGAGCTTGTAGCGGAAGGCGGTGCCGGCAATGCGGGCGACGCCGACGATGAGCGTGTGCGGGCGGCCGGCGTAGAGCTTCTGCAGGCCGGTGTCGCGGTTGATGTCGACGATGTAGGGCAGCTTCTGCTCGGTCAGCCAGCGGTGCATGCCGGCCTCGGACCAGCCGTTGTCGCCGTAGGTCTGCTCCAGCCAGCGGTTGACCGCGCTGCGGCCGCGCTTGAGTTCGACGTTCATCGCCGCGCGCGGGAATTCGTACATCAGGCGCGGCGCCATCGGCTGGCCGTTGTTGAGCGACAGGATGAGTTCGTCGCTGGTCGCGGGGATCTTGATGCCCTTCGTCGCATGGCTGACGTCGGCCAGCGCTTCGGCGCCGATGAAGGGAACCACCTCGCCGGCGGCAAGGCCGGCCTTGATCTGTTCGAAGACTGCTTCGTTCATGGGAGCTTCCTTGTCGAGTCGGTCGGAGCGGGCGGTGGCCCGGGTTGACACGACAAAGCGCAAGAACGATGCCATTCGCCCGTCCCGCCGGAAAACGCTGTGAATGCGTGCCTTAGGCGGGGCGCCAGGGCTGCCGCTTAGGGGGGATGTCGTTGCCGCGGCAGGGCCTTGTCGGGAATGCGACAGGCGCGCCGTCGCTTACGGGGCCCGTCGGCGGTCCGGAACGGGGCGGGCGGCTGCGGGCGTGGCCGCGACCTTGCGCAGCAGCCACTTGCGCCCTTCCTCGGCGGCGCCGAGCAGCAGGGCGTAGGGGGCGGCATATAGCCAAACCACCGGCGGCAGCGGGGCGGTGCCGAACAGGCGGTTGCCGGCCGGCGTATAGACGATGAGCAGCAGCAGGCCGATTTCCACCGCGACGCCGACGAGCAGCAGCGGATTGTCGCGCAGCGGAAAGGCCAGCGCCGGGCGCCGCGGATGGCGGCAGACGAAGAGGTTGACGACCTGGGCCAGTACGATGGCGCCGAGGCAGGCGGTGGTGGCCTGCAGGTAGACCGGGTCGTTGCGCGCCAGCATGTCGCCGTAGCGCCAGCCGGCGAGATCGAGCACGAAGAAGAAGGCGGCCATCGCCGCCAGCGCTTCGAGCGGGCCGAGAAAGAGGTAGGCTCGTGCCAGCAGCGGCCACGACAGCAGCCGCTCGCCGCGCCGCCGTGGCGGCGTGCGCATGACCTCTGGATGCGGCTTCTCGGCGCCGAGTGCGAGCGCAGGCAGCAGGTCGGTGCCGAGATCGACGGCGAGGATCTGCACCACCGTGAGCGGCAGCGGAATGCGGAACAGGACGAAGGCGAGGTAGGGGACGATCTCGGGAATGTTGGAGGTCAGGATGTAGGTGAGGAACTTGCGGATGTTGTCGTATACCGCACGCCCTTCCTCGATCGCGGCGACGATGGTGGCGAAGTGATCGTCGAGCAGCACGATATCCGCGGCCTCGCGGGCGACGTCGGTGCCGGAGCGCCCCATCGCGATGCCGATGTCGGCGGTCTTGAGCGCCGGGGCGTCATTCACGCCGTCGCCGGTCACCGCCACGATCTCGCCCTTGCGCTGCATCGCTTGCACCACGCGCATCTTCTGTTCGGCGGTCATGCGCGCGAACAGCAGCTCGGGGGTATCGAGCACCAGTTGCAGCTGGGCGCGGCCCATGGTGCGCAGCTCGTCGCCGCTGACGACGCGCGCTTCGCCGCTGCGCACCAGGCCGATCTCGCGCGCGAGCGCAAGCGCGGTGCGCGGATGATCGCCGGTGATCATGACGATGCGCACGCCGGCCTCGCGGCAGCGTTCGACCGCCAGGTGCACGTCTGCGCGCGGCGGATCCTCGAGACCGACGAGGCCGCACAGTTCGAGGCCGGTCTCGTCGGCTTCTCCGGTTCCGTTGCTGTCCCCGGCCATCTTCTTCCAGGCGAGGGCGAGTACGCGTAGCCCGCGGTCGGCCATGTCGTTCTGGGCGCGGCGGAACCCGGCGCGGATGTCGTCGTCCAGCGCCTGCGATTCGCCTTCCTGCAGCCAGTGCGTGCACAGCGGCAGCACCGTCTCCGGTGCGCCCTTGCACCACAGCGCGCGTTCGCCGGCGGCGTCGCAGGTCAGTACCGACATGCGCTTGCGGGTGGCTTCGAAGGCGATTTCGCCGGTCCGGGTGGCGCCGTCGGTCTCGCCCCCGCCGAATTCCCACAGCGCGATCTCCATCGGATCGCCGGTGGCCTGGCCGTCGGGAAACCGGAGGCTGTGGCACAGGCGCGCGACCCGGCGCAGGCGGGCATCGTCCTCGCCGCGCGGCCAGCGGGTTGCCGCCAGGCGATGGCTACCGCCGAGAAAAAGCTCGCGCACCCGCATGCGGTTCTCGGTGAGGGTGCCGGTCTTGTCGGTGAGGATGACGGTGGCGCTGCCGAGCGCCTCGATCGCCGGCAGATGGCGTACCAGTGCCTGGCGGCGGGCCATGCGCTGGGTGGCGAGCGCGAGCGCAAGGGTGACGGTGGGCAGCAGACCTTCCGGCACGTTGGCGACGATGATGCCGATGGCGAACATGAAGCTCGCCCAGAAGGGCAGGCCGATGCCTTGGCCGATGACGAAGAACAGCCCCCCGAGTGCGAGCGCCAGCAGGGCGACGATGCGCGACACATGGCGGATCTCGCGCTGCAGCGGCGATTCGGTGTCGCCGGTGGTCTGGGTCAGATGGGCGATGCGGCCGAATTCGGTATGCGTGGCGGTGGCATACACCAGCGCACGGCATTCGCCGGCGACCAGGGTGGTGCCCGCCAGCAGCAGGTTCCGTGCAGCGAGGGTATCGGCCACTTCGCCAGCGGCTTCGGCATCGATGGCGCGCGGGCGCGATTCGCCGGTGAGGGTGGACAGATTGGCGCGTGCGCCCCAGGCCTCGATCACCCGGCAGTCGGCGGGCACGCGATCGCCTTCGGCGAGCAGCAGCACGTCGCCCGGCACGATCTCGGTTGCGGCCACTTCATGGCTGGCGCCGTTGCGCACCACGGTGACGCGCGTCGGCAGCAGGGTGCGGAGCCGTGCCAGCAGTTGCTCGGCACGGTAGGTCTGCCAGAACGAGAACACCCCGTTGACCAGGATCACGCACACGATGGCGAAACCCAGTTCGGCCATGCCGTCGCCACCGGTATAGCCCTCGGCGACAAACGCGAGCGCGGCGGCGAACCACAGGATGACGGCGAAGAAGTGGGTGAATTCGCGCGCCAGCATCAGCCACGGGCGCCGGCGGGCGGTGGCGGCGATGTGGTTGGGACCGAATTCGGCGAGCCGGCGGCGCGCGGTGTCGGCGTCGAGCCCGCCGCTGCCGGAGCCGAGAGCGGTCAGGGCGGCGGCGGCCGTCAGGCGGGCGAGATGGACGCCGTCGGTATTGTTCATGTTGCGATATCCCTGCAACGCGGACTCGCATCAATCTAGCACCGGTCAGCGGCCGGCAGCAGCTTCCCCCCGGGCCGACTGCGTCAGTTGAGCCAGCTCACCGCGGCGACGCCGCCTATTACCAGATATTCGTCCTCGCCCTGCAGCCGGCCCGGCAACAGCTGGGAGAAGGCCAGCACCTTCGCCAGCGGCACCGCGCAGGCCAGCACCCGGTCGCCGAATTCGTCGGCGCGTTCGCGGCTGGCCGAGAAGGAGCTGAGGTTGTTGAGCTGCACCAGGCTGTGGCCGTTGCCGAGTTCGTCGAGCAGCGGCAGCGCCGCCGCACCGGAGTAACCGCGGTACAGGGTGAGGTGGCTGATGCCCGGATTGCGTCGGCCCAGTTCGTATTGCGCCCAGGCGTAGAGGAGGTCGAGCTGGGTCTCGAGCGCGCAAGTCGTATACAGCCCGGTGGCGACTTCGCGGTCGAAGGCCTCGCGCTCCGGGCTGTCGGCCGCGGGGATGGGGCGGCGGTGGAAGCCGGTCAGCAGGCCGAAGCGCGATTCCACCCAGGCCTTGAGGATGGCGCCCTCGCGGCCTTCGGAGTCGAACAGCCAGCCGCGCAGCAGGCGCAGGTAGTCGAGCTTGCTGCGATTGATGCGGGCGTTGTCCGACAGGCCGAGCGCCGGGGCATCGTCGAGCATGAAGTGCGCGGTCATGTAGGACTGGAACAGCGCGGCCCGGTCGACGACGGCGGTGAGCTCGTCCAGCCGTTCGAACAGCGTCCGGTGCAGCGGCAGCACCCCGTCCAGCTCCAGCGCTTGCGGCCCCAGCTGGAAGGCGAGGCTGGCGAGCGCGTCGGCGGGCAGATTGCAGCGGTTGATGGCGCGTCGGGCGTGTGGCGGAAGGGTCGTTCGCAGCACTTCTGCGGTGATGTCGGCTGCGCCGGAAAGCGTGTTGTTGGCCTTACAAACACTGGGGGCATTGTCGCAACAACGACGACTGTCGGCGCCATCGGCAAACTTTCCGAAGAGTGGCCTGTTTTGATTTAATTCTTTTGAATCAGTCATTTGTTCGTTGTGTGTCGGGTCTGGCACGCCGATTGCCATGAAGTAGCCGTGGGCGCCGGGCAATGTTCCTCCGGGCCCAGGACACCCGGTAGTTTTTTTCTTCAACGAGGAGAGTTTTAACATGGCAAAGCTGCGTCAATGCGCCATTTATGGCAAGGGCGGTATCGGCAAGTCCACCACCACCCAGAACCTGGTTGCGGCCCTGGCCGAAGCCGGCAAGAAAGTGATGATCGTCGGTTGCGACCCGAAGGCCGACTCCACCCGTCTGATCCTGCACAGCAAGGCCCAGACCACCGTCATGCACCTGGCTGCCGAAGCTGGCTCCGTTGAAGATCTCGAACTCGACGACGTCCTGTCGGTCGGCTTCGGTGGCGTGAAGTGCGTTGAGTCCGGCGGTCCGGAACCCGGCGTCGGCTGCGCTGGCCGTGGCGTTATCACCGCCATCAACTTCCTGGAAGAAGAAGGCGCCTACGACGACGAACTCGACTTCGTGTTCTACGACGTGCTGGGTGACGTGGTGTGTGGTGGCTTCGCGATGCCGATTCGCGAAAACAAGGCCCAGGAAATCTACATCGTCTGCTCCGGCGAAATGATGGCCATGTACGCCGCCAACAACATCGCCAAGGGCATCGTGAAGTACGCCAACTCCGGTGGCGTGCGCCTCGGCGGCCTGATCTGCAACAGCCGCAACACCGACCGCGAAGACGAACTGATCGAAGCGCTGGCTGCCGCCATGGGCACCCAGATGATCCACTTCGTGCCGCGCGACAACGCCGTTCAGCACGCTGAAATCCGTCGTATGACCGTCATCGAATACGACCCGACCCACAAGCAGGCCGACCAGTACCGCCAGCTCGCGATGAAGGTTCTCGAGAACAAGAAGCTCGTGATCCCGACCCCGATCGAGATGGAACAGCTCGAAGCCCTGCTGATGGAATTCGGCATCATGGAACAGGAAGACGAGTCCATCGTCGGCCAGACCGCTGCCGAACTGGCTTCCGGCGCCGCTGCCTGATCCAGCCTCGCTACCGAGTGATCCCGGGCGCGGCTTGCCGCGCCCGGACTTGAATCCCGTCTTTAGTGTCGTGCACAGATTGGTGCCGGCATGAAAAGGAGAAGCAAGATGTCGAACCTGACCCGTGAAGAAACCGACGCCCTCATCCAGGAGGTGCTGGAGGTTTATCCCGAGAAGGCCAAGAAAGATCGCGCCAAGCACCTGGCGGTCAACGATCAGAGCATCACCCAGTCGAAGAAGTGCATCACCTCCAACCGCAAGTCCCTGCCGGGCGTGATGACCATCCGTGGTTGCGCCTACGCCGGCTCGCGCGGCGTGGTGTGGGGTCCGGTCAAGGACATGATCCACATCTCGCACGGTCCGGTTGGCTGTGGCCAGTACTCCCGTGGTGGCCGCCGCAACTACTACGTCGGTACCACCGGCGTGAACACCTTCGCCGAAATGAACTTCACCTCGGACTTCCAGGAGAAGGACATCGTCTTCGGCGGCGACAAGAAGCTCGCCCAGGCCATGGCCGAAATCGAAGCCCTGTTCCCGCTGAACAAGGGTATTTCGGTGCAGTCCGAGTGCCCGATCGGTCTGATCGGTGACGACATCGAAGCCGTTTCCAAGAAGGCCGCCGCCCAGTACAACAAGGTCGTCGTGCCGGTCCGCTGCGAAGGCTTCCGTGGCGTGTCCCAGTCGCTGGGCCACCACATCGCCAACGACGCGATCCGCGACTACGTCCTGTCGAACCGCGACGGCAAGGAATTCGAAAGCACCCCGTACGACGTCACCATCATCGGCGACTACAACATCGGCGGCGACGCCTGGGCTTCCCGTATCTTCCTCGAAGAAATGGGCCTGCGCGTGATCGCCCAGTGGTCCGGTGACGGCACCATCGCCGAAATGGAGAACACCCCGAAGGCGAAGCTGAACCTCCTCCACTGCTACCGCTCGATGAACTACATCAGCCGTCACATGGAAGAGAAGTACGGGATTCCCTGGATGGAGTACAACTTCTTCGGCCCGACCAAGATCGAAGAATCGCTCCGCCGCATCGCCGCCTTCTTCGACGACTCGATCAAGGCCAAGTGCGAGGAAGTCATCGCCAAGTACAAGCCGATGATGCAAGCCGTCATCGACAAGTACAAGCCGCGCCTCCAGGGCAAGCGCGTCATGCTCTACATCGGTGGCCTGCGTCCGCGTCACGTCATCGGCGCGTACGAAGACCTCGGCATGGAAGTCGTGGGCACGGGTTACGAGTTCGCCCACAACGACGACTACGACCGCACCATCCAGGAAATGGGCAATGCGACCCTGCTGTACGACGACGTCACCGGCTTCGAGCTGGAAGAGTTCGTCAAGCGCATCAAGCCCGACCTCGTCGGTTCCGGCATCAAGGAAAAGTACATCTATCAGAAGATGGGCATTCCCTTCCGCCAGATGCACAGCTGGGACTACTCCGGTCCGTATCACGGTTATGACGGTTTCGCGATCTTCGCGCGCGACATGGACATGACCCTGAACAACCCGTGCTGGGGCAAGCAGACCCCGCCGTGGAAGAAGACCGAAGCGACCGAGGAAGTGAAGGCTGCCGCCTGATCGACCTTCCGGATGGACCTGCTGCGCCGGGGTCGGCGCAGCAGGTATCGAATGCACTCAAGCCCGTGTCCACAGATTGCTGGCCGGGTTAAGGAGCTGAAAAATGCAAGCCGTAGACGATATCAAGCCGTGTTACCCGCTGTTCCGTGACGACGACTACAAGGAAAACCTGAAGCGCAAGCAGGACCTGTACGAAGAGCGCGTTCCGGCCGACAAGGTTCTGGAAACGTTCGAATGGACGACGTCCAAGGAATACCAGGACATCAACTTCAAGCGCGAAGCGATCACCATCAACCCCGCCAAGGCTTGCCAGCCGCTGGGCGCGGTGCTGTGCTCGCTGGGCTTCAAGAACACGATGCCCTACGTGCATGGTTCGCAGGGTTGCGTCGCCTACTTCCGCACCTACTTCAACCGTCACTTCAAGGAACCGGTCTCCTGCGTGTCCGACTCCATGACGGAAGATGCCGCGGTGTTCGGCGGCCAGAAGAACATGTTCGACGGCCTCGAGAACGCCAAGGCGATCTACAAGCCCGACATGATCGCGGTCTCCACCACCTGCATGGCCGAGGTGATCGGCGACGACCTGAACGCCTTCATCAACAACGCCAAGAAGGCCGGTCACGTTCCCCAGGAATACCCGGTTCCGTTCGCCCACACCCCGTCCTTCGTCGGTAGCCACACCACCGGCTGGGACAACATGTTCGAAGGCATCGCCCGCTTCTTCACCTTGAACAAGATGGAAGGCAAGGTGATCGGCAGCAACGGCAAGCTGAACTTCGTGCCGGGCTTCGAAACCTACCTCGGCAACTACCGCGTCATCAAGCGCATGATGGGTCAGATGGGCGTCGATGCGACCCTGCTGTCCGACCCGAGCGACGTCCTCGATACCCCGTCCGACGGCGAGTTCCGCATGTACTCCGGCGGCACCACCATGGACGAGATCAGCGATGCGCCGAACGCGCTCAACACGGTGTTCCTCCAGCCGTGGCAGTCGGACAAGTCGAAGAAGTTCGCCGAGACCGTGTGGAACCACGACGTGCCCAAGCTCAACATTCCGATGGGCCTGGACTGGACCGACGAGTTCCTGATGAAAGTCTCCGAGATCACCGGCAAGGCGATCCCGGAAGAGCTGGCCCTCGAGCGCGGCCGCCTGGTCGACATGATGCAGGACTCCCACACCTGGCTGCATGGCAAGAAGTTCGCGCTGTACGGCGATCCCGACTTCGTCATCGGCATGGTCAAGATCCTGCTCGAACTGGGTGCTGAGCCGATCCACATCCTGTCGAACAACGCCAACAAGCGCTGGGGCAAGGCGGTGCAGAAGGTGCTCGACGGCTACAAGCACGGCGCCAACTGCAAGATCTACGTCGGTAACGATCTGTGGCACATGCGCTCCCTGTGCTTCACCGAGAAGCCCGATTTCCTGATCGGCAACTCCTACGGTAAGTACATCCAGCGTGACACGGTCTACAAGGGCAAGGAATTCGAGGTTCCGCTGATCCGCCTCGGCTTCCCGATCTTCGACCGTCACCACCTGCACCGCATGACCACCCTGGGCTACGAAGGCGCGATGTACGTGCTGACCACCCTGGTGAACGCCGTCCTCGAGCGTCTGGACGACGAAACCCGCGGCATGGGTACCACCGACTACAACTACGACCTCGTTCGCTAATCAGCGATCCCGGGACGGGCGCCTTCGGGCCCCCGTCCCGCTTTCACGTTTGCGAATCCCGCACGCAGGCGCCACGGTGTCTGCGCGCGCTCAACTGGAGATGAGTTGTGGCCAACATCATGATCCGCAAGACCGCTGCCGGTGGGCTGTCGTTCTACCTGCCCAAGCGCGACCTCGAGGACGACATCGTCTCCATCGAGTTCGATCAGGCTGACAAGTGGGGTGGTGCGCTCAAGCTGCTCAACGGCGGCGAGTACTACGTCGAGCCGCTGGATGCTCCGCCCAAGCTGCCGATCACCGTGCGCGCCAAGCGTGTGGATGCGCCCGAGTAAGGGCGCGTTTTCACTGGAGAAAGAATCATGGCTCTGAAAATTGTGCTGGACGAATGCACGTCCTGTGGCGACTGCAAGCCGGTGTGCCCGACCAAGTCGATCACCGACAAGGGCGGCATCTTCAAGATCAACAAGGACACCTGTACCGAGTGCGAGGGCGAGTTCGACGAGCCCCAGTGCCTGGCCGTCTGTCCTGCAGGCGACGCCTGTATCGTGCCGATCGCGGCCTAAGTGCGACAACGGGGCCGCCCAAGGGGCGGTCCCCTTCTTTCAGCCCGAATTCCGATGAGGCTCGTCATGAATACCGCTAGCCCGCACGGCAGTCCCGTTACCCGTGAGGCCGCATTGCGCATCGCCATGGCGGCGCGCGCACTGCCCGGCGTCGAAGTCGTTGCCTTCGTTCGCGCCCTGGGCGACCGGCTCGGCCTGCCCGTTACCGATGAAAAGCTCGCCCGCGTCACGGTCGAGGATCTCAAGGCGCTGCTGCAGGGCGACGAGATCGTGGATCCAGGTGTCGACGCCGGCGCGCTCAAGGCCGCGGTGCGCTTCCTGTGGGGCGAGGGGCTGAGCGACGGCGAGCCCGTTCCCGACAGTGATGTGCCCGCCTGCGAAGGGGCGTTGCGCGTTGCGGTCGCATCCAACACCGGGGAACTGCTCGACGGCCATTTCGGCTCCTGCACGCGCTTCCTGGTGTACCAGGTGACCGAAGAAGGCATCTGGCTGACCGCCGTGCGCAGCACTGAAGCCGCCGACGAGGCCGACGACCGCAATGTCGCCCGCGCCGCGCTGATCGGTGATTGTCATCTCGCCTACATGCAGTCCATCGGCGGCCCGGCTGCCGCCAAGGTGGTGCGTGCCGGCATCCACCCGGTCAAGTTCCCGGTCGGCGGCGAGGCCCGCGAAGTGCTGCGGCAGCTGCAGGGCACGCTGAAGCGTCCGCCGCCCTGGCTGGCCAAGGTGATCGGCCGCGAGGCGCCCAGCCTGGCCCAGTTCACCGCCGACGAGGAGGCTGAGGCATGATCAGCAACGATATCCTGGGCGCCGTCGCCGCGATGGTGTCCGAGCAGGGCGCCGGTGAAGCGGTGGTCAGTACGATGCGCGTGCGCTGGCCCAACCTGCGCTTCACCTATTGTTCCGACGACGACATGCCGCCGCGCCTGGGGCCGGCGCTGACCGGGCCGGGTTTCAACCTGTACCTGATCGCCAACGGCGACCACTGTCTGGCACTCACCAAGGATCCCGACGTCGCAATCGGCGTCGTGGTCGCCGAAGTGGTCGAAGACTAAGCTCCCGGTAGTGCATTACAGCGGGCCGCGCTCCATCTTGGAGCGCGGCCCGTTTGCGTTCGGGTGATGCATACGGCATTTTCCGCCGTTCGGCGGAAACCGCTGGCGGTAGCCGGTGCGGAACACTAAAGTCAGATCGGACGCGTCCGTTAAGTGTTCGGACGAACGCCGATGTCTGCACCGCAGACGGACGTGTGGCAATCAGGGAGTCGCATCATGCTGGACAAACTCAAGCTTAGAACCCGTATCACGCTGCTGGTCGTCGCGGCGCTGATCGGGCTGTTGCTCACCAATCTGATCGGCGCGATGGCCGTCAAGCGCGACTTGATGGACGGACGGCGCGCCCAGATCCAGGCCATCGTCCAGTCAGCCGAACAGATCGTCGCCGACTATCACGCCCAGGCCGCAAAGGGGACGCTCAGCGAGGACGAGGCCCGCACGCGCGCGGCCGCAACGCTGGCGGCGATGCGTTACGGCGGCGCGGATGGCAAGGCCGAATACATGTACATCTGGAGCCTGGACGGCGTGTCGGTGATGCATCCCTTCCGGCCGGAGTGGAAGGGGCAGAGCAAGCTCGACTTGCGCGACGGTGACGGTCGCTTCACCATCAAGGACCTCACCCGGACTGCCAGCAGCCAGGGCAGCGGTTTTGTCGATACCGCCTTTCCGCGGCCGGGTACGACTCAGCCGGTGGCCAAGCTGCAGTACGTCTCCACCTTCAAGCCCTGGGGTTGGGTGATAGGCACCGGCGTCTATGTCGACGACGTCGATGCGGCGGTCTACCAGCGCCTGCTGTTCGACCTCGGTGTCGGCGTGGTGCTGCTGGCGCTCATCGTCGGCATCGCGGTGCTGGTGGCGCGCTCGGTGCTGCGTCAGATCGGCGGCGAGCCGGCCGAGGCGCTGCAGCTGATGGAGCGGGCGGCGGCTGGCGACCTTACCGTCGAGATGCGCAACGCTCCGCCCGGCAGCCTGCTCCATGGCCTGACCCAGATGCTGCGCGCCATCCGTGACATGGTGAGGGAGATCTCGGGCGGCGCAATCGAGCTCAAGGGCACGGCGGAGAACATCGCCCACGCTTCCGACCAGGTGGCGCAGGCGGCTCATCGCCAGGCCGACTCGACCTCGTCGATGGCGGCGGCGATCGAGCAGATGACGGTGTCGATCAATCACATTTCCGATAGCGCCCGCGATACCGAAGGCAACTCGTCGTCGGCGGCGGCGCTGGCCGAGAGCGGCGAGGCCAAGGTGACCCACGCCACCGAGGAGATGCAGCGCATCGCTGGTTCGGTGTCCGCTGCGGCAGAGAAGATCCGTTCGCTCGAGAACCGCGCCGCGGAGATCTCGTCGATCGCCAACGTCATCAAGGAGATCGCGGCGCAGACCAATCTGCTGGCGCTCAACGCGGCGATCGAGGCTGCGCGTGCCGGTGAACAGGGGCGCGGCTTCGCGGTGGTGGCCGACGAGGTGAGGGGCCTGGCCGAACGTACTGCCGCAGCCACGGTGCAGATCGAACAGATGATCAGTGCCATCCAGGCCGAAACCGCCACTGCCGTGGCTGCCATGGACCACGCCTTGCCGCAGGTGGCGCGCGGAGTGGATCTGGCGCAGGAGGCGGCGCAGTCGCTGCGCGAGATCCGAGACGGCGCCGGTTCGACGCTTGCTCGCATCCGTGACGTCGCACTGGCGACGCGTGAGCAGAGCAGCGCCAGCAATGCGATCGCCCAGCAGGTCGAGAGCATCGCGCAGATGGTCGAGGAAACCAGCGCATCGATGCAGCAGACGGCCTCGTCGGCGCGCGAACTGGAGAAGATCGCCGAGGCGCTGCGTGGCATGGTGGGCCGCTTCCGCCACTGAGCTTCCGTCTGCGGCAAGGGGGCACGGTCGGAAAGAAATGGGGCGCCATTCCGGCGCCCCATTTTGTTTGCCGCCCGCGGCGGCCGATTCAGCTGGTGACGACTTCGCCGCTGGTGCGCTTCAGCAGCTCGGTGAGCCAGCGCCTCGCGTCCTTGCGGCTGCGCTCTTCGGTGAGCTGCTGGCGCAGGGATTCCGCTACCTCGGCGTAGCTCAGGGTGCGCTCCGGCTGGATGGCGTCGCAGCGCAGCAGGTGGAAGCCGATCTCCGATTCGACCACATCGCTGAGCTGGCCAGCCTTCATCTCGAACAGCACCGCGTCGAGCTCCGGGTACAGCGTGCCGCGCGGCATTTCGCCGAGCAGGCCGCCGTTGAGCGCGGTGGGGCATTCCGAGTGCTTCATCGCCTGTTCCTCGAAGCGTTCCGGCTTGTTGTTGAGGCGTTTGCAGATCTCGCGGATGCGGCGGCTGGCAACCTCGCGGCGATTGTCCGGGTACTGCTCGTTGACGGTCACCAGGATGTGGCGCACCGTCCGGCGTTCCGGTGCGCGGAAGCGGTCGACATGGGCGTAGTAGAAGATCTCCGCCTCGGTGTCGTCCACCGTGCCGGCGCGGGCGCCGACCCGCTCCATCACCGCTTCCACCAGCAGGTCGCGCTGCAGCGCAGTGGTCAGGCTGGTGAGGTCGAGGCCGGCGGCTTCGAGCTCCAGCGTGAAACCGCCTTCGTCCTCATAGCGTCCGCGGATCTCGGCGATGGCCTTGTCCACCGCGCCGTCGGCCAGACAGACGCCCTGGGCTTCCGGGCTCGACAGCACCACCGCCTCGATCTCCGTGTAGCGGCGGGCAACCGCCTTGACCCGTTTGGATTCGGCGTCTTCGAGCGCGCCTGGACTCTTGCTGAAGAGCGCCAGCGCTGCCTTGAGCTCGTAGTAGACCTGGGCGCTCACGATTCTTCCTCCTCCCCGCTGGTCACGGCCGCGGGCGCCTCGACACCCGGCGGCAGCGGCTCCAGCGAGGATTCCGGAATACAGAGGAACTTGGTCGGGAAGGAGACGTGGTAATGCACGCCGCCCGGCATGTCGCGCAGGACCTTGATGATCTCGCCGATGGTGCCCTTGGGCACCACGACCTCGCCGTCGATCGCGAAGCTGCGGCCGGCCACAACCTTTTCGCGCGACTCGTAGCGGCTCGGGTTCCACTCGTCGTCGGCGCCGATCACCTCTTCCTGGCGACAGCCGATGATGCGGTCGATCTCCAGGAAGTGCACGGTGTAGATGATCTGGTCCTGCAGGAAGGTGCCGATCTCGATCACCGTGCCGATGCTGCCGCGGCGTACCAGCAGGTCGCCGACGTCCTTGCCGGGATAGGTGCCGTCGTCGCGCACGTTGCGCGTGACGCGGACCCGGTCGCCGTAATCGAATTCGGGTTTCATCTCATGCTCCTTGCCGCAAGCTAGCGCTGGATCGAGTCCAGCGAAACGAAGGCTTCGCCCGCCGCCTTCTTGAACACCGCGAACACCTTCTCCTGCACGGAGTTGGAAACGACGAAGTCGTTGTAGGCGCGCTCCAGGAAGCTGCGGTAGTGGGCACGCACCGCCGCTTCGTCGCTGCCTTCCGCGGGCGGGTTGTGGGCGATGTAGTCGTGGAAGCGCTGCAGGATGTGCAGGCGGTTCACGTGCACCACGCTCTGGTCAAAGGGCACAGCGAAGAATTCCAGGAAGTCCTCGGCGGAGGACAACTCTTCCATTGCTTCGTCCAGGGTCAGTTCGTCCATCTCGGTTCTCCGGTGGGGGCTTTCAAAGGATGCCTTCGGTTTCCAGCTCGTCCTCTTCGTCGGACGTGCCGTTCTGGCGGGCGTGGGCAATGTCGAGCAGGACCTTGCCACCCATGCGGTCGGCCTCGTCGATCTCGACCAGGGTCTGCAGCAGTGCGATCGCCGCCGGAATCTCGTCCAGGCGCATCTTCACGTAGGCCGCGGCCTTGATCGACGACAGGTAGAAGCGGGTCAGCGTCATCGACAGCTTGGCGGCGGCAGCGACCTTTTCCAGGCTGAGGTCGCGGCCGTCGGCGGGCAAGCCGAGCTGTGCACCGGACACCGCGATCGCATGCCACACGACGTCCTGCGCCTCGACGATGCGGTGCTGGTAGAAGTAGTAGCGGTAACGCGCGACCAGGACTACCAGGTGGTCGGGTGCGGCTGTGGCAGCGCGTGCCAGCAGGGCTTCGGCCTCGGGCTGGCCGTAGTGGCGGCCGGCTTCCTCGATGAGGTCGTGCACCCCTTCGGGCAGCGGATCCTCGAAGTACAGCGGCTGCGGGTCGAAGTGGAGCAGATCCATTAGCGAGCCTCCTCGGCCTCGGGCTGACAGGCGCATTCCGGACAGGCGGCGTCGGTGTTGGCCTGGCAGTCGAGCGGGTTGGTGTTGATCAGGGGGAAGACGGTCTGGACCGGCCTGGCCGGCGTGGCTGCCGTGGTCTGGCGGTCCACCTGCAGGGTGGCGAGTTCGGCTTCCAGTGTCTTGATGCGGTCGAGCAGGCAGTTCAGCGTGTGGCCGACCGGGTCGGGCATCACGTGGTGGTCGAGGTTGAGTTCGTCGGTCGGCGACAGGATGGGCGATTCGCGCTTGACCACCTTGGCCGGGATGCCCACCACGGTGCGGTCGGCCGGCACGTTCTTCACCACCACCGAGTTGGCGCCGACGCGCACCCGGCTGCCGATGGTGATGGCGCCGAGGATCTTGGCACCGGCGCCGACCACCACGTGATCGCCCAGCGTCGGGTGGCGCTTGCCCGGGTTCCAGGTGGTGCCGCCCAGGGTGACGCCGTGGTAGAGGGTGACGTCGTTGCCGATCTCGGCAGTCTCGCCCACCACCACGCCGGCGCCGTGGTCGATGAAGAAGCGGCGGCCGATCTGCGCGCCCGGATGGATGTCGACATTGGTGAAGACGCGCGCGAGGAAGCTCACCAGCCGTGCCGGATAGCGCCAGCCGTGGCGCCACAGAGCATGGGCGATGCGGTGGGACATCACCGCATGCACGCCGGGATAGGTGGTCAGAACCTCCCACACGGTACGGGCGGCGGGGTCGCGGCCGAAGACGCAACGGACGTCCTCGCGCAGCAGGGCGAACAGGCCCGGCGTGGTCGCTTCATCGGTCATGGTCATCGACTCGGTGTTCATCGTCGTCAGGCTCCGGCTAGCGGGGGACGGGCGCAGCTCACCGCGGCAGCGGTGTCGATCAGGTGATGCAGCACGTCGTCGCACTGGGCGCTGCCGGCTTCGAGTTCTTCCCAGAAGGCGAGCAGGTCTTCACGCTGCGGCGTGCGCTTGGTGCGCGAGGTGAAGTCGCGGATGCGGGCGAGCAGGCAGGCGGTGCGGGCGGCGTCGAGTTCGATGCCCAGCCCGGCATAGGCGGCGGCAACGCCGCGCCCGCCCGAGTGCTTGCCCAGCAGCATGCGATGGCTGCGGCCGAGCAGGGCTGGATCGATACCCTGGTAGTTGGCCGGGTCCTTGAGCAGGCCGTCGACATGGATACCGGCCTCGTGGGTGAACACGCCCTCGCCGACCACGCTCTTGTGCCAGCCGACCGGACGGCCGGAGGCGCGTGCGACGGCCTCGGAGGTGTCGAGCAGGCGGCTGAAGTCGATCAGGTCCTGCATGCCGTGGAACTGACGCAGGCCGAGCGCCACTTCCTCCAGCGCGGCGTTGCCGGCGCGCTCGCCCAGGCCATTCACCGTGGTGTTCACATGGCTGGCACCGCCACGCACCGCCGCCAGGGTGTTGGCGGTGGCCAGCCCGAGATCGTCGTGCGCGTGCATCTCGATCTCCAGACTCGAACAGGCGCGCAGCGCGCGGATCGCCTCGAAAGTGGAGAAGGGGTCGAGGACGCCCAGCGTGTCGGCGAAACGGAAGCGGCGCGCGCCGGCGGCTTCGGCGGCCTGGATGACTTCGGCGAGGAAGGCCGGGTCGGCGCGCGAGGCGTCCTCGCCGCCGACGCCGACGTCGAAGCCGGCTTCACGCGCCACCGGCACCCAGCGCGCGATCCGCGCCAGCACCTCGTCGCGGCTGCTGCCCAGCTTGTGGCGGATCTGCTGGTCCGACACCGGTACCGACAACTCCAGCATGTGCACCGGCAGGCTGCGACAGGCGTCGATGTCGGCGCCGGTGAGCCGGCCCCAGACGATCAGCCGGGTATCGTGGCCGCAATCGTCCAGCGTGTCGGCGATGGCGCGGATGTCGCCGCATTCTTCGCTGCCCATCGCCGGGATGCCGATCTCGAGTTCCGGCACACCGATTTCGGCGAGGATGCGGGCAATGCCGCACTTCTCCGCACGGGTGAAGGCGACGCCGGCCGATTGCTCGCCGTCGCGCAGGGTGGTGTCGTCGATGATGACCGGTGCAGACATGATGGAGGCCTGTGCGGGTGTCGTTCGCGTCGGGTCCGGTGGCACCGTCGCGGGTGGCGACGGTGCCGCGTGGCGGGCTTAAGCGTAGGTCGGGGCGAAGGCCTTTTCCGGATCGGTGACCGGGCCGTTCTCGCCCCAGTACGGCGACAGCTTGCGCAGCTGGGCGATGATCGGCGGCACCGCGGCGATCACGCGGTCGATCTCGGCCTCGGTGTTCTCGCGCGACAGCGAGAAGCGGATGGTGCCGTGGGCGGCGGTGTAGGGGATGCCCATGGCGCGCATCACGTGCGAGGGTTCGAGCGAGCCGGAGGTGCAGGCCGAGCCGGACGATGCGGCGATGCCCTGCTTGTTCAGCAGCATCAGGATGGCCTCGCCTTCGACGTATTCGAAGGCGATGTTGAGCGTGTTCGGCAGGCGGTTGTCGACGTCGCCGGTGGCGAAGGCATTGGGCACGGCGGCGAGGATGCCGGCCTGCAGCTTGTCGCGCAGCGCGCGGACGTAGGTGTTCTCCTGCTCCATGTGCTCCAGCGCCAGTTCCGCGGCGACGCCGAGGCCGATGATGCCGGGCACGTTCTCGGTGCCGGCACGGCGGCCGCGTTCCTGGCCGCCGCCGCGCAGCAGCGGGCGGAAGCGCGCGCCGCGGCGCAGGTAGAGCGCGCCGATGCCCTTCGGGCCGTGCAGCTTGTGGCCCGACAGCGACAGCATGTCGATGGCCGAATCCTTGAGGTTGAGCGGAATCTTGCCGACCGCCTGGACCGCGTCGGTGTGGAACAGGATGCCGGCGGCCTTGGCCATCTCGGCCATCTTCTCGACCGGGAAGTAGGTGCCGGTTTCGTTGTTGGCCCACATCACCGACACCACCGCGACCTTGTCGGTCAGCAGCTTGGCGTATTCGTCGAGGTCCAGCCGGCCCTTGCCGTCCACCTTGAGCTTGTGGATGGTGTAGCCCTCTTTTTCGAGCTGTTCGCACAGGTGCAGCACGGCGTGGTGCTCCACGGTGCTGGTGATGATTTCCTTGCGCTCCGGGTTGGCCTTGAGCGCCGACAGGATGGCGGTGTTGTCGGCCTCGGTGCCGCCGGCGGTGTAGATGATCTCGGAATCGAACTCGGCGCCGAGCAGCTTCTGCAGCGAGGCACGCGCGCCCTTGGTGGCGTGGCCGACCTTGGCGCCGAAGCTGTGCATGGAGGACGGATTGCCGAACTGCTCGGTGAAGTAGGGCAGCATCGCCGTTACCGCCTCGGGGGCGCAACGGGTGGTGGCGTTGTTGTCGAGATAGATCGGGGTCAGGTTCGGGATGCTCATCGTGCTCTCCGCGGGGCTACCGTGTGGGCCGGACTGGGCTGCCGGGGTGGCCGGCGGCGCGCTGCTGCGGCTGTCGCGGTGGTTTATCTCGTGAATGTCGGGGGCTGTGACCGCGCCTCGGGCGCGGCGGGCTGCGCGGCCCGCTCCTGTGCTTTGGAACAGGCCGCGCCGGGATCAGGCGGGCAGGGTGTTCGGTGCAAGCTTGGCGGTGGCCTTGACCGGGATCACCTTCACCAGCTCGCCGAGCGCTTCGACCATCTGTGCCTGGACGCCGCCGAGCGTGGCCGCTTCCATCTGGCAGCCGGCGCAGGCGCCCTTCATCGACACGTAGATGTTCTTGCCGTCGACGTCGACCAGTTCGATGTCGCCGTGGTCGCGCTGCAGGTTGGGGCGGGCCTTTTCGATGACCTGCTCGATCTTGCGGATGCGCTCCAGGGTGGTCATCTTGCCGGGCACTTTCTTTTCCGGCGGCGGCGCGGCCTTGAAGGTTTCGCCACGCTCGGCCAGCACCTTGGCGAGGATCTCCTCGATGCCTTCGTGGCAGGAGGAACAGCCGCCGCCGGCCTTGGTGTAGTTGGTGACCTGCTCGACGCTGCACAGGTTGTTGGCGCGGATGGTCTCTTCGATCATCACCGCATCGACGGCGAAGCACTTGCAGATCAGCGCACCTTCTTCATGGTCGTCCTTCCATTCTTCGCCGCGGTAGTTGGCGACCGCGGCCTGCAGGGCTTCGCGGCCCATCACCGAGCAGTGCATCTTTTCCGGCGGCAGGCCGCCGAGGAAGTCGGCGATGTCCTGGTTGGACACTTCCAGCGCCTGCTCCAGGGTCTTGCCCTTGATGATCTCGGTGAGCGCCGAGCTGGAGGCGATGGCCGAGCCGCAACCGAAGGTCTGGAAGGAGGCGTCGAGGATGGTTTCGTTGCCCGGATCGACCTTGAGCATCAGGCGCAGCGCGTCACCGCAGGAAATCGAGCCCACTTCGCCGATGGCGTTGGCGTCGGCCAGCGCGCCGGCGTTGCGCGGGTTGTAGAAGTGTTCCTTGACGGTATCGGAGTAATCCCACATGGCGGTCTCCCGGTGCTTAGGCGGAGAAGGACTGGCCACAGGCGCAGCCGCCGGTGGCATTCGGGTTTTCGAACTTGAAGCCGGAGCCGGTCAGCGAATCGACGAAATCGACGGTGACGCCGGCCAGCATCGGGGCCGAGAACGGATCGACGAGCAGGGTGATGCCTTCCATTTCGACGATGACATCGTCTTCCGCCTTCTCGGCTTCGAGCTTCATGCCGTACTGGAGGCCTGAGCAGCCGCCACCCTGCACATGGATGCGCAGGCCGACGACGGGGTCGGCAGAGGAGGAGATGAAGCGGCTGACGGCTTTGAGCGCGCTGGGCGTGAGGTTGAGCATGTTCGGTTCTCCTGGGGAAGAGGGTGGCTACGCTAGCTTCACATTCCATGGTGCAAGCGCTGTGCCACTGTCGAACGTGCTCTAAGTTAATGATATTTATGAATTGTTTCGGAAGGTCAGATGTAGTGAAGGGGACGTGTAGGCGGGCTTGTCGACTTTGCGACAAGTGGCCTGTCGCGTCCTCGCGTGGGGTGCCGGGCGGCGTCGCACCGGTGGCGCCGACGTGAAAACGGCACGGTCGATGCCGCGCCGTTGTCTGCCTGCGGATGAAGGCCTGCGGCTCAGCCGCCGAGCACGTGCTCGTACACCGAGCGCATCACGTCGCGTTCGGTGTCGGGGATGCCCTGCAGTTCGGTGAGCAGCACGAAGCGGCCGCCAGCCTGTTCGACCGCGGCGAAAGGCGGGTCGATGGCGGCGAACTCCGCGATCCATACCGAGGCGGTGCCGCCCGGCGCGAGCATGCGTTCGCGGAATTCCGGCTCCACCCGCAATTCGCCCACCGCGAGCCCGAGGCGGGCGGCGGCCTGGTTGATCAGGATGCCGGGGTGCGGGGTGACGACCTCGGGATCGCCGTCGACGTCGATGCGGGCGGCGACCACGGTGTTGTCGAAGCGGGCGAAACGCAGGCGCCCGCTGGTGGATTGCTTGTGAAACAGGATGAGTGCGATGACGCCCATGATGCTCCGTTCAGGCTTGCACCGGCGAGGGGCCGTGGCTGTGGCAGTTCTTGGGACAGACGCGGCCGCAGGCGCCGCAGCCGATACAGTCCAGCGCATTGGCGAGCGACATCACCATCAGGTTGTCGTCGTCGAGGTCTTCATCGAGTTCGTCGCCCTCGCGTTCGACGAGTTCGAACACGTCGCGCGGACAGACCTTGTAGCAGCGGCCGCAACCGATGCAGCGCTTGGCGTTGAGTTCAAGCACGAACTGGGGGACCCAGGTGGCACCGCCACGGGTAAGGCCGGTGATATCGCTCATGGTGTTTCCTCTGGCTTCCCGGTGCGGCGCTGGGCGTCGCCCGGGTGGCGTGATTTGTAGCAGGTCAGACAGCACAAAGGCCGGACCGGGGTCCGACCTGTGCGGTGAAGCGGATACTGCGCCGGATCAGCTGGCGGCGGCTGCGGTCGCTGCGGACAGGCGCTTGTTGGCGTCCGCCCAGGCCTTGCAGGCGTCGTAGGTCGATTGCGCGATGCCGGGGATTTCCTCGTAGCCGGCCGGCAGGCGGTCTTCGACCAGGTCGTGCATCTGCGAAGCCCATTCCTGTGAAATGCGCTTGAGCTTCTTCACTTCCTTCTCGAGCTCCTTGATCTCTTCGTCGGTCATGACGTCTCTCCTTACAGCCCGGCGACTTCCGGGTGCTTGCCGATGATTTCGAGGGCGACGGCGAGGTGCTTGTCGGCTTCGTCCTTCATCTTGGAGTAGGAGTCGAAGCCGAAGCGGTGCACGTCGCGCAGGGTGCGGTCGAGCACGACGAGCTTGCCGACGGTGATGAGGCCGCGGCCGAAGCCTTCGTGCGAGATGTGGATCATCGGCACCGCCATCAGGCCGCATTCCTTCTCGATCAGCGCGGCGATGGCGTTGTGGAAGGCCTTGACGCGCGAGATGGTGACGTCGTCCGGGTCGCCCACCACCGGGATCTGGCGGCGTTGTTCCTTGGTGAGGACGTAGGGCGCCAGCACGCGGTCGGTGGGCCAGCCGTCGTAGGTGCCGTAGCTGTCCAGCGCGCGGGTCTGACGGTTCATCTCCTTGATGAAATCGGTTTCCGCCAGCTCGGGGGTGAGGGTCGGCGCCGGGGCGGTGTTGGTGTCGATCGTGATCATGGGTGGTGCTCCTTGCGGTCAGGTACGGGTCAGTCGGTGAGGTTGGGCGTAGCCAGCCGCGGGGCCGGCTGCAGGGAAGGGTGGCGGCCGAGGCGGCGCGAGACGATCAGCCCCATGCCCATGCCGGCAAAGCTGAAACCGGCCACCCCCAGGTCGGCGAGGCCGAGCGCGCTGGCGAAGCCCATGCCGCCGAGCAGGCCGAATACCGGCAGCAGGTAGGCAACGGCCAGCGCGCGGAAGGCGGTGGAGGCATCGACATCGACGTCGACCTGGTCGCCGACGCGGCTGCCGCAGCCGCCGGCGTCGAGTACCAGCTCGGTGGCGCTGCCACTGCCGCAGACCTTGTTGGCGCGACAGCTGCCGCAGGCCGAGGCCCCCTCGAAGCGCACCACCAGCCGGTGATCGTCGGCGGCGACGACGCGCCCGCTGCGGCTCATCATTCCTGCCAGCCCTCGGCTTCCATTTCGTCGAAGCGGCTGGTGTCGACCGGCTGACGTGCCTTGATGGCCTTGGCCAGCCAGCCACCGGGGCCGCTTGCGAGTTCGCCCTGCAGGTCGGCGACCAGCTGGTCGATGCTGCTGCCTTCCTCGACGCGGATGGGCTGCACGCCGGCGGCGAGCAGCTGCTTGACCGCGGAGGCGCCGACCGCGAGGCAATACACCGCGGCGCAGCCGGCCAGCGTGGCGATCTTGGCGGGCAGCTTGTTTTCGTTGCCGTCCTGCGAGGTGTCGATGAACTCGGTGACCTCGACCAGCTGCGAGCTGTCCTGGCCGATCTCGAAGATGGCGAAGGCCTCGGTCGAACCGAAGTGCTGGTTCACCGTGCTGCGGTCGGTGCTGGCGAAGGCGATGCGGACTCCATCCATGACGGGCCTGGCCTCCTCAGTGCCCACCAGCCGCAGCTGGCGACGGCGCGGGGTCGGACTCGAGCTTGAAGCGGGATCGATGCGGGGCGATGGACTCATGATGTTGCAGCACCAGGTTGGCGATATCGAACAGGGCTTGCCGGGTTCCCCGGTAGCCCACCCACGTCTTGCAGTAGCCGCCGACAAGGTCGTACTGCGGCATCCCCGCGCGCAGCAAGGGCACGCCGAGGCGATCGGCACTGGCGGCTGCGTGCGAATTGGCGACCACGAGCTCGGCCTGGCCGGCGCGGGCGAGATCCTCGAGATCCTCGAGGTCGCCCACGTGCACCTGGGCGCCGGGTACGGCAGTGAGGCTGGCGGTCTTGATCGGCGACACCGCGGCGACGATCTCGCTGCCCATGCCCGCGAACAGCGTGGCGGTCTGCAGCAGCAGGTCGGGGTCGGCGGCGATGGCGACGCGGCGCAGGCCGGTCATGAAGTGGGTGTCGACCATCGCATCCTGCAACTGGGCGCGCTGGCGTTCGAGCTTGTCCGGCACCGCGACGCCGGCGATCTCGGCCAGGGTCTGGGTGAAGCGGTCGCAGGCTTCCAGGCCGACAAGGCCGTCGAAGCGGTAATCGGGCACGCCGGTGCGCTCCGCCAGCAGATCGGCGGCGCCCTTGAGCGAGCGGCCGACGACGATGGTGGCCACGGCTTCGCCCAGCGTTGCCAGCTCGGACACCGGTGTGCCGCCCAGCGTGACCGGGATGGTGTCTTCCGAGATCAGGTGGCCGTCGAGCGAATCGGCGAGGTCGGGGACGGCCAGCGGCCGCAGTCCGAAGAGTTCCAGCCACTCCTTGATGGCTTCGACGTCGCCCGGGGTGAGGTGGCTGCCCAGCAGCAGGTTAACCTGCTTCTTGCGGCGGCCGGCGAGGCCGGTGCCGGCGGTGTGCGGCACGGTGGCGTCGAGGATGCCCTTCACCGCGGCGGCATAGCCGGTTTCGAGGCAGCCGGCGAAATCCGGCGTGTTCACCGCGGCCACGGGAATATGGTTGAACTCGGGGAAATCGACGCGGAAGTCCTTCACCAGACGGGCGATGTCGGTGCCCTGGGTTTCGGACAGCGCGGTGGTGGCGACGCCGACCAGCGCGGGCTTGCTCTTGCCGCACACGGTGGCGAGCGCCTGCACGACGTTGCCGTCGGCGTTCATCACGGTGGCGACCTGGTCCATCGCGGTGGTTTGCAGCGGCACCGGCTCGCGGAAGTGGCGCACGAAGAAGACCTTGGCGAACGCAGTGCAGCCCTGCGAGCCATGGAAGATCGGCATGCTGCGGTTGATGCCGAGGAAGGCCAGCGCGGCGCCGGCCGGCGCCGAGGATTTCAGCGGGCTGACCGACAGCGCCTTGGGGTGACGGATGATCTCGGCCATGCTGCCCTCCTTAAGCGGCGGCGCCCGCAGTGGCGTGGTGGTGGTCGTGGTCATGATCGTGGTCGTGATCATGGCCGTCGTTGGCATCGGCGGCGTCCGGGCTGTCGCCCAGTTCGGGGCCGGCGATCACCATCGCCTTGGTGGTCCAGGGGGCCGGCTTGCGTACCGCGTCCCACACCGGCGATTCCAGCGTCAGCGCGAGCTGGCGCACCAGTTCCTTCATGCCCTCGTAGCCGGCGTAACCGAATTCGCGTTCCTGGTTGATGTCCAGGAAGGGCAGGCGGGCCTTGAGTGCGGTGTAGAGGTTGCGGCCGCCGGCGATGAGGATGTCGGCCTTGAGGTTGTACACCGCGTTGAGCAGGTCGCGCGCGCCTTCGCTCTCGAGCATGATGGTGTTGTCGCCCATCAGTTCGAGGATGCGGGCCTTGTCTTCCTCGGTGGATTTCTTGGTGCCGCTGGCGACCACGTTCATGCCGAGATCCTGCAGCGCGGACACCACCGACCACGACTTCACGCCGCCGGTGAAGAGCAGCACGCGCTTGCCTTCGAGGCGCGGCCGCCAGGCGTTGAGTTCGCCGCGCACGCGCGCTTCCTCGCGGGCGATCACCGCCTCGGTTCTGGCGACGAGGTCTTCGTCGCCGATGATGCGGGCGATCTCGCGCAGCGCGTGGGTGGTGTCGGTGATGCCGTAGAAGCTGCCCTCGAACCAGGGGATGCCGTAGCGCTCTTCCATCTTGCGGGCGACGTTGATCATCGCCTTGGCGCACACCAGCATGTTCACCTCGCCTCGGTGCATGGTCTGCACCTCGTGGAAGCGTGCGTCGCCCGACAGCGTACAGAGGATGCGGATGCCGAGTTCGTCGAACAGCGGGGTGAGGTACCACAGCTCGCCGGCGATGTTGTACTCGCCGATGAGGTTGATGTTGTGCACCTTGATGCCGGGCGGGATGGCTTCGGGCGGCAGCGGGTCCGGCTCGCGGGTGCCGATCACGTACTTGACCATGGCTTCGCCGGCGATGCGGTTGCCGAGGTTCTTGGTGCCGTAGAAGCCGGCGGCGTCGATGGGTACCACCGGCACGCCCCAGCGCTCGGTCGCGGCCTTGCAGACGGCCTCGATGTCGTCACCGATCAGCGCCGGCACGCAGGTGTTGTAGACGAAGACCGCCGGCGGGGCATAGCGGTCTATCGCCTGCTTGATGCCGTGGAACAGGCGCTTTTCCGCCTTGCCCATGATGATGTCCTGCTCCGACAGGTCGGTGGTCATGCCGATCTTGTAGAGCGTGGGGCCGGACGACTTGGTGCCGCGGTTATCCCAGGAATTGCCGGCACAGGCGATCGGGCCGTGCACCACGTGGGCGACGTCGGCGATCGGCAGCAGCGCGATCTGGGCGCCGTCGAAGGCGCAACCGCCGGCGGAGGCGCCGGGCTTGGGACGTGCACAACCGGATTTCTCTTTCTTGTTGTGGGTGCACGCGGGTTCGTCGAGCAGGGCGGCAACTTCGGAGGCTTTCACGGTTGGGGACTCCGTCGGCAATGATGTCCTACGTCCAGCAAGCACCGTGCCGCATCGATGGTGTTGTTCAAGTCCATGACTTTAAAGGTGAATAAAGCCATGCCTCGATGTCGTGAAGGTGACAATGTGCAGCGCGCTACACGACAGCCCACCCGGCCACCCGGTGTGCCGCCGGGTGGCGGCACACCGTCCTTTACAGCGTGTAGGGGTCGCGCGCCCAGGCCTGGACCAGGGCGGCGTCGCGTTCCGGCAGGTAGGCCATGCCGTCCTGCAGGTCGCCGGCGACCAGCGGCGCCAGGCTGCGCGGCACACGGCGGCTGCCGACCATGTGGAAGTACCAGGCGAAGCCGTAGCCGGCAGTGCGGTCGAAGTCGTGCAGTTCGCGCGCCAGCACGGTGCCGCGGCTGGCCGGGATGCCGGTCCATACCGGCGCGTGCGCGGCCACCGTGGTGGCGCCGTAGCGGGTCTGGTGGAAGCGGTCGAGGTGTTCGGTCAGCGCGAGCACCCAGTGGTCGCAGAAGCGGCGCTGCTGGCCGGCACTGCTGGCGGCCCAGTCGGACAGGAAGCGCAGGATGGGCGCCGGCTTGCCGGTCTGGTCGATGAGGCGGCCGACGAACTGGGTGACGTCGGTGAGACGACGCAGGACGTAGCGCGGGGCGCCCAGCGCGACCGGCGCCGGGGCTGCGGCCGGACGTTCGAGCAGGTCCTCGGCGGCGAGCGGTGCTGCGCTGCCGGCGCCCACCACATGGCTGGAGACCTCCTGCAGTTCCTCGATTTCGAGTTGCAGGAACTCCGCCGGGCCCTTGCCCCATGGGGCGACGAGGTAGTGGCTGATGCCCTGCTGCAGCGTCAGCACGTAGCCGGCGTCGGCGTAACGTTCGAGGAAGGCCTCGCCGTCCTCGTCGATCTCGGCCCAGGCCTGCTCCAGCCACGCGAGCGCATCTTCGGCCACGCAGCCGCCGTTGGCGTCGAGGATGCGGCCCGGGCGGAACCAGCCGCCGCGCGACACCCGTGGCGCGAACTCGGGGCCGCCGGCCTTGCGCAGGGCGTCGAGCAGCGGCGCGTGTCCGGGCAGCGGGGTGAGCGTGGCGCACAGGGTGAACAGGGTTTCGTTCAGCGTGGGCGGGATGTTGAGACTGGCCGGTCCGGCGGTCGGGGACGCCTGTGCGGCGTCACGGGGGGTGTCGAACGAGGCGTCGGTCATGGCGAGTCCTTGGAGGAGCGGTGATGATGGGTCTTGCGGTGGCGCCGTCAGGCGGAGTCGTTGGCGGCGCCAAGGCGTTCGGCGGCAAGCAGACGGACGTCGGGCTCCGGGTCGTTGAGTACGGCGGCGAGCGTGTCGAGCGGGGCCTGCTGCACCGCTGCCGCGCGCACCAGCCATTCGGGGTCGTCGAGCAGGCGCGCGGCGTCGTCGGGCAGCATGCGGCCGGCGGCGAGGGCGCGGACTTCCGGGTCGGGGTCGCCGGCAAGCTTGCCGAGCGCGAAGGCGGGCAGCCGGCGGGCGATCTCCTTGCGGACCGCCGGATCGGGGTCGTCCACCATCTGCGGCAGCTGGCCGTGCGGCAGGCGGCGGGCGACGTGGATGCGCACGCCGTAGTCGGCGTCGCGCATCATGCGGGGCAGGTCGGCCGGCGCCATGCGGGTGGCGACGGTGATGCGGACCTCGCGGTCGGGATCGCGAGCCATGCGCCGCAGCACCTCGCCTTCCGCGCGGATGGCGACGGCGCGACGGACGACCTCGTCCTGGTCGTTTTCCAGGCGCATCGCCGCTTCCTGCGGCGCGTAGCGGACCGCGATCGCGCGTCGTTCCCAGAACGGGTCGTCGAGGCATAACTCGGCCCATTCCGGGTTGCGCGCGAGGAAGCGGTCGATCTGGCGGCCGCTGTAGACGAACAGACAGGCGTCGCCCGGGCCGCAGCGCCCCTTGGCGAGCGTGTCCTCGCGCAGTTCGCATTGCGCGCAGGGGTTTTCGGGCGGGGTGTAGTCGCTGCCGGCAGGCGGGGCGTCGTGTTCGTGGTCCAAATCTTGTAGGAGCGTTGTCGCTCGGCGCGAGGGTTGGTGTCGACCACGACAGGCGCAAGCGGCATGCCAGCGGCGACAAAGGCTCGCGGCTTATGGTTTGATGGCCCGGTCGTGGTCGGTCGTGGCTGAAGTACGACAATCCTTGCGCCGACTTGTCGCAAGTCCGACAGCGTGCTTGTCTGTTTCGGCCTGGTTTCCGCCACGAAGCGGGCGATTTCGCCCCGATCTGGGGAAAACCTTTGCAATTCTTTGTTTCTATGTAAACTGGGTAGCTCATAAAGACAGCGACAGCCGGCTCGCACCCGCGTGCGTCGCCGCCAGGTCGACAACCGGAACCGGGGGGAATATGGCGAAGGGCGCTCACGAGGGCTTGCGTACCCGCCTGTCCGCCATCGTCGTTTTCGTCGTCGCCACGGTGATGCTGCCCTTCGTGCTGGTAGCGGCCGCTTATCTGGAAGGCCGCGCGCGTGACGACGCACAGACCCAGCTGGTTGCCTTCAGTACCCTGGTGCGCGACCTGGTGGCCACCCAGCACAGCCTCGTCGACAACGCCGTGTCCCGGCTGGCCGATGCGATGGCGCTGCATTTCAGCGGCACCTACGCGCTCGATCCGGCCGGCAGGTTGCGGCGCGAGGGCCAACCGGCGGAGGTGATCGCGGCCGATCTTTACCGCTTCGGCGAAGACTCCGCCGGCAGCGTTGCGGCGATTGCCCAGCGCCGTGGCACGGGCTATCGCGTGCTGGCCTCCACCCTGTGGGGCGAGCGCAGCGGTGAGGTGGCGCTGCCCTTGCCGGCGGCTGCACTGGCCGCGCTCGACGACGGGCGGCGCTGGCGCGGCCAGCTCGAACTCGACGGCCGCCGCTACCTGCTGGAGACCCTGCCGACCCGCAATGCCAGCGGCACGACCGTCGGCCTGCTGCTGGTGGGGGTCGATCTTGCGCGTGAGTTCCAGCGCCTGCGCGACCGCCTGCGCCAGTTCGCGATCGGCGACAGCGGTTATGTGTTCGTGCTCGATGCCTCGCCGGGGCCGGGCTACGGCCGTTTCGTGGTCCATCCGGCGCAGGAGGGCGGCAACCCGCTGGAGGACAGCGACGACGCCGACCGTTCCGTGGTCGCCGAAATGCTCGCGCGTGGCGAGGGCATCATCGCCTATCCCTGGCGCAATGCCGTGCGCGGCGAGCAGGCGTCGCGTCGCAAGCTGGCCGCCTTTGCCAGCTTTCCCGAGCTGGGCTGGGTGATCGGTGCGAGCAGCTACGAGGACGAATTCGGCCGTGGCGCCATGGTGCTGCGCCAGGTGATGCTCGGCGCCGCGGCGACGATCACGCTGACCCTGGTGGTGGCGCTCCACTTCGCCATCGGCGGCATGGTGATCGCGCCGATGCTGCGCCTGCAGCGCACGCTGCGGACCCTGAGCCGCGGCAACGAAACGCTGGTGCATTCTGCGAGCGAGGCGGAACTGGTGAGCGGAATCTGCCGGGTGCTGGTCGATACCGGCGGCTTCCGGCTGGCGACGATAGAACTGCGCAGCGACGATAGCGCGTCGGTGGTGCTGGTCGCCGAGGACGGTGCCGCGGACATTTTCCGGACCACGCTGGCTGCTTTCGGCGGCCAAGGTCTGGCGCCGGCGGTACAGGCGGTGGGCGAGCGGCGGGTGGTGCGGCTCGGCGATCTGGCCGATGCCGAACCCGCGCTGCGTGCCGCGGCGATGCAGGCCGGCTGCCGCGCGCTGATCGCCTATCCGCTGAGCGACGGTGCCCGCACGCTGGGGGCGCTGACCATAGGCGCGGCGCATGCCGGCGCGCTCGACCAGGCGGGCGTCGCCCTGCTCAAGGAGCTGGCCGAGGATCTCGCCTTCGGCATCGTCAGCCAGCGCACCGCGCAGGCGCGCCATCAGGCGGAAGGTGCGCTGCGTCTGCGCGAACGGGCGATCGAGGCGTCGAGCGACGGGGTGCTGATCTTCGCGCTCGATGGCGGCCGCGCCGTGGTGCGCGACGCCAACCCCGCGGCCGAGCGCATCCTCGGGCTGCCGCGCGGGGCCCTGATCGGCAGCGGGCCGGCCGCGCTCGGCGTGTTTGCCGGTGCAGCGCTGGGCGAGCTCGAGGCGGCGCTGGCGAGCGGCCGCGAATCCCTGGTCCAGGCCGACGGCCGGCGTAGCGACGGCGTGCCCTTCTGGTGCGAATGCGCGCTGGCGCCGGTGACGGCGGTCGACGGCAGCCACGTCGTCTGCGTCATCAAGGATGTCACCGAGCGTACCCAGTACCTGCATCAGCTCGAACATCAGGCCAAGTACGACGGCCTCACCGGCCTGCCCAACCGCCATCTGCTCGACGACCGCCTGACGCAGGCCATCGTCGCGGCGCGTCGGCACCAGCGCCTGCTCGGCGTAGCCTTTCTCGATCTCGACCATTTCAAGCTGGTGAACGACAACATCGGCCACCGTCTCGGCGACCTCCTGCTGGGCGAGGTGGCGCGGCGGCTGACGGCGGTGCTGCGCGACGGCGACACCGCGGCGCGGCAGGGGGGCGACGAGTTCGTCGTGCTGCTGGCCGATCTCGACGACGAGGGCGACGCCTTCCGCGTACTCAACCGCGTACAGACGGCACTGGCCGAACCGGTTCGCATCGACGGCCGCGTCTTCTTCGTTACCTGCAGCATCGGTGTCAGCCTCTACCCGCGTGACGGCGGCGACGGCGATACCCTGCTCAAGCATGCCGACATCGCGATGTACCGCGCCAAGGCGGCCGGTCGCGATGCGATCCGCTTCTTCACCGCCGAGATGAATGCGCAGCTGCGCGACCGCGTCCAGCTCGAGGCCGCGCTGCGCACTGCGCCGGAGCGCGGCGAGCTGCACGTCGCCTATCAGCCCCAGGTCGACGGCAGCAGCGGCCGGGTGATCGGCGCCGAGGCGCTGCTGCGCTGGAGCCACCCCGAGCTGGGTGCGATCTCGCCAACCCGCTTCATTCCGCTCGCCGAGGAGATCGGCCTGATCGTGCCGATCGGCGAGTGGGTGCTGCGCACCGCCTGCCGCCAGGCGCTGGCGTGGCAGGCGGCCGACCGGCCTTTCCGCATCGCGGTGAATGTGTCGGCGCGCCAGTTCCGTTCGCCCGATCTGCCCGCCCGGGTCGCCGAGATCCTGGAGGAGACCGGCTTGCCCGCCGCCGTGCTGGAGCTGGAGCTGACCGAGAGCATGCTGATGGGCGATGCCGAGCAGGCCGAGGCGATGCTGCACCGGCTCAAGCAGATCGGCGTGGCGATCGCGCTCGACGACTTCGGTACCGGCTATTCCAGCTTCGCCTACCTGCAGCGCTTCCCGATCGACACGCTCAAGATCGACCAGTCCTTCGTGCGCAGCATGGCCAGCGGCGCGCGCGCCGAAGCCATCGTCGCCGCCATCATCGCGATGGCGCACAACCTCGACATGCGGGTGATCGCCGAAGGCGTGGAGACGCCGCTGCAGCAGCGCCAGCTGTTCGAGTTTGGCTGCGACGAGATGCAGGGCTATCTGTTCGGTCGTCCGGTGGGCGCCGAGGATTTCGGCCGGGGTCCGGCAATGCTGGTGGACGACGACGCGGCGACGCCTTAGCGTCGCCGCGTCGCGGTCAGGGCCGGCTGGCCCTACTTGCTGACTTCGTGGCCGATGATGCCGCCGACTGCGGCACCGCCGACCGCCCCGGCGGTGGAACCGCCGGTGACCGCGCTACCCACGCCGGCGCCGGCCGCCGCGCCGATCAGGGTACCGCCCAGCGTGGTGCAGGCCGACAGCGCGAAGGCTGCGGCGAGCATCGCGAGCGTCGAGTTCAGGCGTTTCATGATGTCCTCCTTGCGGCGCCGGTTCGGTCTGCGTCGGCCGGCGCGCGCTTTACTTGCTGCCTTCGGTGCTGCTGCCCGGCGTATCGGACGGGGCGGGTGCCGGCACAGGGGCCGGCGGTGCCGCAGGCAGCGGGGGTGGTTGGGCCGTGCTGGGCGCGGGTGGCGCGACATCGCGCTGCGGCGCCGGCGCCTGGGGCGCGACCGGATCGGGATCCTTGCCGTCGCAGCCGGCCATCAGCAGCGGCGCGACGAACGCGGCAAGCAACAGGATGCGGGTTTTCATATGCCTTCCTCCTTGTGCGTCCTCAGTTGGATTTGAGCCGGATGTCGTTCTTCACCGACTTCACGCCGGGCACGTCGCGGGCGAGCTCGACCGCGCGTTGCGCCTCGGCTGCGTGGTCGGCATAGCCGGACAACTGGACGCTGCCCTTGAAGGTTTCGACCTTGATCTGCAGCGCGCTGACCGTCTTGTCCTGCACGAAGGCGCTCTTGACTTTGGCGGTGATGGCGCTGTCGTCGAGGTATTCGCCGGTGCTCTCGCGCGTCGGGGTGCCGCTGCAGGCGCTCAGGGCGGCGAGCATCGCGGCGATGCCCAGGCTGGCTCGGATGGATTTGCGCATGCTCGTTCTCCTTGTGGGTGGTTCAGCTGCGACCGTCGCCGGATCGCGGCGGGTTTTCGAAACGGCGGTTCTGCTCGCGCAATGCGGCGATCAGGCCGTCGGGGCCGCCCTTGCCCAGTTCGGCCGCGAAGTTGCCGCGGTAGCTGGTGACCAGGCTGACGTTGTCCACCGCGACGTCGAACACCTTCCAGCTGTCGCCGTTGCGCGACAGGCGATAGTCCAGCGCGATCGGTGTCGCGCCCGGCTGGTTGATCTGGCTGCGGACCGTCACGTCGCCGGCTTCGCGCGGTCCGGTGGTGGGCTTGAAGCTCACTGTCTGGTCGCGATAGGCCGTCAGTGCATTGGCGTAGGTGCGCACCAGCAGCGTGCGGAATTCGCGCGCCAGCGCTTCGCGCTGTTCGAAGCTCGTCTGCCGCCAGGTCGGGCCGACCGCCAGGCTAGTCATGCGGTGGAAGTCGAAGTGAGGGGCGATCTTCTCGTCGATCAGACGGACCGCCTTGTGACGGTCGCCCGATTGCAGCGCCTTGTCCTGGCGCAGGATGGCCAGCACTTCGTCGGTGACGCCCTTGACCAGGACGTCGGCGGCGATGCCCGGCGCGGCAAGTGCCGCCGGCGCAAAGAGCAAGGGCAGCGTGAGCAGCAGGGTAAGGAATCGTCGGATCATCGGCTTGCTCCCGGCAGGTTGGAGGTGCGACGGTGCTTGCGCAGCCGTCGTCCGGGTTGCAGTACGCCGTTCAGCGTTTCTCGGCAGCCGTCCATTCGGCCAGCGTGATGCTGCCGTTACCGTCGGCGTCCAGCGTCGAGAAACGGGCCTGGACGTCGGCCGAGCGTTTGGCTTCTTCCTTGGAAACCATGCCGTCGCTGTTGCGGTCAAGCTGCTTGAACATCGGTGCACTGTCGCTCTTGGACGCTGCGCTGTCGGGCATGGCCGGCGTCGTGCTGGCCGGCGGTGCGTCGGCGGCGGGCGGCCGCGTGGGTTCGGCGGCGATGGCCGCCAGCGGCAGCGCGCCGGTCAGAAGCAGCGCAACTAGACTGATCTTGGATTTCATCATGCGTCTCCGGTGGTTGAGGGACTGCCCATGCGGTTCTCGTCCAGGGCTGTTTCCATGCTAGGGAACGCTTTGGCGCCGGGCTGTCGGACAAGGCGGAATCGCGTGTAGGACGATTCCTGCACGACGGTCGGCCGGGAGAATCACCATGCACGCCAAACTGTCCGTCCATGCCATCCAGGTGCGGGGCCTGTCGCGGCGCTGGCGCCAGCTCACGCTCACGCTCGCCTGCGCGCTGGTGTTGTCGCTGTTCGTCTCGAGTGTCTGGCAGGCGACGACCAGCCTCGCCGCGCTTGGCACCCTGCAGGCCGAGGCTGTCCGCATCGGCCGGCTAGACAGCATGCTGATCCAGCTGGTGGAGGCCGAAAGCGGCGCCCGCGGCTACCTGCTGAGCCGCAATCCGGCCTACCTCGAGCCCTACCACAACAGCCTTGCAACCATCGAATACACGCTGGAGGAGATACGCCGCGATATCGGCAGCGACCCGCGCGACCAGGAGGCGCTGGCACAGCTCACCGGCGTCATCACGCTGAAGCTGCGGGTGCTGTCGGAGGCGGTGAGCCGCGGTGCCGTTGGCGAGGAAGCGCCGCGTGGCGCCGCCACGTCGGACGGACGGCGCTACATGGAGACCATCCGCCTTGCCCTGGCCGAGCTCAAGGGCCGCATGGCTGCGCACAGCCAGCGCTCGCTGGAGGCCTCCATCGCCCACGTCCAGCGCACCCGCTGGGTGGTGGCGGCCTTGTCCGGCGGCGCGCTGGTATTGCTTGCCGTGCTGTTCGTGGTCCTGCAGCGCCAGTTCCAGCTGCGCGAGCGCCTCGCCGGGCTGCTGCAGGACGAGAACGCGCGGCTGGAGGCGCTGGTGCAGGCGCGTACCGCCGAGTTGTCCGATCTGGCCAGCTACCTCACCCGAATCCGCGAGGCCGAGCAGCAGCGGCTGGCGCGCGAACTGCACGACGAACTCGGGGCCTTGCTCACCGCCGCCAGGATGGATGCCGCCTGGCTCGGCCGCAGCCTGGGCGAGGCCGCTCTGGCGCCCTGTCGCGAACGTTTCGAGCGGCTGCTGCAGACGCTGGACAGCGGCATCACCCTCAAGCGCCGAATCATCGACAACCTGCGTCCTCCGTTGCTGCAGGAGCTCGGCCTGGTGGCGGCGCTGCGCACGCTCGGCGAGGACTTCGCCGCGAGCGACGGTGTGGAGGTGGTGCTGGAGCTGCCGGCCATGGACATTGAATTGCCCCCGGAGAGCGCGCTGGCACTGTTCCGCATCGCCCAGGAAGCGCTCACCAACATCCGGCGCCATGCCCGTGCCCGTAAGGTGACCCTGCGCTTCACGTTGACGCCCGAGCAGATGCGGCTGGACGTGGAGGACGACGGCGTCGGCTTCGACCCCGCGCTGCCGGCGAGCCGGCGCTACGGCCTGGCCGGCATGCGCCACCGGACGCAGATGTTCCGCGGCAGCTTCGGGATCGACAGCGCGCCCGGCCGCGGTACCCGCATCCACGCCAGCCTGCCGCTGGCGGCGGTGGTACAGGGGCAGGCGGCGGCGGGCGGTCAGTGACCGCCAGCGAGCGCTGCGCGCGCGGCCTCGACGTAGGCGATCAGTTCGTTCATCTGCTGCGCCTTGTCGAAGTAACCATCGACGCCCAGGCGACGGCACAGCTCGCGCAGCGGCGCATGGCCGTAGGCGGAGAACACCACGGTGCGCGGCCGCCCGAAGCGTTCGGGCTCGGCGTTCAGTGCGCGCAGCACGCCGATGCCGCTGCCCGATGCCAGCTGCAGGTCGACGATGGCGAGGTCGGCGTCGCGCGCTTCCAGTGCCTGCAGCGCGGCAGCTTCGTCGGCGGCACTGCCGATCACGGCGATACCGCCGAGTTCGGCGAGGATGTCGCTGAGCAGACCGCGCAGTAGCGGCGAGTCTTCCACCAGGAAGACACGCAGGGGCGGCGGAGTGAGCTCGCTCATGGCAGGATCAAACCGTGGCGGATGGCGTAGGCGGCCAGCTCGGCATTGCTCGCCACCTCCAGCTTTTCGAGCAGGCGCGAACGGTAGGTGCTGACCGTCTTGACGCTCAGCTTGAGCGCTTCGGCGATGGCCGAGACCGATTCGCCGCGCGCCAGCCGCAGGAAGACCTGCAGTTCGCGTTCCGACAGCTGCAGGTGAGCGGGGTGGGACGCGTCGCCGGCCAGTTCATCGGCCAGCAGCTCGGCCACCCGCGCCGAAACGTAGCGGCGCCCCTGGGCAACGATATGGATGGCGCGGATCAACTCGTCGCGCTCGCACTCCTTGCCGAGATAGCCGTCGGCGCCGTTGCGCAGCATCGCCAGCGCGTAACGTTCTTCCGGAAAGCCGCTCAGCACCAGCACCCGCAGCGCTGCGTGACGCTGGCGGAGCGTGCGCAGCACGTCGATGCCGCTCTGGCCGGGCAGGGAGAGATCGAGCAGCACCAAGTCGCAGGGCGTGTCGCGCAGCAGCGCCAGCGCCTCCTCGCCGCTGGCGGCCTCGAAGGCGATCTGCAGGCCGGTTTCCTCGGACAGCATCTCGCGAAAACCGGCGCGAACGATCTCGTGGTCGTCGACGATGGCGATGCGCAGCATGGGCGTCTTTCCGACAGGCTGTAGACGCATTCTAGACAGCGGATGCCGGGGCGACGTTTCCCCGAGGTGGGGCGAGCCGGGCCGGAAAAGCAAAAGGCCAGATCCGGAGATCTGGCCTTTTGCATGGATTCTTTGGTGGGGGCACAAGGATTCGAACCTTGGACCTACTGATTAAGAGTCAGCTGCTCTACCAACTGAGCTATACCCCCGAACCGCTTGCCGCTGTTGCTGCCTCGCTGCAAGAGGCGCGCATATTAGCCACGTTCTTGCGTTTGTGCAAGCACGGAATGATTTTTTGTGCCTACAGGCTCAGGATGCGGCCGGCGCGGCGGCGGCCGCCGATGCCGGCCTGGCCGCCCAGGCCTTGGCCGCCATGGGCGTGGCAGATCGCGCAGGCGAGCGCGTCGGCGGCGTCGGGGCCGGGGCTGGCGTCGAGCGCGAGCAGGCGCTGGACCATGTGCTGGACCTGCTCCTTGGCCGCCTTGCCATAGCCGACCACCGACTGCTTGACCTGCAGCGCGGTGTATTCGGCCACCGGCAACTCGCACGATACCGCGCCGCAGATTACCGCGCCGCGGGCCTGGCCGAGCAGCAGCGTCGATTGGGGATTGACGTTGACGAAGACCTTTTCCACCGCGACCGCATCCGGCTGGTAGGTGGCGATGACCTCGCGCACGCCGTCGAGCAGGGTCTTGAGACGGCCGGGCAGTTCGCCGTCGCGGGTCTTGATGCAGCCGCTGGCGACGTAGCGCAGCTGGCTGCCCAGCGTGTCGATGACGCCGAAACCGGTAATGCGCAGGCCGGGGTCCAGGCCCAGGATGCGGGTGGCGACGATGCGGCCGGCCGTGCTCACTCTGCCCTCCCGGCGCGGCGCGACATCCTCGCCGCGGGAGGACGAGCGGTGCCTTCGGGCGGCCGAGCGTCGGTGCTCAAGCGGTGACTACCGCGGTGCCGCTGACGCACACCATCAGCATGCCGTTGTCGGCGCCGAGCACTTCGTAGTCGATGTCGATACCGACGACCGCGTTGGCGCCGAGTTTGGCGGCCTGCTCGGCCATTTCCTCCATCGCCACTTCGCGCGCGTCGGCGAGCGAGCGCTCGTAGGCGCCGGCGCGACCGCCGACGATGTTGCGGATCGAGGCGAACAGATCCTTGAAGATGTTGGCGCCGATGATGGCTTCGCCGGTGACGACGCCGAGATAGCGCTGTACCGGCTTGCCTTCGAGCGTGGGAGTGGTGGTCATCAGCATGGCGGATCCTCCGTGGCTTGATGCCGGCATTCTAGCCCTTGCGCGCCAGCCACACCCCGGCCACGGCCACCACCATGCCGGCCAGCGCGAGCCCGGTGAGGGTCTCGCCGAACATGGCCCAGGCGATCAGCGCGGTGGTGGGCGGGGTCAGGTAGAACAGGCTGGCGACGTTCACCGCGCTGCCGCTGCGGATCAGCAGGTTGAGCAGGGTGATGGCGCCCAGCGACAGGATCAGCACCAGCCACAGCAGGGCGAACACGAATTCCCCGCTCCACTGGATGCTCATGGTCTCGGTCTGGCTGGCGACCAGCGCCGACAGCGCCAGCGTGGGCAGGAACTGGATGACCGAGCCGGTGCGCAGGTCGAAGCGCGGGCAGAAACGCTTCTGGTAGAGCGTGCCGACGGTGATGCCGGCGAGCGCGGCGAGCGCCGGCGCGAGCATGTGGGCAAGCTCGTCGGTGCCGACGCCGCCGACCGCCACCTTGTTGCTGACCACCATGGTGACGCCGGCGAAGCCGAGCGCCAGCCCGGCCCACTGCCGCATCGACACCCGCTCGCCGAGCAGGAAGCCGGCGCCGAGCGCGGTGAGCAGCGGCTGCATGCCGACGACCAGTGCAGTGACGCCCGCCGGCAGGCCGCGATGGATGGCGACGAAGACACCGCCCAGGTACAGCGCGTGCACCAGCACCCCGGTGATGCCGATGTGCGCCACTTCGCGGGCACTGCGCGGCCAGGGTGCGCGCATGGCGAACACGACTGCAGTCATCAGCAGCACCACCAGCACGTAGCGTGCGCACAGGAAGGTGAGCGGCTCGGCATAGGGCAGGCCGAACTTGGCGCCGATGAAGCCGGTGCTCCACAGCAGCACGAACAGCAAGGGCATCAGGCGCTGGGCGGGGGCGGGCGTCGTCATGGGGGCGGTTGTCCTTGTTGCCGTCGGTCGGGGCCACAAACGAAAAAGCGGCGCCGGGCGCCGCTTGGTTCGCGCAGGAGGGCGAGGCTTATTCGTCGAGCACCGCGGAGGTGTAGACCTCCTGCACGTCGTCGAGCGATTCGAGCGCGTCGAGCAGCTTCTGCATGCGCGCGGCGTCGTCGCCGGAGAGCTCGGTCTCGTTCTGGGCCTTCATCGTCACTTCGCCGAACTCGGCGGTGAAACCGGCCTTTTCGAGCGCTTCCTTGACGGTGGTGAATTCCCACGGGCCGGTGATCACTTCGATCGAACCATCGTCGTTGGGGACGACATCTTCGGCACCGGCTTCGAGCGCCGCTTCCATCAGCGCGTCTTCGTTGGTGCCGGGGGCAAACATCAGCTGGCCGCAGTGCTTGAACTGGAAGGCCACGCAGCCGTCGGTGCCCATGTTGCCGCCGTACTTGGAGAAGGCGTGGCGCACGTCGGCGACGGTGCGGG
This sequence comes from Azoarcus sp. DD4, assembly GCF_006496635.1. Taxonomy (NCBI): domain Bacteria; kingdom Pseudomonadati; phylum Pseudomonadota; class Betaproteobacteria; order Rhodocyclales; family Zoogloeaceae; genus Azoarcus; species Azoarcus sp. DD4. The sequence goes on from NZ_CP022958.1 coordinate 779,789, forward strand.
TCTTGTTGTCGGTGAGGCAGTCCACCATGACCGCGGCGCCGGCGATGCCGTAGCCTTCATAGCGCGCTTCCTCGTAGGTCACGCCTTCGAGCTGGCCGGTGCCGCGCTTGATCGCGTTCTCGATGTTGTCCTTGGGCATGGACTCGGCCTTGGCCTTGTCGATGGCCAGGCGCAGGCGCGGGTTGGCGCTGACGTCGCCTCCGCCCATCTTGGCGGCGACGGTGATTTCCTTGATCAGTTTGGTGAAGACCTTGCCCCGCTTGGCGTCCTGACGCCCCTTGCGGTGCTGGATGTTGGCCCATTTGGAATGACCAGCCATATAAACCTCGATGCAGCCGTAAGCGATTGAAGCCCGGCATTATACAGACGGGGGGCGGCATCTGCGGCCGTGCTCTGGTAGATTCCGCCCTGCATGCCGAAAGAATGTCCGATCACGAGGAGAAGCGGTTTGAGCGCCATCATCCGATTCCTGCTGTTCTGTTTCTGCGTTGCGGGTGGTGCGGCACTCGCCGCCGACGAGGGCGAGCCGATCTACGGCGGCTGCGTGGATGCGCGCGGTGCGGCGGTGGTGAGCCTGATCGATCCGCAGTTGCCGGCCGCAGTGGCAACCTCCAGCGAGGCCGGCCGCCCGGTGATCCGCCATAATCCCGAGCTGCTGCCGCGGCTGCTGCCGGCCAGCCGCAGCTTCCTCTACGCACAGGCCTGCGCCCGGCTCAACCTCGGCTACCCGGCCGACGGCCTGCTCGACACCGGCGCCGCTCACCGTGCCGACTGCGCCGCACTGGGGACGCTGCAGCGTTCCGGCCTGCTGGCGCAGACCTCGGTCGAGGCGCTCGAAGCCGATCTCCGCTTTTCCGATGCCGAATGGGCCGAACTGCCCGGGCCGCGCCGGCAGATCGCGCTGGGCAGTTGCCCGCTGTCGCGCGGCGCGCTGCTGCTGCCGGGCGCCGACGCGGCCGAGCGCCCGGCCTGGAATGCCTGCGTGCGCGCCTGTGCCGCGCCGCTCTACCAATGTCAGGCGCGCTGCGCCGCCGGCGACTGCGCGGATTGCCAGGCCGCCTACGACCGCTGCAACCGCACCTGCGATGCCCGCTGATACACTGGATTCCAAACCTTTCGACCGCATGGTGATGTGATGACCGAACCGCTGCTGATCGCCAAGACCGCCGACAAGGAACTCTGCCTCCTGCCGCGCCTCGCCAACCGCCACGGCCTCATCACCGGCGCCACCGGTACCGGCAAGACGGTGACCCTGCAGAAGATGGCCGAGTCCTTCGCCGGCATCGGCGTGCCGGTGTTCATGGCCGACGTCAAGGGCGACCTCTCCGGCATCGGCGCCGCCGGTGTCGCCTCCGACAAGCTGATGCAGCGCCTGGCCGCGATCGGCATCACCGAATTCACGCCGCGCGCCAACACGACGGTGTTCTGGGATGTCTACGGCGCCGCGGGCCATCCGGTGCGGGCAACGATCTCCGATATGGGGCCGCTGCTGCTGGCGCGCCTGCTCAATCTCAACGATACCCAGGCCGGCGTGCTGCAGCTGGTGTTCAAGATCGCCGACGACAACGGTCTGCTGCTGCTCGACCTCAAGGATCTGCGGGCGATGATCCAGTACGTGGGCGAGAACGCGAAGTCCTTCACCACCGAGTACGGCAACGTCTCGGCAGCCTCCATTGGCGCCATCCAGCGCAACCTGCTGGCGCTGGAAGAGCAGGGCGGCGACGTCTTCTTCGGCGAGCCGATGCTGGACATCGCCGACCTGATGCAGACCGACGGCGACGGCCGCGGCGTCATCAACGTGCTCGCTGCCGACAAGCTCTACCACTCGCCCAAGCTCTACTCCACCTTCCTGCTGTGGATGCTGTCCGAACTCTTCGAGCAGCTGCCGGAAGTAGGAGACCTCGACAAACCCAAGCTGGTGTTCTTCTTCGACGAGGCCCACCTGCTGTTCGCCGATGCGCCCAAGGCACTGGTGGAAAAGGTCGAGCAGGTGGTGCGGCTGATCCGCTCCAAGGGCGTGGGCGTTTATTTCGTCACCCAGAACCCGCTCGACGTGCCCGAAACCGTGCTCGGCCAGCTCGGCAACCGCGTCCAGCACGCCCTGCGCGCGTTCACCCCGCGCGACCAGAAGGCGGTGAAGACCGCTGCCGACACCATGCGCGCCAATCCGGCTTTCGATGCCGCCACGGCGATCACCGAACTCGGCGTGGGCGAGGCGCTGGTGTCCTTTCTCGATGAAAAGGGCCGGCCCGAGATCGTCGAGCGCGGCTTCGTGATCGCGCCCGCGTCCCGGCTCGGTCCGCTGACCGAGGCCGAGCGGCAGGCGGCGGTGCGTGCCTCGGTGCTCTACGGTCATTACGAAAAGGCGGTCGATCGCGAATCCGCCTACGAGATGCTGCGCGCCCAGGCTGCGGCCGCGCAGCCGCAGGGCGGTGCGACGTCGGCTGGCGCACCCGCGGGTGAGCAGGGTGGCGCGCTCGGCGGCATGGGTGACATCCTGTTCGGTTCCACCGGGCCGCGCGGCGGTCAGCGCGACGGACTGGTGCAGATCGCCGCCAAGACCCTGACCCGCACCATAGGCAGCTCGCTCGGTCGGGAGATCGTGCGCGGGGTGCTCGGCTCCCTGCTCGGCGGCGGATCGCGCCGGCGCTGAGGCGGTTATCCCGGCTCAGTCGAGCAGGAAGCGCTCGATCGCGTCCATGAACACCCGGGTGCGTGCCGGCACCAGCCCGCGCCCCGGCAGATGGGCGTAGATCTTGAGCGGATGCGGCACATGGTCCGACAGCAGCGGCAGCAGCGTGCCGGCTTCGAGCTCGCGCCGGCAGTAGGAGGCCGCGAGCATCGTGGCGCCATGGCCGGCCAGTGCCGCTTGCAGCCGCAGCGCAGCATTGGTGGTACGCAGCGGGCCGCGCGGATGCAGCGTATGCGTCCTGCCATCGGCCGCTTCGAAGTGCCAGCGCTCCTCGCCCGGCATCGACAGGCAAGGCCAGTGTTCCAGCTCGGCCACGCTGCGCGGTAGTCCCAGCCTGCGGATCAGCGCCGGCGCGGCGTACAGGCCGCGCGCCACGCTGTAGACCCGCCTCACCACGCGCTCGGAGTCCGGCAGCGCTTCGCCGGTGGCGAAGAACACCACATCGTAGCCGGCACCGACCGTTTCGCTGCCGAGGATGCGCACGTCGATCTCGATTTCCAGGCGCGGATGGCGGTTCAGCACGTCGTTCACCACCTCGCCGAGCTGGATTGCGCCGAATTCGTAGGGTGTGGCGATGCGCAGCACGCCGTGGGGCTCGTCACGGGCGTCGCCGGCCTCGGTCGCCACCGCGTCCAGCCGTTCGAACAGCGGCGCCAGCTGCACCAGCATGCGCTCCCCTTGTTCGGTGAGTGCCACGCGTCGCGTGCTGCGTTCGATCAGGCGCTGGCCGAGTTGGCGCTCCAGCCTTGCCACCGCATGGCTCACCGAGGATTTCGGCAGCGCCAGCTGCTCGGCGGCGCGGGTGAAGCTGCCGCTCTGGGCGACGGCGGTGAAGGCATACCAATCGTTCCAGTTGATTGTTCGCATTTTTGGATAGAGCGTCCATAAATGAATATTTATTCAATGATACGCACAATGTAAGTTGTGAGGCATGTCGCCACCCTTGCCGCCCCTGCCGCCCTTTCCCCAGATCAGCGCCGCCGATGCACCGGCCCGCGCGGTGCTGCTGAGCGCGCATCCGGAATTTCGCCCGCTGCGGGTGTACGCCTTCGGTGCCACGCTCGGCCTGGTCGCGGGGCTGGATTTTGTCGCCGCCATCCTGATCGCGATGGCGGGCGTGCAAGTGCAGACTGGACTGGGCGTGGCGCCGCGCGACTTCCTGTGGGCGCTGACCAGTTACGCGGTGGCGGCGGTGGTGGCCAACCTGGTGCTGGTGCAACTGGCCGGCCGGGTGAGTTACCGCCGCTTCACGCTCGGCAGCCTGGTGGTCTTCATCCTCGGCGCCCTTGCCTGCGCAGCCGCCGAGTCGCTGCCGGCGCTGACGCTGGCGCGTGCGGTGCAGGGCCTGGGTGGCGGCGGGCTGTTCGCCGCCGCACGCATCCTGGCGCAGTTCTCGTCGCAGCCGCAGGAGCGCCTGTCGCTGTTCTGGGGCTTCGGCCTGGCCAACTTCGCCCTGGTCGCGCTCGCTCCCTGGCTGGCCGGCTGGCTGGTTTCGAATCACGGCTGGCATACGCTCTTCCTGCTGCAGGCGGCGCTGGCGGTGCCGCTGCTGCCGCTGGTCGCACTGGTCTATCCGCGGATCGAACATCGGCCGCGGCGGCCGATGGGGCAGCTCGACTGGCCGGGCGTGCTGGCCTTCGCCACCGGTGCGCTGCTGCTGGAGCACGCGCTCGAGCATCTGCGCTATCTCACCCGGGCCGACCTGCCGGCGCTGGCCGGCTACGGTGTGGCCGGAATAGCGCTGCTCGTGCTGGTGATGCGGCGCTTTTCGCGCCACCCCGATCCCTGGCTGGACCCGCGCCGGCTGACCAGCCGCCGCTACCTGATCGGGCTGGCCTTCTACGGCGTGTTCTACCTGATCACCGGCTACTGGAATTTCCTGGTGCCAGCCTTCCTGGTCGAAGGCCTCGGCTTCGGCCTGACCAAGGTGGGCGGGCTGTTGTCGCTCGGCGGACTGACGACCTTGGCGGCGGTGGTGGTCTTCCATCTGTGCCTGCCGCGCGTCATGCGCAAGCGCCGCTACATCGCCGTCGGCTACATCGGCCTGGCGACGGCCTTCCTGGCGATGGCGGCCGCGGCGCGGCCCGGCGCCAGTGCGATAGCCGTGCTGCCGGCCATCGTGTTGCAGGGCGCGATGCCCGTGCTGGCCTTGCTGCAGGTGGCGATGATGACCTTCGTCGACATGCCGACCGAAGACTTCGCCCACGCCTACGCCTTCAAGAACATCGTGCGCGAGATCGTCAATGCGCTCGGCACCGGTCTCGCCGTGCTGCAGTTGCATCACGGCGCCGAGGCTGCCCGCTCGGCGATGCAGGCGGCGACACCCGACAGCCTGGCGCCGGCGCTCGGCGACGTGGTACAGCAGGCGGCGGTGAGCGTGGCGGCGGGGCACATCCTGATCGGGCTGGCGCTCGGCTGCCTGGTGGTGGCGGTGATCGCGGTCGCCCAGCGCAGCCTGAAGTGATGCGGTTTGCGTAGATTGCGGATTGTGCCGGGTGCCGTCCGGTGGCCTAATCGCGGATTGGATCGAATCCGGGCAGGGCAGCGGGCATGACACAGGCGGGAAGCAGGACGGCACGTGCCGATGAATTGGGCGGGGCGATGGCGAAGCCGGGCGGCGGCATGGCCGTCGGCCTGGCTTTCGCCGTCTGCGGCGCGGTCGGTTTCTCGTTCAAGGCCATCCTGGTCAAGCTCGCCTACCGCTACGGTGTCGATGCCGAGACGCTGCTGGCGCTGCGCATGGCGTTCTCGCTGCCCTTCTTCCTGGCCATGGGCTGGGCGGCCAGCCGCCGGGCAGCGCATGCCCTGTCGGCGCGCGACTGGGTTTGGATGGCCGGGCTCGGACTGTTCGGCTATTACCTCGCGAGTTATCTCGATTTCCTCGGCCTGGACTACATCTCGGCGGCGCTCGAGCGGCTGATCCTCTTCCTTTATCCCACCGTGGTGATCGTGCTGTCGGCGGCGTTCCTGGGCAAGAAGGTGACGCGGCGCATGCTGGCGGCGCTGGCGCTGAGCTACCTCGGCATCGCGCTGGCGGTGGGGCACGACCTCGACGTCTCCGGCACAGCGCACGAGGTCGTGCTCGGCTGCGTGCTGGTGTTCGCCAGCGCGGTGAGCTACGCGCTCTACCTGATGGGCAACGGCGAGGTGGTCGGCCGGCTGGGTTCGTCGCGGGTCACCGCCTACGCCAGCAGTTTCGCCTGCTTCTTCAGCCTGGCGCAGTTCGCGGCGATGCGGCCGTTGGCGATGGTCGCCGAGCAAGCCTGGCAGGTCTACGCCTTTGCCGGGCTGATGACGGTGTTCAGCACGGTGGCGCCGGTGTGGATGGTGTCGGAGGCGATCCGCCGCCTGGGCGCGGGGCCGGTGTCGCTGACCGGCACGCTGGCACCGGCCATCACCATGCTGCTCGGGTGGCTGATCCTGGACGAAGCCATCGGCGTGTTCCAGCTTGCCGGCATGGCCATGGTGGTGGCCGGCGTCGCCGTGATGGCGCGCCAGCGCGGCTGAACGGCGTCAGCAGCGTTCGGTTTCGGGTTCGCCGCAGGGCGCCGCTGCCGAAGCATCGCGGCATTCCAGCCGGTGCGACCACACGCTGAAGGCGAGGCCGGCGACAGCGAGGGCGACGCCCACCCAGGGAATCTCCGCGTAACCCAGGCCGTGGGTGATCGCGACACCGCCTATCCAGGCACCGATGGCATTGCCGAGATTGAAGGCTCCCTGGTTCACCGTGGACGCGAGGTTGGGCGCACCCACCGCTTCGTTCACTACCCGCATCTGCAAGGGCGAGATCAGCGCGAAGGCAGCCACGCCCCAGGCGAAGATCACCGCGACCGCAGCCAGTGGCAGCGGACTCGCGGCCGGCAGCAGCGCCAGCACCGCGATGACCGCGACGAAGATGCCGATCACCGCCGGCATCAAGCGCCAGTCGGCCAGCTTGCCGCCGGCGAGGTTGCCAATGGTGAGGCCGGCGCCGAACAGCAGTAGGACCAGCGTGACGCCGCGCGGCGACACGCCGGTGACTTCCAGCAGCAGCGGTGCGATGTAGGTGAACACCGAGAACAGGCTGGCCGACGACAGGACGCTGATCAGCATCGCCAGCAGCACCTGCGGCCGGCGCAGCGCGCGCACCTCGTTGAGCAGGCCGCGGCTGCTGCCGGCACCGAGGGTGCGCGGCAGCCACAGGTAGAGCGCGGCCGCGGCGATGCAGCCGATGCCGACCACCGCCCAGAAGGTGGCGCGCCAGCCGGCGTGCTGGCCGAGCAGGGTGCCGAGCGGCACGCCCAGCACGTTGGCCAGCGTGAGGCCGGTGAACATCAGCGCGATGGCCTGGGCGCGGCGCTCCGGCGCCACCAGGCCGGCCGCGACCACCGCGCCGAGGCCGAAGAAGGCGCCGTGGCAGAAGGCGGTGACCACCCGCGCCACCATCAGCGCAGCGTAGTCCGGCGCCAGCGCACACAGCAGGTTGCCGAGGATGAACATCGTCACCAGGCCGAGCAGGGCGCGGCGGCGTTCCATGCGCGAGATCACCACCGCCAGGATGGGCGCGCCGATCACCACGCCCATCGCGTAGCCCGACACCAGCATGCCTGCGCGCGGGATGTCCACGCCGAGATCGAGGGCGACCTCGGGCAAGAGGCCCATGATGACGAATTCGGTGGTGCCGATGCCGAAGGAGGCAATGGCGAGGGCGAGAAGCGGGAGTGGCATGGCGGGCGGCGTAGGATGTTGCGTTGCAGCATTCTACGCCGCCGCTGCCGTCGGGCGAGGTTCCGGACTTCGAAAGTGTTTATTGCCCTATCAGCCGGGCCGGATGCTCAGGCGAGCTGCAAGCGCTTGCAGATCTCGGTGGTAAGCCCGGCCTGGTTCATGCTGTAGAAGTGCAGGCCGGGCACACCAGCGGCGAGCAGCTTCTGGCACAGCTCGGTGACCACATCCAGGCCGAAGGCGCGGATGGAGTCGGCGTCGTCGCCATAGGACTCGAACTTCTTGCGCATCCAGCGCGGGATCTCGGCGCCGCAGGCGTCCGAGAAGCGCGCCAGCTTGGAGAAGCTGGCGATGGGCATGATGCCGGGGATCACCGGCTTGTCGATGCCGAGCTTGCGCACCGCGTCGACGAAATGCAGGTAGGCGTCGAGGTTGTAGAAGTACTGGGTGATGGCGGAGTCGGCGCCGGCGTCCATCTTGCGCTTGAAGGCAGCAAGGTCGTCGGCCGGGCTCTTGGCCTGCGGGTGCCATTCCGGGTAGGCGGCGACTTCGATGCGGAAGCGCGAGCCGGTCTCGGCGCGGATGAATTCCACCAGTTCGTTGGCGTAGCGGAACTCGCCCGGGTCGACCACGCCCGAGGGCAGGTCGCCGCGCAGCGCGACGATGCGCTTGACGCCAGCGTCGGCGTATTCCTTGAGGATGGCGCGGATGCTGTCGCGGGATGAGCCGATGCACGACAGGTGGGGCGCGGCCTCGCTGCCGCTGGCGGCGATTTCCTTGACGGTGGAGAAGGTGCGCTCGCGGGTGGAGCCGCCGGCGCCGTAGGTCACCGAGAAGAAGGCGGGCTTGAGCCCGGCGAGCCGGGCCTGCACCGCGCGCAGCTTCTCTGCGCCCTCGGCCGTCTGCGGCGGGAAGAATTCGATGGAAAGTTCAGTCTTGTGCATGTCGCATCCAGATGAAGAATTCGCGGTTGCCGTCGGTGCCGGTGATGGGCGAGTCGTACCAGCCGAGCACCTCCAGCCCGGCAGCCGCGGCGGCCGTGCGCAGCTTGCGCTCGACTTCCGCATACAGCGAGGCGTCGCGCACGATGCCGCCCTTGGAAAGCCCCTGCGGGCCGACCTCGAACTGCGGTTTGACCAGCGCGAGGATGTCGCCCTCCGCCGCCAGCAGTGCCGGCCACTGCGGCAGCAGCAGCGTCAGCGAGATGAAGCTGGCGTCGCAGACGATGAGGCCGAAGCCGCCCGGCGGGCAGTGCCCGGCCAGATCCGCCGCGGTCAGATGACGCGCGTTGACGCCTTCCAGCGTGATGCAGCGCGGCTCGCCGGCCAGCCGCGGATGCAGCTGGCCGTGGCCGACCTCGACCCCGACCACCTTGGCGGCGCCGGCCTGCAGCAGGCAATCGGTGAAACCGCCGGTGGATTGGCCGACGTCGAGGCAGACGCGCCCCGCCGGGTCCAGCCCGCTCGCCGCGAGCGCGCCGGCGAGCTTGAGCCCGCCGCGTGACACGAAACGGTCGGCCTCGTCCGGCGTCACCGCCAGCACGGCCGATTCAGGCAGCTCCTGCGCCGGCTTGGTCACCGCCACGCCGTCGGCGCTGACGCGGCCGGCCTCGATCAGCACCCGCGCCGCGGTGCGCGAGGGCGCCAGGCCTTGTTGCACCAGCAGCTGGTCGGCGCGCGGCAGGCCGCGCGCGACCGCTGCGGGCGCGACTGACCGCTCCGCGGCGGGACGGCTGTTGCGACGGTGGAAGGATTTCATCGCGCGTGCCCCTCAGGCAGATAGCGGACGACCCGCAGGCCACCCGCCGCCGCGATCAGTAGCGGTAGTGGTTGGGCTTGTACGGGCCTTCGACCGGCACGCCGATGTAGTCGGCCTGGGTCTGGCTCAGCACGGTGAGCTTGGCGCCGATTTTCTTCAGGTGCAGGCGGGCGACCATCTCGTCGAGTTGCTTGGGCAGCACGTACACGCCGACCGGGTATTCGCCGGTCTTGGTGTAGAGCTCGATCTGCGCCAGGGTCTGGTTGGCGAAGGAGTTGCTCATCACGAAGCTCGGGTGACCGGTGGCGCAACCCAGGTTTACCAGGCGGCCTTCGGCCAGCAGGATGATGCGCTTGCCGTCCGGGAAGATGATGTGGTCGACCTGAGGCTTGATGTTCTCCCACTCGTACTGGCGCAGGCTGGCGACTTCGATCTCGGAGTCGAAGTGGCCGATGTTGCAGACGATGGCGTTGTTCTTCATCGCTTTCATGTGATCGTGGCTGATCACGCCGACGTTGCCGGTGGTGGTGACGAAGATGTCGCCCATGGCGGCAGCCTCTTCCATGGTGACCACGCGGAAGCCTTCCATCGCCGCCTGCAGCGCGCAGATCGGGTCGATCTCGGTGACCCACACGGTAGCGCCGAGGCCGCGCAGCGACTGGGCGCAGCCCTTGCCCACGTCGCCGTAGCCCAGCACCACGCCGATCTTGCCGGCGATCATCACGTCGGTGGCGCGCTTGATGCCGTCCACCAGCGATTCGCGGCAGCCGTAGAGGTTGTCGAACTTGGACTTGGTGACCGAGTCGTTGACGTTGATCGCGGGGAACTTGAGTTCGCCCTTGGCGTGCATCTGGTACAGGCGGTGTACCCCGGTGGTGGTCTCTTCGGTGACACCCTTGATCTGCGCGAGGCGGGTGGAATACCAGGTCGGGTCGGTTGCGAGCTTGGCCTTGATGCTGGCGAACAGCACGGTCGCTTCCTCGCTGTCCGGCTTGTCCAGCACCGAGATGTCCTTCTCGGCGCGGGCGCCCAGGTGCAGCAGCAGGGTGGCGTCGCCGCCGTCGTCCAGGATCATGTTGCTGTAGCCGCCGTCCGGCCACTCGAAGATGCGATGGGTGTAGTCCCAGTAGTCGGTGAGCGACTCGCCCTTGACCGCGAACACCGGGATGCCGTCCTTGGCGATGGCGGCGGCGGCGTGGTCCTGGGTGGAGAAGATGTTGCACGAGGCCCAGCGCACTTCGGCGCCGAGCGCGGTCAGCGTCTCGATCAGCACCGCAGTCTGGATGGTCATGTGCAGCGAACCGGTGATGCGTGCGCCCTTGAGCGGCTGGCTGGCGGCGTATTCCTCGCGGATCGCCATCAGGCCGGGCATCTCGGTTTCGGCGATGCGGATTTCCTTGCGACCCCAGTCGGCGAGCGACAGGTCGGCAATCACGTAATCCTTGATGTCAGCCACAGTGTTCATGTCATATTCCTTGAACGTGTGGCCGGGAGGGGGTGCTACGGTGAACTCACCTCGTCACCCCGTGCCCGGCACGGGTTAAGGTGAGCGCAGTTCTGGAAAGACCGAGCCTGGGACGAATGTCTCGCAGCGCTCCTCGGTGGTGCTGGATTATAGCCGCAGCGGCGAAGTGCGTCTCGCCTGCGTGAATCAGCGCACGAACAAGGCACGGCAACGGTGGTCAAATGCGCAAACGAGCGATGACCCGCTGCATCGCCGCGAAGGGAGGGCTGGCGATGAGACCGAGAGTTCAGCTTGCAATCCTCACCCTGCTGCTTGCCGGCTGCTCGTCCCTGCTGCCGAAGGGGCAGCAGGAGACGGTGTCGCCGTGGAAGAGTTTCGACGAGGCGAAGGCCGCTTTCGACAGCATCGAACTGGGCAGTTCGGATCGTGATTCGGTGCACAAGCTCGGCTTCGATCCGGGCGTGACGCCCAATGTGCAGATCCTCAACTATTCGCAGATCGCGCATGCGGTCCTGCCCGGCGATCGGCTGATTCCCAATGGCGAGGTGCCGACCGCGATACGCACCTGCGTGCTGGCGCAGGAGCGGTGTATCGGCTACCTGCTCGAGGAGAGCCGCATCAAACGCAATCGCGTCGGCAACTTCTGGGGCGATTTTCTCAACTTCCACCGTGAAACGGTCACCACCGGCTGGCGCTTCAATGCGCTGGTCGTGCTGGTCGACAATCAGGTGGTGTTCAAGCAGTGGTCGGGGCAGCCCGCGATCCGCGAGGTCGGCGTCAGCCGCAATCCGCTCGGGCCCTTCCAGGGGGCCGGCGAGCGGATGTCCACCTTCCAGTAGCAGCATTGCAGGCGGTTGACTTGCCGCCGCCCGCAATGCGGCGGTGCCCCGGCTTAGAGCCCGGCGTCGGTGCGCAGCGCGGCCGCCTTGTCGGTCTGCTCCCAGCTGAACTCCGGTTCGTCGCGGCCGAAGTGGCCGTAGGCGGCGGTCTTCGAGTAGATCGGGCGCAGCAGGTCCAGAGTCTGGATGATGGCCTTGGGGCGCAGGTCGAAATGGGCGCGGATCAGCTCGACGATCTTGTCGTCGGCGATCTTGCCGGTGCCGAAGGTGTTCACCATCAGCGACACCGGCTTGGCCACGCCGATCGCGTAGGCGACCTGCACCTCGCACTTGTCGGCCAGGCCGGCGGCGACCACGTTCTTGGCAACGTAGCGGCCGGCGTAGGCGGCCGAACGGTCGACCTTGGACGGATCCTTGCCGGAGAAGGCCCCGCCGCCGTGGTGGGCTGCGCCGCCGTAGGTGTCGACGATGATCTTGCGTCCGGTGAGGCCGCAGTCGCCATGCGGGCCGCCGATGACGAAGCGGCCGGTCGGGTTGATCAGGTAGCGCACCTCGCCCTGCATCAGCTCCTTGGGCAGCACCGGCTTGATGATTTCCTCGATCACCGCTTCCGAGATCTGCGCGTGCGAAACCTCCGGATTGTGCTGGGTGGACACCACCACCGTGTCGATCGCCACCGGCTTGCCGTCGACGTACCTCACCGTGAGCTGGCTCTTGGCGTCCGGGCGCAGCCAGGGCAGGCGGCCGTCCTTACGCACCTCGGCCTGACGCTGCATGATGCGGTGCGCGTAGTAGATCGGCAGCGGCATCAGGCTGGTGGTTTCGTTGGTGGCGAAGCCGAACATCAGGCCCTGGTCGCCGGCGCCCTGGTCGAGGTCGAGGCCTTCCCCTTCATTGACGCCCTGGGCGATGTCGGACGACTGGCGGTTGATCGCCGCCAGCACTGCGCACGACTTGTAGTCGAAGCCGATGTCGGAGTTGTCGTAGCCGATGCGGCGGACGACGTCCTGGGCGATCTCGCGGTAGTTGGGGTGCGCGGAGGTGGTGATTTCACCCGAGATCACCACCAGGCCGGTGGACACCAAGGTCTCGCAAGCGACGCGGGCCTTAGGATCTTCGGCGAGGATGGCGTCGAGCACGCCGTCGGAAATCTGGTCGGCAACCTTGTCGGGATGGCCTTCGGAGACCGATTCGGAGGTGAAGAGAAACTCGTTTGCCATGTGTGCTGCTCCAAAAACAAAAATCCCCGGTTCTGTGGCGTCGTGGCCAGCTCCGGGGATTTCGGCGAGCAGCCGACGCTTTAGCAGTATTTCTGGGCCGATTCGCAACAGGGTGATCCTGGGAACACGACGACCGCCCTGCAAGTTGTCGAATTAACTCGGCGGCTAAGCGATAATTATAGGCTGCTGTCGCTTCGCGTCAAACGCGGGGTGCAAACCGGATACCAAGCTGCCAAAACGTGTTCGCCACCTATCTCTTCAAACTCCTCGCCCGCCTTCCGCTGTCCTGGCTGCACCGCATCGGCGGCTGGATGGGCTGGCTCGTCTACCTGTGCGCACCCGGATACCGGCGGCGTTTGCGGCACAATCTCGAACTCGCCACCGGCCGCAGCGACCGCCGGTTGCTGCACGCTGCGGTGGCGGAAGCCGGCAAGCAGGCGCTGGAGCTGCCCTGGCTGTGGCTGAGGCCGGTCGAAGAAGTGGTCGCCAAGGTGGTGCGCGTGGAAGGCTGGGAACTGGTCGAGGCCGCGCATCGCGCCGGGGCCGGCATCCTGTTCTTCACGCCGCATCTCGGTTGCTTCGAAATCACCGCGCCGTGCTATGCCGCCCATGCCCCGATCACCGTGCTCTACCGTCCGCCACGCAAGGCGGCATTGCAGCCGCTGATGGAAGCCGGGCGTGCGCGCGGCAGCATGCGCATTGCTCCGGCCGATCTCTCGGGCGTGCGGTCGTTGGTGAAGACCCTGCGCAACCGCGAGGCGGTTGGCATGCTGCCCGATCAGGTGCCGGCCGCCGGCGAGGGCATCTGGGTGCCCTTCTTCGGTCGTCCTGCATGGACGATGACGCTGGGTGCGCGCCTGGCGGAGGTGAAGGGCGTGCATGTGATCTATTGCTGGGCGGAACGCCTGCCGCGCGGCGAAGGCTACGTGTTCCGGATGTTCCCGCCGACCGAGCCGCTTGAAGGCGAACTCGAAGCGCGTTGCGCCACCATCAACCGCGAGATCCAGCGCCTGATCCTGCAGTGCCCGGCGCAATACCTGTGGGGCTATCACCGCTACAAGCGGCCGAAGGGCGGGCGGGCGCCCGAGCAGGCGGCTGCATGAGCAGGCTGGCGATTGCGATCTTCTGGTTGCTGCACTGGCTGCCGCTGTCGGTGCTGGCGCCGCTGGGCGAGGCCTTCGGACTTCTGCTCTACGTCGTCGCGGTGCCGCGCCGGCGGGTGGTGGCGACCAATCTTCGGCTCTGCTTTCCGGAGCTCAGCGTGGCGCAACGTGGCCGTCTGGCGCGCGCGCATTTCCGTGTGGCGGGTCGCAGTTTTCTCGAGCGCGGCCTGGTATGGTGGGCCAGTCGCGAGCGCCTGCGGCGCATCGTCAAGATCGAGGGCGGCGAGCGTCTGCGTGCCCTGCAGGCGGCCGGTAGGCCGGTGATCCTGCTGGCACCCCATTTCGTCGGTCTGGACATGGGCGGCACGCGATTGACCATGGAGGCGGACGTGGTGAGCATCTATGCGCGGCAGAAGAACAAGGTGTTCGATCGCTGGCTTTACCACGGACGCAGTCGCTTTGGCGACCAGTTGCTGCTGTCGCGCCAGGACGGCGTGCGCGGCACGATCAAGGCGATGAAGGCCGGTCGGCCTTTCTACTACCTGCCCGACATGGATTACGGCCGCAAGGACGCGATCTTCGTGCCCTTCTTCGGCGTGCCGGCCGCCACCATCACCGGGCTGTCGCGGCTGTCGCGGCTGGCTGGTGCGGTCGTTCTGCCCTGCGCGACGCGCGTGCTGCCCGGCGGGCAGGGCTACCGGGTGGAAATCGGCGAACCCTGGACGGATTTTCCGAGCGAGGATGTCGAAGCCGATACCGCGCGCATGAATGCCTGGATAGAGGCGACGGTGCGGACCATGCCGGAGCAGTACTACTGGGTGCACCGCCGTTTCAAGACCCGCCCGCCGGGCGAGGCGCGTTTCTACTGAGGAGCGCTGTCGCGCGCGGCGGCATCGCGCCGCGCGAGATGCGCCAGCGCGACCGGAAACGCGGCACTGCCGAGCAGGGCGATGGCGGATACGATGAGTGCGAGGCCGGTGCCAGGCTCGGCCAGGATGGGGTGGATTCCGCCGAAATCGCCCGCTACGAGGGCAATGCCGGCGGCCAGGCACACCAGACCGGGCAGGCCGAGCAGCCAGGCGCTCAGCGGCAGCAGGATGCGGGCGGACCCTTGCGCCGCGGCTGGAGGCGAATCGGTCGGGTGGGGCGTTGGTTCGGTTTTCATCGGCAGGATTTTCGCATGACCATTGCGGTGGACGCTGGACGGCTGCTGCGCGAGAATTCCGCCGGCAAGTGCGCGGCGTCTTGTCCCGCAGGTTTCCGCTCCGCAGCTCCGCGCAATTCCGGCGTCGGCAGACGCCATGTTCGGGCGCACCGCCCATCTTTATCCGGATTCTCCGCATGCGTATCCGTTTCACCAAGATGCACGGCCTCGGCAACGACTTCGTCGTCATCGACGCCACCCGCAATCCGGTCGATCTGACGCCGGAGCGCGTCAAGGCCATTGCCGACCGCCACTTCGGCGTCGGCTGCGACCAGTTGCTGGTGGTCGAGCCCGCGGGACGTGACGACGTCGATTTCCGTTACCGGATCTTCAACGCCGACGGCGGCGAGGTCGAGCAGTGCGGCAACGGCGCACGGTGCTTCGTGCGCTTCGTGCACGAGAAGGCGCTGACCGCGAAGGACCGCATCCGCGTCGAAACCCGCTCCGGCATCATCACCCCCGCGCTGCGCGAGGACGGGCTCGTGACGGTCGATATGGGCGTACCCGGGCTGGATCCGGCCAAGGTGCCCTTCGTGTCGGATTCCGACGCCTATGTGCAGCCGCTGGAAGTGGCGGGCAGCACCGTCGCCATCACCGCAGTGTCGATGGGCAACCCGCATGCGGTGCAGGTGGTCGCCGACGTGGAGTCGGCACCGGTGCTCAGCCAGGGCGCCGCGATCGAGTGCCATCCGCGCTTCCCGGCGCGCGTCAATGCAGGCTTCATGGAGGTGGTCGATGCGCAGCGCGTGCGCTTGCGGGTCTATGAACGGGGTGCAGGCGAAACCCTGGCCTGCGGCACCGGCGCTTGCGCCGCAGTGGTGGCCGGTATCTTGCGCGGCCTGCTGACCTCGCCGGTGCGGGTCGAAACCCGTGGCGGCGAACTCGAGATTGCCTGGGGCGGGCCGGGCACGGCGGTGCTGATGACCGGTCCGGCGGTGACCGTGTTCGAAGGCGAGATCGAACTCGCCTGATTGCTATCGTTTGCGGTCGCGCCCTTGACGCCGGCCGCCTGGAGCCAACTGGATGAATGCCCACGACGTTGCCCGTTATCTGCGCGACAATCCCGATTTTCTCGCCGAGCATGGCGAACTGTTCACCCAACTGACGGTGCCGCATCCGCAGCACGGCGGGCAGGCGATCTCGCTGGCCGAGCGCCAGCTGCACGCCTTGCGCGACAAGATCCGCCAGCTTGAACTGAAGCTCGCCGAACTGATCCGCTTCGGCGAGGAGAACGACGACATCAGCGAGAAGGTGCACCGGCTGTCGGTCGCGCTGCTGGCGGCCGCCAGTTACGACGCGGTGAGGCACGCGCTCTACAGCTGTCTGCAGGAGGATTTCGCCGTGCCGCACGTCGCGCTGCGGCTGTGGGATGCCGCCGGCGCGCGTAGCGAGCCGGAATACGCCGAGGTCAGTGAGGCGGCGCGGCTGTATGCCGCCGAGTTGCGTCATCCGTACTGTGGTGCGCCGGGCACTATCGAGATCGTCGGCTGGTTCGGCGAGGCCGCGCCGCACGTGCGCTCGGTGGCCCTGATGCCGCTGCGGCGCCAGGGCCGGGCCTTCGGCCTGCTTGCCCTCGGTAGCGAGGAAGGCGAGCGCTTCTACCCGGAAATGGGCACCCTGTACCTCGGCCGCATCGCCGAACTGACTGCGGCGGCGCTGCAGGGCGAGCCGGCTTGAATGCCCCCGGCCTGTCGGACCTGCCGACGGCCTATCTCGACTACCTCGCCACTCAGCGGCGCGCTGCGGTGCTGACGCTGGAGAACTACCGGCGCGACCTGCAGCGCCTGGAGCAACTCGCCGCCGGCCGGCCCCTGCTCGAACTCGATCCGCACGATATCCGGCGCTTTGTCGCCCGGCTGCATGGCGAAGGCCTGTCGGGGCGCTCGATCGCGCGGGTGTTGTCGTGCTGGCGCGGCCTGTTCCGCTGGCTGGTGCGTCAGCGCGGGCTGGCGGCCAACCCGGTCGACGGCATCCGTGCGCCGAAGTCGCCGCAGCGCTTGCCGCGAGCCCTGTCGCCCGATCAGGCGCAAGCGCTGCTCGATCCGCCCGCCGAGGGCGCGCTTGAGGTGCGCGACCTGGCGATGTTCGAACTCTTCTATTCGTCCGGTCTGCGGCTGGCCGAACTGGCTGCGCTGGAGGTCGGCGGCGGTCTCGATCCGGCCGAGGGCATGATTACCGTCACCGGCAAACGCGGCAAGACGCGGACTGTGCCGGTCGGCGCCCAGGCCTGGGGCGCCCTGCAAGCCTGGGCCACGGTCCGGGCGGGGATCGCCGGTGCCGACCAGCCGGCGCTGTTCGTGACGCGCACCGGCGATCGCATGAGCCCCGGCGCGATCCGCGATCGCCTCGCCCGCCGCGCGCGTGCGGTCGGTCTCGGCGTGCATGTCCATCCGCACATGCTGCGGCACAGCTTTGCCAGCCACGTCCTGCAGTCCAGCGGCGATCTGCGCGCGGTCCAGGAGATGCTCGGCCACGCCAGCATCCGCAGCACGCAGGTGTATACCCATCTCGATTTCCAGCACCTGGCCAAGGTCTACGACGCCGCACATCCGCGGGCTCGCAAGTAGCCGGCCGTAAGCATTTTCACGGTCCCCACTTTGGGTATCGAGTAGTGTGGGCCTCGACGAGGCTTCGGCTATCCTCGGCGGAAACACTACAACAATCGCTCTGTAGCCCGCAGCGCACCATAGCGCGGGCGGCTACGCAGGATATATATGTCAAACGAATCCGTTCCCCAGGTGGATCCGGTGCTCGAGGGAGGCCATGGATCCGAGGATTCCCAGGCGGATGACAGGCAGCGCGTTCTGAAGCGTGTCGCCCTGCTGCTGGCACGGCACGAGGTTCGTCATCTCAGGCGCTGGTTCGAGGAATTCGACCGCGACATCCTCCTGCCCATCCTGCTTGGTGAAATTGCGCTGCACAACATCGGCTCCACCGAGAACGGCAAGGGCGAGGAGCTGGGCCGGGGCGATGACGCGAATTGTCCGCTCAAGCCCTGTAATGCCTATTCGATTGCGGCGGCGACCGGCCTGCCGCGGGAAACCGTGCGGCGCAAGATCGTGCGCCTGATCGAACTCGGCTGGATCAACAAGCGTCATAACGGCCACCTTTACGTGACTTCGGCGGCGCTGCGCCACTTCGGCGCGGTGCTGAGTTCGCGCGAACTCGCCGACGTGATCGAAACCGCCGACCGCGCCCGCCGCCTGCTCGAATCCTGAGCCCGCGCGCGGCGCCCGGGCTGGCCCGGCCGGAAGCCTGCAGCTAAACTGGGCGCCCACTGTCCGTTTCGATCCCCATGGCACGCCTGTACCTTCATCCCGGCAAGGAGCGTTCGCTCCTGCGCCGCCATCCGTGGATTTTCGCCGGCTCGGTCGACCGCCTGGAGGGTCGCGCCCGCCCGGGCGATACCGTCGATGTACTGGCGGCCGACGGTCGCATGCTCGGTCGCGCGGCCTGGTCGCCGGTGTCGCAGATCCGGGCCCGCATGTGGTGTTTCGATGGCGATACGGTGATAGACCACGCCTTCTTCAAGCGCCGTGTGGCGGCGTCCGTGGCTCGTCGTGGTAGCCATCCGCTGCTGGCCGGGCAGGACGGCGTGCGCTTGATCCACGGTGAATCCGACGGCCTGCCCGGCGTCATCGCCGACCGCTACGGCGAGGTCGTCGTCGTGCAGCTCACCAGCGCCGGCGCCGACAAGTGGCGCGAGGCCATCGTCGCCGGCCTGGTCCAGGCGACCGGCTGCGTCGCGGTGTACGAGCGTTCCGATTCCGACGTCCGCGGGCTGGAAGGCCTGGAGGCGCGAACCGGCTGCGCGCATGGCGAGCTGCCCGCGCAGCTGCAGATCGTCGAACACGGTGTGCGCATGGAGGTCGATGTGGTCGGTGGCCACAAGACGGGTTTCTATCTTGACCAGCGCGACAACCGCAAGCTCACCGGCATGCTGGCGCAGGGCCGGCGGGTACTCAACTGCTTCTGCTACACCGGCGGATTTTCGCTGCAGGCGCTGGCGGGGGGCGCCGAGAGCGTGTTGTCGATTGACTCTTCCGGCCCGGCGCTGGCGACCGCGGCGCGCAATCTCGCGCTCAACCCGCAGCTCGACGCCGGCCGCGCCGACTGGTGGGAAGACGATGTGTTCGAGGCGCTGCGCAGCCTGCGTACCGAGGGCCGCAGTTTCGACCTGATCGTGCTCGATCCGCCCAAGTTCGCGCCCTCGGCCGCGCATGCCGACCGCGCCGCGCGTGCCTACAAGGACATCAACCTGTTCGGCTTCCGGCTGCTGGCGCCGGGTGGCATCCTGATGACCTATTCCTGCTCCGGCGGCATCGGCCTGGAGTTGTTCCAGAAGATCGTCGCCGGCGCGGCCTCGGATGCCGGCGTCGATGCGCGCATCCTGCATCGGCTGTCAGCAGCGCCTGACCATCCGGTCGGCCTTGCGGTGCCGGAGGGCGAGTACCTCAAGGGCCTTGCCGTGCAGATCGGGGATTGACTGCCAGGCCGAAATCCGCAGCCGGTTTGAATGCATCGGGCCAAGCGGGCTGTTCCACCTGCTTGGCCCGAGCTTATGGGACGATGCGCTCCAGGCGCTACTTGGAGCACGCCGTGCGATCAGGTTGCCAAGCGCTGGCGTCGCCAGGTGAGGCCGGCAAGACCGAGGCCCACCAGTGCGAGCGAGGCGGGCTCGGGGATCGGGTTGTCGATCGGTTTGCCGCCAACGGTAATGCCGTCGAATGCGAGCCCCGACTGGTAGCTGTCGTCGCCCCAGTTTGCAACGCCGAACTCGAGGATGTAGTTGCCGCCATTGGCGATGGTGTACTTCGAATTGATCCAGCCGGTGTAACCGCAGCCAACGTCAAAGCATTTGCCGGAATCGCTTCCGAGGGGCGACCAGTACGGATCGCCGCCGATGATGGTCACGACCGGTGGATCGATGTCTGCCTCGATGCCCGGCAGGTCGAAGCCGGGCACTATGTTTCCGGAAGGTGCAGTGCGGGCGGTAAACAGTATGGCGACCTGGGTGAGATCGGGGCTGAGAAGGCGTGCCCAGGCGTAGTCGGTGAAATCGCCGCCGTCGGAAGTAATGTAGTTGAACCAGAAGTCGAGGCTGTCACCCGCGCTGGCAGAGAAGACGCTGCTTCGGAGCAGGGAGCCGTTGGCGCTGCCGATGCCGGGCAGGGCGGTGTCGTCGACGCCGCCATTCGTCGACACCCAACCATAGGCGCCACCCTCGGGCGAGGCGGTCACCACGCCGTCGGCACCCGACGTGCCGTAGCTGCCGGTGCCCGTCCAGCCGTTCGGGATGCCGTCGTCGAACGCCGTGGGCGCCGCGGAGACCATCGTGGAAAAACACAGTGCCATGGCTGCGGCCAGACTAAGGCGTGCGGCCGATGCGGAGGAAAACCAGTTCTTGTGAGACATGAGCAACCCCTTGTTCATCGCTCGTCTGGAAAAGTGGTGACGGGAATCGCGTATAAACGCAATGAATAGGCCCGTTTCTGTTTTCGACAAAAACAACGCGTTGTGATTTTTGCTCGAACGCCGTATTACGAGACTGAAAAAGAATCCGACAAATGCTGCGTAGCAGCTTGCGTTGAGCATATGTTAGCGCGTACTCAATCGCCTGAATGCGGCACAGCGTCACGGTCGGCCTGGTATTGCTGGGTCGCCGGCGGGCGGTAGTCCGGGTTCGGGCTGGGTTCGGCGCGGTTGACGGCGGCGGTGAGCAGGGCGAGCGCGATCAGCAGCACCGCGAAATAGCGGCGCTGTTCGCCGGGGCCGGGCAAGCGGCGGATCTCGCTGTAGTAATGGCGGCGCAGGTAGCCGCCGCCGAGCCAGGCGATGGCGAGCAGGGCGGCGCCGAGCAGGCGCGAGGCGGTGGCGTCGAATTGCCGGCCGATGGCCGGATCCCAGCGGTCGGGCATGAAGAAGCTGGGCGCCTGGGTCAGCAGGAACAGCCCGCCGAACACGCACAGGCTGAACATCAGCACCTGGGCACTGCGCATCAGTCGCCGCCTCCACCGCCGTCGCCACCCCCACCGCTGTCGCTGCAGGCGCCGTCGTGGCCGCCCGGGCCGTCGGTGCAATAGCTGCTGCCGTCGCTGCTGCTTGAACTCGTGCTGCCGCCGTCGTGGTCATGCGAGCGTCGCGCCGGCGAGCGTCCAGCGCGTGCTCGCAGTACCAGGGTTACGACCACCGCAAGGATGATCAGTCCGAGCAGCAGCGCGATCGCCATGCCGGCTTACTGTCCGAAAAGGTCGGTGCCGCCCGGGCGCGGCGGCGCCAGCCCGAAGTGCTGCCAGATCGAATGGGTCGCGATGCGGCCGCGCGGGGTACGCTGCAGATAGCCCTGCTGGATGAGGTAGGGCTCGATGACGTCCTCGATGGTGTCGGTGGATTCGCCGATCGCGGCGGCGAGGTTGTCCAGCCCGACCGGGCCGCCC
Source organism: Azoarcus sp. DD4 (assembly GCF_006496635.1). Lineage (NCBI taxonomy): Bacteria > Pseudomonadati > Pseudomonadota > Betaproteobacteria > Rhodocyclales > Zoogloeaceae > Azoarcus > Azoarcus sp. DD4. Next base: position 801,211 of record NZ_CP022958.1, read on the forward strand.
CCGAATTTTTCCAGCATCGCCGAGAGCATCTTGCGGTCCATCAGGTCCAGGCCGAGGCTGTCGACGTCCAGCATGCGCAGCGCGGCATCCGCCACCGTGCGGGTGATGTCGCCGCCAGCCTTGACCTCGGCGTAGTCGCGCACCCGGCGCAGCAGGCGGTTGGCGATGCGCGGTGTGCCGCGGGCGCGACGGGCGATCTCGAGCGCGCCGTCGTCGTCGATCTCGACATTGAGCAGGCGCGCCGAGCGGCTGACGATGAAGCCGAGCTCGTCCGGGGTGTAGAACTCCAGCCGCGACACGATGCCGAAGCGGTCGCGCAGCGGGTTGGTGAGCATGCCGGCACGGGTGGTGGCGCCGACCAGGGTGAAGGGCGGCAGGTCGAGCTTCACCGAGCGCGCGGCCGGGCCTTCGCCGATCATGATGTCGATCTGGAAGTCTTCCAGCGCCGGGTAGAGGATTTCCTCCACCACCGGCGACAGGCGGTGGATCTCGTCGATGAAGAGGACGTCGTGCGGTTCGAGGTTGGTCAGCAGCGCGGCGAGGTCGCCGGCGCGCTCCAGCACCGGGCCGGAGGTCTGGCGCAGGTTTACCCCCATTTCTGCGGCGACGATGTGCGCCAGCGTGGTCTTGCCCAGGCCGGGCGGGCCGAACAGCAGCACGTGGTCGAGCGCTTCGCTGCGCTTCCTGGCGGCGTGGATGAAGATTTCCAGCTGCTCGCGGATCTTGGCCTGGCCGACGTACTCGGCCAGGCGCTTGGGCCGCAGCGCGCGCTCGACCGCGTCTTCCTGGCGGTCGGCGGGTTGCGGCGAGATCAGGCGTTCGGGCGCGGCGGCGCGGAGTTTGTCGGTTTCGATCATGGCGAGAGTTTAGCCGCTCCGTCGTCCGCTGGGGTGGGCGTCACTGGGGTTTTGTTCAGGCCTTGGACAGCAGCTTCAAGGCCTGGCGGATGCCGTCGGATACGCCGGCGTCCTCGGCCAGCCCCTTCATCGCGCCGAGCGCTTCCTTCTCGTTGTAGCCGAGCGCGAGCAGCGCGTTGAGGATGTCACTCTTCGCGTCCGGCGCGCCGCCGGTAACGGCCGCCAGGCGCGCACCGGCGATCTGCGGCAGCGCCTTGCCGAGCTTGTCGCGCAGTTCCAGCAGCAGGCGCTCGGCGGTCTTCTTGCCGATGCCCGGGATCTTCACCAGCCGGCCGGCCTCCTGCAGCGCCACCGCCTGGGCGAGGTCGGACACCGACAGGCCGGACAGCACCGCCAGCGCGGTGCGTGCGCCGATGCCGGAGACCTTGAGCAACTGGCGGAAGGCGGTGCGCTCCTCGTCGGTGGCGAAGCCGTAGAGGAAGTGGCCGTCCTCGCGGATGGCGAGGTGGGTGTGCAGGCTGACCTGGGTGCCTGTGGCGGGCAGGCCGTAGAAGGTGCTCATCGGCACTTCGAGTTCGTAGCCGACGCCGTGGGCGTCGACCAGGATCTGGGGCGGGTTCTTTTCCAGCAGCAGGCCGGTGATGCGTCCGATCATCGAAAAGTCCAGGCAGGTACGGCGCAGCGGGCGCCGCCGGGTTGGGCGAAGGCCTGCAGTGTACCGGCTGGCCGGGTGGGCCGCGACATGCGTTGCGCCGGCAGTGTGACGGTGGAATGCGGCGAAAGCGTACATGGCGGTGGCGTGACGGCCTGCTAAGCTCCGGGTTTTTGCGCCTCCAGATGAATTCTGCATTTCGCCGCGGCGCCCGCGAAGGGCTGCGCGACTTCATGCCGATGTCGGTCGGGCTGCTGCCCTGGGCCATGGTCAGCGGCATTGCCATGGTGTCGACCGGCATGTCGCCGCTGCAGGCGATGGGCATGAACCTCATCGTCTATGCCGGTACCGCCCAGCTTGGCACCCTGCCGCTGCTCGCCGCCGGCGCGCCGCTGTGGCTGATCGTGCTCACCGCGCTGGCGCTCAATCTGCGCTTCGTCATTTTCAGCGCGGCGATCGCGCCGGCTTTCCACGACTACCCGTTGGCGCGCCGGCTGGCGTCGAGCTATCTGCTGGTCGACGGCGTGTTCGCGATGTGCGCCGAGCGCATGGTGAAGGCGGACGATCCGCACTGGCGCTGGGGCTATTACCTCGCGCCCTCGCTGTGGGTGTGGGTGCTGTGGCAACTCTTCACCCTGGCCGGCGTGCTCGGCGCCGGCGCGGTGCCGCAGGGCTGGTCGCTGGAGTTCATGGCGACGATCGCGCTGCTGGTGATGATGGTGCCGATGAGCCGCACCCGGCCGATGCTGGTGGCGGCGCTGGCCGGCGGCATTGCGACCGTACTGTTGCGCGGCCTGCCGCTGCGGCTGGGGCTGATCGCCGGGATCGTGGTCGGTATCGGCGCCGGCTTCCTTGCCGAACACCTGCTGCAGCGTGCGGGGAGGGCGGAGCGATGAACGGCGACGTGTGGCTGTGGCTCAGCTTCTTCCTGATCGGCATGACCACGATCGCGACCCGCGGCAGCTTCATCCTGCTCGGCGAGCGCGCCCGCCTGCCGCCGGCGGTGCAACGGGTGTTGCGCTATGCGCCGGCGGCGGCGTTGTCCGGGCTGGTGATGCCGGACATCCTGCTCGACGGCGGCGAGCTGTCTTTCTTCAATCCCAAGGTGGCGGCTGCACTGGTGGTAGTGACCGTGGTGTTGCGCTGGCGCAACCCCTGGCTGCCCTTCATCTGCGGCATGGCGGTGCTGCTGTTGTTGCGCCGCGGCCTGGGCGGGTAGCGCCGGCACCGTGCTCAGCCCGGGCACAGGCGCCGTCGCCGGCCGTGGAACACGACCGCGCCGGCCAGCAACAGCAGCATCACGCAGAATTCGGTGCCCAGTGCGGCCAGCACGGCCGCGCGGTAGTCGCCGCCATGGTGGATCACCTGGGCGAAGACCGCGCCGATCAGCGTCACGCCCAGGCCGAAGGCCGCCTGCTGCACGGTGGACAACATCCCGGCGCCGGCGCCCGCCTGCTCGGCCGGCACGTCGGACAGGCCAATGCGGAAGAAGCTGCTGACGATGAAGGCCTGGCCGAAGCCGATCAGCACCGTCGCCGGCATCAGCGTGAGCATGTCCGGCCGCGGCCATACCAGCTCGAAGGTCAGCATCAGCGCTAGCAGGCCGCTCATCTGGATGATGCAGCCGAGCACCAGCGCGGGCACCTGGCCGAGGCGGGCGGCTACCCGGCTGCTCAGCAGCGACGACACGAAATACGACGCGCCCAGCGCGATGAAGGCATTGCCCGACTGGAAGGGCGTCAGGCCGGCGCCGCTCTGCAGCGTCAGCGCCACCGCGAACATGAAGCCGCTCCAACAGGCGAAGAACAGGATGGCGACCAGCAGCCCGAAACGCACGCTGGGCAGGCGCAGCAAACTGGGCGGCAGCAGCGGCTGGGCACCGCGCCGCTCCTGCGCCAGTTCGACGCGCCACAGCGCCGCCAGCAGCATTGGTACGGCGGCGAGCAGCGCCGGCCACGGCCAAGCCCAGTGCGAGATCGGGCCGAAGGCCAGCGCCGACAGCAGGCAGACGACGAGGCCGGCGAGCAGCACCGTGCCGGCCCAGTCAATGGCCACGTCGCCTTCGCGGCGAGTCTCCGGCACCCAGCGCCGGCTGCAGGCGAGCACGCCGACGCAGAGCGGCAGGTTGATCAGGAACACGCTGCGCCAGCCCAGGCCGGCGATGTCGGCGGAGATCAGGAAGCCGCCGAACACCTGGCCGACGATGAAGGACAGCCCGCCGATCGCGCCGTACACACCGAGGGCGCGCGAGTGCGCATGCCCCTCCAGCGTGACGTGTATCGTCGCCAGGATCTGCGGCACGATCAGCGCCGCGGCCACGCCCTGCAGCACCCGCGCCGCCAGCATCTGCCACACCGCGGTGGCCAGCCCACACAGCAGGGAAGACACGAAGAACAGTGCCACGCCCCATTCGAAGACGCGGCGGCGGCCGAGCTTGTCGCCGAGGCGCCCGCCCATCGCCAGGCAGACCGCGAAGGCGAGGCCGTAGGCGGCGATGATGAGTTCGAGCCCGGTGGCATCGGCGTGCAGCGAACGGGAAATCGCGTCGAGGGCGACATTGACGATGGTGAAGTCGATCTGCGGCAGCAATTGCCCGCAGAGCAGTACCGCAAGGCCGGCGGCGTCCAGGCGGGGACGTGTGGCGGGGGGCGTGGCGTGGCGCATGATGCGGATCTCGGCATGGCTGTGCGGGTGGAGGTGCGCCGAGTATGCGTGTTGCAGTAAACTGGTACCAGTCTTCGTCCATCCTAGGATTGGCGCCACCACCCTGGCCGGTCCGCATCCGGCCCACGTTTGCCGAGCCCAGCGCCATGAGCCCTGTAACGCCGCTGCCGAACACCGCGTCCGCCGTCGCGGACATCGCTCCGCGCAATCGCGAGCTGGGTGCCTTCCTGCGCGCCCGCCGCGAAAACCTGGACCCCGCCCGCATCGGCCTGCCACGTGGTGGCCGTCGCCGCACGCCCGGGCTGCGGCGGGAGGAGGTCGCGCAACTCGCCAACGTCAGCGCGTCCTGGTACACCTGGCTCGAGCAGGGCAGGCCGGTCAATCCCTCCGCCCAGGTGCTGCACGCCATCGCCGAGGCCCTGCAGTGCAGCGAGACGGAAACCCGCCACCTGCTGTCGCTCGCCGGGGTGGCCCAGGCGCCGGCCAAGGGCCGCGAGTGCACGCGGCTGTCCGCCGCCAGCCAGGCCATCCTCGACCGGCTGGAGCCGTTCCCGGCGGTGATCCAGAGCGCCCGCTTCGACATCCTCGGCTTCAATGCCGCTTACTGCCGGCTGATCGGGATCGATCTCGCCACCATTCCCGAAGGCGACCGCAACTGCATCTATCTCGCCTTCACCCGTCCCGCCTGGCGTGCGCGCCTCGCCGACTGGGACACGTCGATGCCGCATCTGGTCGCGGCCTTCCGCGCGGCCATGGCCGACCATCTGGACGATCCGGCCTGGAATGCGGATCTGCAGCGCTACCTGTCGGTTTCCGCGGAATTCCGCGCGACCTGGCAGCGTTACGAGGTCAGCAACGTGGAGAACCAGCTCAAGCGCTTTCGCCGCGCGGATGGCAGCGTCGTGGCGCTGCAGCAGATGAACTGGTGGTCGGCGCCGCGCAACGGCGAGCGGCTGCTGGTCTACGTGCCGCTGGCGGGCGCGGGCGCCGACGGGCTGGAGTGTCCGCCGGCGCACGCGGGCTGAAGCGCGGGATCAGTGCCCGGTTTCGACCCAGACGTGGCGGGCGACGTCGTGCTCCAGCGCGAGTTCGACGTGATCGCACAGCACCACCGTCATCGGCTGCTGCTGCAGCACGGTGACGGTGTGCGGCGCCGACAGGCCGTAGGCGTGGAGCTGTTCGCGCTGCAGCGGATCGATGTCGTCGCCGAAGTCGGCGATGCGGACCTGGCAACCGATGGGCGTGCCGGTGAGGCGGATGCGTTCGTGCGCTTGCGCGCTGGCAGTGGCGTTCATCGCGGGTGCCTCAGAAGAACAGTCGCAGGATGTGGTTGAGGATGCCGCCGATCAGGAAGGCGGTGGGCATGATCATGGCCAGCATCAGCGCCGCCGTGCGCAGCCCCTGCTCCTTGACGATCATCATCACGCTGGCGATGCAGGGCACGAACAGGGTGATGGTCACCATCCCGACCACCGCCTGCACCATGTTGAGTTCGTGGCTCAGCGCGAACAGGCCGGTCGCGCCGAAGTCGCGCCGCAGGAAGCCCATCACGAAGGCGGCGCTCGCCTCCGGCGGCAGGCCCAGCCAGCCGGTGACCAGCGGTTCGCCGGCCTTGATGATCCAGGGCAGCACGCCGAGGCGATCGAGCATGAACATCAGGAAGGTGCCGATCAGGAACAGCGGGATGACCTCGATCAGGTACCACTTCAGCCGCCCGCCGGTTTTCTTCAGCACGTTGCCGAGCACCGGCAGGCGCATGGGCGGCAGTTCGGTCACGAGCGGGATGCGTCGCCCCTTCACCAGCTTGCCGGCGAGCCAGCCGGTGAACAGCAGTACGCAGGCGATGCTCACACCCCATATCGTTAGCGCGCCGAGCGACAGGCCGCCGAGCAGGCCGAGCACTACGCCGAGCTGGGCCGAGCAGGGAATCGCCAGCGCCATCAGGAAGGTGGTGATGAGGCGCTCGCGCGGGGTGTGCAGGATGCGGGTGGTGAGCGTCGCCATGGTGACGCAGCCCAGGCCGAGCACCATCGGCAGCACCGCGCGGCCGTTCAGGCCGATGGCGGCGAAGCTGCGGTTGGCGATCACCGACAGGCGCGAGAAGTAGCCGGAATCCTCCAGCACGCCGAAGGCGAGGAAGAAGGTGGTGACGATGGGCAGGATCAGCGCCAGCGCGTAGGTCATGCCCATGGTCCACAGGCCGTACTCGCCCACCAGCAGGTCGGCGAGCCAGGGGACGGTGATGTGGCGCTGGACGAAGTCGGTGAAGGCCGGGTTGAGCACGCCGCCGAAGAAGTCCTCTTCCAGCAGGCCGACCAGGGTACCGGCGCCGAAGTCGCCGACGAAGAGATAGACCACGAACAGCACGCCGAACAGCATGGGCCAGCCCCACACCGGATGCACCGCGAGCTGGCCGACCAGCAGCGACAGCGTGCGCTCCTTGCCGGCGGCCTGACTGCTGACAGTGCGCGCCAGTGCTTCGGCGGCGCGGCCACGTTCGCGGGCGAGGCGCGCGGCGAGCGGCTCCTTGCCGGTGGTGGCGACCGCCTTGAGCGTGTCGTGGATGGCGGCGGCGTGAGCGCCGCCGTGTTCGTCCACCCAGCGCGCCACTTCGCTGTCGTGGCCGAGCAGCAGGATGGCGAGGCCGCGCGCGGCCAGCCGCGGATGCGGGGCGTGGGCAGCGATCAGGCTGGCGATGTGTTCGATTGCCGTTTCGGTTTCGGCGTCGTAGCGCAGCAACGGGGCAGGCGTGGCCGCGCCGGCAAGCGCATCCGTGAGCGGAGCGATGCCTTCGCCGCCGGTCGCCACTGTCGCTACCACCGGCACACCCAGGGCTTCGGCCAGCGCAGCGGTGTCGACGCTGACGCCGCGCGCGCTGGCTTCGTCGGTCATGTTCAAAGCCATCACCATGGGCACGCCGAGTTCGGCCAGCAGCGCGGTGAGGTTGAGCGTGCGCCGCAGGTTCTTGGCGTCGCCGACCTGGATCAGCGTACGCATGTCTTCATGCAGCAGCGCGCGCATGGTGGCGCGCTCGTCGTCGCTGCGCGAGGGCAGGGCGAGTACGCCCGGCGTGTCGAGCAGGGAGGCGTCGCGGTCGAAGCGCGGGGCCGCACGGGCTACTTCGACCGTGGTGCCGGGGTAGTTCGACACGTTGACGTAGGTCCCGGTGAGGCGGTGGAACAGCACCGATTTACCGACGTTGGGGTGGCCGACGAGGGCGAAGGTGCGGGCAGCGGAGTCCGCGGTGGCGGCTAGGGTCATGGTGTACGGCTCGGATGACGGCGCATGGACAGTTTGGTTTTGAGAATGATAAAGCATCTCAATACGTAGGTTTCGATCAATTGCACGTCCGATTGTCGGAGTGCCGACAAGGGGCTTGACCATTCTCTCGCGCTGTACGATATTGAGAAGCATTCGCGTTAAAGAGTCAGGCCATGCCATACCTTGCTGCGCAGAACGCTGTTCCGGCTTCCGGGCATTCCCGTGATGCGGGGCGCCGTGCCCGGTTTCCGCAGCGGCCGGCGGCCGCTGCGGGCTGCGCCGCTGTGCTGCAGGCGGGGCGCAGGCGTGCCCTGCGAGGCATGCTGGCCGACTTCGAGGGCGCGTCGGTGATCCTGTTTGCGCACCTGGCGAAGGCCATGTGCGCGCCCCATCCCCCAGCAATAGAGACAAGGAGAACAGTGTGTCGCGTTACACCGGACCACGATTGAAAGTCCTGCGCGCGCTCGGTGTCGAGCTGCCGGGCCTGTCGCGCAAGCCGATCGGCGAGCGCAACTACCCGCCCGGCCAGCACGGCCAGAAGACCAGGCGCAAGTCGGACTTTGGCGTCAAGCTGATCGAGAAGCAGAAGCTGCGCTTCAACTATGGCCTGTCCGAGGGTCAGATCCAGCGGCTGTTCAGGGAAGCCAAGATGTCGAAGGCGCCGACCGGCGAGAAGCTGCTTGAACTGCTCGAACGGCGGCTGGACAACTTCGTCTTCCGTGCCGGTTTCGCGCCCACCACTGTGGCCGCGCGCCAACTGGTGCGCCACAAGCATGTGCTGGTGAACGGGCGGGCGGTGAATATCCCGTCGATCCGCGTCCAGCCGGGTGACACCGTCACCCTGACCGAAAAGGGTCGCAGGATTCCGATCGCGGTCGAATCGCTTACCGAGCCGTCGCTGACGCGCCCGGAATGGCTGAGTTTCGACCCGACGACCGTTACCGCCACGGTGACGCGCCTGCCGGGCGGCGATGAGGTACCGTTCCCGATCGAGGTGCAGCACGTGGTCGAATACTACGCGGTGCGGATATGAGCGGCGGCCGCGCTTGCTGCGGTACGGCGGCGCCGGCGGTGCCCGGTCCCGAGTACGAGTCGCGGCCGGATCTGGCGCTGGCCGCCTTGCTCTACCTGTTGTCCCGCTTTCCGGCCCGGCGCACGCCGGCGATCGCCCAGGCCATCGTCGACCATTTGCGCATCGTTGGCGAAGATCCGCGTATCGCCGCTTGCATCCGCGATTGCGCCGACGGGCTGGTCGACGAATGGCGAGCATATGCCTTGCTGAGCGACGACAACGGCTGCGTGCCCGGACGGCGCGTGTCCTGATTCGCGCCGGCGTGACCCGGGCGGCAGCACCGCCCCCCCTGCCTCAGGTCGCGGCCCAGCGCCGCAGCAGGTTGTGGTAGACGCCGGTGAGCCGGAGCAGCTGATCGTCGTCGGGCGCGCAACGCGGGGTCAGCTCCTGGATGGCCTGGTCGAGATCGTAGAGCAGGGTGCGATCGCCTTCGCCCTGCACCATGCTCTGGATCCAGAAGAAGGAGGCGATGCGTGCGCCGCGCGTCACCGGGGTGACCTGGTGCAGGCTGCTCGACGGATAGAGCACCATGTCGCCGGCTTCGAGCTTGACCGCCTGCACGCCGAAGGGGCCTTCGATCTGCAGCTCGCCGCCGTCGTATTCATCGGGTTCGGACAGGAACAGGGTGGCGGACAGGTCGGTGCGCACCGTGATGTTGGTGCCGCCGACCTGCATCAGCGCGCTGTCCACGTGCACGCCGTAGGTGCCGCCGTCGCGGTAGCGATTGAATTTCGGCGGATAGATGCGGTTGGGCAGCGCCGCGGAGATGAATTCGGGATGGCTGCCGAGCCTGCGCAGGATGTGGTTGCCGAGCGCGACGGCGGTGTCCGAGGCATCGTCCAGCTGCTGGTTGCGCTTGACCTGGCGGGCGAGGCTGCCGGCGGTGGCGAGGCCATCCTGCCACGCGGCCGCGTCGAGGCGGGCCCTGAACTGCCTGACTTCGTCCTTGCTGAGGACGTTCTCGATCGGAATCAACATGTTCGTTTCCCTGACGGGTCAGTCGAAAAGAATCTCGGGGCCGATATCGGCCAGCGTGGGGCAACCGGACAGGGCCATGCACACCTCCAGCTCCTCGCGCAGCATCTTGATCATGTGGGCCACGCCGAGTGCGCCCGCCACGCTCAGCGCGTGCACCTGCAGGCGGCCGATCAGGACTGCGTCGGCGCCCAGCGCCAGCGCCTTGAAAATGTCGCCGCCCGAGCGGATGCCGCTGTCGAGCAGCAGCGGGTAGGAATTGCCCAGCGCGGCGCGGATGGCCGGCAGCGCGCGCAGGCTGGCGGGGACGCCGTCGAGGCTGCGGCCGCCGTGGTTGGAGACGATCTGCGCGGCCACGCCGAGCGCGCGCAGGGCCAGCGCGTCGTCCGGGTGCAGTACCCCCTTGACGATGACCGGGAGCGTGCTGTGCTCGATCAGCCAGGCGAGATCCTTCCAGGTAGGCGCCTCGGTCATCATGCCCTGGAAGATGATGCTCTGCCCCGGTTCCAGGCTGACTTGCGGCGGCACCGGGTAGGCCGCCAGATTGACCGGCCGCACGTCGGGCGGCATCTGGAAGCCGGCGCGCAGCGAGCGGATGCTCGGCGCCTGGATAGATGCGTCGAGGGTGACGACGAGGGCGGTGTAGCCCGCCGCTTCCGCCCGCCGCACGAGATCCAGCGTGGCTGCGCGCGCGGGCTGGAAATAGAGCTGGAACCACTTGTCGTGGCCGGCGGAGTGGGCGACGTCTTCCAGGCTGCAGGACGACAGCGTGCTGCACACCATGCAGGCGTCCATGGCGGCTGCGCCGCGGGCCGTTTCCACTTCACCGGCTGGATGGGCGAGTTTCTGGAAGGCGACGGGCGCGAGCAGGACAGGATGGGGAAGGCTGCGGCCAAGCAGCTCGACGCGGGTGTGGCCGGCGGTGGTGTCGCGCAGCAGGCGCGGCAGGATGCTGTGATGCGCAAAGGCAGCGAGATTGGCGCGCAGCGTCGCTTCGCTGCCGCTGCCGCCGGCGATGTATTCGTGGCTCGGCCAGGCGATCGCCTCGCGGGCGCGCGCCTCGTAGTCCTGCGCGCAATGGATATCGGTGGGAATCCGGTTGGCCGCGGACCGGGCCTGAGGGGTGGCATTCATCGCATGCATCCAATGCAAGAGGCCGGGTACGCGTGCCCGGCCTCTTGTTCAGCTCGTCATCAGAAGCTGTAGTCGAGGGTCAGACGCACGGTGCGACGGTCCCCCATGTAGGTGAAGGAGCCCGAACGATAGGCCGCGGTGTAGTACTTCTCGTCGGTCACGTTGCCGATGTTCAGGCGCGCGTTGAGCTGCTCGGTGAGCTTGTAGGCCGCGAACAGGTCGAACACGGTGTAGTCGGGCACCTTCAGGCTGGTGGCCGCGACCCCTTCCGGCGTACCCGAGTACTTCTCGCTCGAATAGCGCGCCGCGCCACCGAAATTGAACTTCGGCGTGGCCTGGTAGCTCAGCTGCACGTTGGCCGTCCGCTCCGGGAAGTTGCTCAGGGTTTCGCCGACGTTGGCGGCCGTCTGCGACTTGAGGATCTTCGCCTTCATCAGCGCGAGGCCGGCCTGGGCGGTCAGCTTTTCGGTCAGCTTGCCGGTCAGCGAGAACTCGACACCCTGCACGCGGTACTTGCCGGTGTTGATGGTGCCCAGGCTGTTGTAGCTGGTGGCCGAGGTGGTTTCCATCACGTCCTTTTTGACCGTGCGGAAGGCCGCCGCGGTGGCCAGCAGCTTGCCGCCCATCAGTTCCCACTTGGTGCCGAGCTCGAAGTTCTGCGACAGCTCGGGCTTGCTGTCGCCGAAGAGCTGCTGGCGATCCGCGGTGGTGCCGACGCTGGGCACGCAGATGCCGCCGTAGTCGCAGCTCGCGCCGACATCGGATTCGCCGCCGTTGAAGTCGCTCGCGGTGCTGTAGGTGGCGTAGACGTTGGCGTTGGGCAGGAACTTGTAGGTCACGCCGAGGTGGCCGTTCCACAGGCCGTCTTCCAGGTCGTACTTGGTGCGCGCGGCCGGGTTGCTGCCGACGGTGTTCTGGTAGTCGAAGCGGTCATAGCGCAGGCCGCCGAACACCGTCCACTTGTCGCTCAAATCCACCGTGTCCATCGCCGACAGCGAGATGGTCTTGACGTTCCAGTCGGAGTCCCAGTTGCCCTTGGCGACGCGACGGTTCATCAGGTTCTGCCAGTTGGTCTCCGCGCCAGTCACGGTGTAGGTCGATGGCGAGACAGAGTAGACGCCGTTCAACACGCTGTGGTCGGAGTATTCCACGCCGAACACGAACTGGTGCTTCATGCCGGCGAGCTGGCGGTCGAGGTAGAAGTTGAGCGCGTTGGCGAAGTACTCGACTTCCTGCCAGCCCTGGTGGGTGCTCAGGCGGCTGCCGTTGAAGCCGGTCATCAGGTAGGCGTTCTTGGTGGTGCCATAGCGCATCAGGTTCTCGATGCGGGTGTCGGCATCGAACTGGTAGCCGGCGCGCAGCGTGTAGGTGTCGATCTTGGACTTGAGGAAGTCCTCGTCCTGCAGGTAGACCGGGACGTCGTCGACCACCTTGCCGGTAGTGCGGTTGATGTAGGCGCCGAGGTCGGGTTTGTCTTCGGCGTCGAGATGGTAGTAGTCGGCAACGAGGGTGAACTTGTCGGTGGCCTTCCACAGGAAGGACAGGGCTGCGCCTTCGCGGTCGCGGTCGGCGGGGTCGCGGTCGGGCACTTGCTGGTAGGCGTCGAGCAGGTTGACGCGGATGGCCATGTCGTCGGTGAGGACGCGGTTCAGGTCCAGCGTGTAGCGCCGGTATTCGTCGCCGCCGAAGCCGGCGGAAAGCTTGGCGAAGTCGAGGTCGGTAGTGGCCTGCTTGGTCACCGAGTTGACCGCGCCGCCGGTCGAGCCACGGCCGGCGAAGGTCGAGCTCGGACCCTTGGTGATCTCGACCTGCTCGGTGGCGAAGCTCTCGCGCACGGTCATGCCGGGGTCGCGCAGGCCGTCGACGAATACGTCGCTGCGGGCTTCCTGACCGCGGATGATGTAGCGGTCGCCGAAGGCGTTGCCGTTCTCGCCGGTGCCCAGCGTCACCCCCGGTTGCGCCTGCAGGATGTCGCGCAGGTCGCTGCGGCCGGAGTCTTCGATCGACTTGGCGGTGATGACCGTGATGGTCTGCGGCGTCTCGGCCAGCGGCTTGACGTGGCGCTTGTCACCGGAGGTCTTGGCCTTGTAGGGAACGCCGGGTTCGGCGTTCGGGTTGGGGTCGATGACGGTGTCGACGACCTTGACCGCCTCCATCTCGACTTCTTCCTTCTTCGCCGTGTCGTTGGCAGCGAGGGCCGACATCGGCATCAGCATTGCGGTAGAGATACCGAGCGCCACGCCGGTTTTCGTCATGGCCAGGGCCTGGGCGCTGGCCGGTTTCCTGAAGCTGTGGGGCAGCCGGATGTTCTTGCTCTTTGTCTTCATTGCCTTTCCTAGTGGTCTATTACCGATGAAAAATGCCGATTGCGGGATGGCTGGCCGCTTGCCGGAGGCGACGCCCGCCACCGTGCTCAGGACACAGCGCGGCCCGACCGCGTGGAACGCGGGGGACGAAGCGCTTTATGTCTGGCTGGTGCTGCGGGCGGCCCCTGGTGCTTGCATCCATGGGCCGACTTGGCTGGCTGATCCACACAGGGAGGACTGGCTGGCTATGGGTGCCGGGCGAACCGGCACCGGGAGTTCGGACGCTGAGCGTGGCTCCCGACTGCGATTGCAGATGGTTACGATTCTCAATAAATCATTAATCTGCGTCAATGCTATTGAGAACAATTCGTAATAATTTTTGTGCTATGCGGGATTCTGTTGCATGAGTGCCACACGCCTGCACCGCCGATGGCGCAGGCAGGTGTCCGGCGGGAGCCGGCCGGATTCAGTTGCCTGAGGGGATACTGGCCTGCCAGCCGCCGCCGAGCGCCTTGTACAGGCTCACCGCATCCGACAGCCTGGCCTGACGCAGCTGAACGAGCTGGTCCTGCGCCGAGAACAGTGTGCGCTGGGCATCCAGCACGGTGAGGAGGTCGGCCGCACCCTCGCGGTAACGCAGCTCGGCCAGCCGTAGCGAGCGCTGCGCCTCGGCCAGGATTTCGCGCTGGGCGCCTTCCTGATTGGCGTCGCGGTTGGCGTTGCCGAGCGCATCCTCCACTTCCTTCAAGGCCGTGATGATGGCGCTGCGATAGCTCTCCAGCAGTTCGCGCTGGCGCGAGCGGGCGATATCGACTTCGGTGCGCAGCCGGCCGCCGTCGAAGATGGTCTGCACCACCGCCGCGGACAGCGACACGCTGGTGCTGGGGTCGGCCAGCGACAGCAGCAGGCTGCTCGCCACGCCGCCGCCGGCCGACAGGCTGAAGCCCGGCAGCAGCGCCGCGCGTGCCGCGGCGATGTCGGCCGAGGCGGCGGCGAGGCTGGCTTCGGCGCTGGCGAGGTCGGGCCGGCGCAGCAGCAGTTCGGCCGGCAGGCCGGGCGTCACTGCGGGGATGGCGAGCGCCGTCAGGCGTTCGAATTCCGGCGCAGGCTCCTGCGGATTGCGCCCGAGCAGGATGGCGAGTGCCGAGCGCGTCTGGCGCACGCTCACATCCAGCGGCTCGATGGCGGCGCGCTGGGTCAGCACGGTGGTGCGCTGCTGGCTCACTTCCAGTGCGGACGCTGCGCCGTTGCGGTAGCGCGCTTCCACCACCTTGAGCACGCGCTCGGCAATGGCGAGATTCTGGCGGGCAATCTCCAGCCGTTCCTGCAGCGTCAGCAGCTGGAAATAGGTGGTGGCGACGCTGGCGGCGAGCGACAGGCGGGCGCTGTCGCGATCGTAGCGCGTGGTGGCGAGCGCGGCGGCGGCACTGTCGACATTGGCGGCGATGCGGCCCCAGAGGTCGATCTCGTAGCTGGCCGAAAGGCCGAGCGAAGTCGATTTGCTCTCGCTGATCGTGCTGCCGCCGCGATCACCGGCATCGCTGCGGCTCCAGCCGCTGTCGCCGCCCAGACTGAGCGAGGGGAAGAGCGAAGCCCGCGTGCTGCGCAGCGCGAGCTCGGCCTGGATCACGCGCTCCGCCTGGATCTGCAGGTCGGGGCTGGCGACCAGGGCCTCGGCGATCAGGGCGTCGAGCGCGGCGGAGCCGAAGGCCTGCCACCAGGTGTCGGGCTGGATGGCGGCGGGTGCTGCGTCGGTGGTCTCGGTCCAGCGCGCCGGCAGCGGCTGGTCGGGGCGGGCGGTCGGTTCGGTGATGGCGCAGCCGCCGAGCAGGGCGACGACAAGGCCGGCGAGCAGCGGCTTCGCATAAAGGGCGTTCATGGGCATCGGGGGCTTCATTCGGAGGCGAGGGCGACCACCGGGTCCAGTCGTGCGGCCTTGCGCGCCGGCAGGTAGCCGAACACCAGGCCGGTGGCGAAGGCGCAGCCGAAGGCCAGCAGCACGGGCATCAGCGAGTATCTGATCGGCGTGCCGAAGGCGGCGATGACCGCCGCGGTGCCGAGCCCGACGGCGACGCCGATCAGTCCGCCGAGCGCCGACACCACCAGCGCTTCGATCAGGAACTGCTGCAGGATGTTCTTCATGCGCGCGCCGGTGGCCATGCGGATACCGATCTCGCGGGTGCGCTCGGTGACTGACACCAGCATGATGTTCATCACGCCGATGCCGCCCACCAGCAGCGAGATCGCCGCCACGGTGCCGAGCAGGATGGTGAGCGTGTTCTGGGTGGCCGACACGGTGTCGATCACCGAGGCCATGTTGCGGATCTGGAAGTCCTCAACACCGTGGCGGGCGAGCAGCAACTGGCTGACCTCGTTCTGCGTCGTATCGATGCGGGCGACGTCCTCCACCGCGACGGTGACGTTGCGCAGGTAGCGTTGACCGGTAAGGCGCAGGCTGCCCGTGGTGTAGGGCACGAAGACGATGTCGTCCTGGTCCTGGCCCCAGGGCGTGGCGCCCTTGGGGCTCATCACGCCAATGATCTGGAAGGGGATGTTGTTTACCAGCACGTACTGTCCGATCGGACTGGCGCCGGGGAAGAGCGCGCTGGCGGTGGTCTGACCGAGCACCGCGACGGTGGCGTAGCGGGCCTCGTCGTCGGCGCTGAAGAAGGTGCCGCTGGCAACGTCCCAGTTGCGCGCGATGCCGTAGTTCCACGAGGTGGCGTTGGCGGTGGTGCGCTGGTCGGTGTTGCCGGCGCGCACGGTGACGCTGGCGCTCTGTTCCGGTACCGAGGCCAGCACGTTGGGTAGTTCGGCGATCGCGCGCACGTCCTCGATCACCAGGGTGGCGGTGGTTTCGCGGCCGCGCTGGTTAGGTGCGCCGGGGCGCACGGTGAGCAGGTTGGTGCCCATCGCGCTGATCTGGTCGACCACCTTGGCCTTGGCGCCGTCGCCGATCGCCAGCATGGCGATCACCGAGGCGACGCCGATGACGATGCCGAGCAGCGTCAGCGCCGAGCGGAACAGATTGGCGCGCAGCGCCCGCAGTGCGGTACGGGTGGCTTCGACCAGGTCCGACATCGACGAGGTACGGTCGACGTGCGGCGTGAAATCCGGCTCCGGCCCTTCCGGCTTGTGTGGCCCGGGATCGGCGACGATGCGCCCGTCGCGGATCTCGATGATGCGGTGGGCGAGTTCGGCGACCTCGCGGGCGTGGGTGATGAGGATGATGGTGTGGCCTTCGGCGGAAAGCTGGCGCAGCAGCTTCATCACCTCTTCGCCACTCTTGCTGTCGAGCGCGCCGGTGGGCTCGTCGGCGAGGATGATGCGACCGCCGTTCATCAGCGCGCGCGCGATGGAAACCCGCTGCTGCTGGCCACCGGAGAGCTGGCCGGGACGGTGCTGGCTGCGTTCGGCCAATCCGAGCGCGGCCAGCAGCTGTTCGGCGCGGGCGTGACGTTCGGCCGGAGGCATGCCGGAATAGACTGCCGGCACCTCGACGTTCTCGCGTGCGGTCGCTCCGCCGAGCAGGTTGTAACTCTGGAATACGAAGCCGAAGGCCTCGCGGCGCAGCCGCGCCAGCTCGTCGCGGTCGAAACCGGCGACGTCCTCGCCCATGAAGTGGTAGGTGCCGCCAGTGGGGCGGTCGAGGCAGCCGAGGATGTTCATCAGGGTCGACTTGCCCGAGCCGGAGGCGCCGACGATGGCGACGAACTCGCCCGGGTAGATGCGCAGGTCTATGCCGTGCAGCACGCGCGTCTCGACTTCACCGTTACGAAAGCTGCGGGTGATGCCGGCGAGCTCGATCAGCGGTTCCGCCTGGGCGGCACCGGTGGTGGCTGCCGGAGCGGAGAAGGCTTCGCGTTTCATAGGCGGGGCGGCGGGCCGGCGGGACGGTTGCCGCCGGCGGCGGAGTTGGCGGCGGCTGCGGCGGCGAGGCCGGAAACCACCTGCTCGCCTTCTTCCAGGCCCGACACGACCTGCGTCTGCACCCGGTTGGAGACGCCGACCTCGATCTGCCGATCCTCCAGCGTGTTGTCGGCCTTGAGTACCTTCACGGTGACACGGCGCGTTCCGCCGGCTCCCGCCGGACGCGTCGGCGGGCTTGCGCCGTCGGCCCGGCGCTGTGGGCGGCCGCCCTGGTTGAGCGCGGCCACCGGGATCTGCAGCACGTCCTTGGCTTCGGCGACGACGAAGAAGACCTGGGCGGTCATTTGTGTCATCAGCTGGCCGTCGTCGTTGGGCACGTCGAACAGTGCGTTGTAGAGCACGACGTTATTGGTGACGGTGGGCGTAGGCTCTATCTTGGTGAGCTTGCCGTACCAGCGCTTGCCCTTGCTGCCCAGGGTAGTGAAGTAGGCGGCCATGCCCAGCCGCAGGCGGCTGACGTCGGCTTCCGAGACCTGGGTCTGCACCGTCATGGTGGACAAGTCTGCGACGCGCAGGATGGTCGGCGCCGACTGGTTGGTGTTCAGGGTCTGGCCTTGTCGCGCGGTGACGGAAACCACGGTGCCGCTCATCGGCGACATGATGCGGGCGTACTGCAGGTTGGCTTCGTCGCCGCGCAGGGTCGATTCGTACTGCTCGATCTGCGCGCGCAGGGCCTCGAGCTGGGCTTCGGCCGATTTCAGCGTGGCGTCGGCAGTCTGCAGGGTTTCGGTGGTGGTGGCGTCCTCGGCCATCAGTGCGGTCTGGCGCTTGAACTGGATCTGGGCAAGCGCGACCTGGGCCTCGCGCTCCTTGAGCTGGGCGCGCAGGTTGCGCAGTTGCGCGCGCGCGGCGTCGACCTTGGAAAGGTACACGGTGGAGTCGATCTCGCCCAGCAGGTCGCCGGCCTCGACCATGGAACCGACTTCGACGTGGATCTTCTTGAGCTGGCCGGATACCTGGGCGCCGACATCCACGTACTCGCGCGGTTGCAGGGTGCCGGTGGCGGTGACGACATCCTCGATGTCGCCCCGCGCTACCGTGGCGAACTGGTAGGTGGCGGTCGGGTTGTTCCTGCCGAAGAGCATGGGCCAGGCGAGTGCGGCACCGCCGCCGACGAGCACGGCGAAGCCGACTAGGATCAGGACGGGGCGCTTCCAGCCGCGCGCGGGGCGGCCTGCTGGGGTTGAGGTCATTGCGGACTTGGGTTGCGTTCTGGGCGTCGGGACTGACAGCGGTGGGGTACTTGGGTTCAAGCATAGCCGCCCGCGTGTGGACGCTGTGTATCGTATTGCAGTGCGCAAGGGAGACCCCTGCGACGGTCACAAAAGGAAACGGCGCACGCCGCCAGGAGCAGGGTGCGCCGTTGCAGTACGAGCCGGGCGGCCGGATCAGCGCTCGGGTACGGTGATGAAGCCCATCTTTTCGATGCCGGCCTCGCGTGCCTGCGACATGACCTCGGCCAGCTTCTGGTAGCGGGTGTTCTGGTCGGCGCGCAGGTGCAGCTCCGGCTGCGGAGTCTGCTTTGCCGCGGCGTCCAGACGACCGACGAGCTGGTCGTCGGGCAGCGGCTCGTTGTTCCAGAACATCTTGCCGTCGGCGTCCAGCGCCAGCGTGACGGTTTCCGGCTTTTCGACGTTGGGCTGGCTGGCCGCCTTGGGCAGGTCGATCTTGACCGAATGGGTGAGCAGCGGCGCGGTGATCATGAATACGATCAGCAGGACCAGCATCACGTCGATCAGCGGCACCATGTTGATGTCGCTGGTCGGCTGACGGTCACCGCCCTGGCTGAAACCTCCGAATGCCATCACGCAGCTCCCGCGGCGGCGAGGCGGGTGGCGCCGGTCTTGCCGTTGGCGCCTTCCTTGCCCTGCTCGGCAAGCGGCGCGATGCGGGCGCCGGTGGAGAACCAGGCATGCAGATCGTGGGCAAAGGCGTCGAGCTCGGACAGTTCGACGCGGTTGGCGCGGGTGAAGGCGTTGTAGGCCAGCACCGCCGGAATCGCGACGAAGAGGCCGAAGGCGGTCATGATCAGCGCCTCGCCCACCGGACCGGCGACCTTGTCGAGCGTGGCCATGCCGGACGCGCTGATGTTGACCAGGGCGTGGTAGATGCCCCACACCGTGCCGAAAAGGCCGACGAAGGGCGCGGTCGAGCCGATCGAGGCCAGCATGGTGAGGCCGGACTCGAGGCGGGAGGTCGACAGCGAGATCGACTTGCGCAGCGCGCGGGTGATGAACTCGTCGGCGTCGAGCTTGCCGCCCAGGGTTTCCTGGTGGGTATGGCGGCGCACATGCTCGGCTGCGGCGGCACCCTGGCGGGCGAGTTCCTCGAAGGGCGAATCGGGCGCCTGGGTCTGCAGGCGGCGCAGGCCGTCATTGAGGTCGGAGGCGGCCCAGAAGGCGTCGACCGCGTCGATGCTGCGACGCGCGCGCAGCTGGCGCAGGCTGCGCACCAGGATCAGGTACCAGCTGGTGACCGACATCGCCAGCAGCAGGATGGCGACGGTGCGGATGATGGAATCGGACTGCCCCCACAGGTGGGCGAATCCGAATGCTTGCGTTCCTTCCATGTTCAGTTTCCTTCAAGTTTGAAAACAATCGGCACCAGTACCCAGGCTTCGACGTTGCGATCGCCCTGCCGGGCCGGGACGAAGCTCCAGCGCGTGACCGCCTGACGTGCCGCATTGTCGAGACGCTCGAAACCGGAGCTGCGCGAGATTTCGATCTGGCTCGGCCGCCCGTCGGGCGAAACCTGCACCCGCAACATCACCTTGCCCTCTTCGCGCATGCGCCGTGACAGCGGCGGATAAGTGGGGTGCGGGTTGTTCAGGTAGTCGGCATCGAAGCGGGCGGCGACGATGGGTGCTGCGGCAGGCGCTGCGACCGGTGCCGGCGGCGCGGGGGCGGGCGCTGCGGGTGGCGCGCTTTCCTGGACGGGTGCGGGGTCGGTGTTCTGCGCGGTCAGCGCGCTTTGCGAAGTCGACGGTGCCGGCTCGGCTGGTGCCTTCGGCGGCAGGGGCTTGGGCGGTTTTGGTCGCACCGCAAGCTGCTTCTTGGGCGGTTCCGGCTGCACCGGGGCGGGCGGGGTCGGCGGGGCTGCCTCTGGTTGCGGCGGCGCCTCGAGCGGGATGAAGGCGATCTGGATAGGCCGGATCTCCGGCGGCGCGACCGGCTTGCCCAGATAGGTCAGCGCGAGCAGGCCGGCCACATGCGCCGCAATCACCAGTGCGCCGAGACCGGCACGTTCGGGCAAACGCTTGTGGCGTCCGGGACGGACGGGAGAGGCGGCGGACTGCACCGCCTCTCCCGTCCGCGTCGGCGACCGAGCTTGCACGCCGGGCTGGGGTGGGGCGGCAGAAATGGAAATGGCCTGGCTTGCTGCGTTCATCGGTGGATTTCCGGGCTGCGGGCTGTCGTCAGAGCGGGAGGAGGGCACTGGTGGCGGAGGCGCCGTGGGCTTGGCCCAGGGTCAGGTCGAGCACGATGGCGGCAGCGAGCAGGTAGAGCGCACAGCGCCGGGCGGGAAATGCCGGCTGGGGGCGGGGAGATCCGATCTTCATGGCAAACCGTCGTTCCTCGGCAGGAGGCCTGCTGGCTCGCCCCGGTCCGGAGCTGGCTGGCTGCGGGCGGACCGTCGTGATGGCCGCCCGCGCAGGCTCAGGAGTTGTGTCCCATCTGGGATTGCAGGTAGTTCTGCAGGCCCACGCTTTCGACCAGTTCGAGCTGGGTTTCGAGGTAGTCGATGTGTTCTTCCGTGTCTTCGAGAATTTCTTCGAGCAGTTCGCGCGACACGTAGTCCTTACAGGACTCGCAATAGGCGATGCCTTCCACCAGATCGGCACGCGAGCCGACTTCCAGCTTGAGGTCGCCCTGCAGGCATTCCGGCACGTTCTCGCCGATCATCAGCTTGTTGAGGTTCTGCAGGTTGGGCAGGCCTTCGAGGAAAAGGACGCGCTCGATCAGCTTGTCGGCGTGCTTCATCTCCTCGATGGATTCTTCGTACTCGTGTTTGCCCAGTTGCACCAGCCCCCAGTTCTTGTACATGCGGGCATGGAGGAAATACTGGTTGATCGCCGTCAGTTCGTTGGTGAGCTGCTTGTTGAGCAGCTGGATGACTTTCTTGTCGCCTTTCATGAGGCCTCCACGGCAAGGGAATACGAGGAAGCGGCGCCGGTTCTCACCGGTGCCGCCATGCAGGTCCGGGCCTTCTCGGCCAGCGCCGAGCGCAGGCAGTCACGCGCGCACACCGCGCAGCGTCCGCACTCGGCCGTCACGCCCAGCTCCTCGCGGAGATGGCGCAGGGTAGACAGGCCTTCACTGACGGCTTCGTTGATGTGACGTTCGGTTACTGCGTTGCAGACACAGACATACATAGTCTAGCCTCGTCGTGGAATTTTCGCCTTGCCCAGGCGGCTTACTTGGTCAGGATCAGCTTGCCTGCGCGGGTCGCGCGCAGCACGTAGTTCACGCCCTGGTGGTCGATGGTCACGCAGGATCGACCGCCGAGAAGCTGGGCACTGGGAATGGCCAGCCCCGATTCATCCGCGGGGCTGCCCGCCAGCTTCGACCCGGGGGCGTCGGCTGAGGCGCGGGTGGCGCTTTGGTCTGAGGTCTCGATCGTCATGCTTTGGCATCACACGAATAGGAATGATTTGCATTACAACATCTGGTCGTTCGTGCGTCAATATTTCTTGCGCTGCGTACATGCTGTCTGATCGAACCGGGGCGCCGTCGCTGCGCAACCGGGCGGGCTGGCAAGCCTGCGTCGGGCTGCTCGGTCAAGCTTTGAAAGCATGAAATGTTCCATCGACTGACGCCGCGGTGCTGCCGGGTGCGCGGCGCCGGTGGCCGGCGCTCGATGGGGGGCAGCGGCTGGCGGGCCGGGTTTGCGGTGCGCGAGTGGCTGGGGCCGGAGGTAGCGTCGCCGTCGGCGCCCCGCCTTGGCCGAATGGTCGCCTTTGCTACCCTTGAAGCATGTGCGACCGACATCGCAGGCGGCTGCCCTGCATCGCCACACAAGATGGCGCGGTGAGGCGCTCAGGGCAGCTTCAGCAGGATACGCAGACGTTCGTCGGTGCTGCCGGCGGGCAGGTAGCCGACGGTGCCCGGCCGGGTGGCGATCCAGTCGCGCGCTTCGGTCAGCGTGGCGGCTTCGCGCGGTGGCAGGGCGCGGCCGGTGAACACCAGGCGCGACCAGTAGGCACGCGTCTGGCTGGGGTTCTTGCCGGTGAGTTCCAGATAGAAGTTGTCGCGTGCGCTGCCGGCCGGAAGATCCACCAGACTGACCGGCGTTCCGTCGGCGAGGGTGGTGCGGCGCCCCAGGTAGAGTTGTT
Organism: Azoarcus sp. DD4; assembly: GCF_006496635.1. Lineage (NCBI taxonomy): Bacteria > Pseudomonadati > Pseudomonadota > Betaproteobacteria > Rhodocyclales > Zoogloeaceae > Azoarcus > Azoarcus sp. DD4. The sequence continues at coordinate 823,394 of NZ_CP022958.1, forward strand.
CGGCCTCTTCGCGCGAGAGTCCGGTGAGTGGGCCGTTGCGTGCGACGACCACGACCATCTCCGTCTGCGCCAGCGCCGGACACGCCGCGCCGAGCAGGGCGAAAGCCATTATTGCGGCGCTCGCCGCGAGGCGGTGGACTAGGCGGGCGAGGTCAGAAGGCGACATCGACGGACAGGCTCAGAACGTTGATGCTGCGGCCGCCAAGCTGCGCCGTTGCGGCGTTGCCGCGTGGAAAGAACGAGCCCCATGCGTCCGACGCGGTGCGCATGTGCGAGAACTCGGCCTTGAACGCGGCGTTGCGGCTGAAATCCCAGCGCACGCCCAGTGTCGCACTGCGCTGGGCCAGATTGCGCGAGGTGTCGAAACCGTCGATGAAGGCGGCGAATGGTGAACCGGGCGGAAGGGCGACATTGCCCGATGTCGGCCGGTCCTGTGTCTGGCGGGCGATGGTGAGATACGGCAGCGTGGCGCCGAAGCGGTGGCCCACGGTGAGGTGCCAGCCGTGCGCGCTGTTGCCGTAGCGGCGGTTCTCGCGGCGGGCGTATTCGCCTATCAGCAGCCATTCGCCGTCGTCCCACTGGACGCCGGCGGAGCTGAACGAGGCATAACCGTCGTCGCCCGACAGTTCGTCGGCGATCGAGCCCAGGCCGGTGGCGCGCAAGGCGCCGACCAGAGTGTCGAAATCGGCGTCGCTCCAGTGCAGCGCCAGTTTGGCTTCGGCATGGCCGAGGTGCAGGGCCAGATGTTCGGTGGACAGTGCCAGATTGACGCCGAACAGCTCGCGCAGCTTGCCGTTGCCGCGGCGGTATACCGGAATGTAGCTGGAGCCGGCGTAGGGGTGGATCTCGATGTCGGCGTTGCCGATGCGCGAACGGAAGAAGAGGTCGATGCCGTCGAGGTCGGTGAAGGGGTTGAGCCCGTAGACTTCGACCGGCGGCCGCACCCAGGGATTGGCGTAGTTGATGTCCAGCGAATCCGACAGCATGAAGAAGGGTACGCGCATGCGGCCGACCCGGGCGGTCAGGGTCGGCGTGAGCGCGTGGCTGAGGAAGGCGAGGGTGACGCGTGGCGTGTAGTCGCCGCGCGGGCTCTCGCGGCTGACCAGTTGCATCACCGCGCCGGTCTGCTCCGACAAGGCGAGGTTGGCCTGTACGCCGAATACCGTGTCGGGGCCGAAGTCGGGCGATTCGGCCCCGGGATGATCGATGCCGATGCGGGCAAAGCGGAGGTCGTCCTCGCTGGTGACGACTGCACCCAGCGTGCCGAAGGCCGACCAGCGGACTTCCGGCTCCTGTACCTGTGCCTGGGCGGGCACCTGTGCCGCTGCCACCGCCAGCGAGAGGGCGAGAAGGAAAGAGGACTTCATGACGGGTGACCCGTGGTGTTGGGGGCGATCAGGCGCAGCGCGCTGTCGGCTTCGAGCGGCCGGGCAAAGAGGTAGCCCTGGCCGTAATCGCAGTTCATGTCCTTGAGGACGGTGGCCTGCTCGTCCTGTTCGATGCACTCGGCGATCACCGTCATGCCGAGGTCGTGGGCGAGCTGGATGCTGCGCCGCACGATGTCGCGCAGGCGGCCGTCATCGGTGATGGAGCGGACGAAGGAGCCGTCGAGCTTGACGATGTCGCACGGAATGGTGTGCAGGTAGCTGAGCGCCGAGTAGCCGGTGCCGAAATCGTCGATCAGCACCGTGGCGCCGGCATCGCGCAGCTGGTGCAGGATGGGCGTGGCCGGGCCGTCGGGACGGGCCAGCAGGCTTTCGGTGATCTCGAAACGCAGACAGGACAGCGGTACGCCGTGGCTCTCGATGAGGTCGAGCAGTTCGTCGGCCAAGCCCGGGCGGATCAGCTGGCGGGCCGACAGGTTGACGCTGACCGGCGGCAGGGCGACGCCCGGGTGGGCGATGCCCCAGTCGAGCAGATCGCGGCACACCAGGCTGAGCACCCGCATGCCGACGTCGTGGATGAGGTCCAGCGTCTCGGCCAGCGGAATGAACTCCGCCGGCGGCAGCAGGCCGTGGGTGGGGTGCTGCCACCGCACCAGGGCTTCGAAGCTGGCCAGCCGGCGGTCGGCCAGCGAAACGATGGGCTGGTAATGCACGCACAGCCCGCCGGTGCGCAAGGCGGTGCGCAGGTCGGCCTCGAGCTGCAAGGCACGCAGGGCCTGGGTATGCATGGATGCGTGGAAGAAGGCGACCGCTTCGGCTTCGCCGCGGCGGGCCTTGTGCAAGGCATTGTCGGCGTCGCGCAGGATGGATTCCGCGTCGTCGCGGTCCTTGTCGCTGACGACCACGCCGATGCGACAGCGCAGGTGCAGCGGGCGTCCCGCGGCGGGCGTCACCAGGCCGGGCAGCTCGACCAGGCTTTCGGCGATGCGCAGTGCGTCGGTGCTGCCGCCGATGCCGTTCAGCAGCAGCGCGAACTGGTCGCCGCCGACGCGGGCGGCGACGTCGCCTGCATTCATCGAGGCGGTGATGTGATCGGCGATGCGGCGCAGCAGCTCGTCCCCCGCTGCATGACCGAAGCTGTCGTTGATCAGGCTGAAGCGTTCGATGTTGATGGCCAGCACGGCGAAGCGGGCGTTCTCGTCGCGGCGCTGGTGGCCGAGCGCCTGGTGCACGTGCTCGATGAAGAGGGCGCGGTTGGGCAGGCCGGTGAGCCCGTCGTGCAGCGCGTCGTGCAGCAGTTGCTGCTCGGCGCGCTTGCGCAGGTCGATGTCGCTGATCGAGCCCGCCATCCGGCTGGCGCGGCCGCTGCCATCGCGCTGGGCGACGCCGCGGGTCATCACCCAGCGCACGCTGCCGTCGGGCAGGCGGATGCGGTGTTCCAGCATGAACTGGGCACTTTCGCCGCGCAGATGGGCGCGCATCACCTGGCGGTAGACCGTCAGTTCGTCGGGGTGCAGGTAGCTCAGCAACGCATCGTCGGCATGGGCATGCTCGCCCATGTCGCGGCCGACGATTTCGCAGAAGCGCTCGGAAAAATACGCGTTGCCGGAGGGGAGGTCCCAGTCCCACAGGCCGTCGTTGGCGCCGCGCAGCGCCAGCGCGTAGCGTTCCTCGCTGGTGCGCAACTGCAGGGCCGTGCGCTGAAGCTCGCCGACCCGCTGCTGCAGCGTGGCCGCCATGATGTTGAAGTTGCGGGCGAGGCGGGCGAGTTCGTCGTCGCCCTTTTCCGGCAGGCGGTGGTCGAGATGGCCCTCGGCAATGGCCCGGCTGCCGGCGAGGAGGCGGCCGAGATTGTGGGTGAGCAGGTAGCCAATGCCGGACAGCAGCACGAAGGTGAGCAGGATCTCGGCGAGTGCGATCAGGGTGCCCTGCTCGATGATCGCCTGGCGGGCGGCCGCCAGCACCGAGACCGAGACGCCGAACTGCAGGAAGCCGATTTCGTTGCGGTCGAGCAGCAGTGGCCGGCGGATGTGGATCACCGGGCGGTCGACCAGCGAACCGAGCGCACGCGTCATGTCGGCGGTAGGTGGCGGCAAGGCTGTCATGGCCGATGCACCTGCGCTTACCAGCAGGCGGCCATCGGGGCGACCGATGCGCACATAGACCAAGCCTTCGGCGGAATCGGCGAGCAGTTCGCCGAGCACGTCCTGCAGGGTGTCGTAGCGGCCCTGTTCGCCGTAGGCCGTGGCCATGGCGTGCAGCATGTTGGCGTTCTGGTTGGCGACGGTGGCGAGGCTGGCCGAAGCGGCATCGTTCATCAGTCGCACGCTGTTGGCCAGCAGCAGCGTGAGCAACACCACCTGCACCGCGGTGCTGGCGAGCAGGAGGCGAAAACGTATCGAGGAGTGCCGGAAAGGCAGGCGCACTATGTGGTATCCGTGGTCGGTGTCAGCGGCGCAGGTAGCGCTCGGCCCATGGGCCACGCGTCGGAGCCAGCCGCCCGACGCTCACTGCTTGCCCTGTCGGCGCACGGTGGCCGAAGCATCGATGCGGCCTTCGCTGGCGAAGGCTTCGAGGTTGGCTTCGATGCGGTCGGGGTCGTACAGATAATTGACCATGATGCCCCACGACTGCTCGTAGCCCTTGTCCGAGGTGTCGGCCAGCCAGTTCAGGCGTTCGACGCGGGCGCCGTTGCCGAGGTGGAAGCGGGCGACCGGATCGACCGGTTTGCCGTCCTTGGCAGCGTGCAGCAGGTAGTGGGCGGCGACGCGCAGGAGCGGTTCGCGCAGGGCGCGGGCGAGTTGCGGGTCGGCAGCCCAGTCCGCGCTGCCGCGCATCAGGCCGCGCAGCCGCGGGGATTCGGGCCCGTCAACGCCGGCGGCGGCAAGCCGTTTCCAGTCGGCCGCAGTGAATCCGGCGGCGAGGTGCTCCGGGTGACGGTGCGCCCAGCGTACCAGGCCGGGGATGGGCGACAGCGTGGCGAAGGTGCGCAGCTTGGGGAAATCGCGCTGCAGATCTTCCACGACGCGCTTGAGCAGGAAATTGCCGAAGGAGACGCCGCGCAGCCCGGCCTGGGTGTTGCTGATCGAATAGAAGATGGCGGTGTTGGCCCGACCCGCGTCGGCCACCGGTGCGTTCTCGTCGAGCAGCTTCTGGACGTTGTCGGCCAGTTCCTCCACCAGCGCAACCTCGACGAAAATCAGCGGCTCCAGCGGCATGCGGGGGTGGAAGAAGGCGTAGCAGCGGCGATCGGAGTCGAGCCGGTTCTTGAGATCCTTCCATGACTGGATTTCGTGCACTGCCTCGTACTGCACCAGCTTTTCCAGCAGCGCGGCGGGCGAGTTCCAGGTGATGCGGGCGAGTTCGAGGAAGCCGACGTCGAACCAGGCCGCCAGGCGCGCTTCGAGTTCGCGGTCGAGCGGCTTGAGCAGACTGTCCTTGGGCAGGTAGCGCAGCAGGTCCGCACGCAGATCCACCAGGAACTTCACGCCCTGGGGAATCGCGTTGAACTGGGTCAGGATGCGCAGCCGCTGCGAGCGCATCGCCGCACGCAGCGCCGCCTCGGCGTCCCACTGGCGGTCGGAATCGACGGCCGCCTGATAGGCCTTGTGGGCGCTCGCCACCTTGACCGGGTCGGGGCCGAATTCGAGCGCGATCATGCGCAGGAAGGCGAGGCGCCCGGCGTCGTCCAGGCGCAGATAGGTTTCGGCGAGGCGTGCGGCGCGCTGCCGGGTGGAGACCTCGCCGCCGCGGCCGTCGGCGCATTCGTGCAGTTGCTGGCGGATACGCTCCAGCACACGCTCGGACGGTTCCCGGCCCCGGCCCGTGGCGTCGGCGACCATGGCGCGCATGCGGGACAGACTCTTGGAGATGAGGCCGGTGGCGGACATGTTTTGCTCTCCTCGTTCAGGGAGTCTATCGTTTGCCACGATCATATCGCGTCCGCGTGGCCTTGGGCTGCCCGGATGCGACCGAAGGCGTAACATCCGTACGTCTCCCGCACTTGCAAGGAGCATGTCATGCCGAATTCGCCCCTGCCCGCACTGCCTTCGCCGGGACTGCTGGCCCTGCCGGTCGCACTGATCTATGCGGCCTTCGCGGTGGCCTGGATCGTGTATTCCGATCAGATCATCGGTATCTGGGTGCGCGATCCGGACAGGCTGACCGAGATGCAGACGCTGAAAGGCCTGCTCTTCGTGGTCGGAACCGCCCTGCTGCTGTGGGTCATGGTGCGGAGGGGGTTTGCGCGCCAGGCCGACTTGCAGGCGGTGTTGAGCCGGCGCGAGGCGCGCCTGCGCGTCGCGCTGCGCGCCACCGGCCTCGGGCTATGGGATTACCTGGTCGACAGCCGAGAGGTCGAGTACGACGACGAGGCCGCCCGTATGCTGGGGCGCCCGCCCGAGCCGTTTCGGGAATCGGCCGACAAATGGCTGGCGCGGCTCCACCCGGACGATCGGGAATCCTTCCGGCAGCGCTTTCGAGACTATCTCGAAGGGCGCAGCGAGCAATACGTCAATGAGTTCCGTCTCGCGATGCCCGGCGGCGATTACCGCTGGTTCAGTTCGGTGGGGCAGATCGTCGATCGCGATGAGGGCGGTTCGCCGCTGCGGCTGGTGGGAACCTATCTCGACATCACCGCGCGCAAGCGCGCCCAGCAGGCCGGTTTGCCAGCCCCCTGAAGCGCGGCGGCGGCGTTCCCCGCATTGGGTTCTTGATGATGCGCGCCGCTTATGCCATCGTGGCAGAGGAGGTATGCGTGAATGATTCTGTTGCACAAGAGATCGCCGTCGGAGAGTCCGCCCGTGGTGCCGTTGCGCATCATGCTGGCGATGCCTGATCCATTGTGCTGCGCGCATATCGACCGCTATCTGGCCGGTTCCACCGAGATCCTCGTGGTCGGTCGGACGACCAGCGAGAGTGAGGCGATGCAGTTGTTTTTCCGCCTGAGACCCGATGTCACCGTGCTCGACTGGCGTATCGCCGAGCACGAGCCGGCACGCCTGGTAGGACTGCTCAAGCGGGTCGCGCCAGGTGCCTGCGTGGTATCGGTGGTGCCGGCGCTCGATTCCATGCCGGCGCGCGCGGCGCGTGCGCTCGGCGCGGATGAGGTGGTGACCTGCGATTTCCTGCCCGACTGCCTGGCGGCGCTGGCAGCGCGGCCGGAGCGTTCCGGCAAGGTCTGAGTCGCCGCGTGCCTCAGTGCGCCTGCGGCCGGCGCCGGGCGCCGATCAGCAGCACGACGCCGACCACGACCATGGGCACGCACAGCCATTGCGCCGTCGACAGTCCCGGGACCAGGGCGCTGAAGATGCCCGGATCCGGCGTGCGGAAGAATTCCGCAGCGAAGCGCAGGCTGCCGTAACCGACCAGGAAGACCGCCGACACCGCGCGCAGCGGGCGCGGGCTGGCGGAATAGAACCAGAGGATGGCGAACAGCAGCAGGCCTTCGCCGGCCGCCTGGTAGAGCTGGGACGGGTGCCGCGGCAGATCGTCGACCCAGGGAAAGATCATCGCCCATGGCAGGTCGGCGCCGGCCGGCCGCCCCCACAGTTCGCCGTTGATGAAGTTGCCGATGCGTCCGGCCGCGAGCCCCGTCGGCACCAGTGGCGCGATGAAGTCGGTGATCTGCCAGAAGCCGCGGCCTGTCTTCCGCCCATACAGCCACATCGCCACCAGCACGCCGAGGAAGCCGCCATGAAAGCTCATGCCGCCCTTCCAGACGGCGAGTATTTCCGCCGGGTGCGTGAAATAGTAGCCCGGCTGGTAGAACAACACTTCACCGAGCCGGCCGCCGACGATGACGCCGAGCACCCCGTAGAAGAGCAGATCGTCTATCGCCTGGCCGTTCCAGCCGAGCTCGGGGCGGCGGCGGGCATGGGCACGACCGAGCAGGACGAAGAGCAAAAAGGCGATCAGGTACATCAGCCCGTACCAGCGGACCGAAAGCGGGCCGACCGAAAAGGCGATGGGGTCGAACTGCGGGTGGACCAGCATCGGCGGCTCCGTGTGCTCAGTCGAACTGGTTGCGGAAAGTCTCGAACGCGCTGCGCAGGGCGTCGAGTTCATCGCGCAGACGCCGGACCTCGTCCTCCAGTTCCGCCATCCTGCCGCGTGCGGCACTGGGCGACGCACTGCCGGCGAGCGCGTCGGCGGCAGCCTGCAGCGCATCCTCGCCGCCGAGCAAATGCATATGGCGGATCTCCTTGGTGCCCGGCGTGCGCGGCAGCGGGGCGGCCATCGGTGGGTACTTTTCGGAAAGATGTTCGAGGACGGCCTCGACGTCAGCGATATCGTCGAAACGGTGCATGCGCTCACAGCGGTTGCGTAGTTCGCCTGCCGTCTGGGGGCCGCGCAGCATCAGCAGTGCCAGCACGGCCTGCTCCGCAGGCGGCAGCGAATGGCGCAGCCTTACCTGGTGTTCGTACTTGGCGACGCGGGCGCCGGCCTGATCGCGGCGGGTCACCAGGCGGCGTGCGATGAGGCTGTCGATCGCAGCCTGCACCTCGCTTTCGCTGAGGGCCATCACCGGTTCGCGCGCGGTGAGCTGGTTGCAGCCCGTGACCAGGCCGTTGATCGACATCGGGTAGGCGTCGGGGGTGACGAAGGCCTTCTCGATCAGCACGCCGAGCACGCGGATTTCCGCCGGGCTCAGGTCGAAGGCTGCTTCATTGGCGGCGGGTGCGTTGTCCATGCGGGTTCCTGGCTGGGCGGGAGGGCGATGATAAAGGAGTCCGCCTGCGCCCGTGTGTTCACCTGTCGTAGTCCGGCCGCGCTCCGTTAAGATGGGCGAATATTCCTGTCGCCGCACGCGGTCCCGCCCCTGATGCGCCATGGCGCCCGTTTCGCTCTCCTGATCCTGCTTGTGGGCCTGGTGCTCGGCGCCGCGACTGCCCATGTGCTGCAGCCGGCGCCGGCGGCAGGCCTGCGCCACGCAGTGTTCGATCAGTACCAGCGCTGGCAGCCGCGCGTCGCAGTGGACAGGCCGGTGCGTGTCGTCGACATCGACGAGGAGAGCCTCTCCCGTCTTGGCCAGTGGCCGTGGCCGCGCACGCGTCTTGCCGCACTCAACGACAGGCTGGCGCAGGCCGGCGCGGCAGCCGTCGGCTTCGATATCCTGTTCGCCGAACCGGATCGCACCTCGCCGCCGCGCCTGGCCGAAATGCCCGGTCTGCCGCCTGCACTCGGCGCAGCCTTGGGAGCCCTGCCGGATCACGATGCCGAGTTCGTCCGCAGCCTGACAGGGCGCCCGGCGGTACTCGGCTTTGCGGTCGAGTACGGAGCGAGCACGGGCTTGCCGCCGGCCTGGCCGTTCCGCGTGGTGACCGTGGGCGAGTTCGACAGGCGTCCGCTGGGGGGCTATACCAAGGCGATCATGCCGCTGCCCGCGCTGGCATCCGCCGCGGCGGGGCTGGGGGCGATCAGCTTTGCCGCCGACGCCGACGGCATCGTGCGGCGGGCGCCGATGCTGCTCGGCCTGGCGGACGGGGTGGTGCCGTCGCTCGATTTCGAGTTGCTGCGGGTGGCGCAGCGCGCGCGCAACCTGCAGATCCAGCCCGGCGCGGGGCACGCGTCGGCAGTATTGCGCACCGGCGCCGTCAGCGTGCCGGTCAACGCTTCCGGGGAACTCTGGCTGCATTATGCGCGGGCACCGGAATCGCCTTACCTGCCGGCCTGGCGCGTGCTGGCGGGTGAAGTGCCCGCCGCCGAGCTGGCCGGCAGCATCGTGCTGGTGGGCAGTTCGGCCAAAGGCCTGCTCGATCTGCGCTTCAGTCCGCTCGGCGGGGTCGTGCCCGGGGTCGAGATCCATGCGCAGGCACTTAACCAGATACTCGATGCCGCTGTGTTGCTACGGCCGTGGTGGGCCGAGGCGGTCGAGCTGTTGGTCGTGCTGGTCGGCGCTGCGGTGGTGACAGCGCTCGCCCTGCGTCTGCGGGTAGTGCCGGCGGCCGCCGCGACCTTGCTGATGGTGACGGGTATCTGCGGGGCGGCCTGGCAGGCGTTCGCCGCGCACAGGCTGCTGCTCGATCCGGCCTTGCCGGCGCTGACCGTGCTCGCGGTCTTCATCACCGCCGGAGTCGCCCGCCATCGGCGCGAGGAGCTGCGGCAGCGGTGGCTGCGGCAGGCCTTTGCCCGCTATGTGTCGCCCAATCTCGTCGATCACCTCGTGAGGCATCCGGAGAGCTTGCGGCTGGGGGGCGAGCGTCGGGTCTGCAGCTTCGTGTTCACCGACATCGCCGGTTATACCCGTCTGATCGAGGATCTGGATCCTGCCGAGGCCGTCGGTCTGCTCAACGACTATCTTGCCGGCATGGTGGAGATCGCCTTCCGCCACCAAGGGACGCTGGACCGCATCGTCGGCGACGCTGTCGCGGTGTTGTTCTCGGCACCGCTCGTACAGGACGACCACGGCGCGCGCGCGCTGGCCTGTGCCCTCGACTTGCGGCGCTTCACCGATGCCTACGCCGCCACGCTGCAGGCGCGCGGCATCGCCTTCGGCCATACCCGCATCGGCGTCCACAGTGGCGAGGTGATCGTGGGGAATTTCGGTGGCAGCACGATGTTCGACTACCGCGCGCTCGGCGATCCGGTCAACGTCGCGGCGCGGCTGGAGTCGGCCAACAAGTGGATAGGTACGCGCATCTGCATCTCGGCTGCGGTGCGCGACGCCTGCCCCTCGGTGCCGACACGGCCGGTGGGCAGATTGCTGCTGCAGGGCAAGACCGTGCCGCTGATGGCGTACGAGCCGCTGGCGGATGGTGTGCCGGAGGATGCCGGGTACGAAGCGGCCTACGCCTTGCTGGCCGCCGGCGAGCCGGGAGCCTTGCAGGCCTTCGAGCGGCTGGCGGCGGCGCGCAGCGGTGACGGCCTGGTTGCCTTCCAGTGCGCGCGCTTGCGTGCCGGCGAGCGGGGCGATCTGATCGTGCTCAATGCCAAATAGGGGGCGGGGGGCCAGCGCTGCCGTGGTTCAGCGCACGGTGACCTCCACACGGCGGTTGCGCGCCTCGTCGGTGTTGTCCGGCGTGGGGACGAGCAGGTTGCGTTCGCCATGCGAAGTGATGGTGATCGCGCGGGCGGCAATGCTGGCGCCATTCAGCATGCCGCTCACGGCACGGGCGCGGGCCAGGCCGAGGGCCTCGTTGTCGGCCTCGCTGCCAACGGTGTCGGTATGGCCGATGATGGAGATGTCGGCAGCCGGGTAGGTACGTACCTGCTTCAACACGTCCGGCAGTTTGGCGCGCGAATCGGGCGTCAGGCGCGCACCGGCGGTCTCGAAGTAGAGCAGGAAGGTGGTTGGCGGAGGTGGCAGGGCGCTCAGGGCGGGGCCGAAGTCGGCCTCGATCTGTTGCGGGCTGCTGCCGAGCGGACGGGGACCGTCGGTCGTCAGGCTGACGGCGTCGCCTGCACGATCGAGCTGCACGCGGCCGCGCGGACCATCCACGACGACCTTGCCGGTGGAGCCGTCAGCATCCTCGAGCAACACGAGATACGAACGCTGGGCGCAGCCGGCCGTCGTCAGCGCAAGGCCGGCGGCAAGCAGGCTGCCCAGGCGGCGCAGCGTGCCGGCGGGGCGCGTGGTGCTCATTGCTCCACCTTCACCAGGAAGCGGGTGCCGCGCACGCCTATGGTGGCGGTCGGCGTGGTGATGGTCACCGCTTCCGGCTTGAGCTTGGCGATGATGCCGGAGACGAACTGCATGGTGCCGCGGACGACGCGGGTGCTCAGGCGCAACTCGTTGCGGGCGGGCGCGTAGAGATACTCGTCCACGCTGATCTCGGTGTCGGGGCCGAACGACATCATGGTGTTGTCCTTCAGCGTGAGCCCGAGGCTACCGTTAGCCAGCGTGCGGATGCGGTCGCCACGATGAACCGGGCTGCCTACGAACGCACTCTGCGGCCCCGCGCTACCGATGATGACGGCGTCGCCGGTGAGCGTCTTGACGTATCCTATTGGCAAGTCCTCGGCGCGCACGCCGAGGCTGGCGACGCAGAGCGCGCAGATCCAGATAAGTCGTTGAAAGGTCACGGCAGGCCTCCTTTCCGGTTGCCGTTTGCATGTGGCCATGTTTTACCCCGCTCGCCCGTATTGCGCAATGCCGCAAAGCTGCGGAATGCGAAGAATGTCCTTGGGTGCGAGTCGAGGTCGGCCATGCATCAGCTTGCAGGGGGCGCACGATGGCGGCATGGAAAGGCTTGCGGTTCCGTTTCCACTACGTGGCGACGGCGTTGCTGGTGGTGTTCGTGATCCTGCTGATGGGGGTGTTCCTCCTCAGCGCGCTGAGCCGCTTCGGCGACATGGCCGAAGCCCATGCCCGTGCGGTGTTCGCCCAGATCGCCGATCGCAACGCGCTCAAGCTGCAGGAGACCATGCGCGGCGTCGGACGCGTGGTCAGCGCGCAGGCGGCGCTCGATGGCAGCTTCTTCACCACGGCCGATGGGCGCCTCGACGATCGCACCCTGGTGAGTGGCCTGATCGCCGAGCTGAGGGTCAACCCGCAGGTCTACAGCTTTTACTTCGGTCTGGAGAGCGGCGAATTCCTGCAAGTCGTCGGCGTGCGTCGCGATGCACGCATCGCGGAGGCGCTCGCCGCGCCGGCCGATACCTACTTCGCCCTGCGCGCCATCGTTCGCCAGCGGGGCGACGATCGTGTCGAGAACTGGCGCTTTCTCGACGAGGCCGGCCGTCTGCTCGGCCAGCGCAGTGCGCAGGCGGTGTATCTGCCGCAATCGCGCCCCTGGTTCGGGCAGGCCTTGCGACAGGGGGGGCTGCAGGCTACCGAGTCCTATGTCTTTCAGTCATCCGGCGAGCTCGGTCTGACGCTGTCGCAGGCGCTTGCCGGCGGTGGGGGCGTGTTTGCCGCCGACATCACGCTGGGCGAGCTTGCCGCTTTCGTGGGCGGCTCGCTCGGAGATCTGCCGGGCGGTGCCGTGGTGCTCGACACCAGCCATCGCGTACTGGTCTTCCATGCCAGCAGCGGACTCGGCGCGCTGCAGCCGGCTGCGTTGCAGCCGCTGGCCGAGTCCGCCGACCCCTTCCTCGCCAGTCTGAACGCTGATGGGCTGCCTTCGCTGGACGGCAGGGTGGCGAGCGTGCGCGGCAAGTCCTTCGTCTTTGCCGGGCGCGAGGTCCGCTTTGCCAGCTCGGCCGCCTTCCATGTGGTGGCCTTCGCACCGGTCAGCGCCTTCAGCGGCCAGATCGAGCAGGCGCGTGACGAAATCCTGCTGATCTCGGCGCTGGTGCTGGGCCTGTCCATGCCGCTCGCCTTCGTCATCGCGCGCCATGCCTCGCGTGCGCTCGGCTTGCTGGCGCAGGATTCGGAGCGGGTGATGCGGCTCGATTTCAGCGGGCAGTTGCGGGTGCGCTCGCTGTTCTACGAGATCGATACGCTGGGCGAGGCCCACCGCACCATGAAGGCCTCGATCCAGGAGCGCACGCGGGCCTTGAAGGCCGCGCTGGACAAACTCGAGAGCCTGGTCGAGAACGGCCTGCAGCTGTCGGCCGAGCGCGATCACGAGAAGCTGCTCGGCCATATCCTCGGCGTGGGCAAGCGGCTCTGCAATGCGGATGCCGCCTCGCTGCTGCTGACGACCGCGGAAGGGCGACTGCGCTTCGCGCTGCGCAGCCGTGACGACCCGCTGCCGGCGATGGAGATTCCCCTGCACGATCCGCACACCGGCGCGCCCAACGAACAGTTCGTCGCGGTATGGGTGGCCCTGCACCGGCAATCGGTACGGATCGACGACACGGCGACAGAAACCCGCTTCGACGTTTCCGGCGCGCGGCGCAGTGATGCCGAGACCGGCTACCGTACCGTTTCCATGCTCACCGTGCCGATGACGGCGACCAGCGGCGAGGTCATCGGTGTACTGCAGTTCCTCAACGCCACCGATCCCGACAGCGGCGAGATCGTGCCTTTCCCTGCGGAGATCGTGCAGTACATCGAGGCCTTGGCCTCGCAGTCGGCAGTGGCGCTCGACAACCACAATCTGCTCGAGTCGCAGCAGAGCCTGATGGACGCGCTGATCCGCATCATCGCCGGCGCGATCGATGCCAAGAGCGCCTACACCGGCGGCCATTGCGAGCGGGTGCCGGAGCTGGCGCTGATGCTGGCCGAGGCCGCCTGCGAGGTCGACAGCGGACCGCTGGCCGCCTTCCGCTTCGTGTCGGAAGACGAGTGGCGCGAATTCCGCATCGGCGCGTGGCTGCACGATTGCGGCAAGGTGACGACGCCGGAATACGTGGTCGACAAAGCCACCAAGCTGGAGACCATCTACAACCGCATTCACGAGATCCGCACGCGCTTCGAGGTGCTGTTGCGCGACGCCGAGATCGAACGGCTGACGCGGCTGCTCGCTGGCGGCGATGCGGCCGCTGCGACTGCCGCCTTCGAGGCACGCAAGGCACAGCTGATCGACGACTTTCGCTTTGTCGCCGAGTGCAACGTCGGCGGCGAGGCAATGGCGCCTGCGCATCTCGTCCGCCTGCGCGAGATCGCGCGCCAGACCTGGTTGCGCCATTTCGACGACCGTCTGGGCCTGTCGCAGGAGGAACATCGCCGCCGTGCCGGCCAGGCGGCACCGTTGCCGGCGGTGGAGCCCTTGCTTGCCGACAAGGCTCATCACGTGGTGCCGCGCACCGCTGCCCAACACTTCGACGAGCGATACGGGTTCAAGGTGAAAGTGCCGGAGAACCTCTACAACTTCGGCGAGGTGTACAACCTCGGGATAGGGCGCGGCACGCTCACCGAGGAGGAGCGCTTCAAGATCAACGAGCACATCATCCAGACCGTGATCATGCTGGACAGCCTGCCGCTGCCGCGCAACATGCGGCGCGTGCCGGAGTATGCCGGTACCCACCACGAGACGCTCACCGGTTCCGGCTATCCGCGCGGGCTGACCCAGCTGGAACTCTCGGTGCCGGCGCGCATCATGGCGGTGGCGGACATCTTCGAGGCGCTCACCGCGTCGGATCGTCCCTACAAGAAGGCGAAGACCCTGTCGGAGGCGATCGCCATCCTGGCGGGGTTCGCCCGCGAGCGTCACATCGACCCCGACGTCTTTGCGCTCTTTCTCAGCGCCGGCGTCTATCGGCGCTACGCCGAACGCTTTCTCGAACCCGGGCAGATCGACGAGGTCGACATCGGTATCTACCTCGCCGCTGCCGTCTCCGTCTGAGCGGAGCGTTGCCTGTGGCCGGAGCCTGCCCGATCGGACGCCTGGAGAGGTAGAATCCTGCGTCTGTCCCGAAGAGTGTCCGGAGTCCTGCAATGCCCCAATACCGTTCCCGCACTTCCACCGCCGGCCGCAACATGGCGGGCGCCCGCGCCCTGTGGCGCGCCACCGGCATGAAGGACGGCGACTTCGAGAAGCCGATCATCGCGATCGCCAACAGCTTCACGCAGTTCGTGCCCGGCCACGTGCATCTGAAGGATCTCGGTCAGCTCGTCGCGCGCGAGATCGAGGCGGCCGGTGGCGTCGCCAAGGAATTCAACACCATCGCGGTCGATGACGGCATCGCCATGGGCCATGGCGGCATGCTCTACTCGCTGCCCTCGCGCGAACTCATCGCAGACAGCGTCGAGTACATGGTCAACGCCCACACGGCCGATGCGCTGGTGTGCATCTCCAACTGCGACAAGATCACTCCGGGGATGCTGATGGCCGCGCTGCGCCTCAACATCCCGACCATCTTCGTGTCGGGCGGCCCGATGGAAGCCGGCAAGGTCAAGTGGGAAGCGAAGGTCATCCCGCTCGACCTGGTCGACGCCATGGTCAAGGCGGCCGACAAGAACTGCTCCGATGAAGAAGTCGACGCCATCGAGCGTTCCGCCTGTCCGACCTGCGGCTCCTGCTCCGGCATGTTCACCGCCAACTCGATGAACTGCCTGACCGAAGCGCTGGGCCTGTCGTTGCCGGGCAACGGCACCACGCTCGCCACCCATGCCGACCGCGAACGCCTGTTCCGCGAGGCCGGCCAGCGTATCGTCGGCCTGGCCAAGCGCTATTACGAGCAGGATGACGCCTCGGTGCTGCCACGCTCGGTCGCAAGCTTCGCGGCGTTCGAGAATGCGATCAGCCTCGACGTGGCGATGGGCGGTTCCACCAATACCGTGCTGCACCTGCTGGCCGCGGCACGCGAGGCCGGCGTCGACTTCTCCATGAAGGACATCGACCGCATCTCCCGCCGCGTGCCCTGCCTGTGCAAGGTGGCGCCGGCGGTGCAGGACGTGCACATCGAGGACGTCCACCGCGCCGGCGGCATCATGGGCATCCTTGGCGAGCTCGACCGCGCCGGCCTCATCAACCGCGAAGTGCCCACGGTGCACAGCAAGACGCTGGGCGAGGCGCTGAGCCGCTGGGACATCATGCAGGCGCACGACAAGGCGGTGTTCGACTTCTTCCTCGCCGCGCCCGGCGGCGTGCCCACCCAGGTGGCATTCAGTCAGAACCGCCGCTGGAACGAACTCGACATGGACCGCGCCAAGGGCGTGATCCGCAACAAAGCCAACGCCTTCAGCCAGGACGGCGGGCTGGCCGTGCTCTACGGCAACATCGCCGAGAAGGGCTGCATCGTGAAGACTGCTGGCGTCGATGAGTCGATCTGGAAATTCACCGGCAAGGCACGGGTTTACGAAAGCCAGGAAGACGCGGTCGCGGGCATTCTCGGCGAACAGGTGCAGGCCGGCGACGTGGTCATCATCCGCTACGAAGGCCCGAAGGGCGGCCCTGGCATGCAGGAAATGCTTTACCCGACTTCCTACCTGAAGAGCCGTGGCCTGGGCAAGGAATGCGCGCTGCTGACCGACGGCCGCTTCTCGGGCGGCACCTCCGGCCTGTCGATCGGCCATGCCTCGCCGGAAGCGGCAATGGGCGGAGCGATCGCGCTGGTCGAGGACGGCGACACCATCGAGATCGACATCCCCAACCGTCGCATCGCGCTGGCAGTGCCGGATGCCGAACTCGCCCGCCGTCGCGCAGCAATGGACGCCAAGGGCAGTGCGGCGTGGAAGCCGGTCAAGCGCGAGCGCGTGGTGTCGGCTGCGCTGCAGGCCTATGCGGCGCTGACCACTTCGGCCGACACCGGTGCCGTGCGTGACGTCACCCAGGTGCAGCGCTGAGCATGCGAAATGCGCGGACGGCAGCATGTCGCTGTCGTCCGCCGGCGCGCGCTTCAGCGCGTATTGACCGCATCCTGCGGGGCCCTCTACCATCGGTGCCATGGACGACGAACTGACTCCCGAACTGACCCGGCTCGAAGCGCAGCTCGAGCAGCTGATCAGCCTCTACGCCGGGCTCAAGGCCGAGAATCGCGACCTGCGTGCGCGGGTGGTGAAGCTCGAAGCCGACAATCACGTCCTGGCGGACAAGGTCAAGCTTGCCGCCGACAAGCTCGAAACCTTGCTCGACCAGTTGCCGGAAGCCTGAGGAGGCCAGCATGGAAGCGCTCGACATCACGCTGCTCGGCAAGGAATACCGGGTGGCGTGCGCCCCTGAAAACCGCGAGGCACTGCTCGCTGCGGCTGTTTTCCTCGACGGAAAACTGGTCGAAGTGGCCGACAAGACCCGCTCGTCCGGCGAGAAGCTGGCCGTCATGACGGCGCTGAATATCGCCCACGAATTTCTCCTTCATCAACGCGGAAACGGGTTTGACATGCCGGCCGCGAAGCGTAGAATCGAACTCATGAAAGCGCGCTTGGACGGGGTGCTGGCCCAACAGGAAAAGCTGTTCTGACGCGGGTTCCGCGTTGATTGGGCTGGTTGCCAGGCACGTAAGATCAATCCCCTGCAGTGTTCGTCGAAGTCGTAGATTCCTTGAACCAATGTCGAGAGACTTGGTTGCGGACCATAGACACCGCTGGTGTGCATGCCCCTAGCCGGGTGAGCCTGAGGCGGAAGGAAAGCGACCTCCCTGAACCCTAGGTTCAGGATGCCCGACGGAGACGGCACAGGCGGGGGGCCAAACAGCAAAAGGCACGGCATACGCCGTGCCTTTTGCGTTGACGGTGGTCATCCGCGCGTACCGGAAGCGAGCGGCCGCCGTCCGGGAGACGGCGATGCGCTACTGGCTGATGAAATCCGAACCCGACGACGTGTCGATCGACGATCTGGCGCGGCGGCCGGATGCAACGGTGCCGTGGTACGGCGTGCGCAACTACCAGGCGCGCAACCTGATGCGTGACCAGATGAGCGTGGGCGACGCGGTGTTCTTCTATCATTCGAGCTGCCCGCAGCCGGGCATCGCCGGCATTGCACGGGTAGTGAGCGCAGCCTACCCGGATGCGACGCAGTTCGATGCTGCCAGCCCCTATTTCGACCCCAAGGCGACCCGCGAGTCGCCGCGCTGGCTCAATGTCGACGTCCGGTTCGTGCGCAAGACGCGACTGGTCGCGCTGGCCGAGTTGCGCGCCCGCCCGGAACTGGCCAACATGCGCGTCCTGGCACGCGCCAACCGGCTGTCGATCACTCCGGTCGATCCGGCCGAATGGCATTTCATCACCCGGGAATTGATGGGACTCGAAGACGATGGCATTTGATGTTTGGTGGCTGGCCTATCCGGTGCTCGGCGCCGTGGTCGGTTTCTTCGCCGGCCTGCTCGGCATCGGCGGCGGCGGCATCATGGTGCCGATGCTGACCACGATCTTTCTCGCCCAGGGCTTCCCTCTGGCGCAGGTCGTC
This sequence comes from Azoarcus sp. DD4, assembly GCF_006496635.1. NCBI lineage: Bacteria > Pseudomonadati > Pseudomonadota > Betaproteobacteria > Rhodocyclales > Zoogloeaceae > Azoarcus > Azoarcus sp. DD4. The sequence continues at coordinate 841,452 of NZ_CP022958.1, forward strand.
CACATGGCGCTCGGCACCTCGATGGCCGCCATCGTGCTGACTTCGATTTCCAGCCTGCGTACCCACCACCGCCATGGCGCGGTGCGCTGGGAGGTCGTGCGAGGGATCACGCCCGGCATCCTGCTCGGCACCTTCGGCGGGACCTTCATTGCCGCGCATGCCGACACTGTAATGCTTGCGGTTTTTTTTGCCATCTTCATGGCCTACGTGTCGCTGCAGATGCTGATCAACGTCAAACCCAAGCCCTCGCGCGATCTGCCCGGCGTGTTCGGCATGGGGGCGGCCGGCGTCGGCATCGGCGGTGTGTCGGCGCTGGTGGCCATAGGCGGCGGTTCTTTGTCAGTGCCCTTCATGACCTGGTGCAACGTCAAGGTCCAGCATGCGATCGGTACGTCGGCGGCGATCGGCCTGCCGATCGCGCTGGCCGGTACCGCTGGCTACCTGATCAATGGCTGGAGCGTCGGCGGGCTGCCGGCCTATTCGGTGGGTTTCGTCTACCTGCCGGCACTGGTGCTGGTCAGCGTGGTGAGCTATCTGACCGCACCGATCGGCGCCGGGCTGGCTCATCGCCTGCCGGTGGCTACGCTGAAGAAGATCTTCGCCGGCGTGCTGATCCTGCTTTGCGTGAAGATGCTCTACAACATCTTCAACTGACCGACCATCGTCCTGCGCCAAGGCATGGCGCGATGTTTGCTGGGTTGCTCGGGCCCCGCCCGGCCGGGCGGGCCAACCGACTCCGTCCAGCGCCATGACCGAAAATCCGCACGACCTGCTCGAAACGCTTGCCGCCGACATCCTGACGCTGACCGAAGATGTCGACGCAGCCGGCCTTGCCCGCAGCCGCCTGACGCGCGGCGAAACCGTCAAACGCCTGTGCCGCATGGCGGCAATCGCGACAACGTTGCCCGCGGCCGCACGCACGGCCCTGCCCGAGGTGGATTGGGCGCGCTGGTCCAGCCTCGGCGAGGAGCTCGCCGCCGACCGCGTCGGCCCGATTGCATTGTGGGAAGCGGCGCGTGACTTCACCACCGACACCCTGCAGTGGCTGCGCGTTTACCGCGAGGCCAATCCGCACTGGTTCCGCGCGGCCGGCGAAACGACGGGCGCCTGACAGCCTGGCGACATTGTCGTAAAACCGACAAGACGAGGCGGCGCTCAGGCCAGCCTTCTCCATCCAGCGTCCGGCTGACGGCCTGGCCTCCTGCTTGCTAATGAAAGCCAGGAGGTCATCAATGCAAACCAAACTGGACTGGTCCGCCTACGACAACGCTGGCATGGGCGACCCTTTCGGCGGCGATCCCTTTGGCGCCGCCTTCGCAGCCACAGCGTCGCCGCCGTCCGGCGGTTTCGGCAAGGCGGTGGCGCTGTGTACCGGCAATCGGGCCTGTCTGCGCACCGATACCCCGGGGGTGATGTGTCCCAGCTTCCGTGCCACCGACGATCCGCTACATTCCACCCGCGGCCGTATCGAGGCACTCGAGGCGATGCTGGCTGCCGGGGCCGACGACATCGACTTCGCGGACCCCGGGCTGGCAGAGGCGATGGCCCTGTGCCTGTCGTGCAAGGGGTGCAAGCGCGAGTGCCCGAACGGTGTCGACATGGCGCTGCTGCGCGCCGAGTACCTTGCCCAGCGCAACGTACGCGAAGGCGTGCCGCGCGGCGCGCGGCTGCTGGCCTCGGCCACCGACTGGGTCGCTGCCTGGCCGTGGCTGGGTGCGCTGGTGGCCCTGCGCAACCGCATCCCGTTGCTGGCGGCGCTGGGCGAGCGCTGGTTCGGCATTGCGCGCGGCCGTCGCCTGCCCGAGCCTGCCGCACGGCCATTTGCGCCGGCGCCTGGCGGCGATGGTGATCCCGGCGCGCAGGGCAGGACGGTCGCGCTGCTGGTCGACAGTTTCAGCCGCAACTTCGAGCCGGCTATCGCGGAGGCGGCCGTCGCGGTGCTGCAAGCGGCCGGCTACCGGGTACAGATCCTGCAGCCGGCGGCCGATGACGGCGATCCGCGCCGGCCGTTGTGCTGTGGACGAACCAAGCTCTCCTTCGGCCTGGTGGACGAGGCGCGAGCGGAAGCGCGGCGGATGATGGCGGCGCTTCAGCCCGCGATCGCCGCGCGCCTGCCGGTGGTCGGTCTGGAGCCTTCCTGTCTCTACATGCTGAAGGATGAGTACTTCAGCCTCGGTTTGGGCGACGCGGTCGGTCGTCTGGCCGGACAGGTCTTCCTGTTCGAGGAGTTTCTCGCGCGCGAACACGCGGCCGGCCGCCTGAAGCTGGCCTTGAAGCCGCTGGCGATGCCGCCGGCGCTGGTGCACGGCCACTGTCACCAGAAGGCCTACGGGGGCATGCCGGCCGTCAGCACTGTGCTAGGCCTGATTCCGGGCTTCGCGCACAGCGTTGTCGAATCCGGCTGTTGCGGCATGGCGGGGAGCTTCGGTTTGCAGGCCGACACGCAGACGGTGTCCAGGCGCCTGGCCGAGGCCGCCTTGTTGCCGGCCGTGCGTGCGGCGGCAGCCACCGCGCCGGTGCTGGCGGACGGTTTCTCCTGCCGTCACCAGATCCGTGACGGCGCCGGTCGTCAGCCGCTGCATGTTGCCCAGTTGCTGCAACAGGCGCTGGCTTGAGCAACCGGTTTTTCCGTGCCTTGCGCCAGGTCAACATCGCGGCGGGAAGTGGCGTGGAAAATGCTTTGAAGAAAGTAAGTGGGTCAATCTGGTGAGGAATCCGACAATGCTTGCGAATTCAATCTCTATCGAATCCGGTGCAGCGGGCGAGGACAGACTCTCGGTAGTCGTGCAGTGCATGCAGGAGGGCGACCGGCCAGCGGCTTGCGTGGCCTTCGGCGACTTCCGTGCGACGCTGCGTGAAACCCTGCAGGATGCCGACCTCGGCGGTGTGCTGCGCGATACGCTGACCGCATTCTCGCAAAGCCTGGGCGCCGCCGATACGGCGCGTTGCTCGGGTCTGGCCGGTGGCCTGCGCGAGCAACTGCGTGCGCATTTTCCCAAGCAGGCGGACAGGCTGCTGCGCTTCTGCTGAAACGGCTGCAACGCGCCGGTGGCTGACCGGCGCGGCCGGCTATCTGGCTGGCGCCAGCGCTTCGACCAGACTGCGCGTATTGTGGCGCATCAGCGTGAGGTAGTCCGGCGCCGGGCCGTCGGGGGCGGAGAGCGCATCGGAGTAAAGTGTGCCGCCTATGCGGGCACCGCTCTCCGAGCGGATGCGTTCGATCAGGCGCGGATCGGCGATATTCTCCATGAAGACAGCCGGCGCCTTTTCCGCTTTCAGTTGCCGTATCAGCCGCGCCACGCCCTGTGCGGTCGGCTCGGCGTTGTTCGACACGCCTACCGGTGCGAGGAAGCGCAGGCCGTAGGCGCGGGCGAAGTAGTCAAAGGCGTCGTGCGAACTCACGACCTTGCGCCGTTCCGCCGGCAGGGTGGCGATGGCGGCACGTACTTCGGCGTCGAGCGCCTTCAGTGTCGCGCGGTAGCGGTCGGCATTGGCCCGATAGCTGGCAGCACCGGCGGGATCGGCTGCGGCGAGCGCCTCGGCAATGTTGCTGACATAGCGCTGGGCATTGCCGGCATCCTGCCAGGCGTGCGGGTCGACCGCGTGACGATCATGCCCGTGACTGTCGTCGTGGGCGTCGCCCGCCATTTCCATGGTGCTCACCCCCTTGCTGGCGATGGCCACCTCGCCGCGGTAGCCGCCGGAGCGCGCCAGCCGGATCAGCCAGTCGTCGAAGCCGAGGCCGTTGGCGACCACCAGCGTGGCGCTGCCGATCCGGCGGGCGTCGGACGGGCGGGCCTGAAAGGCGTGGGTATCGCCGTCGCTGCCGACCAGGGCGTGGACGGTGACGCGCTCGCCGCCGACCTGGCGGATGAAATCGCCGAGAATGCTGAAACTGGTGACGACTTCGACAGCTGCGGCCTGCACGGCCGTTGCGCCGAGCGTCAGCGCGGCAAACAGCAAAGCGTGCAGCGGCGCGAACAGCGTGCGGCGGAGCAGGTCTGGCGTGCGCGGCATCGTGGATTCCGGAGTTCGGTCAGGTCAGGATTCGAGGTGGCGTCGTACCGGCAGGCGGCCGGCCAGCAGGCCGCCCGGTGCCGCGATCAGCGAGGCGAAATAGGCGAGCCCGCAGATCAGCACGATGGCCGGGCCGGCAGGAACGTCGCCGTGGAAGGACAGCAGCAGGCCACCCAGGCCGCTGCCGAAGGCGATCAGGATGGCTACCGCCAGCATCGTAGAGAGCTTGCGTGCCCATAGCCGGGCCGCGGCTGATGGCAGGATCATGATGCCGACCGCCATCAGCGTACCGAGCGCATGAAAGCCTGCCACCAGATTGAGTACCACCAGCACCAGGAATCCGTAATGCGCCACCGGCGACAGTCGGCTGACCGCGCGCAGGAAGGAGGGGTCGAAGCACTCCAGCACCAGCGGCCGGAACAGCAGCGCAAGGCCGAACAGGGTGGCGGTGGCGATGCCCGCGATCAGCGTCAGCGAGCCGTCGTCCAGTGCCAGTACCGAGCCGAACAGCACATGCAGCAGGTCGAGGTTCTTGCCGCGCAGCGACACGATCATCACCCCGGCGGCAAGCGACAGCAGGTAGAACGCGGCGAGGCTGGCGTCTTCCTTCAGCACCGAGGCGCGCGTGACTGCGCCGGCGGCAAACACCACCACCAGACCGGCGACGATTCCGCCGACCGTCATCGCGCCCAGTGACAGGCCGAAGGCGAGGTAGCCAAGCGCCGCACCGGGCAGGATGGCATGGCTCATCGCGTCGCCCATCAGGCTCATGCGCCGTAGCAGCAGAAAGGCGCCGACCGGCGTCGCGCCCAGCGCCAGCGCCAGGCAGCCGGCGAGCGCGCGGCGCATGAAGCCGAAATCGGCAAAGGGGCTGACGAGGTAGTCGCCCACCAGCGAAAAGAGGCTCATCGCATTGTCTCCGCCGTGTCCTCGACATGGCACTCGGGCGCATAGTCGTCGAAGGCCTCCGACAGGCGACGGGCGCGGGCGAGGCGTTCGTTGGTCAGCACATCCGCCGTCGGCCCGTAGGCGACGAGTTCGCGCGCCAGCAGCAGACAGGTGGGGAAGTGGCGGCGGACCTGTTCGTAATCGTGCACCACGGTGAGCACGCAACGGCCCTGCGCATGCCAGTCGAGGATGAGCCGCACCAGATCGCCAACGGTGCGGGCGTCGATCGCGGCGAAAGGCTCGTCGAGCAGGATGATGGGCGCATCCTGCAGGATCAGGCGGGCAAAGCGGGCGCGTTGCAGCTGGCCGCCCGACAGCGAACCGATCGAGCGCGCTTCGAAGCCGACCAGCCCGACAGCGGTGAGGGCGGCCTCCACCCGGCGCCGTTGCGCCGGCTTGAGCCCACCAAAGGCGCCGATCTCGTGCCACAGGCCCATCGCCACCATGTCGAACACCGACACCGGAAAACTGTGGTCCATCTCGCTGCGCTGCGGCATGTAGGCGATGCCCTGGCGGCCGACGGTGGGCAGATGGATGTGCCCGCCGATCGGGCGCAGTTCGCCCGCCAGGCCTTTCAGCAAGGTCGATTTTCCTGCGCCGTTGGGGCCAACGACAGCAACCAGCGCGCCCGGCGCGATCTCCACCGAAACGTGGTGGACGGCCGGATGGCGCTCGTAGCCGAGCGTGAGGTTGTCGAGGCGGATCAACGCGGGCGGGGCGGGGTGCATGTCAGGCCAGCGCCCAGCCTACTGCCAGCCACAGCAGGGCGCTTGCGCCCGCGGCGACCGCCAGGCGTACGCCGGCTCCGGCCCCCAGCGGACCTCCCGACGGCAGCGGCTGAATGTGTTGATGGCCGCCGTGGTGGGCGTGATGGTCGCCATGGCTGTGAGTGTGTCGTGACATATAGGGTCGGTAAGCGCCTTGCAGATGCAGTCCGGTTGCAGTGTGGCCCGTTTGCGTCACTCGTTGTCGTCGTGCAGCGGCGGTTCCGGTTCGCGGCCGCAGGCGGCGCAGGCGCCGTGCAGCACCAGCTCGGCACGGTCCAGTCGGTAGCCTTCCGGCAGTGCGACAGCGAAGGCCGGCTGCAGGCTTTCGAGGCAGACCACCTGACCGCAGCGGTCGCAGTGGAAATGCGCATGTCGATGGCCGTCCGCCCGCAGCATTTCGAAGCGCCAGGCACGGTCGCTGCCGGCGATGCGGCGGGCGATGCCTTGCTCCACCAGCCATTCGAGCGCCCGGTACAGCGTTACCCGGTCGTGCGGAATGGCGGCGTCGTCGAGCGCGTGGCCGAGTTCATCGTGCGACAGGGGGTGGCTGCTGGCCTGCAGAGTCTCGATCACCGCGACCCGGGTGCGGGTGACCCGGCCACCATGGGCAGCGATCAGCTCGCGCGGTGAAGCGGCGCCATGCGTGGGCTGTACCAGGCGGCGCGTCGAGTTGGCGCCATTGCGCGGCGCGAAGCGCGAAGGGGTACGCACAGGGGCTCCCGGTCGGCGTGGAAACTGCAACAGTGTAGCATTAATGTGCGCCGCAGGCGCAGCCGGGCGGCCTGCCGGGTTCAGGCGCCGATCAGTGAGGCGAATTCGCGATGGAGCAGGCCGGCGTCGCCGAGGTTGAGCTCGAGCAGGCGGCGCAGGTGGGTGATGCTGTCCAGATCGATGTCGCGACAGACCAAGCCGATGTGGCCGTCTTCGGTGTGGGCGATGTCGCCTTCCATGCGCACCGTGGCCTCGTCGTCCAGGCGCAGTTCGAGCAGGCAGCGCTCCCCCAGCGGTGGAACGGCCGGCAGGCTGGCGGCTACCAACGCCCCTTTCAGTGACAGATCGCAGACCGTACAGGCGTATTCGTCGTCGCCGATCAACAGTGCGGCGCTGCCCTGGAAGCGGATGCGGGAGAAGTGGCGTTGTTCGGGAGTCATCGTCGTCTCCGGCGTGAAAGTGGGTGCCGGTCTCATTCTGGAAGCCGGTCCCGCGCGCTGCAAGCGCGGAAAGCCGGCGCAAGTGCAAACAGAGTCACGCTGGCGCGGCGGACTGCGTGCGACAATTCGTAACGTTTTGCCCATGACCGCATCCTGGGCAAGCCGGCTTCCCCATGTCCTGAGCTGCGTCCGACGGTACCGCACAGGCGAGCGGGTGTCATTCCGGGATCGGATGCGGGTCCGCTGACATCACGCCCCGACCGGCGTGCAGCGGTTTAATTTGTCTGTTTGAGGTGTGCCTGTCGGTGGCTGAAGGATCGGTAACGGATTTTTCCCCGGAAACGGCGACGCGCCCGTCGGCCGCAGCCGGCGGTGCTGCGGAGGGGACGGGAGGCGGGCACGGCCGCCATGATCTACTCGAATGCCTGTTGCTGGCGGCGCGGGCCCACGGCGTTGCGATGACGCGTGATGCCGTACTGGCGGGGCTGCCGGTGGGCGACGAGGGATTGACGCCCGCCTTGTTCGGGCGTGCCGCCAAGCGCGCCGGGCTTACCAGTCAGATCGTGCGCCGCCCCCTCGAGCAGCTCAACGATGCGCTGCTGCCCACCATTCTGCTGCTCGACGGCGAACATGCCTGCCTGCTGGTCGGCTGGAACGCGGAACGGAGTCGCGCGCAGGTTGTCTTTCCCGAGCTCGGCGAGGCGGTGGTCGACATGGCGCGGGCCGATCTGCTCGACCGCTACGCCGGCCATGCCATCCACGTCAGGCCGCAGGTGCATTTCGATGCGCGTACGCCGGTGGTACGGGCGGCTCGCGGCCATCACTGGTTCTGGGGCGTGATCGCCGAGAGCCGTACGCTCTACCGCGACGTACTGCTGGCAGCCTTCATGATCAACGTGTTTGCGCTCGGCATGCCGTTGTTCACCATGAACGTCTACGACCGCGTGGTGCCCAACAACGCGGTCGAGACCTTGTGGGTGCTGGCGGCCGGCGTGCTGGTGGTACTGATCGGCGACGTGGTGCTGCGCACGCTGCGCGGTTATTTCGTCGACCTCGCCGGCAACCGTGCGGACGTCAAGATCTCCGCCCACATCATGGAGCGGGTGCTGGGCATGCGCATGGAAGAGCGGCCGCCTTCGGCCGGTTCCTTCGCGGCCAATCTGCGCGCCTTCGAATCGGTGCGCGACTTCATCGGCTCGGCCACCGTGGTCTCCTTCATCGACGTGCCGTTCGCGCTGGTCTTCCTGGTGGTGATCGCGTGGATTGCGCCCCTGCTGCTGCTGCCCTTCGTCGTCGGCGTGGCGCTGGTGCTGCTCTATGCGCTCAGCGTGCAGGGACGCATGCACGAGCTGTCAGAGATGACCTATCGCGCCGGTGCTCAGCGCAACGCCACGCTGGTCGAAGGGCTGGTCGGCCTGGAAACCGTGAAGGCGCTCGGCGCCGAGGCACCCATCCAGCGCAAGTGGGAGAAGAGCGCGGCCCTGCTGGCGCGGGTGGCGGCGCAGTTGCGCCTGCTGTCGGCGACGGCGACCAACGGCACGATGATGATGCAGCAGATCGTGAACGTGGGCATGATCGTGCTCGGCGTCTATCTGATCGGCCGCAACGAGCTTTCGATGGGCGGCCTGGTGGCCTGCTACATGCTGTCCTCGCGGGCGATGGCGCCGATCGGCCAGGTCGCCGGCCTGCTCATCCAGTATCACAACGCGTCGACTGCGCTCGAATCGCTCGACCAGATGATGCAGCGCGAAGTCGAGCGGCCCGAGGGCAGTACCTTCATCACCCGCGGCAGCTTCCAGGGCGAAATCGAGTTCCGCGACGTCGGTTTCACCTACCCGGGCCAGCAGACCGAGGCCTTGCGCGGCGTGTCCTTCCGCATCCGTCCAGGCGAGCGGGTCGGCGTGCTCGGCCGCGTCGGCTCGGGCAAGACCACGCTGGAGAAGCTGATCCTCGGCCTGTACCGGCCGACCGCCGGGGCGGTGCTGATCGACGGCATCGACCTGCGTCAGCTCGATCCGGCCGAACTGCGCCGCCACATCGGTTATGTGCAGCAGGACGTCACCCTGTTCTACGGCACGCTGCGCGAGAACCTCACCATGGGTGCGCCGCTTGCCGAGGACGCCGACGTGATTCGCGCCGCCGAGGTGGCCGGCATCATCGACTTCGTCAATGCCCATCCGCAGGGCTTCGACATGCTGATCGGCGAGCGCGGCGAATCGTTGTCGGGCGGGCAGCGTCAGGGTGTGGCAATCGCGCGGGCGGTGATCAACGATCCGCCCATCCTGTTGCTCGACGAACCGACCGCGTCCATGGATCACTCCAGCGAGGACGGCGTCAAGCGCCGGCTCGGTGCCTTTGCCCATGACAAGACCATGATCGTGATCACCCATCGCACCTCGTTGCTCGACCTGGTCGACCGCGTCATCGTCGTCGATGGCGGGCGCATCGTCGCCGACGGGCCGAAGGCGCAGGTGGTCGAAGCCCTGCGCCAGGGGCGCATCGGGAGGGCAGGCTGATGGCCGGCTTCGAGCAAGGGGTGTTCCGGCGCGTCGGTGGGCTCGCCACGCGCTTTTCCGGCGTGGGCAACAGTCTGTTCGGCGGCATGCTGGCGCGGTTGTCGAAAATCGAGCGCGACGACAGCCTGGACTGGGCGAGCGATGCCGACTGGGCGCGCCTGCAGCAGGAGCCGCTGCGTGCCCGGGCCATGCTGCGGGTGACGGCGGTGGTGGTGGTGCTGCTGCTGGGCTGGGCGGCGATCGCCAAGGTCGACGAGGTTACGCGTGGCGAGGCCAAGGTGATCCCGTCGAGCCAGCTGCAGATCATCCAGTCGGTCGACGGCGGCGTAGTCGAGACCATCGCCGTGCGCGAGGGGCAGGTGGTCGAGGCCGGCGAGTTGCTGCTCAAGGTCGATCCGACCCGTTTCATGTCGTCACTGCTGGAAAACCGCGCCGAGTACCTCGCGCTCGAGGCCAAGCGCATCCGGCTCGAGGCGCTTACCCAGGCTACGCCTTTCGTGGTGCCGCCCGAACTGGCGGCAGAGGCCCGCGAGATCGTCGACCACGAGCGCCGGCTCTATGAGTCCAGCCGCGCCGAGATGGAGGCTCAGCAGTCGATTGCCCGCGACCAGCTGCGCCAGCGCGAGCAGGAGCTGAACGAGGTCCGCGCGCGTAACGAGAACGCCACCCGCGCCTACGAACTGGTGCAGCAGGAACTCAAGGTCACCAAGCCGCTGGCCACCTCCGGTGCCGTATCCGAGGTGGAGTTGCTGCGGCTGGAGCGCGACGTCGCCCGCCTGCGCGGCGAGCGCGAGCAGAGCGCGGCGCAGATTTCGCGCATCCAGTCGGCGATTGCCGAGTCGACGCGCAAGATCCAGGAAATCGAGCTCAACGTTCGCAATCAGCTGCGCAATGAGCTGTCCGACACCATGGCCCGCCTGGGCAGCCTGACCCAGGGCAGCCGGATGCTGGCCGACCGCGTCAAGCATGCCGAAATCCGTTCGCCCATGCGGGGCACGGTCAAGCGCCTGCTGGTCAATACCGTCGGCGGTGTGGTGCAGCCGGGCAAGGAAGTGGTCGAGATCGTGCCGCTCGACGACGCGCTGATCCTGGAGGCGCAGGTGAAGCCCAGCGACATCGCCTTCCTGCGCCCCGGGCAGGACGCCCTGGTGAAGTTCTCGGCCTACGATTTTTCGATCTACGGCGGTCTGGAGGCTGAAGTCGAGCAGATTTCTGCCGATACAGTGGTTGACGCCAAGGGCGGCGCCTTTTACGTCGTCCGCGTCCGTACGCGGGAATCGTCGCTGGGTGAGAACCTGCCCATCATCCCCGGCATGGTGGCCGAGGTGGACATCCTCACCGGCAAGAAGACCATTCTTTCCTACCTGCTCAAGCCTGTGCTTCGGGCCAAGGCCAACGCATTGTCAGAACGATGAAACGACACATCTTTATCACCCGCAATTCGTTTTCTTCGCCGCGCTGGGCGGAGGCCTTCCCCGATGCGATGGTGGTGTCCGCCGCAGCTCACACCGCCGTGGGCGCCGACGATGTCGTGTGGCTCAGTGCCGAGCTGCCTGACTGGCGCGCGAGGATAGGCGACCTGGTGGAGACGGCAGGCTGCCAGGTGGTGGTGCTGTCGCTGCAGCCGGACCAGGGTGAGGCGCTGGCGGCGCTTGAGCTGGGCGCGCGCGGCTATGTTCATGCGCTGGCGACGCCGACGCTGCTGCGCGAGATCGAAACCGTGGTGACGCATGGCGGCCTGTGGGTCGGCGCTGAATTGATGACGCGCCTGCTCGGCGCCTTGCGTCCGCGCCTGCCGGCGCCGCGCGATGCGGCGCTCGACGCGCTGTCGCCGCGCGAGGTCGAGGTCGCGCAGGCGGTTGCGGCCGGCCTCAGCAACAAGGAGGTCGCGCGCCAGCTCGGCGTCACCGAGCGCACGGTCAAGGCGCACCTCGGCGCTGCCTTCGAAAAGCTGGGCGTGCGCGACCGCCTGCAGCTCGCGCTGCGCATCGGCGCCGGCGGTGAAACCCGTCAGGCCCTGGAAACTCTGTGACGGGTTTCACGACCTGTCCTTTGGTCCAATAGTTCGCCCCCCGCGTCGCTCGCTAGGATGGGATCGTCATGAATCCCATCCTGGTCCGTATGGGCCGGATCCCTGAATGTGGAATTGAGGTCCGAAATGGCTACCACGCTGCCCGTTGCTACCGTTGTTGCCGTCACCGGCAATGCCTTTGCCCGTGATTCCGAAGGAAAGACGCGCCCGCTGAAGGCCGGCGACGTGCTGCGTGAAGGCGAAACCATCGTCACATCCGCGGGTGGTCATGTCGAACTGGCGATGAACGATGGTTCGCGCCTCGATATCGGCGAGAAGCAGACGGTCGCCGTCAGTGCCGACATGGACGAGACCATCCGTCCGCAGGCCCAGGACGCCCAGCTCGCCGGTGCCGACATCGAGCGCGTCATCCAGGCCCTGAACCAGGGCGGCGATCTCGATGCCGCGCTCGAAGCGCCGGCGGCCGGTCTGGCCGGCGGCGGCGGGGGCGCCGGCAACAACTTCGTGCGCCTGCTGCGCATCGCCGAAGGCGTCACCCCGGTGGAATTCGAGTTCGCCGCGCTGGCCCAGGATGAAGCCCCGCTGTTCATGCCGGCCTCGGTCGAAGACTCGCCCAGCGTTCTCGCCGTGCTGCCGACCGAGAACGTGACCGAAACCGTCACGGTGACCCTGACCGAGACCATCACCGTGACCGAAACCGTGATCCTGCCGGTGACCGGCACGGTGACCGGCATCGTTACCGACACGGTGACCGGTATCGTCACCCAGACGGTGACGGGTACCACGCTCACCGAGACCGTGACCTCGGGCACCGAAACCGTGACCGGCACCGCGCTGACCGAAACGGTCACCACCGGTACCGAGACCGTGACCGGCACTGCGTTGACCGAAACCGTGACTTCCGGCACCCAGACGGTGACCGGCACCACGCTGACCGAGACCGTGACTTCCGGCACCCAGACGGTGACCGGCACCACGCTGACCGAGACCGTGACTTCCGGCACCCAGACGGTGACCGGTACTGCACTGACAGAAACCGTGACCTCGGGCACCGACACGGTGACCGGTACAGCGCTGACCGAGACGGTTACCTCCGGCACCGACACCGTGACCGGCACCGCGCTGACCGAGACGGTCACCTCCGGCACTGACACCTGACCGAGACGGTCACCTCCGGCACGGAAACCGTGACCGGCACCGCGCTGACCGAGACGGTCACCTCCGGCACGGAAACCGTGACCGGCACCGCGCTGACCGAGACGGTCACCTCCGGCACGGAAACCGTGACCGGCACCGCGCTGACCGAGACGGTCACCTCCGGCACGGAAACCGTGACCGGTACCGCGCTGACCGAGACGGTCACCTCCGGCACCGAGACCGTGACCGGCACCGCGCTGACCGAGACGGTCACCTCGGGCACCGAGACCGTGACCGGCACCGCGCTGACCGAGACGGTCACTTCCGGCACCGAGACCGTCACCGGCACGATGCTCACCGAGACCGTTACCTCGGCCACTGAAACGTGGACCACGCTGACCGAGACCGTCACCACCACCACCACGCCATTCGTCACCACGGACCACGATATTCAGGCGGGTGGGCCGTCACTTGGGTACATCGTTGCAAACGGTCTGCGGATCGAGTTCACGCCTGACGCTGGTCACGAAGTTAACACCAGGGAGGGCTGGCTTGGTGTCGACGACGCGAACATGAACGGGACCGACCCGTATCACGACGCGGTAAACGTTGTCGTCACCATGGATGACGGGCCTGCCAACCTTTACGAATTGGTGATGAAGGTTAACGTGGTGGGTGGGAGCGCCGAGATCAACGTAACGGTCAATGGTGTCACCACGACCTATTCCGTGCCGAAGGGCGAGCACGACATCACGATCACTTCCGATACGCCTTTCAACGACTTCCGTATCGAACATCAGAGTGGCAGGTTCACGATCGGAGGTGTCCAGGCCGGTGGCGAACGGGAGGTTGAAATCACCCAGACCGTCACTGAGACCCATAGCCAGACAGTGACCGGCACGGCGCTGACCGAAACCGTCACCAGTGGCACCGAAACCGTGACCGGCACGGCGCTGACCGAAACCGTCACCTCCGGCACCGAAACCGTGACCGGCACCGCGCTGACTGAAACCGTGACCTCCGGCACCCAGACGGTGACCGGTACGGCGCTGACCGAAACGGTGACCAACGGTACCGAGACGGCGACAGGCACGGCGCTGACCGAAACGGTGACCAGCGGTACCGAGACGGTGACCGGTACGGCGCTGACCGAAACGGTGACCAGCGGTACCGACACGGTGACCGGCACGGCGCTGACCGAGACGGTGACCAGCGGTACCGAGACGGTGACCGGTACGGCGCTGACCGAAACGGTGACTTCGGGCACCGACACGGTGACCGGTACGGCGCTGACCGAAACGGTGACTTCGGGTACCGAGACGGTGACTGGCACCGCCCTGACCGAAACGGTGACTTCAGGCACCGACACGGTGACCGGTACGGCGCTGACCGAAACGGTGACTTCGGGTACCGAGACGGTGACTGGCACCGCCCTGACCGAAACGGTGACTTCAGGCACCGACACGGTGACCGGTACGGCGCTGACCGAAACGGTGACCTCGGGTACCGAGACGGTGACCGGCATCACGGACACGGAAACCGTGACCAGCGGCACCGAGACGGTGACGGGTACGGCACTGACCGAAACCGTGACCGCGGGTACCGAGACGGTGACCGGCATCACGGACACGGAAACCGTGACCAGCGGCACCGAGACGGTGACGGGTACGGCGCTGACCGAAACCGTGACCTCGGCCACCGAGACGGTGACGGAATACACCGAAACGGTCACCGTGAGCCAATACACCGAAACCGTGACGCTCTCGATGGCAACCGACACCGTCACCGATACCGCAACGGTGACCGACACGGCCACCGACACGGTGCAGAGCCAATCGGTGATCGGCGATTCGCTGGCGGCCGGCGACGTGCTGCCGCAGAGCGATGCGCTGATCGACGGCGGCGACAGCGGCACCGGCGGAACCGGCGGTAGCGCCTCCGATCCGCTCGCCGCCTTCCAGACCGATCCGGTGAATCCGCTGCTCAACAACAACACGCCGACGGTCGAGTAATCCGGACTTTCGCGGCAGACGGCGGCGGGCTGAGGCCCGCCGCCTTGTTCTTTTATTGACGACGAGAGGTATCGATGAGGGTTCTGTTCGTCCACGAAGGGCTGGGCCAGTTCCAGACCCTGCATGAGCACCTGAACGGCGAAGGCCTGGCCCATTCCTGGTTTCTGTGCACCACTTCGGTGTACAACGCCAACAAGGACAGGATTCCCAATCTCGTGCCGTTTCCGGTGGCCGCCGAGAATCCGCAGACCTACTTCTACACCAAGAACCTCGAAGCGCGGATCCAGCGTTCCTTCCTGATCAAGCAGGCGGTCTCCGAGCTGCTCAAGAAGACCGGCATCGACCTCATCGTGGCGCACGGCTCGGGCGGCTTCCCGCTGCAGCTGTTCGACGAATTCGACATTCCCATCATCACCTACATCGAATTCCCTTCCTTCGGCCACCACGGCCACGACCCCAAGTATCCGCAGCCCGACTACGCCACCTACCGCGACAAGGTGTTCGAGATGACGAGCTATCACCAGGCGCTCAAGAGCGATCTGGTGATCGTGCCCAGCGTCTATGCCAAGTCGATGTTCCCGACCTGCCTGCACGAGCGCATCGTGCCGCAGATGGAAGGCTTCAACATCACCCGCAAGCCGTCGACCTTCGCCAAGGAGGAAGGCGTCTTCCACATCGGCTTCTCGGCGCGCGACCTGTCCTCGGCCAAGGGTTTCGAGCAGTTCATCCTGATCGCAAAGGAAATCCTCAAGGTCCGGCCGCAGGTGCGCTTTGTCTTCTGCGGCGCGCCCAAGGTGCTGTACAGCTACGAGGAAGCCTTCCTGCAGAACAACTTCCCGGCCGAGTCGCGACCGGCGTCGTTCATGCAATACGTGCTCGAACGCGAGGGCATCACCCTGGGCGAGGGGGCCAGCTTCCAGCACGTCAGTTTCGCCGGCTACGACGACTTCGCCAGCTACGTCGAGGCGATGGACATGTTCCTCTACCCGCTGCAGTTCGGCTCGGCCAACTGGGGCCTGTTCGAACTGCTGTTCCGCGGCAAGAAGATCGTCGCCAGCGACCGCTGCTTCGTACCGGAGGTGCTACGCCACGGCTACAACGGCCTGCTGTGCAAGTACGACGACATCGCGAGCTGGGTGCGTTATGCCACCGAGATCATCGACGCGCCGCACAAGTTCGATCATCTGGGCGAAAATGCGCTGGCCGATGCGCAGCAGCGCTTTCACATCAACCGCGTTGCCGAGCGCTACCTGTCCATCTTCGATACCGCGATCCAGCGCAGGAAGCTCGGCAACTGACTTTTCGACCAGGCGGAGGCGGTGCAATGCCCTTTGTAGAGCGAGATCCATCCGGAGAGATCGTTGCCGTCGCGGCTGTCGCGACTGCAACGGCGACGGAGTGGCTGGATGCGGCCGATCCGGCCGTGGCCGCCTTCACCCGCCGTGTCGCGCCGGCTCCCGCGCCGAACGAGGCGCTTGCGGCACTGGTGAGTTCCGACCTGGGCCTCGTCCGGGTGCTGGAAGATCTGATCGACACCCTGCTGGCCAAGGATGTGATCCGCTTCACCGATCTCCCAATCCCGGCCCAGAACCGGCTGCTGCAGCGCCGCTCGCTGCGTGAATCGCTGAGCGCGGTCAGCCTGCTCGACGACGACAGCGGCCTGCTCTGATTCAGCGTGTGCACTCGGCCTCGCCGTCCGACGGCGAGGCCGTCTGCCGGGCGCCCGGCCGAGTCGCGCTGATCGCCGGGCCCGTCATGCCGTCCAGGCCGAGGTCCGGTAGCGCAGCCTGTTCCGCCGCCGTGCTGACCCCTTCCGCGATGGTCAGCAGTCCGATCGAGTGCGCGATGGTGCACAGTCCGCGCAGGAAGGCGACGTTGCCGGGCGAACTGTCGATGTCGCGAATGAAGGCGGCACTCACCTTGATGTAATCCAGGCCGAGGTCGTGCAGTTCGGCGATGCGCGAGAAGGCCGGGCCGGCGTGCTTGAGGCCGATGCGGCAGCCCAGCGGGCGCAGCGCGAGGCACAGCGCGCGGAATTCCACCTGATGCTTGAGCGCACCGTGCTCCGGCACTTCTATCCATAGCCGTCGTGCGCAGTCGGGCGCAGCTTCGAGCGCTTGGTAGAGCGTGTCGCGGAAAGCAGGGTCGCGCAGCGCCTCCACCGACAGGTTGATCGCCAGCGTGGTGGCCGGCTCGGTCTCCAGGGTGGCGAGCGCGGCGCGCACCACAGCGGTGTCGATTGCCGCCATCATGCCCAGGCGCGACGCCCAGGGCATGAAGCGTCCGGCGTTCTGCCAGTCGCCGTCGAGCAACAGCCGCACTGGCGCTTCGTGATGCAGCACGCCATCCTTGCCGTCCACGACCGGGAAGCGTGCCAGTCGAACGTCGCCGGCCGCCAGTGCCCGTTCAAGGAACCCGCGCCATTCGCCGGCGCTGTAGTGCGCCGCGTCGCTGTCGGCCGCGGCGGCCACCAGCACACCGCCTTCGCGGTGCTGCTCGGCTGCGGCAAGCGTACCGTCCAGGCGGGTCAGCAACTGGCTGCGGGATTCACCCGGTGAGTAAGCCGTCGCCGCGAGGTCGAGACGATGCGCTTCACAGACCGGGGCCAGCGCCTCTTCCAGCCTTGCCGCCAGCGCCTCGGCGGCGGTGGCGGGGTCGAGTTCGCCCGGCGCGAGCACGGCGAAATCGGTTGCGTTGAGGCGGCCGCAGTCCCAGCCTGGCCGGCTGGCGACGAAACCCTGCAAGGCTTCGGCAAGCGTCTTGAGCATGCGGTCGACCTCGATGCGGCCGAGACGCTGGTTGAGTTCGACGAGATCGCCGATGCGTACCATCAGCAGTCCGCCATCGGCACTAGCGTCCTCCCGCGCCAGCGCGGCGTCGAGCTGGCGGAAGAACTGGTTGCGGTTGAACAGGCCGGTCAGCTCGTCGTGCTGGGTCTGGCGGCGCAGGGCTTCGAGACGCTGGGACTCCTCCGCCAGCATGGTGCGGATGCGGCCGGACAGGGTGTTCATCGCCCGCACCACGCTGCGGAACTCGCGCGTGCGCGGCTCCGGCGTGGTGATGAAGCGGCGGCCGCCGATGGCCTCGGCCTGTTCGACCATGCGGTCGAGCGGGCGGGTGATGAACTTCAGCGCCAGCGTGCCGATCAGGCCGGTCAGCAACCCGCCGCCGACGAACCACCACAGCAGCTGGCGGGTGGCTTGCCACAAGGAGGCATAGGCGTAGCGGCTGTGGCTTTCCACCGACAGCGTGCCGAACTGCTTCCAGCCGTCCTGGACCTGGGCGACGCCGGGCTGGGTCTCGATCGGTACCAGTTGCACGAACCAGGCCGGCGCCTCGGTCTGCGGGTCGTCGAAGCTGCGCTCGACAATGGTCTCGCCGCCGGGGCCGGTCAACCGGATCGCGCGGTAGTGTCCGGTATCGAACTGGGCGGCGACTTGCAGTTCGACGGTTACCGGGTCTTTTGGCATCTGCGACAGCGATAGTGCCAGCGAGGCCGCGTTGTCCATGTTCTTCACCGCCAGTTCCTGCTGCAGGTAGTGGCGCGCCGACAGGGTGCTGACGACGAAGCTGCCGCCCAGCGAAAGCACGGTGACCAGGACGATGGCGAGCCAGAGTTGCTTGATCAGGGACATGGTCGGCGGATTCCGGAGAGAGTCTGTACGGGGTTCATCGTGTTTGCGGCAGCGTCAGGCCTTCGCGCTGCATGCGGTCGAGGGCGTCGCGCCAGCGCGACAGGCGCGCGGTCGGGTCGGCGGACGAGGTGGTCGCGCCGGCGACCCACAGTCCTTCGCTGTTGAAACTGAAGACCGGGAAGAGGTCGGGCCGGCGTGCGGCCGGACGGATCTCGCCGATCAGGTTGTCGAGTACCAGCGGTTCGTCGGTGGGGCTGGCGAAATAGCCGACCACCATGTGGGCCTGCGACACGCCGCTGCCGGCGGCACCGATCTGCGCGCGCACGTAGATCAGTCGCAGCTTTTCGGCCGGCACGCCGAGCAGGCGCAGGCTCATGTACTTGGCAATGGCGAAGTCCTCGCAGTCGCCCGCGCCCTTGCCCAGGGTCTCGAGTGGCGTCGCCCAGTAGTCGTTCTGCCGCCAGACGACGGCGTCGTCCTCGAACAGCAGCCGACGGTTGAAGAAACTGTTTACCCGGGCGAGTTTGTCCAGCTCGCGGTCTTCCTCGCTCTCGGCCAGCATCCGGCGCCAAGCGGTCACCGTCTCTGCAGCCGTGCTACCGAAACGCTGCAGGGCCTGCGTCTGCATGCGATCGAGATCGGGTGCCGCTACGGTGCCGCCCATCACCGCCACCACCATGCCCGCCGCAAGCGCGCCCAGCAGGCGACCGCGCGGATGGCGTCTGCGGCGCTGCATCAGGGCGCTGGGCCGGAGGGAGGAAAAGGGCATCTGCTGTTTACGGCGTGGGACCTCGACACATTAGCGGAGAACACCCGGTTTTGGGTATGCGGCTATCACAGTGCGACTTTTTTCCGCAATGTTGTGTACTTGGCATTTTGTAAGCAAGGTAGTCCGATATCATCCCGCACTGCTCAGGCTGGGGCGGAACACCGTGCCCTGGCAGCCGCATTCAATCATCTGGAGAGGTCATGAAGAAGGTTCGTACCCTGGTTTGTCTCGCCGTTCTATCCACGCTGCAGATCGCCCCGGCGGCCGCTGCGGCGCCCGAGGCGCTGCGCGACGCAGTGCGCAAGGCGGTGGTGACGAACCCGGAGGTGCAGGCGCGCTGGCACGGTTTCCAGGCCGCCGACGCCGACCAGGAGACGGCGCGCGCCGGTTACTACCCGCAGGTGGACGTCTCGGCCAGCATCGGTCGCGAACGCCTGACGCGGCCCAACACCGGTACGGACGACTATACCCACCGCAACGCCACCCTGTCGCTGAACCAGATGGTGTACGACGGCTTCTTCACCAAGAGCGAAGTCGCGCGCATGGGCTACGCCAAGCTGGCGCGCTACTACGAACTGGTCGACGCCTCCGAAGGCGCCGCGCTGGAAGTGGTGCGCGCCTACGGCGATGTGCTGCGCTACCGCGAGCTGGTGCGCCTGGCCAAGGCCAACTACGTCGAGCACAAACAGATATCCGACCAGATCGGCGAGCGCGCCGGTGCCGGCGTGGGCCGCCGGGTCGACCTCGAGCAGGCCACCGGCCGCCTGGCGCTGGCCGAGTCCAACCTGCTGACCGAAGTCTCCAACCTGCACGACGTCAGCGCCCGTTACCTGCGCCTGGTCGGCGAAATGCCGCCGGAAGCGCTGGGCGATTTCGGCGACAAGCTTGCCGCCGGTCCGCTGCCGGCCAACGCCAGCGAAGCGCTGCGCGAGGCCTTCAACACCAGCCCCGCGCTCAATGCGGCGGTCGAGAACGTGCGCGCCGGCCAGGCGCTGGTCGACAGCCGCCGCTCGGCCTATCACCCGCGCGTGGACCTGCAGGCTTACAAGGCGATCGACCACAACCTCGATGGCGTCAGCGGCCGCTCGACCGACAGCGTCGTCCAGCTGGTGCTGAACTACAACCTGTTCCGCGGCGGCGCCGACCAGGCCCGCCTCCGCCAGGCCGCCGAGCAGCTCAACCAGTCCAGGGATCTGCGCGAAAAGGCCTGCCGCGACCTGCGCCAGACCCTGTCCATCGCCTACAACGACAGCCAGCGCCTGGTGGAGCAACTGCGCTACCTCGACCAGCACCAGCTGTCGATCGAGAAGGCGCGCGAGGCCTACCGCCGCCAGTTCGACATCGGCCAGCGTACCCTGCTCGACCTGCTCGACACCGAGAATGAATACTTCCAGGCCCGCCGCGCCTACACCAATGCGCGCTACGATCAGGTGATCGCCCAGGCGCGCACGCTGAACGGCCTCGGTAAGCTGATGAGCGCGCTCGACGTCGCCCGCGACGACCTGCCGCCGGCCAGCGAAGTCGGCCAGGACCGCGCCGGCATCGATCCGGCCACCATCTGCCCGCCGGACGCGCCGCTGCCGCTGCAGGTCGACAAGGCCGCGCTGCTGGCCGACACCCTGCGCGAGGCGGGTGGCGCCAAGCGCTGAGTAAGCCTCGCCGGGTTGCCGCAGGCGAATCGCGGCAGCCCGGACGACGCCGCGCGTGTGATTGCGCGCGCAGGGGCGGATGCGGCGGCTTGCTGCTCTAGAATGGAGCGCCAGCCTATCGTATCCGCCCCTGCCCGTTGACGATGAACGCCGCCGACCCCGACGCCCGCCTTGCTCCCGCCGCCCCTGCCGCAGCGGTGCCGGCTGCCGCCGGCGAGCACGATCCGGTGCAGCGCGTCGTCAAGATCCGCCGCGACTACAACACCTGGGTCGCCAACGAGACGCTGGAAGACTACGCGCTGCGCTTCACGCCGCGTAGCTTCCGCAAATGGACCGAATTCCGCGTCGGCAACACCGCCTTCGGCGCAGCCTCCTTCCTGGTGCTTGAAGCGGTCGGCGCGACCATGCTGGTGAGCTACGGCTTCGTCAACAGCTTCTGGGCCATCCTCGCGCTCGGGCTGCTGATCTTCCTCGCCGGCCTGCCTATCAGCCTCTATGCCGCGCGCCACGGCGTGGACATGGACCTGCTGACGCGCGGCTCCGGTTTCGGCTACATCGGCTCGACGCTGTCCTCGCTGGTGTATGCCTCCTTCACCTTCATCCTGTTCGCGCTCGAAGCGGCGATCATGGCCTATGCGCTGGAACTGGCGCTCGGCATTCCGCCGGTGTGGGGCTACCTGGTCTGCGCGCTGGTGGTGATTCCGCTGGTCACCCACGGCGTCACGGTGATCTCCCGGCTGCAGACGCTGACCCAGCCGCTATGGCTGTTCCTGTTGGCGCTGCCCTTCTTCTTCCTGCTGCGCGAGGATCCGGCGGCGCTCGCCGGGCTGTGGCAGTACCCGGGCGAGAAGGGCCAGCCCGGCATGTTCGATCTGCAGCTTTTCGCCGCGGCGATGACGGTGGGCGCCGCGCTCATCACCCAGATGGGCGAGCAGGCCGACTACCTGCGCTTCATGCCGGCACGCACCGAGCAGAACCGCTGGCGCTGGCTCGCCGGCGTGGTGCTGGGCGGGCCGGGCTGGGTGCTGATCGGCGTGGTCAAGATGCTGGGCGGCGCGCTGCTGGCGTGGATGCTGTTGCGCGACGGCGTGCCGGCGGAAAAGGCGGTCGATCCCAACCAGATGTATCTGCTCGGCTTCTCCGCCGTGTTCGACAGCGCGATGTGGGCGGTGGCGGTGACCGCGCTGTTCGTCATCGTGTCGCAGCTCAAGATCAACGTCACCAACGCCTATGCCGGGTCGCTCGCCTGGTCCAACTTCTTCTCGCGCCTGACCCACAGCCATCCCGGCCGGGTGGTATGGGTGGTGTTCAACATCCTGATCGGCCTGCTGCTGATGGAGATGAACGTCTTCCAGGCGCTCGGCCAGGTGCTGGGGCTCTACTCCAACATCGCCATCTCGTGGATGGTGGCGGTGGTGGCCGACCTCGTCATCAACAAGCCGCTGGGGCTGTCGCCGCCGGGAATCGAGTTCAAGCGCAGCCACCTCTACGACATCAACCCGGTGGGGGTCGGTGCGATGCTGGTCGCCTCCATCCTGTCGGTGTCCACCTTCGTCGGTGTCTTCGGCCCGGCCTGGCAGCCGTTCGCACCCTTCATCGCGCTGGTGGCGGCGCTGCTCACCTCGCCGCTGATCGCCTGGGCCACGAAAGGGCGCTACTACCTCGCGCGGCCGCCGGAGCGGGTCGCCAACGACGGCAAGGCCTGGGTGGCGACCCGGCGCTGCGTGATCTGCGGCCAGGCCTTCGAGCCGGAAGACACCAGCCACTGCCCGGCCTACCAGGGCACCATCTGCTCGCTGTGCTGCTCGCTCGATGCCCGCTGCGGCGACCTGTGCAAGCCGCATGCGCGGCTGTCGGCGCAATGGTCGGCGCTGGTGCGGAGGCTGGTGCCGGGCGGGCTGCAACCCTACATCGACGGCGGGCTCGGCCACTATTTTTTGCTGATGGGCGGGGTCACCGGCTTCCTGCTGCTGCTGCTCGGCACGCTCTATTACCACGAGGTACTGGCGCTCGGCCCGGACGTCGCCCGCGGTGCCCTGCAGGGCGTGTTGCTGAAAACCTTTGCCGCGCTCGTCCTGGTGAGCGGCATCGGCGTGTGGTGGATGGTGCTCACTCACAAGAGCCGCCATGTGGCGCAGGAGGAATCCAACCGCCAGACCCAGCTGCTGATGCAGGAGATCGAATCCCACCGCCGCACCGACGAGCAGCTGCAGAACGCCCGCCGCGTCGCAGAGCAGGCCAATCAGGCCAAGAGCCGCTACGTCACCTCTATCAGCCATGAGCTGCGCACCCCGCTCAACAGCATTCTCGGCTACGCCCAGATCCTGGACGGCGACGAGGCCATCCCGCCGCACCGCCGCCAGGCGGTGAGCGTGATCAAGAAAAGCGGCGAGCACCTGCTGTCGCTGATCGAGGGCACGCTGGACATCGCCCGTATCGAAGGCGGCAAGTTTGCGCTCGACATGCGGCCGCTGGCCTTCCCCGCTTTCGTCCAGCAGCTGGTCGGCATGTTCGAGCTGCAGGCGCGCGACAAGGGGCTGGACTTCGTATTCGAGGCGGTCGGCACGCTGCCGGAGGTGGTGCGCGCCGACGAGAAGCGCTTGCGCCAGATCCTGATCAACATCATCGGCAACGCCATCAAGTTCACTCCGCGCGGCAGCGTGCGGGTACGGCTGACTTACCGGCGCGAGATCGCGCTGGTGGAGGTGGAGGACAGCGGTCCGGGGATACCCGCCGGCGAGCTGCAGCACATCTTCGAACCCTTCGCCCGCGGCAGCAGCGCGCGCACCACCACCGGCACCGGGCTGGGGCTGACGATCAGCAAGATGCTCACCGACCTGATGGGCGGCGAGCTCGGCGTCGATAGCGTGCCGGGCGCGGGCAGCACCTTCCGCATCCGCCTGTTCCTGCCGCAGGTGCACGGCGCCCAGGCCGAGGCCGTACAGCCGCGCACCCAGCGCATCGGCTACCAGGGCGTGCGCCGGCGCATCCTCACGGTGGACAACGAGCGGGTCGATCGCGAACTGCTGGTCAGCCTGCTCGAACCGCTCGGCTTCGACGTCGCGCAGGCGGCCTCCGGCTACGAATGCCTGGAGATGGTGCCGGCCCTGTGTCCGCATCTGGTGTTCATGGATCTCGCCATGCCGGGCATCGACGGCTGGGAAACCATCCGCCGGCTACGTGCGGCCGGGTTCGACGAGGTGCCGGTGGCCATCATCTCCGCCAATGCCTTCGACAAGGGCCTGGACAACGATGCCGGGATCGGTGCCGACGACTTCATCCTCAAGCCGATCCGGGTCGACGACCTGCTCGACTGGATAGGCCGCCGCCTCCAGCTCGACTGGGTGTGGGCCGAGCGCGCCGCGGCGCCGGCTGAGCCGCTGCCGCCGCCGCGTGCGCCGCAGCTGGTGCGCCCGCCCGCCGACACCGTGCACGAGCTCGAACAGCTGATCGAGCTTGGCTATCTGCGCGGCATCCTCACCAAGCTTGCCGAGATCGAGCGCACCCATCCCGATTGCGCCGAGTTCGTGCGCGTGCAGCGCGAACTCGCCCGCCAGTTCCAGTTCGACGCCATGCACGAGATCCTGCGCCGGAGCGAAGTACCGCAATGACCCCGCCCTCCGCCATCCCCCATCCCGTCTCCATGCCGCAGTCGGCCGGCATCGTGCTGATTGTCGACGACGTGCCGGAAAACCTCTCGCTGCTGCACGACGCGCTCGACGAGGCCGGCTATACCGTGCTGGTTGCCACCAATGGCGAGAGCGCACTTGCCCGCGCCCGCCAGAGCCTGCCCGACGTGGTGCTGCTCGACGCGGTGATGCCGGGCATGGACGGCTTCGAGGTAGCACGCCGGCTGAAGGCGGATTTCATCACCCGCGCCATCCCGCTGATCTTCATGACCGGCCTCACCGAGACCGAGCACGTGGTGGCGGCGTTTGCCGCCGGCGGCGCGGATTACGTGACCAAGCCGATCAAGCCAGCCGAAGTGCTGGCGCGCATCGCCGCCCATGTGCAGAACGCGCGCCAGATGAAGCAGGCCCGAAGCGCGCTCGACGCCTTCGGCCAGGCCACGGTGGCGGTGCGCGTTACCGACGGCAAGCTGGTGTGGCAGACGCCGCTCGCGCGCCAGTTGATCCGCAGCTGGTTCGACGGCGAGCGCGCCGCGCTGGAAGAGGTGACGCCACCGCGCCTGATCGAATGGATACTCGCGGCCGAACTGGCCCGGCGCGAGCGCCGCGAAGTGTCGCCGCTGGTGGTGGCCGACGGCCCGCGCCGCCTGCTCGCTTCCTTCCACGACCAGACCGGAGAGGAAGAATGGCTGGTGGTGCTGCGCGAGGAGAACGACGCCAGCGCGATCGAGGCGCTGATCGCCGCTTTCCGCCTGACCACCCGCGAGGCCGAGGTCCTGTACTGGGTGACGCGCGGCAAGACCAACCGCGACATCGGCGACATCCTCGGCTCCAGTCCGCGCACGGTGCACAAGCACCTCGAGCACGTGTTCGAGAAACTGGGCGTCGAAACCCGCACCGCCGCGGCATCGATGGCACTGGCGAAGATCCGCGGCGCGGGCGAGGGCGGCTGAGGGCCGACCTGTTTGCGCCCTCGCCTTCAAGGGGGCAGGCGGGGTTCCGCCGCGCATCGCTCTGCGCTGCCGGAGCGGCGCAGCGAAGCGGAGACTCCCGGGTTGGAGGGATGGGGTAGCAGTGCGACGGCGCTCAACGCCCCTCTCCACACTGGCCAAAGCGCTCCCATGACCGGCTGAGCGTCTTCGCCAGTCGGGTTCCGGTTGGTGTGTGAATGTTAAGCGCATATGATCCGGGGCTGTATTTCCCCGCGACGTCGCCCATGATGCAGGGGAACCCCCCACCGTTTTGCCCGCCATCCATTCACCGCCTTCACGCAGCCCACCGGGAGAATCGTTTGAACCTGCGTCTCAGCCTCTATGAACTCGCCGCCCGCCACCGCCTCGATGCCGGCGCCAGCGCGCGGCTGCTCGATCTCGCCGGGTTCGGGCGCGAGCCGGCGGCGCTGCGCCCGCTCGCGGTGCGCGGCGTGGCGGTGCTGGCCGCGGCCCTGGGCGGCTTCGGCCTGATCCTGTGGGTGGCGGCGAATTGGGCGGTGTTCGGCCGCTTCGGGCGCTTCGGCCTGTTGATCGGCGCGGTGGTGGCGATGGGGCTGGGCGCGGCGCTGCGTCCGCGCCTGCGCGCGCCGCTCGCGCTGCTCGCCTTCCTCGTCACCGGCGGGGTGTTCGCCTATTTCGGCCAGACCTACCAGACCGGCGCCGACCCCTGGCAGCTGTTCGCGCTGTGGGCGGTGCTTGGCCTGCCGCTTGCGCTGGGCGTGCGCAGCGACGTGCTGTGGGCGCCTTGGGCCTTGGTCGCCGGCAGCGCGTTGTCGCTGTGGCTGTACGCCTACAACGGCCACAGTTGGTGGCGCGGCGGCGCGGTTGGCGTGCATCTGCTGTCCTGGCTGCTGTGGCTGGCGCTTGCCGCGGCGTTGAGCGCGCCGCTGCGGCGCTGGAGCGGGGCCGGTCCGTGGTCGGCGCGGCTGACGGTGACGCTCGCCACCGCGGCGATCACCGCCGGCGCGCTGGTCGGGCTGTTCGACGACGCGCCGCTGCTCTACCTGCTGGGGCTGATCGCACTTGGCGCTGCGGCGGCGCTGTTCGCCACGCCGCGGGCCTTCGATGTGTATTGCGTCAGCGCCGCTGGACTCGGCCTCAACCTGCTGCTGGTGTGCGGCCTGGCGCGGCTGCTGCTGGATGGTGGCGGCGAGGTCGGCGGCCTGCTGGTGCTCGGCATCGCCGCCGCGCTGCTGCTCGCGGCCACGGTGGCCGCGATCCTGGCGCTGATCCGCCGTCACGCCCAGGGAGAGCAGGCATGAGCCGGGCACGATTGCAGCAACTGATCGATGCCGCGGCCGCCGCTGGCCTGATCCCGGCCGGCGAGCAGGCCACCGCCGACGGCGGCCGGCCCTGGCCGGTGGTATTGCTCACCGGGCTGGGGGCCTGGCTGGCGGCGATTCCGCTGCTCGGCTTCGTGGCGCTGGCGACCGATCTGGTCGACAGCGGCATCGGCGCCATCGTCGTCGGCGCGCTGCTGCTCGCCGGCGCGGTGATGGTGTTGCGCAGTACCGGGCTTTCGCTGTTCGTCGAGCAACTGGCGATGCCCGGCCTGCTTGCCGGCGCGGGGCTGATCGCGATGGGTTTGCTGGACAGCGGCTCCGAGACGGTGGCGGCGACGGTGATGGCGGTGCTCGCGCTCGGCGTCGCCGCGGCGGTGCCGCAGGCCTGGCTGCGCGGCTTGCTCGGGGCGGCCGCCGCGGTGCTGGCCTGGTTGATCGTCACCGATCTGGCCTACGGCGGTCTCGGCCTCTTCCTGCCACCGGGCGTGGTGCTCCATGTGCAGCTTGGGGGCTGGATTGCCTTGCTCGGGTGGCAGCGGCGTGCGCTGGCCGATGGACGGCCAGGCGTGGCCGCAGCGATCGAGGCCATCGGTGGCGGCTGGCTGGTGGCCGTGCTGGCGGCGTTCGCATTGTGGTCGGGCACCACCTTCCTGCTCGGCGCCAACATGGGGGTGGGCGCGGCGTTAGAGCTGGCGGATGCGCTCCGCGATGGGCCGGGCCGCGCCGGCGCCTATCTTCCCGGAGCCTGGGCGATGCTGTCGGCCTTGCTGGCGGTTGGCGCGGGCTTGTGGCTGGCGCGCTGCTGGCCGCAGTTGCGTCAGCCATGGTGTGGCGGCGTGGCCGTTGCGCTGGCGGTGCTCGCCGCCTTCATGCCGGCACTCGGGGCGGTGCTGCTCGCCGCCGCGATCTGCGTCGTGAGCGGCCGTCGCGTGCTGGCACTGGCGGCGCTGGTGGCCGCGGCCTGGATCGTCGGCGCCTTCTACTACCAGCTCGCCTGGCCGCTGGCGATCAAGGCCGGGGTGCTGGCCGGCGCTGGCGCGGTGCTCGGCGCGCTGGCAGCGTGGGGGGCGCGCACGGCGACGGCTACGGCCGCTGCGGCAAGTGGTGACGCTACCGCGAATGGTGTGGACGCTACGGCGTCGGCCGGCGCGGTGGTGGCGCGCGGCAGCCGTGGAGCGGGCTGGGCGATCGCGCTCGGTACGGTGGCGGTGGTGCTGGTCGCGGTCGGCGCGATCGTGCAGAAGGAGCGGCTGATCGCCCACGGCCGGCCGGTGTTCGTGCCGCTGGCGCCGGTCGATCCGCGCTCGCTGATGCAGGGCGACTACATGGCGCTCAATTTCCTCGGCTGGGGCGAACGGCCTGGCGAGGATCCAGATCCCTTCGCGCTCGATAACCCGCGGTTGGTGCTGCGCGTGGATGCGCGCGGCGTGGTCACCGCGCGCCGGCCCGACGATGGCAGCGCGCTGCAGGCCGACGAGTTGCTGATCCGCCTGGTATCGCGCGGCGGCCGCTGGGTGCTGGTGACCGACGCCTTTTATTTCCCCGAGGGCGAAGGCGGGCGCTGGGCGCAGGCACGCTTCGGCGAGTTCCGGGTGGATGCGGACGGCAAGGCGCTGCTGGTGGGACTGCGTGGCGAGGATCTGGCGCCACTGTAGGCTGGGGCCTAGCGCATCGTCACCAGCTCTTCCGCGCTGGTGGGGTGGATGGCGACGGTGTTGTCGAAGTCGGCCTTGGTTGCGCCCATGCGGATCGCCACCGCGAAGCCCTGCAGCATCTCGTCGGCGCCTTCGCCGATGATGTGGCAACCGACCACGCGCTGTTCTGGACCGGCGCACACCAGCTTCATCGCGGTACGCGGTTTGGCGGCGGTCAGCGCGTGGTACAGGCCGGTGAAGCGGCTGGTATAGATCTTCACGTCGCTGTACTGCTGGTGCGCTTCGCCCTCGGTGAGGCCGACGGTGCCGATGGGCGGATGGCTGAAGACCACGGTCGGGATGGTGTCGTAGTCCAGCCGAGCCTCGCTCTGGTCGAGGAAGAGGCGGGCGGCGAGCTTGCGGCCCGCGGCGATTGCCACCGGGGTGAGTTCGGCGCGGCCGGTGACGTCGCCGATGGCGTAGATGCCGGGCACGGCGGTGTTCTGCCAGGCATCGGTGGCGATGTTGCCGTCGTCGTCGGGGGCGAGGCCGGCGGCGATCAGGTCCAGCCCGTCGGTGTTGGCGTGGCGGCCTATCGCCCAGATCAGGGTGTCGGCCTCCACCGTGCGCTCGCCGCAGTCGGCCCGCAGCGCGCCGTCGGCGCCGCGGCGCAGGGCATGAGGCCGGGTACCGGTCAGGATGCGGATGCCGGCATCGCTCATCTGCGTCATCAGCTCCTCGCGCAGCATGGGATCGAAGGGGCGCAGCAGGGTGTCGCCGCGCACCAGCATGGTGACCTCGCTGCCGAGCGCGGCGAGCACGCCGGCCAGTTCCACCGCGATGTAGCCGCTACCCACCACCGCCACCCGGCGTGGCAGGTGGTCGAGGGCGAAGAAACCGTCGGAGCTGATGCCGAGTTCGGCGCCGGGCAGGTCGGGCAGCTGCGGTTTGCCGCCGGTGGCGATGACGATGTGGCGGGCGTGGTGGCGGTGGCCGTCGACCTCGACCGTACCGGCATCGACGAAACGGGCATGGCCGCGCAGCAGACGCACGCCGGCCTTGTCCAGCATGTCGGCGTAGATACCGTTGAGCCGGCCGACATAGGCGTCGCGTGCAGCCTTCAGGGCGGCCCAGTCGAAGCGGTGGTCATCGACATGGAATCCGTACGAGGCCGCGTCGGCGAGCGCATGGGCCATGCCGCCGGCGTACCACATCAGCTTCTTCGGCACGCAGCCGACGTTGACGCAGGTGCCGCCGAGGCGGCCGCTTTCGATCAGCAGCACCTTGGCGCCGTACTCGGCGGCTCGCCTCGCCGTGGCGACTCCGCCGCTGCCGCCGCCTATCACCAGGTAGTCGTATCGCATCATGGTGGCTCCCTGCTCCTGTGTGTCATGTCGAGCTTAGCGCGAGGACGTGCCGGACATCCAGTCGCGCGCATGGATCCCGGTCCGCGCGATGAGGCCGTCGGGCATCTTCTGGTATACAGCTTGTCGACCACCCGGCCGCTTCGTGCTGCGGCCGCCCTGGAGAAGCCCGTGTCCCGTCTGTTCCGCCTGTTCGAAAACCTGGTCGATCCCTATCCCGAAGCGCCGCCGGCCACGCCGCCGCGCCGCTTCTTCGCCTTCCTGTGGGCGGGGACGGAAGGCCTGCGCCCCTTCATCCTCGGCATGACCCTGCTCACCGCCACCATCGGCGCCTTCGAGGCGCTGCTGTTCGCCATGCTCGGCCGCATCGTCGATTGGCTGGCCAGGGTGGAGCCGGCACATCTGTGGGCAGACGAGGGCGGCACGCTGATGCTGCTGGGCTCCGTCATCGTCGGCAGCATCGTGCTGGTGGCGCTGCAGACCATGCTCAAGCACCAGACCCTGGCCGGCAATTTTCCGATGCGGCTGCGCTGGAATTTCCATCGCCTGATGCTGGGCCAGAGCATGGCCTTCTACCAGGACGAGTTCGCCGGCCGGGTCGCGGCCAAGGTGATGCAGACCGCGCTGGCGGTGCGCGACACCTGCTTGATCCTGACCGACATCCTGGTCTTCGTCATCATCTACTTCATCACCCTGGCGGCGGTGGTCGGTGGTTTCGACGCCTGGATGCTGCTGCCCTTCCTCGGCTGGCTGGCCTGCTACCTGGCCTCGCTGCGCTGGTTCGTGCCGCGGCTGTCGCGGGTGTCGCGCGCCCAGGCCGATGCGCGCTCGCTGATGACCGGGCGCATCACCGACGCCTACACCAACATCGCCACGGTGAAGCTGTTCTCCCACGCCGGCCGCGAAGCGGGCTACGCGCGCGCGGCGATGAAGGAGTTCATGACCACGGTGCACGGTCAGATGCGCTTGGTGAGCGGCATCGAGGTGGTCAATCACAGCCTCAGCATGGGGCTCATCCTCAGTACCGCCGGCGTGGCGCTGTGGCTGTGGACCCAGGGACAGGTCGGTGTCGGCGCGGTGGCGGCGGCCACCGCGATGGCCTTGCGCCTGAACGGAATGTCGCACTGGGTGATGTGGGAGCTGGCCTCGCTGTTCGAGCATGTCGGTACGGTGCAGGACGGCATCAACACGCTGGCGCGGCCGCATCTGGTGGTGGACAGGCCGGATGCCCGGCCGCTGCGGGTCGAGCGCGGCGAGATCCGCTTCGAGCAGCTCGGCTTCGCCTACGGCGCCACCGGGCCGCAGGCGCGCAAGGTGATCGAGGACCTCGACCTGGTGATCCGGCCGGGCGAGAAGATCGGCGTGGTCGGCCGTTCGGGCGCGGGCAAGTCCACCATCGTGAACCTGCTGCTGCGCTTCTACGACGTCGAGCAGGGCCGCATCCTGATCGACGGCCAGGACATCGCCCATGTCACCCAGGACAGCCTGCGCGCCCAGATCGGCATGGTGACGCAGGATACCTCGCTGCTGCACCGCTCGGTGCGCGACAACATCCTCTACGGCCGGCCGGACGCGACCGATGCCGACATGATTGCCGCGGCCAGGCGCGCCGAGGCGCACGAATTCGTCCAGACCCTGAGCGATCCGCACGGCCGCCGGGGTTACGACGCCCACGTCGGCGAACGCGGCGTCAAGCTCTCCGGCGGTCAGCGCCAGCGCATCGCGATCGCGCGGGTGATGCTCAAGGACGCGCCCATCCTGCTGCTGGACGAGGCCACCAGCGCGCTCGATTCCGAGGTGGAGGCGGCGATCCAGGCCAGCCTCTACCGGCTGATGGAGGGCAAAACGGTAGTCGCGATCGCCCACCGCCTGTCGACCATCGCCGCGATGGACAGGCTGATCGTGCTCGACCGCGGCCGCATCGTGGAGGAGGGCGATCATCGCAGCCTGCTGGCGCGCGGTGGCCTGTACGCGCGGCTGTGGGCGCACCAGAGCGGCGGCTTCCTGGGTGAGGAAACGGATGAGCCGGACGACGAGGGACCGACCGCCGGGCGGGTGCCGGCAGCGGACGGTAGCAAGCTGGCCGAGCCGGTCTGAGGCAGCAGCGCGATGAGCACGATGAAATACCTTTCCGCCTACCCGGCGCCGCTGGTGGCCCAGGTGCGCCAGTTGATGGAGGACGGCCGGCTCGCGGCGCTGCTGGCCGGGCGCTATCCGGCAGGCCACGCGGTGCGCACCGATGCGGCGCTGTACGACTATGTTGCGGAACTGAAGGCCGGTTTCATGCGCAAGGCAGAGCCGCTGTCGCGGGTGAACTACGACAACAAGCTGCATGTGGTGCGCCACGCGCTCGGCACGCATACGACGATCTCGCGGGTGCAGGGCAGCAAGCTCAAGGCCAAGCGCGAGATCCGCATCGCCAGCCTGTTCCGCGACACGCCGCCGGAGTTCCTGCGGATGATCGTG
This sequence comes from Azoarcus sp. DD4, assembly GCF_006496635.1. Classification (NCBI taxonomy): domain Bacteria; kingdom Pseudomonadati; phylum Pseudomonadota; class Betaproteobacteria; order Rhodocyclales; family Zoogloeaceae; genus Azoarcus; species Azoarcus sp. DD4. The sequence goes on from NZ_CP022958.1 coordinate 873,453, forward strand.
GTGCACGAGCTCGCCCACCTCAAGGAGCGTGAGCATGACAAGGCCTTCTACCAGCTCTGCGCCCACATGGAGCCGAACTACCACCAGTACGAGTTCGACCTGCGGGTGTATCTGTGCCACCTGGAGGCGGGCGGTGCCGCGTTGTGGTCCGCGGCCGCTGCGGCGCGCGAAGCTTGAGACGGCGGCGCCGGGCGTCGGCGCCGCCGGGCCGCCTTACATGCGGCTGAGGTCTTCGATCGCGTCCACCACCATGCTGGTGCCGATGGCGATCATCAGGATGTCGCCGGCGACGCGGACATACTTGTAGCCGGCCGGCGGGATGCCGATCTCGACCACCAGCGCCGGCGGCAGGTCGTAATAGACCACGTCGCGAGGCAGCACGCGGCCACGGCTCCACTTCTTGGCCTGGCCCGGCGGCATGCAGCCGTTGCCCTTCTTGGCGAGCCCGGGCGGACAGCGGCCGCCGGAGAATTCGCGATGGTAGTAGTCGCGGATGACGGTGCGCTGGCGATCGTGGAAGCGCAGATCCACCGACACCGAGGGGCTGCGACGGTCGTCGCGCTCGTAGTGGGTGCCACGGTCGTCGCCGCGGCGGTCGTCACGGGAATTGTCGCGACGGTCGTCGCGATCCTGGCCGCGGCCCTTGTCGCCGCGCTGTTCGTGCTTGCCGCCGCCTCCCTGGCCACCGCCGGCCCAGTCGGGCTTGTCGGCGAAGGCGGGCGCAGTGGCGAAGACGCCGATGACGAGCGCCGCGAGCAAGCCGCCCTGCAATGTTCTTGTACCTGCCATTTTTTTCTCCTTGATTTGACGACCTGCAGCCCGCCTATTCCAGTGGCCGGACCTTGAGCCGTTTCCCCTTGATCCTGCCGTTTGCGAGCCTGTGCAGCGCCTCATTCACGATAGTCCGTGTCACCGCGACATAGGTGTAAGAGTCGGTGACATGGATCTTCCCGACCTGCTCGCGGCTCAAGCCGGCTTCGCCGGTCAGCGCGCCGAGCACGTCGCCGGGGCGGATCTTGTCCTTGCGGCCGCCGAGGATCTGCAGCGTGGCCATCGGCGGCAGCAGCGCTTCTTCGTTGTCGCCCGGAAGGGCGTCGAGTGTATGCCATTCAGGTTCGAAGCGTTGCGCCTGGGCGATCGCGTCGACACGGCGGCGGTCGGCGCTGCTGGCCAGGCTCAGGGCCCAGCCGGCCTCGTCGGCACGGCCGGTACGGCCGATGCGGTGGACGTGCACCTCCGGATCCGGCGTGACATCGACATTGATCACTGCCTCCAGGCCGGCGATGTCCAGCCCGCGCGCAGCGACGTCGGTGGCGACCAGCACCGAGCAACTGCGGTTGGCGAACTGCACCAGGACCTGGTCGCGTTCGCGCTGTTCGAGTTCGCCGTGCAGGGCGAGCGCATGGATGCCGTGGGCATGCAGCACTTCGACCAGGTCACGGCATTGTTGCCGGGTATTGCAGAAGGCAAGCGTACTCACCGGGCGGTAGTGGCGGAGAAGGCGGACCACTGCCTCCAGCCGCTGTGGGTGCGCGACTTCGTAGAAGCGCTGCCGGATCTTGTCGGCACCGTGTTGCTCCTCCAGCTTCACCTCCCGCGGTTGACGCAGGAAGCGGGCCGCCAGGCTGGCGATGCCCTCGGGGTAGGTGGCAGAGAACAGCAGGGTCTGGCGATGGGGCGGGCAGGCCTGGGCGACCGCGACGATGTCGTCGAAGAAGCCCATGTCCAGCATGCGGTCGGCCTCGTCCAGCACCAGGGTGTTGAGCGCTTCGAGCTTCAGGCTGCCGCGGTCGAGGTGATCGAGCAGCCGGCCCGGCGTGCCGACGACGATGTGGGCGCCGTGCGCCAGGCTGTCGAGCTGCGGGCGGATGGGCGTGCCGCCGCACAGCGTGAGTATCTTGATGTTCTCCTCGGCGCGGGCAAGGCGGCGCAGCTCCTTGGCGACCTGGTCGGCGAGTTCGCGCGTCGGGCACAGCACCATGGCCTGCATCCGCAGGCTGCGCGGGTTGAGCTTGCCCAGCAGCGGCAGGCCGAAGGTGGCGGTCTTGCCGCTGCCGGTCTTGGCTTGGGCGATGAGGTCGTGGCCGCCCAGCGCCAGCGGCAGCGCCGCGGCCTGGATGGGCGTCATGGTGTGATAGCCGAGGCGGGCGAGGTTGGCGATTACCTCGGGAGCGAGCTGGAGTTCGGTAAAGGCCCGCGCGGCGGCGGCCGCGTCGGAAGGGGCGGCCGCGGCGGGCGGCATGTCTGGCGTGGGGCGGTTCGTGTGCATGCCGGATTATACGGGGCGGCCCGAGGTCGGGGCCGCCCCCCTGCGGCGACTAGAGTACGACCCGGCGGAAGTCGGCCAGCAAGGCGGCCAGATGCACCAGGAAGCGGGCCGCCGCGGCGCCGTCCACCGCGCGGTGATCCCACGACAGGCATAGCGGCAGCATGCGCCGCGGCAGGAATTCGCGGCCGTTCCACACCGGCTTGATCGCGCTGCGGGTGACGCCGAGGATTGCGACTTCGGGCGCGTTGATGATGGGCGTGAAGCCGGTGCCGCCGATGCCGCCCAGGCTGGAGACGGTGAAACAGCCGCCCTGCATCTGCTCCGGCCGCAGCTTGCCGTCGCGGGCGAGCGCGGCGAGTTCGGCGCATTCGGCGGCGATCTCGCGCAGCGGCTTGCGGTCGGCGTCGCGGATCACCGGTACCACCAGTCCGTTGGGCGTGTCCGCGGCGAAGCCGATGTGCCAGTAGCGCTTCTCGACGATCTCGTCGCCGTCGAGCGAGGCGTTGAAGGCCGGGTAGCGCTGCAGGCTGTGCACCGCGGCCTTGATCAGGAAGGGCAGCAGGGTGAGCCTGGCTGCCTCCTTGCCGGCTTCGGCGTTGAGTTGCTGGCGGAAGGCTTCGAGGTCGGTGATGTCGGCTTCGTCGAAATTGGTGACGTGCGGCATGAGCACCCAGTTGCGGTGCAGGTTGGCCGCCGACAGCTTCTGGATGCGGGTCCGCGGCCGGCGTTCGACCGGGCCGAAGCGGGCGTAATCCACATTCGGCCACGGCAGCAGGTCGAAGGGGGCCGCCGCCGTAGCGGGTGCGGGCGTGCCGGCACCGGCCAGCATCGCCATCTTCACATGGGCGATCACGTCGTCCTTGCTGATCCGGCCCTTGGCGTCGGCCGGCGCCACGCGGGCGAGATCGACGCCGAGCTCGCGCGCCAGCCGGCGGACCGAGGGTGAGGCGTGGGCGCGGACCGCGCCGGCGGGAGGTGGCCGGTTGGCCGGCAGGGTGGGCGCCGGGCTTGGCGCAGCGAGGTGATTGCCGGTCTCGGCTGGCGCAGGTGGCAGTGCGGTCGGTCCGGCCTGTGCCGTCGGTACAACATTCGCCGCGGCGTCCTCGACACGCAGCAGCAGCGTTCCGCGGCTGACGCGGTCGCCGGGGGCGATGGCGATCTCGCGCACGATGCCGGCTAACGGGCTGGGCACGTCCATCGTCGCCTTGTCGGACTCCAGCGTGACGATGGCATCCTCGGCGCGGATGGCGTCGCCGACGCGCACCAGCAGGTCGATCACCGGCACGTCGCTGTAGTCGCCGATGTCCGGCACGGTGACCTCGATCAGGGTGGTCATGGCCGGCTCCTCAGAAACCGAGCGGGCTGGGCTTGCCCGTGTCGATGGCAAAGGCGGCGAGCGCGGCGGCGACGACGTCGCGGCCGATATCGCCGTCGTCGGCGAGGCTCTTCAGCGCCGCCAGCATGATGTAGCGGTCGTCGATCTCGAAAAAGTTGCGCAGCGCGACGCGAGTGTCGGAGCGGCCGAAGCCGTCGGTGCCGAGCACGGTGTAGCGCCGCGGCACCCAGTTGCGGATCAGGTCGGGGTAGGCGCGGATGAAGTCGGTGGTAGCGACGATGGGGCCGCGACTGCCGCCGAGCTGGGCGGCGACCCAGGGCCGGCGCGGTTCGGCGTCCGGATGCAGCAGATTCCAGCGGTCGCAGGCGATGCCGTCCTTGCGCAGCTCGCCGAAGCTGGTGGCGCTCCAGACCTCGGCGCCGACGCCGAATTCCGCTTCCAGCCGTTCCGCGGCGGCGAGCACCAGGCGCAGGATGCTGCCGCTGCCGATCAGCTGCACCCGCGGCCTGTCGTCGCCGAGCGTGGCCGCGCGCAGGCGGTAGAGGCCACGGCGGATGCCTTCCTCGGCGCCGGGCGGCAGCGCCGGCTGCGGGTAGTTCTCGTTGTACAGGGTGAGGTAGTAGAAGCCGTTCTCGCCCTCGGCCATCATCCGCCGCACGCCGTCCTCGACGATGACCGCGACTTCGTATCCATAGGCCGGGTCGTAGGCGCGGCAGGTCGGCACGGTGGCGGCGTAGAGCTGGCTCTGGCCGTCCTCGTGCTGCAGGCCTTCGCCCGACAGCGTGGTGCGGCCGGCGGTGGCGCCGAGCAGGAAGCCGCGCGCCTGGCAGTCGGCGCCGTTCCAGATCAGGTCGGCGACGCGCTGGAAGCCGAACATCGAATAGAAGATGTAGCAGGGCAGCATGGGCTGGTCGCTGTGCGACCAGGCGGTGCCGGCGGCCAGCCAGGAGCCCATCGAGCCGGCCTCCGAGATGCCTTCTTCCAGGATCTGGCCGCGCACGTCCTCGCGGTAGAAGGCGAGCTGTTCGGCGTCCTGCGGGGTGTAGCGCTGGCCCCAGGGCGAGTAGATGCCGAACTGGCGGAACATGTCCTGCATGCCGAAGGTACGCGCCTCGTCGGCGACGATGGGCACCACCCGGGGGCCGAGCGCGCTGTCGCGCATCAGCTTGGTGAGCAGGCGTACGAAGGCCATGGTGGTCGAGATCGCGCGCTCGCCGGAATCGGCATGGAAGGCGGTGTAGAGGCCGGGCGTGGCGACCGCGATCGGCGTCGCCTGCTCGCGCCGCTGCGGCAGGAAGCCGCCGAGCGCGGCGCGGCGTTCCTTCAGGTAGCGCACTTCGCGGCTGTCTTCGCCGGGGTGGAAGAAGCGGGCCTTGTCGAGGTCGTCGTCGGACAGCGGCAGGCCGAAGCGTTCGCGGAAGTGGCGCAGGTCGTCGTGCGCCAGCTTCTTCGCCTGGTGCGCGGTGTTGGCGCCCTGGCCGGAGCCGCCCATGCCGTAGCCCTTGGTGGTCTGAGCCAGGATCACCGTCGGCTGGCCGCGCTGCGCCACCGCGGCGGCGTAGGCGGCGTGGATCTTGATCGGGTCGTGGCCGCCGCGGGTGAGGGCGTCGATGTCCTTGTCCGACATGTTGGCGACCAGCGCCGCCAGTTCCGGGTAGCGCGAGAAGAAGTGCTCGCGGTTGTAGTGGCCGTCGGTGGCCGACAGCTTCTGGAATTCGCCATCCACCGCCTCGGCCATGCGGCGGAGGATCCAGCCGCCGCTGTCGCGCGCGAACAGCACGTCCCAGTTGCTGCCCCACAGGCATTTGACGACGTTCCAGCCGGCGCCGGCGAACAGCGTTTCCAGCTCCTGCACGATGTTGCCGTTGCCCCGCACCGGGCCGTCGAGCCGCTGCAGGTTGCAGTTCACCACCAGGATCAGGTTGTCGAGCTGTTCGCGCGCGGCGAGCGAAATGCCGGCGAGCGATTCCGGCTCGTCCATCTCGCCGTCGCCGACATAGACCCAGACCTTGCGGTCGTTCGCCGGCATCAGCTCGCGGTGCTGCAGGTAGCGCTGGAAGCGGGCCTGGTAGATGGCGGTGAGCAGGCCCAGGCCCATGGAACCGGTGGGGAACTGCCAGAAACCGGGCATCAGTGTCGGGTGCGGATAGGACGACAGGCCGCGGCCGATGCCGCCGGAGACCTCGCGGCGGAAGTGCTCGAGCTGGTCTTCGCTCAGCCGGCCTTCGATGTAGGCGCGCGCATAGACGCCGGGCGCGGCGTGCGGCTGGAAGTACACCAGGTCGCCGGGATGGTCGGCCGAAGGGGCGCGGAAGAAGTGGTTGAAGCCGACCTCGAACAGGTCGGCGATCGAGGCATAGGTGGCGATGTGGCCGCCCAGTTCCGGATGCGCCTGGTTGGCGCGCATCACCATCGCCAGTGCGTTCCAGCGGTGGATTGCGGTGATGCGGGTTTCGAGGTCGAGATCGCCGGGATAGACCGGCTGCGCCTCGACCGGAATGGTGTTGCGGTAGGGCGTGGTGTGGCGGGTATGGAAGCGGCCGCCGGCGACGCGGCCGGCCTCGATCAGCCGCTCCACCAGGAATTCGGCGCGTGCCGTACCGGCGCGGGCGAGTACTTCTTCCAGGCTTTCCAGCCAGTCCAGGGTTTCGTCCCGGTCGGGATCGTGTGGGGTTCTGTCGTTCATCGCGCAGCCGCCTTTGGGGTTGGAGGGCGCTGTTCATTGTAGGTAGCGGTCGAATAAATAAATTGCCATCTACACTGCCAAATGGCTAGATTGAGCAATATTCGATAAAAAATACAAGGATATGAGCAATATGGAGAAAACCCCGTCGCTCGACGCCACTGATCTGCGCATCCTCACCTGCCTGCAGGAAAACGCGCGCATTTCCAACGTTGCGCTGGCCGAGCGTGTCCACCTGTCGCCGGCACCCTGCCTGCGGCGGCTGCGCGATCTGGAGGCGACCAAGGTGATCCGCGGTTACGCAACCCTGGTCGAACCGGAGGCGCTCGGCCTCAACGTCTCGGTGTTCATCCAGGTCAAGCTGGAAAGGCAGGTCGGCCAGACGCTCAAGACCTTCGAGGAAGCGGTGCTGTCCTATCCCGAGGTAATGGAGTGCTACCTGATGACGGGCGAGTCGGACTACCTGTTACGGGTGCTCGTGCCCGACCTCAAACAGCTTCAGCGCTTCATCGTCGAACGGCTCGCGCTGCTGCCGGGCGTCGCCGCCATCCAGTCGTCGGTGACGCTCAAGCAGGTGAAGTACAAGACGGCGCTGCCGATCGACTAGCACGGGGGGCACCGGGAAGGCGGGGGCTTCTTTTATGCTGTATAAATATGTAGTATTCGCCCGGTCGCCCTTCCGCCGAATCCGATGTCCTCCATCTACTTGTTGAAGTCGCGCTTCCAGGCGCTGCTGAGGCCGCTGGTCGGCAGGCTTGCCGGCGCCGGGGTCACCGCCAACCAGGTCACGTTGTCCGCCGCCGCGGTGTCGCTGGCGCTCGGCGCACTGCTGTTCCTCTTCCCGCGTCCGGCCCTGTTCCTGCTGCTGCCGCTGTGGATGTTCCTGCGCATGGCGCTCAACGCCATCGACGGCATGCTGGCGCGCGAGTTCGGCCACAAGTCGGCGCTCGGTGCCTATCTCAACGAACTCACCGACGTGGTGTCGGACGCCGCGCTGTTCCTGCCCTTCGCGCTGGTCGCGCCTTTCGGCTGGCTCAGCGTGGGGCTGGTGATCCTGTTGTCGGTGGTATCGGAAATGGCCGGTGCGCTCGGCCCGATGGTCGGCGCGCCGCGCTGCTACGACGGGCCAATGGGCAAGAGCGACCGCGCCTTCGTGTTCGGTGCGCTCGGCCTGTGGCTGGGGCTCGCCGGCAGCCTGCCGCCATGGGCCGCGTGGCTGATGCCGACCGCCGCCGCGGCGATCGCGTTCAACATCGTCAATCGCGTGCGCAGCGGCGTGCGCCAGTCGTCTTCCTCCCTCTGAAAGGGTACTCATGAGCACATCCCGCCCGGTGCAGGAGCACCATTTCACCACCCACGACGGCGTCGACCTGTTCTACCGCCACTGGCCGGCCACCGCGCCGCGGCGTGGTGCGGTGGTGATGTTCCACCGCGGCCACGAGCATTCCGGCCGCATGGCTCATCTGGCCGACGAGCTCGACCTGCCGGAATTCGATTTCTTCGCCTGGGACGCGCGCGGCCACGGCCTGTCACCCGGCGCGCGCGGCGATTCGCCGAGCTTCGGCAGTTCGGTGCGCGACGTGCAGTGCTTCATCGATCACATCCGCGATACCTGGGGCATCGCCCACGAGGACATGGCGGTACTTGCGCAGAGCGTGGGCGCGGTGCTGGTCAGCACCTGGGCGCACGATTACGCGCCGCGGGTGCGCTGCCTGGTGCTGGCCTCGCCTGCCTTCAAGGTCAAGCTCTACGTGCCGTTCGCGCGCAGTGGACTGGCGGCGATGCGGCGGCTGCGCGGCAACTTCTTCGTGAACAGCTACGTCAAGGCCAAATTCCTGACCCACGATCCGGCGCGGCAGGCCTCCTACGACAGCGATCCGCTGATCGCGCGCGCGATCTCGGTGAACATCCTGCTCGCGCTCTACGAGGCCGCCGACCGCGTGGTCGCCGACGCCCAGGCGATCACCCTGCCGACGCAGCTATTGATCTCCGGCGCCGACTGGGTGGTGCACCACGGCCCGCAGCACGCCTTCTTCGAACGCCTCGGCTCGGCGGTGAAGGAGCGCCACGTACTGCCCGGCTTCTACCACGACACCTTCGGCGAGCTCGACCGCAAGCTGGCGACCGACAAGGCGCGCGACTTCATCCTCCGCCAGTTCGCGGATGCGCCGCAGCGAGTCAGCCTGCTCGACGCCGACCGTCGCGGTGCGACCTACGACGAGGCGCAGGCGCTGGCGGCGCCGCCGTCGGCCTTCCGCGCGCTGTACTGGTCTGCCTACCGCGCCGGCCTGCGCCTGGGCGGCCGGCTGTCGGCCGGCGTGAAGCTCGGCCACGACACCGGCTTCGACTCCGGCAGCACGCTCGACTACGTCTATCGCGACACCGCCACCGGCATCGGCCCGCTCGCGCCGCTCGGCCGCATGGTCGACCGCCAGTACCTCGACGCCATCGGCTGGCGCGGCATCCGCCAGCGCAAGCTGCATGTCGAGGCCCTGCTGCAGAAGGCGCTCGGCTTCCTGCACGGACAGGGGCGGCCGCTGCGCGTGCTCGACATCGCCGCCGGCCACGGCCGCTACGTGCTGGAAGGCCTGGCGCGGGCGCCGCAGCGCCCCGAGTCCATCCTGCTGCGCGACTTCAGCGACATCAACGTGCGCGACGGTGCCGCGCTGATCCGCAGCAAGGGGCTGGAGGACATCGCCCGTTTCGAGAAGGCCGACGCCTTCGACCGCGACGCCGTCGCCACCGCCGCGCCGCGGCCGACGCTGGGCATCGTCTCCGGGCTGTACGAGCTCTTCCCCGACAACGACATGGTGCGGCGTTCGCTCGCCGGCATGGCCGACGCGGTCGAACCCGGCGGCTACCTGGTCTATACCGGGCAGCCCTGGCATCCGCAGCTGGAGATGATCGCGCGCGCGCTCACCAGCCATCGCGGCGGCGCCGCCTGGGTGATGCGGCGGCGTTCGCAGGCCGAGATGGACCAGCTGGTGGAGGCTGCCGGCTTCGACAAGCTCGAGCAGCTGGTCGACGAATGGGGCATCTTCACCGTGTCGCTCGCCCGCCGCCGCGCCGCATGAGTGCGCCCGCGTGTTCCGGCCCGGTGAGGATGGCACGCAGCCTCAGGCGGGCTGTCCGGTGAGCCGACCTCCCATTGCTGGCGCCGGGGCCGCCGCGCTGGCGGCGGGCGAGGGCGGCCGCATCCTGTGGCTGCGCAGCATCGGCTGGCTGCTGCTGCTCGGCCCCTTCTTCTTCCTCAGCTACGGCTACGCCAACTCCGCCGCGGCGGCGCGCGGCGTTACCGACGCGCTGTTCTTCGAGTGGGAGCGGGCGATCCCTTTCGTGCCGTGGACCATCGTGCCCTACTGGTCGATCGACCTGTTCTACGGCCTGTCCTTCCTGTATTGCCGCGACCGCCTGGTGGTCGATCGCCACGCGCTACGCCTGCTTACCGCGCAATGCGTGTCGGTCGCCTGCTTCCTGCTCTTTCCGCTGCGCTTCGCCTTCACCCGCCCGGACAGCGATGGCCTGCCGGGGCTGATGTTCGATGCGCTCGCCGGTTTCGACCAGCCCTACAACCAGGCGCCGTCGCTGCACATCAGCCTGCTGGTGATCGTGTGGCTGCGCTTCGCGCTCGGCGCCGGCCGCGAGTGGCGCTGGCTGGTGCATCTGTGGGCGCTGGCGATCGGGGTGTCGGTACTGACCACCTACCAGCACCATTTCATCGATGTGCCCACCGGGGCGCTGGTCGGCCTGTTGTGCGTGTGGGCCTGGCCGGACCGCGGGCCGTCGCCGCTCGCCGGCTGGCGCGGGGCTGTCGGCGCAGCGCGCTTGCGCCTCGCCTTCATCTACCTCGCCGCGGCCGCGCTGCTGGCGGCCATGGCTTTCGCCGCCGGCGGCGGCGCGCTGTGGCTGCTGTGGCCTGCGGCGGCGTTCGTGCTGGTGGCGCTGTGCTACGTCGGCCCCGGCGGACGCGGCTTCCAGAAGGAGGGCGGCCGTCACCGGGTGGCGACGGTGCTGCTGTGCGCACCTTATATCGCTGGTGCGTGGTTGAACTCGCGCTGGTGGACGCGGCGCCATCCGCAGGCCGATGCCGTCGTCGATGGCGTCTGGCTCGGCCGCATGCCGCGTGCCGCCGACATGCGCCGCGGCAGCTTCGCCGCATTGTTCGACCTCGCGCCCGAACTGCCGGCGCCGCGCGGCCGCTGGCATTACGACGGCCTGCCGTGGCTGGACCTGGTGGCGCCGGAGCCGGCCGGACTGGTCGACGCCGGCCGCCGCATCGAGGCGCTGCGCACCCATGGCAGCGTGCTGGTGTGCTGCGCGCTCGGCTATTCGCGCAGCGCGAGTGCGGTGGCCGCGTGGTTGCTGGTCAGCGGGCGGGCGGCGGATGTGACGGAGGCGGTCGCGATCGTGCGGCGTGCGCGTCCCGACGTGGTGCTGGGGCCGGCGCACAGCGCGGCGCTTGCCGCCTGCGCCGACCTGGCGCGGGGGCGCCCCGATGGCTGAAGAGCGGCGCAATGAAGCGGCCGAGCGCGCCGGCTGGTGCGCCGACCTGCTCGGACTCGGTCGCCCGCTGGACTTGTGGGCGAGCGGCCTCGCGCTCGTCGCGCTTGCTGCCTTGCTGTTCGAGCGCGGCAGCGCGCCATTGCTATGGGCGAGCCTCGGCGTCGCGCTGATCGCCAAATATTTCGCGCTGCGGGTGCGGCTGGACGAAGCGGTGTTCCGGCGCTGGGCTGCGCTGTGGGCCGGGGCGGATGGTGAGCTGCCGGCGGCGACGATGGCGGCCTTCGACCGCGCGCTCGGCCGGCCCGCCGCCGGCCGGCCGCTGGAGTCGCGCTGCCGCGGCGCCCAGCGCCTGCTGCACTGGCAGGCGGTCTTCACCGTGTTGCAGACGGCATGCGCGCTGGCGGCGGCGATGTATATTCGCTGACGCCGAATATCTTCATCGCATCCAACCGGAGCAGGCCGCAGACATGGGGCTGGAAAGACTGACGGGCGCCGCCTTGTGCGGTTTCGCCAAACTCGTGACCGGCGTGCGCGCCACCTGGCGCGACAACGCGCCGGAGGCGCGCCAGCGCGTCTATTTCGCCAATCATCGCAGCCATGGCGACTTCCTGCTGATCTGGGCGTCGTTGCCGCCGGCGCTGCGCCACGCCACCCGGCCGGTGGCCGGCGCCGACTACTGGCTGACCGGCAGGCTGCGCCGCTACATCGCCGAGCGGGTGTTCCGCGGCGTGCTGATCGACCGTACCGCCGGCGCCCGCCAGGCCGACCCGGTGGCGCAGATGAGCGCGGCGCTGGCCGCCGGCGAGTCGTTGATCGTGTTCCCGGAAGGCACCCGCAACCTCGGCGAGGGCCTGCTGCCGTTCAAGAGCGGCATCTACCACCTGGCGCGCGCCAATCCGGCGGTCGAGTTCGTGCCGGTGTGGATCGAGAACCTCGGCCGGGTGATGCCCAAGGGCAGCCTGATCCCGGTGCCGCTGCTGTGCTCGCTCAGCTTCGGCGCCGCGTTGCGCCTGGATGGCGACGAGGCCAAGAACGATTTCCTTCACCGTGCGCAGGCGGCGCTGGCCGCACTGGCGCCGCCTGCGGACTGATACCGATGAGCTTGTCCGATACCCTGTTCGCCGTCTTCGGCGGTGTGTTTGCCGTGCTCGCGGTCGCCAGCCTGATCGGCGCGGTGCTGAAGTTCCGCTTCGCCCCGGCCGGGCCACATGCGGTGATAGACAACCTCAACGCCCGCCTCAAGACCTGGTGGGTGATGATCGGCCTGATCGGCGCGGCGATCTGGGTGGGGCCGCTCGGGGTGATCCTGCTGTTCGGCTTCATCTCCTTCCAGTGCCTGCGCGAGTTCGTGTCGCTCACCCACACCCGCCGCGGCGATCATCGCGCCCTGCTGTGGAGCTTTTTCTTCTTCCTGCCCTTGCAGTACTACCTGATCGCGATCGGCTGGTACGGGCTGTTCTCCATTCTGATCCCGGTGTACGCCTTCCTGCTATTGCCGATTTCGGCCTCGCTCGGTAGCGATACCACCCGCTTCCTGGAGCGGGCGGCGAAGGTCCAGTGGGGGCTGATGATCTGCGTGTACTGCCTGTCGCACGTGCCGGCGCTGCTGACGCTGGAGATTCCCGGTTTCGCTGGCCGCAACGCGCTGCTGATCGTGTTCCTCATCCTTGTCGTCCAGTCGAGCGACGTCTTCCAGTACGTGTGGGGCAAGCTGTGCGGCCGCCACAAGCTGCCGTCGGCGATCTCGCCATCGAAGACGGTGGAGGGCCTGGTCGGCGGGGTGGCGAGTTCCACCGCCGTGGGTGCGGCGATGTGGTGGATCACGCCGTTCTCGCCGCTGCAGGCGGCGGCGATCGCGCTGGTCATCAGCATGCTCGGCTTCTTCGGCGGCTACGTGCTGTCGGCGATCAAGCGCGACCGCGGCGTGAAGGACTGGGGCAGCCTGATCGAGGGCCACGGCGGGATGCTGGACCGGGTCGATTCGATCAGCTTCTCGGCGCCGATCTTCTTCCATATCGTCCGCTTCTGGTGGGTGCCCTGAACACGGGAATGGGGCGTCCGTTGCAGCCGCGATCTGCGCATCCCTACGCCATCTTGCGTATTCCTGCGTAGGGCCCGACTCCCTAATCTGGCGTTGCAGCGCAGCACTGCGCTTTGACTACCGATTACCTGGGAGACCCACATGCAGACTCGTCGCAGCTTCATCAAGGCCCTCGCGCTTTCCGCCTCCATCGCCGCGATCGGCGCGCCGCTCGGCGCGCACGCCGCCGACACCATCAAGGTCGGCATCCTGCATTCGCTGTCCGGCACGATGGCGATCTCCGAGACTGCCCTGAAGAACGTCGCGCTGATGACCATCGAAGAGATCAACGCCAAGGGCGGCGTGATGGGCAAGAAGCTGGAGCCGGTGGTAGTCGACCCTGCCTCGAACTGGCCGCTGTTCGCCGAGAAGGCCCGCCAGCTGGTGGCGCAGGACAAGGTCGCCGCGGTGTTCGGCTGCTGGACCTCGGTGAGCCGCAAGTCGGTGAACCCGGTGTTCAAGGAACTCAACGGCCTGTTGTTCTATCCGGTGCAGTACGAAGGCGAAGAGCTCGAGAAGAACGTGTTCTACACCGGCGCCGCGCCCAACCAGCAGGCCATTCCGGCGGTGGAATACCTGATGAGCGCCGAAGGCGGCAGCGCCAAGCGCTTCGTGCTGCTGGGCACCGACTACGTGTATCCGCGCACCACCAACAAGATCCTGCGCGCCTTCCTCAAGAGCAAGGGCGTGGCCGATGCGGACATCATGGAGGACTACACCCCCTTCGGCCATTCGGACTACCAGACCATCATCGCCAACATCAAGAAGTTCGCCTCCGAAGGCAAGAAGACGGCGGTGATCTCCACGATCAACGGCGACTCGAACGTGCCGTTCTACAAGGAACTCGGCAACGCCGGCCTGAAGGCGACCGACGTGCCGGTGGTGGCGTTCTCGGTGGGCGAAGAGGAACTGCGCGGCGTCGATACCAAGCCGCTGGTCGGCCACCTCGCCGCCTGGAACTACTTCATGACGGTGAAGAACCCGGAAAACACCGCCTTCATCAAGAAGTACAAGGACTGGGCGAAGAAGAACGGCGTGCCCAACGCCGACACCGTGGTCACCAACGACCCGATGGAAGCCACCTACGTCGGCATCTACATGTGGAAGCAGGCGGTCGAGAAGGCCAAGTCCACCGACACCGACAAGGTCATCGCCGCGCTCGGCGGCCAGACCTTCAAGGCGCCGTCCGGCTTCACCCTGACCATGGACAAGACCAACCACCACCTGCACAAGCCGGTGTTCATCGGCGAAGTGCGCGCCGACGGCCAGTTCGACGTGGTGTGGAAGACCAAGGAGCCGATCCGCGCCCAGCCGTGGAGCCCGTTCATCCCGGGTAACGAGGGCAAGCAGGGGCTTTGAGGGTTGGTTTGTCCCGGCGCGGCTGCGCCGGGATGTCTTTGCCCCCTCCCCTTCAAGGGGAGGGTTGGGGTGGGGATGGGGTTGCCGCGGCGCTGAACCCAACCCCATCCCCCTAACCAGTAGTCTCGGCTGCGTCTCGCCGCTACGCAGGCGTCGAGCTTCGCTCGCCGAAACCCCTGCTCCACCCCCCTTGAAAGGGGAGGGACGAGCTCCGGACGGCTGAGCCTTTGCTTCAACCCCGAATTCCCGATTCGCCCCCGTGGGCGAATGATCCGATGGAGCCTGCCATGAACCGATTGCTGCTGCGGCTCGCGCTGCTCTTCGCCTCGCTCGCCTGCCTTGCCTTGCCGGCCCGCGCCGCGCTCGATCCCGGCTTGGTGGCCGGCTTCGCCGGCGACTTCAACAGCCGCGTCGCCGCCATCGAGGCGCTGGGTGTGGATGGCAGCGCCGAGGCGCGCGCGCTGCTCGATGCGGTGGAGGCCGGCAATGTCGGCGTCGCCGCCGACAAGGTGGTCGTCATCGACGGCGACGCGGTCAAGGACGCCGCCAGCGGCGAAACCCTGCAGGTCGCCGCCGACGAGGTCGAGACCATCACGGTGAACAACCGCATCCGCCGCGCGCTCGCCACCGCGCATGCCGCGCTGGCGCTGGCGTCGGCGGACGCCGCCGAGCGTCTGGCGGCGGCAAACACCTTGACCGAGAACACCTCCGAATCGCTGCTGCCGTTGTTCGAACGCACGCTCGCCGGGGAAAAGGATGAAGCCGTGCGCGGCGTCCTCAGCCGCGCCGTCGCCCGCGTCAACCTCGGCTCCGCCGACGCCGCCAAACGCCTGAAGGCCGCCGAGGCGCTCGGCGCATCCTCCGATCCGGCGGTCAAGAACATGCTCGCCGCGCTGCTGGAAAAGCGCGGCGAGGGCAAGGACGCCAGCTGGGTCGAGCCCGACGCCGAGGTGCGCGCCGCGGCCGAAGCCTCGATCAAGGCGATCGACCGCCGTATCGCTACCGCGCAGGCGGTGGGCACGGTGTTCTCCGGCCTGTCGCTCGGTTCCATCCTGTTGCTGGCCGCGCTCGGCCTCGCGATCACCTACGGCGTGATGGGCATCATCAACATGGCCCACGGCGAGCTGCTGATGGTCGGCGCCTACGCCACCTTCCTGGTGCAGGGCCTGTTCCGCAGCTACCTGCCGGCCTACCTCGACTGGTACGTGGTCGCCGCCATCCCGGTCGCCTTCTTCGCCGCCGCGCTGGTCGGCGTGGCGATGGAGCGGCTGGTGCTGCGCCACCTCTACGGCCGCCCGTTGGAATCGCTGCTCGCCACCTGGGGCCTGTCGCTGGTGCTGATCCAGGCCGCGCGCGTGGTGTTCGGCCCGCAGAACCTCGAACTCGCCAACCCGGGCTGGATGTCGGGCGGCATGGAACTGGCCGCCGGCGTGGTGCTGCCCTGGAACCGCATCGTCATCATCGGTTTCGCCGTGTTCGTGCTGGTGCTGATCTGGCTGATGATGCAGAAGACCCGGCTCGGCATGTTCGTGCGCGCCGTCACCCAGAACCGCCCGATGGCCGGCTGCGTCGGGGTGCCGACGGCGCGGGTCGACACGCTCGCCTTCGCCATCGGTTCCGGCGTCGCCGGGCTGGGCGGGCTGGCGCTGTCGCAGATCGCCAACGTTGGCCCGGCGATGGGCCAGGGTTACATCGTCGATGCCTTCATGGTGGTGGTGCTCGGCGGCGTCGGTCAGTTGGCCGGTGCGGTGTGGGCGGCGCTCGGGCTGGGCATCGTCGCCAAGTTCCTCGAAGGCTGGGCCGGCGCGGTGATCGCCAAGATCCTGGTGCTGGTGTTCATCATCGTCTTCATCCAGAAGCGGCCGCAGGGGATCTTCGCCCTGAAGGGGCGCTTCGCCGACAGCTAGACAGAGCGCCCCACCGCCAAGCGACGGTCGGGGTGTTCGCACAGCGGGCGAGGACTGTCCGAGCCCGAAGGGCGAGTTCCGCAGCTCGCGGAGCGAACACCCCGGCCGGCGCGTATCGCAAGCCGAGAGCAACACAGCACCGACGGTTTGAACAAAGCACTCAAGCAAAAGGAGGCGCTCCCAAATGCGCACCCCATTCACCGTAAGACTGTTCCAGAGCATGCCGAAGACCGGCTGGGTCGCGCTCGCGATCTTCGCCGTCGTCGCCTGCGTCGGCGTGCCCGTCGCCCACCTCGCGCTGCCGGAGGGCCATGCGCTGCACCTGTCCGCCTACACCGTCAGCCTGCTCGGCAAGATCCTGTGCTACATGGTGGTGGCGGTGGCGATGGACCTGATCTGGGGCTACGCCGGCATCCTCAGCCTCGGCCACGGCCTCTTCTTCGCCCTCGGCGGCTACGCCTTCGGCATGTACCTGATGCGCCAGATCGGTCGCGACGGCAGCTACCAGAGCGACCTGCCGGACTTCATGGTCTTCCTCGACTGGAAGGAACTGCCCTGGTACTGGGCGGGCTCCGACTCCTTCCTGTGGGCGATCTTCCTGGCCATGGCGCTGCCGGGGCTGGTGGCCTTCGTGTTCGGCTACTTCGCCTTCCGCTCGCGCATCAAGGGCGTGTATTTCTCCATCATCACCCAGGCGCTGACCTACGCCGCGATGCTGCTGTTCTTCCGCAACGAGACCGGCTTCGGCGGCAACAACGGCTTCACCGACTTCAAGCGCATCCTCGGCCACAGCATCACCTCGCCGGAAATGCGGGCGACGCTGTTCGCGCTCTCCGCGCTGCTGCTGATCGCCTGCCTGGTGCTGGGGCGCTACCTCGTCAGCTCGCGCTTCGGCCGCGTGCTCGCCGCCATCCGCGACGCCGAGAGCCGGGTCATGTTCATCGGCTACAACCCGCTGCACTACAAGCTCTTCATCTGGACGCTGTCGGCGGTGCTGTGCGGTTTGGCCGGTGCGCTCTATGTGCCGCAGGTGGGCATCATCAACCCGTCGGAAATGAGTCCGGCCAATTCCATCGAGATCGCGGTGTGGGTGGCGGTGGGCGGCCGCGGCACCCTGGTGGGCGCGGTGCTGGGCGCCGGCATCGTCAATCTGGCCAAGAGCTTCTTTACCGTCACCGTGCCGGAATACTGGCCCTTCTTCCTCGGCTTCCTCTTCATCGCGGTCACGCTCTACCTGCCGGATGGCGTGGTCGGCCTGTGGCGCAAGCTGCGCGCCCGCAAGGGGCCGGACAGCGCCGCCTCGGCGCCCGCCGCGGTCGCCACGCCGGCGTCAGCCAAGAGCGAAGCCGTTTCCGACAACACTGTTGCCAAGGGAGCCACGGCATGACCGAGACGACCGATCTGGAGCGCCGCGCGGTTGCCTTTGCCGCCGACGGCGAACGCGAGAACTGGGAGGGCGGCGCCGCCACCGGCCACGTCGCCACCGGCGAGCTCGACCTTTCGCACAACGTCATCCTGTACCTGGACGACATCACGGTCAGCTTCGACGGCTTCCGCGCGCTCAACAAGCTGTCGCTGACGATCGACGCCGGCGAGCTGCGCTGCATCATCGGCCCCAACGGCGCCGGCAAGACCACGATGATGGACGTCATCACCGGCAAGACGCGGCCCGACTCCGGCAAGGCCTTCTTCGGCCAGACGCTGGACCTGACCCGCATGACCGAACCGGAGATCGCCCACGCCGGCATCGGCCGCAAGTTCCAGAAGCCGACCATCTTCGAGAACCACAGCGCGTTCGAGAACCTGGAACTGGCAATGAAGGCCGACAAGCGGGTGCGCCGAACCCTCTTCGCCAGCCTGTTCGACGACGAGCGCGACCGCATCGCCGACGTGCTGAAGCAGATCCGCCTCGACAAGCTCGCCGACCGCAGCGCCGGGCTACTGTCCCACGGCCAGAAGCAGTGGCTGGAGATCGGCATGCTGCTGATGCAGGAGCCCAAGCTGCTGCTGCTCGACGAGCCGGTCGCCGGCATGACCGACGACGAGACCGAGCGCACCGCCGAACTGTTCGTGAGCCTCGCCGGCAAGCATTCGCTGATGGTGGTGGAGCACGACATGGCCTTCGTCGAGGCGCTCGGCGGCAAGGTCACCGTGCTGTGCGAAGGCTCCGTGCTGGCCGAGGGCGATCTCGCCACGGTGCAGGGGGATTCGCGGGTTATCGAGGTTTATCTGGGGCGTTGATGGTTGTTCGTGCCGCTCGGCGGTTATTGCGTTGAACCGCCGGCTGCGCGGGGTATTCCTTCCAGTGGCTGCGGAACTCGCTCACGACGTTCGCTCGGATAGTCCCCGCCCTTCCACGAATACCTCGCACATCCGGCTCGACGCGGTGGTCACCCAGAATCCCAGGACCAGAGCGCCGCATCCCAAACCACGCGGGTTCTTCGGGTTTCGGTTTTGCGGTTTGAGCAATCGATCAGGCCAAGCCAGTCGTGCGGGGTGTTTGTGGAGGGGCGAGGACTGTCCGAGCGTAGCGAGTTCCGCAGCCCCGGAAGAAACACCCCGCGCGGCTGGCGTTAGAACCACGGCCGTCAACGCACCACGAAAACACCGCGCCCACTTTTTGCTTAACACCCTGACCCCCGGCCCCGTGGCCTAAAGCCAGGACCCGCCGAAAGGACGAAACATGCTGAAAGTCGACAACCTCAACCAGTACTACGGCGGCAGCCACATCCTGCGCGGCCTCTCGTTCGAGGTGCCGGTGGGCAAGGTCACCACGCTGCTCGGCCGCAACGGCGTCGGCAAGACCACGCTGCTCAAGACCCTGATGGGTCTGGTACCGGCCGCCAGTGGCACGATCCACTTCGGTGCGCAGGACATCACCCGCGCACCATCGTACAACCGCGTGCGCGCCGGCATCGGCTTCGTGCCGCAAGGGCGCGAGATCTTCCCGCGCCTCACCGTCGAGGAAAACCTGCTCATGGGCCTGGCCACCCGGCCGCGTGGCGAAAGCATCCCGCAGCGCATCTTCGATATGTTCCCGGTGCTCAAGCAGATGATGGGGCGGCGCGGCGGCGACCTCTCCGGCGGCCAGCAGCAACAGCTCGCCATCGGCCGCGCGCTCGCCTTCGGTCCCAAGCTGCTCATCCTCGACGAACCGACCGAGGGCATCCAGCCCTCGATCATCAAGGACATCGAACGCGCCATCCGCAGCCTGGCCGCCACCGGCGAAATGGCCATCCTGCTCGTCGAGCAGTACTACGACTTCGCCCGCGCCCTCTCCGATCAATACCTCGTCATGGAGCGTGGCGAGATCGTCATGCGCGGCGAGGGCGCCAACATGGATGCCGACGGCGTGCGCGAGGCGCTCGCCGTCTGAACCGGGCCACCGTGGCCCCCTACAGGAGAACAACGGATGGCCAACGGATGTGCCTGGGATTCGCTCGACGCCCACCTGCTGCGGGTGCTGCATGTACTCCTCACCGAAGGCAGCGTGTCGCGCGCCGCGCGGCGGCTCAACCTGTCGCAGCCGGCGGTCAGCACCGCGTTGAAGCGTCTGCGCGACATCACCGGTGACAAGCTGCTGGTGCGCTCGCGCACCGGCATGACGCCCACCGAGCGCGGCGCCGAACTGCTGGAACCGGTGCGCATCGTGCTCGACCAGATGGAGCGCATCGCCGCCGGCCCGGCCGGCTTCGAACCGGCCAGCTCAAAGCGCATCTTCAACATTGCCACGCCTGATTACCTCAACGCGCTGATGCTCGGCGAGATCGTCACCGACATCCACCGCCAGGCACCGGGCGCGCAGGTGGTGTTCCACTCGATGACGCAGGCCTTCGATTACCCGCGTGCGCTCGAATCCGGCGAACTCGATCTCGTCATCGGCAACTGGCCGAATCCGCCTGAGCACCTGCGTACCGCACCGCTGTTCGAGGACCGCATGGTGGTGATGATGCGTACCGGCCACCCGCTCGCCGGCACGCCGCTCAAGCTGGCAGACTGGCTGGGCGCCGAGCACGTGGTGCCGACGTCCTACTCGGTCGGCCAGCGTGGCGTGGTGGATGTCTATCTCGCGCGCGAACGCCTGCGCCGCAATGTCGTCGCCCATGTGCCTTACTTCCACATGGCGCCCTACATGGTGCTGCAGTCCGAGCTGCTGTTCACCGCGCCGGCGCGCTTCGCATCGCATTACGCGGAGTTTCTGCCCATCGCCGTTGTCGACGCGCCGGTCGAGCTGCCGGGCATGGCCTACTACCTGCTGTGGCATGACCGCAGCCAGCATTCGGCCGAATGCCGCTGGCTGCGGGAGCGCATCGTGCGTGCGGCACGTACCGAAACGGTGTCCGCGCCGCTGCGCCGCGTCGCCTGATCCGGGGCAGCGTCAGCGCCCTTTGAACACCGGCTTGCGCTTGGCGAGGAAGGCGTCCAGTCCCTCGCGGTAGTCCTCGGTGGCGAGGAAGTCGAAGGCGGCGCGGCGTTCCGCGTCGCTCAGCGGCTCCTCGCACTGCAGCCGCTTCACCCACTGCTTGTGCCAGCGTGCCACCAGCGGCGCGCCGGCGGCGATGCGTGCGGCGCAGGCGGCGGCTTCGTCGAACACCTTCTCGTCATCCACCACCCGCGTCAGCAGCCCTTTCTGCAGCGCCTCGGTCGCACTCAGGATGCGGCCTTCGAGCAGTATCTCCAGTACCACCGCGGGACCGGCAAGCGCCAGCAGCCCGGCCATTTCCCCCGGATACATCGAGAAGCCGAGCTTGTTGATCGGCGCGCCGAAGCGCGACGACGCGCCGGCGATGCGCAGGTCGCAGCAGCCCGCGATCTCCAGCCCGCCGCCGACGCAGGCGCCGCGGATTGCCGCCACCGTCGGCAGCGGGCAGTCGCGGATCGCATTCAGCGCGGCGGCCACCAGTTCCTCGTGGTAGTGCAGGGCGTCGTCCAGGGTGGCGCGCACGGTGAGGAATTCCTCGATGTCGCCGCCGGCGGCGAAGGCGTCCTCGCCGGCGCCGCGCAGCACGATGCAGCGCACGGTCTCGTCCTGTCCCAGCGTGAGGAAGGCGTCGCGCAGCTGGCACCACATGGCGGCATTCACCGCGTTGAGCTTGTCCGGGTTGGAGAGGGCGACGGTGGCGATGCCAGCATCGCGAGCCACGGTGATCTGTCCGTTCATGCGGGGCGGGTCCTGTGTTTGCGGCCGGGCAACGGGGCGGCGGAAGCGCCGCGCAACCGCGCCGGGCAGGCTTGTGGATGTCCGCAATTGTCGCCCAAGCAAAGACTTTGGCAAATCCTTCCATACCATGTGGTATGGAGTCATAAGAATAATATATCATTCGCCAAAACCGACACCCCGCGCCAGACGGAGAGGTCGGTCAGGAGGGTGGAGGAAGCAACGATTTGCCGTTGTTTTCTTGAGGAGAGGAGAGAGATGTCGACTTCTGTGTATGCTCATATCAGGCGCAATCCGCGTTTTGCGGAACTTGTCGCCAAGCGCACCCGCTTCGCCAGCCTGCTGGCCGCGATCGTGCTGGTGGTGTTCTACGGCTTCGTGCTGCTGGTGGCCTTCGCCCCGGAGCTGATCGGTCAGCGCCTGTCGGAAGGCAGCAACCTGACCCTCGGCATTGCCGCCGGCTTGTTCCAGTTCGTGTTCTTCTGGGTGCTGACCTTCGTGTACGTGCGCCGCGCCAACGGCGAGTTCGATGCGATCAACACCGAGATCGTGCGCGCCGCCTGGAAGGAGGAGAAGTGATGAAGACCTCCCTCCTGTCGCGTCTTGCTGCCGGCCTGCTGGCGCTGCCGCTGTCTGCCACCGTGCTGGCTGCCGGCCCGGCGATGGAAGCAGCGCAGAAGCAGCCGCTCAACCTGCACGCCATCGGCATGTTCTTCGTGTTCGTGCTGATGACGCTGGGCATCACCTACTGGGCGGCGAGCCGCACCAAGTCGACCGCCGACTTCTACACCGCCGGCGGCGGCATCACCGGCTTCCAGAACGGCCTCGCCATCGCCGGCGACTACATGTCCGCCGCGACGCTGCTCGGCCTCACCGCGATGATGTATCTGCAGGGCGTCGACGCCTACATCTACATGATCGCCTTCTTCGTCGGCTGGCCCATCATCCTCTTCCTGATGGCCGAGCGCCTGCGCAACCTCGGCAAATTCACCTTCGCCGACATCACCGCCTACCGGCTCGACCAGGGCAAGGTGCGGACGATGGCGGCGGTGAGTTCGCTCACGGTGGTGTGCTTCTATCTGGTGGCGCAGATGGTCGGTGCCGGCCAGTTGATCAAGCTGCTGTTCGGCCTGGATTACAACATCGCCCTGTTCGTGGTCGGTGCGCTGATGATGGTCTACGTCACCTTTGGCGGCATGGTCGCCACCACCTGGGTGCAGATCATCAAGGCCTGCATGCTGCTGCTGGGTGGCACTGCGGTGATGCTGCTGGCGATGAGCCAGTTCGGCTTCAGCTTCGAGACCCTCTCCAGCCGCGCGATGGAAGTGCACAAGCTCGGGCCCAAGCTGCTGAGCCCGGGTAGCCTGCTGGCCGATCCGGTGACCGCGATCTCGCTCGGCCTCGGCCTGATGTTCGGCACCGCCGGCCTGCCGCACATCCTGATGCGCTTCTTCACCGTGACCGACGCCAAGGAGGCGCGCAAGTCGGTGCTGTTCGCCTCGGGCATCATCGCCTACTTCTTCAACGTCATCGCCCTGATGGGCCTGGCGGCCATCCTCATCGTCGGCCAGAACCCGGAATACTTCGAGGGCGGCACCATCGGCGGCAAGATCGTCGGCGGCGGCAACATGGTGGCGATGCACCTGGCGCACGCAGTCGGCGGCAACCTGCTGCTCGGCTTCCTGTCGGCGGTGGCCTTCGCCACCATCCTGGCGGTGGTGGCCGGCCTGGCGCTGGCCGGCGCATCGGCGATCTCGCACGACATCTACGCCCGCGTCATCATGAAGGGCAAGGCGTCGGAAACCACCGAACTGAAGGTGTCGAAGTTCGCCACCATCGGCCTGGGCGTGATCGCGGTGCTGCTCGGCATCGTGTTCGAGAAGATGAACGTCGCCTTCATGGTGGCGCTGGCCTTCGGCGTGGCTGCGTCGGCCAACTTCCCGGTGCTGATCCTGTCGATGTACTGGAAGGGTCTCTCCACCCGCGGCGCGCTCGCCGGCGGCTACCTCGGCCTGTTCAGCGCGGTGGCCTTCGTGGTGCTGTCGAAGTCGGTGTGGGTGGATGTGCTCGGCAATGCCGCGCCGCTCTTCCCCTACACCCAGCCGGCGCTGTTCTCGATGCCGATCGCCTTCCTCGCCGCCATCCTGGTGTCGCTGCTCGACAGCAGCCAGAAGGCGGTCGCCGAGCGCGATGCCTTTGAAGATCAGTACGTGCGTGCGCAGACCGGTGTGGGCGCTGCCAGCGCCGCCGCCCACTAAGCGGTAACGATGCGTCGCGGCTCTGGTTGCGGCGCATGACGATGTGATCAACCCCCTCCGGCCGCAAGGCCCGAGGGGGTTTGTTTTGCTTGGCGTCGCGCCAGTGGAGGTCATGGCGATGTCGTGGGGCGGTGCTAGACTTGGCCGTCCGCATCGAATTTCCCTGCCGCCGCTAGGAGTGGTCGTGGCGCTGCTCAATCACCTTTTGCTCATCCTGCTGCTGATCGCCGTCAGCGCATTTTTTTCGCTGGCCGAGATTTCGCTCGCGGCCGCCCGCAAGATCAAGTTGCGGCTGCTGGCCGAGGAAGGCAGGGTCGATGCCCAGCGCGTGCTCGCATTGCAGGAGAACCCCGGCAACTTCTTCACCGTGGTGCAGATCGCCCTCAATGCGGTGGCCATCCTCGGCGGCATCGTCGGCGAGCAGGCCCTTTCGCCCTACGTGGAGGCGGCGCTGCGGCCCTTTTACGACGGGCCGGCGCTCGGTACGCTGAGCTTCGTCGTCGCCTTCGTGTTCGTTACCTCGCTATTCGTGCTGTTCGCCGACCTGATGCCTAAGCGGTTGGCGATGGTGAGGCCGGAAGAGGTGGCGATGCGGGTGGTGCGGCCCATCCAGGCCTGCATGTGGCTGTTTGCGCCGCTGGTGTGGCTGTTCAACAGCGTGGCGGACCGGCTGTTCAAGTTGTTCGGCGTGCCCAACGTGCGGGGCGACGACATCACCGCCGACGACATCCTGGCAATGGCCGATGCCGGCGCCCAGGCCGGCGGCCTGCTCCAGCAGGAAGAACACCTGATCCGCAACGTGTTCGAACTCGACGCCCGCATCGTGCCCTCGGCCATGACGGCGCGCGACAGCATCGTCTTCTTCACCCTGGGCGAGAGCGAAGAGAGCATACGGCGCAAGATCGCCGAGCATCCGCACGGCAAGTTCCCGGTGTGCGAGAGCACCATCGACAGCGTGATCGGCTATGTGGACGCCAAGGACATTTTCGCGCGCATCCTGCAGGGGCAGGACCTTTCGCTGCGCACCCAGCCCATCGTCCGCAAGGTGCTGATGCTGCCGGACTCGCTGACGCTGTTCGAGGCGCTGGAGCGTTTCCGCGACGCGAAGGAGGATTTCGCGCTGGTGATCAGCGAATACGCGCTGGTGGTCGGCTTACTGACGCTGCAGGACGTGATGAACACCGTGATGGGCGAACTCGGCAGCCCCTTCCAGGAAGAGCTGATCGTGCGGCGCGATGAGAACTCCTGGCTGATCGACGGTGTGACGCCGATCGAGGACGTCATGCAGGCGCTGGCGATCGACGAGTTCGAGGGCTTCGAGAACTACGAGACGATCGCCGGCTTCCTGATGTACCGCCTGCGCAAGGTGCCCAAGCGCACCGACAGCGTGGTCTATGCCGGCTACAAGTTCGAAGTGGTCGACATCGACAACTACCGCATCGACCAGGTATTGGTGACGCGGGAGCCCGCCGCGGCCTGAGCGGCCGTCGCGGACTTCAGGCTGCGCGGTTGCGTGCCGCGGCGATGCGGGCGAGCGCGCTGCGGCCGCTGCGGATGTGTTCGCGCATGCGTTGCTCCGCAGCGTCGGCGTCGCGGGCGAGCAGGGCATCGAGCAGGGTGCGGTGCTCGGCCAGCGACTGCTCCAGGCGGCCTTCGGAATACAGCGAGTGGTGGCGCGACAGCTTGATGACCTTGCGCAGATCCTCGATCACATGCAGCAGCCAGCGGTTATCGGCGATTTCCTGCAGGGCGTGGTGGAAGGCCTGGTTGGCCTCGAAGAAGCGGTCGATGTCCTGCGCCTCGGCGGCCTTTTCCAGATCGCCGTGAATGGACTGCAGGCGGGCGAGGTCGGCGTCGCTGGCGCGACCGGCAGAGGCCTTGGCGCATTCGCCTTCGAGCAGTGCCATCACGTTGAAGACCTCGTCGAGGTCGCGCTCCGAGATTTCCGTGACATAGCAACCGCGACGCGGCTTGAGCGTGACCAGACCTTCGGACGCCAGCACTTTCAGCGCCTCGCGCAAGGGCGTGCGCGAGATGCCGTATTGCTCGGCGAGCGCCTGCTCGTCGACCCAGGTGCCAGGTGGCAGTTCGTGCGAAAAAATGCGCTCGCGCAGGCGTTCGGCGACTTCCTGGTAGAGCGCGAGCGGGGCGATGCGAGAGGCAGTCATGGGCAGTGTGGTCTTCGGGGGAGCGGAAGGATAACGCGTTCCGGCCGCTTTCTCACCCCATTGCATACATAATTATGGATAAAGTATTATTACTGAACTGATCGAAGTCAACACCGCTTCAACCAGTCGCTTTCCTGCATGCGGCGTAGCATGGGAGGCTCCGGGCCCACGGCCCGGAGCGCATGAGAGGGACTACGTCGCGAGCTGGAGCGCCAGCGACCGCCCGCGGTTACGACTGCGGGCGGTCCCGCTGCCGCCCACTCTCGGGGCCGACTGCCGGTGAAACTTGGCTACCGAATAATGCAACGCCGCCGCCGCGGCTTTTCTGTTTCAGAGAGGGTTTGTCATGTCGAACGCCAACGCGCCCGCGTATCCCCAGCCGGACCTGGACGCCTGGAAGAAGGCCGCCGCGAAGCACGCACCGGATGGCGATCTGGAGAAACTGAACTGGATCACGCCCGAAGGGCTGACGGTCAAACCGCTGTACACCAAGGCCGACACCGCCGATCTGCCGCACGCCGACACGCTACCGGGTTTCGAACCCTTCCTGCGCGGCCCCCAGCCGACCATGTACGCGGTCAAGCCGTGGACCATCCGCCAGTACGCCGGCTTCTCCACCGCTGAAGAATCCAACGCCTTCTACCGCAAGGCGCTCGCCGCAGGCGGTCAGGGCGTGTCGGTGGCCTTCGACCTCGCCACCCATCGCGGCTACGATTCCGACCATCCGCGCGTAACCGGCGACGTCGGCAAGGCCGGCGTGGCGATCGACTCCGTCGAGGACATGAAGATCCTGTTCGACAGCATCCCGCTCGACAAGGTCTCGGTGTCGATGACCATGAACGGCGCGGTACTGCCCATCCTGGCCGGCTACATCGTCGCCGCGGAAGAGCAGGGCGTCAGCCAGGACAAACTGTCGGGCACGATCCAGAACGACATCCTGAAAGAATTCATGGTGCGGAACACCTACATCTATCCGCCCACGCCGTCGATGAAGATCATCGCCGACATCTTCGGCTACACCGCGCAGCACATGCCGAAGTTCAACTCGATCTCGATCTCCGGCTACCACATCCAGGAGGCGGGTGCGAACCAGGCGATCGAACTGGCCTTCACGCTGGCGGACGGCCTGGAATACGTGCGCACCGGCATCAATTCCGGCATGGACGTCGACACCTTCGCCGGCCGCCTGTCCTTCTTCTGGGCGGTGGGCATGAACTTCTACCTCGAGATCGCCAAGATGCGCGCGGCGCGTCTGCTGTGGTGGCGGATCATGAAGCAGTTCAACCCCAAGAGCCCGAAGTCGATGATGCTGCGCACCCACTCGCAGACCTCCGGCTGGTCGCTCACCGAGCAGGACCCGTACAACAACGTGGTGCGCACCACCATAGAGGCGATGGCGGCGGTGTTCGGCGGCACCCAGTCGCTGCACACCAACGCGCTCGACGAAGCGATCGCGCTGCCCACCGAGTTCTCGGCCCGCATCGCGCGCAACACCCAGATCATCATCCAGGAAGAGACCCACATCTGTAACGTGGTCGATCCCTGGGCCGGCTCCTACATGATGGAGTCGCTCACCCAGGACATGGCCGACAAGGCCTGGGCGCTGATCGAGGAAATCGAGGCCATGGGCGGCATGACCAAGGCGGTCGAGTCCGGCTGGGCCAAGATGAAGGTCGAGGAATGCGCCGCCGACAAGCAGGCGCGCATCGACTCGGGCAAGGACGTCATCGTCGGCGTGAACAAGTACAAGCTCGCCAAGGAAGATCCGATCGAGATCCTCGACATCGACAACCACGCCGTGCGCGACGCGCAGATCGCCCGTTTGACCAAGATCCGCGCCACCCGCGATGCCGCCGCGGTCGAAGCCGCGCTGGCCGCGCTGACCAAGTGTGCCGAGACTGGAGAGGGCAACCTGCTCGACCTCGCGGTCAAGGCGGTGCGCCTGCGCGCCACCGTCGGCGAAATCTCCGACGCGCTGGAAAAGGTGTTCGGCCGCTACCGCGCCAACCCGCAGGCGGTGTCAGGCGTCTATGGCGCCGTGGTGGAAGAGGATGCCGACTGGAAAGCGCTGAAGGCCGAGATCGAAACCTTCGTCGCCGAGGAAGGGCGGCGTCCGCGCATCATGATCGCCAAGCTCGGCCAGGACGGCCACGATCGCGGCGCCAAGGTGGTGGCCTCGGCCTTCGCCGACCTCGGTTTCGACATCGACATCGGCCCGCTCTTCCAGACTCCGGAAGAAGCCGCCCGTCACGCGGTGGAAAACGACGTGCATGCGGTCGGCTGCTCCAGCCTGGCCGCCGGGCACAAGACCCTGGTGCCGGCCATCATCAACGAACTCAAGCGCCTGGGTGCGGACGACATCATCACCTTCGTCGGCGGCGTGATCCCGGCGCAGGACTACGACGCGCTCTACGCGGCCGGCGCCAAGGGCATCTTCGGGCCGGGCACGCCCATCCCGAAGGCGGCGCGCGAAGTTCTCAAGCAGATCCGCGCGGCCAAGGTCGCGGCCTGATACGCTGCGCAGCCCGGATGGCCTCCGACGGAGGCGTCCGGGCGTGGTCCCGCCCCCATCCCGTTCGATGTCGATGAACATGCCCGAAACCCTGCCGCTGCCCGCCGCCGATCTCGCCCTGGTCGAGGGCGTGCGCGCGCGCCAGCTGCGCCCGCTCGCCAAGACCATCACGCTGATCGAGTCTCAGCGCGAAGAGCACAAGGTGCGCGCCCGTGCCGTGCTGGAGGCGCTGCTGCCGCACACCGGCGGTGCGATGCGGGTGGGTATCTCCGGCGTGCCGGGGGTGGGCAAGTCCACCTTCATCGAGGCGCTGGGCCTGCACCTGATCGGGCAGGGTCTGCGCGTGGCGGTGCTGGCGGTCGATCCCTCGTCGTCGCTGACGGGCGGTTCCATCCTCGGCGACAAGACGCGGATGGAGCTGCTCAGCCAGAATCCCGCAGCCTTCATCCGCCCCAGCCCGTCGGCCGGTTCGCTCGGCGGCGTGGCCGAGAAAACGCGCGAGACTATGCTGGTGTGCGAGGCGGCCGGTTTCGACGTGATCATCGTCGAGACCGTGGGGGTGGGGCAGAGCGAGACCGCGGTTGCCGGCATGACCGACATCTTCTGCCTGCTGCAGCTGCCCAATGCCGGCGACGACCTGCAGGCGATCAAGAAGGGCATCATGGAGATCGCCGACCTCATCGTCATCAACAAGGCGGACATCGATGCTAGCGCGGCGATGCGGGCGAAATCGCAGATGAAGACGGCGCTGCACATGCTGCGCCCGGCGAGCCCCAACTGGACGGTGCCGGTGCTTACGCTGTCGGCACTGAAGAAGGATGGTGTTGCCGACTTCTGGAACACGGTGCAGGACTACCGCGCCGCGATGACGAAGAGCGGCGAGTTCGAGGCCAAGCGCCGCCACCAGGCGCTGGCCTGGATGTGGGAACAGATCGACGCCGGCTTGCGCAGCCGTTTCCGCAACCATCCGGGCGTGCGCGAAGCCCTGCCGCAGCTGTCGGCTGCGGTGGAGGCGGGCGGTACCACCCCGTCGGCGGCGGCGCTGCGTCTGCTTGCCTACCTGAATTGAAACGCTAGAACGACATATCGTCCGGCCGCGATAGCGCGGGCGGCGAGCAAGGAACCTTAAAGGAGGTCATCAATGCACGACATCATCCGTCAGCTGGACGAGAAGCGCGCCGCGGCCCGCCTGGGCGGCGGCCAGAAGCGGATCGACTCCCAGCATGCCAAGGGCAAGCTCACCGCGCGCGAGCGCATCGAGCTGCTGCTCGACCCGGATTCCTTCGAGGAATGGGACATGTTCAAGGAGCACCGCTGCGTCGACTTCGGCATGGCTGATGCGGAAAAGACCCCGGGCGACGGCGTGGTGACCGGCTACGGCACCATCAACGGCCGCCTGGTGTTCGTGTTCTCGCAGGACTTCACCGTGTTCGGCGGCTCGCTGTCCGAAACCCACGCCGAGAAGATCTGCAAGGTGATGGACCACGCGATGAAGGTCGGCGCGCCGGTGATCGGCCTCAACGACTCGGGCGGCGCGCGCATCCAGGAAGGCGTGGCCTCGCTCGGCGGCTATGCCGACGTGTTCCAGCGCAACGTCATGGCGTCCGGCGTGATCCCGCAGATCTCGATGATCATGGGTCCCTGCGCCGGCGGCGCGGTGTATTCGCCGTCGATGACCGACTTCATCTTCATGGTGAAGGATTCCTCCTACATGTTCGTGACCGGTCCGGAAGTCGTGAAGACCGTGACCCACGAGGACGTCACCGCCGAGGAACTGGGCGGCGCGGTGACCCACACCAGCAAGTCCGGCGTGGCCGACCTCGCCTTTGAGAACGACGTCGAAGCGCTCGCCATGCTGCGCCGTTTCATGAACTACCTGCCGTCGTCCAATCGCGAAAAGCCGCCGGTGCAGCCGACCAACGACCCGGCCGACCGTCAGGACTTCTCGCTCGACACCCTGGTGCCGGACAATACCAACAAGCCGTACGACATGAAGGAGCTGATCATCAAGGTGGTCGATGACTGCGACTTCTTCGAGCTGCAGCCCGACTACGCCAAGAACATCATCATCGGCATGGCGCGCATGGACGGCCAGCCGGTCGGCATTGTCGCCAACCAGCCGCTGGTGCTGGCCGGCTGCCTGGACATCAAGTCCTCGATCAAGGCGGCACGCTTCGTGCGTTTCTGCGACGCCTTCAACATTCCGGTGGTGACCTTTGTCGACGTGCCCGGCTTCATGCCCGGCACCGCCCAGGAATACGGCGGCATCATCAAGCACGGCGCCAAGTTGCTCTATGCCTACGCCGAGTGCACCGTGCCGAAGATCACCGTGATCACCCGCAAGGCCTACGGCGGTGCCTACGACGTGATGTCCTCCAAGCACCTGCGCGGCGACGTCAACTTCGCCTGGCCGAGCGCCGAGATTGCGGTGATGGGCCCGAAGGGCGCGGTCGAGATCATCTTCCGCGAAGAAAAGAACAACCCGGAGAAGCTTGCCGAGCGCGAAGCCGAGTACAAGGCCAAGTTCGCCAACCCCTTCGTGGCGGCGAGCCGCGGCTTCATCGACGACGTGGTCATGCCGCACAACACCCGCAAGCGCATCTGCCGCAGCCTGGCAATGCTGGCCGACAAGCAGCTCGACAACCCGTGGCGCAAGCACGGCAACATTCCGCTCTGATCGCCGGGGAGACTTAACGCAATGTTTACCAAGATCCTGATTGCCAACCGCGGCGACCAGCCGCAAAGCGGCGCAGAGACGAAGTCAAATCGCCGTGCGTGCGCAGCACGCTGCGATTGAGCCGCGGAGAGATAACGTATGTTTACCAAGATCCTGATTGCTAACCGCGGCGAAATCGCCTGCCGCGTGATCAAGACCGCCCGCAAGATGGGCATCAAGACGGTCGCCGTCTATTCGGAGGCCGACAAGGACGCGCTGCACGTCGACCTCGCCGACGAAGCCGTCTGCATCGGCCCGGCGCCGTCGAAAGATTCCTACCTCGTCATGGACCGCATCATCGCCGCGTGCAAGCAGACCGGCGCCGAGGCTGTCCATCCGGGCTACGGCTTCCTGTCGGAGAACGCCGAGTTCTCGCGCCGCCTCGAAGAGGAAGGCATCAAGTTCATCGGCCCGAAGCACTACTCGGTCGCCAAGATGGGCGACAAGATCGAGTCGAAGAAGCTCGCGATCGAAGCCAAGGTCAACACCATCCCGGGCTACAACGACGCCATCGCCGGCCCGGCGGAAGCGGTCGAGATCGCCAAGAAGATCGGCTACCCGGTGATGATCAAGGCCTCCGCCGGCGGCGGCGGCAAGGGCCTGCGCGTCGCCTACAACGACGCCGAAGCCTTCGAGGGCTTCTCGTCCTGCGTCAACGAAGCGCGCAACTCCTTCGGCGACGACCGCGTGTTCATCGAGAAGTACGTGCTCGAGCCGCGCCACATCGAGATCCAGGTGCTCGGCGACTCGCACGGCAACTACGTGTACCTGAACGAGCGCGACTGCTCCATCCAGCGCCGTCACCAGAAGGTCATCGAGGAGGCGCCGAGCCCCTTCGTCGATGCCGAGATGCGCAAGGCGATGGGCGAGCAGGCCGTGGCGCTGGCGCGTGCGGTGAATTACGAGTCGGCCGGCACGGTCGAGTTCGTCGTCTCCGGTGCGACCAAGGAGTTCTACTTCCTCGAGATGAACACCCGCCTCCAGGTCGAGCACCCGGTCACCGAGCTGATCACCGGGCTGGATCTGGTCGAGCAGATGATCCGCGTCGCCGCCGGCGAGAAGCTGCCGCTCTCCCAGGCCGACGTGAAGATCAACGGCTGGGCGATGGAATGCCGCATCAACGCGGAAGACCCGTTCCGCGGCTTTCTGCCCTCCACCGGCCGTCTGGTGCGCTTCCAGCCGCCGGCCGAAGCGCCGGGCCAGGTGCGCGTCGATACCGGCGTCTATGACGGCGGCGAGATCTCGATGTTCTACGACTCGATGATCGCCAAGCTCATCGTGCACGGCGCCACCCGCGACCAGGCGATCGCCCGCATGCGCGACGCGCTCAACGCCTTCGTGATCCGCGGCATCAGCTCCAACATCCCCTTCCAGGCCGCGCTGATGCAGCATCCGCGCTTCTGCTCGGGCAACTTCAACACCGGCTTCATCGCCGAGGAGTTTCCCAAGGGCTTCGACGCCTCGATGGTGCCGCACGACGATCCGGCCCTGCTCGCCGCGGTTGCCGCCTATGTCCATCGCAGCTACATCGACCGTGCCGCCAGCGTGTCCGGCCAACTGCCGGGCCACGAGCGCATCGTTGGCAACGAATGGGTGGTGATCCGCATGGGCGGCGACAACGGCAACGAACTGCTGCCGGTCACCGCCACGCCGATTGCCGGTGGTTACGCGGTGACGCTGAATGGCGAGACCTACACCATCGAGTCCGACTGGCAGCTCGGCCAGGCGCTGTTCAACGGCACCTGCAACTCCGACGAGTTCACCCTGCAGGTCGAGCGCCACAAAATGCGCTACCGCCTGTTCCACTGGGGTACGCAGGCCGACTTCATGGTCATGTCCAAACGTGCCGCCGAACTGCAGGGTTTGATGCCGGTGAAGCTGCCGCCCGACCTCTCCAAGTTCCTGCTGTCGCCGATGCCGGGTTTGCTGCGCGAGATTGCGGTTGTCGAAGGCCAGGATGTGAAGGCCGGCGAGAAGCTCGCGGTGATCGAGGCGATGAAGATGGAGAACCTGCTCAAGGCCGAGCAGGATGGCAAGGTCAAGAAGATCGTGGTCAAGCCGGGCGCCAGCCTGGCGGTGGACGACGTCATCATCGAGTTCGAGTGATCCGTCGCCACGACGCATTTGCTGTTTCGTTCGATGGGGAGGGAGATCCGGCGGCTTAGATCGCCGGATACCTGTCGAGGGATGGGCCCGCGCAAGCGGGCCCTTTTTTATTCGCCTGTGCCCAATTTGGGGGGCTGGCTGGCGGGATGTGTACGAGAATGCTCAATTAGATCGATTTTCTGTCGTGAACCGCATTCATGGATCCGAAGAAGCCCGCCGATGTCGCCCCCGCCGCCGCGGACAGCGAAGACTCGCTGCTGCGGGCGCTGATCGACGCGATTCCCGATCTGGTCTTCGTCAAGGACGAAGGCGGCCGTTACCTCGCCTGCAACCGTGCCTTCGAGGCATACGCGGGCCGTAGCGAGGCCGAGCTTATCGGCATGTCCGACGAGGAGCTCTTCGACGCAGCTTCGGCCTCGGCCTATGTGGAACACGACCGCAAGGTGCTCGACGGCGGAAGGGCCAGGCGCAATGAGGAGTGGATTACCTACCCGGATGGCCGCCGGGTGCTGCTCGACACCCTGAAGACCTTGTTCCGCGACGGCAGGTCCGGGCAACGCGGCCTCATCGGCATCAGCCGCGACGTGACCGCGGCGCGGCAGGCGGAGGAAGCGCTGCGGCGTAGCCAGGAAAACCTGGAGCGTGCCCAGTCGGTGGCGAGCACCGGCAGCTGGTACATCGACCTCCAGAACGGCGTGCTCGAGTGGTCGACCGAGACCTACCGCATCTTCGGCATTCCGCCGGGGCGGCAGGTGACCTACGCCGGCTTCCTCGATGCCATCCACCCGGACGACCGCGACATGGTGGACGCTGCCTGGCGGCAGGCCGTCGCGGGGGGCGAGTACGACGTGGTGCACCGCCTGGTGGTGGAAGGCCGGACCTACTGGGTGCGCGAACGCGCCGAGTTCCGCCGCGACGCCGATGGCAGGCTGCTTGCCGGCGTCGGCACCGTGCAGGACATCACCGAGCACAAGCTGGCGGTGGAG
Organism: Azoarcus sp. DD4; assembly: GCF_006496635.1. Taxonomy (NCBI): domain Bacteria; kingdom Pseudomonadati; phylum Pseudomonadota; class Betaproteobacteria; order Rhodocyclales; family Zoogloeaceae; genus Azoarcus; species Azoarcus sp. DD4. Next base: position 907,494 of record NZ_CP022958.1, read on the forward strand.
AGCGTGCGCCAGGCGGCGACGGTGTTCGAGAACACTGGCGAGGGGGTGATGATCGCCGACGCCGACAACCGCATCATCGCGGTCAATCGCGCCTTCACCGTGATCACCGGTTACGCGCCGGAAGAGGTGATCGGCCAGACGCCGCGCCTGCTGCAGTCCGGTCGCCATGGCGATGCCTATTACGAGGCGATGTGGCGCGGCGTACACGAGGCTGGCCACTGGCAGGGCGAGATATGGAACCGGCGCAAGAACGGCGAACTGTTCCCGGAACTGCTGACGCTGTCGGTGGTGCGCGATCACAACGGCCGCGTCACCAATTACGTCGGGGTTTTCTCCGACATCAGCCGCATGAAGGAAACCGAGGCGCGGCTGCAGCACCTGGCCCACTACGACGCGCTCACCGACCTGCCCAATCGGGTGCTGCTTAATCTGCGGCTGGCCCACGGTGTCGAGCGGGTGCATCGCAGCGGCGAACTGCTGGCGGTGCTTTTCCTCGACATCGACCGCTTCAAGAACGTCAACGATAGCCTCGGCCATCCGGTTGGCGACGAGTTGCTGATCGAGATCGCCCGCCGCCTGCGGGCACGCATCCGGGCCGAGGACACGCTGGCGCGGCTGGGCGGCGACGAATTCGTCATCCTGCTCGACCGTGTGCGCCGCGCCAGCGACGTAGCGGACTTCGCCCAAGAGATCATCGACCTGCTCAACCAGTCCTTCCAGCTCGCCAACGGGCAGGAGGTCTTCGTCGGCGCCAGCATAGGCATCAGCCTCTACCCGCTCGATACCGAGGATGCCACCCAACTGATCAGCAATGCCGATGCCGCGCTCTACCAGGCCAAGGAGGCCGGCCGCAACGTCTATCGTTTCTATACGGCCGACCTCACCCGCGCCGCGCACGAGCGCCTGGCGCTGGAGGTGGCCCTGCGGCGCGCACTCGAACGCAAGGAGTTCGTCCTCCACTATCAGCCGGTGGTGGCGGCGGAGAGCGGCGAGATCATCGGCGCCGAGGCGCTGGTGCGCTGGAGCCACCCCACCGAAGGCATGATCGCACCGCTGCGCTTCATCCCGCTGGCCGAGGAAACAGGGCTGATCGTGCCCTTGGGCGAATGGGTGCTCGAGAGCGCCTGCCGACAGGGCAGGGCGTGGCTGGACCAGGGCCTGGAACTGTCGATCGCGGTGAACCTGTCGACCCGGCAGTTCCGCTCGGCCGACCTGCCCGGCACCGTGCGCGACATCCTGGCCCGCACCGGTTTTCCGGCGGCGATGCTGGATCTGGAAATCACCGAGAGCACCGTCATGGAAGATGCCGACCGCGCGATCGACGTCCTTGCCGCACTCAAGCGCCTGGGGGTGAAGCTGTCGGTGGACGATTTCGGCACCGGCTATTCCTCGCTCGCCTATCTCAAGCGTTTCGAGGTGGATGCGCTCAAGATCGACCGCTCCTTCGTGCGTGACATCGTCGACGACGAGAACGATCGCATGATCGTCGCTACCGTGGTCGCAATGGCGCATCAGATGCGCCTCGGCGTGATTGCCGAGGGCGTGGAGTCGGCAGAGCAGCTTGCCTTCCTCAGCAGCCTCGGCTGCGAGGCCTATCAGGGCTACCTGGTCGGGCGGCCGATGGCGGCCGAGGACTTCGTCGTGGCGTTGATCCGGAGCGGGCAAGACTCCTGAGGGCGCGGCCTTGCCCGTGTCCGGATGTGGGAAGGTGGCGACGTGCGGCTATTAATATTTGCACAAATTAAATTTACAAAATAATATGCACGCCCAAGCCAGCGCACTTGCGCTGGTCCCGCCTGAATGGATGGTGCCCGATCGTGGCGCCATCGCTCGCTGACGCGCTCCGACACGCCCGAAACCGCCGACCCGGCGCTTTCTCCCGCTGCGTGCGAGCCGACGAGGAGGAAGCATGACGATCCAATCCCGTTCCAACCGCCGCTGGCCCATCCAGCTTGCCGATGCGGCACCGGTACCCACCTTCAAGGTCTATACCCAGCGCGACCTCGACCGCATCGACGCGCTCGACCGCCTGCCGGAAGAGATGCGCTTCGACATGCGTGTGGTCTCATCCGTCCTGCCCTTCCGGGTGAACCAGTACGTGATCGACGAACTCATCGACTGGTCGGACGTGCCGCGCGACCCGATCTTCCAGCTCACCTTCCCGCAACGCGGCATGCTCACCGAGGCCCATTTCGACCGCATCGCCAGGCTGCTGCGCCGCGGCGCCGACAAGGCCGAAATCGAGACCGCCGCCCAGGCGATCCGGCAGGAGCTCAATCCCCACCCGGCAGACCAGCTGGAAATGAACATGCCGCGCGACGCCGCCGGCAACCGGCTCGACGGCATCCAGCACAAGTACCGCGAAACCGTGCTGTTCTTCCCCAGCCAGGGTCAGACCTGCCACAGCTACTGCAGCTTCTGCTTCCGCTGGGCCCAGTTCGTGGGCGACAAGGCCTTGCGCATCGCCGCCTCGGAAGCGCGCATGCTGCACGGCTACCTGCGCCACCAGCCGCAGGTCACCGATCTGCTGTTCACCGGCGGCGATCCGATGGTGATGAAGACCAAGCACCTGCAGGCCTATCTCGAACCGCTGCTGGCGCCGGAGTTCGACCACATCCAGACCATACGCATCGGCACCAAGGCGCTCAGCTTCTGGCCGCAGCGCTTCCTGCACGACGCCGACGCCGACGATCTCGTCCGCCTGCTCGAGCGGATGGTGAAGGCCGGCAAGCATGTGGCGCTGATGGCGCACTACAACCACTGGCGCGAACTCGAGACCGATGCCGCGCGCGCCGCCATCGCCCGCATCCGCGACACCGGTGCGGTGATACGCGGGCAGGGCCCGCTGATCCGCCACATCAACGATGACGCCGGCGTGTGGGCACGGTTGTGGCAGACCCAGGTGAGCCTGGGCATCAGTCCCTACTACATGTTCGTCGAGCGCGACACCGGTGCCCGCCATCACTTCGAGGTACCGCTGGTGCGGGCGTGGGAAATCTACCGCGATGCGATGCAGCAGGTGTCCGGGCTGGCGCGTACCGCGCGTGGCCCCAGCATGTCGGCCAGCCCGGGCAAGATCGAGATCCAGGGCGTGACCGAGGTGGCGGGAGAGCAGGTGTTCGCGCTGCGCTTCATCCAGGGCCGCAACCCCGACTGGGTGCAGCGTCCCTTCTTCGCCCGCTACGACGAGCAGGCCACCTGGCTGCATCACCTGCGCCCGGCTTTCGGTGAAGCGACCTGGTTCTGGGAGGAAGAGTACGCTGCCATGCGCGACGACAGCCTCGCCGCCGCCTGAGCCGCTACGCCGCCGCCGGCGTGGACCATAATGCAGCGAAGCGGACGAGCGGCGGAGAGTTGCGATGCGTTTCGACAAGGGCAGGGAAAGCGACAACGTCGAGGACAGGCGGGGCCAGGGCGGCGGCGGTATGCGGCTCGGTGGCGGCAAGCTCGGCATCGGTACCATCATCGTCGCCCTGATTGCGATCTATTTCGGCGTCGATCCTGCACTCGTCCTGCAGACCGCCAGTGTGGCGCCGCCCCCGGCAAGGGTGGAGCGGTCGGCACCGGCCCCCGAAGACGAGCTCGGCCGTTTCGTGTCGCTGGTGCTGGCCGACACCGAAGACACCTGGGGGCCGATCTTCCGTGCGGCCGGACGCCAGTACGAGGAACCCAGGCTGGTGCTGTTCAGCGGTGCTACCGGAACCGCCTGCGGCACCGGGCAGGCGGCGATGGGGCCGTTCTACTGCCCGGCCGACCGCAAGGTGTATATCGATCTGTCTTTCTACGATGAACTGCGCCGGCGCTTCCGGGCGCCCGGCGATTTCGCCCAGGCTTACGTGATCGCACACGAAATCGGCCATCACGTGCAGAACCTGCTCGGCATTTCCGACAAGGTACAGAGCGCCCGCGGCAGGCTGTCGGAGCGCGAGGGCAACGCGTTGTCGGTCCGGCTGGAACTGCAGGCCGACTGCTTCGCCGGTGTTTGGGCGCACCACGCCGATCGGGCGCGGCAGATCCTCGAGACAGGTGACGTCGAGGAAGCCCTCACCGCGGCGGCGGCGATAGGCGACGACCGCCTGCAGAAGCAGGCGCAGGGCTATGTGGTGCCCGACAGCTTCACCCACGGCAGTGCGGTGCAGCGGGTGCGCTGGTTCCGCACCGGGTTGGCGCAGGGCTCGGTACGCGCCTGCGACACTTTTTCGGCCAACGCGCTGTAGGGCGCTCCGCTGGCCGGACGCCGGCGGCAGACAATGATGCGCGCGGCACAGGTGCCGCGCCGAAATGGCTGCGGCGGACTCAGCCGGCCAGGCGGGCGAAGGCCTCGACCACTTCCGGCGGGGCCTGCACCAACTCCACCAGCACACCTTCGCCGCCGATGGGGAATTCCTCGTTGCCCTTGGGGTGCAGGAAGGTGATGTCATAGCCGGCCGCGCCGCGGCGGATGCCGCCCGGCGCAAAGCGCACGCCCTGCGCGGTGAGCCATTCCACCGCCACCGGCAGGTCGTCCACCCACAGGCCGATGTGGTTGAGCGGGGTGGCGTGCACCGCCGGCTTCTTCTCCGGATCGAGCGGCTGCATCAGGTCCACCTCGACCTTGAACGGCCCCTTGCCCATCGCGCAGATGTCCTCGTCCACGTTCTCGCGCTCGGACACGAAGTTGCCGGTGACCTCCAGCCCCAGCATGTCCACCCAGAAGGTCTTGAGCTTGTCCTTGCTCGGACCGCCGATGGCGATCTGCTGGACGCCGAGGATCTTGAACGGGCGCTGCGACATGGGGAACTCCTGCTGAAATGGATTAAGAATTCATAATTATAGCGAAGTCGTTCCGAATCGAAAGCGCCTGCGCGCTGGCGGGCGCAGCGGGCTCACTCCCAGCTCACCTGCGCTGCGAACAGGTAGCCCGCACCGTACACCGTCTTGATCAGCTTGGGATTCTGCGGGTCGTCGTCGAGCTTGCGGCGCAGTCGCGAGATGCGCACGTCTATGCTGCGATCGAAGGGATCGACGTCGCGCTCGCCCAGCAATTGTTCGCGCGAGAAGATCTTGTTCGGGCGGCGCAGCAGCACCGCCAGCAGGCTGGCCTCGGCGGCCGACAGGCTCACCTCGCGGCCGTCTGGCGCGGTCATCGCATGGCGGCCGCTGTCGAAGATCCAGCCGGCGAAATGGGCGATGGTCTTCTCGCCGACGCTCTCCATCGGTGCCGAACGCTGGTAGCGGCGCAGGATGGAACGCACCCTGGCCACCAGCTCGCGCGGCTCGAACGGTTTGACAATGTAGTCGTCCGCGCCCAGCTCCAGCCCCAGCACCCGGTCGGTGACGTCGTTGCGCCCGGTCAGTATCAGCACCGCGCACGGACTGCCGTCCTGCAGTTCGCGCACCACCTGCATGCCGTCCATGTCGGGCAGGCCGAGATCGACGATGCACAGGTCCGGCGTCTGCTGGCGCGCGCGCGACAGCAGCTGCCGGCCGGTGGCCAGATGTTCGCAGCGAAAGCCGTACTCGGTCAGGCTGGCGCAGATCAGGCGGGCGATCTCGGGTTCATCCTCCAGCACGAAGATGGTCGACGGGCTTGCCTCGGGTCGGGTCGCGGTCATGTTGAGCCAGGCTCCTGGGCCGGATTGAGGTTCTGCAGCGCGGCGGCGAGCGCCGCCTGGTCGAAGGGCTTGCGCAGCACGGGAATGTCGGCCGCCGCCGGCGGCGCATCACTGCTCGCGCTGGCGTAGCCGGTGATCAGCAGGATGGGCAGGTCGGCACGCAGGCTGCGCGCGTGCATGGCCAGCTCGCGCCCGCCTATGCCGCCCGGCATCACGGTATCGCTGATCAGCAAGGCGATGTCCTCGATGTTTTCCAGCAGGGGAATCGCCTCGACGCCGCTCTCCGCCTCGATCACCGGATGGCCGAGGGCGGTGAGCTGCATGCGGATGACCTTGCGAACCTCGGGTTCGTCCTCCACCAGCAGCACCGGGCCGCTGCGCAGGCGCGGCGCCGGCGGCGGCGCGGCGGCTTCGGCCGAGGCGGGCGCTGCCGGCTGTGTCATGGGCAGCACGAAACGTACATTGGTGCCCTGGCCGGGTGTGGACAGGATGCGGATGTTGCCGCCCGACTGGCGCACGAAGCCATACACCATGGACAGCCCCAGGCCGCTGCCGCCGCCGAAGGGCTTGGTGGTGAAGAAGGGTTCGAACAGGCGCGGCACCAGCGCCGGATCGATGCCGGTGCCGGTGTCGGTGACGTCGATCTGCACATAGTGGCCGGGCGGCACCTCGACCAGGCGGGCGATGTTGGCATCGAGCAGGCGGTCGGATACCGCGATCGTCAGCTCGCCACCGTCCGGCATCGCGTCGCGCGCGTTGAGCGCCAGGTTGAGCAGCGCGTTCTCCAACTGGTGCGGATCGACCAGCGCATGCAGCGGCTCGCCCGGCAGCCGCAGCCGCACCTTGATGGTTTCCGACAGCGAGCGCACCAGCAGGTGCGACATGTTGTGCACCAGCGCGCCCACTTCCACGGTGCTCGGTTCCAGCGGCTGGCGGCGCGAGAAGGTGAGCAGGCGTTTGATCAGCTCGGCGCCGCGCTTCGACGCCTGCAGTGCCGGATCGACATACTCGGCGCCCGGCCCGCCGGCGAGCTGGGCCTGCAAGGCCGACAGGTTGCCGATGATGATGGTGAGCAGGTTGTTGAAGTCGTGCGCCAGTCCGCCGGTGAGCTGGCCCACCGCCTCCATTTTCTGCGCCTGCACCAGCGCGGCCTGGTGGGCCTTTTGCTCGGTGATGTCGATGGACAGCACGAAATAGCCCTGGAAGCCGCCCTCCACCGAGACGTCCGGCACCACCACGCTGCGCGCATGCACGGTCTGGCCCTGGGCGTTCTTGCGCGAATACTCGTAGCTGACGCGGTCGCCGTGGGTGGCGTTCTCCAGATGGGGGCAGATCGCCGCATAAGCCTCGGGGCCGAACACCTCGGCGATGCTGCGGCCGACGATGTCTTCCTTGCTGAGGCCGAACCAGTCGGCATAGGCGCGGTTGGCGAAGCGGTAGCGCTGGCCGGCGTCCACATGGGCGATCAATGCGGGGATGGAGTCGAGGATGAGGCGCAGGCGTTCCTCGCTCTTGGACAGGGCGCGGGCTATCCCGTCGATCTCGCCCTTGGCGTGGGCCAGCCGCGCATTGGCCTCCTCCAGCTCGGCGGTGCGCGCCCGCACGCGCTCTTCGAGCTGGGTGTTCTGTTCCTGGATCAGCGTTTCGTAGCGGCGCTGCTCGGTGATGTCGGTCCACAGCGAGACGAAGCCGAGATTGGGGATCGGCACGCCGCGTATCGCCAGGATCTTGCCGTTGGGGCGGGCGCGCTCGGCGTAGTGGGGCTGGAAGGCGCGCGCCGCCGCCATGCGCTCGTTCACCAGCTTGTCGAGATCGCCCTCGCCGTACTCGCCGCGCTCTGCGTTGAAGCGCACGAAGTCCTCGAACGGGGTGCCGACCCGCACCATCGATTCCGGGAAGTCGAGCAGGCGCAGCAGCGCCTTGTTCCAGGTGACGAGCTTGGGCGTGGCGTCGAACACCGCGATCGCCTGGTCGAGCAGGTCCAGCCCGGCCAGCAGCAGGTCGTAGCGGCGGCGCTGCTCGGGCGTGGGCGCAAGGTCGGCGAGTTTCGCCATGGTGCGGGTGTCTCCTCTCCGGCGATCGACGTGTGTGTCGTTATGGAGCCGATGGTTGCACATTCGGTGGTGTGCTGGAACCTTCCTCCTCCGAAGTTGACGTTCGCGTCAACTGACGGTCGCGCGCAGCATAGCCGATCGTCCGGGCGGCGTGGCGTTCCGTCCGCTGTTCAAGGGGCCGCCGGCGAAGCGAGTGGAGGCGGTTCGCGGCTGCCGAGCTGGGTGCGGAAGCGCTCGGGCGAGACCCCGGTCCAGGCCACGAAGGCGCGGTAGAAGGCGGAGGTGTCCGCATAGCCGAGATCGGCCGCCAGCTGCGCGATCGGCTGGCGGGTCTTGGTCAGGCGGGCGAGTGCGATGTCGCGCCGGGTGGCGTCCTTGATCGCGCGGAATCCCGAGCCTTCCTCCTCCAGGCGGCGCGCGAGCGTGCGCGGCGATTGGTGCAGGCGGGCGGCGATCTGGTCGAGCGACAGGTTGTGCGGCAGCGCGTCGCGCAGGATGTCGCGCACCCGGAACACCATCTCGCGGTCGCGCCGGTAGAGCATGGTGATCTTGCCCGGCGCGCCGTCGAGGAAGCTGGCGAGCGCGGCATCGTCGCGGCGCAGCGGCAGATCGAGCAGGTTGGCCTGGAAGCGCGCCACCAGCGCGTCGCCGCCGAAGGCCGAATGTTCCGTATAGACCAGCGCGTAGTCGTCGGCATGCGCCGGGCGGGCGTAGGGAAAGCGCACCGCGTCCAGCGCCAGGCTGCGGCCGACGAACCAGCAGGCCACCCCGTGCAGCAGGCGCAGCAGCCATTCGAAGGCGAACACCCGTGCCGGGTCGTCGGCGTCGGCGGCGAGCGCGCGGGTCTCGGTAATGCGCAGTTCGGCATGGCCGGCGCCGGGCTCGCGCACCACGGCCACCGCGAGATCGGGCAGCACGATGCGCAGGAAGCGCGCGGCGCGCCCCAATGCCTCTTCCAGCGTGGCGGCGCCTAGCATGCCGCGGCAGAGGAATTCGAAGCTGCCGGGGGGCATCTTCTGCGAAAACAGCGCAAAACCCTCGTCGTCGAGTTCATCCACGATCAGGTTGTAGAGCGCGGCATAGCGTTCGACCGGAATGCGGCTGGCGGAGTCTGCAAGGCTGACGCCGGCGGCGGCGAGCAGCGGGGCCGCATCCTGGCCACGACGCAGCAGTCCGGCGAGCATGCCGGTGACGAAACCCATCGCTACCGTCGCGCGATTGCGCGCCGTTGTGCGGGGTTGCCGGGAAGATGCAAGGGGCGGGGCGGCGGTGCTCACGGTGGCGGGAAAAGCACTCGAAGCGGAGGGAGAGTTTGGCGGATTTTGCACGATGGTCGTCGGCAAGGGCAATGGCAAAGCATCCGGCTGGCTTCTACCATTCGTGCAACGGGTTATTAGAACGGGGGAGACCGACCATGACCGACCTGAGCATCGCCAAGAAGCTTTCGCCCTACAAGCCGAAGAACAAGGTGCGCTTCGTCACCGCCGCCGCGCTGTTCGACGGCCACGACGCCTCGATCAACATCATGCGCCGCATCCTGCAATCGACCGGCGCCGAGGTCATCCACCTCGGCCACAACCGCTCGGTGGGCGAGATCGTCAAGGCGGCGCTGCAGGAAGACGTGCAGGGCATCGCCATCACCAGCTACCAGGGCGGCCACGTCGAATTCTTCAAGTACATGATCGACCTGCTGAAGGCCAACGGCGGCGAGAACATCAAGGTGTTCGGCGGCGGCGGCGGCGTGATCGTGCCGTCGGAAATCCGCGAACTGCACGCCTACGGCGTCACCCGCATCTACTCGCCGGAAGACGGCGCCACCATCGGCCTGCAGGGCATGATCAACGACGTGGTCGAGCGCTCCGACGTCGACCTCACCCATGTCGCGCCGAAGTCGGCCGACGAAATGCTCAAGCGGCTCGCCTCCGGCGACCGCCGCGCGCTGGCGCAGATCATCACCGCGCTGGAGAACGGCGCCTGCGGCGACGACATCAAGCAGGCGATCAAGGATGCCGCCGCCAAGTGCAAGACGCCGACGCTGGGCATCACCGGCACCGGCGGCGCCGGCAAGAGCTCCCTCACCGACGAGCTGGTGCGCCGCTTCCGCCTCGATCAGGAAGACCGCCTCAAGATCGCCATCGTCTCCATCGACCCCTCGCGCAAGCGCACCGGCGGCGCGCTGCTGGGCGACCGCATCCGCATGAACGCGATCGAGCACGAGCACATCTTCATGCGCTCGCTCGCCACCCGCGACACCGGCTCCGAGGTCTCGGCCGCGCTGCCCGAGGTCATCGCCGCCTGCAAGCTGTCCGGCTTCGACCTGGTGATCGTCGAGACCTCCGGCATCGGCCAGGGCGACGCCGCGATCGTGCCCTTCGTCGATCTGTCGCTGTACGTGATGACGCCGGAATTCGGCGCGGCCAGCCAGCTCGAGAAGATCGACATGCTGGACTTCGCCGATTTCGTCGCGATCAACAAGTTCGACCGCAAGGGCGCGGAAGACGCGCTGCGCGACGTGCGCAAGCAGTACCAGCGCAACCGCGAGCTGTTCACCCAGCCCACCGACGAGATGCCGGTGTTCGGCACCATGGCGGCGCGCTTCAACGACGACGGCGTCACCGCGCTCTACCAGGCGATCTTCCCCAAGCTGGTGGAAAAGGGCCTGAAGGCTAAGGCTGCCAAGCTGCCCATCGTCACCGTCAAGGCATCGAGCAAGGGCCGCGCCATCGTCCCGGCCGAGCGCATCCGCTACCTCGCGGAAATCGCCGACACCGTGCGCGACTACCACAAGCACGTGCTGCAGCAGGCGCGCGTCGCCCGTGAGCGCCAGTCGCTGAAGACCGCCAAGGCGCTGTTCGAGCAGTGCGGCAAGGACATCGGCTCCTTCGACGAGCTGATCAACTGGAAGGACGGCGAACTCACCCCGGTGGCGAAGAAGCTGCTGGAGCAGTGGCCGACCGAAAAGGCGCTGTACGCGGCCGACGAATACGTGGTGAAGATCCGCGACAAGGAGATCCGCACCAAGCTCACCTACGAATCGCTGTCCGGCAGCAAGATCCGCAAGGTGGCGCTGCCCAACTTCGACGACGACGGCGAGACGCTGAAATTCCTGATGAAGGAGAACGTCCCCGGCTCCTTCCCCTACACCGCCGGCGTGTTCGCCTTCAAGCGCGAGGGCGAGGACCCCACGCGGATGTTCGCGGGCGAGGGCGATGCCTTCCGCACCAACCGCCGCTTCAAGAAGGTGTCCGAAGGCATGCCGGCGCATCGCCTCAGTACCGCCTTCGACTCGGTCACGCTCTACGGCTGCGACCCCGACCTGCGCCCGGACATCTACGGCAAGATCGGTAACTCCGGCGTCAGCATCGCCACACTGGACGACATGAAGGTGCTGTACGACGGCTTCGACCTGTGCGCGCCGAGCACCTCGGTGTCGATGACGATCAACGGCCCGGCGCCCATCATCCTGGCCTTCTTCTTCAACACCGCGATCGAGCAGCAGCTCGCGAAGTTCAAGGCCGACAACGGCCGCGAACCGACCAGCGACGAGTACGCCAAGATCCGCGCATGGACGCTGTCTTCCGTGCGCGGCACGGTGCAGGCCGACATCCTCAAGGAAGACCAGGGCCAGAACACCTGCATCTTCAGCACCGAGTTCGCGCTGAAGATGATGGGCGACATCCAGGAGTTCTTCGTGCACAACAAGGTGCAGAACTTCTACTCGGTGTCGATCTCCGGCTATCACATCGCCGAAGCCGGCGCCAACCCGATCAGCCAGCTCGCCTTCACGCTCGCCAACGGCTTCACCTATGTGGAGTCCTACCTGGCGCGCGGCATGCACATCGACGATTTCGCGCCCAACCTCAGCTTCTTCTTCAGCAACGGCATGGACCCGGAATACACCGTGATCGGCCGCGTCGCGCGCCGCATCTGGGCGGTGGCGATGAAGAACAAGTACGGCGCCAACGAGCGCAGCCAGAAGCTGAAATACCACGTGCAGACCTCCGGCCGTTCGCTGCACGCGCAGGAGATGGATTTCAACGACATCCGCACCACGCTGCAGGCGCTGATCGCGATCTACGACAACTGCAACAGCCTGCACACCAACGCCTACGACGAGGCGATCACCACCCCGACGGAAGAGTCGGTGCGCCGGGCGATGGCGATCCAGCTCATCATCAACCGCGAGTGGGGCCTGGCCAAGAACGAGAACCCCAACCAGGGCAGCTTCATCGTCGAGGAACTCACCGATCTCGTCGAAGAAGCGGTGCTGAAGGAGTTCGAGGCCATCGCCAGCCGCGGCGGCGTGCTCGGCGCGATGGAGACCGGCTATCAGCGCGGCAAGATCCAGGAAGAGTCGCTGTATTACGAGCACAAGAAGCACGACGGCTCCTACCCCATCATCGGCGTGAACACCTTCCTCAACCCCAAGGGCCAGGCCCAGCAGGAGATCGAGCTGGCGCGTTCCACCGACGAGGAGAAGCAAAGCCAGCTCGCCCGCCTGAAGGACTTCCATGGCCGCAACAAGGCCGAAGCGGCGAAGTGGCAGGCGAAGCTGCAGCAGACGGTGATCGAGAACGGCAACGTGTTCGAGGTGCTGGTCGATGCGGTGCGCTACTGCTCGCTCGGCCAGATCACCGAGGCGCTGTACAAGGTGGGCGGCCAGTACCGGCGCAGCATGTAAGCACGCCCAACCCCGACAGAGAGAAACGGCGCTTCGGCGCCGTTTCTTTTACCTGCGGTCGGGCTTGCCTAATTTTTGTGCAGCGCGGAAAAGTCCTTGCCGCTCAAGCACCTTGCGTGCCGCCCCACATCTTGTCCACAGCTTCGCCCACGGCGGCCGGGGATAAACCCGGTTTTCCCCACAGGCCGCGGCTCCTGAGGGCGTGTGGGGAGCGGAAATCCCGTCGACGAGGGCGGCAGCGCACCGCGATGCCGGTCCTGCCTCATTTTTGTGCAATCGCAAAAAACGCTGCCGGCTCAAGCCTCTTTGGCGCCGCCCCACATCTTGTCCACAGCTTCACCCACGCCGGGCGGGGATAAATCGGCCTTTGTTCACAAGCCGCCGGCTGTGAGCTTTTCCGGATCGAGCAACTGCTCCAGTTCGGCACGGCCCAGCGAGGTGTGCTCGGCGGCGACGTCGATGATCGGTCGCCCTTCGCGGTAGGCCTGCTTGGCGATTTCGGCGGCCTTGGCATAGCCGATGATGGGATTGAGCGCGGTCACCAGGATGGGGTTGCGCGCCAGCGCCTCCTGCAGGCGGGTGTCGTGCACCTTGAAGGTGGCAATCGCGCGGTCGGCAAGCAGGCGGCTGACGCTAGCCAGCAGTTGCAAGCTGTCGAGCAGCCGGTGCGCGATCAGCGGCAGCATGACGTTGAGCTCGAAATTGCCCGATTGGCCGGCGACGGTGATGGTGGTGTCGTTGCCGATCACCTGGGCCGCGACCATGCAGGTCGCCTCCGGGATCACCGGATTGACCTTGCCCGGCATGATGGACGAGCCTGGCTGCAAGGCTTCGAGTTCGATCTCGCCCAGCCCGGCGAGCGGTCCGGAATTCATCCAGCGCAGGTCGTTGGCGATCTTCATCAGCGATACGGCGGTGGTCTTCAACTGGCCGGACAGCGCCACTGCCACGTCCTGCGAACCCATCAGCGCGAAGTAGTCGGTGCCGGGCGTGAAGCTGAGGCCGCCGAGCCGGCTGATCTCGGCGCAGAAGCGGCTGGCGAAGTGCGGATGGGCGTTGATCCCGGTGCCGACCGCGGTGCCGCCCTGGGCGAGGCTCTGCAGGGCGGGCTGCAGCGCGCGCAGGTGTTCGATGTTGGCGTCGATCTGCTGGGCCCAGCCGTTGAGCACCTGGCTCATGCGCACCGGCATCGCGTCCATCAGGTGGGTGCGGCCGGTCTTGACGTGGTGGTGCACCTCCTTGGCCTTGTCGCGGATGACATGGGCCAGGTAGCGCAGTGCCGGCAGCAATTCGCCGGCGAGGCCGAGCGCAGCGGAGACGTGGATCGCGCTGGGGATGGTGTCATTGCTGCTCTGGCCGCAATTGACGTGGTCGTTGGCGCTGACCGGCTCGCCCAGGATGCGCCCGGCGAGCGTGGCGACCACCTCGTTGGCGTTCATGTTGGAGCTGGTGCCGGAACCGGTCTGGAACACATCGACCGGGAAGTGCTGCATGAATTCGCCGGCAAGCAGTTGTTCGCAGGCGGCGGCGATGGCATCGCCCTGAGCCGGGGTGATCTGCCCGAGCGCTGCGTTGGCGCGCGCTGCGGCGAGTTTGATGAGCAGCAGGGCTCGGATGAAGGCCGGCGGCATGCGCTGGTCGCTGATCGGGAAGTTGAGCACGGCGCGTTGGGTCTGCGCGCCGTAGAGGGCAGCCAGCGGGACGGCGAGTTCGCCCATGCTGTCACGTTCGATGCGGGTGTTGTCCATGGGGGCTCCTTGGCGGCTGACGTGCGTGTTGGAGCCCCGCGAGGCGGGAATGTTCGACTGCCGGCCCGAAAAGAAAAACGCCGTCCAGCACGGGCTGGACGGCGTTTCGCGTAATGCGGCGGCAGGCGCTCAGGCCTGCTTGCGGCGCCGGTTCAGGCCGAGACCAAGCAGACCCACGGCGAGCAGGGCGGCCATGCCGGGCTCGGGCACCGAGGCCGGGTCGTCGGGGATGCCGTCACGCAGCCGGAACCACCGCGGATCATCCTGCGAGGCGCCGCTCGCCGGGCCGAAGAACAGGGCGACTTCGCCGTCGTTCACCGTGCTCAGCCCGTCGCCGAAGCCGGCGCTGGCACTGGAGGCATCGGTGATGGTGTCGTAGAAGAAGCCGATCTGGCCTTCGCTGCTATCGAAGCCGTACTGGTCGGAGCGGATCACCAACTGGAAGGTGCTGCGCACCGAATAGTTTTGGCTGTAGTGCCCCATTTGAGACCAGGTAACGACGATCTGGCCCGCCAGGTCAGTGTTCACGTAGACGTTGGAGAGTGCGTCCGAACGGCTGTCGAGGTCGGTGAAGAGTCCGGCGATCATCGGGGCCAGCGTCTGAGCGTCAAGTGCCGCAGGTGTAAACCCGTTTTGGCCGGAGCCGAAGGTGACGTAACCGTTGGAGCCGACGTAAAGGCTGTTGTAGGTCGAACCGAAGAAGTTGATGCTCTGGCCGGAACCGAGACTGACGGGCGAGCTGTAGCAATCGTCGCAATCGCTGATGTTGGCGATCTGGTTGCCGTAGTCGGCGGTATAGAGCGCGGCTGATGCCGGTGCGGCAAGAGTGAGGCAGGCAAGGCCGGTAAAAAGGCCGGGGAGAAGTCTAAAATATTTCATGTTATTCAATTTATGTATAAATCAGGTTTTCCGATTTAAGCAGCATGCATGCCAACTTAACTAAGTTACTGTTTTTACTAAACTAGTTAATTTTTCGACGTTGGTTTTTGCCGAAAGTGTAAGAATTCCCGACGGCATTTTCTGCTATGCCTTGCGCTTAGGCGCCCATGATAGTTGCGTGACCAGACCTGCCGCTGTGCGGTGGATCACGCGGGCTGCAGACAATGCACGCTGTATCGTTCGCCGTCGTCGCACCAGACGCGGCGGGTGCGCAAGCCGGCGCGGGCGGCCAGCGCGCCGAATTCGTCCAGGCTGTACTTGTAGGCGTTCTCGGTGTGGATGCCGTCGCCTGCCCCGAAGACGAAACCTTCGTCGCCAATACGGACTTGCTGCCTGTCGGTGGCGAGCAGGTGCATCTCGATGCGCCCGGCTTCCGCGTTGTAGAAGGCGTGGTGGCGGAAACCGGCTGGGTCGACCTGGGCATCGAGCTCGGCACGCATGCGGTGCAGCAGATTGAGGTTGAATGCCGCGGTGACGCCGGCGGCGTCGTTGTAGGCGGCGTGGAGCTCGGCGTGGGCCTTCTTGAGATCCACCCCGATCAGGAGATTGCCGTGGGGGCCGAGCAGATCGGCGATCCCGCGCAGCAGGCGGCAGGCCTGTTGCGGTTCGAAGTTGCCGATGCTGGAGCCGGGAAAGAAGGCGGCGCGGCGGTGGCCGTCCAGCGTGGCGGGCAGCGGGAAGGGGCAGGTGTAATCGACACACAGCGCATGCACCTGCAGCCGGGCGTGATCGGCCGCGATCGCGGCCGCAGCGCGGCGCAGGTGCGTGGCCGAGATGTCCAGCGGCAGGTAGGCGTGGGGGCGCAGCGCATCGAGCAGCAGGCGCACCTTGACGTCGCTGCCGCTGCCGAATTCCAGCAGCACGGTGTCGCGGCCGAGCAGGGTGGCCATCTCGTCGCCGTAGCGGCGCAGCAGACCGATTTCGGTGCGGGTGAGGTAGTACTCCGGCAGCGCAGTGATTGCATCGAACAGTGTCGAGCCGCGCGCATCGTAGAAATACTTGGGCGACAGGCTGCGCGGCTGGCTGCGCAGGCCGGCGATCACCGCCGCACGAAAGTCGTCCGGCGGCGGTTGCAGGTCGTGGAAATGGAAGTTCGATGGCGGCGCCGCGGCCCGGTTCACGGCGCGTCCTCGGCCAGCCGGAAACCCTGGAACTGCCAGCGTTCGTGCGGGTAGAAGAAGTTGCGGTAGGTCGGCCGCAGGTGGTCGGCGGGCGTGACGCAGGAGCCGCCGCGCAGCACCATCTGGTTGCACATGAACTTGCCGTTGTATTCGCCCAGCGCACCCTCGGCCGCGCGGTAGCCGGGGTAGGGGAGGTAGGCGGACGCGGTGTGCTCCCAGACGTCGCCGTAGAGCTGGGTGAGGCCGGCGTCGGCGGGCGCGACCACCGGCTTGAGGAAACCGGTCTCGCGCAGGTTGCCGACGAGATCCTGTGCCGCCGCCGCCACTTCCCATTCGGCCTCGGTCGGCAGCCGGCGGCCGGTCCAGGCGGCGTAGGCCGCGGCTTCGAAGAAGCTCACGTGGCACACTGGTTCGTCGGGATCGAGCGGCGCCATGCCGCCGAGGGTGAAGTGCCACCACTCGCCGCCGATGCGTTCCCAGTACAGCGGCGCGTTCCAGCCCGCCTGGCGGACCCGGGCCCAGCCCTCGGACAGCCACAGCGCCGGGTTGGCATAGCCGCCGGATTCGATGAAGGCGAGGAATTCGCCGTTGGTCACCAGCCGCGAGGCGAGCCGGAAAGGTTCGAGATAGACGCGATGGCGCGGGCCCTCGTTGTCGTAGGCGAAGCCTTCGTCGAGGCTGGCGTGGCCGATCTGGTACACGCCGCCGTCGAAATCCGTCCACGCCATCGCTGGCCGCGGCTGTGACGGCGAGGGCGGCAGATCCTGGCGATAGGCCGGGCGCAGCGGATTGGCGGCGAAGTTGCGCTTGATGTCGGTGAGCAGCAGTTCCTGGTGCTGCTGCTCGTGATTGAGGCCGATCTCGAGTCGCTGCAGGATCTCGGGCCAGGGCAGGTCGGCGCGCTCGGCGAGTAGTGCCAGCATGTGCTGGTCGACATGGGCGCGGTAGCGCTGGACCTCTTCCACCGTCGGTCGCGACAGGGTGCCGCGTGCCGGCCGCGGGAAGACTTCGCCGAGCTGTTCGTAGTAGGAATTGAAGAGCTGGCGATAGCGCGGATGGAACTCGGTGTAGCCGGGCAGGTATTCGGTGAGGATGAAGGTCTCGAAGAACCAGCTGACGTGGGCGAGGTGCCATTTCGCCGGGCTGGCCTCCTCGCAGGCCTGGATCACGTAGTCCTCGACCGCGAGCGGGGCGCACAGTGCAACGCTGGCCGCCCGCACGCGGCCGTAGCGTTCCGCCCAGGCGTGGCGGTCGTCGCCGTCGTCGCCGTCGTTGTTATCGTCGTCCCATCCGGGAGCGTGCTGCGGCCATCGCTTCATGTGACCTCCGCTGGAGCAGCCATGCGTTCAGCAAAGCAGACCGGCCGGGCGGCGTCAATCGTGGGTGCCCCCCGGCGGTATTGCCCGAAATTTGAGCGGCCTGGAAAATTATTTTGAAAACAATCCACTGCGACGTGTGCTCACAGCTTGTCCACAGGCTCGCCCACGCTTGCCGGGGATAAAGCCCGCGCGGCGATGCGGCTATCCGGCCGGCGTTTGACGGGCAGCCGGCCGTCGCGTGCGGCGGCAAGCGCGCAGTGCATCGCCGGGTAAAACTGGTCGGGATCGTAGGAAATCAGCACCAGATCGACGCCGGCCTGCAAGGCTTCCACCGCCGCTTTGCAGATACCGCTCCTATACACCGCGCCCATGTTGAGGTCGTCGGTGACCAGCAGGCCGTCGTAGCCCCATTGCCCGCGCAGCAGGCCCTGCACCACCGCCGGCGACAGCGAGGCCGGCCGTGTCGGGTCGAGCGCCGGCAGGACGACGTGGCCAAGCATGATGGCTGCACTGCTGGCGGCGGCTTCGCGAAAGGGGTGCCAGTCGCGTGCAGCGAGTTCGGCCGCCGGGGTGTCGAGACGGGCGCGGAAGTGGTGGGTGTCGGCGTCGACGCCGGCGAGACCGGGAAAGTGCTTGAGCGTGGCCAGTACCCCGGCGCTTGCCAGGCCCTCGCCATAGGCGCGGGCGACGCGGGTGACCAGCGCCGGGTCGGCGGCGATGGCGCGTCGGCCGATGCGGGTGTGGGTGTCGAGCAGGGGGCCGCCGCCGGCCGGGCGCAGGTCGACCACCGGGCCGAAGTTGAGCGTCACCCCCAGCATCGCCAGGCCTGTCCCCTGGCGGAGGCCGTAGGCACGGGCGCGCGCCTCCAGCGTGGCGTCGTCGCCGTCGAGCAGGGTGGCGAGCGCCGGCATCGGGTCGAGCGGCGGGCTCATGTGGGCGACGCTGCCGCCCTCCTGGTCGGCGGCGACGATCAGCGACGGCAGGCCGGCCTCGGCGCGGAGGCGCTGGAGGTAGTCGATTTCCGCGCGGATCGCCGCGACGCTGCGGCCGCGCACGTTGTGGCGGGCGAGATAGACGCCGCCGATGAGGCCGCGTTCGGCCAGTCGGGCCACTTCGTCGAGCCTGCGGTAGCCGACGATGAAGCGGGCGCCCAGCCAGCGCGCGTCGCCATCGGCCGTCAGCGCGGCGGCGAGGACGTCGATGCGCTGGTTGGCGAAGCGCATCGCTTCCCAGCCCGCCAGGGTGCAGCCGGCCAGCGCAAGGCCGAGCAGCAGCGTGCCCTCGCCGCGGCCGATGCGGCCGGCACGCAGCGCAAGCGCGCAGATGCCGGCGCCGGCCAGTCCGGCGATCACCAGCGTGGCGGTGATGTGGGCGCGCAGGGGCAGCAGGTAGGGCGAGCGCGGATCGCTCGCCATTGTCAGCAGCACCAGGACCGCGGCCCAGCGCAGCAGTGCCGGCAGCAGGCGGCGTGTTCTCGCCGCCAGGCTAAGGGGCGCCATCGCTTCAGGCCTCCGCGCGGACGTGGCCGAGGCGGTACCAGTCGATGCGGCGGGTGGCGAGCATGGTCGCACCGAGTGCGGCGAACAGCAGCAAGGCGCCCATCAGCAGCGCGTTGTCTTCCGACAGCAGCACGCCGTAGAGCACGCCGTACAGCGCGCCGATGCCGGCGCCGAAGGCTGCGCCGCGGCGCAGGCTGCCCAGGGCACCGGCTAGATAGGTGCCGATCAGCAGTACGCAGGCCGCTGCCGAAAGCGCATAGGCGGGGCCGAAGGCGACGTGCTCCGAGAGCGCGATCAACAACAGGAAGAACACCGCCAGCGCCAGCCCGACCAGCAGGTACTGCAGCGGATGGATGGGCAGGCGGCGCAGGACTTCGGTGAGGAAGAAGGCGGCGAAGGTCAGCACCACGAACAGCACGCCGTACTTCACCGCGCGTTCGGATTTCAGGTACACATTGACCGGCTCGATGAAGCTGACGGCCAGGGTTTCCGGCCGGACGGCGCGGTCCTCGTCGCTGGCCGCAAGCACGCGCTCGAAGTTGCGGGCGAGGTGGGAGATCTGCCATTGGGCTTCGAAACCGCGCCCGCTCACGCTGCGGGTGAGCGGCAGGAAGCGGCCCTGGAAGCTGGGGTGCGGCCAGGGCGAACGCAGCGTCACCGCGGTGGCCTCGCCGGCCGGCGCGATCGCCAGCCGCGCCGAGCCGGTGAGCGCGAGCGGAAAGTTGAAGTCGAAGCGGCCGGCGCGGTCGAGCGCGATTTCGCCGAGGTCGACATTGAGTCCCGGCCCGGCCAACGCACCGGCGTTGCCGGCGCTGAAGCGATAGTCGCGACCATTGATGCGTAGCGCCGGATCGTTGTCCACGCCGCGCGGGTCGGCGATGCCGACCACCAGGTAGGCACGCGCGTCGATCAGCTCACGTTCGGCGGCCAGGCCCAGCCGCTCGTCGATGACGAAGTGGCCGTCGAGCCGGGCGGCGAGGTGGTAGAGGCTGGCGCGGTAGAGGCCGCGCTGGCGTGTTTCCACGCTGGCGTCGCCGTCGATGGCGAGCCGCTGGGGCGGCAGCACCAGGGTGCGCTCGACGATCTCGCGGCGCAGCGTTTCCTTGCCGGTGGCGGCATCGCGCTCGCGCTGGGTGACGCGCTCTCGGTAGCGCACCGCCAGCACCGGGCCGACCAGCGTCTGCGGGCCGGCGGCGGTGTCGGCGATGTCCTGCACCACCGCATCCTGGCGTTCGCTGCGCGCGGCGATCTGCGCTTCGATCATCGCCAGCGGAATCAGCAGGATCAGCGACAACAAGGCAATGATGCCCAGCTTTGCCAACAACTTTCTTTGCATGACCTTCCCCTTTTGAAAATGACGGGAGGAAGTCTCGGCGGCGGCGGTGAAGGGCGGGTGAAGCCGGTGTGAAGCGGAACGGGCCTGCGTGAAGCCGGTGTGCGGATGTGTAAGCGCGGTCAGCGCGGCAGCAGGATGCGGGCGATGGCGCCACCGCCAGTCGCGTTGGCGAAGTCGGCCTCGCCACCGTGGACCCGCGCCACTTCGCGCACGAAGGCGAGACCGAGACCGGTGCTCTTGCGCCCGGTCGTCGGGCGCGGCAGCGAGTAGAAACGCTCGAAGAGCTGCGGCAGGGCGTAGTTCGGCGCACCGGGGCCGTGGTCGCGCACGGCGACGATGTGGCGATCGGCGTCGCTGCCGAGGTCGATGGCGATGCGCGCCCCCTTCGGCGAGAAGGCGATGGCGTTGTCGAGCAGGTTGGCGAGCGCCTGCTGCAGCAGGAAGAGGTCGCCGCGCACCCGACGTGCCGGCTCGCCGCCGATATCGACTTCCAGCCTTTGCGCCGCGAGTTGGCTGGCTCGGCTGGCGACGACCTCGTGCGCGAGTTCGCCCAGGCTGGTTTCCGCCACCGCGCCGGGGGCCTGCAGTTGTTCGACGCGGGCGAGTGCCAGCAGGCGGTCGATGATGAGCTGCATGCGCTCGGCCTGCTCGGCGATATGGCCGGCGAAGCGTTCGCGGTCGGCGGCCGAGGGCGCTTCCTGAAGCAGTTCGGCGGCGCCGCGCACCGCTGTGAGCGGGCTCTTGAGTTCGTGGGCCAGGCTTTGTACGTAGTGTTCGACATACTGCTTGCCGTCGAGGCGGGCGCGCATCTCGGCCAGCGCGCGGGCGAGCTCCGAGAGCTGGCCGCCGCCCCCGGTGGGTGCGACCGCCTTGTCGCCGCGGGCGACGGCGCGGGCGTAGTCGCGCAGACGATTGAGCGACCAGGTCAGCCACAGGGTGAACACCAGGCCGATCAGGGCCGAACTGCCGAGCAGCAGCATGCCGGCGCGTCGTACCCGGTCGCGCGCCTGGTCGGCGTAGGGCAGCAGCGAGGCGGCCGGCTTGGCGACGCTCAGCACGCCGACCAGGCGGCCGTCGTCCATCACCGGCGCGGCGACGTACATCACCGCGCTGGCCGGATCCTGCGGATCGTCGCGGGTGCTGCGCGCGCCGTATTCGCCACGCAGCACGCGGGCGACGTCGCGCCACTGGCTGTAGTCGGCGCCGACCGCGCTGCCTTCGGAATCGAACAAGACCTTGCCGCCGGCATCGGTGAGATAGACGCGCACGTCCAGCGTGGTCTTGGGCACGCCGTAGATCACCGCCTGCGGCGAACGCTCCCGCGCGCGCTGCACCGCGGCGGCGAAAGCGTCGTCCGCGAGACGGCCGTCGCGCAGGTGGTCGGCGGCGACTTCGGCGAGCAGGTGGGCGGTGTCGACCAGGGTTTCCTCGGTGGCCTGGCGCAGGCCGGGTTCGACTTCCCTGGCGAAAATGTTGAGCGCGAACCAGGCGGCCAGCCCGACGATCAGGAAATAGCCGATGAAGAAGCGGATCGCGATGTTCATGCGCGCCGCGTCAGCCGCCGGCGCGCAGGCTGTAGCCGAGGCCGCGGTGGGTCTCGATCGGGTCGTCGGTCTCGCTGACCGCGCGCAGCTTGGCGCGCAGGGTCTTGATGTGGGCGTCCACGGTGCGTTCGAGGCTGTCCTCGGCGTCGTGCCAGACCGCGGCCATCAGCTGGGCGCGGCTCTGCACCCGGCCAGGGCGTTCGAGCAGGGTGGCGAGCAGGCGGTATTCGTAGCGCGTCAGCGACAGCCACACGCCGTGGAAGGCGATGCGGGCGCCGTCGGCGTCGTGGCGGAACGGGCCGTCGCCGCCATCGCCGGCCGCGGTCGGTGTCAGGGCGGCCTGCGGCCGCGCGCGCCGCAGGATGGCGCGCACCCGCGAGGCCACTTCGCGCGGGCTGAAGGGCTTGGGCACGTAGTCGTCGGCGCCGAGTTCGAGGCCGACGATGCGGTCGACCTCGTCGCTGCGCGCGGTGAGGAAGATCACCGGCACGTCGGATTCGCGCCGCAGTGCGCGGCAGACGTCGAAGCCGCTGAGGTCGGGCAGGCCGACGTCGAGGATCACCAGCGCGTAGTCGGCGTTGCCGCGCAAGGCGGTCAGGGCGTCGCCGCCGAGGCTTACGCAGTCCGGCGCATAGCCTTCGGTGCGCAGGGCGTAGGCCAGCATGTCGGCGATCGCCGGTTCGTCGTCGACGATGAGGATGCGCCTGGACATCGCCGCCGTCGTGCCGCTCACAGCAGGAACAGCGTGGCCAGGCCGAGGAAGATGAAGAAGCCGCCGGAGTCGGTCAGCGCGGTGATCATCACCGAGCCGCCGATCGCCGGGTCGGCGCCGAGGCGCTGGCGCAGCATGGGAATGGCGACGCCGGCGGTGGCGGCGAGTAGCAGGTTGAGCGTCATCGCGGCAGTCATCACCACGCCGAGCGCACCGCTACCATACAGCCACCAGGCGAGTACGCCGAGCAGGCCGCCCCACACCAGGCCGTTGATCAGCGCGACGCTGATCTCCTTCTTCAGCAGGCGGTGCATGGCGCTCTGCTCGACCTGGCCCATGGCGATGGCGCGCACGATCATGGTGATGGTCTGGTTGCCGGAATTGCCGCCGATGCCGGCGACGATGGGCATCAGCGCGGCGAGCGCGACCAGCTTCTCGATCGAACCTTCGAAGGCGCCGATCACGCGCGAGGCGATGAAGGCGGTG
This sequence comes from Azoarcus sp. DD4, assembly GCF_006496635.1. Lineage (NCBI taxonomy): Bacteria > Pseudomonadati > Pseudomonadota > Betaproteobacteria > Rhodocyclales > Zoogloeaceae > Azoarcus > Azoarcus sp. DD4. The sequence goes on from NZ_CP022958.1 coordinate 930,527, forward strand.
ACGAGGTTTACCGCCAGCCAGGACCAGCGGTTTTTCACCGAGTCCCACACCGAGGCGAAGATGTCTTCTTCTTCCTTCAGACCGGCGTGGCTGAGGATCTCGGCCTCGGATTCCTCGCGGATGAAGTCCACCACGTCGGCTACGGTGAGGCGGCCGACCAGCCGCTTTTCGCGGTCCACCACCGGGGCGGACACGAGGTCGTAGCGTTCGAAGGCCTGGGCCGCGTCGTCGGCGTCGTCTTCCGGTTCGAAGCTGATCACCACTTCCTGGCGCATGACCTCGGCGACCTCGAGCTCCGGGTCGTTGATCAGCAGGCATTCGAGCGACAGGATGCCCTTGAGGCGATCCTCGCGGTCGACCACGAAGAGCTTGTCGGTGTGGTCGGGCAGCTCGTCGAAACGGCGCAGGTAGCGCAGCACGACTTCGAGCGTGACGTCCTCGCGGACGGTCATCATGTCGAAGTCCATCAGCGCGCCGACCGAGTCCTCCGGGTAGGACATGGCCGCGCGCAGCTGTTCGCGGCCTTCGTGGTCGAGCGACTGGAAGACGTCCTGGATGACCTCGGGCGGCAGGTCGGGCGCGAGGTCGGCGAGCTCGTCGGCGTCCAGCGTTTCCGCCGCCGCCTTGAGCTCTTCCGGCGCCATCGTCTCGATCAGCGATTCGCGGACGGCATCGGAGACTTCGAGCAGGATCTCGCCGTCGCGCTCCGCCTTGACCAGGTCCCAGACGAAGAGGCGTTCTTCGAGCGGCAGCGCTTCGAGGATGAAGGCGATGTCGGCCGGGTGCAGCGAATCGAGCTTGGCGCGCAGGCCGGCCACGTGCTGCTTGTGCACCAGCGATTCCACCAGATCGTGGCGCGGCATGTCCTGGCGGTGCACGAGGTCTTCCACCAGCTTCTGGCGCGACAGCAGCTCCTGCACTTCGCGCAGGTGCTGCTGGACGTCGTCGGGGTGGAGTTCCTCTTCCGGGGTCATTGCGCGAAGGGCCGGTGGGGTGGGTGCGGGAGACGCGAATTCTACGGACTCGTCGCGTTGCACGCGACCCCGAAACGCTTGCTGCACGCGATTCCGGCCGGTTTTTCTCGCGTTTCGGCTCACCTTGCGCCAGGCGGTGGCCGCCGGGCAGGGGAAACGCCGGCGTTACACCCTCATTCGGGTACCTGGGCCCAGGCCATGCGGCTGCGGATACGCGCTGCATGGGCGGCGAGGCGCGGCCCGAAACTGCGTTCGTACTTGCGCGGATTGGGCAGCATCACCGCCAGTCTGGCCGCCTGGTCGGCGCCGAGACGGGCGGCCGGCACACCGTAATAGCGTTGTGCGGCGGCTTCGGCGCCGAAGATGCCGTCGCCCCATTCGACCACGTTCAGATACACCTCGAGGATGCGGCGCTTGCTCCACAGGCTTTCTATCATCACGGTGATCACTGCCTCCTGCGCCTTGCGCAGATAGCTGCGCGAGGGCGACAGGAAGAGATTCTTGGCGAGCTGCTGGCTGATCGTGGAGCCGCCGGACACGGTGCGCCCCTTGCGCTCGTTCTTTTCGAGCGCGCGCTGTATGCCTTCCCAGTCGAAACCTTCGTGATCGACGAAGCCGTCGTCCTCGGCAGCAACGACCGCGCGCTTGAGGTTGATCGAGATCTGCGCGTAGGGCACCCACTTGTGGCGCAACTGCGCGTCGGGCTTCTTCTCCTGCATCGCATCCAGGCGCAGGCGCATGAAACTGGTGCTGCCCGGGTTGAACTGGCTCCACCAGGCCACCTGGGCGAGCAGCCACAGCTGCCACACCAGCAGCAGGACGACCACGGCCAGCAGGCCGCGCCCTATCCAGCCCAGCAAGCGGGTCATCGGGCAGCGAGCTGGGCGCGCAGTTCGGCGAGCACCGGCGCCGTGTCGGGACGCACGCCGCGCCACAGCAGGAAGCTCTCGGCAGCCTGCTCGACCAGCATGCCGAGGCCGTCGGCCAGCCGGGCGGCGCCGTCGCTGCGAGCGGCGGCGAGGAAGGGCGTGTCGCCGCGGCCGTACATCATGTCGTAGGCCAGCGCGCCGTCGGCGTAGAGCCCGGCCGGCAGCGGCGGCGCTTCGTCGGCGAGGCTGGCGGCGGTGGCGTTGATGACGACGTCGAAGCGCCGACCGGCCAGCGCGGCAAAGCCGCAGGCGTCGAGCGCCACGTCGGGGTGCTGCTGGCGGAAGCCTTCTGCCAGCGCGATCGCCTTGGACTCGGTACGGTTGGCGATGGTGAGCGTCGCCGGCTGCTCGGCCAGCAGCGGCAGCAGCGCGCCGCGGGCGGCGCCGCCGGCACCGAGCAGCAGCACGCGCTGGCCGGCCAGCACGCTGCCGAGATTGACGGTGATGTCGCGCACCAGGCCGGCGCCGTCGGTGTTGTCGCCGAGGATGCCGTCGGCACCGAAGGCGAGGGTGTTCACCGCGCCGGCAGCGGCGGCGCGGGGCGTCAGGCGGTCGGCCAGAGCGTGGGCCTCGAGCTTGAAGGGCACGGTCACGTTCATGCCGCGGCCGCAGTCGGCACGAAAGGCGGCGACCGTTGCGGCAAAGCCGTCCAGCGGGCCGAGTATGGCTTCGTAGCTCAGTTCCTGGCCGGTCTGACGGGCGTAGGCGGCGTGGATCAGGGGCGACTTGCTGTGGGCGATCGGATTGCCGATGACGGCGTAGCGGTCCATGCGTGGCCGGCTCCTAGTTGGCGCGTACCTGGTCGGTATTGGTGAAGGTCCAGGTGCGCACGATCTCGATGATGTCGGTGTCCTTGCTGATGTCGGGCGGAAAGGGCGCGTACGGCGCGGACATGTTCACGATGCGCTTGGCCGCATCGTCGAGAACCTTGTGGCCGGAGCTGCGGGTGACTTCGACGCTGGCGACGCTGCCGTCCGAGCGGATCGACACTGACAGCAGCAGGCTGCCGTACAGCTTGCCGCGCGCCGCTTCCGGGTAGTTGAGGGTGCCGATGCGCTCGATCTTGAGCCGCCAGTCCTCGACGTACTGGGCGAAGCGATACTCGCGCGCGCGCGCGCCGATGAACTTCTTGCGCGGCCGCTTGGCGTACTCCTCGAGATTGCGGTCGATCTGGGCCTCGATGCGGGCGATGGCCGCCGCGCTGTCGAGCAGGTCCAGCCCGGAGGCGGCAGGCACCGGCGCAGGCTGTTCGACCTGCTGCTGCACGGTCGCGACGCTGGGCGCCTTTTTCACCTGGGTGAGCAGTTGCTGCTGGGTGCGCTCCTGCTGCTGCACCTTGCGACGGGCCTCGGTCAGGGCATTGCCGTCGCGACGGGCGTCCTGGGGCGGCAGGGGCGATTTGGGCGTGACCGCCTTGTCGCTGGTACCGCCGCCGTCGAGATTGGCCTGGGCCAGCACCTGGGCCTTGTCCGGCGCCTTGGCGTGGCGAGCATTGACCAGCACCACCTCCAGCCCCTTGTCGCGCATCGGCTTGCGTTCCGGCGGGCTGAAGTGGATGGCCAGCAGGATGCCGTGCAGGGCGAGCGAGAGCGCGAAGGCCAGCGTCAGCAGCGATCGTCCGCTCGCGAAAGCGGCCAGCGCGGCTGCCGGCCGGGCCTGGCCGCTGGCGGTGGCTAGCATGGAAGTCGATGACATGACGCTATTCTAAGGGCCTTCGAACTCGACGTAATCCTCGGGATCGGGTTCGGAAAGGATCTCCTGGAAGCGTGCCTGGATCTCGACGTCGAGCAGGTCGCTGCCTTCGACGACCAGGCGGACGCGGCTGCCCGGCAGCTGCAGCGGCATCGACGGCACCTTGAACACCAGCGGAATGGCTTCGAGCTTGACCACGTTGTCGCGCAGCACGGTGGCTTCCACCGGACCGGCCGCGGCCTGGCGCAGCCAGCGCAGGCACCAGTAGCGCTCCATCTGGCGCTGGAAGTCGGCGTAGGCGGCGTAGGTGAGCTCGAAGTCGCGCAGCGCCGCCATCAGTTCGGCCGACTTCGGCGCAAAGGCCGGCGGCGTGCCCTGCAGCACCGCGATGATCTGCCACTGGTTCACCAGGTCGACATAGCGGCGCAGCGGCGAACTCGACCAGGCGTAGCAATCCACGCCCAGGCCTTCGTGCGGGCCGGCCACCGTCGTCATGCGCACCTTGCCGCCGCTCTGCACGCGATAGAGGCCGGGCACGCCGGCTTCGTCGAGTAGCTTGCCCCAGGTGGAGTTGGCCAGGATCATCAGCTCGGCGACCAGCTTGTCCATCGGCGAGCCGCGCAGGCGCTTGGTGATGGTGACATAGCCGGGACCGTCGCCGGTCTCGGTCTGCCAATCGACGTAGAAGCTGTGGTCGACCTGGTTCTGGTTGGCCGCCGGTTTGCCGCGTCCGGCTTCCAGCACCGTGGCCAGATCCCACAGCAGCATCAGCTCGCGCTTCCATTTGAAATCGGGCACGCCCTCGTGCACCGTCTCCTCGTTGAACACCGGCTCGATGTCGTGGTGGCGCAGGTTGGCGACGATGGGCACCAGTTCGATGCGGCTTTCCTGGCCGGTGACGGCGAGGTTGGCATTGACGTCGAGGTAGAGCGAGATCGCCGGGCAGTCGCGGCCTGCGGCCAGGGTGAAGGCCTCGACCATTTCGTCCGGCAGCATCGTGATCTTGTTGCCCGGCATGTAGACGGTGGACAGGCGGCGGCGCGCGATCTCGTCCAGCGCCGAGCCGCGTTCGCAGCCCAGCGCCGGCGCCGCGATGTGGATGCCGACCCGCCAGCCGCCGCCGGGCTTCGGGGTCACCGAGAAGGCGTCGTCGATCTCGGTGGTGGTGGCGTCGTCGATGGAGAAGGCAGCCACGTCGGCGCGCGGCAGGTCGGTCGGCACCGCGGGCCGTTCGAAGGTCGGGAAGGCGATGCCTTCCGGGAAGTATTCGAACAGGAAACGGTTGAAGTGGTATTCGAAGCTGGACGCCAGCGCGCCGCATTTCAGCAGCAGGCGCGGTGCCGACAGGCCGCTGTCGACGCAGGCGGCTTCGAGCGCCTTCACTTCCAGCCGGTTGCGGTCGGGCCGGTAGAGGATCTGCGGCAGCAGGCCGGCGAAGGCGGCGGGCATGCGGCCTTCGACCAGTTCGGCGCGCATCTCCTCGATGGCCAGCGCCTGCTGGCGCTTCTTTTCCAGACCGGCGAGCGCCGCCTGCAGGATGTCGGCCGGCGCCTTGCGGAAGCGCCCGCGCCCCTTGCGGTGGAACCAGATCGGCGCCGAGTGCAGGCGCAGCAGCACCGTTGCGGCCTCGACGGCGCTCGGTGGGTGGCCGTGGTATTCGGCGGCGAACTCGGCGAAGCCGAATTCGTCGTCGCCGCAGACTTCCCACAGGAATTCGGTGTCGAGCGCCTCGGCTGCGGCTTCGGCGCGTGCGAGCAGGTCGGCCGGGGAGGGCTCGCGGAAGTTCAGCAGCACGTTGGCGCGCTTGATCTTCACCCGTTTGCCGTGGGTGTTTTCGACCTGCAGGGAGGCATCGTTTTCAGCGAGGATGGTTCCGGCCTTGAAGGCTCCGTCCTCTTCGAACAGCACGAACATCGGCAACCGCCAGGGAATGAGCAAGCCCTGTAGTTTACTGGATTAGACGATCCAGCCGCGGCGCTTTTCGGCGCCGATGCATCTGCTTTCAGTCTGGCTTGCGGGCGACCGCGACGAGGGCGGTGGCGGGCAGGAGGTAGCCGTCCTCGTCGTCTGCGGCGCGGTAGGCCTGGAGTTCCTCCGTTACTGCGGTGCGCAAGGCGTCGAGGCTGCTGGAAGGAAGGCGCGCAAGCGCCTCGGCGACGCCGCCGGCAAGATCGAGGAAGGCCTGCCAGTAGCTGTCGGCATCGGCGAACCGGCAGGCGAAGCGGCAAGGCAGGGTGCATTGCGGGGCGAAACCGGCGGCTGCCAGTTCGGCCTGCAACACGCCGGGTTCGCCGTAACGGAACACCGAGGGGCGGGCGACCCTGGGTGGCGGCAACACCTGTGCGATGGCGTTCTGGGCGCAGTGGATCAATGGCACGGCGGCACGCTCGCCCCATACCGACAGCACCACCAGACCGCCGGGGGCAAGGACGCGGTGGATCTCGGCCAGGGCACGCGCCGGATGGGGAAACATGAAGAGCGCGAGGCCGGCGAGCACGCGATCGACGCTGGCCGGCGGCAGGCAGAGCCGTTCGGCGTCGGCCGCGGCGAACAGCAGCGACGCGGCATCGCCATGGGCGCGGGCGCCCTCGGCCAGCATGGATTCGGCGATGTCGGACGCCATCACCCAGCCGTCGGGAGCAACCTGCCTTGCTGCAGCGCCGGCGAGCAGGCCGGGGCCGCTGGCGAGATCGAGCACCCGCAGACCGGGCGCGAGCGCCGCGGCGTTTAGTACCGCATCGGCCAGCTCGGTGCGCAGCCGCGCCCCTTCGGCATAGCGCGTGGCGATGCGATTGAAGCCGGCGCGCTCCTGAGCCTTGAAGCGGCGGGCGTCGAAGCCGCTGCTCATGCCAGCCCCGCGTAACGGATGACGTCGTCGAGATAGTCGTGCCAGCGCGAGAAACCGTGGTCGCCGCCTACCAGCACCGTCTGGCGGGCGCCCGCGTAGCGCGCAACGGCGTGGCGGTAGTCGAGCACCTCGTCGCCGGTCTCGACCAGCAGCCAGTAGCGCTCGGGGCGGGTGATGGCGGCCGGCTCGAGCGCGCGCAGCTCGTCGATGTGCTGCTGGGTGAAGTCGAAGCGCTCGCCGGTGTAGAGATTGGTCTGCTGCCCGATATAGGCTTCCAGCGACAGGGGGGCGACCACCGCCGGATTCACCAGTACCGCGCGCAGGCCGTGGCGTTCGGCCAACCATGTCGCGTAGTAGCCGCCGAGCGAGCTGCCCACCAGGGTCGGCGCGGGCTGGCCGGGCTGCGCGAGCGCGTGGGCGATCTGCGCCTCGACCAGCGCGATCGCCGCCTGTGGCGATACCGGCAGCTGCTCGCACCAGAAAGACTCGCTCAGCCCGCGCTCTGCCATGCGGGCTCTGAGCGCCTGCGCCTTAACCGAGGCGGGGGCGGAGCGGAAACCGTGGAGGTAGATGATCATGGGCGGACCGCCGTAAGAACGGAATGCCAGTTTAGCCGTGACCGGGCACGGGCCGGATCAGGACTGGCTCCAGGACACCAGGTCGAACTTCCAGGTGGCGAGCACGATCAGCCCGAACACGATGCGGTACCAGGCGAAGGCGATGAAAGTGTGGTTGGAGATGAAGCGGATGAAGCTCTTCACTGCCCACATCGCCGCGACGAAGGAGGCGACGAAGCCGACCGCGAACACCGGCAGGTCTTCCACCCGCAGCAGCGCCCAGTTCTTGTAGAGGTCGTACACCGTGGCCGCGAACATCGTCGGGATGGCGAGGAAGAAGGAGAACTCGGCCGCGGTCTTGCGCGACAGGCCGAAGATCACGCCGCCCATGATGGTGGCGCCGGAGCGCGAGGTGCCGGGAATCATCGCCAGCGCCTGGGCAAAGCCCACCTTCACGGCATCGGTCCAGCGCATCGCCTCGACCGATTCGATGCGCGGATGGTAGGCGCGCTTTTCCACGTACAGGATGATGAAGCCGCCGACCACCAGCGCGGTGGCCACCACCAGCGGATTGAACAGCACGGTCTTGATCGTCGAGTGGAACAGGAAGCCGAGCACCGCGGCCGGCAGGAAGCCGAGCAGCAGGAGGCCGACGAAGCGCTGTGCGCTGCGATCGCTCGTCACGCCGAGTGCAACCTTGGCGAGGCGCTCGCGGTAATCCCAGCACACGGCGAGGATGGCAGCGAACTGGATGACGATCTTGAAGACCTTGCTGGCCTCGTCGTTGTAGCCGAGGAGGTCGCCGAGGATGATGAGGTGGCCGGTGGAAGAGATCGGCAGGAATTCGGTAAGGCCTTCGACGATGCCGAGGATCAGTGCGGTGAGAAGTAGCGTGAAGTCCATGCGGCGAAGGCCCCCGGGAAGTGTTTGCACCGTGTGGAGTGCGGCCGCCGATTATAGCCGGACGCAATATTGCGCCGCAGCGCAACTGGGTAACGCGGTGCTTCAGGCGGTGAGGTGTTCCAGCCGGGTCAGCCAGGCGATGGCGTGTTCGCGGCTGCCGCCGCACATCTCGGCCGAGGGGGGCAGGCTGCCGCATACGTCAGGCCGGCGCGGGTCGCCGAAGAGCTTGCAGCGTTCGGCATCGTCGAGCTGGACGCAGCGGACACCGGCCGGTTTCCCTTGTGGCATGCCGGGGATGGCACTCGAGATCGAAGGTGCGATGCAGCAGGCGGCACAGCCTGGTCGGCAATCCACGGCGGCGTCAGGCCGGATGGCGGAGCGCGTTCCACCAGGCGAGCACGCTGTCCACCGAGGGTGCGAGCAGACTGCTCTCGCCGCCGGTGAATTCCATCCATTCGGCAAGGAAGCGGTGGCCGACGGCAGTCAACAGCGGTGTGCCGGCAAGGGCAGCGATGCCCATCTCGGCACGCAGGCCCGCGCCGGCTGCCTCCTGGGCGCCGAACTTGTTGAAGATGACGAGTTCGGCGCCGTGGTCTATGCCATTGCGCACGATCATCGAGGCACGCGCGAGCGCATCCGGGTCGAGCCGGCAGGCTTCCGAGCCGCGGCCGAGTTCCTGCGACAGCGAGAAGCGCGTACCGGAGGACAGGTCTTCGAGCTCCATCGCGCACGGATCGTTGAGTGCTCCGCCGATATCGTGCTGGATGACGCCACCCAGCCGGACGCCGCGTTCGCCCAGGCGTGCGGCCGCTTCCACCAGCACGGCCTCGACGTTGTCGGTCGGCGTGTACAGGATGGCGGCGATGGGCAGGACGGTGGATGAGGCAGGAGTGGAAGCGGTCATGGAAGCACGGGGCCGGGCGGGCGATGCGCGATTGTCGCATCGGCGGGCCGCTTGTGCAGCAGCACGATGTCGTCGGCGAGGACTTCGATGCGCAGGTCGTAGCGGTCGGCGATCCAGTTGAAGGTCTCGAGCGCGTAGAAGGCGATGTGGGTCGGGTCGCGGGAGTAGTGCCAGGTGGAGAAGGCCGCGGCGTCGCCGGGGCGTCGCGTCATGATCGCGAGGATGCCGCCGGGTTTCAGCAGCGTGTGGAGCAGGTCGAAGGATGCGCGCGGCTGGGCGAAGTGCTCGACCACCTCGGTGCAGGTGACGAAGTCGTAGCGCGCTTCCAGCACGGTGGTGTCGGGTTGGTAATAGGGGTCGTAGGTCGCGCATGCGAGGCCGTTTCCCCGCAGCAGTTGCTGCAAGGCCGGGCCCGGGCCGCAGCCGAAATCCAGCCCGGTCGTCCCGGCCGGCAGGCGCTCGCGCAGCGGTTTGACCAGCCTCCCGAGAAAGCGGCGATAGCCTTCATCGAGCGGATCGTTGCGATGCAGGTCGTACTCCGCGCGTTCGGCTGCGGCGTCGAGATGAAAGACCGCGGGCACGAATACCAGCTTGCAGTCGGGACAGCGGTGATAGTCGCGCGCGGGCATGCCGCGGCGGCCTTCCCGCAGCCAGAACGGCGCAGCGGCATGGCAGAGCGGGCAGTGCGAGGGTGGGGAAATGGGCATGGCTACCGGCGGCGGCGGGTGAAGGACGAGTATATCTACGCGAGCAGGCCGTAACAGGTGTGCCGACGGCGGATCCGCTGGGATAATGCTGCCTTTACGCGCCGGCGAGCGGCGCGCCCGACAGTGCCGCCAGCCTGCCCGAATGAGGCATGAGCCGACGGCCCACGAGTGAGTCGATGACGCAAGTGCAGCACAAGGGCGAGCGCAGGCCGCCACTGGAACAGTTCGATGACTGCCTGAGCGCCGACCGGCCGCGCCTGCGCCGGCTGGCGCGCGAGCTCGAGCGCCAGCGCGGCGAGCGCCGCGACAAGCTGGCGGCCGATCTCGCCGCGCTGCGCGAACGTTCGCGCGCGGCGCTGGCGGCGCGCCGGGCGGCGCTGCCGGTGCCGAGCTTTCCGGCGGAGCTGCCGGTGTCGGCCCGGCGCGAGGAGATCGCTGCGGCGCTCGAAGCGCATCAGGTGATCATCGTCTGCGGCGAGACCGGCTCCGGCAAGACCACCCAGCTGCCGAAGATCTGCCTCGCACTCGGCCGCGGTGCCGCCGGGCTGATCGGTCACACCCAGCCGCGTCGGCTGGCGGCGCGCGCCACCGCCACCCGCATCGCGCAGGAACTGAACAGCGAACTCGGCCGCGCGGTCGGCTACAAGATCCGCTTCACCGACCGGCTGTCGGCCGACAGCCACATCAAGCTGATGACCGACGGCATCCTGCTGGCGGAAACCCAGACCGACCCGCTGCTCGCCGCCTACGACACGATCATCATCGACGAGGCCCACGAGCGCAGCCTCAACATCGACTTCCTGCTCGGCTACCTGAAGACGCTGCTGCCGCGCCGGCCCGACCTCAAGCTCATCGTCACTTCGGCGACGCTGGACGCCGACCGCTTCGCACGCCATTTCGCCAGCGCCGACGACAAGCCGGCGCCGGTGATCGAGGTCTCCGGCCGGCTGTATCCGATCGAGATGCGCTACCGCCCGGTGGAGGAGGCCGACGAGGCGCCTGCGGGCGACAAGTGCGGCCCGCGCCGGCAGAAGGGCAAGGAACTGCTCGAAGCGCTGGTGGATGCGGTGGACGAGGCGCAGGCCTGCGGGCCGGGCGACGTGCTGGTCTTCCTGCCCGGCGAGCGCGAGATCCGCGAGGCTGCCGAGGCGCTGCGCAAGGCGCATCACGCCGCCGGCACCGAGGTCCTGCCGCTGTTCGCGCGCCAGTCGGCGCAGGAGCAGGCGCGGGTGTTCGCCAGCGGCAAGGGGCGGCGAGTGGTGCTGGCGACCAACGTTGCCGAGACCTCGCTGACCGTGCCCGGTATCCGTTACGTGGTCGATACCGGCCAGGCGCGGGTCAAGCGCTATTCGCCGCGCAACAAGGTCGAGCAGCTGCAGATCGAGAACATCGCCCAGTCCGCCGCGCGCCAGCGCGCCGGCCGCTGCGGCCGGGTGATGGACGGCATCTGCTTCCGCCTCTATGGCGAGGACGACTTCAACCGCCGGCCCGCACACACCGATCCGGAAATCCTGCGTTCCTCGCTCGCCGGGGTGATCCTGCGCATGAAGGCGCTCAAGCTGGGCGCGGTGGAGGAATTCCCCTTCATCGATCCGCCGGGCGGACGCCTGATTGCCGACGGCTACCAGTTGCTGACCGAACTCGGCGCAGTGACCGACGACGAGCAGCGCGAGCTCACGCCGATCGGCGTCGAACTCGCCAAGCTGCCGCTCGACCCGAAGATCGGCCGCATGATTCTCGCTGCCCGCGACCGCGGCTGCCTGAAGGAGCTGCTGGTGATCGCCGCCGCGCTGTCGGTGCAGGACCCGCGCGAACGGCCGCCCGAGAGCACCGGCGCGGCCGACCAGGCTCATGCGAAATTCCGCGGCGGCGAGCAGGATCAGCGCTCGGAATTCCTCTGGTATCTCCGCTTGTGGCAGGCCTGGGAGGAGGTGCAGCGCCACGAATCCGGCAACCAGCAGAAGCAGTGGTGCAAGAAGCACTTCCTGTCCTGGCTGCGCATGCGCGAGTGGCGCGACGTCTACACCCAGCTCCACAGCCTGTGCGCCGAGCACGGCTGGAAGGAGAACGAACTGCCGGCCAACTACGAGGCCATCCACAAGGCGCTGCTCGCCGGCCTGCTCGGCCACATCGGCTGCAAGACCGAGGACGACCAGGGCGCCAAGGGGCCGCAGGCCGGCGCCTACCTGGGCGCGCGCGGCATCAAGTTCTGGCCGCATCCCGGTTCGGCGTTGGCGAAGAAGGCGGGCAAGTGGGTCATGGGCGCCGAGCTGGTCGATACCTCGCGGCTGTTCGCGCGCTGTCTGGCCCGCATCGAACCCGAGTGGGTGGAGGAGGTGGGCGCGCATCTGCTGAAGCGCCACGTGTTCGAGCCGCACTGGTCGAAAACCGCGGGTAGCGTGCGCGCGTGGGAGCGCGGCACGGTGCACGGGCTGGTGCTGTACGGCCGGCGCGGGGTCAATTACCGCGACATCGATCCGGCGCTGTGCCGCGAACTCTTCATCCGAGAAGGTCTGGTCGAGGGCGAGATCGCCGAAGGCCCGGCGCGGGCGATGGCCTTCCTTGCTCACAACCGCAAGCTGGTGGCCGAAATCGAGCGCCTGGAGCACAAGTCGCGCCGTCCCGACGTGCTGGTGGACGAGGCGCTGATCGAGGCCTTCTACGATGCCAAGATTCCGGCGGAGGTGGTCGATCTGGCCGGTTTCGAACAGTGGCGCAAGCCGGCCGAGAAGCGCGAACCCAAGCTGCTCCACCTCACCCGCGAGCAGCTGATGCGCCACGAGGCGGAGGGCATCACCACCGAGCGCTTCCCGACCCAGCTCGAGGTGTTGGGCCAGAAGCTCAGGCTCGCCTATCTGCACCAGCCCGGCGAGGCCGACGACGGCGTCACGCTGACGGTGCCGCTGGCCATGCTCAATCAGGTGCCGGCGGCACGCTGCGAATGGCTGGTGCCCGGCTTGCTGGAAGAGAAGGTAACCGCGCTGCTCAAGACCGTGCCGCAGAAGCACCGCCACCGGCTGCAGCCGATGGCCGAGAGCGCGGCGGCCTTCATGGCGCAGTTCGACGAGGGCGAGTTCGACACCTGCGAGCCGCTGCTGAAGGCGCTGCAACGCTTCGTCGAGGAGCGGGTGCAGCTGAAGCTGCCGCTGGAGAGCTTCCGCGCGGAAAACCTCAATCCGCACTGTTTCATGAATTTCCGCGTGATCGACGAGCACGGCCGGGTGCTGGCACAGTCGCGCAATCTGGCTGAGCTGCGCGCGCGCTTCCGTGACCAGATCGCCGAGCGCTTCCGCGGCGCCCAGCTTGCCGGCGCGCTGGGCGACAGCCGTGCGGCTGCGCCGCCGAATGCGTCCGCGCCTGCCGCCAGCGCAGCGCACGCCGCCAGCGTGCGTGGCGTATCGACGGCGCCGGCCGCGGCGCAGGGTTATGCGGGCCATACCGCGTGGACCTTCGCGCCGTTGCCCGAACTGCTAGAGGTGAAGGTGGGCGGGCGCGAGGTGATCGGTTTCCCGGCGCTGCACGACGACGGCGATAGCGTTTCGCTGAGGCCCTTCGATACGCAGGAAGAGGCCGCCCGGGTGCATCGCAAGGGGCTGGCCCGTCTCTTTGCGCTCAATCTGAAGGACCAGGTGAGAGCCATCGAGAGGCTACCGGGCCTTCGCGAGTTGGCCTTGCAATACATGAATTTCGGAACTGACGCAGAGCTGCGACAGCGTCTGGTGGATGCCACGCTGGCGCGTACCTGTCTGCTTGAACCTCTGCCAACCGATGCAGACGCCTTCGGCCGGCGCATGGCCGAGGCCAAGCCGCGCATTACCCTCGTAGCCCAGGAGTTCATGCGCCTGGCGGGGCAGATCCTTGTCGATCACGCCGCCTTGCAAAAGCGCCTTGTCGGCCTGAAGACTTTTCCGGAGGTAGTCGCCGATGTGCAGGCGCAGGTGGCAGCGCTCTTGCCCAAGGACTTTCTGGTTGCCATGCCCTGGGAGCGTCTTGCGCAGTACCCGCGTTATCTGAAGGCGGCGACGATACGCATCGACAAGCTTCGTAACAACGCCGCACGCGACTCACAGGCAATGACTGAGTGGAGGACGCTGGCGCAAGCCTTCGAGCGAGAACTCGCCGCCAAGCGGCGTGCGGGGGTGGTCGATCCGATGCTCGAGGATTTTCGCTGGCTGCTGGAAGAGCTTCGCGTCGGCCTGTTCGCCCAGGAACTGAAAACGCCTGTGCCGGTGTCGGTCAAGCGGCTGCAGAAGATCTGGGAGAGCCGGCCGCGCTAAGTTGCATTACGTCAGCGCAGCGGAATGACCAGCGGCGGGATCTGCACGCCGATCACCACTGCCGGATCGTGACGATAGGCGCGATAAGCCGGGCGGGCGTCGTAATAGACATCGCGATCGTAATAGCGCGGACGTTCGCGAATGATGACGCGCTCCCGCACAACCGTATCGGGGCCGTGGAAGTGGTGCTTATGGTGTCCCCAGCCCTTGCCCGGGTGGCGCCAGTGACGTCGGTCGTCGTCGTAGCGGTCGCCGTGAGCGTTGGCCACGTTGCCGCCAATGAGGAGTCCGCCGCACAACAGCGTGGCGATGAGGGCTTTAACTTTCTGAGTCTTCATGATCGGACTTCCTTGCTGTGCCCGGTTTCGGGCAAGGTTCTGTTGCTTCGATGATAGGCAAGGCTGCCGCGGTCGGGTCGGCGAGACTGTAAGCGGGAATGTGTAAGCAGGGTATCGGCATGCCTGCCTGGGGGCGGGTGCGCCACTCGATTTGCTTTTGATTTCTCTGGTTTTCTTGCTATAGTACCCGGCTTTCCCTTGCTCCACCGGTCTCGCATGCCGGGGGGCTGAACTCTGACAACCGCAAGGAGTCTGCATGCGACACTACGAAATCGTGTTTATCGTCCACCCGGACCAGTCGGAGCAGGTGCCGGCGATGATCGACCGCTACAAGTCGATCGTTACCGCCCGCAACGGCCAAATCCACCGTCTGGAAGACTGGGGGCGTCGTCAGTTGGCCTACCCGATCCAGAAGGTGCACAAGGCCCACTACGTGCTCATGAACATCGAGTGCGACGGCGAAGCTCTTGGCGAACTCGAGCACGCGTTCAAGTTCAACGATGCCGTGCTGCGTCACCTCACCATCAAGATGAAGAAGGCCGTTACCTCCCCTTCGCCGATGATGAAGGAAGAAAAGTCGCGCTCCCTGACGCCGGCCGCTGCTGGCGAGGAAGGCAAGTCCGAGGCTGCCGAAGCCTGATTGGCCGAGGGTGGCTGAGTCGGGGTTGAACGAACTGCGCCTCGGCGCGAAGGTGGCCGAGTTGCTGCCCTTGCGTCGAACTCCCGCAGGTGTGCCGGTTGCTGCTTGTGTGCTGATGCACGAATCGACACAAACCGAGGCCGGGCTGGACCGGAATGTGACGGTGGAGTTGCAGGCGGTTGCGATCGGCGAATTGGCGAGCGTGCTTGCAGTCGTTGTCCCGGGTACGCATTTGATGGTTACCGGTTTTCTCGCGGCCAAGAGCCAGCGCAGTCGAACGCCGGTGATGCATCTGAACAAGATCGAATTTGTAGAAGGAAACTGAAATGGCTTTCAAGCCCAAGTCCAAGTTCAAGAAGAAGGATGATCGCGGCGGTCGCGGTCTCTTCAAGCGTCGTAAGTTCTGCCGCTTCACTGCGGAGAAGATCGAAGAAGTCGACTACAAGGATGTGGACATCCTCAAGGACTTCATCACCGAAAACGCCAAGATCATGCCGGCTCGCATCACCGGCACC
The DNA here is from genome assembly GCF_006496635.1 of Azoarcus sp. DD4. NCBI lineage: Bacteria > Pseudomonadati > Pseudomonadota > Betaproteobacteria > Rhodocyclales > Zoogloeaceae > Azoarcus > Azoarcus sp. DD4. The sequence goes on from NZ_CP022958.1 coordinate 945,811, forward strand.
AAGGCGGGTTATCAGCGGCAGTTGTCGGTTGCGGTGAAGCGCGCCCGCTTCCTGGCCCTGATGCCTTACACCGACCTGCACCAGTAAGAGAGGAAAGTCGTCATGCAAATCATTCTTCTCGAAAAGGTCGTTAACCTCGGTAACCTCGGCGACGTTGTCAAGGTCAAGGATGGTTACGCTCGTAACTTCCTGATCCCTCAAGGTAAGGCCAAGCGCGCCAACCAAGCTAATCTGGCCGAATTTGAAGCGCGTCGCGCCGAGCTGGAGCGACTGCAGGCTGAAAAGCTGGCAGCAGCCCAGGAGTTGGCCGGCAAGTTGGAAGGTCTGATGGTTCAAGTGACGCGGAAGGCTGGCATGGATGGTCGTCTGTTTGGCTCCGTCACCAATGCCGACGTGGCTGACGCGCTGGCGGTCCAAGGCTTCGAGATCGAACGTTCGGCGATTCGCATGCCGGAAGGTCCGCTGAAGCAGATCGGCGATGTTCAGCTTGAAGTGGCCCTGCATTCCGACGTGGTGGTTGCTGTTACCGTCTCCGTGCTGGGCGAGCAGCAGTAAGCGCGTTTCGCGTGTGCGATTCAAAGGGCTGCCTCGGCAGCCCTTTTTGCTTTTTGTTTTCGGTTCCATGACGCCTGGCATTCCCGGGTCGTCGTACGGGCCACGCAGATGGATGTGCCATGAGTTCGACGCCTCGCCGTTTTCAAGACGCCATGAAGGATTCTCAGCTTGCCGCAATCAAGCTGCCGCCGCATTCCCTTGAGGCTGAGCAGTCCCTAATTGGCGGAATCCTGCTCGACAACGCGGCGTGGGAGCGCATCGCAGATCTGGTGAACGAAGTTGATTTCTATCGTGACGATCATCGACGCATCTATCGCCAAATCACCAGGTTGATCGATCTCGGCAAGCCTGCGGATGTGGTGACTGTATTCGAGGCGCTTGAGAAGAGCGGTGAGGCCGAGCAGGCGGGCGGGCTGGTCTATCTTGCGGAAATCGCCAACAACACTCCGTCGGCCGCGAATATTCGCCGCTACGCCGAGATCGTTCGTGAGCGTGCGATCCTCCGCAAGCTGGTTGCGGTCGGTGACGAGATCGCTGCTGCCGCGCTGACGCCCTCGGGGAAGGATGCCAAGGCTTTGCTGGACGAGGCTGAGGCAAAAGTGTTCGAGATTGCCGAGGCTGGGGCGCGACACGCCAGCGGTTTCATGTCCATCCAGCCCATCTTGAAGCAGGTAGTGGACCGGGTTCAGGAACTCTACGATCGCGATAGCCCGTCCGAGGTGACGGGCATTCCGTCGGGCTTTGTCGATCTTGACGACAAGACCTCGGGCCTGCAACCGTCTGACATGCTGATCGTTGCCGGTCGCCCGGCAATGGGCAAAACCACCTTCGCCTTGAATGTGGCCGAGCATGTTGCGGTCGAAGAGCGCCTTCCGGTTGCGATCTTCTCGATGGAAATGCCGGGTACTCAGCTAGCAACCCGTTTCATTTCGTCCGTCGGCCGTATCGACATGCAGAAGATCAGGAGTGGGCGTTTGACCGACGAAGACTGGCAGCGGCTGACTGTTGCCATGGGAAAGTTGTACGACGCACCGCTGTACATTGATGAGACGCCTGGCCTCAATCCAATCGATCTTCGTGCGCGGGCGCGTCGTCTCGCGAGGCAGTGTGGACGCCTGGGGCTGATCGTGATCGACTACCTGCAGCTGATGACTGGTAGTAAGGATAGCGATAACCGCGCATCCGAACTATCGGAGATATCGCGCTCCGTGAAGTCCTTGGCGAAGGAATTGCACGTTCCGATCATTGCACTATCGCAGTTGAATCGCAGTCTTGAGCAGCGCCCCAACAAACGGCCGGTCATGTCCGATCTTCGAGAATCCGGGGCTATCGAGCAGGATGCGGACATCATCATGTTCATCTACCGGGACGAGGTGTACAACCCGGATTCCCCCGACAAGGGAACTGCCGAGCTGATTATCGGCAAGCACCGTAACGGTCCGACTGGGACTATTCGAATGACTTTTCTCGGGCAGTACACTCGATTTGAAAACTTCGCAGGCGGAGGCTTCTACTCTTCCGACGAATAGATTGAATTATTGGCGTTACCGCTTGACGTTTTTTTCGCGACGTATATACTGCGCGGCTCTTCGCGACTGTCTGTGTTTTTTGCGGTGGTGAAGGGGTTTTGCGAGGTGGTTTTGCGAGTTTGTCTCGGCGTGATCGGTTTTAAAAAGGTTGCGGCGGGGGTTGACGAAGCGAAGCAAGTGCTACATAATCTCGCTTCTCTGCTGCAGCGAATGCAGCGCTCTTTAAAAAATTGAACAACCGATAAGTGTGGGTGCTTGGTTGTTGTGGCGAAGCCGCTTCGGCGGTTTAGTTTCGCAATGATTAGGTGCTCATGTCAGTAAGTGACTTTGAGTGCTTTGTATGGATTGAACTTAAGAGTTTGATCCTGGCTCAGATTGAACGCTGGCGGCATGCTTTACACATGCAAGTCGAACGGCAGCGGGGGCTTCGGCCCGCCGGCGAGTGGCGAACGGGTGAGTAATGCATCGGAACGTGCCCAGTCATGGGGGATAACTACGCGAAAGCGTAGCTAATACCGCATACGCCCTGAGGGGGAAAGTGGGGGATCGCAAGACCTCACGTGATTGGAGCGGCCGATGTCAGATTAGCTAGTTGGTGAGGTAAAGGCTCACCAAGGCGACGATCTGTAGCGGGTCTGAGAGGATGATCCGCCACACTGGGACTGAGACACGGCCCAGACTCCTACGGGAGGCAGCAGTGGGGAATTTTGGACAATGGGCGAAAGCCTGATCCAGCCATGCCGCGTGAGTGAAGAAGGCCTTCGGGTTGTAAAGCTCTTTCGGACGGAAAGAAATCGCGCGGGCTAATATCCCGCGTGGATGACGGTACCGTAAGAAGAAGCACCGGCTAACTACGTGCCAGCAGCCGCGGTAATACGTAGGGTGCGAGCGTTAATCGGAATTACTGGGCGTAAAGCGTGCGCAGGCGGTTTTGTAAGACAGGTGTGAAATCCCCGGGCTTAACCTGGGAACTGCGCTTGTGACTGCAAGGCTAGAGTACGGCAGAGGGGGGTGGAATTCCACGTGTAGCAGTGAAATGCGTAGAGATGTGGAGGAACACCGATGGCGAAGGCAGCCCCCTGGGCCTGTACTGACGCTCATGCACGAAAGCGTGGGGAGCAAACAGGATTAGATACCCTGGTAGTCCACGCCCTAAACGATGTCAACTAGTTGTTCGTAGAGGTAACTCTGTGAGTAACGCAGCTAACGCGTGAAGTTGACCGCCTGGGGAGTACGGCCGCAAGGTTAAAACTCAAAGGAATTGACGGGGACCCGCACAAGCGGTGGATGATGTGGATTAATTCGATGCAACGCGAAAAACCTTACCTACCCTTGACATGCCTGGAATCTTGCTGAGAGGCGAGAGTGCCTTCGGGAACCAGGACACAGGTGCTGCATGGCTGTCGTCAGCTCGTGTCGTGAGATGTTGGGTTAAGTCCCGCAACGAGCGCAACCCTTGTCATTAATTGCCATCATTCAGTTGGGCACTTTAATGAGACTGCCGGTGACAAACCGGAGGAAGGTGGGGATGACGTCAAGTCCTCATGGCCCTTATGGGTAGGGCTTCACACGTCATACAATGGTCGGTACAGAGGGTTGCCAAGCCGCGAGGTGGAGCTAATCCCTTAAAGCCGATCGTAGTCCGGATCGTAGTCTGCAACTCGACTGCGTGAAGTCGGAATCGCTAGTAATCGCAGATCAGCATGCTGCGGTGAATACGTTCCCGGGTCTTGTACACACCGCCCGTCACACCATGGGAGTGGGTTTCACCAGAAGTAGGTAGCTTAACCTTCGGGAGGGCGCTTACCACGGTGAGATTCATGACTGGGGTGAAGTCGTAACAAGGTAGCCGTATCGGAAGGTGCGGCTGGATCACCTCCTTTCAAGAGAAAAGCCGCTAACGGCCAAGTATCCACAACTTATCGGTTGTTCAGGCGAAGAGCCTCGATGTCGAGGGTCTGTAGCTCAGCTGGTTAGAGCACCGTCTTGATAAGGCGGGGGTCGTTGGTTCGAACCCAACCAGACCCACCAGTCTTTTAGGTGCTCGAAGTCAGAATGGGGCTGTAGCTCAGCTGGGAGAGCATCGGCTTTGCAAGCCGAGGGTCGTCGGTTCGATCCCGACCAGCTCCACCAGTGCCGCAGCGCCCGCGCTGCTCGGTTGTTCGACATGTCGAGACGTCAGTCATGCGTATGCAAGTGCTCATGCCTGACTTCTTGGTCATCGTGCCAGAGGTTCGCTCTTTAACAAATTGGAAGAAGTTAGTGCAGCACATCTAGGTGTGTTGCACGGGTTGTGTGATTGCATTGATCCGACACTGCGTAGTCAGCACAGTGGCGGATCGCACAAACGAGTTCGACCTGTAGCCGGATCTTCAGTGCGTGAGAACGCGCGAGAGGATCTAAGGTTATAGGATCAAGCGACTAAGTGCATGTGGTGGATGCCTTGGCGATCACAGGCGATGAAGGACGTGCAAGCCTGCGAAAAGCGGGGGGGAGCTGGCAATGGAGCTTTGATCCCCCGATATCCGAATGGGGAAACCCACTGCGCAAGCAGTATCCCGTACTGAATACATAGGTACGTGGAGGCGAACGCGGCGAACTGAAACATCTAAGTAGCCGTAGGAAAAGAAATCAACCGAGATTCCCCAAGTAGTGGCGAGCGAACGGGGAATAGCCTGCACGACTAAACCATCAGCTTAGCAAAACGGTCTGGAAAGTCCGACGATACAGGGTGATAGTCCCGTATGCGAAAAGCCGGTGGCGGGTCTGAGCGTGCGACAAGTAGGGCGGGACACGTGTAATCCTGTCTGAAGATGGGGGGACCATCCTCCAAGGCTAAATACTCGTGATCGACCGATAGTGAACCAGTACCGTGAGGGAAAGGCGAAAAGAACCCCGGGAGGGGAGTGAAATAGATCCTGAAACCGCATGCATACAAACAGTGGGAGCCTCGTAAGGGGTGACTGCGTACCTTTTGTATAATGGGTCAGCGACTTACGTTCAGTGGCGAGCTTAACCGAATAGGGGAGGCGTAGCGAAAGCGAGTCTGATAAGGGCGATTTAGTCTCTGGGCGTAGACCCGAAACCGGATGATCTATCCATGGCCAGGATGAAGGTGCGGTAACACGCACTGGAGGTCCGAACCCACTAGTGTTGAAAAACTAGGGGATGAGCTGTGGATAGGGGTGAAAGGCTAAACAAATCCGGAAATAGCTGGTTCTCCCCGAAAACTATTTAGGTAGTGCGTCGTACGGACACTTGCGGGGGTAGAGCACTGTAATCGTTGGGGGGGTCACTGCGATCTACCCCGCGATAGCAAACTCCGAATACCGCAAAGTGATATACGGCAGACAGACATCGGGTGCTAACGTCCGGTGTCAAGAGGGAAACAACCCAGACCGCCAGCTAAGGTCCCAAATGCATGGCTAAGTGGCAAACGAGGTGGGAAGGCATAGACAGCTAGGAGGTTGGCTTAGAAGCAGCCACCCTTTAAAGAAAGCGTAATAGCTCACTAGTCGAGTCGTCCTGCGCGGAAGATGTAACGGGGCTCAAGCCATGAACCGAAGCTGCGGATGTGTCTTTGACACGTGGTAGGGGAGCGTTCCGTAAGCCTGCGAAGGTGTCTCGTAAGGGATGCTGGAGGTATCGGAAGTGCGAATGCTGACATGAGTAGCGATAAAGGGTGTGAAAAGCACCCTCGCCGAAAGCCCAAGGTTTCCTGCGCAACGTTCATCGGCGCAGGGTGAGTCGGCCCCTAAGGCGAGGCAGAAATGCGTAGTCGATGGGAAACAGGTCAATATTCCTGTACCGGTTCTAGATGCGATGGGGGGACGGAGAAGGTTAGGCCGGCCGGGTGTTGGACGTCCCGGTTTAAGCGTGTAGGCGTGCTCTCTAGGCAAATCCGGAGAGCTGAGCTGAGGCGTGATGACGAGCGAACTTGTTCGCGAAGTGGTTGATACCCTGCTTCCAGGAAAAGCCTCTAAGCTTCAGTCTAGAATCGACCGTACCGCAAACCGACACAGGTGGGCAGGTTGAAAATACCAAGGCGCTTGAGAGAACTCAGGAGAAGGAACTCGGCAAATTGATACCGTAACTTCGGGAGAAGGTATGCCCCATTAGCTTGTAGGAGTACATCCGAAGGGCGAAGGGGCCGCAGAGAATCGGTGGCTGCGACTGTTTATTAAAAACACAGCACTCTGCAAACACGAAAGTGGACGTATAGGGTGTGACGCCTGCCCGGTGCCGGAAGGTTAAGTGATGGGGTGCAAGCTCTTGATCGAAGCCCCGGTAAACGGCGGCCGTAACTATAACGGTCCTAAGGTAGCGAAATTCCTTGTCGGGTAAGTTCCGACCTGCACGAATGGCGTAACGATGGCCACACTGTCTCCTCCTGAGACTCAGCGAAGTTGAAATGTTTGTGAAGATGCAATCTCCCCGCGGCTAGACGGAAAGACCCCATGAACCTTTACTGTAGCTTTGCATTGGACTTTGACGGGACTTGTGTAGGATAGGTGGGAGGCTATGAAGCGGGAACGCTAGTTCTCGTGGAGCCGTCCTTGAAATACCACCCTGGTGTCGTTGAGGTTCTAACCCAGGCCCGTGAATCCGGGTCGGGAACAGTGCATGGTAGGCAGTTTGACTGGGGCGGTCTCCTCCCAAAAGGTAACGGAGGAGTTCGAAGGTCTCCTAGGTACGGTCGGACATCGTACTGATAGTGCAATGGCAAAAGGAGGCTTGACTGCGAGACCGACAAGTCGAGCAGGTGCGAAAGCAGGACATAGTGATCCGGTGGTTCTGTATGGAAGGGCCATCGCTCAACGGATAAAAGGTACTCTGGGGATAACAGGCTGATTCCGCCCAAGAGTTCACATCGACGGCGGAGTTTGGCACCTCGATGTCGGCTCATCACATCCTGGGGCTGTAGCCGGTCCCAAGGGTATGGCTGTTCGCCATTTAAAGTGGTACGTGAGCTGGGTTTAAAACGTCGTGAGACAGTTTGGTCCCTATCTGCCGTGGGCGCTGGAAGTTTGAGGGGACCTGCTCCTAGTACGAGAGGACCGGAGTGGACGCACCTCTGGTGTACCGGTTGTGACGCCAGTCGCATCGCCGGGTAGCTAAGTGCGGAAGAGATAACCGCTGAAAGCATCTAAGCGGGAAACTCGCCTCAAGATGAGACTTCCCTGGGGACTCGATCCCCCTGAAGGGTCGTGGAAGACCACCACGTTGATAGGTCGGGTGTGGAAGCGCAGTAATGCGTTAAGCTAACCGATACTAATTGCCCGTGAGGCTTGATCCTATAACCTTAAAATAGCGTCAAACTCGTCAAAGCGTGTACAACACGACGCAGTCACACAATCCAACACTTCTTCCAAATTTGGCTCGGACGACAAAAACGCCGAGCAACAAGTCAAAGTCTGACGACCATAGCGTCTGGGTACCACCCCTTCCCATCCCGAACAGGACCGTGAAACCAGACCGCGCCGATGATAGTGAGATCCGCTCTCGTGAAAGTAGGTCATCGTCAGACTAACCCATCAAAAAGCCCGTACAGTTCTACTGTACGGGCTTTTTTATTGCAAAATCGAGAAAGCCGCGGCGCCACCGAGCGTCAGCATCGACTCAAAACGCCGATTCACAGCAGTCGCGATGTAGCGCAACATCGGATTGAACCGGCACAATTGGAAGCGTCGACCTTATCAAAGGCTGAGCATGAAATTCGACGTCATTATCGTAGGTGCTGGGCTGGCAGGAGCGTCTCTCGCTGTTGCGCTAAGTAGGGGTCGGTTGCGTATTGCGCTCATTGACGGTGGCCCACCGATCAGGACTTCGGGATGGGACTCGCGCATTTACGCCTATAGTCCAGCCAACGTTGCATTCCTGCAGACGCTGGGGGTCTGGGAGCGCCTTGATCTGTCGAGGACGTGTGCAATCCACGATATGGAGGTTTTCGGCGATCGAGGAGGTGCCCTACGTTTCTCCGCCGGTGATTGCGGTGTGGATGCGTTGGCGTGGATCGCCGAGTCGAGCTTGGTGCACTTGGAACTCTGGGAGAGTTTGAAGCGTCAGCACAACGTACAACTCTTTGCGCCGACTGTGCCTGCCAGCCTTGAGGTTCGGGAGGATGTCGCCGAGGTAGAGCTAGATACCGGTCTGCGTATGACAGGCCGCTTGTTGGTCGGCGCGGATGGTCGGAACTCCTGGGTGCGTGCGCGGGCAGGCATTGACGCACGAGAGGTCGTTTACGACGAACTTGCAATAGTCGCAAACTTTGCCTGCAGTCGCCCGCATGGAAATCGAGCGCTGCAATGGTTTTGTGATGATGGCATCGTCGCGTGGTTGCCCATGGCGGGCAATAACATGTCAATGGTGTGGTCGGCAAAGAAGCAGCGTGCCGAGGAGATCATGGCAACGGACGATGATACGTTCACTAGGATGGTGGCCGAGGCGGGAGAGAAGGCCTTTGGTGAATTGTCTTTGATTACTCCGAGAGCAAGGTTTCCATTGAAATTCATGCGGGTTAGTTCTGTGGTGTCGAAGCGAGTTGCCTTGGTTGGCGATGCTGCGCATGCAATTCATCCATTGTCGGGTCACGGCATCAATCTGGGATTCCAGGATGCGAAAGTCCTGAGTCAAAAGTTGTTGGATCTTCCGGAATGGGGAGATCCTGGCGACGAGCGAATTCTGCGTGCTTACGCGAGAGAACGGGCAGAGGAACCGTGCCTGGTGCAATATGTCACTCACGGCATCAATCGTTTGTTCAACATCCGCCACCCGCTGGCCGTGGCTGCGCGGAATTTCGGGTTGAACCTGACAGACAGATTGCCGGTCGTACGTAATGCGCTGACCCGATACGCGGTCAGCGGAAAATTTTGAATACGGAGATGTTTATGGTTTTGACCCCTGGATCAGCGTTGTCCCGAGCTCTCGCAGTAGGGCTGGCATTATTCATCCCGGGTGTCGGATCGGCGAGCGAGGAAGCGGTACGTAAAGGCGTCGAGACCTTCATCGGGGCTCCAGCGGTTGAGTCGGTCACACGAACCTCATATAACGGGCTGTACGAGGTCGTGCTGAAGAGTGGTGAGATCGTCTATACGGATGAGAAGGCCGGCTTCATTATCGACGGCCGTGTGATTGACACCCGCACCCGGCGAGATGTAACTCAGGCCCGGCTCAACCAGCTTTCGGCAGTCGATTTTTCGAGCTTGCCGCTGGATCAGGCTGTTAAGCAGGTCAAGGGTAATGGAAAGCGCGTGATCGCGACTTTCGAGGATCCCAATTGCGGTTACTGCAAGCGCCTCGCGAAGGAGCTTGCCCAGATGTCGGATGTCACGATTTACACCTTTCTATACCCGATCCTCAGTCAGGACTCCACCGCCAAATCGCGCAGCATCTGGTGTTCGAAGGATCGTGCCAAGAGCTGGAACGATTGGATTCTGGCCGGCAAGGCTCCAAGCAGCGAGGAGTGCAATGCTAGCGTGATTGATCGCAATGTCGAACTTGGTCAGAAGCTCAGGATCAACGGCACACCGACGATCTTCCTGGCTGACGGGACGCGCATAGGTGGTTTCGTTCCAATGGCGGAGCTCGAAAAGGCGCTTGCGGCCAACGGGGCGAAGTAAGGTAAGTCTGCTCAGAGAGGTGTTGTTGCCGGAGGCTTGGCACCCTTCGGCAACAACACCCACATGCGCCCATCTTGACGCATCCTGCCTGCGAGGTTGCCGGCCTCAGGCCCGAATCCCCAAAAAAAATCCGCCCGTACTACCCCTTTGATTGCGCCTCCAGTGTCCTGTGCGATCACAAGGCGGTTCAAGGCGCGTTCGGTATTCGGGTAGGTGGTGGCCAGGAAAACAGGGGCACCGAGGGGCGTATGGCGCGGGTCGACGGCGATGCTACGGCTCGCTGTCAGGGGAACCCCTTGTGCTCCGACTGGCCCCTCGGAACTTGCCGGTAACTCACGGAAGAAAACGTAGCTGGGATTGCTGTGCAGCATTTCCTTCAACCGTTCCGGGTGCTTACGGGCCCATTCGCGTATCCCCTCCATCGACGCTCTGTCGAGCGTGAGCTCGCCTTGCTGGACCAGCCAACGGCCAATGGATTGATAGGGGTGACCATTCTGGTCGGCGTAGCCGATGCGTACCCGGCTGCCATCCGGCAGTTCGACTTGGCCTGACCCTTGCACCTGGAGAAAGAACAGGTCGATGGGGTCTGCGGCCCATAGCAGCGTTTCGGCGGGTAGTCTGTTTTCCAGTTTGTCGAGTTCTTCGCGATTCCAATAGGGTAGAACCCTGTTGCCTACCAGGCGGCCACGCAAACGGTAGTTCTTGAGATCCGGATATACGGCGCTCAGATCGATGGTCAGCATGTCTTTTGGCGTTGCATGGACCGCCCAGCGGTAGCGCTCGTTCGGAGTGCGGCTACCCTTGATCAGCGGTTCGTAGTAACCAGTGATCAGCCCTGTGCGGCTACCGTCGGGATTGGCTAGCGCCCAGGGTGTGAAATGCTGTTCAAAAAAAGCGCGTGCTGTTGCGGGGGAGGGCGTTTCGCTCATCTGGTTGACGAGACTGCAAACTTTCTGCCACTGGGCCTGTTTTTCCATTGTCCGGCATGAACTGCGGAATGCAGGCCAGACTGCAGACGGATCGTCTTCGAGCCACCCGTGTACGGCACCCCAGTCGCTCGGCTGGAAGGCTTGCGCCGCCTCGTCGGGGCTGGGGGATGGCTTGGGGCTGGAGGGACATGCCGAACAGGCCGCGCAAATTTTTGGGGCCGGACAAGTCAACGGTGGCTCCATTCGCGTCGTCTCGCTTGTGCTTGTTGTGCAGGCGGAGAGCAATGACAGAGTGACGGTTAGCGTCGCTACGATGGAAGGTAACAACGGCGATTGGCGGGGGCAGCGCTTCATGAGTCGGTTCGGGTAAACTTCGCGAAGATTTGTCCCAAGTATACCGATACTGCTCTGCCAATCCCGAGGTCAGCCATGTGGGTAATCTTTCTTGAGGCCGGCGTGGCGCTCGTACTCGTGCTCGTCATCGTATGGGCGACTTGGCCGAAGCGCCGTCAGGGTTCCGAACAAGAACACGATAATGAATGAACTTAGTCTGTTTCTCGCGCGCGCGGAGCGCCTGATCGACCGTCTCGAGACCATGCTGCCGGGGCCCGTCGCCGAACCGGACTGGGGGGCTGCCAATGCGTTTCGCTGGCGGCGCCGCAACGGTCGTGCGGCCTTGGTGCCGGTGACCTTGCCACATGCGATTCGCCTGCAGGACTTGCAGGATATCGATGACCAGAAGGAGCGTATCGACCGCAATACGCGCCAGTTTCTCGCTGGTCGCCATGCCAACAACGTTCTGCTCACGGGGGCGCGCGGTACTGGCAAATCGTCGCTGATCAAGGCGCTGTTGACCGCCTACGCCGATCGTGGTCTGCGTGTCATCGAGGTGGACAAGGGTGATCTCGTTGATCTGCCGGAAATTGTTGAGCTGGTGGCCGGTCGGCCGGAACGCTTCATCCTGTTTTGTGACGATCTTTCCTTCGAGGAAGGGGAGGATGCCTACAAGGCGCTGAAGAGCGTTCTCGACGGTTCGGTGTCGGCGATGTCCGACAATGTGCTGATTTATGCGACCTCCAACCGGCGCCATTTGATGCCGGAGTTTCATGACGAGAATCTGCAGGTGCGCCATGTCGGCGGCGAGATTCATCCAGGCGAGGCGGTCGAGGAAAAGGTTTCCCTGTCCGAGCGCTTCGGGCTGTGGGTGTCGTTCTACCCGTTCAGTCAGGATGAGTATCTCGACATCGTTTCGCATTGGTTGAAGGTGTTCGGTGTGTCCAAGCGGGGCATCAATGCGGCGCGTCAGGATGCGCTGCAATGGGCCTTGATGCGAGGCGCACGGTCTGGTCGGGTCGCGTGGCAGTTTGCCCGTGACTACGCGGGGCGGATCGATGGCGAAATCTGATATGCGCAAGGTCGTCGATGTCGCGGCTGGCGTCATTTACCAGGAAGACGGAAGCTTTCTCCTCGGGCAGCGGGCGCCGGGAACCTTCTATCCCGGATATTGGGAGTTTCCGGGTGGCAAGGTCGAAGCGGGCGAAACACCCGCGCAGGCACTGTGCAGGGAACTCGACGAGGAGTTGGGGCTGCGTGTGCTGAAACTTCGGCCTTGGCTGATGCGAGAGCATCTTTACGAGCATGCCCATGTCCGCTTGCATTTCTTCGAAGTGACGGAGTGGTCGGGAGCCGTAAACGACCACGTGCATAGCGCGCTGAAATGGGTTGTCGCAGGTACGATGGAGCAGGAGTGCACGCCGATGCTGCCGGCCAATGGCCCAATCCTCAAGGCGCTGCATCTGCCTCGCCGAATGGGGATCACGCAGGCTGCGGATATCGGCATCGAGACCCAACTCGCTCGTCTCGATGGCGCGCTCGATCGCGGCTTGGGACTGGTTCAGATTCGTGAGTCCGCCTTGCCGTCTGACGAACGGCGGCGTTTCGCCGTGGAGGTCGTTAGGCGGGCGCATGCGCACGGCGCTATTGTCGTCGTCGGTGACGATGCAGAATTGGCGCGCGCAATCGGTGCCGATGGACTCCATCTGCCGGCAGCCCGTCTGATGTCTTGTGAGGAGCGTCCAGACTTCGCGTGGGTGGGGGCGTCCTGCCATTGCCGCGACGAGCTCCTGCATGCAGCACGGCTCGAATTGGATTACGCCTTGCTTGGTTCGGTCATGCCGACGCTTTCGCACCCCGAAAGAACGCCCCTGGGCTGGGAAGGCTTTGCCCGTGAGATGCAGTCCCTGCCGATTCCGGTGTTCGCGCTCGGCGGACTGGGATGGGGCGATCTGGAGCACGCACGAAACATCGGTGCGCACGGCGTGGCGGCCATTCGGGGTGCTTGGGCCTAAGGCCGACTGCTTGCGTCCGATGGGAGCTGGCCGTCTTCGTTGCTGTCGGGCGGGGCGGTCGGTACCCGGTATTCCTCTGCGGCCCACGCGCCCAGGTCGATCTGCTTGCAGCGCGCCGAGCAAAAGGGGCGAAAGCGGTTCTCAGGTCGCCACTCGACCGCGGTACCGCAGGTCGGGCATTTGACGATGCGCGGCTTGCTGTCCGACATATTGCTTACAGGCTGCAGAAGGTCAGTTCGAAGGGGATGTCGCGTTCGGCGACGCGTGGACGTGCGATGGTTTCGGGCAGCATGAACCGGATGTTCAGTGCGTACTTGTTGGCGCTGATTTCCGGCACCACTGCCTCGCTGCGCGGAATGCGGACGCGCAGCATCTGGGCGGTACGTCCTGCCATCGTCAACTGGTAGGTACCGCTGCGCGCACGTTGGGCCTCCGGGCGGCCGCTGCTTCGCAGCAGGCGCATGACGATCTCGATACCGTCGCGGATCGGCGTCATCGGCTGTATCCAGCCGTCCAGGTCGCGGCGTCTTTCGTCGGCTTCGCGATTAAGCCAGAAGTGATAGGATGGAAGGTCGAACTGGCATACTCCGCCGGGAATGGCGGCACGGCTGCGTATCCCCATCAGCCACTCATTCTCGCGCAGGTACTGACCGATCTTGCCGGCCATTGACAACAACGCGGTCGAGGCTCGCTCGATTTCATAGAGTGCGCCGGCAAGCGCCTCTTCCGAGATCTCCGGGTTGTTGCGGAAGGAGACGAGGATCTGGCGTTGGCGTTCGAGCTCCTGTACCAGATCCACCTTTAGATCGGCGCGGCTGGCCACTTCGAGAATTTCGAAGATCGTCAGCAGCGCCACGTGATGGTCGAGTGGGGCTTCGCTGCCACCGAAGTGGGTGATCTTGCGGAACAGGTCCTCGAGGCGCAAAAGCGTGCGAATGCGCTCGCTGAGAGGGTATTCGTAGCTAATCACCGCGTCTGGTCCGCAAGAATCGGAAGCTCCTGAGTAATCGATCGATAATAGCACAGCAGCCAGAGCCCAAGCCTGCTCGTGCTTATACGGAGGGAGTAGGGCGGGCCGCCGCGAGGTAGCGCTGATGCAGCGCATCGACTTGGGTGTGCAGGGCGGCGAGTGATCCGGTGTTGTCGAGCACGTCGTCGGCGGCGGCCAGGCGATCGGTCCGGCACGCCTGTGCCTGCATGATGGCGCGAATCTGCTTCTCGTCGAGCCCGCTACGTTGTTGAACGCGTGCGATCTGGATATCCTCCGGGCAGTCGACGATGCAGATACGATCGCAGCGCCCGCGATAATTGCCCGACTCGATCAGCAGTGGTACCGCCAGGATGACGTAAGGGGCACAGGTCTGGGCGATCAGACGCTCGCTCTCGGCGCGGATCATCGGATGAAGAATGCCTTCTAGCTGCCGCCGCGCTTCGGGCCGGGTAAATACCAGCGCACGCATCGCTGCCCGGTCAAGGTTGCCCGCGGGCGCGATCAGTCCAGGCCCGAAGGTGTGCGCGATGGCCGGTATTGCGGCACCACCGGCGGCGGTCAACTGGTGGGCAATGGCGTCGGTATCGATTACCGCGGCGCCGAGTGCAGCGAATCGCTCCGCGGCGGCGCTCTTGCCGCTGCCGATACCGCCGCTCAGTCCGACGACATAAGGACGCGATGGCTTCACGGCTGGCACGTCCCGCGCGCGGCGTCGAGGCGCGTGTCGGCGTTGGTGAACGATGTCAGACGCTCGGCGCTGGCATTCGCTTCGACCCGGTATTGGGTGCTCATGCGGGGCGCAACCCCCGCACTGCGCACGCCCTTGTTTCGCAACTGCGCGAGCTGCTGATTGGCAGCGGCTTCCGTCTTGAACAGACCAAGCGAGATGGCGAACTGATTCGGACCGGCATCCTGGACGATGAAGAAATCGCTGACTCCCAGTGCCTTCAGCTCCTTGACCTTGCGCTCCGCCTGCTCGCGGCCGCCTTGCGGAGGAACGCGAACCCACCATGAGTTGGGCGTGTCGATGCTGATCTGCCGTGCGTTGATCGCTGCAGCCTGGAGCCGTGCAACGAGCCGATTTGCCTCGTCAGTGCCGAGCCCGCTCCATGCAACACACGGTTGCTCCGCTGCTGGATCGGGGGTGTCCGCCTGAGCGGTGGCAGCGCGGTCGAGTGCCGGCGTCGGGCTGGCCTGTTCGCTCGGTGCGCCGGGCGGGGTGTCGCCGCCAGCAGGCGGCGTTGGCAACTCGGTGACGCTGTCGGTGGCGAAGCGGATGCGTTCGGGATGGAGTTGATTGCCCACGCGCTCGGGTTCTCCTTGAGGCGGTGTGCTGCCCAGCCATCCTTGAATGGCAGCGAACGCCAGTGCGTTGAGAACGAGGAGCAGAATGAGGAATAAGCGCATCAGAGCCATGCCGGAAGCTTAACCGATGGATGGGCTGCAGATAAGCTCTGGATCGAGGGGCGTCACCTGCCGCCTTCGCAGGATGGGGCGTCCCATGCTCGTCAGCCCGCATACTGTTCGCGCACCATGGCAGCCAAGCCGTGCAGAACCAGGTTATCCACTTTCTGCAGAGGGATGTCGAGCAGGCCGGCGAAGCGGCCAGCTGCTCCGCCACCCAGCAGGCAGCACGCATCCGGTAGATGGGCAATCTGGGCGAACATGCGTTCAACGGCACCGGCCTGCGCCTGTAGACAACCCGATTCGATGGCGTCGGCCGTGCAGCGCGGCTGCATCGAAAACCGACCGCTGGCGAGCGGGAGCTGCGCGGTGTTGCCGGCGAGTGAGTGCCGCATCAGATCGACACCGGGGATGATCAGTCCGCCGAGGAAGTTGCCGTCGGTGTCGAGCAGGTCGACCGTGGTAGCCGTCCCCGCGCTGACGACGAGACAGGCGCCGTGGTGGAGCGCACGCGCACCGATTAAGGCGGCCCAGCGGTCAGCGCCGAGCTGGGTCGGTGCCGCGTAGTGATTGCGAACACCGCAACACTGGAGGCTGGCCCGGACCCATTCAACTGTGATCGACCGCGATGCCAGCAAGCGAGCGATTCGTTCGGCCATCGCGTCGCCAGCGACATTGGTGCCGACCATGCGGGTTACGGCCGGAAAGCGTTCGACCACGTGCTGAAGCTCGTCGATCCGGGCGTGTTCGAGCACGCCTTCCGCCAAGTTGTTTGCTTGAGCGGCTTCATCCACCACCCACCACTTGACGCGGGTGTTGCCAGCATCGACAAGCAGTATCACGACCTTGCTCGCAGGGAGACTTCGCCCGACAGGATACGCACGAGGCCCGTATCGGTCCGGATCAGCAGTGCGCCGTCTTCGTCCACGCCGGTACAGGTGCCGATGATCTCACTGCCCTCGCCGAACACCCGCACGGGCAGGTCGGCGAAGGCATTGCGCTGTTGCCACGCACCGCGCAGGGCAACGAAGCCGGCGCTTGCGTAGAGTTCGAGCAAGCCGTGGAGCTCGCGCAGGATGACGGCGAGCAGCGCGTCGCGTTGCGGGTAAGTGCCGATCTCACGGCGCAGGTCGGTGACGCCTTGCTGATCGGGAATGTCGATGCCGTCGGGGATATGCAGATTGAGTCCGATGCCGATCACGGCGGCGGGTGTGCGGCCACGGCCCGGCAGCAGTTCGACCAGGATGCCGGCCAGCTTGTTGCCGTGGACCAGGACGTCGTTTGGCCATTTCAACTGGACGCCCTCGAGTCCGAGTTCCTCCAGTGCGCGGGTCAGGGCGAGTCCCGCAACCAGGGAAAGGCCGGCCGGAACCGGCGCGCCGGGCGCAAAACGCCAGAGGGCGGAGAAGGTGAGGCTGCCCCCGCTCCAGGACTGCCAGTGGCGGCCACGGCGGCCACGCCCGGCCGTCTGGTCGTCGGCGACGAGTACATGGACCCGATCGTCGTCTGCCGGCGGAGCCGCCATCAGTTCGCTATTGGTCGATTCGCAGCTTGCGACGCAGCGCACGGTGAAATGGCTGGCGAGGTCGCCGAGTGCGGTGGCGATGCCCGCGGGCGAGGAGTGAGGTTGGCTCATGCTGAGGCAAGGACGGTGACGGACATGTTACGGCCGTCATTATCCGTCATCCGGCGACCACGCACGAGTCTGGTGCGTGGTCGCGTCGGTAATCCTTACTCGTCGGCGTCGTTCTCGGCCGCGTGCGGCCGGTCGTCGTCCATGCCGAGTTCCTGGATCTTGCGGGTGATGGTGTTGCGCCCGATCCCGAGAAGCTGGGCGGCCTCGATGCGGCGACCTCCCGTGGCGGTCAGGGCTCGTCTGATAAGCGTACGTTCGAACTCGCGCGTGAGGCGGTCGAAAACCTCGCCGGGGGTTGCTGCAATCAGGCGGTCGGCCTCCAGGCCAAGACCATCGACCCAGTTGACCGGCGTTTCGCGGGTCGGCTGGTCGCGCATCTCCGGCGGCAAATCGGCGACTTCCACGATCTGGCCGGGAGCCATCACCGTCAGCCAGTGACAAAGGTTCTCGAGCTGGCGGACGTTGCCCGGGAAGGGGAGGGCCTGCAGGTACTTGATGGCCGACTCCGAGATGCGCTTGCTCTCGACCCCGAGTTCCTGCGCGCTGCGCTGCAGGAAGTGGCGAACCAGGATGGGCACGTCCTCGCGACGTTCGCGCAAGGGGGGCAGGCGCAGGCGGATGACGTTGAGGCGGTGGAAGAGGTCTTCGCGAAACAGCCCGAGCCGTACGCGCTCTTCCAGATCCTGGTGAGTGGCCGCAATCACTCGCACGTTGGCCTTGATCGGTTGATGCCCGCCGACGCGATAGAAATTGCCGTCCGACAGCACGCGCAGCAGGCGCGTCTGCAGTTCCGACGGCATGTCGCCGATCTCGTCGAGGAAGAGGGTGCCGCCTTCGGCCTGCTCGAAGCGGCCGCGGCGCTGTGCGGCAGCGCCGGTGAACGCGCCGCGTTCGTGGCCGAATAGTTCGGATTCGAGCAGGTCGCGCGGAATCGCCGCGGTGTTGATTGCGATGAAAGGGGCGTCGCGGCGCGGGCTGTGGCGGTGCAACGCACGGGCTACGAGCTCTTTGCCGGTGCCGGACTCGCCGTTGATGAGGACTGTGGCGTGCGACTGCGACAGCCGGCCGATGGCACGGAACACCTCCTGCATCGATGGCGCCTGACCCAGGATTTCGGGCGCGAGCGTGGTCTCTTCGCTCGCACCTTCCTGGTGCGTACTTTGGTCTATGGCGCGACGAACGAGTGCGACCGCCTGGTCGACGTCGAACGGCTTGGGCAGGTACTCGAAGGCGCCGCCCTGAAAGGCGGCAACCGCGCTCTCGAGGTCGGAGTACGCGGTCATGATGATCACGGGAAGCTGAGGGTGTACGCTCTTGACCCGCTGCAGCAAGGTTAATCCGCTTTCGCCCGGCATCCGGATGTCCGATACCAGTACCTTCGGCGGGTGGGCGGTGGTCTCGAGCTCGGCCAGGGCTTCGCTCGCCGAGGTGAAGCTGCGGTGGGAGATCTCCTCGCGACTGAGGGCTTTTTCGAGCACCCAGCGGATGGAGCGGTCGTCATCTACGATCCAGACGGTATTCATTGTATTGATGCACTTCTTTGGTGCGGACGCCGCAGGCGCAGGTCACGTCCGGTCGGTAATCGGTAGCAGGATGGTGAAGCAGGTGCGCCCGGGGCGACTTTCGACGTCGATCATCCCCTGGTGCTGCTCCACGAAGCTCTGGGCAAGTGACAGGCCCAGTCCGCTACCCCCGTCTCGCCCCGAAACCAGTGGATAGAAGATCTTGTCGCGGATCTCTTCCGGTATGCCGGGGCCGTTGTCGATCACTTGCAATTCCAGTGCCAGCTTGAAGCGACGCTTGGCCAGGGTGACCTGGCGGGCGACCCGGGTGCGCAGCCGGATCTCGCCTTTGCCGCCGAGGGCCTGTGCGGCATTACGCGCGATGTTGAGGATGGCCTGGATCAGCTGCTCGCGATCGGCAGTCAGTTCAGGCAGGCTGGTGTCATAGTCGCGGCGGATCACGACATCGGGGAACTCCGCGAGGATGAGCCGGCGCACGCGTTCGAGCACGTCGTGGATGTTGAGCTGGGCCGGTCGCATCATCGAGTGCGAGGTCAGCAAGCGGTTCATCAGATCCTGCAGGCGATCCGCCTCGGCGATGATGACTTCGGTGTACTCGCGCAGTTGCGGGTCGGCGAGTTCGCGTTCGAGCAGTTGCGCCGAGCCGCGGATGCCGCCGAGCGGATTCTTGATCTCGTGGGCGAGGTTGCGGATGAGTTCGCGGTTGGCCTGTTGCTGCTGCAGCAGCTGTTCTTCACGGGCGACCCGCAACTGCGCGTCGATCGGGCGGAATTCGAGCAAGAGCTTGACGCCGGTTGCTTCCACCGGGCTTACGGTGCAATCCAGGTGTATGGCTTCGGCCTGGCCACGGGTAATGGTCAGATCCTGGCCGGTGTAGCTCCAGTTGGTCCGCAGTGCATTGTCGAGCGCGGTACTCAGCCCTACGGGTTCCCCGAGCAGGCGGGCCAAGGGGGCGCCCAAGAGTTTACGCTGACTGATCGCGAAGAGGTTTTCGGCGCCCGGGTTGATGTAGCGGATGATGCGCCTTTCGTCGATCAGCACGACCGCTGAGGACAGCAGGTCAAGGCCGGCAAAGGCGTCCGCGGCGGTGGCAGCGGGAGGTGAGGATGGATGTCGGGCCATGGATGGGACCATCGTCGGCCATGGGCGTGCCATGGGGTCAGCGTCGCGGTTGTCTGCGGAAATGCAGTACCGCATTTACGCAAGAATCACGCCAAACCAGGCATCAGCGCAGGTTGGAGATCTCCCGCTTGAGCGCTTCGATATTGCGCTCATGCAGTTCGACCTTATCCTTGAACGGTTGAAGTCGATCCAGGACGCGTTGGTAGTTGCGCTCGTCGCCCGTTCGGATGGCTTCTTGCTCGCCCAGTGCCTTGCGCGCTTCCTCGAGGGCGCTCTCTTCGGTTGTCAGTTCCTTTTCGAGCACCTGGCGGCGGCTGTCGTCACGTGAGCGCTGGGTGTCGGGCGAAACGCGCGGAAACGCGGGGGAAGAGGGGGCTGTGGCGGGGGTGGTGCCGGACGGTGCGCGCGGTGGCGGCATGCTCGAGACCGACTGGTCCTGTGAGAGCTGCTTGCAGCCTCGGCCGAGATTGCGATCGTTGGTGTAGGTGGTACGTCCTTCGGCGTCGACGCATTTGTAGACCTCGGCGCTGGCCAGCGGGGAGCCGCACAGGAGGAGCAGGATCGGCAGGATGCGAAGCTTGGGCATGACGTTGTCCGCAGGCGTGACCACTGCGCCGCGGCGCGCCGCAGTGGTCGGGTGGGGCATGGAGGGGGGATTAGACTCCATAAAAAAAGGACGGGCAATGCCCGTCCTTTTCGCTACACGCCGTAACCGGAAGGATTACAGGCTGTAGTACATGTCGAATTCCACCGGGTGGGTGGTGATGCGCATGCGGTCCACTTCTTCCATCTTCAGTGCGATGTAGGCATCGATGAAGTCATTGGAGAAGACGCCGCCACGGGTCAGGAACTCGCGATCCTTGTCGAGGTATTCCAGCGCCTGTTCGAGGCTGGTACACACGGTCGGGATCAGCGCGTCTTCTTCCGGCGGCAGGTCGTACAGGTTCTTGTCGGCCGGGTCGCCCGGGTGGATCTTGTTCTGGATGCCGTCCAGGCCCGCCATCATCAGCGCGGCGAACGCCAGGTAGGGGTTGGCCAGGGGGTCCGGGAAGCGTGCTTCGATACGGCGGCCCTTCGGGTTGGCGACGTAGGGGATGCGGATCGAGGCAGAACGGTTGCGGGCCGAGTAGGCCAGCTTGGTCGGCGCTTCGTAGTGCGGCACCAGACGCTTGTAGGAGTTGGTGCCCGGGTTGGTGATCGCGTTCAGCGCACGGGCGTGCTTGATGATGCCGCCGATGTAGTACAGCGCGGTCTCGGACAGACCAGCGTAGCCGTTGCCCGCGAACAGGTTCTGGCCGTCCTTCCAGATCGACTGGTGGACGTGCATGCCGGAGCCGTTGTCGCCGACGATGGGCTTGGGCATGAAGGTCGCCGTCTTGCCGTACTGGTGGGCGACGTTGTGCACGATGTACTTCAGGACCTGGGTCCAGTCGGCACGCTTGGTCAGGGTATTGAACTTGGTGCCGATTTCGCACTGGCCCGCGTTTGCCACTTCGTGGTGGTGAACTTCGACCGGAACGCCGGCGCCTTCGAGGGCCAGGACCATCGCGGCACGCACGTCATTCAGGCTGTCGACCGGCGGGACCGGGAAGTAGCCGCCCTTGACGCGCGGACGGTGGCCGGTGTTGCCGCCTTCGAACTTGTCGGCGGTAGACCAGGCGGCTTCTTCGGAGATGATCTTGCTGTAGACGCCGGACATGTCGACCGACCATTCGACCGCGTCGAAAATGAAGAACTCGGGTTCCGGGCCGAAGTAGGCGGTGTCGCCGATGCCGGTGCTCTTCAGGTAGGCCTCTGCACGCTTGGCGATCGAGCGCGGGTCGCGGTCGTAGCCCTTGCCGTCGGACGGCTCGATGACGTCGCAGGTCAGCACCAGGGTGGTTTCGTCGAAGAAGGGGTCGATGTAGGCGGAACCGGCTTCAGGCATGAGGATCATGTCGGAGGCCTGGATGCCCTTCCAGCCGGCGATCGAGGAGCCGTCGAACGGGTGGCCGTGCTCGAAGTGGTCTTCTTCGAACGCGGAGACCGGCAGGCCGACGTGCTGTTCCTTGCCGCGGGTATCGGTAAAACGCAGGTCAACGAAGCGAACTTCGTTTTCCTGAATCATCTTCATGACGTCTTGAGCGTTCATATTCACTCCTGGTGAGAAGAGGCAATGCCTGAATAACGGTCAGATTTCCGTTGCGGCGGACTTAAGCAGTTTCCGTGCCAAGCGGTTTTCGGCCGATGCCGCATTGTGCCACAAGGGCAAATTTTCGCTAGCGTTCGGCGGCTGGCACCAATATGGTGCCCTGTGATTTTTGATGCACCAATACGGTGCCTTATGCACAAGAAAGGTGAATGGAAAGGGGCAGGCCGCTGTTGCCGCCATTCTCCCGCTCCGTCGCATAGGCGGATTTCGCAGGGGGCCATAGAGTGGCGACGCTTGCCGGCGAAGGGACAGGGTATACTCGGGTGCTTGCGCAATTGTGGCCGTACACCATCATGGGATCCTTATCCGATCTGCTCGCGCTTGCCCGTCAGCGGGCGAGTGACCTCAATCTTCCCTACCAGGGCGCCCTGACGCCGGCCGAAGCCTGGCAGGTGTGGCAGCTTGCGCCCGGTGCCAGATTGGTCGACGTGCGTACCCGTGCCGAATGGGACTGGGTAGGTCGTGTTCCCAACGCGGTCGAGATCGAATGGTTGAGCTGGCCGGGAAGCCAGCCGAATCCGGGATTCATCAACCAGTTGCGCCAGCAGGTCGATCCGGAGGCGCTGGTGCTGTTCATGTGCCGTTCCGGCGGACGTTCGGATGCGGCCGCAAGGGCGGCCGGAGCGGCCGGCTATACCAACTGCTACAACGTCCTCGAAGGGTTCGAGGGCGACAAGGACGCCAACGGCCAGCGCAACCGCGTCGGCGGCTGGCGTCATGCCGGGCTGCCCTGGCATCAGGGCTGACGAGGAAGGACAGGCGGTTCGAGCGCAACCCGGCGCCGGACTCGCGGTCAGAGCACTATTTGCGACAGAGCCAAGCACCATGCAAGTTGCCACCATCAGTTTCGATCGTTTCAATGCCCTGCAGGACAACGAGGCGCAGGAGCGCATCCGTGCGGCGCGCGCCCGTCTGGGCGACAGGGCGGTGCTGCTATGCCACCACTACCAGCGTGCTGACGTCTATCAGCACGCCGATCTCACCGGTGATTCGCTCAAGCTGGCCCGGCTGGCCTCGCAGACCGATGCCGAATACATCGTGTTCTGTGGCGTGCATTTCATGGCCGAGGTCGCCGACATCCTGTCCAGACCCAGCCAGATCGCGATCCTGCCCGACCTCGCCGCCGGCTGTTCGATGGCCGACATGGCGAATCTCGCCAAGGTCGAGCGCTGCTGGCGCGAGCTGGGCGAAGTGCTGGATATGCCGGACGCACTGATCACCCCGGTCACTTACATCAACTCGGCGGCCGACCTCAAGGCGTTCTGCGGCGAGCATGGTGGCATCGTGTGCACGTCGACCAATGCGCCGACCATCCTCGACTGGGCTTTCGAACGTCGCGAGAAGGTGCTGTTCTTCCCGGATCAGCACCTGGGACGCTGGACTGGCTACAAGAAGGGGATTCCACTCGAACAGATGGTGGTGTGGGACCCCGATCTCGAATACGGTGGCCTGACGCCCGAGCAGATCCGTAACGCCAAGGTGCTACTGTGGAAGGGGCATTGCTCGGTGCACCAGATGTTCCAGGAAAGCCATATCCGCCGCTGGCGCATGCAGCATCCGGAAGGCCTGGTCATCTCACATCCGGAGAGCAGTCTCGAGGTCTGTCAGAACTCTGATTTCGTCGGCTCCACCGAGTACATCATCAAGACCATCGCTGCCGCTCCGGCCAACACCCGCTGGCTGGTCGGCACCGAGCTCAACCTGGTGAACCGTCTGGCCGAAGAAATGAAGCCGGAAGGCAAGGTCGTCCAGTTCATGGCGCCGACGGTGTGCATGTGCTCGACCATGCAGCGTATCGACCCGCAGCACCTGGCCTGGACCCTCGAGAATCTTGCCGAGGGCAACGTGGTGAATCGCATCCAGGTGCCAGAGCACGAAGCCGAACTCGCGCGCGTGGCGCTGGACCGCATGCTGGCGGTGTCCTGAGGACCAAGCGACGAGGTCTGCGATGAAGCTGCGGATCTGCACCTACAACATCCACAAGGGCTTCTCCCAGTTCAACCGTCGCATGGTGGTCCACGACCTGCGCGAGCGCCTGCGCAGCCTCGATGTGGATCTGGTCTTCCTGCAGGAGGTGCAGGGGCTGCATCTGCACCATCCGCTGCGCCATGCCGACTGGCCGGCACATCCACAGCACGAGTTCCTGGCCGAGGATGTGTGGCATCAGACGGCTTACGGCGGCAACGCGGTCTATGACCATGGCCATCACGGCAACGCCATCCTGAGCCGTCACGCCATCCTCTCGGCCGACAACCAGGATGTCTCCGACCATCGCTTCGAACGCCGCGGGCTGCTTCACTGCGAGATCGCGGTGCCCGGAGTGGATACGCCGGTGCATTGCGTCTGCGTGCACCTGGGGCTGATGGCCGGCAGCCGGCGACGCCAGATGGAAGCGCTGGCCGAACGCATGGAGCGGCTGGCGCCCGACGGTGCGCCACTGATAATCGCCGGCGACTTCAACGACTGGCGCAATCGCGCCGACGACATCCTCTGTCGCCGGCTGGGCCTCGTCGAGGCCTTTGGTGCCGGCCGGGTGAGGCCACCACGCAGCTTTCCCAGCGCCCTGCCCTTGTTCAGGCTAGACCGGATCTACGTGCGCGGTTTTGATGTTTCTCGCGCGGACGTCCATTACGGCGAACCCTGGTCGCGGATCTCCGATCATGCGGCGCTGACCGCGGATCTGGAGCGCATGCATTGACGGAGCTGGTCGAAGGCAACGCGATCGCGCTGCTGGAGAACGGCCTGCAGTATTTCCCCGCGCTGGAGGCCGAAATCGACACGGCCTGCCACGAGGTTTTTCTCGAGACCTACATCTTCAGCAAGGACGCAATCGGCCGCCGCATTGCCGCAGCCCTGGTACGTGCGGTTGCGCGTGGGGTACGGGTGCGGGTTCTGGTCGACGGTTTCGGTGGTCGGGAATTCGTGCGCGAGCTGATGCCCGCGCTGGTGGACGACGGCGTCGAGGTACTGATCTATCGTCGTGAACTGCGCATGATGTCGCTGCGCCGTCACCGCCTGCGTCGCATGCACCGCAAGATCGCCCTGATCGACGCGCGCGTCGCCTTCGTCGGCGGGATCAACATCACCGACGATTTCGAACTCGCGGGCCCGCCGCACCCGCGCTACGACTATGCGGTACGGGTCGAAGGCCCTCTGCTGAGGCCTATCGCCGAGTCGGTGCACCGGGTCTGGCGGCTGGTGTCATGGGCGAACTTCCGGCGTCGCCTGCAGGAGACGATGCGCCAGCCCACCGCCGCGTCGGCGGGCGAACTCAGGGCGGCCTTCCTGGTGCGCGACAACCTGCGCCATCGTCGCGACATCGAGGACGCCTATCTCGCTGCAATCGCGCGTGCCAACCACGAGGTTGTTATTGCGAGCGCCTATTTCTTTCCTGGCCGCCCTTTTCGCCAGACCTTGCTCGAGGCGGCGGAGCGCGGCGTGCGGGTGACGCTGATCCTTCAGGGGCTGGCGGATCATCCGGTGCAGGCCTATGCGACGCGGGCACTGTACCCGCACCTCCTCGATCACGGCGTTCGCCTGTTCGAATACCACCGCAGCTATCTGCATGCCAAAGTGGCGGTGATCGATGGCCGCTGGGCGACGGTGGGGTCGAGCAACATCGATCCCTTCAGCCTGTTGCTGGCGCGCGAGGCCAACGTGGTGGTGGAGGACGAGGCCTTCGCCGGTCGCCTGCGCGCCAGCCTGGAAGTGGCGATGCGTGACGGCGCCCGGGAGCTGCGCCGTGACGACTGGCGGCGCCTGCGGCCGCTGCGCCGGGTGCTGAGCTGGCTGGCCTACCAGGCGGTACGTCTGGCGATCGGCCTGGCCGGGTATGGCGGCCGCCACTGAGTGGCGACGCCTGCGCCCGGTCAGCGTTGCGGATGGGGGATGGCGCGTGCCGGTCGCCGTGCGGAGATCACTCCGGTATTTACGCCTGCCCAATTGAGGCCGCCGAAAAGGCGGGCGTATTCGATCTTGACGCAGCGGTCCATCACCACGTCCAGTCCGGCCGCCTGCGCCCTGGCCGCCGCTTCCTCGTGGATGACGCCGAGTTGCAGCCACAGCGTTCGCGCCCCGATGGCGATGGCGTCGTCGACAACCGCAGGCACTTCTTCTGGCCGGCGAAAGACGTCGACCAGATCGACCGGCTCATGGATCGCCCGCAGGCTGGGATAGCACTTCTCGCCGAGCACTTCCTTGTAGGCCGGATTGACCGGGATGATGCGGTAGCCGCGCGTCTGCATGTACTTCGCGGCGAAGAAGCTCGGCCGGTGCCAGTTGGCCGACAGGCCGACCACCGCGATGGTGCGCGTCTGCTGCAGCACGCGGCGCAGGCCGGCGATGTCGTCGATCAGGATGCCTTTCTTCGGCTGATGCATCGGGTTTTCCTCAGGCAAGGTCAGGTGCCGGGGCGTGGCGTTTGCGCGGTACGCGGGCAAGTTGCCAGTTGGCCCGTGCCCAGCGCCAGACCTCGGCCAGCGGCATGTCAGCGAGGTCTGCGGGGGGATTCTGGCCGAGAAAGGCGAGCGCCGCCACCAGTGCGCCGGACGGCGGCTGGTCGTCGATCGCCCGCGCCAGCGTCTGTTTGGAGAGCTTCTCGCCGGCGGCATTGGTCGCCACCGGCAGGTGTGCGTGCGCCGGTGCAGGCGTGCCGAGCAGATGGTGCAGGTGGATCTGGCGGGCGGTGGAGTCGAGCAGGTCGGCGCCGCGGACAACATGGGTAATGCCGGCCGCCGCATCGTCGACCACCACTGCCAGCTGGTAGGCGTAGAGGCCGTCGGCACGCAGCACCACGTAGTCGCCGCAGTCCCGCGCGAGGTCTTCTTCCTGCCAGCCCTGGATGGCGTCCTCGAAGCCGATCAGGCCTTCGGCGCGCACCCGCCATGCACGGGCTTCGCGGCCGGGAGGCAGGCCCTGGCGGCAGGTGCCGGGGTAGCGCCGCGAGCCGTCGCGGGCGAGTGCCGAATCGGCCAGCTCGCGACGGGTGCAGGCGCAGGGGAAGGCGTGGCCGGCCGACTTGAGCCGTTCGAGCGCGGCGGCGTAGGCGTCGATGCGGTCACTCTGCCAGACCACCTCGCCGTCCCATTCGAAGCCGAAGCGCTCCAGCGTGGCGAGGATGCCCCCGGCCGCGCCGGCGATGCAGCGGGGCGTGTCGACATCCTCGATGCGCAGCAGCCAGCGGCCCTGATGGGCGCGGGCTTCCAGCAGGCTACCGGCGGCGGCGACCAGGGAGCCGAAGTGCAGTGGACCGGTGGGCGAGGGGGCGAAACGGCCGACGTAGGCGGATGGCATCGCGGCAATCGGTGTGGCTGGGGGCATTGGATTCGGGAGCTGCGACAGCCGGCGCTGTCCGCCGTGCTCACGGGTCGGAGCGCCGGGCGCCGGATGTGCGGGGCATGATAGCATTCGGCGCCGGTCGCCCGGCCCGCGCATGCGCGCAGGCCTTGCGGCCGCTACCCGTCCGCCATTTCCTGTGTCGACCGCTGCCATGCTGACGGCGAGTGACACCGTTTTCGTCCCGGCCCGCCGTGCGCATCGATTCCCGAACCGCTCTCGCCTGCTATCTGCTGCTTGCCCTTGCCTACCTCGGCGGGGTGCTGGTGCCGCTGATGAACAACGATTCGGCGCACCATGCCGGCATCGCCTTGCACATGCACCTGACGGGCGACTACCTGAGCCTCGTCACCCAGGGACAAGACTACCTCGACAAGCCGCACCTGCTGTTCTGGCTGGCGGCCCTGGCGTTCAAGCTGTTCGGCGTGAACTCCGTCGCCTACAAGCTGCCGTCCCTGATGTTCTCCGTGCTGGCGGTGTATTCGACGGCCCGGCTCGGCGGTCTGCTCTACTCGGCGGAAGCCGGCCGTATCGCCGGCCTGGTGCTGGCGAGCGCCCTAGCCTTCGTCCTTGCCAACAACGACGTACGAATGGATGCGCTGCTCACTGGCGCCATCGTGTTCTCGATCTGGCAGCTGGCGGCCTTCGTCGCCAAGCCGCGCTGGCGTCATCTGGTGCTGGCGGCGCTGGGGCTGGCGCTCGGCTTTGCCACCAAGGGCATGATAGGCGTGGCGATGCCGCTGATCGCGGTCTTCCTGCACCTGGCCTACCGGCGCGACTGGCGCCGGCTGTTCGATCCGCGCTGGCTGGCGCTGCCGCTGCTGGTGCTGGTTTTCGCTTCGCCGGTGCTCTATGCCTACTACCACCAGTTCGGCGCGGACGGCGTGCGCTTCATCCTGTGGTCGCAGAACTTCGAGCGCCTTGCCGGCGAGCGTTTCGGCAACGCCGGTGCGGAGGATCCGCTGTTCTTCGTTCATACCTTCCTGTGGGCTTTCCTGCCCTGGTCACTGCTGACCCTTGCCGCGCTGTGGACGCATGGCCGGCGTATCGTCGCCGCGCGTCTGCAGCCGCAAGCCGGCAGCGAGCTGCTGACCCTGGGCACGCTGGCTGTGCTGTTCGCCATCATTTCGGCGTCGAAGTTCAAGTTGCCGCATTACCTCAACATCCTGCTGCCGCTCTTTGCGGTGCAGCTCGGCGCCTGGCTGGCCGCGCGCGTCGAACTGCCTCCGGGGCGCGCAATGGTGCTCACGCAGTGGCTCGCGGGCGCCATGCTGGCCCTGCTCGCGGTGGCGCTCAACGGCTGGGTGTTTCCACTCGGCGGCGGGGTGGCTGCCGGCGCCGCGGTGGTGGCCCTGGCCGGGGGGCTGCTCGCCTTGCATCACAAGGGCGTCGCCCGCCTGGTGGTGGCTTCGATTGCGGTGGTGGCAGTGTTCAACGTTCTGCTCAATTTCAATTTCTATCCCCGCTTGCTGGAGTACCAGGCGGGTAATCGTCTGGCCGCGGCGGTGGCGCAGCAAGGCCTGGATCGGGGCGCGGTGTTCTATCTGGAGGGGCACGGCCGTGCCGGTAGTTTCGATTTCTATACCGCGCGCCTTACACCGACGCTGTCGCTCGAGGCGCTGCGTGCCGCGCCGGGGCCGCACTATCTGTATACCGCCGCCAGCGGGCGCGACGCGGTGGTGGCGGCGGGCCTGCGGGTGGAGGTGCTGGCGAGCAATCCCGATTTCCGCGTCACCCGGCTCAATGCCGCCTTTCTCGATCCGAAGCGGCGGCCGAAGACGCTCAACGAATATTTCTTGCTGAAGGTAGGTGAATGATGCTGCGTACCGGGGCTTCCCGAGGGTGTGCGACGTGAGCGGGCACAAGGGCAGGGCGGGGCGCGCGGCGGCGTTGGCGCTGATCGCCGTCGTCACCGCCTGGGCGGCCTGGCCGGGGTTGAGGACGGCTGCGCCGGCCGGCTTCGTTGCGCCGCAGCCGTTCGCCGCTGCTGCATCGGCCGGCGTGCAAGCTACACCGCGCCTCGTCTCCGCGATCGTGAACGAGGCGGAGCCGCCGCGGGTGCACGCCGCCTCGATCGCGGCACTGCCCGACGGTCGCTTGTTTGCCACCTGGTTCGGCGGCGAGCGCGAGGGCGGCACCGAGGTGAAGATCTACGGCGCCTTCCGCGCTCCCGGAGCAGTGGCGTGGGAGACGCAGCAGGTGATCGCCTCGCCCGAACAGACCTCGGCCGATGTCGGTCGCCTGGTGCGCAAGATGGGCAATCCGCTCGCTTTCGTGACGCCGGCGGGCGAACTGTGGGTGGTCTACGTCAGCGTGACCATGGGTGGCTGGGCGACCAGTCATCTCAACCTGCTGCGCTCGCCCGACCTCGGTCGCAGCTGGCTGCCGGCGCAGCGCCTGGTGGCGTCGCCCTTCCTCAACCTGTCCACGCTGGTGAAGGGCTACCCGGTATCCTTCGACAACGGCGACATCGGCCTGCCGGTGTATCACGAGATGGCGGGCAAGTTTGCCGAACTGCTGGTGCTGTCGGCCGGCGGCGAGGTCAGGCGCAAGCAGCGTATCGACCACGGCCGCCGTTCGCTGCAGCCGGTGGTATTGGTCCAGGACGCGCAGCGTGCGGTGGCGCTGATGCGCTACGGCGGCGAGCAGGCGCCGTTCCGTGCCTGGCGCTCGGAAACCGCCGATGGCGGGCGCAGCTGGTCGGCGGTCGAGGCGACCGACCTCGCCAATCCGAATTCGGCGCTGGCGGCCCTGCGGCTGGAGGATGGCCGTCTGCTGGCGGTGGCCAACGACACCGACGACGAGCGTCTGCGCCTGTCGCTGCTGGTGAGCGCGGACGAGGGCCGTCACTGGCGGGTGATCCACCGCTTCGAGGACAAGCAGGCGCTGGCCGGGAAAGAGCTCGACGAACCCGTGTTCCGTGCGCTGCTCGAGCAGGACGTCGACGCGCTCGGCGCCGCGCCGGCGCGTGAGGTCATCGTCCGCAATACCGAGCGCAACCTGTGCCGCGGCAACGGTCCCTGCGGCTGGCAGTACGACTATCCCTATCTGGTCCGCGCGGCGGACGGCGACTTCCACCTTGTCTACACCTGGAACCGTTCCTTCGTGCGGCATCTGCAGTTCAACCGCGCCTGGCTGGAGGGCAAACTGTGATGGGGTCGATACTCGCGACCGGCGCCTGGGCGCTGGCATTGACGCTGTGCGTGCCGCGTCTGCGCGGCCGGCCGGTGCGGGCCCTGGTGGCCGTGGGCGTAGCAGTCGCGCTGCTGCATCTGCCTCTGGCGGGGACGACGCTTCTGGCCGCGCTGCGCGGCCTGTTCGCCGAGCCGGCGCTCACCACCATCGTGGTGCTCGCGGCCTTGCTGCTGACGCGGGTTGGGGGCGCGGTCCGTTTCGATGGCCTCGAGCGCAGTCTGGTGGCGGTGCTGGCAGTGGCGGTCGGCTTGGCGTTCTACCCGCCCGCGCTGGGGCTTGGTCCCGTCGACCCCTATGCCTGGGGATATGGTGGCGCACTGCTGCCGCTGGTCGTCGGCGGCGTGGCGATGCTGGCCTGCGTTGGCCGCTGCCCGGTGATCGCGCTGGCCCTTGTCGCCGCGCTGGTCGGCTGGCGCCTGCACTGGCTCGCCTCGCCCAATCTGTGGGACTACCTGATCGATCCGCTGCTGGTGCTCGGCGCCTTGCTGGCGCTGCTGGGCGCTGCGGCAAGGTCCGCATACCGGGCGATGCGCAGACCGGCGGCGGCGAGGTCGGTGGCGAAGGCCTCGGAAGCCAGATAGGCGAGTTCGGCCTCCCGCGGCGTGGTCAGGCTGTCGCAGGCAAGCAGGGCAGCGTCCACCCGGCCGGGATGAACGTGTACCAGCGGGCGGGGGCCTAGGCCGGCGAGGAAGCGGCGCATCTTGGCAGCAAAGGGTTGGGGCGATGCGAAGTCGTGCAGCCCCGAGAAACCGTCGTTGGCCGGCAGGCCGGCCTTGCGCAGCAGGCGGCGCAGCGGCAGGCCCAGTGCGCTGATGAACAGCGCCTTCGGTGTCGCCACGCCGCGCTTCAGGCAGCGTGCCGGTGCTTCGACACAATCGCGTATCCAGACGCGGCCATGCGGGTAGCGGCGCAGCACTTCATCGATCACCGCCTCGCGGACTCCGGCTAGCAGATGCACATGCTGATGGCCATCCACGTAATCGGGCGGTGCGCCCCAGGCATCCTCGAAGGCGTCGAGCTGGGCGCGCAGTTCGTCGCGCACGGCCGCTCGCGGCAGGCGTCCCGCCAAGGCCTGCTTGAGGATGCTGCCTAGCGGCGGCAGGCGGCCGTCACCCGCCAGCCCCGCCGCCTTGGTCGCCGCCGGATGGTCGGTCAGGGTCAGGTGCAGGCCGACATCGGCGGGCTGGCGGGCGACGACGGCCTGCAGTTCGGGCGCGGCGCGGCACCAGTCGGGCAGGGTGCTCATCGCGCTGGTGGCCGACAGGCGACCGTCGGCGATCAGTTCGGTGATCGCCGTGCTGACACCCGGCGCCAGACCGTAGTCGTCGGCACAGACCAGAATGGGGCGAAGCGGAAAAAACGCTGTCATGGCAAATGCTTGTAACGAGTTCGCCGTCAACGCACCAGTGGGGTGCGCCGTTTACGCGGAATCCCTCCTAGCAGAGTTTTTCGCGAGTTCTGGCATCGTGTCCCGTCCCGATCTTCAACAAGCCCTGGCCACTGCCGCCAGCCTGCCGGCCGCCTCCGGGCGCACCCGGATCCCTGTGCTTTCCGTGGTCATCCCGCTGTACAACGAGAGTGGCTCGCTCGGTCTGCTGCACCAGCGTCTCAGCGCGGCGCTGGACACCTTGCCGCTGGAGGTAGGCCGCCGCGAGCTGGTCTTCGTCGACGATGGCAGCCGCGATACCACTTTCGCCGAGGTCGGGATGCTGCGCGCGCAGGACGCCAATGTGAAGGCGATCCGCTTCGCGCGCAATTTCGGCAAGGAGGCTGCGATGGCTGCCGGCCTGCGTGCGGCCAGTGGCGACGTGGTGGTCCTGATGGATGGCGACCTGCAGCATCCGCCCGAACTCATTGCGGAGATGGTCACGCACTGGCAGCAGGGGGCGAGCATGGTGACGGCGGTGCGCCGCTCGCGCGACACCGATCCGTGGCTGCGCCGCCAGCTGTCGCGCGCCTTCTACAGCCTCTTCAAGCGCGTGTCGGAAGTGGCGCTGGCCGAAGGCGGCGGCGACTTCCGCCTGTTCGATCGTGCCGTGGTGGATGCGATCAACAGCCTGCCCGAGCGCACCCGCTTTATGAAAGGCATCACCAGCTGGGTGGGCTTCCGCCAGGTCGAGGTGGATTTCGAACCGGAGGAGCGTGCGGCTGGCGCATCGGCGTGGTCGATGCTGCGGCTGCTGCGCTATGCGGTGGATGGCCTGTCCACCTTCAGCACGCTGCCGCTGCGGGTATGGTCACTGGTCGGGCTGGTGATGGCGGCGATTTCCGGGCTGTACGGCGGCTGGCTGGTGGTTCGCACGGCGATCTGGGGCATCGACGTGCCCGGCTACGCCTCCATCATGGTGGCGGTGCTGTTCCTGTCGGGGATACAGCTGATCAGCCTGGGCGTGCTCGGCGAGTACGTGGGACGCATCTTCACCGAGGTCAAGGCGCGCCCCCTGTACCTGGTTGCCGAACGCATCGGTTTCGAGCGCCAGGAGCCGCAGGCGTGAGCCGTACGGGAGAAGCGAGCGCCGGCGGCCTCGCCCCGGCGCGGCAGACGTTCGCGTTGTCGTCGCGCTGGGCTTTCCGCCTGGCCCTTTGCCTGCTGGCGGCCACCGGCGTCTACATCCTGCTGAGCTATGGGCAGCACGGCATCAGCAACGACGAGGAGGTGCAGCACGTCTACGGCCGTCTGCTGGTCGACTTCTACGCGTCCGGCTTTGCCGATCGTAGCGCCTTCGCTTACAAGAACCTCTACCTGTACGGTGGCCTGTTCGACCTGATTGCGGCGGCGTTGGAACGTGTCGTACCGATGAACGTGTGGGATCTGCGCCATCTGCTGTCGGCCGCTTTCGGCTTGGCCGGCATGGCCGGCACCTGGTTGCTGGCGCGCAGGCTGGCGGGGAGGGGGCATCTGGGTGACGCCGGGCTGGCAGAGTGGGCCGGCCTTGCCGCGCTGGTGCTGCTGCTCGTCACTGGGGCCTGGTCGGGGGCGATGTTCACGCATACCAAGGACGTGCCCTTCGCCACCGCCATGGTGTGGGCGCTTTATTTCACTGTGCGTGTGGTGCCGGCCCTGCCGCGTCCGCCACTTGCCGAGGTAATGGGGCTGGGCGTGAGCTTCGGGTGCGCCTTCGGCCTGCGCGTCGGCGCGGTGTTCGCGGTCTTCTATCTGGGCGTCGCGATGCTGGTCGCTGCCTGGCAGGCCGCCGACAACGGTCGGGCGCGCGCCGCCTTCCTGCTGCGCGCCATTGCCGCCTTGTGGCCGGCGATTGCCGTTGCGGTGGCGCTGATGGCGGTGTTCTGGCCATGGTCGGTGCTGGCGCCGGGCAACCTCTACACGGCGATGACGACCTTCTCCCATTTCGCCTTCCAGCTCGACACCATCCTCGATGGCGTGGTCATGAAGAACGGCGAAGTGCCTGCCAGCTACCTGTCGCGCTACCTGCTGGTGCGGCTGCCCGAACTTTTCCTGCTTGCTCTTGCGCTCGCTGGCCTGGCCGGCCTGCGGGCCTTGCCGCAACTCGGCAGCTCGGCAGCGGCGCGCCGATCGGCCTTGCCCTGGTTGCCGGCGGTGCTGGCCGCGAGCTTTCCGCTTGCCTATACCGTGCTGGCCGCGCCGCCGTTGTACAACGGCATCCGCCACTTCACCTTCCTGCTGCCACCGCTGGCGGCACTGGGCGGGGTCGGCCTGGCTGCAGCCTGGCTGCGCGCCGCGCGTTGGCCGCGCGGGCGGGTGCTGGCCGCTGCCGGTTGCATGCTGCTGGCCGTTGGCCACCTCGTCACGCTGGCTCGCCTGCATCCCTACGAGTACCTTGCATACAACGGCTTCACCGGTGGCCTGCGCGGCACCGTCGAGCGCTGGGAGCAGGATTACTGGGGACTCAGCCTGCGCGAACTCACTGGCCAGTTGGAGGCCTTCGTCAGCCACGAAGGCACGCCGCCGCGCCGCTACCTGGTGGCGGTGTGCGCCGAGTCGCTGCAGGCTGCGGCTTGGCTGGACGAACGCTTTACCGTCACGCGCGACTGGCGGGCAGCCGACTTCTTCCTTTCGCCGACCCATATGGACTGCCACACGGCTGTGAGGGGCAGCGTCATCGGGGAGGTGGTGCGCGATGGCGTCACCCTGGGCCTGATGCGCGACCGGCGCATGCTGGTAGGCGAGGAGCGGACGCCGCGATGAGCACGCATCACCTTTCGCGTTTCCTGTGTTTCGCTGTCGTGGGCGCGGTCGGAACGGTGGCCCACTATGCGCTGCTGCTGGCGCTGGTCGAAGTCGCCGGGGTCGATCCGGTGATTGGCTCGGTTGCCGGTTTCGTGCTCGGTGCTCTGGTGAACTACGGGTTGAATCGCTCCCTGGTGTTCGGTTCCGACCGAGCCCATGTCGAGGCGCTGCCGCGCTTTTTCGCCATTGCCGGCATGGGGCTGGTGTGGAATGCGCTGCTGATGCACCTGTTCGTCGACGTGTTCGGGCTGCACTACCTGCTGGCCCAGATCATCACCACCGCGCTGTTGCTGTTGTGGCACTACGGCGGCAATGCGCTGTGGACCTTCGGCAAGCGCTCGTCGGCCGGCCGTTGAGCTGGGGAAATCGGGGCTCCATGAAAAACGCCCCGCCGGAGCGCTTCCGGCGGGGCGTTCTGTCCTGGGTGTGATGCTCAGACGTTGAACAGGAAGTTCATCACGTCGCCGTCCTTGACCACGTATTCCTTGCCTTCGGCGCGCATCTTGCCCGCTTCCTTGGCGCCAGCCTCGCCCTTGAAGGCGATGAAGTCCTCGAAGGCGATGGTCTGGGCGCGGATGAAGCCGCGTTCGAAGTCGGTGTGGATCACGCCGGCGGCCTGAGGGGCGGTGTCGCCGACATGGATGGTCCAGGCGCGCACTTCCTTCACGCCGGCGGTGAAGTAGGTCTGCAGGCCGAGCAGCTTGTAGCCGGCGCGGATCAGGCGGTCGAGGCCGGGCTCTTCCAGGCCCATGGACTCGAGGAAATCCTTCTTGTCGGCGTCGTCGAGGTCGGCGATCTCGGCCTCGATCGCGGCGCACAGCGCCACCACCTGGGCGCCTTCGGCGGCGGCGTGGGCGCGCACCGCGTCGAGATGCGGATTGTTCTCGAAGCCGTCTTCGGCGACGTTGGCGGCGTACAGCACCGGCTTGGCGGTGATCAGGCAGAAGGGCTTGAGCGCGGCCCATTCTTCCTTGGACAGATCGAGCGCACGCACCGGTTTGGCTTCGTTGAGCTGGGCGAGGCACTTCTCCAGCACCGCGACCAGGATCTTGGCTTCCTTGTCGCCGGATGCGGCGGGGCGCTTGTAGCGGTTGATCGCCTTGTCCACCGTGGCCATGTCGGCGAGCGCGAGTTCGGTGTCGATGACCTCGATGTCGCGGATCGGGTCGACGCTGCCGGAGACGTGCACCACGTTGTCGTCGGCGAAGCAGCGCACCACGTGCACGATGGCGTCGGTCTCGCGGATGTTGGCGAGGAACTGGTTGCCGAGGCCTTCACCCTTGGAGGCGCCGGCGACCAGGCCGGCGATGTCGACGAATTCGACGATGGCGGGCTGGATCTTCTGCGGCTTGACGATCTCGGACAGCGCGGCGAGGCGCGGGTCCGGCACCTCGACGATGCCGACATTGGGTTCGATCGTGCAGAAGGGGTAGTTCGCCGCTTCGATGCCGGCCTTGGTGAGGGCGTTGAACAGGGTCGACTTGCCGACGTTGGGCAGGCCGACGATTCCGCATTTCAGGCTCATGGCTGGGATTCGTCCTTGGGTTTGTCGGTTGCGGCCGGCGCTTTCGGGGGCTTGGGCGGTTTGGGCGGGGCGGGGCGGGCGTTGAGCCGTTGGGTGGCGCTGTTCCAGTCGCCCTTGGCCAGCGTGGGCCAGGCGGCGAGCGCGCGGTCGAGGCTGTCGTCGATCAGCGTCTGTTCCTCGCGGCGTGCCGGCTTGAGCACGAAGTTCACCACCTCGTTGCGATCGCCCGGGTGGCCGATGCCGATGCGCAGGCGCCAGTAGTCGTTGGTGCCGAGGTGGGCGGAGGTGTCCTTGAGACCGTTGTGGCCGCCGAGGCCGCCGCCGAATTTCAGCCGCAACTGGCCGGGCGGAATGTCGAGCTCGTCGTGCACCACCAAAATCTCGGCCGGTTCGATGCGGTAGAAGCGGGCGAGTGCGCCGATGGCCTGGCCGGAGCGGTTCATGTAGGTCTGCGGCATCAGCAGCCAGACCCCGGCTTCGCGCGCGTTGGCGACCAGGCCGTGAAATCGGGATTCGTGCGAGAAGCGTGCGCCGAGCTTGTCGGCGAGCCGCTCACAAAACCAAAACCCGGCGTTGTGCCGGGTTTCGGTGTATTCGGCGCCCGGATTGCCGAGACCGACGACGAGACGCGGAGGGCGCGAGGGCGCGGCGCTCATCGGGTGTCGGTCTCAGGCATGCGGGCGGGAAGCCGGCCTCAGGCCGCTTCGCCTTCGCCTTCGGCAGCAGCCGCGCCACGGGTGGTCTGGGCGGAAGCCACGACCGGGTCGCCTTCGCCGTGGTGGACGGCTTCGACGCCAGCCGGCAACTTGAGCTGGGAGATGTGGATCGACTGGCCGGCCTCGAGCGCGCCGAGGTCGACTTCGATGAACTCGGGCAGCGAGGACGGCAGGCATTCCACGTCGAGTTCGGTCATGACGTGGGCGATGATGTTGCCGCCGGTCTTGACGGCCGGGCTGGTTTCGCCGTTCACGAAGTGCAGCGGCACCTTCAGGTGCAGCTTCTGCGCGGCGTCGACGCGCTGGAAGTCGATGTGCAGCACTTGCTGCTTGTAGGCGTGCCACTGGGTGTCGCGCAGCACCACGGTTTCCTTGGTGCCTTCGACCTTGATCGACAGCACGGAAGCGTGGAAGGCTTCCTTGCGCAGCAGGTGATACAGCTCGTTGTGGTCGAGCGTGATCGGCAGGGCGTCCTTGCCGGCACCATAGATGATGCCCGGCACCTGGGCGGCGCGACGCAGGCGGCGGCTCGCACTCGATCCCTGTCCTTCGCGCTTGGTAGCGTTGAATTCGATGGTCATGTTGAAACTCCTGGTTGAAGAACCTTCGCCCGCGACCAGGCGAAGATGAAAAAACCGCGGCAGGCCGCGGTCGAATCCTTTATTCCATGAACAGCGAGGAAACCGATTCCTCGTTGCTGATGCGCAGTACCGTGTCGGCCAGCAGCGAGGCGACCGAGATCTGGCGGATGCGCGGAGAGGCCTTGGCATCGTCGCGCAGCGGGATGGTATCGGTCACCACCAGCTCGTCGAGCTCGGAGTCGTTGAGACGCGACACCGCGGCGCCGGACAGTACCGCGTGGGTACAGTAGGCGAGCACGCGTTTGGCGCCGTGTTCCTTGAGCGCGCTGGCAGCCTTGCACAGCGTGCCGGCGGTATCGACGATGTCGTCCATGATGACGCAGGTGCGGCCCTGGACTTCGCCGATGATGTTCATCACTTCGGAAACGTTGGCCTTGGGCCGGCGCTTGTCGATGATGGCCAGGTCGCACTCGAGGCGCTTGGCGAAAGCACGGGCGCGGACCACCCCGCCGACGTCGGGCGACACCACCATCAGGTCGTCGTACTTCTGCTTGTCGAGGTCGGCCAGCAGCACCGGCGCGGCATAGACGTTGTCGACCGGGATGTCGAAGAAGCCCTGGATCTGGTCGGCGTGCAGGTCCATCGTCAGCACGCGCTGAACGCCCACGGCCTGCAGCATGTTGGCGACCACCTTGGCCGTGATCGGCACTCGCGCCGAGCGCGGGCGGCGATCCTGGCGGGCGTAGCCGAAGTAGGGGATGGCGGCGGTGATGCGGCCGGCCGAGGCGCGCTTGAGCGCATCGACGAGCACCAGGAGCTCCATCAGGTTCTCGTTGGTCGGGGCGCAGGTCGGCTGCAGGATGAAGACGTCCTTGCCGCGGACGTTTTCGAGCAGTTCGACGTTGACCTCACCGTCGGAGAAGCGGCCCACCGTGACCGAACCGAGGGAGATGCCCAGGCGCCGGGAAACGTCGGCGGCGAGCTTGGGGTTGGCGTTGCCGGTGAAGACCATCAGGCTGCCGTATGGCATGACCGAATCTCCGATGCCGATAGAATGAAAAAGCGTTCAAAAACGACTCGGGCAGGCCTGTGGCCTGCCCGTCGTTATTTGGCTGGGGAGGAAGGATTCGAACCCTCGAATGCCGGAATCAAAATCCGGTGCCTTAACCGACTTGGCGACTCCCCAAAAACCGTTTCGCATGCTCAAGCGAGCCAACCGTACAACGGATGCCGCGCCAGGCTTTTTGCCTTCCAGGCCTTCCAGCGTGTCGGGCAGAGGCTGACGATTTCGTCGGCTTCGTCTTCTGAAGCCACCTCGGCAAACACGCAGGCGCCAGAGCC
This sequence comes from Azoarcus sp. DD4, assembly GCF_006496635.1. NCBI lineage: Bacteria > Pseudomonadati > Pseudomonadota > Betaproteobacteria > Rhodocyclales > Zoogloeaceae > Azoarcus > Azoarcus sp. DD4. Next base: position 984,560 of record NZ_CP022958.1, read on the forward strand.
GGTCATCCGTGCTGGGGCATATTGCGCCAGCCAGTCGATCACTTTCCCTACTTCCGGGTAACGGCTGCAGGCTACTGCTTGCAAGTCGTTTCGGGTAAGGCTCGCTGCGAAGTCCGCTATTCTGATTGGAGCGGTATTCCGAGTCAACTCCTTCGCGGAAAAAATTTCAGCGGTCGGCACGCCGACCTCGGGTGACAGGATCACGTAAGTGGCGGCGGGCAGGTCGAGTGGCTGGAAATTCTCGCCGACACCTTCGGCAAAGGCGTCCCGGCCGTAGATGAAAAAGGGCACGTCGGCGCCCAGCCCGAGTCCGAGTTCCTGCAGGGCAGTGCGCGACTGGCCGGTGTTCCACAGCCGGTTGAGCGCCATCAGCGTTGTGGCGGCGTCGGAGCTGCCGCCGCCCACGCCGCCGCCCATCGGCAGGGTCTTGTGCAGCGTGATGTCGGCGCCGAGGCGGCAAGCCGTCGCGGCCTGCAGTCGCCGCGCCGCGCGTACCACCAGATCCTGCTCGGGTGGGATGCCGGGGACGTCGTTGATGCGATGGATCTCGCCGTCGTCGCGGCAATGGAAGTCGAGGCGATCGCCCCAGTCGAGCAGCCGGAAGGCGGTTTGCAGCAGATGGAAACCGTCGTCGCGGCGGCCGACGACGTGCAGGAAAAGGTTGAGCTTGGCGGGGGCCGGGCAGTCGGTGAGCGATGCCGGTGTGGTCACTGCTGGGTGGTCCATTGGTCGATGATCAGGCGGATGCGGGCGTCGCCGCGGGAAACGTCGAGTCTGCGTGGCAGGGCCGAGGCGGCCGCGCCGGGGTGATACTCGAGATACTCGATGCGCCAGCCCTGGTCGATCACCAGCGCCGGGCGGCCGTCGGCGTCCACATCGCGGATCTCGGCCCCGCTGGGCGGCGCAGCCTGCACCCAGTAGGCGAGCCGTGCCACGGGCAGGGAGATGCCCAGCAGCTCCGGCAGTAGGGCGTCGGCGCTGTCGGCATGGAAGACCTTGCCGTCGCCGGTCAGCAGTTCGGCACCATGGAGCGAACTCTCCAGCCGGGCAGCGATCTGGCCGAGTGGCGTGTAGAGCGTCACCTCGTCGCGCACGGCATCGTGGCGCCATTCGATCTGGCCGTTGGCGCCGCGATCGCCGTCCGATGCGGACATGCGGCCTTCGAGGTCGAAGCGCTGGCTGGCCTGGCGGTCGACCGCGTTCGTGGCATGCTGCTGCGTGGTGAGGGTGCCGCAGCCGGCGAGCAGCAGCACGGAGCACAGCAGGGCCGCCAGCCAGTGCTTCGCGGGCTGGGCCTGCGCCAGTGAGCAGGCTGTCATGGTTTGCGCACGCGGTCGGCGGTGTCGCGCAGCACGCTGTTGTCGGGATGGGCGGCGAGTGCCTCGTCGAATACGCGATTGGCGTCGTCGCGTCGATCCAGTGCCCACAACACCTCGCCCAGATGTGCGGCGATCTCAGGGTCGGGGCGGATGCCGTAGGCGCGTTCGAGGACCACGACCGCATCGGGGGCGCGACCCTGGCGGAAGCGCACCCAGCCCATGCTGTCGAGGATGAACGGGTCGTCGGGCGAAATCTCGAGCGCGCGTGCGATCAGCTTCTCGGCTTCGTCGAGCCGTTGGCCGCGATCGGCCAGCGAATAGCCGAGCGCGTTGTAGGCGTGGGCGTGGTCGGGCGCGAGTGCGATCAGCTTGCGCAGTCGGCCTTCCATGATTTCCATGCGGTCGAGGCGCTCGGCGAGCATGGCCGATTCGTAGAGCAGGTCGGTGTCGTCGGGCGCGCGGCGCAGCGCCTGATCGACCACCTGCATGGCTTCCTCGCTGCGATTGGCCTCGCGCAGCAGCTGCGCCTCGGCGAGGATGAAGCGGCGGTTGGCGTCTTCGTCGTCCGCTTCTGCACTCAGGATCCTGCGTGCCTCGTCGAGCTTGCCTTCGCGGGCGAAGCTCTGGGCGAGCCGCAGGCGTGCCTCGGTGTAGTGGCGGCCGGGGGTAATACCCTCGTACCAGCTACGGGCGCGCTCGCCTTCGCCGCGCTTGTCGGCGAGCTGGCCGAGGCTGAGGCGGATGGCGTCGGCTTCAGGGTGATCGGCTTCGAGCGCACGCTTGAACAGCTGCTCGGCACCGGCGTCATCGTCGAGTTGCTGCGCCAGCAGGGCGTTGGCATAGATCAGGTCGCGGTCTTCGGGCGCTGCATCGAGCAGCCGGCGGAATTCATCGCGGGCGGCCTCGAACTGGCGTGCGCTCACCAGGGCGCGTGCATGCGCCAGACGGAGGTTGCGGCTGTCCGGCCGGCGTTCCAGATGCTGGCCCAGGAGTCTTATCGCCTCCTGGGTGGCGCCGCCCTGCAGCAGCAGTTGGGCCTTGAACACGATGGCCGGCTCCCAGTCGGCCTGGAGCGCGAGCGCGGCATCGATGCCGGCGAGTGCTTCCAGTGTGTTGTCGGCCATGACCGCAGCCTGGGCGCGGGCGAAATGCGCTTCGGGATGGTCGAGGTAGGGCTCGGTGAGCCGCTGCACCAGGTGCCGGGCGAGCTGCTTGTCCTGGATGCGGCTGAGGGCGCGGTTCAGGCCCATCAGGTTCGGCCCCAGGTGGGCGGGGTTCTGCGCCAGCGCGCGGGCGAGCTGGATCTGGACGTCTTCCAGCCGGCTGTCACGACCGGCGGAGACGCCGGCCAGGATGCGGCGGGCCTCGTCGGAATCGGGCGAGAGCTCCGCCCACAGCTGGGCCGCTTGCGTTGCGGCATCGATATCGCGCGAGAACAGGGCGATCTCGGTGGCGCGCTTGGCGATGCGCGGATCGCGCGTGCTGCGGGCGAGTTCGAGGTAGAGCTGGGTGGACAGGCCGATCTGACCGCGCGCGCCGGCGATCTCGGCCAGCAGGAATTGATAGAGCGTGCGCGCCGTCAACTCCTGCCCGGGCAGTTGCTCGGCCGGGGGGTCGGCAGCCAGCGCGGACGGCGACACGCCCGCGCCTAGCGTGAGTGTCGCCGCAATGCCGATGGCGAGTTGGGTGAGCGTGCGTTTCATGAGCGTGATCCGGTGGACGCCAGGAAGCGGCCGGTGGCGGCCAGGCTGGGGATGTCCGCTATTGGAGGGGTGATCTAGAATTCGGTTCGCCTCATGGTAGGCACTTTGCCCCGTCGCCGGCAAGAGAGCTGCCGGCCGGGCAGCACAGGAGTCCCGATGCCAGAACTGCCAGAAGTCGAAACCACCTGCCGTGGCGTGCGTCCGCATGTCGAAGGCAAGGTGCTCAGCGCTGTCAGCGTGCGCAATCCACGCCTGCGCCTGCCGGTGCCGGAAGCGCTGGCCGAGCGGACGGTGGGCGAAACCCTGCGTGCGGTGTCGCGGCGGGCGAAGTACCTGCTGCTCGATTTCGACGCGGGCGGCATGGTGATCCACCTCGGCATGTCGGGCAGCTTGCGGGTGATAGATCCCGGGCTGCCGCCCGACAAGCACGATCATCTGGATCTGGTTTTCGGCGACTGCGCGCTGCGCCTGCGCGATCCCCGCCGTTTCGGCCTGGTGCTGTGGCAGCCGGGCCCGGCGATCGCCCATCCCATGCTGGCCGGGCTGGGGCCGGAGCCGCTGGGCGAGGGCTTCGACGCCGCCTACTGGCTGGCCGCCACCCGCGGTCTGAAGGCGCCGATCAAGCATGTGCTGATGGATGGCCGGCGGGTGGTGGGGGTGGGCAATATCTACGCCTCGGAGAGTCTGTTCCGCGCCCGCATCCATCCGCTCGAGCCCGCCGGCGCGCTTGGGCCGCGCCGCTGTGCCCGGCTGGTGGAGGCCGTGCGCGACACCCTGCGCGATGCGATTGCTGCCGGCGGCAGCACGCTGCGCGATTTCGTCGGCGGCGACGGCCGCCCCGGCTACTTCCAGCAGCAGTACTTCGCATACGACCGCGAGGGCGAGCCCTGCCGGGTGTGTGGTACGCCCATCCGCCGTTTCGTGAGCGGACAGCGTGCGACCTACTTCTGCCCGGCGTGCCAGCGCCGTAGTTGAACCCGCCTTGATCGGCCGTAGCGCGACCGCGGTGCGGGTGCGTTCGTCCGGCGGCAGCTGCCGGTTGTCCCGTATCGTGCCGTGGGCATGGAAGCCAAACCCGAACGGCGCTATGCTGCCGGTGTTAGTCAGTCGTGAAGTTTGTCACGCGTTCGGGGATGATATGAGCATGAACCTGGTCGATCAGTTTTCCGCCTATAGCCGTTGGCGTGCCGGAGCGAGCGAATCCATCGGGCGCCTGCGGTCGTGGCTGACGCGCAATGAGGTAGGTGATGCGCAGGCCGACCTGCGGCTGCAATACCTGCTCGACCGCCTGCGCGACGACAAGCTCACGGTGGCCTTCGTGGCCGAGTTCTCGCGCGGCAAGTCCGAGCTGATCAACGCGATCTTCTTTTCCGACTACGGCGACCGCATCCTGCCGTCCAGCGCCGGCCGTACAACCATGTGTCCGACCGAGCTGCAATGGCACGCGGGTGCGGAGCCGGAGCTCCGGCTGCTGCCTATCCGCAGCCGTACGCTGCAGGCTCCGGTGAGCGAACTCAAGCGTTATCCCGAGCAGTGGGCTGTCACGCCCTTGCGCGCGGATTCCGCTGCGGCCCTGCAGGCTGCGCTGGCGCGGGTCGGCGAGACCGAGCGGGTGACGCAGGACGAGGCCGATGCGCTCGGATTCAAGGTCGATCCCAAGGGCGAGGACGGGCTCAAGCCCGGCGCCGACGGTCTGATCGAAATCCCGAGCTGGCGTCACGCGGTGATCCAGTTCCCCCATCCCTTGCTCGAACAGGGACTGGTGGTGCTCGATACGCCGGGCCTCAATGCGATCGGCGCCGAACCCGAACTCACACTGTCCATGCTGCCCAACGCCCATGCGGTGCTGTTCATCCTGGCGGCGGACACCGGCGTCACCCAGAGCGATCTGGCGATATGGCGCAATTACGTCCATGTCGGCCCCGGTCGGCAGAAGGGGCGGCTGGTTGTGCTCAACAAGATCGACGGGTTGTGGGATGGCCTGCGCGACGAAGCCAGCATCGACGCCGAGATCGCACGCCAGGCAGGAAGCGTGGCGGAAACCCTTGAGATCGACGCCGGCGCGGTTTTTCCCGTGTCGGCGCAGAAGGGCCTGGTGGCGCGCGTCACGCGCGATGCCGCGCTGCTCGAACGCAGCCGCCTGCCGGCGCTGGAACGTGCGCTGACCGAAGACCTGCTGCCGACCAAGCAGGAAATCGTGCGCGACAATACCCTGGGCGAAACGGACGACCTCGTCGCCCGGACCCGCGACCTGCTGCTGGCCCGTCTCGGCGGCGTGCGCGAGCAGCTGCAGGAACTCACCGACCTGCGCGGCAAGAATCAGAGCGTCATCGAGTACATGATGCGCAAGATCCGCGCCGAAAAGGACGAGTTCGAGCAGGGGCTGCAGAAGTATTACGCGGTGCGTTCGGTATTCTCGACCATGACCAACAGCCTGCTGGCCCATCTCGGCCTGGACGCGCTGCGCGACGAAACCCGCCGCACCCGCGAGGCGATGCTGGAATCGACTTTCTCCCGTGGCCTGCGAGAGGCAATGGAGGGCTTTTTCGCCCATCTGCGCGCCAATCTGCAGCGCTCCACCACCGACATCCAGGAGATCAGCCGCATGCTGGACGCGATGTACAAGCGTTTCAGCGTCGAGCACGGTCTCAAGCTCAATGCGCCGGAAGCTTTCTCCACGGTGCGCTACGAGCAGGAACTCGATCGCCTCGAGAAGAGCTTCAATCGCCAGATCAACACCACGCTGACCCTGGTGACCACGGAAAAGCACACGCTCACGCAGAAGTTCTTCGAAACGGTCGCTGTGCAGGCACGGCGAACCTTCGAGCTGGCCAATCGAGACGTCGAGCAATGGCTGCGCGCGGTGATGTCGCCGCTGGAAACCCAGGTGCGCGAGTACCAGCTGCAGTTGAAGCGCCGGCTCGAGAGCGTGAAGCGCATACACCAGGCGACCGATACCTTGGAGGACAGGGTGGACGAGCTGAAGCAGGCAGAAGCCGGCGTGCAGACGCTGCTCGACGAACTCGCGGCCCTGGAGCAGGGGATTGCGCAGGCACTTGGCGTCGAGGTCGCGTCGGTGGGCGAGGCCAACGCCGCAGCCAGCCGGGTCGCCTGAACGATTCGGCCGGCGGGACCGGCAGCAAAAAGGGCGGGCCTCGCGGCTCGCCCTTTTTTAATCCCACGCCCGGCATGGCCGGGGGAGCGTCAGCTCTTGACTGCGCTCAGCTTCTGGAATTTCGCCATCAGCTGTTCCTTGGTTTCGCTGTGGTCGGGGTCGAGCGGGATACAGTCGACCGGGCAGACCTGCTGGCATTGCGGTTCGTCGAAGTGGCCGACGCACTCGGTGCACTTGTTCGGGTCGATCTGGTAGATCTCATCGCCCTGGGAAATGGCGCCGTTGGGGCATTCGGGTTCACAGACGTCGCAGTTGATGCATTCGTCGGTAATCATCAAAGACATGGTTGTCGCTTCCTTGCTATCGCTTTGAACTCACTTTCTGCTGCAGACGTGCCAGCACCGCCGGCTGCACGAATTTGCTCACATCGCCGCCGAAGCGGGCGATTTCCCTGACCATCGTCGCAGAGATGAACATGTATTCCTCCGCCGGCGTGAGGAATACCGTTTCGACGTCCGGAAAGAGCTTCCGGTTCATGCCCGCCATCTGGAACTCGTACTCGAAGTCCGACACCGCGCGCAGGCCGCGCAGGATCACACGGCCGTTGTTTGCGCGCAAGAAATCCATCAGCAGGCCGTCGAAGCCGAGCACCTTGACGTTGGGGAAAGGCTTGAGCACGTCCTGGGCAATGGCCACCCTTTCGTCCAGAGAAAAAATCGGTGCCTTCCCCCGGCTCTCGGCCACCGCCACGATGACCTGGTCGAACAGCAGCGAGGCGCGCCGAACGAGATCCTCGTGGCCGCGGGTGAACGGGTCGAAGGTGCCCGGGTAGATCGCCACCCCATCCCTCATTCCTGCTCCCTTTGCATTAGGTGGTAATGAACCAGGCCGGCGCGACCCTGCTTGATCGTCCGCCATGCGCCCAGTCGGCTGACCGGCGCTTCCGACTCCGCGTAGAGCCAGCCGTCCGGTTCGAGAACCCGGTCCAGCAAGGGTTCCACGCGCTCGAGCCAGCCTTGGTTGTAGGGCGGGTCGAGAAACACCACATCAAACTTGTGCGGAGTGTTCTGGAGGAATCTTAACGCATCGCCGCGAACGATCTCTACCTGCGCCGCTTGCAGGGTCTTTGCGGCCTTGTGCAGCGCATCGAGCGCACGCGGATTCTGCTCCACCAGAGCGACACTCGCTGCGCCGCGAGAGGCGGATTCGAGGCCGAGTATGCCGGTGCCGGCGAACAGGTCCAGGCAGTGCAGGCCGTCGAGATCCTGCCCGAGCCAGTTGAACAGGGTTTCACGCACGCGGTCGGGCGTGGGGCGCAGGCCGGGAACGTCGGCCACGTCGAGCAGGCGGGAGCGCCACTGCCCGCCGACGATGCGTACCCGGCTCACTGCGCGCTCGTCGGCTTGGCCTGGGCGTCGCCGTCGCCGCCGGCAACCACCGTCACCAGGTGTTCGGCGCGAATGCGGCGCGCGAACGCGTCGCGGACCTGTTCCGCCGTGACCGCGGCAACCTGGCGCGGATAGCTGTCCAGCCAGTCGAGCGGCAGCCGGTAGAAGCCGATCATCGCGACGTGGTCGAGGATCTTGCGGTTGGAATCCAGCCGCAGGCCGAAACCGTTGATCAGATTGTCCTTGGCGCTCTTCAGTTCGGCAGCGGTGGGGCCGTCGGCGATGAAGCCGGCGAGCGTGCGGCGCACCACACCGAGCGCTTCCTCTACCTGGCTGCCACGCGTCTGCAGGCCGATCTGGAACATGCCGGCGACCTGCTGCGGGATGAAGTAGCTGTACACGCTGTAGGCGAAGCCGCGCTTTTCCCGCACTTCGGCGGTCAGGCGCGAGACGAAGCCGCCGCCGCCCAGCGTGTAGTTGCCGACCAGCAGCGGGAAGTAGTCGGGATCCTGGCGGGCCAGGCCGGGTTGGCCAATGAGGATATGGGCCTGGGCGGAAGGATGCGGGATGCGGATGTCGGCCGCCGCCGGCATCGCGGGGGCGGGCAGTGGGGTCGGGGCCGCAGCGCGTGGCAGGGCTTCGGTGAGGCGGATCGCGATCTGCTCGGCGGTGGCGCGGTCGAGGTCGCCGACGATGGCGATGGAGGCGTTGTTGGCGGTGTAGCGGCTGCGGTGGAAGGCGACGATGTCGTCGCGGGTGATCGCGGCCAGCGATTCCGGCGTGACGTTGGCGCCGTAAGGGTGGTCGGCATAGACGGCTGCGTTGAGGCGGCGCGCCGCGAGCGTGGCGGGGCGTGTAAGCGATTCGCGCAGGCCGGCGATGGCGCGTGCGCGCTCGCGTTCGAGTACCTCGGCCGGGAAAGCGGGGTGGGCCAGCAGGTCGGCCGCGAGCGTCACCGCGGCGTCGCGCTCCGTGGGCGAGGACAGGCTGCGTATCGAGAGGCTGCTGCGGTCGAGTTCCGTGCCGCCGCCGATCTGTGCGCCGATGTCGGCGCTGCGGTCGGCGATCGCCTGTTCGTCCAGGGTCGCGGTGCCGGCGTCGAGCAGGCCGCGGGCGAGACCGGCGAGGCCGGCGCGCCCGGCCGGGTCGGTGGCGCTGCCGGCAGCGAAGTCGATCTGCAGGTCGATCATCGGCAGGGCGTGGTTTTCGACGAAGAGCACGCGCGCGCCCGCGGCCGTATTCCATTGCTCGATCTTCGGTCCCGCTTCGGCCGCGCCGGTGACAGCCAGCAACAGCGCACCGAGCGCGACGAGGGCGCCGAGCGGCGCGAAGGGGCTTGGGTTCTTGGTTCTCATGGGCGTCCGGAACTCAATGGCGCAGGGTGGCGGCCGCGGGGCGCGGCGCCTGCGCCTGCATGGGTAGCGGGAGGAGGCGGGATGTGGTCAGGGTGTCGTCGCCGAAGTAGCGCTGGGCGACCGCACGCACTTCCTCGGCGGTGACCTGGCGCAGGCCCTCGAGCAGCGCGTCGTCGTCGCGCCAGGACAGGTTGGAGGCTTCGAGAAAGCCGATTTCCATCGCCTGCCCCATCAGCGAATCGCGCTTGTAGACCTGCGCGGCGACAGCCTGCGTCTTGACGCGGGCGAGTTCGGCCTCGCTCACGCCTTCGTCCCGAATGCGCTGCAACTCGGCGCGCAGGGCGGCTTCGAGTTCGTCCATGCTCTTGCCGGGGGCCGGCACGCCGTCGAGATAGAACAGCGCCGGGCCGCGACCGGTGGCGTCGTAGCCGGCGCCGGCCGAAACCGCGAGGCGGCTGTCGCGCACGAGGCGGCGGGTGAGGCGGGCGCCGTCGTAACCGTCGAGGATCGCGGCCAGCACCTGCAGCGCATAGGCGTCGCGGTCGGCTGCCGGCCTGCGCAGCGCGGGCGCCTGCCAGGCGAGTGCAAGGTAGGGCAGCTCGGCCGGCGCCTTCACGCTGGCGCCGCGGGCGCCGCGCTGGGCCGGTTCGCTGGAAATCCTGCGCTCGGGCAGCGGACGTGCGGGGATCGCGCCGTAATGCTCCTTGGCCTGGCGGAACACCGCCTGGTGGGAAACGTCGCCGACGACGACCAGATAGGCGTTGTTGGGCGCGTACCAGCGCTTGTACCAGGTGCGTGCGTCGGCGGCGGTCATGCTGTCGAGGTCGGTCATCCAGCCGATCACCGGCCGGCGATAGGGGTGGGCCTGGAAGGCGCTTGCCATCAGCTGCTCGTGCACCAGCGCGCGCGGTTGGTCATCGGTGCGCAGCCGCCGTTCTTCCTTCACCACGTCGACCTCGCGCGCGAACTCCTCGTCGGTGATGACGAGATTGATCATGCGGTCGGCTTCCAGTGCCATCACATCGCCGAGGTGGGCGGGCGGCACTTGCTGGAAGTAGGCTGTGTAGTCCTTGCTGGTGAAGGCGTTGTCGCGGCCGCCGATGGCGGCGACGCGCTTGTTGAATTCGCCGGGGCCGACCTTCTTCGTGCCTTTGAACATCATGTGTTCGAGCACATGGGCGACACCGGACACGCCGTCCGGCTCGTCCATCGAGCCGCTGCGATACCACACCATGTGGACGACGGACGGCGCGCGGCGGTCTTCCTTGACGATGACCTTCATGCCGTTGGCGAGGGTGGTCTCGTAGGTGGCGGCCTGCGGGCCGGGATTGGCGTGGGCGGCGCTGCCGAAGGCGAGTGCGGCGATGAACAGCAGGGGGCGCGGAAAGGTGAGCCGAAACATGGAGATGTCCTGCATCTGATAGAATTCGCGGCGCTTTTCGAGAGCGGGCGCTGCCCGCCCTTTCGGGGAGCCGCATCTTAGCCTTATCCGGATCGTCGTGCCCGAGTCGCACGCCGCGTCCGGGAGTGGCAGCCTTGTTGCAGCCGCGTTGCAGATTTGCTGCAAGCCAGGGGCTGCCTTGTAACGAACGCCCCCTCTGACCCGAGCGCCCATGTTTGGTTTCTTCAAGAAGTCCGGCAAGTCCGAATCCGCCGATCGCGCCGGACAGCCTCCTGCCGACGAATCGCCGGCGACGCTGCCCGCGCCGGTAGCCGAGCCGGCGCCCGTCGCGGCCGACCTTCCCGTTCCCGCCGCAGTGCCCGCGGCCCCTGCAGCCGAGGCGGTGCCCAAGCGCTCCTGGGCCGATCGCCTCAAGGCCGGCCTGGCACGCACCCGCCAGCAGTTGGGCGGCGGGCTGGCCAGCCTGTTCGGCCGGCGCAAGATCGACGAAGACCTGCTCGAGGAGCTGGAAACCACGCTGCTGATGGCCGACTGCGGCGTCGATGCCACCCAGCACCTGCTCGACGAACTGCGCCTGCGCTGGAAGCGCGACCGGCTGGAGACTGCCGACCAGCTGCAGGAAGCGCTGGCCGAGGCGCTGCACGGCATCATCGCACCGCTGGAGCAGCCGCTCGAGGTCGCCGGCCACAAGCCCTACATCATCATGATCGCGGGGGTGAACGGCTCGGGCAAGACGACCTCCATCGGCAAGCTCGCCAAGTATTTCCAGTCGCAGGGCAAGAGCGTGCTGCTGGCTGCCGGCGACACCTTCCGTGCGGCGGCGCGCGAGCAGCTGATGACCTGGGGCGAGCGCAACAACGTCACCGTGATCGCCCAGGACGGCGGCGATGCTGCGGCGGTGATCTTCGACGCGATCAACGCCGCGCGGGCGCGCGGCATCGATATCGTACTGGCCGACACCGCCGGCCGCCTGCCGACCCAGCTGCACCTGATGGAAGAAATTGCCAAGGTCCGCCGCGTGATCGCCAAGGCCGACCCCACCGGTCCGCATGAAGTGGTGCTGGTGCTCGACGCCAACATCGGCCAGAACGCGCTCGCCCAGGTGAAGGCCTTCGATGCCGCGATCGGCGTCACCGGCCTGGTCGTGACCAAGCTCGACGGCACTGCCAAGGGCGGCGTGCTGGCGGCGATAGCCCGCCAGTGCCCGAAGCCGCTGCGCTTCATCGGCGTCGGCGAGGGCATCGACGACCTGCAGCCCTTCAAGGCGCGCGAGTTCGTCGACGCGCTGTTCGAGCCGGTGCCGGGGGCGCCGGGCAAGCGGACCGACGCCGACGCATGATCGCCTTCGAACAGGTAGCCAAGCGCTACGCCGGCGGCTACACGGCGCTCGCCGGCGTCAGCTTCGAGATCGGCCACGGCGAACTGGTGGTGCTGTCCGGGCATTCCGGCGCCGGCAAGAGCACGCTGCTCAAGCTCATCCCGGTGATAGAGCGGCCGACCAGCGGTACCGTGCGCATCAACGGCGAAGACGTCTCGCGCCTGCCGCGCCGGGCGATTCCCTACCTGCGCCGCAACCTCGGTCTGGTGCTGCAGGAAAGCCGGCTGCTGTTCGATCGCAGCGTATTCGACAACGTCATGCTGCCGCTGGTCATCACCGGCCATCCGCCGCGCGACGCGGCCAAGCGGGTGGCGGCCGCGCTGGAGCGCGTCGGTCTCGGCGGGCGCGACAAGGAAATGCCTGCCGGCCTGTCGGGCGGCGAGCAGCAACGGGTGGCGATCGCGCGCGCCATCGTCAATCGCCCCACCATCCTGCTGGCCGACGAGCCGACGGCCCACCTCGATCCGGCCTCGGCACGCGACATCGCTGCGCTGTTCAAGTCCTTCAACGGCGCCGGCGTTACCGTGCTGGTATCTACCCATGATGCGGGGCTGTTTGCCGAGAACGCGCCGCGGCGCCTGGTACTGAGCCACGGTGTGCTGGCGGAGGGTGCATGATCCACTGGTTCTACCTGCATATCCGCGCGATCGCGCATGCGCTGCGCCGCCTCGGCGGGCAGCCGCTGGGGACGCTGCTGTCGGCGCTCGTCGTCGGGATCGCGCTGTCCTTGCCGGCGGGCGGCTACCTGCTGCTCGACAATGTCGCATCCCTGGTGCGGGGGGTGTCCGGCACGCCGGAGATCAGCATCTTCCTCGACCCCAAGGCTGGCGCCGGCGAGGTCGCCGCGATCGACAAGAAGCTGCGGGCGGAGCCCATGCTGGCGAGCTACCGCTACGTGCCGCGCGACGAGGCACTCAAGCAGCTCGAACGCAGCGGGCTGGGCGACGTGCTTGGCGGGCTGACCGCCAATCCGCTGCCGGATGCCTTCATCGTCAGCCCGCGCGGCGAGGATCCGGCCCTGTTCGAACAGCTGTCGACCCGCATGAAGGCCTGGCCGGCGGTGACGCACGTGCAGCTCGATTCGGCCTGGGTCAAGCGTCTGCACGCACTGCTTGGTCTCGGGCGCTCGGCGGTGATGATGCTGGCGGCGCTGCTCGGCTTCGCGCTGGTGATCGTTACCTTCAACACCATCCGGCTGCAGATCATGACGCAGCGCCAGGAGATCGAGGTGAGCCGCCTGCTGGGTGCGACCGACCCTTTCATCCGCCGCCCTTTCTACTGGTTCGGCGGGCTGCAGGGGGCGCTTGGCGGGCTGGTGGCGCTCGGTACGGTGTGGCTGGGCGTGCGTGCGTTGTCAGGGCCGGTGTCGGCGCTGGCGGAAACCTACGGCGCGGTGTTCGTGCTCGCCGGGCCGGACGGGCTCGAGTCGGGCGTCATCGTCGCCTTCGCCGCCTTCCTCGGCTGGCTGGGGGCTGCGATCTCGGTGCGGCGCCACCTCGCTGGGGATTGAAAGTCCGCAGGTCGTCCCCAGATGCATAAGCTCATGCACAACGGCATACAATCCGGCTTTCGTGCTTCATAGCTCTTTGCAATGACGGGTATCTTGATAATTAATTAGATCAATTTTCTGCCCGACCTTACACTTCATTCCATCGAGTTTTCACCACGACGTTCCATCAACTTCTCGGAGAGTCTGCAATGTCCCTGATCAACACCAAAGTCCAGCCGTTCAAGACCACCGCGTTTCACAACGGCAAGTTCGTGCCGGTTACCGACGAAAACTTCATCGGCAAGTGGTCCGTGGTGATCTTCATGCCGGCCGCCTTCACCTTCAACTGCCCGACCGAAATCGAAAACGCCGCCGAGCACTACGAAGAGTTCCAGAAGGCCGGCGCCGAGGTCTACATTGTCACCACCGACACCCACTTCTCGCACAAGGTGTGGCACGAGACCTCGCCGGCGGTCGGCAAGGCCAAGTTCCCGCTCGTCGGCGACCCGACCCACCAGCTGACCAAGGCCTTCGACGTGCATATCGAGGAAGAGGGTCTGGCGCTGCGCGGCACCTTCGTGATCAACCCGGAAGGCATCATCAAGACCGTCGAAGTGCACTCCAACGAGATCGCCCGCGACGTCTCGGAAACCCTGCGCAAGCTGAAGGCCGCCCAATACACCGCCGCCCACCCGAACGAAGTGTGCCCGGCCAAGTGGAAGGAAGGCGAGAAGACGCTGGCCCCGTCCATCGACCTCGTCGGCAAGATCTAAAAGCATCCGCTGCATCGCCCGGGCCTATCCGGCCCTGGGCAAAGTGCTCTGCAGCCGGCCACGCGCCGGCTGTGTCGTATCTGGGCTCGCCGAAAACAGCGGCAGCCCGAAAAAATCCGAGGGAGAAGTCATCATGCTGGACGCCAATATCAAGACTCAACTGAAAGCCTATCTGGAACGGGTGACGCAGCCGATCGAGATCGTGGCGTCGCTGGACGATGGCGAAAAATCGCGTGAAATGCGCGAACTGCTCAGCGATGTCGCCGAGCAGTCCAACCTCATCACCGTGATCGAGCGCCGCGACGACAATGAGCGCAAGCCCTCGTTCTCGGTCGGCCCCAAGGGCGGAGAGGCGCGCGTGCGTTTCGCCGGCCTGCCGATGGGCCATGAATTCACCTCGCTCATCCTCGCGCTGCTGCAGACCGCCGGCTATCCGCCCAAGGTCGAAGCCGACGTGATCGAGCAGATCAAGGCGCTCGAAGGCGAGTTCAACTTCGAGACCTACATTTCGCTGTCCTGCCATAACTGCCCCGACGTGGTGCAGGCGCTCAACCTGCTGTCCATCCTCAATCCCAACATCCGCCACACCATGATCGACGGCGCGCTGTTCCAGGACGAGGTCGAGGCGCGCAAGATCATGGCAGTGCCCACGGTCTATCTGAACGGTCAGGAGTTCGGCGCCGGCCGCATGGAGCTGGGCGAGATCCTCGGCAGGATCGACACTGGCGCGGCCAAGCGCGACGCCGCCAAGCTGTCGGCCAAGGACGTGTTCGACGTGCTCGTCGTCGGCGGCGGCCCGGCCGGCGCGGCGGCGGCGATCTATGCGGCGCGCAAGGGCATCCGCACCGGCGTGCTGGCCGAGCGTTTCGGCGGCCAGGTGATGGACACGCTGGCGATCGAGAACTTCATCTCGGTCAAGGAGACCGAAGGGCCCAAGCTGGCGATGGCGTTGGAAGAGCACGTCAAGCAGTACGAAGTCGACGTGATGAATCTGCAGCGAGCGAGCGCACTGGTGCCGGGCGAGCTGCACGAGGTGAAGCTGGAAAACGGCGCCTCGCTGAAGGCCAAGACGGTGATCCTCGCCACCGGTGCACGCTGGCGCGAGATGAACGTGCCGGGCGAGAAGGAGTACCGCGGCAAGGGTGTGGCCTACTGCCCGCACTGCGACGGTCCGCTGTTCAAGGGCAAGCGCGTGGCGGTGATCGGCGGCGGCAACTCCGGCGTCGAGGCCGCGATCGACCTCGCCGGCATCGTCGCCCATGTGACGCTGCTGGAGTTCGCCGATACCTTGCGTGCGGACGCAGTGCTGCAGAAGAAGCTCGCCAGCCTGCCCAACGTCACGGTGATCAAGAGCGCGCAGACCACGGAAGTGACAGGTGCCGATAAGGTGAACGGCCTGGTCTACAAGGATCGCGTGAGCGGCGAGGAAAAGCGCATCGAGCTCGAAGGCATCTTCGTGCAGATCGGCCTGCTGCCCAACACCGACTTTCTCAAGGGCACGGTCGAGCTCAGCAAGTTCGGTGAAATCATCGTCGATGCCAAGGGCCAGACCTCGGTGCCGGGTGTGTTCGCTGCCGGTGACTGCACCACGGTGCCGTACAAGCAGATCATCATCGCCATGGGCGAGGGTTCCAAGGCTTCGCTGGCGGCCTTCGATCACCTGATCCGCACCTCGGTCCCGGCCTGATCCGGCGCGACACGATGATGTCCGGCCCCGCCATGTGGCGGGGCTTTTTTTTCGCCCGCGTTCAGGCCGCGTAGCGCGCCTCCTCCGGCGTCGCGTACATCAACGGGGCAAGCGCCGCGCCGATGCGGGCCTGCTGCGCCGGAGTCGTCATGCGCGCCAGTACCGCCTGGAAGTGCGGTACCTGCACACCGGACACGATGTACTGCCAGCGGTAGGCCTTGAGCATGGTCGTGTAGATGCGCTCCATCTCGTCCTCGTCGAAGTCCTGCGGCGCGACCGCGATGAAATATTCGGCGTCGGCGGTGGCCTGCATCTGCAGGATGCCGTCGACCGCGGCGACCAGGGCGATGAGGTCGTCCACTGCGCGGTCGCGCGCGTCATCGTCCAGTTTCTCGTCCTCGCGCATCCACTCCAGCTCGTCGAGGATGGCGTGTTGCGATTCCTCCTTCCAGTGGTAGAGGAAGACGTCCTTGAACAGTGGCGACAGTGTCGGATCGGCGGCGATGCTCTCGCGGTAGTGCATCTGGGTGAAAAGTTCTATGTGGCAGGTCAGTCCGAGCACCGCCCAAGTCGAGGCGGCCAGCACCGCGCGGGCGACCTCGTCGGATTGCGGCAGGAAGCGGTAACCCGGTGGCAGGCCGGCCGCGATCATCGATTCGATCCGGCGGAACATCGCCTGGTGCTTGAGCTCCTCGTCGGTGAAGCGCACCAGCGCTTCGAGTGCGGTCTGGTCGCCCAGCCAGTGCTCACGGCTGACCTCGAGGATCTTCGCGCCGATGAAGCGTTCGACCAGGCCGAAGATGTTGGCGTAGCTGCGGCCCTGCACCTGGCTGAAGAGGCGGCGCGCGGCGGGCATGAGAAAGTCGAGCTCGTCGGCCATGGACAGCCCGTCGGGCAGGAATTTGTGGCCGAAGTCGAAGTCACGGCTGCGGATCACGTCGCGATCGATATCCCAGCGCACACGGCGCGAGGTATCCACGCAGCGGGCGTAGCGGCCGGGGTCGACCGCGGTGGGCCTGGCGGTGACGTGGTCGGTGGTGGCGATGGTGGTTTGCATGTTGGTCTCCTGTGGTTCACATTGAAAGCGGGCTGCTTGCGGCGTCGCCTGCTCGGGTCTGCACCGGGGCGCGGTACGGTTCGTACTCTGGGCGCCGCGGGTAATCCGCCGATTTCTGCGGTGAAACACTGTGTTGTCGCTTTGTATCGGTGGCGGGAGGCGTGCATGACGTGCAGCGGGCACATCCTGGTGGTCGACGACGATCCGAGCGTGCGGGCAATGCTGAATGACTACCTTGTCACCCACGGCTACACCGTGCGCTGCGCCGACAGTGGCGCGGCGATGCGCGGCGCGCTGGAAGAGGCGCTGCCGGACGTCGTCCTGCTCGACGTGCGCCTGCCTGGCGAGGACGGCCTGACGCTGGCGCGTTTCCTGCGCGAGCGCTACGACGTAGGCATCATCATGGTGACCGCCTCGGGCGACGTGATCGACCGTGTGGTGGGGCTGGAGGTGGGGGCCGACGATTACATCGCCAAGCCCTTCGACCCGCGCGAACTGCTTGCCCGGGTAAAGAGCGTGCTGCGCCGTATGCAGTCCCGCCCGCCGGCGGAGCCGGCCGCGGCCCCGGCGGTGGGGTTGCTGGAGGCGGTGGGCTGCTGCCGTCTCGACCGCAGCGCCCACCGCCTGCTCGACGCGCGCGGCGAGGATGTGCCGATGACCGCGATGGAGTTCGACCTGCTCGCCGTCTTCCTCGACCACCCCAACCGGGTGCTCAGCCGCGACCAACTGCTGACGCTGACCCGCAATCGCGAGTGGGAGCCTTTCGACCGCTCGATCGACATCCGCATCGCCCGGCTGCGGCGCAAGATCGAGGCCGATCCGGCGCATCCGCGCAGCATCCGCACCGTGCGCGGCAGCGGCTACATGTTCGTGCCCGGCGCGCCCTGAGAAAGCCGGCGTCGGGCAATGTAACCGGCGCGTTTCAATGGTTTCGGTCCGGTTGCCACGGTGTCCGCCCGGTGATCGCCCGGCTACACTCGAAACGCACCTTCCGCAGCCGCAGGGGAGACGCCATGAACGATCGTCCGTTGCCGGTGGTGGCCGCCATGGCCGAGGCCTACCGCGAGGTTGCCGCCATCGTCTTCGCCAAGGATTGCTCCGGCCGCTACCTGTTCGTGAATCGCAGTTTCGAGCGCCTCGCCGGCCGCCCGGCGTCGGAGATCGTCGGTGCGGGTGACATCGACCTCTTCCCGCCGGACATCGCCACCGCCTTCAGTCGCAACGACGCCCAGGTGCTCGGCGAACGGCGTGCGCTGGAATTCGAGGAGACAGCGCTGTTCCAGGGTGAGCGCCGACTGTACGCGACGATGAAGTCGCCGCTGTTCGATGGCGATGGCGCGCTCGTCGGGCTGATCGGCGTGGCCAAGGACGTCACCGCAAGGCAGCGCACCAGCCTTGCGCTGCAGGAGGCTGCACTGGCGGTGTCCAGCGCCGGTTCGGACCGTATCTTCCAGGAGCTCACGCGCTACCTGTCGACCATCCTCGACGCCGATTACGCCTTCATCGGCGAACTGATGGCGGGCGAGCCGCAACGGGTTAGCACGCGCGGCATCTACGGCGACGGCGCCTACCAGGAAAACATGTCCTACGTGCTCGCCACCACGCCGTGCCGGACGGTGGTGGGGCATGGATTCCGGCTGTTCGCCGCCGATGTCGGCGCGCAGTTCCCGGCGGATGGCCAGCTCTCCGCGCTGGGGCTCAAGTCGTACGCCGGCTATCCGCTGTGCGATCCGGCCGGGCGGCCGATAGGCGTGATCGCGGTGTTGTCGCGGCGCCCCATGCAGGACGAGGAGTTGGTGGCGTCGGTACTCAAGATCTTCTCGGTGCGGGCGGCGGCCGAGATCGAGCGCCAGCGCGCCGAGGCCGCGTTGCGGGCGTCGGAGGCGAGCTACCGTGCCATCTTCGACGCCGCGGAGGATGCGATCTTCGTCCACGACGCCGACACCGGCGAGATCGTCGACGCCAACCCCAAGGCCTGCCGCGCCTACGGTTACAGCTACGACGAACTCTGTGCGATGCCGGTCGATGCCCTGTGTTCGGGCGAACCACCCTACACCGGCGAAGAGGCGGCGCGCCTGATCGCCGAGGCGCGGCGCAGCGGCCGGCCGTTGCAGCTGGAATGGCACCGGCGCAACAAAGACGGCAGCCTGCACTGGGACGAACTGGTACTGAAGATGGCTGAGATCGCCGGCACCCCGCGCCTGCTTGCCTTCACCCGGGAGATCACCGCGCGCAAGCTCGCCGAGGATGCCCTGCGCCGCAGCGAGGCACGTTTGCGCGCCACGGTGGAGGCGGCGTTCGACTGCGTGATCGGCATGGACGCCGAAGGGCGGGTGATCGAATTCAATCCGGCGGCCGAGCGCGTCTTCGGCCATGCGCGCGGCGCGGCGATGGGCCGCCAGCTTGCGGAACTTATCGTGCCGGCGCGCCATCGGGAGGCTCACTCCCGCGGGTTGGCACGCTACCTTGCCACCGGACACGGCCCATTTCTCGGTCGTAGCGTGGAGCTCACCGCGCTGCACGCCGACGGTCGCGAATTTCCGGTGGAGCTGGCCATAGGCACGGCGCGCGCTGCGGAAGGCGATATCTTCATCGGCTACCTGCGCGACATCACCGCACGCAAGCGCGCCGAGGCCGAGCGCAACGCGCTCGAGGCGCAGCTGCGTCAGGCACAGAAGATGGAAGCGATCGGTCATCTGGCGGGAGGCATCGCCCACGACTTCAACAATCTGCTCGCCGGCATCCTCGGTTACGTGGTGCTCGGCATCGAGCGCGCGGAGGACGACGGCGATGCGGTGCAGGCGCGCTACCTGGAGCAGGCGCGGCTGTCTTGCGAACGCGCACGCGATCTCATCGGCCAGATGCTCACCTTCAGCCGCGGCCAGCGCGGCGCGCCGCGTCTGCTCGAACTCGGCCCGCTGGTGGTCGAATCGCTCGGCCTCGCACGGCCATCCTTCCCGGCTGCGGTGGCAATACACAGCGACTTCGCCGACGACGTGCCTCTGGTGTTCGCCGATCCGGTGCATATCGAGCAGGTGCTGCTCAACCTGTGCCTCAATGCCCGCGACGCGATGGGCGGGGGTGGCACGCTGGTGGTGGGCGTGCGCCATCAGCCACGGGTAAAGGGCGTGTGCTGCAGCTGCCGCCAGCCGGTGGAGGGCGACTACGTCGAATTGTCGGTGACCGACTCCGGGCCCGGTATCGCACCTGCGGTGATGGACCGGATGTTCGAGCCCTTCTTCAGCACCAAGGGGGGCGGCAAGGGCGGCGGCCACGGTTCCGGCATGGGGCTGGCGATGGTGCATGGCATCGTCCATGAGCAGGATGGCCATGTGCTGGTCGATACCGGCAGCGACGGCACCCGGTTCCGCGTGTTGCTCCGGCCGCAGGCCGCTGTCGGCATGGCGTCCGACGACCGCGGGCATGGGCGCAGGGCGCTACCCGCCGGCCGTCTGGCCGGGCGGGTGCTGCTGGTCGACGACGAGCCGACGGTGCTTGGCTGCATGGGAGAGCTGCTGCAGCGCTGGGGCGTCGAGGTGTGCGCGTTCAGCGATCCGCTGGCTGCGCGCGCTCGCCTGGTCGCCGGCGAGCACATCGACCTGCTGCTGACCGATCAGGCGATGCCGGGCTTGTCCGGGGTGGAACTCGCGCGCGATGCGCGCGCCGTGCGCCCGGCGCTGCCTGTGGTGCTCTACAGCGGCAACGCGCACGCGCTGCCGGCCAATGGTGCCGACGGACTGGCGGCGGTGCTGGACAAGCCGGTCGATCCGCAGCGCCTGTTCGCGCTGCTGGCGCGCTATCTCCCGGTTGCCTGAGCCGGGCATCGCTTCAGGTCCTCACGGGCGTGCTTGCCGGCATGGCGGAGGTGGGCCGGTGCGACGCGCCGTATCAGTCCGCCGGCGAGCAGGCTGCCGACGATGTTGGCCCCGCCTGCGACTGCCAGCCAGGCGCCGGCAAGTCCGGACGGCAAACCGCAGGCGGTGATGACGCCGGGCACGTGGGTGACGAGGAAGGTGACGTGGAAGCCGCATACGAAGAGGCCGCCGGTGACCAGCCAGAAGCGGTGGTCGCGCACAGGCGTGCCCGCCGCGGTGGCGTCCGCTTGTCGAGCCGTGGCGGACGCCGCGCGGCCGGAGAAGCAGCAGGCGAGCGGCAGAAGCGCAGTGAAGAGGGCGAGCAACAGGCTGCCGAAGGCGGCGCGTCCCCCCATGGTGCTGGCGAGGTGTGGTATCCGACCCATGTCCGGCGCCGCACCGAGTGTTGCCGTTTTGTTTCGGCCGGGAACGTGAAAAAGCCGCTGACCCTTGCGGAATCAGCGGCTTCTGTCGGGTGGTGGTGATGGGCGGAATCGAACCGCCGACCTATGGGTTATGAATCCATCGCTCTAACCGTCTGAGCTACATCACCAACCGAGCGCGCGACTATAGCGGGCTGCCGTGGGGTGCGTCAATATCCTTTTCGTTCGCGGGCTGGCCGATGCGGGCGTTTCCGCTGTTCGGGCCTGCGGTGGAAGGCTTGATTTATAAGGGGTTTGCATTGACAGCGGAGGGTTGATCGGGGATGATCGCAGCTCTCCTCACAGTGTTACGACGGGTCGTCCGGATTCCCTTGCGCGCGCTTCGCTTGCTTCTACTCATGATGTTCATCGCTCCGCTCGCAGGCGGGAGTGCGTTTGCCTCGGTGCTGCGGGAAATCCCCGCCAACGCGGCAAGGATGGTGATGATCTTTGCCGGCTCCAATGCAGTGACGATCAAGGCGGACAGCTTCTTCAAGAGCAATACCGTCCTCAAGCTCAGCGCCGGCTCGCAGATCCGCGACACCGACAACCGTATCGTGCTCCCCTCCTACGTGGCGGGCGAGTTCAAGGTGCGTGCCCAGCTCGACAACAATGGCCAGATCCACCGGGTGTGGATCCTCACCCCGGCCGAGATCGCGGCGCCCGACCCCAAGCAGTGACCGGATTTACCCGATGAAGAAGCTCTACATCCGCACCTTCGGGTGCCAGATGAACGAGTACGACTCCGACAAGATGGCGGACGTGCTCGGTGCCGATGAAGGCATCATCAAGACCGACAATCCGGAAGAGGCCGACGTGATCCTCTTCAACACCTGTTCGGTGCGCGAGAAGGCGCAGGAAAAGGTGTTTCACGATCTCGGCCGGGTCAAGCACCTGAAACAGCTCAACCCCAACCTCATCATCGGCGTGGGGGGCTGCGTCGCCAGCCAGGAAGGCGAGGCCATCGTCGCGCGCGCGCCTTATGTAGACCTGGTGTTCGGGCCGCAGACGCTGCACCGCTTGCCGGCGCTGATCGAGGCGCGCAAGCAGAGCGGCCGTTCGCAGGTGGACATCTCCTTCCCGGAAATCGAAAAGTTCGACGCGATGCCGCCGGCGCGCGTCGAAGGCGCCAGCGCTTTCGTTTCCATCATGGAAGGCTGCTCCAAGTACTGCACCTTCTGCGTGGTGCCCTATACCCGCGGCGAGGAAATCTCGCGCCCGCTCGAGGACGTGCTGGCCGAGATCGCCGGGCTGGCGGCGCAGGGCGTGAAGGAAGTGACCCTGCTCGGCCAGAACGTCAATGCCTGGCGCGGCGAGATCGTGCGCGACGCGGGCGAGGAAGGCGACTTCGCCTTCCTGCTCGAATGCGTGGCCGAGATTCCGGGCATCGAGCGCATCCGCTACACCACCTCGCATCCGCGCGAGATGACGCAGCGCCTGTTCGATGCCTACGTCAAGCTCCCCAAGCTGGTGTCGCAGCTCCACCTGCCGGTGCAGTCGGGTTCCGACCGCGTGCTGGCGGCGATGAAGCGCGGCTATTCGGTGCTGGAGTTCAAGTCCATCGTGCGCAAGCTGCGCGCGGCGCGACCGGATCTGTCGCTGTCGTCCGATTTCATCATCGGCTTCCCGGGAGAGACCGAGGAAGACTTCGAGAAGACCATGAAGCTGATCGACGAGGTCGGCTTCGACGGCTCCTTCAGCTTTGTCTACAGCGCACGCCCGGGCACGCCGGCGGCCGATCTCGAAGATCCGGTGCCGCAGGAAACCAAGCTGCGCTGGCTGGCGCGGCTGCAGAAGCGCATCGACGAACAGGCGCAGGCGGTGAGTGCGTCCATGGTCGGCTCGGTGCAGCGCATCCTGGTCGAGGGCAGCTCGCGCAAGAACGACGAAGAGCTGATGGGGCGTACCGACAACAATCGCGTGGTGAATTTCCCGGCGCCGTCGCCCAATCGCGACCGCCTGGTCGGCCAGTTCATCGAGGTGCGCATCACCTCGGCGCTGCCGCACAGCCTGCGTGGCGAGATCCTCACCCGGGAGTCCTGATGGCTAAGACCCTGGAAGTCTTCTTCGAGCCGGTCGATAACGCCCGTCTCGCCCGACTGTGCGGCGCGCTGGAAGAAAACCTGCGCCAGATCGAGAACGCCTTCGACATTACCGTCAGCCGGCGCGGCGAGCAGTTCACCCTGCACGGTCATCCGGCCCAGGTGCTGCGCGGGGAGATGGCGCTCAAGCACTTCTACGAGCGCGCCGAGAACGAGCTGACGGTCGACGACGTGCAGCTCGGCCTGATCGAGATCGCCAACCGCGGCAGCGGCAACGACGCGCTCACCGCGCCCGCCCTGCTGACGCGCCGGACCGAGCTGCACGGCCGCACGCCGCGCCAGGTCGAGTACCTGCGCCACATCCAGGATCACGACATCACCTTCGGCATCGGTCCGGCCGGTACCGGCAAGACCTACCTCGCGGTGGCAAGCGCCGTCGATGCCTTCGAACGCGACCTGGTCGAACGCATCATCCTCACCCGTCCGGCGGTCGAGGCGGGCGAGCGGCTCGGCTTCCTGCCCGGTGACCTGGCGCAGAAGGTCGACCCCTATCTGCGCCCGCTGTATGACGCGCTCTACGACCTGATGGGCTTCGACCGCGTCGCCAAGCTTTTCGAGCGCGGCAGCATCGAGATCGCGCCGCTGGCCTTCATGCGCGGCCGTACGCTTAACAACGCCTTCATCATTCTCGACGAGGCGCAGAACACCACGCCCGAGCAGATGAAGATGTTCCTCACCCGCATCGGCTTCGGCGCCAAGGCAGTGGTGACGGGCGATCTCACCCAGGTCGACCTGCCGCGCGGCAACCGCAGCGGCCTGCGCGAGGCGCGCGACATCCTCGCCAAGGTGCGCGGCATCGCCTTCACCGAATTCAAGAAGGAAGACGTGGTGCGCCATCCGCTGGTGGCGCGCATCGTCGAGGCCTACGACAACCAGGAGGCGGCGCGGGATGCCCGGGCCGCGGCCGCGAAGAACACCGGAGAGGGTGATGCCTAAGCAGTTGCAGGGACCGAAGATCCTGGCCATCGACGCGGCCGGCAAGAGCTCCCGCATCAAGGCCGAACGGCTGGAGATCGAACTTGCCGACGGACGCAAGCTCACCCTGAGCTTTCCCGAGGGCGACTGGGGCGATCTCGAGATCGAAGCCGACATCGGCGGCGACGACGATAGCGACGTGCCTGTCATCACCCTGCAACCCGGTGCCTGCAATGTCGTCACCCTGCGGGTGGACGTGCATCATCACATGCAGGCGGTGGAGTCCATCGACCTGCCGGAAGCCGCCAAGCCGCCGCTGCTCACCCTCGAGGTGCAGAAGGTGCTCGACGGCGACACCAAGGGCCTGGCGCCGAAGAAGCACCAGATCCGCCGCTGGGCCCAGGCTGCCCTGCGCACCGACGCCGAAGTGACGGTGCGCCTGGTGGGCGAGGCCGAAGGCCGCGAGCTCAACCGCGGCTATCGCGGCAAGGACTACGCGACCAATGTGCTGACCTTCGTCTATGGTGAGGAAGACGGGGCGCCGACCATAGAAGGTGCGCCGCTGACGGGCGACCTTGTGCTTTGTGTCCCGGTGGTGGTGCGCGAGGCGGGGGAGCAGAACAAGCCGCTCGACGCCCATTTTGCCCATCTGGTGGTGCACGGCATGCTGCATCTGCAGGGCTACGACCACGAGGCGGAAGACGAGGCCGACGCAATGGAAGCCCTGGAGACGGACATCCTGCGCGGGCTGGGCTACGCCGATCCCTATGCCTGACGAGGCCAAACCGGGAGGATCCAGGCATTGGGAGCGAGGCCGGCGCGCATGAAACTTGCTCGGTCCCAAACCCTGGCTCTTCGTTTGCGTACCCTTTATGGATAGTGCTCCTGGTAAACCGTCGTTGCTGGAAAGACTTTCGGCCATGCTCTCGCGCGAGCCGGAAGACCGCGACGAACTGCTCGTACTGCTGCACGCCGCGCTGGAGCGCGGCCTGCTCGACGCCGATGCCTTCTCCATCATCGAAGGCGCGTTGCAGGTGTCGGAACTGCAGGTGCGTGACGTGATGGTGCCGCGTTCGCGCATGGACGTGATCCGGCTCGCCGACCCGATGGAGCGCATCGCCGACTTCGTCATCGATACCGCGCACTCGCGCTTCCCGGCGGTGGGCGAGAGCAAGGACGACGTCGTCGGCATCCTGCTGGCGAAGGATCTGCTGCGCTATTTCGCCGGCCGCGAGTTCAATCTGCGCGACATGCTGCGTCCGGCCGTGTTCGTGCCGGAATCCAAGCGCCTCAACGTGCTGCTGCGCGAGTTCCGCGTCAGCCACAACCACATGGCCATCGTCGTGGACGAATACGGCGGCGTGTCCGGCCTGATCACCATCGAGGACGTGCTCGAACAAATCGTCGGCGACATCGAGGACGAATACGACTTCGACGAGGTCGGCGCGCGCATCCGGCTGGATCACAAGGGGCGCTACCGCGTTCAGGCCACGACCGAGATCGAGGATTTCAACGCGGCCTTCGGCACCCATCTGCGCGACGCCGATGTCGACACCATAGGCGGGCTGATCATGCACCGCCTCGGCCGCCTGCCTGAGCGCGGCGAAACCATGGAGCTCGACGGCTTGCGCATCCAGGTGCTGCGCGCCGACAGCCGGCGCGTCCATACCCTGCTGGTCGAGAGCCTGCCGCAGGCGAGCGGCGTGGCGGCGGGTTGATGCTGCGGTTGTTGCTGGCCGCGGTGGCGGGTGGCGGCGTCACGCTGGCGCTCGCTCCCTTCGAATTTTTTCCGCTCGCTTTCCTCAGCCTTGCGACGCTGGCCTTCCTGCTGGGGGGCGCCGAGCGCACCCGCAGCGGATTCGGCCTCGGCCTGGCGTGGGGGCTGGGCGTGTTCGGCAGCGGAGTGTCCTGGCTCTACATCGCCCTGGCCCGCTACGGCGGCGTGCCGCCACCGCTGGCCGCGCTGGCGATCGGGCTGTGCTGCGCCTTCCTTGCCCTCTACCCCGCACTGCTCGGCGCCGCTTTCGTGCGGCTGTGCCGCGGCCCGGTGCGAGCGCGGCTGCTGCCGCAGTCGCTGTGCTTCGCCGCCTTGTGGCTGTTGTCGGAATGGTTGCGGGGCGTGCTCTTCACCGGTTTCCCCTGGCTGGCGATCGGTTATTCGCAGACGCCGCCCAGTCCGCTGGCCGGCTTTCTGCCGCTGCTCGGCGTTTATGGCGTGGGCGGGGTCGTCGCCTGGCTGGCGGCGCTGCTCGGCCTGGCCTGGCGGCAAGCTGGCTGGCGTGGCCTGCGCCTGCCGCTGGCCGCTGTTGCCGTCGCGTTGCTGGCCGGTGGCGGCTTCGCCCGTGTGGCCTGGACCACGCCGGTGGGCGAGCCGTTGTCGGTGGCGCTGGTGCAGACTAACGTCGAGCAGAGCCTGAAGTGGAGTCCTGAGCATTTTGCCCAGGTGCTGCAGACTAATGCCCGTCTGGTGCGCGATACCGCCGCCAGCCTGGTGGTGTTGCCGGAAACAACGCTGCCGGCGCTGGCCGACCAACTGCCTGCCGGCTACCTCGAACTGCTCGGCGACTATGCCCGCGGCAATGGCGGCGATCTGGTGCTGGGAGTGTTCACCCGCGACACGGAGCAGCGCATCTACAACGCGGCGATCAGCCTGGGCGCCAGCGCCGGCCAGTCCTATGCAAAACAGCACCTGGTGCCCTTCGGCGAGTATTCGCCACCGCTGTTCGGCTGGTTCTACCGGCTGGTGCAGATCCCGATGTCGGACCAGACCCGCGGCGCGGCCGACCAGGCGCCCATGGTTTTCGGGCAGCAGCGGATCGCGCTCAACATCTGCTATGAAGACCTCTTCGGCGCCGAGATCATCCGCAGCCTGCCCGAGGCCACGCTGCTGCTGAACCTGTCCAACCTCGCCTGGTATGGCGACTCGCTGGCCCAGCCGCAGCATTTGCAGATTGCGCGCGCGCGTGCGCTGGAGACCGGGCGGCCGATGCTGCGTTCGACCAATACCGGCATGACGGCGGTCGTGCAGCCCGACGGCAGCGTCGCCGCGGTGTTGCCGGCCTTCGAGCAGGGCGTGCTGCATGCCGCGGTGCGTGGTTACCAGGGCCTCACGCCCTACGCGCGCTGGGGCGACCGCGCGGCCCTGCTGCTGGCGGTACTGGCGCTTGCGCTGGCCTGCCTGCCGCTGCGCCGGCGCGCGGGGCGCGAAGCCGGCGTCAGTCACTCCTGAGGCATTCCGGGCGGGTTCGCGTGCGAACGCAGGCGTCATTGTTGCGCGACTGATGGTAGGCTTCGGTCCGCTGTTCTCACGATGACATTTGCGCGTTGCCGGCGCCGCTGTTCGCCCGGATTCTTCGCGCCCGTCCGCAGATACGATCATGAAAAGACTGCTTTCCCGTTCAACAGGGCTGGGGGCGGCGCTACTCCTTGCGCTGCCCGCCGCCTTCATCGGCCTGATGACGGTCTCATCCAGCGGCGCCGACGACGGCAAGCCGGCGGCTTCGCCGCGGCCGGCGCTGTCGGTCACGACCACCGTGCCGCAGCGCCAGAGCCTGCCGCTGCGCCTGGCCACCAACGGCGACATCGCCGCCTGGCAGGAAGCCAGCATAGGCGCCGGTGTGGGCGACCAGCGCCTGACCGAGGTGAAGGTCAACGTCGGCGACAGCGTGCGTGCCGGTGATCTGCTTGCTACCTTCAACGATGAAACCCTGCGCGCCGACGTCGCCCAGGCACGCGCCGCCCTGCTCGAAGCGGAGGCCGCCGCCGCCGAGGCGACTGCCAACGCCGAGCGTGCGCGCGGTCTGCGCGCGAGCGGGGCGATGAGCGAACAGCAGGTGGTGCAGTACCTCACCGCCGAACGGACCACCCAAGCACGCATCGCCGCCGCCCGCGCCACGCTGGCCGCGCACGAGGT
Organism: Azoarcus sp. DD4; assembly: GCF_006496635.1. Taxonomy (NCBI): domain Bacteria; kingdom Pseudomonadati; phylum Pseudomonadota; class Betaproteobacteria; order Rhodocyclales; family Zoogloeaceae; genus Azoarcus; species Azoarcus sp. DD4. The sequence continues at coordinate 1,012,432 of NZ_CP022958.1, forward strand.
GAGGCTGAAGCATACCCGCGTGCTGGCGCCCGACAATGGCGTGATCTCGTCGCGCAGCGCAACCGTCGGTGCGGTGGTCGGCGCCGGGGCCGAGCTCTTCCGCATGATCCGGCAGGGCCGGCTGGAGTGGCGAGCGGAGCTGACGGCCGCCGAACTCGGCCGCGTGCGCAGCGGAACCCGCGTGCAGCTCACGCTGGCCGACGGCAGCCGGGTGAGCGGGCGGGTGCGCATGGTGGCGCCCACCGTCGATCCGCGCACCCGCGCCGGGTTGGTGTACGTCGACCTGCCGGCCGCGACCGGCAAGGCGGCGGAAGAGGGTGGGCCCAAGGCAGGCATGTTCGCGCGCGGCGAATTCGAGCTTGGTGCCACCGATGCGCTCACCTTGCCGCAGCAGGCGGTGGTTGTGCGCGAGGCCTTTACCTACGTGTTCCGTGTCGGCGCCGACAATCGGGTGTCGCAGCTCAAGGTGCAGACAGGGCGGCGCGTCGGCGAACGCGTCGAGATCACCGGCGGGCTGGCCGACGACGCTAGGGTAGTGGCGACGGGGGCGGGCTTCCTCAACGAGGGCGACCTGGTGCGCGTGGTCGACGAGGCGGGCGCCGGGGCGGCGACGCCCGCCGGCCGCTGAACGGAGGGGCGCGCACGATGAACGTCTCCGCCTGGTCGATCCGCAACCCCATTCCCGCGGTGATGCTGTTCGTGCTGCTCAGCTTCGCCGGCGTGCTGTCCTTCAGCGCGATGAAGGTGCAGCAGTTCCCCGATATCGACCTGCCGACGGTGACGGTGACGGCCTCGCTGCCCGGCGCCACGCCTTCGCAGCTCGAGAACGACGTCGCCCGCAAGATCGAGAATTCGGTCGCGACCCTGCAGGGGCTCAAGCACATCTACACCAAGGCGCAGGACGGCAGCGTCACCCTCACCGTCGAGTTCCGCCTCGAGAAGCCGGTGCAGGAGGCGGTGGACGACGTGCGCTCGGCCGTGGCCAAGGTGCGTGCCGACCTGCCGGGCGATCTGCGCGACCCGGTGGTCAACAAGGTGGACCTGGCCGGCCAGCCGGTGCTCGCCTTCACCATCCGCTCGCCGCAGATGGACGAGGAAGCCCTGTCGTGGTTCGTCGACGACACCGTGTCGCGTCGCCTGCTGGCGGTGCGCGGCGTAGGCGCCGTCACGCGGGTGGGCGGCGTCACCCGCGAGCTGCAGGTCACGCTCGATCCGCTCCGGCTGCAGGCGCTCGGGACGACCGCGGCCGACATCTCGCGCCAGCTGCGCGAGGTGCAGACCGAGAGTGCGGGCGGCCGTACCGACCTCGGCGGCGGCGAGCAGCCGGTGCGCACGCTGGCGACGGTGGCCTCGGCCGCCGAACTGGCGGCGCTCCAGCTGGCGTTGCCGGACGGCCGCCGCATCCGGCTCTCCGAAGTGGCGACGGTGACCGACTCCTACGCCGAACCGCGCTCGGCCGCCTTGCTCAACGGTCAGCCGGTGGTCGGTTTCGAGGTCGCGCGCAGCCGTGGCGAGAGCGAGGTCGAAGTCGGCGCGGCGGTGCAGGCGGCGCTGGCGCAGCTGCGCGCCGCGCATCCCGACATGGAGATCACCGAGGCTTTCAATTTCGTCGCGCCCGTGGAGGAGGAGTACACCGGCTCGATGCAGCTGCTGTACGAGGGCGCCCTGCTGGCGGTGCTGGTGGTGTGGCTGTTCCTGCGCGACTGGCGGGCTACTTTCGTCTCGGCGGTGGCCTTGCCGCTGTCGGTGGTTCCCGCTTTCATCGGCATGTATCTGCTCGGCTTCTCGGTGAACGTGGTGACCCTGCTGGCGCTGTCGCTGGTGGTGGGTATCCTGGTGGATGACGCCATCGTCGAGGTCGAGAACATCGTGCGCCACCTGCGCATGGGCAAGTCGCCGTTCGAAGCGGCGATGGAGGCGGCGGACGAGATCGGCCTCGCGGTCATCGCCACCACCTTCACCCTGATTGCCGTCTTCCTGCCCACTGCCTTCATGAGCGGCGTGGCCGGCAAGTTCTTCAAGCAGTTCGGCTGGACTGCCTCGCTCGCGGTGTTCGCCTCCCTGGTGGTGGCGCGGGTGCTGACGCCGATGATGGCCGCCTACATCCTGAAGCCGCTCAGCGGCCTGCACCGCGAACCGCGCTGGCTGGAGTGGTACGCGCGCTGGGCGGAGCGCTGCCTCAAGCATCGCGGCCTGACGATGATCGCGGCGGCGGCCTTCTTCGTCGGCTCGGTGATGCTGATCCCGCTGCTGCCGACCGGCTTCATCCCGCCCGACGACAACTCCCAGACCCAGGTCTATCTCGAGCTGCCGCCCGGTTCCACGCTGGCCCAGACGCGCGCCGCGGCCGAGCACGCGCGCGCCTTGCTGGGGCGCGTGCCGCAGGTCGTAAGCGTCTACACCACCATCGGCGGCGGCACGGCGGGGGGCGATCCCTTTGCGCCCAAGAGCGCCGGCGAGGTGCGCAAGGCAACGCTCACGGTACTGCTGTCACCGCGCGGGCAGCGGCCGGTCAAGCAAGCGGTCGAAAACGAGATCCGCGCGGTGCTGGAGGCCTTGCCGGGCGTGCGCAGCAAAGTCGGGCTGGGCGGTTCGGGCGAAAAGTACATCCTGGTGCTCACCGGCGAGGATCCGCGTGCGCTGCAGGAGGCGGCGCTGGCGGTGGAGCGCGACCTGCGCACCATCCCCGGGCTGGGCAGCGTGGCCTCGACCGCCAGCCTGATCCGGCCCGAGATCGCCGTGCGGCCGGATTTCGCCCGTGCCGCCGACCTCGGCGTCACCAGCACGGCGATTGGCGACACCTTGCGCGTGGCCACCCTCGGCGACTACGACATGTCGCTGGCCAAGCTCAACCTCTCGCAGCGCCAGGTGCCCATCCTGGTGCGGCTGGATGAAAGCGCCCGCCAGGACCTCGCGGTGCTGGAGCGGCTGGCGGTGCCCGGCGCCGACGGGCCGGTGATGCTGGGCCAGGTGGCGTCGCTGGAAGTGGCCGGAGGGCCGGCGGTGATCGACCGCTACGACCGCGCGCGCAACATCAACTTCGAGATCGAGCTGTCCGGCCTGCCGCTGGGCGAGGTCACCGTGGCGGTGGCGAAGCTGCCGTCGGTGCAGAACCTGCCGCCGGGCGTGCGCGTGGTCGAGGTCGGCGATGCCGAGGTGATGGGCGAGCTTTTCGCCAGCTTCGGCCTGGCGATGCTGACCGGCGTGCTCTGCATCTACATTGTGCTGGTGCTGCTGTTCAAGGATCTGCTCCATCCGGTGACCATCCTGATGGCGCTGCCGCTGTCGCTGGGTGGCGCCTTCGTCGGCCTGCTGATCGCGCAGAAGAGCTTCTCGATGCCCTCGCTGATCGGCCTGATCATGCTGATGGGCATCGCCACCAAGAACTCCATCCTGCTGGTGGAGTACGCCATCGTCGCGCGCCGCGACCACGGCCTGTCGCGCACCGAGGCCTTGCTCGACGCCTGCCGCAAGCGTGCGCGGCCCATCGTCATGACCACCATCGCAATGGGCGCCGGGATGATGCCGATCGCCATCGGTGCCGGCGTTGCCGACACCAGCTTCCGCTCGCCGATGGCGATCGCGGTGATCGGCGGGCTGATCACCTCGACGGTACTGAGCCTGCTGGTAGTGCCGGCGGTGTTCACCTATGTGGACGGTTTCAAGAACCGCATGCTTCGTCTGTTGCGGCGCAGCTAGCCGAAGGTCCTTACCCGGCGGCGCCATGCCGCCGGGGCGATTCCAATGTCCCAAACTTCGCCGTGCCCCGGCGAATCCCAGTAAAATCCCGGTCTTTGTGTTCGCTGCGCGGCCCGGAGGCCGCCCGAGACCATGTCGCCAGTCCACACCAAGCCTACCTTCCAGCAAGTCATCCTCACGCTCCAGAAATTCTGGGGCGATCGCGGTTGCGTGCTGCTCCAGCCCTACGACCTCGAGGTCGGCGCCGGCACCTCGCACACCGCCACCTTCCTGCGCGCCATCGGCCCCGAACCCTGGAATGCCGCCTACGTGCAGCCCTCGCGCCGGCCCAAGGACGGCCGCTACGGCGAGAACCCCAACCGCCTGCAGCACTACTACCAGTACCAGGTGGTGCTCAAGCCGTCGCCGCTGAACATCCAGGAACTCTACCTCGACAGCCTGCGCGCGCTCGGCATCGACCCCAACGCGCACGACATCCGCTTCGTCGAGGACGACTGGGAGAACCCGACGCTCGGCGCCTGGGGCCTGGGCTGGGAGGTCTGGCTGGACGGCATGGAAGTCACCCAGTTCACCTACTTCCAGCAGGTCGGCGGTCTCGACTGCAAGCCGGTGCTGGGCGAGATCACCTACGGTCTGGAGCGCCTGGCGATGTATCTGCAGGGAGTCGAGAACGTCTATGACCTCACCTGGGCGGTGTATCCGGACGGTTCCAAGGTCACCTACGGCGACGTCTATCACCAGAACGAAGTCGAGCAGTCGAAGTACAACTTCGAGCACTCCAACGTCGATTTCCTGTTCTCGCTGTTCAACAACTACGAGTCCGAGGCCAAGCGCCTGATGGAAGCCGGGCTGGCGCTGCCGGCCTACGAGATGGTGCTGAAGGCGGCGCACAACTTCAACATGCTGGACGCCCGCGGCGCGATTTCGGTGACCGAGCGCGCCGCCTACATCGGCCGCATCCGCAACCTGTCGCGCGCGGTCGCGCAGGCGTATTTCGAATCCCGCGAGGCGCTCGGCTTTCCGATGCTGCCGCAACAGAACAAGGAGGCCGCGCAATGACGGCCAATACCCTGCTCGTCGAACTGCTCACCGAGGAACTGCCGCCCAAGGCGCTGCCGCGCCTGGGTGAAACCTTCGCCACCCGGATCGCCGAAGGCCTCAAGGCGCGCGGGCTCGCCGCCGCCGACGCCTCCTTCCGCTGGTTCGCCAGCCCGCGCCGCATCGCCATCGTGATGCCGGGCGTCGCCGCCGAAGCTGCCGCCAAGGAAATCACCGAAAAGCTGATGCCGGTCGCGGTCGCCCTCGATGCCGAAGGCAAGCCGACCCCTGCGCTGCTGAAGAAGATGGAAGCCAAGGGCATCCCCGCCGCTGCGGTCGCCGGCTTCGAGCGTCGCCTGGACGGCAAGGCCGAGGCGCTGTTCCACACCGCCACAGTGGCCGGCGCCAAGCTCGCCGAGGTGCTCGCCGCCATCGTGCACGACGCGGTCAAGGCGCTGCCCATCCCCAAGGTGATGCGCTGGGGCGATGGCGACGCCACCTTCGTGCGCCCGGTGCACAAGCTGGTGATGCTGCATGGCGCCGAGGTGGTGCCGGGCCGGGTGCTCGACCTCGATGCCGGCCGCACGACCCGCGGCCACCGCTTCATGAGCCGCGGCGAGATCGACATCGCTACCGCCGACGCCTACGAGCCGACCCTGCTCGCCGAAGGCAAGGTGGTGCCGGACTTCGCCGGGCGCCGTGCCGACATCGAGCGCCAGCTGCTGGCCGAGGCTGCCCGGCAGGGCGCGCTGCTGGATGACTACGCCGACCTGCTCGACGAGGTCACCGCGCTGGTCGAGCATCCGACGGTGTACGTCGGAGAATTCGAAGCCGAATTCCTCGCCGTGCCGCAGGAATGCCTGATCCTGACGATGCGCGCCAACCAGAAGTATTTCCCGCTGTTCGACGCCGCCGGCAAGCTGCAGAACCGCTTCCTCATCGTCTCCAACATGCGCATGGAAGACCCGGTGAACATCGTCACCGGCAACGCCCGCGTGGTGCGCCCGCGCCTGTCGGACGCGCGCTTCTTCTTCGAGACCGACAAGAAGCACAAGCTCGACTCGCGCCTGCCGCGGCTGGCCAATGTGGTCTATCACAACAAGCTCGGCAGCGTGCTCGAACGCGTCGAACGCCTCGAAGCGCTCGCCGGCAAGATCGCCGCGCGGCTGTCCGCCGACGAGGTTGCCGCCCGTCGCGCCGCGCGTCTGGCCAAAGCCGATCTCGTTACCGAGATGGTGGGCGAGTTCCCCGAGCTGCAGGGCATCATGGGCCGCTACTACGCGCTCCACGACGGCGAAGGCGCGGTCGTCGCCGACGCGGTGCAGGCCCACTACCAGCCGCGCTTCGCCGGCGATGCGCTGCCGGCGGGCAATGTCGCCAGCGCGGTGGCGCTGGCCGACAAGCTCGACGCGCTGGTCGGCTTCTTCGGCATCGGCATGGTGCCGACCGGCGACAAGGACCCGTTCGCGCTGCGCCGTGCCGCGCTCGGCGTGCTGCGCATCCTGATGGAAGCGCCGCTGCCGCTGGATCTGGCAGCGCTGGTGGCGGATGCCGCCGCCGGCTTCAAGCCCGGCCTGCTCACCGCCGACGGCTTCCAGGCACAACTGCTCGACTTCATGCGCGAACGCCTGAAGAACCTGCTGAGGGAGAACGGCGGCGAAGTGGCCGCGGTGGACGCGGTGCTGGCGCTGGCGCCGACCCGCATCGACCTGGTGCCGGCCAAGCTCGCCGCGGTCGAGGCCTTCCGCGCGCTGCCGGAAGCCGAGGCGCTGGCCGCGGCCAACAAGCGCATCGTCAACATCCTCAAGAAGGCGGAGGGTACGCCGGGCGAGCCCGACGTCGCGCTGTTGCAGGAAGACGCCGAGAAGGCGCTGTTCCACCGCGTGATCGAGATCGCACCGCTGGTGAGGTCGCACGTGAACAACGAGGACTACACCGACGCGCTGTGCGTGCTCGCCGGCCTGCGTGCCGAGGTGGACGCCTTCTTCGACGGCGTGATGGTGATGGCCGAGGAGCCGCTGACGCGGCAGAACCGCCTCGCGCTGCTCGCCCAGCTCGCCGGCCTGATGAACCAGGTGGCCGACATCTCGCGGCTGTCTGCCTGACACGACCGGCCCGGCAGCCGCCGGGCCGCGTTCTTCTTCCGCGCGGAGCGCACGCATGAAGCTCATCATTCTCGACCGCGACGGCGTCATCAATTACGACTCCGACCAGTTCATCAAGTCGCCGGACGAATGGAAGCCCATCCCGGGCTCGCTGGAGGCGATCGCCAAGCTCAACCAGTGGGGCTGGCGGGTGGTGGTTGCGTCCAACCAGTCGGGCGTGGGCCGCGGACTCTTCGGCATGGATACGCTCAACGCCATCAACGACAAGATGGTGAAGAGCCTGGCCCAGGTCGGCGGCCGGCTCGACGCCATCTTCTTCTGCCCGCACGCCGCCGATTCCACCTGTGACTGCCGCAAGCCCAAGCCCGGCCTGTTCCGGCAGATCGCCGAGCGCTTCAACGTCGATCTCACCGCGGTGCCGGCCGTGGGCGACAGCCTGCGCGACCTCCAGGCCGGCGTGGCGGTAGGCTGCCAGCCCTACCTGGTGCTGACAGGCAAGGGCCTGAAGACGCGCGAGGATCCGGCGCTGCCCGAACAAACCCTCGTCTATCCCGATCTGGCCTCCGTGGTCGCCGATCTCACCGCCTGAAGCTGTCCGAGCGATACCGTGATCTTTCTGCGTTCCTTCCTGTTCGCCATCGTGCTCGCGGTGGTGACGCCGCCCTATGCCATCATCGGCATGCTGATGTTCCCGTTCTCGCCGCACCTGCGCCATCGCGTGATCACCTCGTGGGCGCCGCTGGTGATGTGGTTCGTGCGTCATCTGCTGGGCATCCGCTACCGCGTGGTCGGCGCCGAGAACATTCCCGCCGGGCCGGCGGTGATCCTCTCCAAGCACCAGTCCGCCTGGGAGACGATGGCACTGCAGGTGATCTTTCCGCCGCTGTGCTTCGTGCTCAAGCGCGAGTTGCTGAAGGTGCCGTTCTTCGGTTGGGGGCTGGCACAGATCCCGGGCATCGCGATCGACCGCGCCGCGGGCAAGGATGCGCTGGCGCAGGTGGTGGAGCAGGGGCGTGCCCGCCTGAAGGAAGGCTTCTGGGTGGTCGTGTTTCCGGAGGGAACGCGGGTGGCGCCGGGCACGACGCGCCGCTACAAGGTGGGCGGCACGTGGCTGGCCAAGCGCGCAGGGGTGCCGGTGGTGCCGGTGGCGCACAATGCCGGCGAGTTCTGGCGGCGCAACGCCTTCCTCAAGTATCCGGGCGAGATCGTTGTCAGCATCGGTCCGGTGATCGAGGTGAAGGGCGCCAAGGTGGAGCAGATCAACCGTCAGGCGGAGGAGTGGATCGAGGGCGAGATGCGTCGCCTGTTTCCCCACCACTACGCCGGCGGCGAAGGCGTGATCGTCGAGGACGAGCCCGCCGGGTCGTGATGGGCCCCCACGTTCGCGCGGCGTGCTACACGGTGCCGACGCCGTAACGCACCGCGTACTGCACGAGTTCGGCGTTGTTGCGCAGATCGAGTTTTCCAGGATGCGGCTGCGAGGTGCTAACCGTCGAGGACGGCCGCTGGAAGCTGCTCGATCGATAGTGGCCCCGCCTGCGCGAGCAGAAAAACAAACGGCCCCGCGCAGGCGGGGCCGTTTTGCCTCACCCGGCCGAAGCCGGGAGCGGGTTCAGCTTAGGCAACCTTCTTGGAAGCAGCCTTGCTGGTGGTGGTGACAGCCTTGACGGTGGCGTTGGTCGCGGCAGCCACGTTGGCTTCGGCGATCTCGGCAACCTGCTTGGCGGCCTTGCTGACGCTGTCGTAGGCGCTGTTGGCGGCGGCGATGGCCGACTTGACAGCGGCGACGGCGACGTCGGAGCCGGCCGGGGCGGACTTGGCAGCCTTGTCGAGGGCGGTGGCGATGTTCTTGTTCAGCTCGGCAACCTGGGCTTCGAAGAGCTTGGAGATTTCTTCCTGGCTCTGGGAGGCGATCTCGTAGACGCTGCGGTTGTACGCAACGGCCTTCTCGATCAGCGGCTGGGCCAACGAGGTCTGCAGGCTGACGAATTCCTGGACGTCCTTGGCGGCGAACAGGGCCTTGGTGTTGGCGACGCCGTCTTCCAGCACCGAGCGGGCGGTGTTCAGGTTCAGCGCGGCCAGACGCTCGGCGTTGGCGAAAGCGGAGTTGGCCAGGGTCAAGAGGGTCTCGACATTGGCTTTTGCGGCGGAGGCGAATTGCTCAGGGGTAGCAGTCATGGTGATCTCCTTGGTAGGACGTCTATACATCGCGGCCTGGGGCCGACGCTGTGATGTTGCATCGCAACATTGAGGCTGATTATAAGGTTGAAAACCCCACTGTCAACCCCTTCTTTGTGCGTCGCACAATCCGGGGCGGATTATTGCATTCAATGCCTTACGTCTGCCTGACAGACTTGCTCGGCAAGGACGCGATGCCGCGCAGCACCGTGCGATTTCCGCCGGCTGGCGGAAGCTGCCGGGAAGCTGCAGTGCCAAGAATGGCCTTGCGATGTTGCCGGGCGATGACGTCGCCGATGGAGAGGGGGGCGGAGCGGGAAGCGCATCCGTGTTGCCTGGCGGTTGCCGCATCCAGGCGGCCGGGGCCGCCCGTGCGGCGGCCCCGGGGACTGGTTCAGTCGTGACGGAAATCGGGCTTGCGCTTCTCGACGAAGGCGGCCATGCCTTCCTTCTGGTCGTTGAGCGCGAAGGCCGAATGGAAGACGCGGCGTTCGAACAGCAGGCCTTCGTTGAGACTGCTTTCGAAGGCGCGGTTCACCGACTCCTTGATCATCATCACCACCGGCAGCGAGAAGCCGGCAATGGTTTCGGCAGCGGCCAGGGTTTCGTCCAGCAGCTTGTCGGCTGGCACGACGCGCGACACCAGGCCAGCCCTTTCCGCCTCGGCGGCGTCCATGAAGCGGGCGGTGAGGCACATGTCCATCGCCTTGGCCTTGCCGACCGCGCGCGGCAGGCGCTGGGTGCCGCCGGCGCCCGGCAGGATGCCGAGCTTGACTTCGGGCTGGCCGAACCTGGCGGTATCGGCGGCGATGATGATGTCGCACATCATTGCCAGTTCGCAGCCACCGCCGAGGGCGAAGCCCGCCACCGCGGCGATGACCGGCTTGCGGCAGGTCTTGACGCGTTCCCAGTTGCGGGTGATGTAGTCGCCCTTGTAGGCGTCCATGTACGAGAAACTGGCCATGGCGCCGATATCGGCGCCGGCGGCGAAAGCCTTTTCGGAGCCGGTGATGACGATGGCGCCGATGTTCTCGTCGGCCTCGTAGGCGTCGAGGGCCCGGCCGATTTCGTCGACCAGATTGTCGTTGAGGGCGTTGAGCGCTTTCGGCCGGTTCAGGGTGATGAGGCCGACGCGACCGCGCGTCTCGGTAAGGATGAGTTCGAAAGTCATGCTATCTCCTGCGCTCTTGCGCGGTTTTCTCAGGGCTTGCCGTCGGTTGCGGCGCCCGCTTTGTTGTCACTTTTGGGCTGGATCACCGCACGCACGCGGCCATCACCGCTGGCTGCGGTGGGGGCGGCGCCGGGTGCGTTGGTGACGAGGTAGTTCTCGCTCATCGAGTCGTACTCGATGAAGTGGCCCCGGACTTCGTCGCCGCCGCTGGTGACCTTGGCGCGGACGAAGAGCTTGGCTTTCTCGGTGCGGCTGTTGTACTCGATACGCTCGGCTTCGCCGTTCACGTATTCGTTGCTGCCTTCGCGCTTCTGGCGGAAGGTGGCCAGGCGCTGGCCGGCGGCAGTGGCAACCCCGTTCTGGAAACCACTGGCGTCCTGGGTGACGACGAGTTTGTCGCCCTTGATCACGAGCGTGCCCTGGGTGAGGACGACGTCGCCCTCGAAGATGTGCACCTTGTTGCGATCATCCACGGTGACCTTGTTGGCCTCGATGTTGACCGGCTGGTCGCGATCGGCGCGTTCGGCCAGGGCGAGCGGGCTGACGACACAGAGCGCGAGCAAGACGGCGAACAACTGGGGGCGGGACGGATGGGTCTTCATGAAGGATTCCCTTGGCGGCGGGGCAGGTGGACCCGGGCTTGACCGATGAGCTCCAGGGTGCCGAACAGGTTGTTGGCGCGCAGGCCGAGCGCCTGTGCGGTGTTGCGACCCTGGACGAGCGATACCGGTGACTGGCTTTCGGCGCGGTGGTCGTCGGGCCACAGGCTGAGGGTTTCGGTATCGAGGCTCAGATCCGAGCCGTTGCCGTCTCCTCCGCGGCGTACCCTGACGCTGCCGGAAAGATCCACGCGCTCACCGCCGGGCGAGACTTCGCCTTGGGCGGCGGTGATGCGGGTGGCGCGTCCCTCGGATGTCAGCACCAGCCGCGGCAGGGCGACGCGGGTGATGTCGCCCTGCGGGAAATGGGCGATGCGCTCGCTGTCGAGTTCGTAGCGCTGGCTGCCGTCGGCACCGAAGCCGACGATGCGGGCCTGCTCGGCGACGAAATCCGGACCGGTCTGCTGGCGCGCGACGGTGCTTGGCGCTTCGTCGCGGGAAACGCGTTCCAGCCAGACCGAGGCGCCGGCAAGGAGGGCGAGTGCGATTACCGGGTAGAGTCGATAGGCGGTCTGCATCGGAGGTCCGGCTCAGTCGAGGTAGCGTGCATGCATGGCATCGAGTACGCCGCGGCTTGCCAGCAGGAAGTCGCAGACCTCGCGCGCCGCACCGCGACCGCCTCCCAGGCTGGCGACGTAGCCGACATGCTCGCGCACGAAGGGATGACCGTCGGCTGGCGTGGCAGAGAAGCCGCAGGCGCGCAGGATGGGCAGGTCGACCACGTCGTCGCCCATGTAGCCGGCGTCGCCACGGGCCAGGCCGCGACGGGCGAGGAGCGCGTCGAGGCAGGCGCGTTTGTCCTCGACGCCCATGTGCAGCTCGGAGATGCCGAGGTTGGCGGCGCGGAGTGCGAGCGCCTTGGAACTGCGGCCGCTGATGATGACGACCTCGATGCCGGCCTGCTGCAGCATCTTGAGACCGTGGCCGTCGAGGCTGGAGAAGACCTTGATCTCTTCCCCTTGTGGGGTGAAGTAGAGATTGCCGTCGGTCAGGACGCCATCGACATCGAAACCCATCAGGCGTATGCGGGCGGCGGTTTCACGCATCGTCATCAGATCACCTTGGCGAGCATGAGGTCGTGGGTGGTGAGCGCGCCGGCGAGTCTGCCGTCGCCATCGAGCACCAGCAACTGGCTGATGCGCAGGCGTTCCATCATTTCGGCCGCTTCGACGGCGAGCGCATCGGGGCCGATGTGGCGCGGGTTCGCCGTCATGACCTCGGCAATGCGAGCACAGCGCACGTCGATGCCCTTCTCGAGCGTACGGCGAAGATCGCCGTCGGTGAAGATGCCGAGCGGTCTGTCGGCCGCATCAGCCACCATCGTCATGCCCATGCCGCCGCGCGTCATGGCGAGCAGGGCTTCGCCGAGCGCGGCATCGCCGGCGACCACAGGCACCGCTCCGGCCGGGCGCATGACGTCGCTGACGTGGGTCAGCAGGCGGCGGCCGAGCGATCCGCCAGGGTGGGAGCGGGCGAAGTCGTCGGCGCCGAAGCCGCGCGCATCGAGCAGGGCTACCGCAAGCGCGTCGCTGAGCGCCAGCGCGGCGGTGGTGCTGGCAGTGGGGGCTAGGTTGAGCGGACAGGCTTCTTCGCTGACGGCGGCGTCCAGGTGGACATCGGCCTCGCGCGCCAGCGGCGAATCCGGCCGGCCGGTGAGCGCGATCAGGCGGGCGCCCTGGCGCTTGACCAGCGGCACGATCATCAGCAGCTCTTCGCTGGCGCCGGAATTCGACAGCGCGATCACCACGTCTTCGGGCGTGATCATGCCGAGGTCGCCGTGGGCAGCCTCGGCGGCGTGGACGAAGTAGGCGGGGGTGCCGGTGCTGGCAAGCGTGGCGGCGAATTTGCGGGCGATGTGGCCAGATTTGCCGATGCCGGTGACGATCACCCGGCCGCGCCTATCGAGAATGAGCTGGACGGCGCGCTCGAAGTCGGTGCCGATGCGCTCGGCGAGCGCCAGCACTGCAGCGGCTTCGATGCGGAGTACGCGTCGGGCCAGGTCGGCGACACGGGGCAGTGACGGAGCGTCGGGCGCGATTGGGTCCATACAGGCGGAGCGGTTACACTGGTGAAAACGCGGCAAAAAGCCTTCCTGCTGCTTTGCGGACCTGACGGACAGGGCCTGCCGGACAACGGGCCGCCGTGCTGCATCGCCGCATCGGCAGTCGGTAAGGCTGCTGGTGCCCGGTATCCGCTTCGGATGGCCGGCCCGCGATTGTATAACAACTTGGGTGCCCTCCCGGGCCGCCCGGCGAGACAAGAGCCCGCCCCGCCAGATGCTGAACACCCTCGATCTCGTCCTGCTCCTGCTGGCCGCCGCCGTCGTGCTGGTGGCCGTGCTGCGCAGCGTCAACCTGCCGCCGGTGCTGGGATATCTGCTGGTCGGGGCGATGGTCGGACCGCATGCCCTCAAGCTGGTGCCGGAATCCGAGGGCGCGCGTCACCTTGCCGAGTTCGGCGTGGTGTTCCTGATGTTCTCGATCGGTCTGGAATTCTCGCTGCCGCGCCTGTATGCGATGAAGCGCATCGTTTTTGGCCTTGGTTCCGCCCAGGTGCTCGGCAGTATCGCGTTGACGCTGCTGATCGGACGTACGACAGGACTCGGCTGGGTGGCCAGTTTCGCGCTCGGCGGCACGCTGGCCATGTCCTCGACCGCGATCCTGTCCAAGTTGCTCGCCGACCGTCTGGAGCTCGACAGCCGTCACGGGCGCGAGATCATCGGCGTGCTGTTGTTCCAGGACATCGCGGTAGTGCCGCTGCTGATCCTGCTGCCCGCCTTGTCGCGCCCGGCCGAGGAACTGGCGGTGACGCTCGGCCTGGCCGCGCTCAAGGCAGCGGTGTTGCTGGCGCTGGTGCTGGTGTTCGGGCCGCGTCTCATGCGCTGGTGGTTCACCGTGGTGGCTCGGCGGCGCTCCGGCGAGCTCTTCATGCTCAATGTACTGTTGATCACGCTGGGGCTGGCCTGGCTGTCGGAACTGGTCGGGCTGTCGCTCGCACTCGGTGCCTTTCTCGCCGGCATGCTGATCTCCGAGACCGAGTACCGCTACCAGGTGGAAGAGGACATCAAGCCCTTCCGCGACGTCCTGCTCGGGCTCTTTTTCGTTACCGTAGGCATGTTCCTCGATGTCAAGACCATCGTCTGGAACCTGCCGGCGGTGATAGGCATGGTGCTGGCGCTACTGGTGTGCAAATTCGCGATCGTGTTCGCGGCTTCGCGTGCCTTCGGTTCGCCACCGGGGACCGCGATGCGCTCGGGCCTGTGGCTGTGCGCCGGCGGCGAATTCGGCTTCGTGCTGCTGTCGGAGATCGTCGGTCTGAAGTTGATGCCGGCAGGACTGATCCAGGTGACGGTCGCCGCCCTGGTCCTGTCCATGCTGCTGGCGCCGCTGATCGTGCAGGTGAGCGACAAGCTGGTGATGCGCTTCGTTGCGTCCGAGTGGTTGCTGCGGTCGATGGAGCTGACGCGGGTGGCGGCGCAGTCGCTCAATACCGACAAGCACATCATCGTTTGCGGCTACGGCCGCAGCGGCCAGTACATGGCGCGTTTTCTCGAGCAGGAAAACGTCAGCTACGTCGCGCTGGACCTCGATCCGGAACGGGTGCGCGAGGCGGGCGCTGCCGGCGATACGGTGGTCTACGGCGACGCCGCCCGCCGCGAGACGCTGATGGCCGCCGGCATCATGCGGGCGAGTGCGCTGGTGATTTCGTTCGCCGAGGTCGAGGCGGCGCTACGCGTGATGCACCATGCCCATGCCTTGCGACCTGGCTTGCCTATCGTGGTGCGGGCGGCCGACGAAGCCGACATGGAGAAGCTGTCGCTTGGCGGCGCGGCAGAGGTGGTGCCTGAGGCCTTCGAAGGCAGCATCATGCTGGCTTCCCATGCGCTGGCCTTGATCGGTGTTCCGCTCAGTCGGGTGGTCAAGCGCATCCGCGATATCCGCAATCAGCGCTATGCCCTGATGCGTGGCTTCTTCCATGGCGCGACGGACGTCGGCGAGGCCATGGACAGCAGCCAGGCGCGGCTGCATTCGGTGACGGTGCCGTCGGCCGCAGCTTCGATTGGCCACACCATAGGCGAGCTTGGGCTCGACGAGTTCGGCGTCGGCGTGTCGGCGGTACGTCGGCACGGCATCCGCGGGCTGTCGCCGGGCCCGGAGACGCGCATCCACGAAGGCGATGTCGTCGTGCTGCTCGGCCTGCCGCAGGGGCTGGAGCTGGCCGAACAACGCTTGCTCAAGGGCGGGTGAGCGGACGACATGTCGGCTTTGGTCAGAAGCCGAGGCAGAGCACGTAGCTGAGCGTTTCGTCGAGCGGTGTTGCCGCTCCGAGTGCGCTCAGGCCGGTGCTGCCCTGGATGCCGGCGCGCAGACTGCCGGTCGCCGGTTCGCCATCGTCGAGTGCGAGGTCAATCTGGCGGACGAAGCGCCCGGGAATGGCTGCCGAGCATATCGTGTGCGTGCCGGGCACGCCGAGCGGTGCGGCTGCGCCGATGCTTTGCACTCCAAGCCGTCCACCTTCCGCGTTGCGTGGCAGGTAGCCCGCGTCGGCCGCATCGGTGGAGCCGGCCGCGAGTCCGGCCATGCGGACGTGCTGCCAGAACAGGAAGGCCTCCGAATTGGTGCTGTCGTTCCAGTTGCCACCGATCTGGCCGTCGCCGTTTCCGTTCGTGGTGCATTCGGTAGCGGCAGCCTGGCACAGATGGCGCCTTGCATTTGCGTCGTCACCAGGGGCGGAGCGGAATTTGTCCTGGTAACTGTGCAACAGCAGCGGGATGCTGCGGAAGTCCTGGGTGAGATTCTTGACCTTGGCGCTGTTGATCAGCTCCTGGCCCTTGAGGACGCCGCCCAGCATCAGGCCGATGATGACGAGGACGATGGCGATCTCGACCAGGGTGAAACCGGTTTGGGATGTTCGCATGTAGGGGACTCCGGGAAGGTGGCAAGGGAAGACGATCGGCGTGCACGTCACAGCCTGCCCGCCTGGGCCAGCCGCGCAATCAGCAAGGGTTGGCCCAGCCAGATCAGCAGGTCGTCGAATTCGGCGGTGGCTTCGCCGGCCTGGTAGGCTGGATGCGCACTCGAGTAGCTCGCGTTGCGGCCGTCGGCGCGCTGGTTCGGTCCGGTGGAGTACACGACGGCGACCGCACGCGATTCGCTGGTGACCGTGATCGCGTGGTCGTCGTGGTCGTATATCTGCAGATTGGAGACAGGGACTGTGTCCGCGCGTATCGGCGCGTCGCCGCGGCTGTAGGCGCCGTCCGGCCGGTAGCGCCAGTGGCCGGTCCAGGGGGCGGTGGCAGTGGCGCGGGGGCTGCCCCAGGCATCGGTCGGCTCCAGGCCCAGGCTGCGCCAAGGTAGGCGGCCTTCGACGGTGTCGTCGCAAGGGGGCGGGCTCTCCAGACCGTAGCCGGGGCTGGCTGGGTCGGACTCCAGGCTGGCACAGGGCAGACGGCCGTGGATGATGGCGAAGCCCGTCAGCGCCTGTTCGATGTCGTGCAGCTGGCCGAGCGTGCTGCGGCGTTTTTGCTCGTCGAGGCGGGCCTCCAGCGGCAGCAGCAGGCCGCCGGCCAGCAGTGTGATGACAACCAGCACGACCGCCAGCTCAGCGAGGGTGAATCCGCCAGCGTGGTGACGGGAGGGATAGCTGGGGTGGTTTGTCAGGGCAGGCACCGGATCACGTCCTCATGGGCAGGCCGCGCCGGCTCGGCGATCGCGAAATGACGGTGACCGGCGAGCAGGCCTTCGCCGCTCGCCAGCACGGCCGGGTTCGGTCCTTCGAAGTAGTTGCGGTGGTCGGCACGGTCGGCGACCGTAGCCCGGGTCTGGCGGCCCGGCTGGCTGCGGATGCGTTCGCCGCCGAAGATTAGGGCGAGCCGACAGTGCTCGATCATGGTTTCGTTCGGCGCCGTGGCCGATTCGCTGAGTTCGGCCGCAATGCAGGCCTCGCCACCGATGCAGAGCAGGAAGCGGAACTGGTTGCGCCAGTTGTCGTGGGCGTCGGCCGCCGCGTCGGTGAGACCGAGTGCGGCGGCTGTCGGGAGTGCGCCGCCGGCCATGGTACCGAGCTGTGTGTCGGCATGGACGGCGACAAAGTCGTGCTGGTGGCTTGCGGTGGCGAGCGCTGCTGCCGCGCGGTCGATGACCGTGTCGATGAAGGCTGCAAAGTCGCTGCGGCGACGCAAGGCGTCGAAGATGTCATCCACCGTCAGCCAGGACAGCAGGTCGTTGTTGGCGACGCTGTCCGTCGTGCCCTGCTGCACGCTGTGCACGCCGGAAGGTTTGGCGGGATAGGCCGCGTCGAGATAGCCGGCAAGGTCGGTGTCGGCCGAAGTGCTGCCGCTGCAACGGCTGCCGGGGAGGTAGGGGCGTTGCTGCATGGGAAGCGCGCCGCCGGGGGCGAGGACAACGCCGACAGCACGTGCCGGTGGCGAATCGTCGAGCGTGAGCCGGACGCCGCTGGCCGCGACGACGTCGAACTGCCCGGCGGAATCCCAGTTCAGTACCAGGGGCTTGGGGTTGTTCTTGACGCTGTCGGCGACGGCATACCACAGGCATTCGCCCCAGCCGTCGTGCAGATCGCCAAGGCCGAGTGTCCGATAGGGCAGGCGGCCGATCGCCCCTAGTCCGCGCGCGCCGCAGGCACCGGCCGGGGAGCCGTCGTTGTCGCCGTCCGGGCAGGGCAGGTAGCCATAGCCCTGGCCGGGGTGGCGCTCCGGGTAACTGAGGGCGTAGCCGGCGAGCGCCATGCGTGCTTCGGCGAGGACGGCGATGCTGCGTGCCTGCGCGTGGCCGCGCGCGATGGCGGCAAGATCCCGATGTGCCAGCAGCAGGGCGACGGCTGCCATCGCACCCAGCAGCAACAGGGCGATGGCGGCGAAACCGTCCTGTTCGGACGCTCCCCGTGGCGCCCGGATCATGGTGCGGCGACCCTGTGTTCGGAGGCGACAGCCGTCGAGTCGTGCCGTTGGACGTCGGGCAGCGGATCGATGCGCTCACCGCCTGGCCAGACGTGGTTTTCGCCGATGTACAGCGGCCGGCTCGGTGTATCGGTGGCGATGAGCCGGAGTTGGCGCGAACCGTCGACCTTCAGGCGTTCGTCGGGCTGCTGCGCGTTGCCGTTGATCCAGATGGTGCTGCGGCCACTGCGGCTGCGGAGTACTCCATCGATGCGCAGTGTGTCCGTTGCCGCCGGGGCTGGCGCGGGAGCGGACGGCCGGTCGAGCGCAGCGCGCTCGGCCGGCGTGAAGAACAGGCGGCCGAGTGTTGGCGCGACGCGTGGTTCGGCAACTCCGGACGTGCTGACCAGGACGAGCGACAGCAACGTCAGCCGGCGGATCACGATGCCTCTCCGGCCGGCGGTCGGATGTTCAACCAGGCAAACTCGCAACGAATCTGCAGCGCCATTGCGGCGGCCACCTCCGTTGATGGCAGGCGTTCGACGGCGCAGCCGCGGACGCTCACTGCGGCCGATGCTTCATGCCGCAGTGTATCCAGCAGATCCAGCAGGGCCTGCTCATGGCGCACGGTAGCGTGCAGCTTGATGGTGCTGGCCATCAGGACCGGGAGATTCGCGCCCTGGGGTGACAGCGGGCGCGGTGTGCTTGCCGTGTAGTCGCCGTCAGCGATTCCGTGCTCTGCGAGGATGCGATGCAAGGCGGCGTCGCGTAGCGCCTCATGGTCGGCTGCAACCACGCCGCGCTCCACGAGTGCCCGGTAGCGTGTCGCAAAGCCGCGCAGCTGGGCGGCGCTGGCTTCGAGCTGTGCGAGCCGCAGGGTAGCGTTGTCGTGTACCGCTTGCGCGTCGGCCAGTGCGTGATCCAGCTGGCGATGTTCGGCCTGCGTCGCTGCCACCAGCGCACCGCCAGCCAGCGCTGTGATGAGTGCGAACAGCAATGGCAGGCGCAGCGGGAGCGGAATGCGGCTGATCATGAGGGCTCCTGCTCCTGGCGACGATCCTGAAGTTCGATATGCAGTCCGCCAGACGAGCCGGACTGATGGTCGAGGATGGGGGCCTGGGGATGGCTGGCCGGACGCGGTCGCAGGACGGTGCGGATGTCGTCACGCCGGGCAAGCTGCGCCAGGATGCTGCTCCGCAGGGTGGCCAGGTTTTGGGTGGGATCGCTCTCCGCTGGGGGAATTTCCAGTGCGACGGCAAGCGTCATTGCCCCGCCGGCCCGCGCGTTGGGCGTCGGGGCGCGACTCCAGGTCAGCGTCCGCAATGCGATGGCCGGATGCGTGTCGAGCGCGTCGCCCAGCGCAGCGAGCAGGTGCTGCGGATCGCCGTCCAGCGCGGTCTGCTGCGTCAGCGTGTCGAGTACTTGACCCAAGGCCCCCGGCGGGGCGGGCAGGGGCGGCAGGCTTGCGAGCAGGCTGTCGTGGCGGAGCTGCTGGCGGTTGGCTGCCGTAGTCAGATCGTTGATTCGCGCCGCATGATGCTGGTTGCCGGCGGCCAGCCAGGCGGAGAGTAGTGCGGCACCGATACCAATGCCGAAGCCAGCCGCGCCAATGCGACGGCCAAGGCGATGAAGTCGATCGATCTGGCGCACCGCCGCTGGCGCGCAATGGGGCAGGCCGCGAGGGCGGAGCGCCTGATTCAGGAGCAGCAGCACGCTCGCATCTGCTTCGTCGGTGCAGTCGATGCCGAGCTCGCGGCACAGCGACCGGGATTCCAGCGTCTGGTATTCGATCCCGGCGCTGACCGCGGGCTGCGGGGGGCAGGGGGCGCCGTGTCGTTGCGACAGGAGTTCGACAACACGTAGGTTCGCACCGTGCTCGATCAAATCGTGGGCGTAGAGATAGGCATGCGTGCGTTGCAGGGCACCCGTGTCGGTGGCCGCAAGTAGCCTTGAGTAGCGCAGGCGCCCGTGTTCGAAAAGACTGTGTCGCATGCTCCCGGCGTGCTCGCTGACGAGCAGGAAGCGCCCCTGCAGTTCCGGGTGACGGCGCGCCAGCCGGCTCATCAGGCGGTCGAATACCACGGCGACGAGATGAACACCGGTGACGCGCGCCTGCTGTTCGGCCAGGACGGCCAGCCAGGGCATGAGCGGCTCGGGGCGGGGCAGAGAGCACAGCAACACGTTTTCATAGGGCGGGGCTTCGGTGCTTGTGCCAAGCGAGAGGGCTGCGCCACAGGGACTGCCGAAACTGTGCTGGTCCAGGCGGCGTTGAATCAGTGCTTCGCGGTCGCTGCCGCGGGCTCGGGGCAGGTGCTCCAGCTCGTAGGTTTCGTCCGGCAGGTCGACGATCAATGTCAGGCGACTGGAGCCGGCTCGCGCGGCTAGCCATTCGGCGAATGCCGGCGGGCCGTCGCTGCCGGGCGAAAAGTGCACGACCGCATCGAAGCTGCGCCCCCTGGCTTGCCAGATGGTCAGGCCGTGCGTGTCGAGCAGGAGCAGGTGCGGGGCGGACATGTGCGGTGCCTCAGAGGGGTAGCCGGCCGAGAATGTCGTAGATCGGGCCGAGCACGGCACTCATGATCCACAGCATCAGCCCGCCGAGCACTACCGTGAGCAGCGGCTCGATGGCCGCCTGCATGCGCTGGATGGAGTCCTGCACCTCGCGTTCGTAGTAGCGGACGAGGTGGCCGAGCGCGACGTCGAGGGCGCCGCTGTGTTCGCCGACGTGCAGCATGCGCACCAGCAGCGGTGGAAAGAGCGCCGCAGCGGCGATTGCGCTGCTGAGATCGTGGCCTGAATCGATGCGCTCGCCGGCCTCGCGCAGGCTGCGCCGGACGACGGTGTTGCCGGCTGTGTCTGCTGCCGTGTGCAGGGCATCGATGATGGGAATACCGGCCTCGTACATCAGCCCGAGCAGCTTGCAGACGCGCGCCAGCAGCAACTTGCTCAGCAGTGGGCCGCAGACCGGCAGACGCAGCAAGGCCGCGTCGTAGCGAGCGCGCGCCGAGGGGGCGTGGGCGATGGCGGCGCGCAATCCGATGACCGTCGCGAGTGCGGCGAATACGAGCAAGGCGCCGTATTCGCCGACGAAAGCCGACAGGGCTAGCAACATCCTCGTTTGCAGCGGCAGCGTCTGCCCTATGCTCTGGAACAGACGGGCCACTTCGGGAATGACGAAGACCAGTGCGACGCCGACGGCCGCCAGCAGTAAGGTGCCGACGAAGGCGGGATAGATGGCTATGCGGCGGGTGTAGGCGGCCAGTGCGTCGGCCTGCTCAAGCGATGCGGCGAGGTCGCGCAGCACCTGCGGCAAGCGGCCCGCTTGTTCGCCGGCACGCAGCAGGCAGATGAAGACGGCATCGAAGGCTTCGGGATGCGCGGCGCATGCCGCCGACAGTGTCTGACCGCCTTCGACACCTGCAGCGACGGTACCGACGATCTCGCGCAAGCGTGGTTCGGCGGTGGAGGCGTGCAGGTCGGCCAGTCCTTCGAGGATGGGCACGCCGGCAGCCAGGAGATGTTCGAGATGGAAGCAGAGGCTGACCAGGTCGCGCCGTGGAATGCGCCGGCCGGGAAGGCGACGTGCGCGGACCGGCTCGCCGTTGATCAGGACCAGGCCGATGCGCGCCAGGCGCGCCTCGAGTTCGGCGAGGTTGAGCGCGTCCATCTTTCCTCTTTGGAGCCGACCGTCGGCTCTGGCGGCGCGGTAGCGGTGGCGCGGCATGGGTGTCAGTGTCCGGTGAAGCCGGGATCAATCACACGCAGCAGCTCCTCCAGCGAGGTGCTGCCGTCGCGTACCCGCCGCAGGCCGTCCTCGGCGAGCGGACGAAAACCGCGGTTGCGGGCGTGGGCGAGGATTTCGCGCTGACTGGCGCGGCGGGTGACGAGTTCGTCGAGTTCCGCGTCCATGCGCAGGATTTCCATGATGGCCACGCGCCCGCGGTAGCCCTGGAAGTCGCAGAGGCGGCAGCCGGTCGCGCGGTAGCGCGTGGCTGGTTGGCCATCTGCGGCGAGACCGAGCAGTGGCACGGTCCAGGCTTCGGCTTCGACGGCTTCCAGGCAGTGGGGGCAGAGCTTGCGCACCAGGCGCTGGGCGATGATGCCGACGATGTTGCCGGCGAGCAGTTCGGCGCGAATTCCGAGGTCGAGCAGGCGCGGCAGGGCACCGATCGCGGAATTCGTGTGCAGGGTCGAATAGACCTGGTGGCCGGTGATGGCGGCGCGTAGCGCCATCGCCGCCGTGTCGGCGTCGCGGATCTCGCCGACCAGGATGACGTCCGGATCCTGGCGCAGCATGGCGCGCACGCCGTCAGCGAAATTCAGGCGGCTGGCTTCGGCGATCGAGGACTGGCGCAGCAACGGGGTCGGGTATTCGACCGGATCCTCCAGGGTCATGATGTTCCGGTCTTCGGTGTTGATATGGCCGAGTACGGAATACAGCGTCGTGGTCTTGCCGCTGCCGGTCGGGCCGGTGACCAGGATCAGACCTTCGGGCCGGGCGATCATGCGCTCGAGCGCGTCGAAGTTGGGTGGAGTGAGCCCGAGCGCGTCGAGAGGAACGATGCCCTTGTTGCGATCGAGAATGCGCAGCACGACATTCTCGCCGTGCAGGGTGGGCAGACAGGAAACGCGGAAGTCCACCGCATGGCCGTTGATGTCGAGGCTGATGCGGCCATCCTGCGGCGCGCGTGTTTCCGCGATGTTGAGGCCGGCCATGACCTTGATCCGGACCGCCATCGCCGGCCAGTAGGACTTGTGCAGGGCGTGGGTCTGGCGCAGCAGGCCGTCGATGCGGCAACGGATGCGGAGAAAGTGGGCTTCTGGTTCGAAATGGAGATCGGAAGCTTCGCGCTTGACGGCATCGATCAGCAGCGCGTCCACAAGACGGACTATCGGCTGGCTGTAGTTGTCCGCGCCCGTCGCCATGCTGCGCAGGTCGACTTCGCCGGTCTCGAGTTCGTGCAGGATGCTGTCGATGGACCGGGGGTGTCCGTAGTAGCGTTCGATCGCACGACCGATCTCGGCGGCGCCGGCCAGCATGCTCTCGACATCGGTGCCGTCTGCCAGCAAGGACCGCAGCTTGTCGATCACCACGCTGTCGTCCGCCTCCGCGGTTGCTATCGTCAGCACCCGACGTCGGCTGTCGAAGTGAAGCGGCAGGACACGGTGCCGGCGGGCGAATTCGAAGGGGACACGGGCTAGCGCCTCGGTGTCGGCGATGACTTGGGCGAGGTCGATGCTGCGCCGGCCGACTGCTTGTGACAAGGTGTCGCGCAGTGTGCCTTCGGAGACGAAGCCGAGCTCCACCAGCAGTGTCACCAGTGGGCGTTGGCGGCGCTCCTGCTCCAGCCGGACGATCCGCAGCTGGTCTTTACTGACGAGGCCGGCCGCCAGCAATGCCTGGTCCAGCGTCCCGCTATCGCCGGCTGGCTCGAGGTGGGCGGAGCTGTTCGTCACGGCTGTTCGAGCTCCTGCAGTCTTCCGCTTGCCGTCAGTGGATCGAAGGAGGCGGGACGCTGGCGCGCTGCAGCCAGGGCAAGACGGTAGAAGTTGGCCGCAGGCAGCCTTTGGTGAAGTTGATCGAGGCTGGCGGCAAGATTGAACAGGATGTCGGGATCGTCGGCGTCCAGCGTATGGGCCTGAAAGTAGGCCTGCTGGGCTTCGGCCCAGCGACTTTGTCGCGCCAGTGCATTGCCGAGCGCGAAGTGAAGTACGGCTGCGTGCGTCTGGTGGGCGATCAGCCGGCGCAGACGCGATTCGGCGTCGCGGGGGTGGAGCGTGTGGTCGAGGTCGACCAGCCGGCTGTGCGCCAGCGCGTCGAGGGGCGCCAGGACGAGACTGTGGCGAAACCAGGCGATGGCTTCATCCGGGCGGCCTTCGCGCAACGCCAGACTCGCCAGGCCGTTGCTCGCTTCGACACTGGCGGGGTCGCGTCGCAGCAGTTCCTGATAGTGGTGGTGCGCAGTTGCAAGATCTCCATCGCGGAAGGCAGCGTAGGCCAACTGTGACGGTGACGACGTGTCGGCGGGCATGGGCTTGCGCTGGATCGGTCCCAGGCCGGTTGGCGGGGCCGGGCCGCCAGGATCGTCGGCGAGGGCGGGAACTGCTGCGGCGAGGATCAGGAGCATGCCGAGCAGCACTGCCTGCCGCTGACCCGGGCGCGAGCTGGCACTGCGAAGGAGGCCTGCCATCATTGTCCGGCCTCCCCAAACTGCAGCGGCTGGCCGTGGGGGGCGGCGACGCGGAAGAAGTCGGCTGCCGGCAGGTGCCGGCGCTGGCCGGCGAAGCCCGCGGCAAGTGTGGGGTCGTCGATGACGACGGGCCGCAGGAATATGACCAGTTCGGTGCGCTTCACCGCGTTGTCGCGATGCGTGAATGCTTCGCCGAGCAGGGGCAGGCGGCCGAGCAGCGGAATGCGGCCGGTGTCGTAATCGATCTTGTCTTCCATCAGACCGCCCAGCACCGCGATCTCGCCGCTGCGCAGGCGCAGCACGGATTCGATTTCGCGAGTGCGAATCTGCGGCACGCGATTGGGAATGTCGCGCAGCGAGGGATTGGGGTCGTCCTTGAAGCCGGAAATGCTGGAGATCGTCGGCCGTACATTGAGGATGATTTCGCCGCTCTCGCTGATCTGCGCGGTAAGCGCCATCACCATGCCGACCGAGACCGATTGCGGCGTGGTGGTCGCGGTGATCTTCTCGCGGCTGCTGTCTTCGTACTCGGTGGTCGAGGCATCGACCAGGAAATAGACGACTTCTTCAACCACCTTGAGCATGGCCGTCTGGTTGTTGAGTACCGAAAGCCTGGGGCTGGAAAGGATCTTGGTGGTGCCGAAGGTTTCGAGCAGGTCGAGCTTGATGTCGAGGTTGCCGGACAGATAGGACAGGGTCGGCACGATGCCGCTGCCGTCGCCGCTGCCACGTGGTTCGACCTTCCAGTCCGGCGAGCCGAGCCTGCGCCAGTCGATGCCCTGCTGATAGCCGTCGCCGAGCGCGACCTCGACGATGGTGGCTTCTATCATCACCTGGCGGCGGGCGGCGCGCTGGATGTGGTCGATGAATTCGCCGACCCGTTCATGCTGGCGGCCACTGGCATTGACCATCAGCACTCCGCCCTCCCGATTGGCGACCACCGCGGATGAATCGGGCGGCACCCCGAGAACGGCGCGGATGCTGGATTCCAGCGACTCCCAGAAGCGGTTGGCCGAGCTGGATTCGATCTGCGTGACCGAGGCGTTGCCGCCACCGCCGGTCCGCGTCCCACCCACCGCCGTGGATGTGGTGGCGATCTGGGTGCTGGTGGCGACCGTGCCGTTCATCCCGCGGCTGAGATTGACGTAGTCGACCCGGTAGGTGCGTTGGACCGGGCTGTCGGGCATGACGATCAGGTTCGGGCCATTCAGCTCGAAACGCATGTCGACCTGACGGGCGATGCGCGTCAGCAGTTGGGGCAGGGTCTGATCGATGGCGTTGAGGGTGACGCTGCCCTGCAGGCCGGGGTGAATGTCGACATTGAGTCCGCTGTCGCGCGCAAGGGCAAACAGCAGTGACTCGATCGCAACCTTGTTCACTACGACGGAGTAGGTTTCCGCGGCCTCGATGGTGGTCGGCCGTATCGGGGCGGGTAATGCGAAGCTGCGCATGAGAGGCCGCGGTGCCGGTGCCCCCGGCGTCTGTGGTTGAGTCTCTGTGCCGAGGTGGCCTGCCGGCGACCGGGGCGCCGGCAGTTGCGCACAGGCGGCAACAAGCAGGGCGGCAGCGAGCGTCAGGTGGGTGTTCCAGCGCATGGCGAGAGGTCTTGAAAATTCCGTCGTCATGATACCGGCTTGTGCCGCGCAGGCAAGAAGAAATTATGCAAATGAGATTTTTCGGGCCTCGTGTGGGGTGGGGAGCCGTTGGAGGCGCGGCGGCCGGACTTGCACGCGTTGTCGCGTTGCAACAGGCAGCAGCGCGAGCGCCGGCGTCAGTCTGATAAACTGCGCCGTTTGCAAATCCAGCAGGAATTCCGCCCGGCAATGTCTCCGGCCTCGACTCCATCCGTTTCTCCGCCGCTTGTCAGTCTGCGCGAAGTCCGCTTCGCCTATGGCGAGCGCGAGGTGCTGCGCGGCATCGACCTCGAAGTGCA
Source organism: Azoarcus sp. DD4 (assembly GCF_006496635.1). Classification (NCBI taxonomy): domain Bacteria; kingdom Pseudomonadati; phylum Pseudomonadota; class Betaproteobacteria; order Rhodocyclales; family Zoogloeaceae; genus Azoarcus; species Azoarcus sp. DD4. Next base: position 1,038,301 of record NZ_CP022958.1, read on the forward strand.
CCGGGGGCAGGTGGTTGCAATCATGGGCGGGAGCGGCTGCGGCAAGACCACGCTGCTACGGCTGATCGGCGGGCAGCTGCGCGCCTCGGGTGGTGTCGTCGAGGTGGCGGGCGAAAACGTTGCCCGGCTGTCGAGCGGGGCCCTCTACGACATGCGTCGCCGGATGGGCATGCTGTTCCAGTTCGGCGCCTTGTTCACCGATATGACGGTGTTCGACAACGTCGCCTTTCCGCTGCGCGAGCATACGAATCTCGAACCTGGCTTGATCCGCGACCTGGTGCTGATGAAGCTCAATGCGGTCGGCCTGCGCGGCGCGCATGCGCTCAAGCCGGCCGAACTATCGGGCGGCATGGCGCGGCGGGTGGCGCTGGCGCGGGCGGTGGCGCTCGATCCGATGCTGATCCTCTACGACGAACCCTTCGCCGGCCTGGATCCGATCTCGCTCGGCGTGATCGGACAGTTGATCCGCAAGCTCAACGATGCACTGGGGGCGAGTTCGGTGATGGTGACGCACGATATCCACGAGTCGCTGGAGATCGTCGATTACGTCTATTTCGTGTCGGACGGCCGCATCGTCGCCAGTGGCACGCCCGACGAAATCCGCGCCTCGCGCGATCCTTTCGTGCATCAGTTCGTCCACGCCGAGGCCGACGGGCCGGTGCCTTTCCATTACCCGGCGCCGCCGATCGAGTCGCTGCTGGACGGGGGGCGGCGATGAACCGGTTGGCATCGACGTTGCGCCAGCTGGGCGCGATGACCATAGACGGCGTCTGGCGGCTGGGTTTCGCCGCGCGCTTCTTCCTGATGGTGCTGGTCTATTCCGGCCAGTCGGTGCGCAGGTTGAACCTCACCCTGCGCGAGATCTATTTTTCCGGCGTGCTGTCGCTGCTGATCATCCTGGTGTCCGGTCTCTTCGTCGGCCTGGTGCTCGGCTTGCAGGGCTACGAGACGCTGCAACGCTTCGGCTCCAGCGACGCGCTGGGCGTGCTGGTGGCGCTGTCGCTTACCCGCGAGCTCGGGCCCGTGGTCGCGGGGCTGCTGTTCGCCAGTCGGGCGGGGTCCGCAGTGACGGCGGAAATCGGCCTGATGAAGGCGACCGAGCAGCTGAAAGCGATGGACATGATGGCGGTCAATCCGATCGCGCGCGTCGTCGCGCCGCGTTTCTGGGGCGGAGTGATCTCGATGCCCCTGCTGGCCGCCATGTTCTCGGCGATGGGTGTGTTCGGCGGCTGGCTGATCGGCGTCGTCTTCATCGGCGTCGACGATGGCGCCTTCTGGTCGCAGATGCAGGCGGCGGTCGATATTCGCTACGACATCGTCAATGGCGTGATCAAGTCGTTCGTATTCGGGGTGGCGGTGTCCTTGATCGCGGTGTTCGAAGGTTACGATTGCACGCCCACCGCCGAGGGCGTGTCGCGGGCGATCACCCGCACCGTGGTGAGCTCCGCGCTGGTCATCCTCGCGCTGGATTTCGTGCTCACCTCTTTCATGTTCCGGGGGCAATGATGAGTCGTACCACGCTCGACCTGTGGGTCGGCATCTTCGTCGCGATGGGTTGCGCGGCACTGATCTTCCTGGCGATGAAGGTCGGCAATTTCTCCGGCCTCAACAACGCGGTGCTCTATACGATCGAGGCGCCGTTCGACAACATCGGCGGCCTCAAGGTGAGGGCGCCGGTCAAGAGCGCCGGTGTGCTGGTCGGGCGCGTTGCCGATATCCGCTTCGATCCGCAGAGCTATCGCGCGATCGTTCGTCTCGATCTCGACACGCGTTATCAATTCCCGCGCGATACGATTGCCACCATCCTCACCTCCGGGCTGCTCGGCGAGCAGTACGTGGGGCTGGAGCCGGGCGCGGACGCCGAGATGCTGGCCGCAGGCGACCGGGTGCAGATCACCCAGTCGGCCGTGGTGCTCGAGAAGCTGATCGGCCAGTTCCTGTTCAACAAGGCGGCAGAGCCCGCGGCACAGTGATGCAACTGCCAACACGGAGAACGAGCATGCCGTACCAGTCCCGCCCTCTGTCGCGGCACACATGTGTGGTGGTAGTCCTGTCTGCTGCCCTTGCCGGCGCCTGCGCGACGACCGCGCACAACCCGGTCGATCCGCTGGAAGGCTACAACCGCGCGATGTTCAGCTTCAACGACAAGCTGGACCGTGCGGTCATCAAGCCTGTGGCCGAGGTCTACCAGACCGTTGTACCGGATCCGGTCCGGACCGGAGTGGGCAATGTGTTCGGCAATCTCGGCGACCCCTGGATCGGTTTCAACAATCTGCTGCAGGGCAAGATTCCCGATGCCTTGAACGACCTGATGCGCTTCCTGGTCAATTCCACCCTGGGTTTCGTCGGTGTACTCGACATCGCGAGCGAGATGGGCTTGTCCAAGCACGATGAAGACTTCGGTCAGACACTGGGCGCCTGGGGCGTGGGCGACGGCGCGTATTTCGTGCTGCCCTTCTTCGGGCCGCGTACCCTGCGCGATGCTGCAGCCCTGCCGCTGGACGTGTTGGGTGACGATGTCTGGGCCATCCAGCATGTTCCGACCCGCAACAGCATGACGGCCTTGCGCGTGACTCATACGCGGTCGACCGCGCTTGGCGTTGAGAAAACCCTGGACGAAGGCACGCTGGACAAGTACGTCTATGTCCGCGATTTCTATCTCGAACAGCGTCGTTACAAAGTTTTCGATGGCAATCCGCCGCGTGTCTATGAAGATTTCAACGGCGACGAAGGTGCGCTGCTGATGCCGCAGACCGCAGCCGATACGGCAGCTCGGGCTGCGGTCGAGCGTCTTGAACTGTACGGAGTCGGCAACCGCCTGCTGGTGTCGGCGGGACCGTCCGTGAACGAATCTGAACGGTGAATGGTATGAGGAATTTTCTGGTGCGCCTGCGGATGGTCCTGATGGCCGTGGTATCGCTCGCGCTGACGCCGATGGCGCTGGCGGCAGACTCTGCTCCGCCGGACGTATTGGTGCGCGAGGTGACCAACGAGGTGCTCGCCATCGTGCGTCAGGACAAGGCCATCCAGTCCGGCGACACCGGCCGGGTGCTGAATCTGGTTGAAGAAAAGGTATTGCCGCACTTCAACTTCCGTCGCATGACCATGCTGGCGGTCGGGCGCGACTGGCGCCAGGCCAGCCCCGACCAGCAGAGCCATCTGGTAAGCGCCTTCCGCACACTGCTGGTACGTACCTATTCCAATGCGCTCACCCAGTACCGCGATCAGACCATAGACTTCAAGCCGGTACGGATGAGCGATGCCGACACCACGGTGCAGGTGCGCACCGAAGTGCGCCAGACCGGCGCCCAGCCCATCGGTATCGATTACACGCTCGAGAAGACGCCGGCCGGCTGGAAGGTGTTCGACGTGGTCGTGGCGGGCGTCAGCCTGGTCACCAATTACCGTGGCAGCTTCGGCGACGAGATCCGCAAGGGCGGCATGGACGGCCTGATCCGTTCGCTCGAGGAGAAGAACCGCTCGCTCGAATCCGGTGCGCCACGCGCATGAGTGCGATCGAGGCCGGCGTACTGAAGGTCAGCGGGCCGCTCACCATGCGCACTGCGCAGGAGTGGCGCCAGCGCGGCCAGACCGCTATCGCAGCTGGCGCACGCCGCATCGACTTCTCCGCGGTGACCGAGGCCGATTCTGCGGCATTGGCGGTGCTGCTCGAGTGGCAGCGGCTCGCCGGTGGCAAGGACGCGCTGAGCCTGGTCGGTTTGCCGGCCGGGCTGGCCAGTCTGGCCGAACTCTACGGTGTCGAATCCCTGCTGCCGATAGCCGCCTGAACACCCCATGTCCCTGCCCGCAATCCGCATTTCCGCCGTCACCAAACAGTACGGTGCGCTCAAGGCGCTCGGCGGCGTCGACCTCGAAATCCAGCAGGGCGAATTTTTCGGCCTGCTTGGCCCCAACGGCGCCGGCAAGACCACGCTGATCTCCTCGCTGGCCGGCCTGATCCGGCCCGACAGCGGCTCCCTCGAGGTGATGGGCTACAACGTCGTCAGCGACTATCGCAACGCTCGCCGTGCGCTCGGTGTGGTGCCGCAGGAGCTGGTGTTCGACCCCTTCTTCTCGGTGCGCGAACTGCTGCGCATCCAGTCGGGCTACTTCGGCATTCGCAACAACGACGCCTGGATAGACGAAATCCTCGCCAGCCTCGACCTGCTTTCCAAGGCCGACTCCAACATGCGTGCGCTGTCGGGCGGCATGAAGCGCCGGGTCCTGGTGGCACAGGCGCTGGTGCACCGTCCGCCGGTCATCGTGCTCGACGAGCCGACTGCCGGCGTCGACGTCGAACTGCGCCAGGGCCTGTGGCAGTTCGTGCGCAAGCTCAACCGAGACGGCCATACCATCGTGCTGACCACGCACTATCTGGAAGAAGCCGAAACCCTGTGTGGCCGCATCGCGATGCTGAAGGCCGGTCGCATCGTCGCGCTGGACACCACCGACAACCTGCTGCGCCGCTTTGCCACCCACAACCTGAGGGTGCGCGTCGAGCGCTCGGAGGTGGCGCTGGCGCTGGGTGGCGTTGCGGCGGGCGATGACGACTGGATCGAGTTCGGGTTCGACGCCTATGCCGATGTCGAGCAACTGCTGGCGCGCCTGCGCGAAGGGCAGGCGGGCATCGTCGAGTTGCAACTCGGCGAACCCGATCTGGAGCGGGTCTTCGTGGAGGTGATGCATCGTGCCTGAATCCCGCATCGAGGTGCAGACCGGCAGCGTTTCGCCTTTCACCGGCTTTCGCACCCTGCTCTACAAGGAAGTGCTGCGTTTCTGGAAGGTGAGCTTCCAGACGGTGATGGCGCCCGTCCTCAATGCCGTGCTGTTCCTGCTGATCTTCTCGCATGTGCTCGACCGCCACATCACGGTGTACGGCGAAATCAGCTACACCGCCTTCCTGGTGCCCGGCCTGGTGATGATGTCGCTGCTGCAGAACGCCTTCGCCAACAGCTCGTCTTCGCTGATCCAGAGCAAGATCACCGGCAACATCATCTTCGTCCTGCTGCCGCCGCTGTCGTATCGCGAGTTCTACGCGGCGTATGTGATCGCTGCCGTGCTGCGCGGGCTGTTCGTCGGCCTTGGCGTCCTGCTGGTATCGATTCCCTTTGTCGATCTTCAGCTTGCTCACCCGGGTTGGGTGCTGGCGTTTGCCCTCATGGGCGGCGCCATCCTCGGTTCGCTGGGGGTGATCGCCGGCATCTGGGCGGAGAAGTTCGACCAGCTCGCCGCGTTCCAGAACTTCCTGATCATGCCGCTCACGATGTTGTCCGGCGTCTTCTACTCGATCCATTCGCTGCCCGAGCTCTGGCAGGATGTGTCACACGTCAATCCGTTCTTCTTTATGATTGACGGCTTCCGTTATGGATTTTTCGGTCAGTCCGACGTGTCGCCGTGGTTGTCCTTCGGTGTCGTCGGGGTCTGTTTCGTATTGTTGGCCGTGCTCACCCTGGCAATGCTCGCACGGGGCTACAAGCTGCGCGGGTAAGGCTGTTCCGTGGGGCGGTCCGGCGTTTTTTGAGAGAGAACCATGTTCGACGCAAACGAAGTCAAGCGCCTCATCGAGCAGGGCCTGCCCTGTGAATTCGTTGCCATCGAGGGCGACGACGGTACCCATTTCACCGGCATCGTCGTCAGCTCGGCCTTCGAGGGCAAGCTGCCGGTGCGTCAGCACCAGGCGGTCTACGCTACGCTCGGCTCGCTGATGGGCAACGAGATCCACGCCCTGCAGCTGCAGACCTACACCCCCGCCAAGTGGGAAACGGTGCGCGGCGAGCTGGGCCTGTAAGAAGGCCGGCGCCAGCCGGCCCGTCATTCGAGGTTTCATGGACAAGTTGTTGATTGAAGGCGGTCGCCGGCTCTCCGGCGAAGTCGCCATTTCCGGCGCCAAGAACGCGGCGCTGCCCATCCTGTGCGCGGCGCTGTTGACGCGCGAGCCGGTGACCTTCACCAACGTGCCGCGTCTGAACGACATCGGCACGCTGCTCAAGCTGCTCGGCCAGATGGGTGTCAAGGTCGAGCGCGACGCCGACCGGGTCACGCTCGACGCGTCGCAGCTGGACAACCCGGTGGCCCCGTATGAGATGGTCAAGACCATGCGGGCGTCCATCCTCGTGCTCGGGCCGCTGGTCGCACGCTGCGGCGAGGCGCGGGTGTCGCTGCCCGGTGGTTGCGCGATCGGCGCCCGGCCGGTGGACCAGCACATCAAGGGTCTGCAGGCGATGGGTGCCGAGGTGGGCGTCGAGCACGGCTATGTGCACGCCAAGGTGCCGCGCCTGAAGGGCGCGCGTCTTTTCACCGACATGGTCACCGTCACCGGCACCGAGAACCTGATGATGGCGGCCTGCCTCGCCGAGGGCGAGACGGTGATCGAAAACGCTGCGCGCGAGCCGGAAGTGGTCGATCTGGCCAACTGTCTGGTGGCGATGGGCGCGCAGATTTCCGGTGCCGGTACCGACGTGATCCGCATCCGCGGTGTCGATGCGCTGCATGGCACGACCCATCGCATCATGCCTGACCGCATCGAGACCGGGACCTATCTCTGTGCGGCCGCGGTTACCGGTGGCGAAGTACGGCTGATTGGTACCTCGTCCTGCTATCTGGACGCGGTGATCGACAAGCTGATGGACGCGGGCTGCGAGATCGTGTCCGAGCGCGATGCGATTCGTCTTGTCGCTCCGGCCCGCCTCGCTGCGGTGAATCTTCGTACCGCGCCCTATCCGGCCTTCCCGACCGACATGCAGGCGCAGTTCATGGCGCTCAACTGCGTGGCGAGCGGCGTCGCGATGATCCGCGAGACCATCTTCGAGAACCGCTTCATGCACGCGGTAGAACTGCAGCGCTTGGGTGCCGACATCCGCATCGACGGCAACACGGCGGTGGTGCAGGGGGTCGAGCGGCTGCAGGGCGCCACGGTGATGGCGACTGACTTGCGCGCCTCCGCCAGCCTGGTGGTGGCGGGGCTGGTGGCCGAGGGCGAGACGGTGATCGAACGCATCTACCACCTCGACCGCGGCTACGAGCGGCTCGAAGACAAACTTGCCGCGCTCGGCGCCAGCGTCCGCCGGCTGAGCTGAGCCCGGACATGAACGGCCCCGGCAACGGGGCCGGTGCCGCGTTGGTTCAGAGCGCCAGGCAGCCGGCAGCCTCCGGCTGCCAAGTCACTTCCAGCACTTGCAGGCAGATGGTCTTGCCTTCCGGCGTGCGCCAGTCGATCGCCTGGCCGGCCGCCAGCCCGAGTAGCGCGCTGCCGGCGGGCGAAAACACCGAAACCTTGCCGGCGGTGCTGTCGGCATCCTTCGGGTAAGCCAGCGTCAGTTCGTATTCGCGGCCGGTGGTTTCCTCGCGGAAGCGGGCGCGGCTGTTCATGGTGATCACATCGGCCGGCATGTCTTCGGGATCGCGCACGTCGGCGCGTTCGAGCTCTGCGCGCAGTCCGTCCAGGTCGTTGCGGCCGCGGGCGGCCGGGGCGGCCAGCAGGCCTTCGAGGCGTTCGAGGTCGAGGGACGAGACGACGATTTCCGGTTTCATGGTTCCGGCTCCTGCACAAAGTCGAAGAAAAGACACAGCAAAGAAAAATGGCCGAGCCGCCGGAGCGGTTCAGCCAGGTGGCCGAAGGCTAACAGAAGGCGCGGCGGGTTACAATGTCGGCCCGATCCAGCAAGGTCCAGCCCGTGTCCAGTATCACCCTTGCCCTCTCCAAGGGCCGTATCTTCGAGGAAACCCTGCCGCTGCTCGCGGCTGCCGGCATCGTGCCGACCGACAATCCCGAAACTTCGCGCAAGCTCATCATCGGTACCAACCGGCGCGATGTGCGCCTGGTCATCGTGCGCGCCACCGATACGCCGACTTACGTACAGTACGGCGCGGCGGATCTCGGCATCGCCGGCAAGGATGTGCTGATCGAACACGGTGGGGCCGGGTTGTACCAGCCGCTGGATCTCAACATCGCGCGCTGCCGTCTGTGCGTGGCCGTGCAGAAGGGCTTCGATTACGCTGCAGCGACGCGCCCGGGCGGACGCATCCGGGTGGCGACCAAGTACATCAACAGTGCCAAGGCCCACTTTGCCGGCAAAGGCGTGCATGTCGACCTCATCAAGCTCTACGGCTCGATGGAACTCGCACCGCTGGTCGGCCTGGCCGACGCCATCGTCGACCTCGTCTCGACCGGCAATACGCTGCGGGCCAATAATCTCGAAGAAGTCGAGGACATCATGCCGATCAGTTCGCGCCTGATCGTCAACCAGGCCTCGCTCAAGCTCAAGCGCGAACTCATCCAGCCGGTGCTGGAGGCCTTTGCAGGAGCGATCAAGCCATGACGGATTCGTCCTTCGCCACCGCCATCCGCCGCCTCGACGCGCGCGAGCCGGAGTTTCTCTCCACCCTGGATGCGCTGCTCGCTTTCGAGAGCGAGGCCGACGAGCGCATCGACAGCGCCGTGACCGAGATCCTGCGCGCGGTGCGCAACACCGGCGACACGGCAGTGATCGAATACACGCGTCGCTTCGACCAGCTCGAGGTCAGGTCCATGGCGGACCTCGAATTGCCGAAGTCCGAGCTGCATGCCGCGCTCGACAGCCTGACCGTAGAGCAGCGCGAGGCATTGCGCATTGCCGCCGACCGCGTGCGCGTCTATCACGAGCGCCAGCGTGCCGAATCCTGGGACTATGTCGAGGCCGACGGTTCCCGCCTGGGCCAGAAGGTGACGCCGCTCGACCGCGTCGGCCTGTACGTGCCGGGTGGGCGGGCGTCCTACCCCAGTTCCGTGCTGATGAACGCGATTCCGGCCAAGGTCGCCGGCGTCGAAGAACTCATCATGGTGGTGCCGACGCCGCGTGGCGAGAAGAACCCGCTGGTGCTGGCGGCGGCAGCGATCACCGGCGTAGACCGCGTGTTCACCATTGGCGGCGCACAGGCGGTGGCGGCGCTGGCCTACGGTACCCAGACCATCCCGCAGGTGGACAAGATCGTCGGTCCGGGCAACGCCTTTGTCGCCGAGGCCAAGCGCCGGGTGTTCGGCACCGTCGGCATCGACATGGTCGCCGGTCCGTCCGAGGTGCTGATCATCTCCGACGGTTCCGGTCATGCCGACTGGGTGGCGATGGATCTCTTCGCCCAGGCCGAGCACGACGAGCTGGCGCAGTCCATCCTGCTGTGCACCGATGCGGACTTCCTGGACGCAGTGCATGCGGCGATCGATCGCCTGCTGCCGACGATGCCGCGCCGCGACACCATCGCCAAGTCGCTGGCGAATCGCGGCGCGCTCATCCACGTCGAAAGTCTTGAGCAGGCCTGCGCGATCGCCAACCGCATCGCACCGGAGCACCTGGAGCTGTCGATGGACAATGCCGAACGCTGGATCGATTCCATCCGCCACGCCGGCGCGATCTTCGTCGGCCACTGGGCGGTGGAGGCGCTGGGCGACTACTGTGCCGGCCCCAACCACGTGCTGCCGACCATGCGCAGCGCGCGCTTCTCGTCACCGCTGGGCGTGTACGACTTCCAGAAGCGGACCAGCATCGTGCAGATATCGGAGGCGGGCGCCCAGCATCTGGGCAAAGTGGCCTCCATCCTCGCGCACGGCGAGGGCTTGCAGGCCCATGCACGCTCCGCGGAGATGCGGCTCAAGGTCTGAGGGTGAGGTCGTTCACTTGAATGGACGGGGTGCCCAAGGGCGCCCCGTTTCGTTTCAGGGGCGCTGCAGGACCGTGGTGATGCGTTCGGCGGCTTCCAGCAGGCGTTCCTGTCGTGTCGTGTAGGCGATGCGCAGGTGACGGCGCGGGTGGTGATGGCCAAAGTCCAGGCCAGGGGTGGTGGCGACGCCGGCTTCCTCGATCAGGCGACGGGCGAGCGTTTCGCTGTCGTCCGCAAGCCCGGAAATGTCGGCGTAGATGTAGAAGGCGCCCTGCGGTTCGGTGGCGACGACGAAGCCCAGTTCGCGCAGCGCCGGCAGCAGCACGTCGCGGCGGGTGGCGAATTCGTGGCGGCGCGCTTCGAGGATTTCCAGCGTTGCCGGCTCGAAGGCCGACAGCGCGGCGTGCTGCGCCGGGGTCGAAGGCGCGATGAAGAAGTGTTGGGCAAGCTTCTCGATCTCGCGCACATAGGCCTGCGGCGCTACCAGCCAGCCCAGCCGCCAGCCGGTCATGCCGAAGTACTTGGAGAAACTGTTTACTACGAAGAGGTCGTCGGCCGCCGCAAGCGCTGCCTGCGACAGGACGGTGGAGGCGTCGACGCCATAGGTCAGGCCCTGGTAGATCTCGTCGACGATCAGCAGCCCGCCGCGCCTGTGGGTCGCGAGATGCAGTGCCCCAAGTTCGGCGCCGTCGAGCAGGGTGCCGGTAGGGTTCGACGGCGTTGCCACCATCAGGCCGAGCGTGCGCGCGGACCAGGCCGCGTCGACCGCCTCGGGCGCCGGCTGGTAGCGGCTCGCGGCGTCCACCGGCAGGGCTTGCGCCACGCCTTCGAAGCTGCGCACCAGGTGGCGGTTGGACGGGTAGCCGGGGTCGGGTAACAGCCATTCGTCGCCCGGATTGGTGGTTGCGGCGAGTGCCAGCATCAGCGCGCCGGAGGCGCCGGCGGTGACGATGATGCGCTCCGGCGCGACGTCGGCGCTGAAGCGGTCGCGGTAGAAGCGGGCGATGGCTTCCCGCAGTGCCGGCAGACCAAGCGCGGCGGTGTAATGCACGTCGCCGTCGGCGAGAAAGCGCCGGGCGGCTTCGACCATCGGCGACGGGGTGGGGAAGTCGGGTTCGCCGACCTCCATGTGGATGACGTCGCGGCCCGCCGCTTCCAGCTCGCGCGCGCGGCGCAGCAGCTCCATCACATGGAAGGGCTGGATGTCCCGGCTGCGATTCGAGAGATGCATGGCGTTTCCCTGCAGGACGGCTTCGACCTCAGGCTAGTCGAAAGCCGGCCGTCGAAAAAGTAAAAGCGCCGGCGTGCGGCGCTTTTACCGATTGTCACGGCAGCGTGGCCGCTGCCGCGGGGGGTCAGACGTTGAGGGCGAGCTCGAACAGTTCGCGCTTCAGGACCAGCTGCTTGGGCAGACGGTCCTGCAGCTTGTCGAACCATTCCTTGTGCAGCGCCAGTTCGGACTTCCAGGCATCGGCGTCGACCTGGGTGAGCGCATCGAACTCCTCCTTGGTGACGTCGGAGCCGGTCCAGTCGATGTCCTCGAACTTCGGCATCCAGCCCAGGGTGGTTTCCTTGGCGGCGACCTTGCCCTTGACGCGGTCGACGATCCACTTCAATACGCGCATGTTTTCGCCGAAGCCCGGCCACATGAACTGGCCTTCCTCGTTCATGCGGAACCAGTTAACGCAGAAGATCTTCGGGGTCTGCTCGACGACGTGGCCCATCTTCAGCCAGTGGTTGAAGTAGTCGCCCATGTGGTAGCCGCAGAAGGGCAGCATGGCGAACGGGTCGCGGCGGACCACGCCCTGCGCGCCGAAGGCGGCTGCGGTGGTTTCCGAACCGAGGGTGGCGGCCATGTAGACGCCGAAGTTCCAGTTGAAGGCCTGGTACACCAGCGGCACCGTGGTGGCGCGGCGGCCACCGAAGATGAAGGCCGAGATCGGCACGCCTTCCGGGCTTTCCCAGGCGGAGTCGATGGACGGGCACTGGCTGGCCGGGGCGGTGAAGCGCGAGTTCGGGTGGGCGGCCTTGCGACCGGTTTCGCGGGCGATTTCCGGCGTCCAGTCCTTGCCTTGCCAGTCGATGAGGTGGGCGGGCGCTTCCTTGCTCATGCCTTCCCACCACACGTCGCCGTCATCGGTCAGCGCGACGTTGGTGAAGATGATGTTTTCCTTCAGCGTCGCCATGGCGTTGAAGTTGGTCTTCTCGGAGGTGCCGGGGGCAACACCGAAGAAGCCGGCTTCAGGGTTGATGGCGTAGAACTTGCCGTCCTTGCCCGGCTTGATCCAGGCGATGTCGTCGCCGACGGTGGTGATCTTCCAGCCGTTGAAGCTTTGCGGCGGGATCAGCATGGCGAAGTTGGTCTTGCCGCAGGCCGACGGGAAAGCGGCGGCGACGTAGGTCTTCTCGCCCTCGGGGTTTTCCACGCCGAGGATCAGCATGTGTTCCGCCAGCCAGCCTTCGTCGCGCGCCATGGTGGAGGCGATGCGCAGCGCGAAGCACTTCTTGCCGAGCAGCGCGTTGCCGCCGTAGCCCGAGCCGTAGGACCAGATCTCGCGGGTTTCAGGGAAGTGGACGATGTACTTGGTGGTGGGGTTGCAGGGCCAGCGGCTGTCCTTCTCGCCGTGCGCCAGCGGGGCGCCGACGCTGTGGATGCAGGGCACGAATTCGCCGTCGGTACCGAGCACGTCGATGGCCCCCTTGCCCATGCGGGTCATGGTGCGCATGTTGGTCACGACGTAGGGGCTGTCGGAGATCTCGACGCCGATGTGGGCGATCGGGCTGCCGAGCGGGCCCATCGAGAACGGCACCACGTACATGGTTCGGCCGTGCATGCAGCCCTTGAACAGGTTGTTCAGGGTGCCGCGCATGGTTTCCGGATCTTCCCAGTTGTTGGTCGGGCCGGCGTCGTTCTTGTCCTTCGAGCAGATGAAGGTGCGGTCCTCGACGCGGGCAACGTCGGACGGGTCGGAGAAGGCGAGGTAGGAGTTCTTGCGCTTTTCCGGGTTCAGCTTGATGAGCATCCCGGATTCGACCATCTCGGCGCACAGGCGGTCGTATTCTTCTTGGGAGCCGTCACACCAGACTACGCTGTCGGGTTCGGTCAGGGCTGCGATGTCGGCGACCCATTTTTTCAGGCCTTCGTGGCGGACATACGCCGGGGCTGCAGCAATCGCTGCGTCGGAAAAGCGTTGATTCATGGCTTGGAGCTCTCCTCTCTCCTGATTGCGGATGCAGGCTTTTCCGTCGATCGAGCGCGTTGCATTCGGGCCGTGGGCCGCAGGGCATCCATCGTGCGGCCACGACTTGCGGAAAATACTAGGGTTTTCCGCAGTCGGCGAAAGCCTAAGATTATGCCACGGGCCGGCGTTGGCGAAAAACAAGCGGCTCATTCCATATTGCAAATTTGTTTTTCGTAATGTGGGAAGAGTCGCAACGGAGTATCCTTCGCTCCGCGCACGCGATCCCGCGGCCGCCAGACCGTATTGGGGTCAATGAAAAACACAACAATCACAATAACCAGAGACGGAAGACAGACATGGACGAACTGATACGCGCTGCGGCGCTCGACTACCACCGCTATCCGCGCCCGGGCAAGATCGCGGTGACGCCCACCAAGGTGCTCTCCAACCAGCGCGACCTGTCGCTGGCCTACTCGCCCGGCGTCGCCGCCGCCTGCGACGCGATCGTCGAAGACCCGGCCGAAGCCGCCAACCTCACCTCGCGCAGCAACCTGATCGGCGTCATCACCAACGGCACCGCGGTGCTCGGCCTGGGCAACATCGGCGCGCTCGCCGCCAAGCCGGTGATGGAAGGCAAGGGCGTGCTGTTCAAGAAGTTCGCCGGCATCGACGTGTTCGACCTCGAGGTCGCCGAGCCCGATCCCGACAAGCTGATCGACATGATCGCCGCGCTCGAACCCACCTTCGGCGGCATCAACCTGGAAGACATCAAGGCGCCGGAGTGCTTCTACATCGAGAGCAAGCTGCGCGAGCGGATGAAGATCCCGGTCTTCCACGACGACCAGCACGGCACCGCCATCGTGGTCGGCGCCGCCATCCTCAACGGCCTGCAGATGCAGGGCAAGGATCTCAAGAAGGTCAAGCTGGTCACCTCCGGCGCCGGTGCCGCCGCGCTCGCCTGCCTGGGCCTGCTGGTCAAGCTCGGCGTGCCGGTCGAGAACATCTGGGTGACCGACCTCGAAGGCGTGGTCTATGAAGGCCGCACCGCGCTGATGGACCCGATCAAGGCGCGCTATGCCAAGAAGACCGAAGCGCGCAAGCTCGCCGAAGTCATCGAGGGCGCCGACGTCTTCCTCGGCCTTTCCGCGGGCGGCGTGCTGAAGGGCGAGATGGTCGCCAAGATGGCCGCCAAGCCGCTGATCCTGGCGCTCGCCAACCCGACTCCGGAGATCCTGCCGGAAGAGGTCAAGGCGGTGCGCGACGACGCCATCATCGCCACCGGCCGTTCGGACTACCCGAACCAGGTCAACAACGTGCTGTGCTTCCCGTTCATCTTCCGCGGCGCGCTCGACGTCGGCGCCACCACCATCACCGACGAGATGCAGCTCGCCGCGGTGCGGGCGATTGCCGAACTGGCGCGCGCCGAGCAGAGCGACATCGTCGCCGCCGCCTACGGCGAGAAGGTCTCCGGCTTCGGCACCGAGTACATCATTCCGCGCCCCTTCGATCCGCGCCTCATCGTCAAGATCGCGCCGGCGGTGGCCGAGGCGGCGATGAGCTCGGGTGTGGCGACGCGGCCGATCACCGACTGGGACGCCTACCGCAGCCAGCTCAACAACTTCGTGTGGCACTCCGGCCTGCTGATGAAGCCGGTGTTCGCCGCGGCCAAGAAGACGCCCAAGCGCATCATCTTCTCCGAGGGCGAATCCGAGAAGGTGCTGCGCGCGGTGCAGACGGTGATCGACGAAGGCCTGGCGCGGCCCATCCTGATCGGCCGTCCGGAAGTCATCGCCAACAACATCGCCCGCTTCGGCCTGCGCATGGAAGCGGAGCGCGATTTCGAGCTGGTCAATCCGGAGTCCGACCCGCGCTTCAAGGAGCTGTGGACCCACTACCACGCGCTCACCGAGCGCAAGGGCGTGTCGGTCGAATACGCCAAGAAGGAAGTGCGCCGCCGCACCACGCTGATCGGCTCGCTGCTGCTCAAGTTCGGCTACGGCGACGGCCTCATCTGCGGCACCTACGGCATGCACCGCCTGCACCTCGACTTCGTCGAGACCGTGCTCGGCCGCCGAGAAGGCGTGAATCACTGCTACACGCTCAATGTGCTGAGCCTGCCGGAGCGCACGCTGTTCCTCGCCGACACCTACGTCAATTACGACCCGACCCCGGAGCAGGTGGTCGAGATGACGCGCCTGGCGGCCGAGGAAATGCAGCGTTTCGGCATGGAGCCGCGCATCGCGCTGCTGTCGCACTCCTCCTTCGGTTCGGCCGATTCGCCCACTGCCGAGAAGATGCGCACTGCGCTGCGGCTGCTGCACGAGCGCCATCCGGAGCTGCAGGTCGAAGGCGAGATGCACGGCGACTCGGCGCTGGATGCCAAGCTGCGCACCCAGATCTTCCCCAACGCGCGCATGCGCGAGGATGCCAACCTGTTGATTTTCCCGACGCTGGATGCGGCCAACATCGCCTTCAATCTGCTCAAGAGCGCCGCCGGCGAGGGCATGACGGTGGGGCCCATCCTGCTCGGCGCGGCCAAGCCGGTGCATATCCTCACGCCGTCGGCCACCGTGCGACGGATCATCAACATGACCGCGCTGACGGTGGTCGAGGCCGGGCAGCAGGGCGTCTGAGCGTTCCGCCCGCCCGATGCCTGTGCCATGATCTTCAGCGGGAGGAGATGGCATGAGCGAAGGCGGTGGGCGTGCAGGACTGGTGCTGACGGGGGGCGGAGCGCGCGCGGCCTATCAGGTCGGCGTGCTCTCCGCCATCCGCGAGATACGCGGGCCGCGTCCGGGCAATCCCTTTCCCATCATCTGCGGGACCTCGGCCGGTGGCATCAACGCCGTGGCGCTGGCGGTGTATTCGGCCGACTTCAATGCGGCCGTGCGCAAGATTGCGCGCATCTGGCGCAACTTCCACGTGGACCAGGTCTATCGCGTGGATGCGGCAGCGCTGCTCGGCAGCGGCCTGCGCTGGGGCTCGGCGCTGTTCACCGGCTGGGCGATGCGGCAGACTCCGCGCTCGCTGCTCGACAATGCGCCGCTGCGACACCTGCTGGAGCAGACGCTCGATTTCTCCGCGATCGAACGCGCGGTCGCTGCCGGTTACCTGCATGCCGTTTCGCTGACCGCGTCCGGCTACACTTCGGGCGAAAGTCTTTCATTCTTCGAGGCGGCCGCCGGCGTGCTGCCCTGGCGGCGTGCGCAGCGCGTGGGCGTGCGTGCAGGCATCGGCGTCGAGCATCTGCTGGCGTCCAGTGCCATTCCTTTCGTGTTCCCCGCGGTGAAGATCAACCGCGAGTACTTCGGCGACGGGTCGATGCGGCAGCTCGCGCCCATCAGTCCGGCTATCCATCTCGGCGCGGATCGCATCCTGGTCGTGGGTGCCGGCCGGCTCGACGAGGAAGGACGCCAGCGTACCGAAAGCTATCCTTCACCGGCGCAGATCGCCGGCCATGCGATGTCCAGCATCTTCCTCGATGGTCTGGCGGTCGATCTCGAGCGCATGGAGCGGATCAATGCGACGCTGGGCGCCTTCACGCCGGAGCAAAGGGCGACCGCCGGCATTCCGCTGCGTCCCATCGAAACCCTGGTGATCTTGCCCTCCAAGCGGCTGGACACGATTGCCGGCCATCACCGCGAGGCCCTGCCGCCGCTGCTGCGTGCGATCTTCCGCAGCATAGGCGCGATGCGGCGGGAGGGTTCGACGCTGCTGTCCTACCTGTTGTTCGAGCCGGGATTTACCCGTGCGCTGATGGAACTCGGCCATGCCGATACGATGGCGCGTCGCGCCGAGGTCGAGCATTTCCTGCGTCTGTAGGAGGGACGAAAGTGCCGTTCGTCGGGTCTGGCGGACCGCAATTCGCGTCATCCCGCGGCAGCCGCCGGCCGTTGTGTGACAATAGGTGACGGTTTTTTGCACTTTGCTTCAAAAAAACTTGCTATCTGTTTATTTTTGTTAAAAATTACACCAAGAACATTCCTCGCGTTCTTCGTCCGATGAAATCCAGAATCCTGATCGCGGCACTGCTCAGCCTGTCGCTCGCCCACATGGGCTGGAGCGCTGCGGCGAGTGCCGCCACGCCGCCAGCAAAGTCATCCACGCAGGCTGTCAAGGCGGCGCCCAAGAAGGCGGTCGCAAAGAAGACGCCGCGCAAGGCCGTCAGCAAAGCCACTGCCAAGAAGCCGGTGTCCAAGCAGTCGGTGAAGAAGGTCGCGCTGCGGCCCACGCCGCCCAGCATCGACGACGAACCGGCGGATCTGGTGCTCGATGCGCGCGGCAATCCGCAGCTGCGTTCGGCCGCCTTCTACGTGGCCAATCAGGCCACGGGCGAGGTGTTGCTCGAGAAGAACAGCAACACGGTGCTGCCGATCGCCTCGATCACCAAGCTGATGACCGCGATGGTGGTGCTCGATGCCGGCTTGAGCCTCAGCGACGAGCTGGCCATCTCCGATGCCGACATCGACACGCTCAAGGGCACCGGTTCGCGTTTGATCCTCGGTACCCGTCTGCCTCGCGAGGAGATGCTGCGGCTGGCCTTGATGTCGTCGGAGAATCGTGCGGCATCGGCATTGGCGCGCCATTACCCCGGCGGTGAGCAGGCCTTCATCGAGGCGATGAACGTCAAGGCACGGCTGCTCGGCGCCTGGGATACCCGTTTCTACGACAGTACCGGCCTCAATCCGGGCAATGTGTCGAGCCCCCGCGATCTGGCCAAGATGGTCTCGGCGGCGGCAACCTACCCCCTGATCCGCGAGTTCTCGACCACCTCCGAGCGGCACGTCGAGGTTGGTGGCCGGCAGTTGCGCTTTGCCAACACCAATAGCCTGGTGCGCAGCCCCGACTGGGAGATCGCCGTTTCCAAGACGGGTTACATCAGCGAGGCAGGGCGTTGCCTGGTGATGCAGGCCTGGATGCACCATCAGCCGGTGGTGATCGTGCTGATGGATTCGGTCGGGCGCTACACGAGGACGGCCGACGCTCAGCGTGTGCGCAAGTGGATCGAGTCGCACGCGGTGCCGCATGTCGCGGCCGCGGCCGGCAAGAGCGAAAGCTGAACCTGTGAGGCGCCCTGCGGGGCGCCTCAGCGCTTGATGTAACCCATCGTCTTCGAGATCTCGTCGGCGGTGTCGCGTACCAGCGGCGCCCAGTCCGGGTTGAAGCGCTCCGACGGTGTGGAGAGTGACAGGCCGGCGATCAGTTCGCCGCTGTCGTCGCGGATGCCGGCGGCAATGCAGCGTACGCCGGCTTCGACCTCGTCGAGGTCGAAGGCCACCGCGTGGCGTCGGACCTTGTCGAGTTCCTTTTCCAGCAGCGGCAGCGTCGTGATCGAGGCCGGCGTGGATGCCGGCAAGCCGGTGCGCCTGGCGTAGTCGCGTAACTTTTCGCTACCGTCCTCGACCAGGAAGAGCTTGCCGGTGGCGGTGGTGTGCAGCGGCGCGCGTGCCCCGACGATGTGCACCACCCGCACCGAGGAGCGACCGCTGGACGTCCGTTCCACATAAACGATTTCATCGCCGGCGCGGATGCCGAGGTTGACGCTTTCGCCGGTGGCGGCGTGCAGCTTGAGCATGGCCGGCATCGCGGTTTCGCGCAGCGAGATGCGCGACTTCACCAGGCTGCCGAGTTCGAGCAGGCGGATGCCGAGACGATACACGCCGGCGTCCGAACGTTCGACGAAGCCGCTTTGCGTCATCGCGCCGAGGATGCGGTGGGCCGTCGACGGATGGAGGCCGGTTTCCAGCGCCAGCTGCTTGAGCGGCACCGGATCGGGATGGTGAGCGAGGACGTCGAGCAGCTTCATCATGCGCTCGATGACCTGGATGGGGTTCTTGCCCTCGCCGGTGGCGGGTGCGTTTTCTGGTTTTCTGGCGGACACTTGGGCCCTGCGGGTTTTCCGTAACTTGCGAATGGTAACCGGCTGGCTTAATTTCGCCTAGTGAAATGAAACGGCAAGAGCCGGCACAGGGGGCGGTGATGCGGGTCGGTTTGTTCGTGACGTGCCTGGTCGACATGATGCGTCCGCGCATCGGCTTTGCGGCGCTCAATCTGCTTGAAGGAGCCGGTTGCGAGGTGGTGGTGCCCACCGGACAGACCTGCTGCGGCCAGCCCGCCTTCAACTCCGGCGACACCAGACTGGCACGGACGCTGGCGCAGAAGACCATCGCCGAGTTCGAGGGGCTGGATTACGTGGTGGCGCCGTCGGGCTCCTGTGGCGGCCAGATCCGTGCGCACTATCCGCAACTCTTCAAGGACGCCCCCGCCTGGCTGGCGCGTGCCGAGGCCTTGGCGCAGCGCACCTTCGAGCTCACCGATTTCCTCGTCAACGTGCTGCGCATCGAGTCCGTCCCCGGCCGCTTCGAGGCGACGGTCACCTACCACGATTCCTGTTCCGGTCTGCGCGAACTCGGCGTCAAGGCGCAGCCGCGCGCACTGCTCGCCAAGGTGCCGGGCCTGCTGTTGAAGGAAATGGATGCCTGTGAGGAATGCTGTGGCTTCGGCGGCAGCTTTGCGGTCAAGTTCGGCGACATCTCGGCTCAGATCGCCGAACGCAAATGCCGCAACATCCAGGCGAGCGGCGCCGATGCGGTGGTGCTCGGCGACCTCGGCTGCATGCTCAATATCGAAGGC
Organism: Azoarcus sp. DD4; assembly: GCF_006496635.1. Taxonomy (NCBI): domain Bacteria; kingdom Pseudomonadati; phylum Pseudomonadota; class Betaproteobacteria; order Rhodocyclales; family Zoogloeaceae; genus Azoarcus; species Azoarcus sp. DD4. Next base: position 1,057,749 of record NZ_CP022958.1, read on the forward strand.
AAGCTGCGGCGCATGGGGGACGAACGCACCCGCGTGCTGCATGTCGCCGAAGTGTTTGCCGGAGAGCGCTGATGCAGAGCCAGGCGATGTTCTTCAAGGCACGGGTCGGCGACAAGCTTGCCGACCGGGTGCTGCAGGAAAACCTGGGCAAGGCCAAGAGTAAGTTCGTCGACGCGCGCAGACGTGCCGTCGCCGAGTACGAGGAGGATGACGGGGCGGATTTCGAAGCGCTGCGCGAGGCGGGCAAGGCGATCCGCAACCGTGCGCTCGCCAATCTCGACGTCTGGCTGGAGACCTTCGAGGCGAAGGCGACGGCGCGTGGCGCGCAGGTGATGTACGCGCGCGACGGCGAAGAGATCTGCCGGCTGGTCACCGACATTGCCCGCAGGCACGGCGCGACCAAGGTGGTGAAGTCGAAGTCGATGCTGTCCGAGGAGGCCGGACTCAACCAGGCGCTCGCAGCGGCCGGCATCCAGCCGGTGGAGACCGATCTCGGTGAGTACATCCTGCAGATCAACGACAACGAGCCGCCTTCGCACATCATCGCGCCGGCCTTCCACAAGTCGAAGGAAGAGGTTGCAGCGCTGTTCGAGCGGACCCACCACACTGCGCGCAAGACCGACATCCAGGACATGACGCGCGAGGCCCGCGAGACCTTGCGCGGCCACTTCCTGTCAGCGGAGGTGGGCATGTCGGGCGGCAATTTCCTGATCGCCGAAACCGGCTCGGTCGGTCTCGTCACCAACGAGGGCAACGGCCGCATGGTGACGACCATGCCCAAGGTGCACGTGGTGGTCACCGGCATAGAGAAAGTGATTCCGACGCTGGAGGATTTCTCCACGCTGATGCGGCTCTTGCCGCGCTCGGCGACCGGGCAGCACATCTCCAACTACGTTTCCGTGCTCACCGGGGTGAAGCGCGAGGACGAGCTCGACGGACCCGAGCACCTTTACTTCATCCTGGTCGACAATGGCCGTGCCGGCCTGGTCGGCACCGAATTCCAGGAGATGCTGCGTTGCATCCGCTGCGGTGCGTGCATGAATCATTGTCCGGTCTACCAGACCGTGGGCGGTCATGCCTACGGTTGGGTGTATCCGGGGCCGATGGGCTCCGTGCTGACGCCGCTCTACACCGGCATCGCCAACGCGCTCGACCTGCCGCATGCCGCCACGCTGTGCAATCAATGCGGCGTGGTGTGCCCGGTGAAGATCCCGCTGCCGGACCTGCTGCGCAGCCTGCGCGAGAAGCAGGTCGATCTTGCATTGCGGCCGTGGGGCGAGCGGCTTGCCTTGCGCGTCTGGGGCCGGATGGCGGCGCGGCCGAGGTGGTACGCGCTGGCGGTGAAATTCGGCATCAAGTACCTCAAGTGGCTGGCCGATGGCAGCGATCGCATCCAGGTGCTGGGCATGGCCCAGGAATGGACGCGAGGTCGGGATTTCCCGGCGCCCGAGGGCAGGAGCTTTCGCGATTTGTATGCCGAGCGGCAACGGGGGCGGGCATGAGCATGGATATCGTGTGTCTGGAGCGCGACGCGGTGGATGCGTCCTTCCGCCGCCCCGCGATCGATCATCGCTGGACTGAGTTCCCGGTCAGCACCGAGGCCGACATCCTGACCCGTCTGGCCGAGGCCGATGTCGCCATCGTCAACAAGGTCAGGCTGGGCGCTGCCGACATCGCCCGCCTGCCGCGTCTGAAGATGGTGGCGATAGCCGCCACCGGTGCGGACAATGTCGATCTCGAGGCTTGCCGCGCGCGCGGCGTCGTCGTCTCCAACGTGCGTGGTTACGCGCTGCATGCCGTGCCGGAGCACGCGCTGATGCTGATGCTGGCGCTGCGTCGGCGGCTCCTCGATTACGTGGCCGACGTGCGTGCCGGGCGCTGGGCGCGCAGCGACAGCTTCTGCCTGCTGGATCACCCTATCGGCGACCTGCACGGCGCGACCCTGGGCATCGTCGGCCGCGGCGGTCTAGGCGACGGCGTCGCGAGGCTCGCCGCCGCCTTCGGCATGCGTATCCTGTATGCGGAGCACAAAGGCGCGGTCGCGGTGCGAAGCGGCTATACCGCCTTCGAGACGGTGCTTGCCGAGGCTGACGTGCTGTCCCTGCACTGTCCGCTCACCCCGGCGACGCGTGGCTTGATCGGCGCGGCGGAGCTGGCGGCGATGAAGCAGACGGCGGTTCTGGTCAATACCGCGCGCGGCGGACTCGTCGACGAGGCGGCGCTGGCGGATGCCTTGCGTCGGCGGCGTCTTGCCGGCGCGGCGACCGACGTGCTGTCGGCCGAGCCGCCACGCAACGGCAATGCGTTGCTGGCCGACGACATCCCCAACCTGATCGTGACCCCGCATGTGGCCTGGGCCTCGCGTGAGGCCATGCAGGCACTGGCGGACCAGGTGATAGACAACATCGAAGCCTTCGCTGCCGGCGCCCCGCGCAACCGCTTGGCCTGATCCGGAGCATGCCATGAACGCACGTGAAGACATTCTCGGCCGGGTTCGTGCCGGGCTCGGCCGCAACGACCACAACCGCGCCGGTGCCGAAGCCGACGTCCAGGCCGCTTTCGCAACGCACAGCCAGGGACCGCGACCGCAGCTCGGGAGCGAACTCTGCGCTCGCTTCCGGCATGAGTCGGAAGTCATGTCGAGTACGGTGGACGAGGTCGCCACCCTGGACGAGGTGCCGGCGGCCGTCGCGCGCTACCTCAAGGCCAACGCGCTCGGCTGCGAGGCGGTGGTCTGGCCCCGGCTCGCCGGTCTGCCGTGGGTGGAAGCGGGTGTCGCGGTGCATGCCCGGGCGCCGCGCGATGCCGACCTGGTCGGCATCACTGGCTGCTTCTGCGCGCTTGCCGAGACCGGCACGCTGATGACCTGTTCGGCGCCGGATGCACCGGCTTCCACCAGCCTGCTGCCGGAAACCCATATCGCGGTAGTGCCGGCGTCGCGCATCGTGGCTGGCATGGAGGAGGGCTGGGCGCTGGTGCGCGCTGAACTTGGCGACCTGCCGCGGGCGGTGAACTTCATCTCCGGTCCGTCGCGCACCGGCGATATCGAGCAGACCATCGTGCTGGGGGCGCACGGGCCCTATCGGGTACACTTGATCCTGGTGCGTGGAGCATAAGGCGCGCCACCGGGAGGCGGACGACGGCGCGAGGCGCCGTTTTTTTACGTTCGGTTTATACCCTATCGCCTATATTCGGGCCCATAACCCTATTCCCAACCCCAGTACCTGTTGCAGCAAGGACTCACAATGAACCCCACCCTGCTCGAGGTGGTCGGCACCGGCCTGTTCGCGGTCGCGGTCGCACACACCTTCCTGACCAAGTATTTTGAGCATCTCGCCCACCTTCAACCCAATCATGCCGGCATCTGGCACCTGCTCGGCGAGGTCGAGGTGGTGTTCGGGTTCTGGGCCTTCGTGCTGCTGGCCTTCATGGCCGTGTCGGGCAGTGCGGCCGATGCCACGCGTTATCTGGAAGGGCTGAACTACACCGAACCCGCCTTCGTCTTCATCATCATGGTGGTGGCGGCCAGCCGGCCGGTGCTGGAATTGTGCAAGGCGGGCGCGCGCATGCTGGCGCGCTATATCCCGGTCAGCGACAGCCTGGCCTTCTACTTTGTCTGCATGTCGGTGATCCCGCTGCTCGGCTCCTTCATCACCGAGCCGGCGGCGATGACGCTGGCTGCGCTGATGCTGCGCGACAACTTCTACAGCAAGAACATCTCGCACCGGCTCAAGTACGTTACCCTCGGTGCGCTGTTCGTGAATGTATCGATCGGCGGCACGCTGACCCATTTCGCCGCACCGCCGGTGCTGATGGTCGCTTCCAAGTGGAACTGGGACATGTGGTACATGCTGGGTCATTTCGGCTGGAAGTCGGCCATCGCCGTCTTCATCAATGCCGGCGTGGCTACCCTGCTGTTCGCCCGCGAGCTGACGGCACTGAAGGTCGATGCGCGTACCGCCGACCGCACCGTGCCGCGGACACTGATCCTGCTGCACGTGCTCTTTCTCGTCGCCATCGTCTATTTTGCCCACCACCCGGTGGTGTTCGTCGGCCTCTTCCTGCTCTTCCTCGGCGTGGCCGAAGGCTACAAGCACTATCACGATCGCCTGATGCTGCGCGAAGGCCTGATGGTGGGCTTCTTCCTGGCCGGCTTGGTCACGCTTGGTGCCCAGCAGCAGTGGTGGCTGCAGACTGCGCTGGCGGGCATGGACAACACTGCGCTCTATTTCGGCGCCACCGCGCTGACGGCGATCACCGACAATGCCGCGCTGACCTACCTCGGCTCGCTGGTCGAAGGTACCGACGATGCCTTCAAATACTCGCTGGTGGCCGGTGCGGTGACCGGCGGCGGCCTGACGGTGATCGCGAACGCGCCCAACCCGGCGGGCTTCGCCATCCTGCGTGGTCACTTCGACGACGAGTCGATCAACCCGCTGGGCCTGTTCGTTACCGCCTTGCCGCCGACCATTGTGGCTATCCTGGCCTTCCAGGTGCTTTGAGTCGCCGTCGCCGAAACCGGACGGGGCAGCCAGCGGGCTGCCCTGTTTGCTTTCCGGGCATGCTGGCCCGCGCACTGGCCGGTGGCGCATAATCGCGCCTGTTTCCGCATCGCGCCGTCCGGCGCACCGAGGTTCCCTTGAGCTCCATCCGCAAGAATCCGCCCCAGCCGGCGCCGTCGCGCATTGCCGGTACCTTGAAGCTGCGCAAGGCAGCAGCTGAATCCGACGCAGGGGGCGAGGCGGGGCCAGACGTCGACGCGGGCAAGAACGCGGTGGGGAAGCCCGTCGCGGACCAAGGCGTGCGTGCCAGGCCTCAGCGCGAGGGCGCTCGCGCCCCGCGGGCGGGCGGCCGGGGCGAAGCTGCCCCGCAAACGAAGCGCGAACGGCCGGCACGCGATGGCGAGCGGGCGCGGGCACCGCGTTCGGCCCAGACCGACGAGGCGCGCGCGCCGGTGCGGCGCCGCCGCGAGGATGGCTCGCAACCGCGGCGCGATGCCGCGCCTGCGCGCGCCGAAGGCCGTCGCACCGAGCGCTCCGACCCCCGTCCGTTCGGCGGACGCGGTAATGTCGAGCGTGGCGGCGAGCGCGCCCCGGCGCCGCGCAGCCGCCCCGCGCCGGAAGGCGATCGTCGCGGCCGTCCTGCGGAAGAGCGGGCGTCGCACCGCGCCGGCGCCGACGAGGCGCGCAAGCCGCGACCGCGTCAAGCCGACGCGGACCGCGCCCCGCGCCGGCGCGAGGAAACGCCCGCAACGGTGAGGCCGCGTCCGGCGCCAGTCGCGCGGCATGGTGAGGGCGAGGCGCCCACCGGCATCCGTCTTTCCAAGGTGATGGCCGACCGCGGCATCTGTTCGCGCCGCGAGGCCGACGAATTGATCGAGCGCGGCTGGGTCTTCGTCGATGGCAAGCGGGTGTCCGAGCTTGGCACCCGCATCGATCCCGACGCCCGCGTGGTGCTCGCACCCGAGGCGAAGCGGGCGCAGGCGCAACGGGTCAGCATCCTGCTGCACAAGCCGGTGGGCTATGTTTCCGGCCAGCCGGAGCCGGGCTACGAGCCGGCGGTAGTGCTGATCGGGAGTGACACCCAGTTCGACCGTGACACCGCGCAGCGCTTTCACCCCTCGCAGCTGAAGGGGCTGGCGCCGGCCGGGCGGCTGGACATCGACTCCACCGGTCTGCTGGTTTTCACCCAAGACGGTCGTATCGCCCGCCAGTTGATAGGCGACGATTCCAAGGTCGAGAAGGAATACCTGGTGCGGGTCGAAGGTCAACTCGCCGAAAACGGCCTGGCGCTGCTCAATCATGGCTTGTGGCTCGACGACAAGCCGCTGCGTCCGGCCACGGTGGAGTGGATCAACGACGACCAGTTGCGCTTCGTGCTGCGCGAGGGCCGCAAGCGTCAGATCCGCCGGATGTGCGAGCTGGTCGGCCTCAAGGTGGTCGGCTTAAAGCGGGTGCGGATCGGTCGCGTCAAGCTGGGGGACCTGCCGCTCGGCCAATGGCGCTATCTGCGCGAGGACGAGGCCTTCTGAACCTCGCTCTGCAGAGTTCGGTCGTCTGGTCGTAGAGATTGCGAATGGCGGATGGCGGGCTGAGGTTCCACCCGCCCGCCATCCGCCTCTTTCGCGCAGTGCTCGATGTTCAGGCCGCCCTGGCCTGCTCCCGCCTCATCTTCGCCGCGGTGCGTCGCATTGCCTTGGCAAGCTCGACCGCGTGTTCCTCCGAGATACCACTTACCGGTGTGAAGCAAGCTTCCAGCGGGCAGACGCGGCCTGGCGGACAGTTGTGCTCACGCGCGCATTCGGCCTGCGTCTCGTCCAGCAGAACCATCTCCTTGACGGCTTCGCAGCGTCCGATCGGGGAGTCGATGAATGTCATGATGGTCTCCTCTTTTGGCGGGGGCGCCCGGCTCGGGCGTGGTCAAGCTTCTTGTCCACGACCCTGCTGCGACCGGCCGCAGGACCGGACGCCACTGTTCGTTTTCAAGTTAGGCTGGTCATCGCTGGTTTGCCGGCCGGAATCGAGAAAGCTTGATCCAGCGCAAATGCGGTGCGATCAGCGCAGGCCGGGAGGCGCAGTCGGGGGTGAGACCGGCTGGCTGCAACGAAGGTCGCGATAGGGGCCGCGCACGCGTTCCCAGCCTTGGCCGGGCGAGGTCTGCGCACAGTGTTCCCGGCCGTCGAGTTTGCTGCGCCATACGAACCACGGTGCAGGTGCCGCCAGCGCCGATGCAGTACAACCGAGGGCCAGGATGCAGGCGAGCCGGTGCAGTGGGAGCAAGGCAAGGGCGCGGGCCGGTTTCGTGAGCATCGCTCACTCCGCCCGCAGCGCGTCGACGGCGTCGAGACGGGCTGCACGCCGGGCAGGCAGTACCCCGGCGGTCAGGCCTATCAATACCGCTACCGCCTCGGCGACGAAGACGAAATGCCAGGGTGTCGTCACCGGCAGGGCAGGAACGAATATCCCGACCACTTGCGCCAGGCCGGCGCCGATGGCGAGGCCGAGCAGGCCGCCGATGGCGGCGAGCGCGACCGCCTCGCCGAGGAAGAGGCCGAGGATGGTGCGGCGCCGGGCGCCGAGTGCGACCAGCAGGCCGATCTCATTGGTGCGTTCGGCCACCGCGATGGTCATGATGGTGACGATGCCGACGCCGCCCACCAGCAGCGAGATGCCGCCCAGTGCGCCGACCGCCGCGGTGAGGATGCCAAGGATGTTGGACAGCGTGGCGAGCATGTCTTCCTGAGTGGTCAGCGTGAAGTCCTCGCGGCCGTGGCGGATCATCAGCGCCTTCTTGACCTCCGCGGCCACGCGCGCGGCGGGCACACTCTCGTCGTAGGTCAGGTTGATCTCCATCAGCCCGTCGCGGTTGTAGAGCGCCAGCGCGCGGGCGGTGGGGATGTAGGCGGCATCGTCGAGGTCCATGCCGAGGAATTGGCCCTTGCTCTCCATTACGCCGATCACCCGGTAGCGTTCGCTGCCGATCTGCACGCGCTCGCCGAGCGGGTTGTCGTTGCCGAAGAGCTCGCGCTTGAGGGTGGCGCCGAGCACGATGAAGGCGCGTGCATTGCCCGCCGCGTCGGGCGGCAGGAAGCGGCCGCTCTTCACCCGGATGGAGAACATGCGATCCATCCTGGGCCCCACGCCGAGGATGAAGGTGCGGCGGGTGCGGCCGTTGGCACGGACCTCGGAATTGCCCGACACGCCCGGCGTCACCCCGGTGACGAAGGGTACGCGTTCAAGTGCCGCAGCGTCGTCCAGGGTGATCTCGCGGGTGGTCGAGGGCAGGCCGGGCGGGCCGCCGCGGGCGCCCTGGCGGCCGGGGGTGACCTTGATGATATTGGTGCCGAACTGGGTGAATTCCTGCAGCACGAATTGGTGCAGGCCTTCGCCGATGGAGGTGAGCAGGATGACGGCGGCGATGCCGACGCCGATGCCCAGCAGGGTCAGGAAGCTGCGCAGGCGGTGCGCTGTGAGCGAACGTAGCGAGAGCTGGAGGAAGTCGCGCCAGAGCATGTGCCGTGCTCCCGCTAGCGCTTGGCCAGCGCCTGCACCGGGTCGAGCCGGGCGGCACGGCGGGCCGGCAGCACGCCGAACAGCAGCCCGGTGCCGAGCGCGGTGCCCAGCCCGGCGATCACCGCCCAGTCGGGCGGCCATGCCGGCAGCACGGGCAAGGCGAGGCGGATGGCCCAGGCGCCGAGCTGGCCGAGGCCGTAGCCGACGATCGCGCCGGCGATGGACAGCAGCGCCGCCTCGGTGAGGAAGGCCAGCCGGATGTTGCGGCCGGTAGCGCCGAGTGCCTTCAGCAGGCCGATTTCGCCGGTGCGCTGGGTGACGGCCACCAGCATCACGTTCATCACCAGGATGCCCGCCACCGCGAGGCTGATCGCGGCGATGCCGGCCACCGCCATGGTCAGTGCGCCGAGGATGCGGTCGAAGGTGCCGAGCACCGCGTCCTGGGTGATGAGAGTGACGTCGAGTTCGCCTTCGCGGCGGCTCCGCAGGATGTCTTCCAGCTGCTTCTGCGCCGGCCCCAGCGCTTCGCGGCTGCGCGCCTCGACCATGATGCGGAAGAGCGTGTTGGTGTTGAACATCGCCTGGGCGGTGGCCACCGGCACCATCACCAGTTCGTCGGTGTTGAGCCCCAGGCCCTGGCCGCCGGGCGCCATCACGCCGATGATGCGCAGCCGCGTGTCGCCGACGCGGACCATGCGGCCGACCGCCGGTTCGGAGCCGAACAGTTCGGCACGCAGCGTGTCGCCGATCACTGCTACCGCGCTTGCGCGATTGAGATCCTCGCGCGGCAGGAAGCGGCCCTGGGCGACGCTGTAGTGGCGGATGTCCACGTAGTCGGCGCTGGTGCCGAGCACCATCACTTCGCGCAGTTTGCCGCCTACCGCGATCTCGGAGTTGCCGACCGACAGCGGTGCCATGCGGCTCACCAGCGGCGCGCGCAGCAGTGCGCTGGCATCGTTGACAGTGAGGTCGCGCGGCGTGCTGGTGATGAAGCTGCCGGCGTTTACCCCGCCGGTCTCGTTGCGCCCCGGCAGCACGATGATGAGGTTGGCGCCGAGCGAGGCGAATTCGCCTACCACGTAGCGCCGCGCGCCGTCGCCCAAGGCGGTGAGCACCACCACGGCCGCCACGCCGATCGCCATCGCCAGCACCATCAGCGCGGTGCGCAGCGGGTAGCCGAGCGCGGCGCGGGTGGCGAAGCGCAGCGTGTCGGCGGGGGTCATGAGGCGGGCGCAGCGGCGGTCGTCATCGCTTCGCCGCGCAGGTCCTGCCGGAGCGCGCCGTCTTCCATCATCAGCCGGCGGCGGGCGCGGTTGCCCATCACCGGGTCGTGGGTGACGACGATCAGCGTGGTGCCGCCGGCGTTGAGCGCCTCCAGCAGCTCGGTGACTTCCTGGCCGGTGGCGCGGTCGAGGTTGCCGGTTGGTTCGTCGGCCAGCAGCATCGCCGGCTGCATGATGGTGGCGCGGGCGATCGCCACGCGCTGGCGCTGCCCGCCGGACAATTCGTCCGGGCGGTGGCCGGCGCGCGTCTCCAGGCCGAAAGCCTTCAAGGCGCGGGCGACGCGGGCATTGCGCTCGGCCAGCGGCATGCCGGCCAGCATCAGCGGCAGCGCGATGTTCTCGGCAGCGGTCAGGCGCGGCACAAGATGAAAGCTCTGGAACACGAAGCCGATGCGGTTGCGGCGGACTTCGGCCTGTTCGTCGGCCGACAGGGTGGTGACGTCGCGGCCTTCCAGTCGGTAGTGGCCGGCGTCGGGGCGGTCGAGCAGGCCGAGCAGGTTGAGCAGGGTGGACTTGCCGGAGCCGGACGGCCCCATCACCGCGACGTATTCGCCGGCCTCGATGGCGAGCGACACGTTGCACAAGGCGTGCACCTGGCTGTCGCCGAGGGTGAAGGTGCGCTCTATGCCGTCGAGCTCGATCTGCGCCATGGCCTGCGCTCCGCTCAGCGCGTGCCTTCGACGGTGGCGCGCGCGCCGGCCTTGACGCCTTCGCGTTCGAGCGAGGTGACGATGCGGTCGCCGGCGGCGAGCCCGTCGAGCACCTCGGTCTGTTCCCAGTTAGCAAGCCCGGGCTTCACCGTGCGTTCGGTGAGGATGCCGTCGCCGCCGAGCACCAGCACGCGGTTGCCTTCGCGGATGGCCGCGGTGGGAATGCGCAGCACGTCCTCGCGGGTGTCGAGCACGATCTCGACATCGGCGCTGTAGCCGACCAGCAGGCCGCGTGCTTCCTCGGCGTTGGCGAAGTCGACGTCGACCTCCACGGTGCGCGCCTGCTTTTCCACCGCGGTGATGTAGGGCGCGATGCGCTTGACCTTGCCGGCGAAGGTTCTGTCCGGCAGCGCCTCGAAGCTGATCCGTGCCGGCTGGCCGGGGTGGATCTTGGGGGCGTCGACCTCGTCCATCGGCGCCTTCACGTAGAGGCAGGAGTCGTCGATCAGGTCGATCGCCGGCGGCGTCGGCACGCCCGGGGGCGACGGGGTGGAGATCTCGCCGAGCTCGCCGGTGATCTTGGCGACGGTGCCGGCGAAGGGCGCGACGATCATGATCCGGTTGAAGTCGGTGCCGATCGATTCGAGCTGGCGTTCGGCCGTCTTCACGTCGGATTTCGCGCTGGCGCAGCTGGCGGCGCGTGCGGCGGCCTCGGTACGGGCCTTTTCCTCGACGCTGGCCGAGACGAAGCCGCGTTTCACGAGCGCGGCCTGGCGTTCGGCTTCGCTGTGTGCGTTGGCGGCTACGGTGCAGGCTTCGGTACTGCGCTGGCGGGCGGTGGCGAGCTGGGCTTCGGCGACGGCCGCGCGCGAACGCAGGTCGCCATGCCACAGCCGCATCAGCACCTGGCCGGCCTCGACGCGGTCGCCTTCCTTGACGCCGAGGTAATCGATGCGGCCGCCGGCAATGGTGGCGAGCTTGGTGCGTTGGCAGGCCTCCACCTCGCCGGCGCGGGTGTTGGCGACGCTGGCCTCGACCCGGCCGCGGCCGACTTCATGCACGACTACCGCCACCGGTTTGGGGCGGGTGAACCACCAGCCGGCGGCGCTGAGGGCGGCGAGGACGATGATGAACGGCAGCAGGCGACGGGCGAATGTCATGTCGGCGAGTGTATCAGCGAAGTCTGATCCATATGGCGTGAATGACCATGCCCGCGCCCCGGTTTCAGCCGCGGGCGGCGGGCCGTCGCAGCTGCGTGCAGACTGCTTGCCGCGCCAACCGCTCGCTCATTTTCCGCCCTTGGCCCAGGAGTCCTTCAGCGTCACCGTGCGGTTGAACACCGGCGCGCCGTCCATCGAGTCGCGGCGGTCGGCGACGAAGTAGCCGTGGCGTTCGAACTGGAAGCGTTCCTCCGGTTTGGCGGCGCGCAGCGCGGGTTCGAGCCACGCGCGGATGACGCGCTTGGAGTCCGGGTTGATGTCGTCGATGAAGCTGCGCTCGACGCCTTCGACATCGCCCTCGCGGCGCTGGCCCGGGTGCGGATGGGCGAACAGGCGGTCGTAGAGGCGGATCTCGGCGCCGTAGCCGTGGGCGGCCGATACCCAGTGCAGGTTGCCCTTGACCTTGTAGTTGTCGGCGCCGGGGGTGCCCGACTTGGAATCCGGCATGTACTCGGCGAGCACCGCGGTGATGTTGCCGTCGGCATCCTTCTCGCAGCCGGTGCACTTCACCACGTAGCCGTAGCGCAGGCGCACGGTGTTGCCGGGGTAGAGGCGGTGGAAGCCCTTCACCGGCGTTTCCATGAAGTCCTCGCGTTCTATCCACAGCTCGCGGCCGAAGGGCATGTCGCGCTTGCCGAGTTCGGGCTTCAGCGGGTGGTTCGGCGCCTGGCACAGCTCGGAGGCACCCTCTGCGTAGTTGGTGAGGATGAGCTTGAGCGGATCGAGCACCGCGACGCGGCGTTCGGCGGCCTCGTTGAGGTGCTCGCGCATGCATTCCTCGAGCGTGCTCATGTCGATCCACGAATCCGACTTGGTCACGCCGATGCGTTCGGCGAAGCGGCGGAAGCCCTCGGCGGTGAAGCCGCGGCGGCGGGCGCCGACCAAGGTGGGCAGACGCGGGTCGTCCCAGCCGTTCACATAGCCTTCGTCCACCAGCTGGATCAGCTTGCGCTTGGAGAGCACCACGTAGGTGAGGTTGAGCCGGGCGAACTCGATCTGCTGCGGCAGCGGGCGCGGGAAGTGGCCGGCCGCGGCGAGCGCGTCGAGCAGCCAGTCGTAGAACGGGCGCTGGTCCTCGAATTCGAGCGTGCAGATCGAGTGGGTGATGTTCTCGATCGCGTCCTCGATCGGGTGCGCGAAGGTGTACATCGGGTAGATGCACCAGTTGTCGCCGGTGCGGTGGTGGGTGGCCTTGCGGATGCGGTAGATCGCCGGGTCGCGCAGGTTGATGTTGGGGCTGGCCATGTCGACCTTCGCGCGCAGGATGTGCGCGCCCTCGGCGAATTCGCCGGCGCGCATGCGGCGGAAGAGGTCGAGGTTCTCGTCCACGCTGCGGTTGCGGTAGGGGCTGTCCTTGCCCGCTTCGGTGAGCGTGCCGCGCAGCGCGCGCATCTCTTCGGCCGACAGCGAATCGACGTAGGCCTTGCCCGCCTCGATCAGCGACTCGGCGCAGGCGTACATGATGTCGAAGTAGTCGGAGGCGAAGTAGAGGTGTTCGCGCCATTCGAAGCCCAGCCACTGCACCGCCTCGATGATGGAATCGACGTACTCCTGCTCTTCTTTCTCCGGGTTGGTGTCGTCGAAGCGCAGGTGGCAGGTGCCGCCGTAAGACTCGGCCAGGCCGAAGTTGAGGCAGATCGACTTGGCGTGGCCGTAGTGCAGGTAGCCGTTGGGCTCGGGCGGGAAGCGGGTCTCGACCCGGCCGCCCCACTTGCCGCTGCGGTTGTCCTCGTCGATGAGGTTACGGATGAAGTTGCTCGGGGCGACGGGGGCGCCGTCCTTGTTGTCGTTCGGGTTCATCGGTTCGTGAGATTCTGGAAGACGGCACTGAGCCGGGTTGCATGCGGATGGGCGTGATTGTAGCCGATGCCCTGTCCCGGCCGGCCGCCGGGGGTGCCGAACCTGCGTGTTTATAATGTTTGGCCGAATGAATGCCCGTCGTGGCCGGAAGCGGCAAGGAATCACGCATGAACGATGAACTCACCGAAGTGCTCGCATGGCTGCAAGGCCATCCGCTGACCTACACCTTGGCTGCGCTCGCCGGCCTGGTACTGACCGCCTGGCTGGCCAACTGGGTGACGCGCCACATCCTGCTGCGCGGCCTGCGCCGGCTGGTCAGCGCCACGGCGCTGGCGAAGAGCCCGGAGCTGACGCCGCTGGGCGTGATCGGCCGCCTGGCCAACGTGGTCCCCGCCCTGGTGCTGGCGATCGGCGTCAGACTGGTGCCGGGGCTGCCGGCCGCCGTGGCGACGGTGGTGGAAAACGTGGCCAGCGCCTTCATCGTGCTCACGGTGGCGCTGGCGCTGTCCGGCACGCTCAACCTTGTGAACGCGCTCTACCAGCGTCGGCCGGACGCCCATCTGCGGCCGATCAAGGGCTACATCCAGGTGGTGAAGATCGCGGTCTATGTGATCGCCGCCATCCTGGTGGTGGCCAGCCTGGTCGATCGTTCGCCGCTCATCCTGCTGTCCGGCCTGGGCGCGATGGCGGCGGTGCTGCTGCTGATCTTCCAGGACACGCTGCTGTCGCTGGTGGCGAGTGTGCAACTGAGCTCCAACGACATGGTGCGCGTCGGCGACTGGATAGAAATGCCGCAGTTGAACGCCGACGGCGACGTCATCGACATCGCGCTGCACACGGTGAAGGTGCAGAACTGGGACAAGACCATCACCAACATCCCGACCAAGCGGTTGATCTCCGATTCTTTCCGCAACTGGCGCGGCATGCGCGAAGCCGGCGGGCGGCGCATCAAGCGCAGCCTCTTCCTCGATCAGCAGAGCATCCGTTTCCTCACGGACGAGGAACGCCACCGGCTCGACCGCTTCGCCCTGCTCGACGGCTACCTGCCGGCCAAGGAGGCCGAGCTGGAAGCCTGGAACGCCAGCCTGCCGGGCGGCGAGCGCGACATCGTCAACCGCCGCCGCGTCACCAACATCGGCACTTTCCGCGCCTACGTGGATCGCTACCTGCGCAAGCATCCCGGCATCCATCAGCAGATGACGCTGATGGTGCGCCAGCTCGCGCCGACGTCGGACGGACTGCCGCTGGAGCTCTACTGCTTCACCAACACCACCGCCTGGGTGGCCTACGAGGGCATACAGTCGGACATCTTCGACCACCTGCTGGCCATCCTGCCGGAATTCGGCCTGCGGGTGTTCCAGCATCCCAGCGGCGCCGACATGCGCGCGCTGGGCGAGCACCTGCCGGCGCTGAGCGGCGTGCCGGCCCCCCCGGTTTTGTGACGCCGGGTTACAGGCCTCGGCTAAACTGCGGCGGCTGAATCATTCCGGAGGGGTAATGCACGCATCCGCTTTCCTGGCCGTCGGCGGCGGCGCTGCCGTCGGCGCCTGGCTGCGCTGGGGTTTGGGCGTATGGCTCAATCCGCTGTTCGCGGCGATGCCGCTGGGCACCCTGGCCGCCAACCTGATCGGCGGTTTTCTGATGGGGCTCGCATTGGCCGTGATCCAGGCCTGGCCGGCGCTGTCGCCGGCCCTGAAGCTGCTGCTGACCACCGGCCTGCTCGGCGGGCTGACCACCTTTTCGACCTGGTCGGCGGAAGCTTTCCATTTCGTTCAGCGCGGCGCCTGGGGCTGGCTGACGCTGCACCTGCTGGCCCATGTTGCCGGCTCGGTGCTGATGACCTGGGCGGGGTACAGCCTCTTCAACGCGATGCGCGGCTGAGGTCGCGGCGGCCTTCAAGCTTTGTTGCATTCGGCCGGCAGCATTTGGTGCCGGAGCGTTCGAGAATCTATGCCCCGACCCGTGGTCGAACGAATCGCAATGAACAAGAACGGAGGCCCGCTGCCATGAAACGCATCATCATTTCCCTGACCTGTTTGTCCCTTGCCACCGCCGGCCTGAGCGGCTGCGCCGGCATGAACGAAACCCAGCGCGATACCGGAACGGGCGCCGCCATCGGCGCGGTGGCCGGTGCCGTGCTCGGTGCGGCGACCTCGGGCAAGGGCAACCGCGGCGAAGCCACCGCCATCGGCGCGGCGGCCGGTGCGGCGATCGGCGCCGGTGGCGGTTACCTGTGGTCCAAGCGCATGCAGGAACAGAAGGCCGCGATGGAGCAGGCCACCCAAGGTACCGGCGTCAGCGTGTCGCAGACCGCCGACAACCGGCTCAAGCTCGACATCCCGAGCGATATCTCCTTCGATACCGGCCGTTACGACATCAAGCCCAACATGCGGCCGGTGCTCGACCGCTTCGCCACCAGCCTCAACCAGCACACGGTGACTTCGGTGACCATCATCGGGCACACCGACAGTACCGGCAGCGACGCGGTGAATAACCCGCTGTCGGTCAATCGGGCATCGGCGACGCGTGACTACCTGGTTGGGCGCGGCGTGGCGTCCAGCCGGATTGCGATCGACGGTCGCGGTTCGCGCGAGCCTGTCGCCGACAATTCGACCAGCAGCGGCCGGGCGATGAACCGACGCGTGGAAATCTTCGTCGCGGAGCCTGCCGCGGCACGCTGATCGGCTGCGCGCAGCACACCCACGGCCCGGTGGAGAAATCCTCCGGGCCGTGGGCGTTTACGCTTCCGGCAGCGGCGCCAGCAGCGCGGCGATGTCCGATTCGCCGAATTTCGCCAGCGCGTTGGCGTCTTCCGACAGGACGCCGGCGGCGAGCGCGGCCTTTTTTTCCTGCAGGGCGAGGATGCGCTCTTCGATGCTGCCGGCGCAGATCAGCTTGAACACGAACACCGGCTTGTCCTGGCCGATGCGGTGGGCGCGGTCGGTGGCTTGGTTCTCGGCCGCCGGATTCCACCACGGGTCGTAGTGGATCACGGTGTCGGCGGTGGTGAGATTGAGGCCGACTCCGCCGGCCTTGAGGCTGATCAGGAACACCGGCGCGCGGCCCTTCTGGAAGTCCTCCACCGGGATGCGGCGGTCGCGGGTATCGCCGGTGAGCGCCACCCAGCCGATCTTCGCCTTGTCCAGCTCGGCCGCGATCAGCGCCAGCATCTGGGTGAATTGCGAGAACACCAGGATGCGGCGGCCTTCGTCGATCAGCTCCGGAAGCATGCCCATCAGCAGGTCGAGCTTGGCGCGTTCCTTGACCTTGGCGGCTGCCGCGGTGGTTTTCAGCAGCCGCGGGTCGCAGCACACCTGGCGCAGCTTGAGCAGGGCGTCGAGGATGACGATCTGGCTGCGCGCGTAGCCCTTGGCGGCGATCTCGTCGCGGATCTTGCCGTTCATCGCGGCCCGCACCGTCTCGTAGAGGTCGCGCTGGCCGCCTTCGAGGCCGACGCTGCGCACGATCACGGTCTTGGGCGGCAACTCCTTGGCCACGTCCTCCTTGCGTCGCCGCAGGATGAAGGGCTTGAGGCGGGCGGCGAGCAGGTCGCGGCGCACGGTGTCGCCGTGTTTCTCGATCGGTGTGCGCCAGGTCTTGACGAAGTGCTTCTGGTCACCGAGGAAGCCGGGCAGCAGGAAATCGAACTGCGCCCATAGTTCGCCGAGGTGGTTTTCCAGCGGCGTGCCGGTGAGGCCGAGGCGATGGCGCGCCTTCAGCTGACGGATTACCTGGGCGCCCTTGCTGGCGACGTTCTTCACCGTCTGCGCTTCGTCGAGGATGAGCAGGCTCCATTCACGTGCCTGCAGGGCTTCGGCGTCACGCCACAGCAGCGGATAGGTGGTGATGGCGACGTCGATGCGTGACTTGCGCTTGCCGGCATCGAGCTGCTCGAAGAGGCCGTGGCGGTCGCTGCCGTGCAGCTTGAGCACGCGCAGGTCGGGTGTGAAGCGCTCGGCTTCGGCTTGCCAGTTGAACACCAGCGAGGTCGGCAGGATCACCAGTGCCGGCCGGTCCAGCCTGCCGGCCTGCTTGAGCGCGAGCAGGTGGGCGAGCGTCTGAGCGGTCTTGCCCAAGCCCATGTCGTCGGCCAGGATGCCGGCGAGATCGTTGCGGACAAGGTGCTGCAGCCAGGCGAGGCCTTCGAGCTGGTAGGGCCGCAATTCGGCGCGAAACCCCGCCGGCTGCGCCACCGCGGCCACGCCGCTGCTGTCGCGCAGACGGGCGGCGTAGGCGGCGAGCGTGGCGGCGCCGCGACCGGGCAGCGCGAGTTCGGCCAGCCGCACCGAGTCGAGCCGCGACAGCCGCAGACTGGGGCCGGCAGCGTGGTCGAAGAGATCCACCAGCGCGCGCACCAGCGGCTTGAGGCGTCCGGCCGGCAGGCGCAGGCGGCCGAGGATGTCGTGGTGCAGGATGACCGGTTCGGTATCGGCGATGCGCTCCAGACCGCCGGACAGCCAGCGCGGGTCCTGGGCGAAAAGCTCGGCGAGCAGCGGTGCCAGCGCCAACCGGCGGCCTTCGACCTCGATGCCGGGCGAGATGTCGAGCCAGCCGCCTTCGCCCTCGTCGACGTCGAGCAGCAGTTCGTCGATGTCGATCGCGTGGTGGCGGAAATCCTCCGGCATCTCCACCGCCCAGCCCTCGGCGCGCAGCGCCGGCACGTCCTCGGCGGTGAAGCGCGCCCAGTCGGACTCGCACGCCAGCCCGAGCATGTGGGGCGGGGCGCCGGCATAGCCGGCATGCACCTTGGCAGGCGCGACCTTGGCGAAGCCGGCGTGGGTCAGCCGCCGGGCAGCGGCCGCTTCGGCCGGGTGGTCGCGCGTCAGGCGCGCGCTGCGGCCGTCGTCGAGTACGTGGAAGAGCGCGGTGTCGGCCGCCTCGACGGTGAGCGGGCCATAGCGGAAGGCCAGCGTGGCGTAATCGAAGCGGGTGACGCCGTAGGCCGGGTAGTCGCGGAAATTGACACTGTAGACCGGTACGGTGCCGATCCGCAGCACCGGCACCGGCTTGCCGTCGAGCTTGAGCGGCGGTTCGCCGGTGGCGAGCGGGGCCGGCAGCTGGGGGGCAAGATCGTGCAGGGCGTCGGCGACGAGTTCGGCCTCGGTCGGCGTCAGCGGCGGCAGGCGCAGCAGGCGCACGATCTGTTCGACGGGGGCCTCCAGCGTCACAGGGCCGGCAAGGCCGGTGGCGCGGTCGACATACCAGGGCGGTTGCAGCGGTAGCACGCAGTCGGCCGGCGGCGTCAGCTTGAGGCTGGCGGCGCGCAGGCCTTCGCGGGTGGTGTGCCACTCCGGTATGCCGGGGCGGGATCCGCCCGCGTGGAGCGCGGGCTTGTCGAGCGCATCGAGGTGGGCGCGGCCGCTGGCGACGAGCTTGTCGAGCAGGGTGGCAGCGTGGCGGCCGTCTAGTGGCAGGGCATGCGGCAGATGGCGGCCACGTGGCCGCTGCGCCCATAGCAGACCAAGGATGTCGAGGTCGACATCGTCGATGAAGGAGGGCGGCGCCTCGAAGGCGCGTTCGAAGTTGGTCCAGCTCTCGGCGCCGCGGATCTGGCCGTGCTTGTCGAGGCGCACCTTGTGGCAGCTCACCAGGTATTCGCCGCTGCCGGCGTGCTGGATCAGATAGCGCAGGGCGTGGACGGCACTGGCCGCCTTGCGCGCGCGCGCTTCTTTTTCAGCGGGCGGGGCAGCGGCTTCGCGAAAGGCGTCTATCCAGGCCAGCACCTGCTCGCGCGGCCGCTCCGGGCCCTCGCGGCGGGCCAGCCAGGCGAGCAGGGTGGCGGCGACGTGCTTGCAGCTGTCGCCCACCGGGCAGGTGCAGTGCGACAGCAGGAAGGGCCCGCGCCACGGGTCCGAGCGCACTTGTGCGGTCACGGCATAGGGCGTGGCGCGCGTGCCGCGCACGCGGGCATGCAGGATGTCGCCGCTGCATTCGAGCTGCGAGACGGCGGGCAGGTAGGCGCGGCCCTTGTCGACTTCGTGCTGGCCTAGCCAGCCGATGATGTCGGCTTCGGTGTAGCTGTCGGGTGAGGTCATTCGGCGGAAAGCGGATTTCGATGATCCCGCCGCTTGCAAGCGGCGGGATCGATACGTCAGCCCGCCAGTTTAGCCGCATTGGGGGGCTGACGTCCGCGCTGCGCGCGGGAATGCGCGCTTGCCTGTCTTGCTTCGTACCCCCGGGGTGGGGCGGCTGGCTTGACAAGCCTTGCCGCTGAAGTATACATCGTGTGTATATAAACGTTTATATACATGAGGTGTATAAGAATGCAGCCGATCGACTGGCACTTTCCGCGCACCGGGCTCGCTTCCGATTATCTCGAGAAGCTCTTCGATCAGGGCATTGCGCGGCTGGCCTTCTTCGGGCGGCGGCGCATCGGCAAGACCGAGTTCCTGCAACGCGACCTGCTGCCC
This sequence comes from Azoarcus sp. DD4, assembly GCF_006496635.1. NCBI lineage: Bacteria > Pseudomonadati > Pseudomonadota > Betaproteobacteria > Rhodocyclales > Zoogloeaceae > Azoarcus > Azoarcus sp. DD4. Next base: position 1,077,124 of record NZ_CP022958.1, read on the forward strand.
GCGGCCGAGGCCAAGGGCGTAGTGCCGCTTTACTGCTCGTTCTGGGAGAACAAGGATCAGCCGCATCTGGCCTTTGCCCGTGCCTTGCAGGCGGCCATGCCGGAAAGCCGCTGGAAGCCGAAGCTGCGCCTGGGTTTCTCAGCCGGACTCGATCTCAGCGCCGAGGTGGAACGCGCCGATCGGCCTCAGGCGGCGCCGCCCGACCAGCTCACGGCCGTCGCCGGGTTGTTCGACGCCTGGGTGCGCCACCTCGGTGGCCGCGGCGCGCTGATCGTGCTCGATGAAATCCAGCATCTCGCCACGTCGGCCCAGTTCGCCACCTTCGCCGCCTCGCTACGCACCTTGCTCGATACGGCGCCGTCGACCATGCGGGTGGTGTTCACCGGCTCGTCGCTGGCCGATCTGCAGCGCCTGTTCGAAGACCAGCGCGCCCCCTTCTTCAATTTCGCCACGGTGCTCGACTTCCCGCCGCTGGAGCGGCCCTTCGTCGAGCATCTGGTCGCGATCCACCGCCACATCACCGGTCTCGCCTGCGACGGCGACGCCTTGTGGGCCTTGTTCGAGCGCGTCGGCCGCAACGCCCAGCTGGTCACCGGCCTGGTCGAGCGCATGGTGCTGCTGGCCACCGACGACTGGCGCCTGGTGTGGGCGCAGATCGAGGAAAGCCTGGTGGGCCAGGACGGCTGGTGCGAGCGCCTGTGGGCCGGACTCGCGCTGTCGGACAAGGCGGTGTACCTGCGCCTGCTGGAAGGCAGGGATCTGTTTTCCGAAGAGTCGCTGGCGATCTACTCGCGGCTGGGTTTTTCCCGCGGCGTCGCCCAGCAGGCGCTGCGGCGGCTGGTCAATCGCAGCCTGCTGTACCGGCAGGGGCATGGCGAGTACCTGCGGGTGATGCCGCTGCTGGACGAATGGCTGAAGGGCCGCGGGCTGAATTCGGAAAGCTTGCCGGCGTAGGTTTGGTGCGCGGACGGGGCGGTGGCGCGGTGGACGAAAAAAGGGCCGCGCTTGCGGGCGGCCCCTGCTTCACTGAACGGCGGGCGTTTCAGACGTTGCGATAGACCTCGGCACCGCTCTTGACGAATTCCACCGCCTTCACCTCCATGCCCTTCTTCAGCGCGTCTTCTTCGGCGATGCCTTCCTTGGCGGCGAAGTCGCGCACGTCCTGGGTGATCTTCATCGAACAGAAGTGCGGGCCGCACATCGAGCAGAAGTGGGCGACCTTGGCCGATTCCTTGGGCAGGGTCTCGTCGTGGAATTCCTTGGCCTTGTCCGGATCGAGGCCGAGGTTGAACTGGTCTTCCCAGCGGAACTCGAAGCGCGCCTTGGACAGCGCGTTGTCGCGGATCTGCGCGCCCGGGTGGCCCTTGGCGAGGTCGGCGGCGTGGGCGGCGAGCTTGTAGGTGATGATGCCTTCCTTGACGTCCTGCTTGTTGGGCAGGCCGAGGTGCTCCTTGGGCGTCACGTAGCACAGCATGGCGGTGCCGTACCAGCCGATGGTGGCGGCGCCGATGCCGCTGGTGATGTGGTCGTAGCCCGGCGCGATGTCGGTGGTGAGCGGCCCCAGGGTGTAGAAGGGCGCCTCGTGGCACTGCTCGAGCTGGAGATCCATGTTCTCCTTGATCATGTGCAGCGGCACATGGCCCGGGCCTTCGATCATCACCTGCACGTCGTGTTTCCACGCGATCTGGGTGAGTTCGCCCAGGGTCTTGAGTTCGCCGAGCTGGGCTTCGTCGTTGGCGTCGTAGATCGAGCCGGGGCGCAGGCCGTCGCCGAGGCTGAAGGCCACGTCGTAGGCCTTCATGATTTCGCAGATTTCCTCGAAGTGGGTGTAGAGGAAGCTCTCCTTGTGATGCGCCAGGCACCACTTCGCCATGATCGAGCCGCCGCGCGAGACGATGCCGGTCATGCGCTTGGCGGTGAGCGGGATGTAGCGCAGCAGCACGCCGGCGTGGATGGTGAAGTAGTCCACGCCCTGCTCGGCCTGCTCGATCAGCGTGTCGCGGAAGATCTCCCAGGTGAGATCCTCGGCCTTGCCGTCCACTTTCTCCAGCGCCTGGTAGATCGGCACCGTGCCGATCGGCACCGGCGAGTTGCGGATGATCCACTCGCGCGTCTCGTGGATGTTCTTGCCGGTGGAGAGGTCCATCACGGTGTCGCCGCCCCAGCGGATCGACCAGGTCATCTTGTCGACTTCCTCGCTGATCGAGGAGCCGAGCGCCGAGTTGCCGATGTTGGCGTTGATCTTCACCAGGAAGTTGCGGCCGATGATCATCGGCTCGGATTCCGGATGGTTGATGTTGTTGGGGATGATGGCGCGGCCGCGGGCGACTTCGTCGCGCACGAACTCCGGGGTGATCTCCGCCGGGATGGCGGCGCCGAAGTGCTGGCCCGGATGCTGGCGGGCGAGCAGTTCGGCCATGCGCGTGCCGGTGGGGCCGGCCGCCTTCAGCGACTCCACGTATTCCTTGCGGCGCAGGTTCTCGCGGATGGCGATGAATTCCATTTCCGGCGTGACGATGCCGCGCCGGGCGTAGTGCATCTGGGTGACGTTGGCGCCGGCCTTGGCGCGCAGCGGCTTGCGGTGCAGGCCGGGGAAGCGCAGTTCGTCCAGCTTCGGATCGGTGGCACGCTGGCGGCCGAATTCGGAGCTGAGGTCGGCGAGCTGCTCGGTGTCTCCGCGTTCGGCGATCCAGCCGGCGCGCAGCGCCGGCAGGCCGGAGCGGATGTCGATCTTCGCCTGCGGGTCGGTGTAGGGGCCGGAACAGTCGTACACGTAGATCGGCGGATTGGGCTCGGCGCCGAAGGAGGCCGGGGTGTCGCTCTGGCTGATCTCGCGCATCGGCACGCGGATGTCGGGGCGCGAGCCTTCGACGTAGATCTTGCGCGAATTGGGCAGCGGGGCGATGGCGGCTTCATCCACCTTGGCCTGGGTGGCGATGAAGTGTTCCTTGGCGTTCATACGGGTCTCCTGGGGAATTCGGGGCTGGGGGTGTCGAGGCAGGTTCGCGGCTGCTTCTTGTCGGTGTGGATGGTGGGCGTCAGCGCCGCCACAGCGCGTGGAAGTGATGCACCGGGCCGTGGCCGCTGCCGACGGCGAGTTCGCCGCTGTGGGCGATGGCGCCGAGCAGCCATTGGCGAGCCTGGCGTACCGCCGCCTCGACCGGGCGGAGGGCACCCCACTGCGCGCCGGCGGCCTGCGGCAGCAGCGCAGCGATCGCGGACGACAGCGTGCAGCCGGTGCCGTGAGTGTTCTTTGTGTCGATGCGCGGCGCCGGCAGTTCGATCATGCGGTCGCCGTCGAACAGCAGGTCGACCACCTCGCTGCTGGGCAGGTGGCCGCCCTTCAGCATTACCCAGCGTTCGCTCGACAGTGGCAGCAACTCGCGCAGGCGCTCGGCGGCGCGGTACATCTCCTTGACCGATTCCGGCGCGCGCTGCTCCAGCAGCACTCCGGCTTCGGGCAGGTTGGGTGTGATCATGAAGGACTGCGGGAACAGCGCCTCGCGCATCATCGCGATCGCGTTCTTCGCCAGCAGGGTGTCGCCGCTCTTGGCCACCATCACCGGATCGAGCACCACGTTCTTCGCCTGCCAGTGGGCCAGGCGGTCGGCCACGGTGGCGGTGACTTCGGCGCTGCCGAGCATGCCGATCTTGGTGGCATGCACCGCGACGTCGGCGAACAGGGTGTCGAGCTGCAGGCGCAGGAAGTCGGTCGGCGGCACATGCACGCCGGTGACCGCCTGGGTGTTCTGCGCGGTGAGCGCGGCGATCACGCCGCAGCCGTAGGCGCCGAGCGCGGAAAAGGTCTTGATGTCGGCGAAGATGCCGGCGCCACCGCTCGGATCGACACCGGCGATGGACAGGACATTCGGAATGGAACGGGGACTGGTGCTGGATGAACTCATGAACGCGTTTCCCTACGCCGGCACGATCCGGATCAGGTGTTGAGGGACTCTCTCAGCCCGTGGCCGACCTCGGCTCGGGCACCCCTAACGGCAAGGGGCCGAAGATACTGGATGGTGCGGCGACTGACAAGCGGTGCGGCGATCCCGTTGCGGGGAGGACGACGGGCTCAAGATATCGCGCGCCGTGCCGAAACAAGGCATGTAAGCCTCCCGGATAGCGCCATGAAGCTCCGCCTGATCGTCGCCGCCTTGAGTGTGCCCTTGAGCCTGGGCCTTGTTCCGTCCGCGGTCGCGGACGAATGGCAGCTCGTTCTCAGCGATCGCGACCGCAGGGTCGAGATCGACCGCGCCAGCATCTTCGATTCGGATCGCGGCACCAAGGTGTCGTGGGGCCGTGTCGTGCTGTCGCCGGACGAGGCGCGCAAGTCGGGTTACGCGACGATACGCGCGCTCAATCGATACGACTGCGCCAACCGCAGTTTCTTCACCATCAAGCGGGTGTATCTCGACGGTGCCGGACGGGTGATACGCGAGGAGGCGGTGACCGATGCCAGTCCGGTGCTGGTGGCGCGCAATTCGGTGGACGAACGGATGTGGCGCGAGGTCTGCCGGCCGCCGACGGTGAGCGACCTGGAAAAGCTTGCTGTAGCTGCGGAGGCGAAGGCCAAGGCAGCGCCTGCGGTCAAGCCGCAGGCGTCGGCCGGGATCAAGCCGGACGGGCCTGTCAGGGCAGCGCCGGGCGTCGCCGCTGCGACACCGGCTGCGGCGCCCGCCAAACCTGCGCCGACTCCCCAGCCGGCGGTGCGTGCGGCCGACTACAAGCCGGCGGATGCCGGGTCTGTGCCGTCGCGCGACAAGGTGGCCGAGGCCGTTGCGGTGCCGGCGGGCGGCGGCACACCGGCCGCTGCGCCCATGCCAGTCCAGCGTCCGGCGCCTGCGACGCAGTCGGCGTCTGTGGCCGACGCTGCGCCCCGGCCGCTCAGTCCGGCGGTCAGCGCGTCATCGAGCCCGCCGGCGAGTGTGCCGGCGACGAGTCCGGCGCGTGCCGAAAGCTCGCGGCCGACGCCGGCGGCGCAGGCCGCGCGTGCCGCTGCGGCGCTGACCGATTCGCGCTGGAGCTACGAAGGCGACACAGGCCCGGAGCATTGGGCGAAGTTGCGGCCCGACTGGAAACTCTGCAGCGAGGGCAGCCGGCAGTCGCCGGTCGATCTGCGCGAAGGCGTGGCCGTGGACCTGGAGCCGGTCAGGTTCGATTACCGCACGACGCGCTTCCGCATCACCGATACCGGCAATACGCTGCAGGTCAATGTCGGCGAAGGTATGGGCATCGAGGTGCGCGGGCGGCGCTACGAGCTGACCCACCTCACCTTGCACCGGCCGTCGGAAGAACGCGTCGGCGGACGTGCAGCCGACATGTCCGCGCATTTCCACCACCGCGACCTCGACGGCCGGCTGGCGACGGTGGCGGTGATGCTGGAGCGCGGCGCCGAGGCCAATCCGCTGTTGCAGGCCCTGTGGAACAACCTGCCGCTGGAGAAGGGCAGCGGCTACATGCCGGCGACGACGATAGATCTCGGCGCCTTTCTGCCGGCCAGTCCGGCGCATTTCCTCTACATGGGCTCGCAGACGACGCCGCCGTGCACCGAAGGGGTGCTGTGGGTGGTGATGAAGACGCCGGTACCGGTATCGGACGAGCAGCTCGGCATCTTCGCGCGGCTCTACCCTCGCAATTCCCGCCCCATCCAGCCGGCAAACGGCCGTCTCATCCTCGAATCGCGTTGAGGCGGCGGGGTCCGGGCTGGCGCGGTTTCAGCCCGCGCCCAGGTGTTCGCCCAGGAAGCGCTCCACCGCGGGGTCGGTCGAGAAGGCGACGTTGAAGCGTATCCATGGGCTCGCCTGCATCTGGGGGCGGAAGGCCTTGCCCGGCGCCAGCATGATGCCCTGGGTCGCGGCGCGGGTGGCGAGCGCAGCGGCGTCGTCGATGCCGGGCGGCCGCGCCCACAGGAAGACCCCGCCGCGCGGTTCGATGAAAGTTTCGAGTCCGGTGCGTTCCAGCATGCGCAGGGTGGCTTCGGTCGCGCGGGCGAGGCGGCCGTGCAGACGCTCCAGGTACTTGCGGTAGTGGCCGTCGGTGAGCATCTGGTAGACGAGCTGCTCGTTGAATTCCGAGGAGCACAGCGTCGTGAGCAGCTTGACGTCGGTGAGTTCGGCAACGAGATCGGGCCGCGCCGCGAAGAAGCCCACCCTCAGACTGCCTGACAGCGTCTTTGAGAAGCTGCCGACGAAGATCACGCGATTCAGCTGGTCCAGCGTCGCCAGCCGCGTGCTGGCATGTGGATGGAAGTCGGCGTAGGTGTCGTCCTCGATGACGAGGAAGTCGTGCTTCTCCGCGAGCTGAAGGATGCGGAAGGCGGCGCTGGGCGAAAGGTCGGCGCCGGTCGGATTGTGCAGCACCGAGTGGGTGAAGAAGACCCGCGGCTGGTGATGCTCCAGCAAGGCCTCGAGCGCGGCGATGTCAGGGCCGTCACTGCCGCGCGGCACGCCGATCAGCTTGGCGCCCTGCAGGCGCAGGTTGCCGAAGAAGTTGAAATAGCCCGGATCGTCCACCAGCACGGTGTCGCCCGGCTTCACCAGGTGGCGGGCAACGATGTCGAGCGCGCTGGTTGCGCCTTCGGTCAGCACGATCTGCTCGGGCGGCGCGCCGATGCCGAACTCCGCCAGCTTCACCTGCAACTGGCGGCGCAGCGGCAGATAGCCCTGCGGCGTGCCGTAGCCGGTGAGGCGGGCGTCGGCGCGCCGCGACAGCGTGCGCAGGTGGCGACGCAGTCCTTCCTCGTCCAGCCAGGATTCCGGCAGCCAGCCGGTACTCGCCTTGATCACGCCCGGCTTGTCGTCCAGCACCTGGCGCATCAGCCAGGCGACGTCGACCGCGCGATCGGTGGCGGCAGTGCTGCGGTCGCCTGCCGGGTCGCGGCGCGGTGCGACATAGAAACCGGAGCCGCGGCGCGAATGCAGGTAGCCGAGCGCGACCAGCCGGTCATAGGCCTCGACCACGGTGAAACGGCTCACGCGCTGCGTTTCGGCCAGTCTGCGGATCGGTGGCAGCCGCATGCCCGGACGCAGGATGCGGTCGTCGATCTGGCCGCGCACGGCTTCGACGATCTGCTCGACCAGCGGTGTCGGGTGGCTGCTGTCTAGGCTGACCATCAGCATGGCAATGTCCTTTCCCAGCATCGTCGCGGTGCATGTCCGGCGGGGGCGGACTGTACTGCCCGTTCCACCGGTACGGTGCCTCCGTTGCTGACGCAGCTGTTCATTTTCATTTGAAAAGTGTCAGGTAGTGTCTGGTTCCAGGTTAGGCATTGTCAAGGATGCAAGGGATGGATACCAGACGGGACGGACACCGGGCGGTTGGCACGCAGCAAGTGGCGCCGCGGTTGTTGAGGTGGTGGCATGGCGGAGCGGTGGCCGTGGTGACCGCGGCGCTGGCAGGCACTGTGCTGTCGGCTTGCGGTGGCCCGGCAGGCGCGCCGGGCGGCGCACTGGGCGATCTCGAATGGCCCGAGCGGCAGGTGGTGTTCCGGCTGGTGGCGCAGCCGCTGCGGCTGGAGGCCTATTCGATACGCGGCGGCGTGGCGCCGCTGGGCAGCGTGCCGTTGTCGCTGGACTGCCCGCAGGCCATGGCGCTGGATGAGTCGGGCGGCAGGATGTGGGTGTGGGGCGCCCAAGGAGGTGTCGCCGTCGACAGTCGCAGCTTGCGCGTCGTCGGGCAGTGGGGCAGCAATGCGGAAGATGCTGTGCTCATGGCTGACGTGGTACGTAGAGGCCTGGCGGTGACGAGGGTCCGGGGCGTCTGCGGTACAGGCGTGGCGCTCGTGCGGACCGAAAAGGGCTCGCTGCCCTGAGAGGGATCGAAAAAATCTATTGTCGCCAGGTTCCATCTCCGTATTTAATGACTGACTGGTTAGTTATTAGCGCGGAAGGCGAGGCATCCAATGGCAGGTCGGAGGGAAGGCGGGAAGCAGCAAGCTGGTGCAGTGGTCGCCGACACAGGCGGGAATGCGCCCGTCCGGCGCCGTCGCAAGGAGGCGCGGCCGCAGGAACTGACCGCGGCGGCGCTTGCACTGTTCGTGGAGAAGGGCTTCGCGGCCACCCGGCTGGATGAGGTTGCGGCGCGCGCGGGGGTGTCGAAGGGCACGCTCTACCTCTACTTCGACAACAAGGAAGCCCTGTTCAAGGCGGTCATCAACGAAGGCATCGTCCCGGCCATCGATGCGGCCGAAGCACTGCTGGCGGACTACGCTAATGATCCGGTCGGCCTGCTGCGCGCCTTCCTTTTAGGGTGGTGGGAGCGCATCGGGTCGACCGAATTCGGCGGCATTCCCAAGCTGATGATGTCCGAGGCGGGCAATTTCCCGGAGGTGGCCAGCTACTACAACGACGCGGTGATCGAGCGCGGCCTCGGTCTGCTGCGGATTGCCGTGCAGCGCGGGATCGATATCGGCGTGTTCCGGCCGGTCGATCCGGACCTGATCGGCACCCTGCTGATCGCGCCGCTGATCCACCTGACGATGTGGCGCCATTCCTTCGCCGCCTGTTGCGGCAAGGGTATCGAGCCGCGGGCCTATGTCGCCGCGCACATCGATCTGGTTTTGCACGGACTGAAAGCCCAGCCGGGCCGGGCGGGAGATGTCAGATGAAGCGCAAGTCTGCAATGGCCGTTCTGGTCACGCTCTCCCTCACCGCGTGTTCGCCGCCGGCGCCGCCTCAGGCTGTGCTGCCTACGGTGCTCGTCCGCAGTGTCGGAAAGGCCGGTGGCGCTGCGGCGATGCAGGTCTATACCGGCGAAGTCAGGGCCCGCTTCGAAAGCGATCTCGGTTTCCGGATCGGCGGCAAACTGGTCGAGCGCCGGGTCGATGTCGGTGCCGTCGTCAGGCGTGGCCAAGTGCTTGCCCGGCTCGATCCGCAGGATGCCGAGTTGGCCGCGGCGGCAGCCGTGGCGCAGGTGGCCGCAGCCGAGGCGGATGTGGCGCTGGCGCGAGCCGAGCTGGAGCGTGCTCAAGGTTTGCGCGCGCGGAATTTCATCAGCGCATCGGCGCTGGACACGCGCAGCAGCGCGCACGATGCCGCTGCTGCGCGCCTGCGCCAGGCGCGCGCGCAGGCCGCAACCGCACGCAACCAGGCCGGTTACGCCGAGCTCGTGGCGGACAGCGACGGGGTGGTGACGGGGCAGGCTGCAGAAGTCGGCCAGGTCGTGGCAGTCGGTCAGGCCGTTTTCCGCCTGGCACGCCCGGGCGAGCGCGAAGTGTTGATCCATGCGCCGGAGAACCGGGTGCGCCAGCTTGTGCCCGGCGTAAAGGCGGTCGTGCGGTTGTGGAGCGTGCCCGACCAGGCCTACCCGGGCGTGGTCCGTGAAGTGACCCCGATGGCCGATGCGGCGACGCGAACCTTTGCCGTGCGCGTCAGTGTTCCTGCGGCTGACGCCGCGCTGCAGCTCGGCGCGACTGCGACTGCGGCTTTCGCCACGGACAGCGCGGACACCGTGGTGTTGCCCGGCGCTGCGCTCAGTCGCGATGCGGGGCGTGACGTGGTCTGGCTGGTCGATGGAGATGGCATTGTCAGGCCGCAGGCGGTCGATGTGATTGCCTACCGCGAGGACGGCGCCGTGCTGCGGGCGAATCTGCCGGATGCGGCGAGGGTGGTCGTCGCCGGCGTCCATAAGCTGGTGGCGGGGGAAAAGGTGCGTTCCGTCGAAGAGGGCGCGCCGGTCGCGCTGGATGTGCAACGATGAGCGGGCGGCGCGGCTTCAAGCGCGGTTTCAACGTCTCGGCGTGGGGGCTGGAGCACCCGTCCCTGGTGTTGTATTTCCTGGTGGCGCTGACACTGATCGGCAGCTTGGCCTACACGCGGCTGGGGCAATCGGAAGATCCGCCTTTCACCTTCAAGGTCATGGTGGTGCGGGCCGAGTGGCCGGGCGCCAGTGCGCAAGAGGTCGAGCGGCAGGTCACCGACAAGATCGAGAAGAAGCTGCAGGAAATCGCCCAGATCGACGTGGTCCGCAGCTATTCCAAGCCGGGCGAGTCGCTGGTGTTCTTTCTGGCGAAGGACTCGACCCATGCGCTCGAGATTCCGGAGGTGTGGTACCAAGCGCGCAAGAAGGTGGGGGACATCCGCGCCACCTTGCCGAGCGGCGTGCAGGGTCCGTATTTCAACGACGAATTCGGCGACACCTACGGCAACATCTTCGCGCTGGTGGGCGAGGGTGTGTCGCACGCCGAACTCAAGCGACATGCCGACGCCATCCGGAACGAGTTGCTGCGGGTGCCCGACGTCGCCAAGGTGAGTTTCTTCGGCGAACAGCCGCAGCGCGTGTTCGTGGAGCTTTCCAACACCAAGCTGGCTACCTTCGGCCTTAACCTTGCCGATATCGCCAGTGCGCTGTCCGAGCAGAATGCCAAGACCGGCGCGGGTTTCTTCGAGACGACGGACGAACGCATCTGGCTGCGGCCGTCTGGCCAGTTCGACGATCTCGACGCCATCGGCGACACGCTGATCCGAGCCAAGGGGCGCGTGTTCCGCTTGGGCGACGTGGCCGACGTGAAGCGCGGCTATCTCGATCCGCCGGGCGAGCGCATGCGCTTCATGGGTGAAGACGCCTTCGGCATCGGCGTGTCGATGCAGGCGGGGGGCGATATCGTCGCCCTCGGTCACCGGCTCGACGAAGTGGTCAAGCGCATCGAGGCGCAACTGCCGCTCGGCATCCGCTTCGAACGGGTGGCCGATCAGCCGCGCGCGGTGCGCAGTTCGGTGGGGGAGTTCGTCCGGGTGCTGGCCGAGGCGGTGATCATCGTAATGGCGGTCAGCCTCCTGTCGCTGGGCTTTCGTACCGGCGTGGTGGTGCTGATCATCATCCCGGTGGTTTTGGCAATCACTTTCCTGTTCATGGACTTGTTCGACATCGGCCTGCACAAGATCTCGCTCGGTGCGTTGATCATCGCGCTCGGACTGCTGGTTGACGACGCGATCATCGCCGTCGAGATGATGGCGACCAAGATGGAGCAGGGCTGGGAGCGCGCCAAGGCGGCGAGCTTCGCCTACACGTCGACCGCGATGCCGATGCTGTCGGGCACGCTGGTGACGGCGGCCGGCTTCCTGCCCATCGCCACGGCGGCGTCTTCCACCGGCGAGTACACACGGTCGATCTTCCAGGTGACGGTGATTGCGCTGCTGGTGTCCTGGGTAGCGGCGGTGCTGTTCGTGCCTTACCTGGGTTTTCATCTGCTGCCGGATTTCCGCAAGAAGAACGGTCGGCCATCGGTACTGGCGCGCATCGCGGCCCGCCTTTCACCGGCGCTCGGTCGGCGGCTCGCCGAGCGCGCGGTGCACGCACACGAACAGCACGACGAGTACGCGATCTACCACACCGCCTTCTATACCCGCTTTCGCGCGCTGGTCGGCTGGTGCGTGACGCATCGCTGGCTGGTGATCCTGCTCACCGTGGGGATCTTCGCGCTGTCGCTGGTGGCCTTCGTCCGGCTGGTGCCGCAACAGTTCTTTCCCGACTCGACGCGGCCGGAGCTGCTGGTTGATCTGCGGCTGGCCGAAGGCGTATCCCACCAGGCGACGGAAGCATCGGTGAAGCGGCTTGAGGCCTGGCTGGACAAGCAGGACGGGATCGAGAACTACGTCGCCTGGCTGGGAGCGGGAAGCCCGCGTTTCTACCTGCCGCTCGACCAGCAGCTGGCCCAGACCAATTTTGCCCAGTTCGTCATCCTGACCCGCGGTACCGCGGAACGCGAGGCGCTGCGCGCCCGGCTCATCCGCCTGTTCGAGGATGAGCCCTGGCCGTTGCGCGCCGCGATCAACCGGCTGGAGAACGGTCCGCCGGTCGGGTTCCCGGTGCAGTACCGGGTGAGTGGCCAGGACATCGGCGAGATGCGCCGCATCGCACATCGCGTCGCGGAGGCCATGCGGGCCCAGTCACAGCTGTCGAATGTCCAGCTCGACTGGGAGGAGCCGTCCAAGTCCATCAGCCTGAAGGTGGATCAGGACAAGGCGCGCCTGCTGGGGGTGTCCAGCCAGGATCTCGCCACCTTGCTGGCGACATCGCTGCAAGGCACGACCGTCAGCCAGTTCCGCGAGGGCAGCGAGACCATACAGATCGTGCTGCGCGGGGCGGAGTCGGAGCGTGTGCATCTGGGCCTGCTGCCCGATCTGGCGGTGCCGGTGAGCGGCGGGCGCAGTGTGCCGTTGGCTCAGTTGGCAACGCCGGAGTACGGCTTCGAGGAAGGCGTGATCTGGCGACGCAACCGTGTCCCGACGGTGACGGTAAGGGCCAATCTGTATGGCACCGTGCAGCCGGCGGTGGTGGTGCAGCAGCTTGCGCCACGGATGGACGAGATCCGCGCCGGCTTGCCGCTCGGCTATCGCATCGAGGTCGGCGGCTCGGTCGAGGAAAGCGGCAAGGGCGGCGGTTCGGTGGCGGCCGGTGTGCCGCTCTTCGTCCTGGTGGTGCTCACGGTGCTGATGCTGCAGTTGCAGAGCTTCTCGCGCACGCTGCTGGTGGTGCTTACCGCGCCGCTCGGCATGATCGGCGTCACGCTCTTCCTGCTGATCTTCAACAAGCCCTTCGGTTTCGTCGCGATGCTTGGCACGATTGCGCTGTCCGGCATGATCATGCGCAACTCGGTGATTCTCGTCGACCAGATCTGCCAGGACATCGGGGCCGGCCGCGAGCCTTGGGATGCGGTGGTGGAATCGACCGTGCGCCGCTTTCGACCCATTGTCCTGACCGCGGCGGCGGCCATTCTGGCCATGATGCCCCTGTCGCGCTCGGCCTTCTTCGGGCCGATGGCGGTGGCGATCATGGGCGGGCTGACCGTGGCCACGGTGCTGACGATGCTATTCCTGCCCGCGTTGTATGCCGCCTGGTATCGGGTGCGGCCAGCGCAGCAGGCAGGCGGATGAGGGGGATCGCGGCAGGGGCGGGCGAACATCGCGACGCAGCAAAGCGCTAGAATACGAAAGTTTTGCATTCGATTACGCTATTAATTAGCGTGTGCTAATATTCAGCCGGGAGTGACTGATGAACTTCGAGAAAGCGCGCTTCAACATGGTCGAACAGCAGATCCGTCCGTGGGACGTTCTGGATCCTGTCGTGCTCGACCTCCTGATGACTGTCAAGCGCGAGGAATTCGTTCCCGCCAGCGCGCGTTCGCTGGCTTTTGCCGATGTCGAGATCCCGCTCGGCCAGGGGCAGGTGATGCTCAAGCCGGTGATCGAAGGCAAGATCCTGCAGGCGCTTCAGCTACATCGTTCGGATTCGGTGCTCGAGATCGGTGCCGGTAGCGGTTACTTCGCGGCCTTGTTGGCGGCTCGTACCGAGTGGGTTCGCACCGTGGACATCGAACCGGAGCTGGTGAAGTTCGCCCACGCCAACCTGGCGCGCAACGGTGTCGAGAACGTCATCGTCGAGGAAGGTGATGCCGCCCAGGGTTGGGCGAGCCGCGCGCCCTACGACGTCATCGTCGTGTCCGGCGGGCTGCCCTCCTTGCCGCAGTCGCTGCTCGAACAACTCAAGGTCGGTGGTCGCCTGTTCGCCTTCGTCGGCGAAGCGCCGGTGATGAAGGCGCGCCTCGTTACCTGCGAGGCCGAAGGCCGCTTTCGCACCGAGGATATTTTCGAAACCCTGGTGCCGATGCTGAAGAACGCACCGCGCCACGACAGCTTCCGTTTCTGAGGACCGCCATGCACCAGATCACCCCCGTCGAACTCGCCGAATGGCTCGCCGATCCGGCCAAGGTCCAGCCCTTGCTGCTGGATGTGCGGGAGCCCTGGGAATTTCAACTCTGCCACATCGAGGGTTCGACGCCGATGCCGATGGGCGCGGTGCCTGCACGTATCGCGGAACTCGATCCCGAGCGCGTCACCGTGGTGGTGTGCCACCACGGCGGGCGTAGCGCTCAGGTCGGCATGTTCCTGGAGCGCCAGGGCTTCGGCAAGGTCATTAATCTTGCTGGCGGCGTAGCGGAATGGGCCGCGCGCGTCGATCCGAAGATGCCGCATTACTGAGAGTCGGGGCGTGCGCATGAAGCGAGTGTTGGCGGTGTGTCTGGCGGCGGCGTGCTCAGGCGGTGCAGCCGCGGCCGACCTGATGCAGGTGTACCGTGATGCGCTCGCCAACGACGCTCGGTTCGCCGCGGCCCGCGCCCAGCGCGAGGCGGGCCAGGAAAAGGTGGTGCAGGGGCGCGCCGGCTTGCTGCCTAACATCGGGGCATCGGCGTCGACCGCCTGGAACGATGGCGAAGCGCGTACCTCTGCTGCTTCGCTGGAGCGCCGCTACAACAGCAACGGCTATGCCGTGCAGCTCACCCAGCCGCTGTTCCGCTGGCAGAACTGGGTGCAGTACAAGCAGGGCGAACTGCAGACCGCGTTGTCCGAAAGCCAATACGGCCAGTCGCGGCAGGATCTGGTCCTGAGGGTGGCCGAGGCTTATTTCAACGTGCTCAATGCTCAGGATGCACTCGATGCGGTCACGCAGCTGCGCACGGCTGCGGCGGAGCAGCTGGAGCTCGCGCGCAAGAGCTTCGAAGTCGGTACCGTGACCATCACCGACGTGCACGAGGCGCAGTCGCGTTTCGACCTCGCCTCGGCGCAGGAGATCGCGGCGCGCAACGATCTCGACGTGCGCCGCCAGACACTGGCCCAGATCATCGGCAAGGAGCCCGAGGCGCTGGCGGGCCTGCGTCCCGGCATCGAGCTTCAGCGGCCGCAGCCGGACAGCATCGCCGACTGGGTGAGCGCTGCCGAGCAAGGCAGCTATGGCGTCCAGGCCCAGCAGCTGACGCGCGAAATCGCGACCCGCGAGGTCGAGCGCAACCGCGCCGGCCATCTGCCGACGCTGGACCTCGTCGCATCGCACGGCCTGAACAACCGGCCGGCCATTTCGACCGAACGTAGCGAGAGCACCTCCATCGGTCTTCAGCTCAGCGTGCCGCTCTACCAGGGTGGCGGCATCTCCTCGCGCGAGCGCGAGGCGGCGGCGCTGAAGATCAAGGCCGATGCCGATCTGGAGGATGCACGGCGCAGCGCCGCGCTGGCGGCGCGCCAGTCCTACCTGGGCGTGACCAGCGGCATGGCGCAGGTGCGCGCCCTTGAGGCGGCGCGCGTGTCTTCGGCTTCGGCACTGGAGGCGAACAAGCTCGGCTACGAAGTCGGTGTGCGCATCAATATCGACGTCCTCAACGCCCAGACCCAACTGGCCGATACGCTGCAGCGCCTGGCCCGCGCGCGTTACGACACCCTGCTTGCCCAGTTGCGCCTGAAAGCGGCAGCGGGAACTTTGGGCGAGGAAGATGTGCAGGCGGTGAACGCGCTGCTCGTTCAGCAGTAGTCCGCGGCGCAGTCTTGCGCTGCCCCGTTCAGCCTTCGCCGTCGGATGCGATTGCGCCGAGCACCGCGATCGTTCGGCCAGTCGCGCCCCGATGGGACTCCGCGAACATTCGTCCTGCCTTTGCCATCCCCGCACGTCGAGCGGGATCCTGCAGCAATGCGACGCCGCGCGTGATGCCGGCGTCGATGTCGGTTTCCCGCAGGGCGGCGCCAGCGGCAATGGCCTGGTCCGCCACCAGTTCGAAGTTGAAGGTGTGCGGGCCGAGGATGACCGGCGTACCTACCGCGCAGGCTTCGATCAGGTTCTGACCGCCGAAGGGCAGCCAACTGCCTCCAATCAGCGCGACGTCGGCCGCAGCGTAGTAGGCGAACATCTCGCCCATCGAGTCGCCCAGCCAGACGCGGGTATCGGCGGCGACCGGGTCCGCTTCCGAGCGACGCTGCAGCTTGAGTTCACGGCCCGCCGCCAGCGCTGCGACCTCGTCGAAGCGCTGTGGGTGGCGTGGCACCAGGATCAGCAACGTATCCACGGGAGCGAGCCGGGAGAAGGCGTCGAGCAGGGGCGCCTCCTCACCTTCGCGGGTGCTCGCAGCCAGCAGCACCCGCCGTTCGCCGATCCGGCTGCGAAAGTCGCGCCCGAGCGCTGCCATGGCCTGCGGCGGTGCGATATCGAACTTGATGTTGCCGGTCACCGTCACGCGTCGGGCACCCAGCGCCGACAGCCGTGTCGCGTCTGCTGCAGTCTGGGCCCCGATGGCCGAGAGGGCCCCCAGCGTCAGGCCGGTCAGGGCCGGAAAGCGTGCATAGCGGCTGGCGGAGCGGGCCGACAGCCGCGCGTTGGCCAGCATCACTGGCACCTTGTGCCGGTGGGCGGCCATCAGCAGGTTGGGCCACAGTTCGGTTTCCATGATCACGCCGAAATGCGGGCGGAAGCGGCGCAGGAAGCGGCGGGCCAGCAGGCCCAGGTCGTACGGGAGGTAGACGCTCAAGACCCGCGATTCGCCGCCGAACAGGCTTTTCGCCGTGGCGCGGCCGGTGGGCGTCATATGGGTCAGCACCACGGTGTGCGCCGGCCAGTGCTCGAGCAGGGCGCGCACCAGCGGTTCCGCTGCGCGTGTTTCTCCTACCGACACGGCGTGCACCCAGATCACCGGGCCCGGGGCGCGCACCCGGTAGTGGCCGAAGCGCTCGCCAAGATGCGCGAGGTAGGCCGGTTGGCGCCGCGCGCGCCATAGCAAGCGGACCAGCACCAGCGGCAAGGCCAGCATCCAGAGCAGGGAATAGGGCAGCGTGTACGCCAGGTAAGCGAGGGGTGTGGGGGGCAACGTCGACAACCGGTTACGATTCGGCGCGACGAGTATAGCGTTTGCGCGGCTTTCGTCATGCTGGAGACGGTATTGCCATGCGATAATCCGCGCGATCCTTTCTTGCGGCTTATCCCATGAAGATACTCGTTACCGGAGCTGCCGGCTTCATCGGCATGCACACTTCCGAACGCCTGCTTGCCAGGGGGGACCAGGTCGTCGGACTGGACAACCTCAACGATTACTACGATCCGCGCCTGAAGGAAGACCGGCTGGCGCGCCTTGCCCCCCACCCCGCCTTCCGCTTCGTGAAGATGGACGTCGCCGACCGCGCGGGCATGGAGGCCTTGTTCGCCGCGGAGAAGTTTGACCGCGTGATCCATCTTGCCGCCCAGGCCGGGGTGCGCTATTCGCTGCAGAATCCGCACGCCTACATCGACAGCAACCTGGTGGGCTTCACCAACATCCTGGAAGGCTGCCGCCATACCAAGGTCGAGCATCTGGTCTATGCCAGCAGCTCCAGCGTCTACGGCGGCAACACCCGGATGCCGTTCTCGGAACACGACAGCGTGGACCACCCTGTCAGTCTCTACGCCGCCACCAAGAAGGCCAACGAGCTGATGGCCCATACCTACAGCCATCTGTACGGCCTGCCGACCACCGGCCTGCGTTTCTTCACCGTCTATGGTCCCTGGGGACGGCCCGACATGGCCTTGTTCCTGTTCACCAAGGCCATGCTCGAAGGCCGTGCGATCGATGTGTTCAACCACGGCCGGATGAAGCGCGACTTCACCTATATCGACGACATCGTCGAGGGTGTGCTGCGCACCATGGACCGTGTCGCCGAACCCGATCCCACCTTCGACTCCGACCGGCCCAACCCTGGCCGCAGCAAGGCGCCGTATCGGGTGTTCAACATCGGCAACAACGATCCGGTCGAGCTGATGAGTTTCATCGAGGCCATCGAATTTGCCCTCGGCCGCAAGGCGGAGAAGAACTTCCTGCCGCTGCAGGACGGCGACGTTCCGGCCACCTACGCGAATACCGACGAACTCAATGCCTGGACCGGTTTCGCCCCCGCGACCAGCGTGACCGACGGCGTGAGCCGCTTCGTCGAGTGGTATCGGGCCTATTACCGGGTCTGAGGCGGACGGACGGGGACTGCGGTCACGACGGTAGCTGGGGCAGATGGCGACATACGCGATAGGCGATATCCAGGGCTGCCATTCGGCCTTGCTGCAACTGCTCGAACGGGTGGCGTTCGATCCGCAGCACGATCGGCTGTGGGTCGTGGGCGATCTCGTCAATCGCGGGCCGGAGTCGCTGCAGGTGCTACGTTATCTTCAGGGCCTGGGTGATGCCGCCACCGTGGTGCTGGGCAATCACGATCTCTACCTGCTGATGGTGGCTGCCGGTTTCGACCGGCGAGACAAGGACGACACGCTGTTCCAGGTGTTGGAGGCGTCCGACCGCGACAGTCTGCTCGCCTGGCTGGCGGGCCTGCCCTTGATCCACGTCGAAGGCGACTATGCGTTGCTGCACGCGGGCCTGCTGCCGATGTGGACCATCACCCGTGCGCAGGAACTGGCGGCTGAAGTCTCGGCGGCGCTAACCGGGCCGGATGCGCAGAAGTTCCTCCTTCATCTCGCCGGCAACAGGCCGGAACGCTGGGCTGACAATCTCAAGGGCTGGGATCGCCTGCGTGTCATCGTCAATGCCTTTACCCGGATGCGCTTCTGTACGCCGGGCGGCCACATGGCGCTGCGCGCCAAGGGGCCGCCGGACCGGGCGCCGGCCGGCACCGTGCCGTGGTTTCTCGCGCCCGACCGCTACAGCCGCACCCACACCATCGTTTGCGGGCACTGGTCGGCGCTCGGCTATTACCGGGGCAATGGTGTGATCGCACTGGATTCCGGCTGCGTCTGGGGCGGCAAGCTGACCGCTGTCCAGCTCGAAAGCGGCGCGGTCTTCCAGGTGCAGGGCTAGCTCGGGCTTCAGCCGGCGTCGCGCTGTTGCGACGCCGCTTGGCAGCCGGTCGCAACCGCCGTCGCGGGGGCGAGGGCGCTTAGTGGTCGGCTGGCGAGTTCGGCGATGGTGTCACGGGTGGCATGCGCCAGTTCGCGGCGAAGGGTGGCCGGACCGGTCGCGCGGGCGCTGGCGACATGCACGCGGACGACCAACCGGCGATGCGACACGATGTTGGCCAGGCAGCGTCCGAGGCTGATATCGCCGTCGTAGGCGGCGGCTGTGGTGTGCCGACCATCTTCGGTGTGATAGGACAGCGCAACCGGCTGCACCGGATGGCCAGATTCGATCGCCGCCTGCAGCAGTGCGGCGTGAAAGGGCAACACATGGCTGCCGTCGGTGGTCGTGCCTTCGGGAAAGATCGCGACGTTGCGGCCGGCATCGAGCAGGGCGGTGATCTCGCCGTTGACGATCCTGGCGTGGCCGCGACTGCCGCGACGCAGGAATACCGTCTCGCTCTTTGCCGCCAGCCAGCCGATCACTGGCCAGTCGCGCACCTCCGCCTTGGAAACAAAGGCCGACGGCGTCAGCGTGTTGATCGCGTAGATGTCCAGCCACGAAATATGATTGGATACCAGCAAGGCGCCCGGTGTGACGGCATGGCCATCGATCCGTACTTCGACCCCGACGATGCCGAGCAGACGGCGTGACCAGCGTTGGCGCAGGCGCCGGTGTACGTGGGCCGAGCAGAGCGGATAGCACAGCGCGATCGTCAGCACGCCCTGCAGGACGTGGGTGGCGAGGCGGAAATGGCGCCAGCTGCGCACCAGCGATGAGCTGGCAGCGCGGCCGGTGGCACTGCGATCATGGGTGATGGCGTTCAGTCTTTGCGTCCCAGGAAGTGCTTGGCGTATTTGCCGTCGACCTTGCTCATCGGCATCAGGATGGGCAGATCGGCGGTGTTGAAGTCGGGATCCCAGGCCGGCTCGCCGCAGACCCAGGCGCCGGCGCGCAGATAGCCCTTGATCAGCGGCGGGGCTTCGGCAGGCAGGTCCGAGCGGAGCAGATCCAGCGGCAGCGGGCAGCGCGGGAACACGTGGTATTCCAGCGGTGCCAGATGGGTGTCCTTGAGACGATTATACAAGCTGGCCGCGGCATGCCCGCCGTCGGCCATGCTCACCGAGGCGCAGCCGATGAGGTAATCGTAGCCATTTTCCTGCATGTAGCGGGCAAGGCCGGACCACAGCAGGGTGATCACCGCGCCGCTGCGGTAATCGGCGTCGATGCAGGAGCGGCCGATCTCGACGATGCGGTTGCGCAGGTGGTGCAGGCGGGTCAGGTCGAACTCGTTTTCGGAGTAGTAGCCGCCGACCTTGCGCGCCGCTGCCGGCGACAGGATGCGATAGGTGCCGACGATGCGGCCGGCGTCCTCGTCGCGCACGATCAGGTGTTCGCAGAAGGGGTCGTAGATGTCGCGGTCGACACCCGGCGTGCGGGTGTTCAGGCGGGCGCCCATTTCCTCGGCGAACACGCGATAACGCAGCTTCTGTGCTTCGAGTATCTCGGTCTCGCAGCTGGCAAGGCCGACATGGAGGTTGCGTCCCGGGCGCGTGGCGAGCTGCTGGTTCTTCTGGAGCATGGCATGTCCCCTGTGCTGGATGGCGCCATTCTCGAAAGCCGGCATTGCGTCGCGGTGACACGTCCGTTACGGTGCGATGACGCCTGCGGCCGTACGTGATTCATTCAACTGTCACCCGGTAGTCACGCGCCTGTCGCCTGCGCTGGTCAGGATGCGCGCATGGATGCGCCGCTCAGCCTGCAGGATCTCGCCCGTTCCCACCGCCAGTTGCGCATTGCGCTGGTGACCGAAACCTTTCCGCCCGAGGTCAATGGCGTCGCCATGACCACCGGCCGCCTGGTCGACGGCTTGCTGCGCCTCGGTCATCGCCTGCAGCTGGTAAGGCCGCGCCAGAATGCGGACGACCAGCCGGCCAGCGGCGAGGGCTACGAGGAAGTGCTGGCGCGTGGTCTGCCGATCCCCAGGTACAACCACCTGAAGATGGGCCTGCCGGCGCGCAGCACGCTGATCCGCATGTGGTCGCTGCGGCGGCCGGACGTGGTGCAGGTGGTGACCGAGGGGCCGCTGGGGTGGTCGGCGGTGGCGGCGGCGCGCAAGCTGCGCCTGCCGGTGATCACCGAGTTTCATACCAATTTCCACAGTTACAGCCGCTATTACGGCATGGGCTGGCTGAAGCAGCCGGTCGAGGCCTACCTGCGCCGCTTCCACAACAAGGGCGATCTGTGCCTGGCGCCGACAGCGGAGCTGGCGGCGCAGCTGGGGGAGCGCGGCGTGCGTAAGGTGGATGTGGTGGCGCGTGGCGTGGACACCGGGTTGTTCGCGCCGGATCGCCGCAGCGAAGCGCTCCGCGCGGCCTGGGGGGCGACGCCACAGACCCTGGTGGCGGTGGTGGTGGGGCGCGTCGCACCGGAGAAGAACCTCGCGCTCGCGATCCGCGCTTTCGAGGTGCTGCGGGCACGGCAGGCGGACGTCCGGCTGCTGTTCGTCGGCGATGGGCCGGCGCGTGAGCAGCTGGCGGCTGCGTGTCCGGATGCCGTGTTCGCCGGCATGCGTACCGGCGTCGATCTGGCGACGCACTATGCCTCGGCCGATCTGTTCCTCTTTCCTAGCATGACCGAGACCTTCGGCAACGTCACCACCGAGGCGCTTGCCAGTGGTCTGCCGGTGGTCGGCTTCGACTACGCGGCTGCGGCCGAGCGGGTGCGCAACGGTCATAACGGCTGGTTGGCGGCACTGGGCGACGAGCCCGCCTTCGTCGAGGCGGTCGTTCGCCTCGGGTGCGATACCGACCTGCGCGCCCGCCTGGCGGCCAATGCGCGCGCCAGCGTGATCGACGCCGACTGGGGCATGATCGCCCAGCGCCTTGCCGGCGTCATCGAGGGCGTGGTGCAGCGTCACGAGTCACGGCTCGCCGCCGCCACCCGCGTCGCGACCGCCTGATCCCCTGCGGTCGTCGGCGTGCCCCGCCTATAATGGCGGTGTCCTGTGTCCAGCAAGGTCTCACATGTCCATACTCGTCTGCGGTTCGATGGCCTATGACTCGATCATGGTTTTCCAGGATCGGTTCTCGAACCACATCCTTCCCGAGCAGATCCACATTCTCAACGTGTCCTTTTTCGTGCCCGATCTGCGGCGCGAATTTGGCGGTTGCGCCGGGAACATCGCCTACAACCTGAAGCTGCTCGGCAGCGAGCCGCTGATCATGGCCACCGTCGGCGACGACGCCGGCCCCTATCGTCAGCGTCTGGAGGCGCTCGGTCTGCGTCAGGACCATGTCCGCCATGTACCCGGCACCTTCACCGCGCAGGCCTTTATCACCACTGACCTGGACGACAACCAGATCACCGCTTTCCATCCCGGAGCGATGATGCAGTCGCACCTCAATCATGCGCGCGAGGCAACCGATGCCAGGCTGGCGATCGTGTCGCCCGACGGGCGCGACGGCATGCTGCAGCACGTCGAAGGTCTCGCCGCTGCCGGGGTGCCTTTCATCTTCGATCCCGGTCAGGCGCTGCCCATCCTGTCGGGAGAGGAACTCCTGCGCTGCCTGAAACTGGCCACCTATTGCACGGTCAATGACTACGAGGTCCGCCTGATGAGCGAGAAGACCGGGCGCTCGATCGATCAGTTGGCAGGCGAGGTGGACGCGCTGGTGGTGACGCTGGGCGGGGAAGGTTCGCGCATCCATGCAGACGGGGCGGCGGTGGTCATCCCGGTCGTGGAAGCCGACGCGGTGGTCGATCCGACCGGTTGCGGCGATGCCTACCGCGCGGGCCTGCTGCATGGCCTGGCGCAGGGCTGGGACTGGGTCAAGACGGGGCGGCTTGCGGCGGTGATGGGCGCGATCAAGATCGCCCATCGTGGCGGTCAGAATCATGCCCCGACGCGTGGAGAGATTGCCGCCCGTTATCAGGCGGCCTTCGGAGAATCCCTATGGTGAGCAGACAGGCTTTGTCCTTGCGCAGCGTCGCGATCGCGGTAGCGGCCGCGCTGGCCTTGTCCGGTTGTGCGTCCGGCCTGGGGGGTGGCACCTATTCCCGCGGCGAGGCACGCCGCGCGATGGTGGTCCAGTTCGGCACGATCGAATCCGTGCGGCCGGTGCAGCTCGAGGGCACCAAGTCGCCGGTCGGCACCCTGTCGGGCGCTGCGGTGGGCGGTATCGCCGGCAGCTCGGTCGGCGGCAACCGCGGTTCGGCGATCGGCGCCGTGCTGGGGGCGGTCGCCGGCGGCCTTGCCGGGTCGGCCATCGAAGAGGGTGTGACGCGCAAGCCCGGTATCGAAGTCACCGTTCAAATGGATAACGGTCAGTATCTTGCCGTGGTGCAGGAGGACGAAGGCGAGCGCTTCATGCAGGGCGAGCGTGTGCGTATCCTGCGTGATGCCGGCACGACGCGCGTGACGCGCTGAGCAGGCGTCGTGGGGCGTTTCAGCCGAACAGCACCAGCCCCCACACCAGGGCGAGATTGAGCAGCGCGATCAGCACGGCTGCGCTGCCGATGTCCTTGGCGCGCTTGGCCAGTTGATGGTGTTCGAGCGACACGCGGTCCACCGTCGCTTCGATCGCCGAGTTGAGCAGTTCCACGACGAGTACGAGCAGGGTGCTGCCGATCAGCAGCGCCTTGCCGGTGCCATCGGTCGGCACGAAGAACGCGGCCGGGATCAGCACGATCGCCAGCAGGCACTCCTGACGGAAGGCGTCCTCGTGGCGGAGGGCCGCGCGCAATCCGTCCAGCGAGTAGCGGAAGGCGTTCCAGATGCGGCGCAGGCCGGTCTTGCCCTTGAACGGACTCTCTGCATGCTTGGTGTCGGCGTTGGGTTCCATGGCTTCCTGGCAGGTGCCGCAGGGGCTGTGCGGTTCGAGGAGTGGGCAGAGCAGCGGGGCAGTATCGCCAGCCGGGGTTACCGGCCGGTGACGGCGGCGGTCAAGGGTAGAACACGTAGACCCGGTAACCGGTCGGCGCGATGTCGGGGGCGTCGAAAGTCAGGCGCACGGTGGCGTCGCTGCGGGCCTTGAATTCCCCTTGCCGCTTGTCCGTCGCGACCCAGTCCGCCGGTGCCAGCACGCGCCGCACCAGCGGTGTGTCGTTGGCGTCGGTCAGGGTCAGTTCGAGATGGGGCCAGGCCTGAGGGTAGTCGGCTCGGTTCTGGATGGTGGCGTGCAGGATGTAGCGCCCGGGGCGTCCCGGTTCCGACTGCAGATCGGGGCTGTCGATGTTGATCAGCATCGCGTCGCGCGGCAAGGGCATGTCGCAACCCAGCTGCGTGCACACGGCGACGTACAGCGGACGCAGGCCGGGTAGTTGCCGGGCAATGCTTTCGCGGAAGAAGTAGGCCGATTGCAGCGCCAGGCCGAGTACCAGCACGATCATGCCGACGCTGAAGAGGGCGCTGTGGGTCTGGCCGTGGGCGGGGGGCGGACCATAGGTAGCGTCGAGGTGCCCGGTGTCGGCGCGCGATTCCGTGTCGTCCGGCGCGGCGGTCGCGGCGGCGGACTCCAGCGGCTGCGCTGCGTCCTGAGGTTCGATGCGGACGTCCGGTGCCGGCGAGTTCGCCGGATGGGCCGGTTCGTCGTGCGCGAAGACGGGCGCTTCGACGGCATTCGCGGCGCCGAGGCGATTCCCTGCTGCCATGACCATGGCGGAGAAATCCACGCGTGGTCCGGTTTCCGGCAGATCTCCGGCGCCTGTTGCGCCCAGGGCAGGGGCGATCGCCGGTTCGGCGTTGGGCGCCTGCGGCGAGGTGGAAGGCTCCAGCCTGCCGGACAAGGCGCCTGGCGTCTGAGAAAAGCTCGCGACGGCGCTGGGACCGAAAGCGGGAACGTCGTCGTGATCGAGCGTCAACTCGACCGTCGGCACGCTGTCGGGGATATCGAATTCGAGGTCGCTGAACGACGGGCGTGCGGGCAGCGGTTCCTGCGGCGTGCTTGCAGGTAAGTCGGCAGATCCGGACGGCGCCGCTGGCGGCGGGAGCCCCGCAGCCGGCTCGATGGCCGCGGCCGTAGGCTGCGAGCTTGCATCCGTCGCCGGGGGAGCTACGGGAGCGTGCGCCGACGGGCCGTCGCCACGGCTTTCCAACAGATGCTCCAAGGCGTTGAACGGATTGAAGCAATGGCCGCAGCGTACTTCGCCGTGACGTGCGCGCAGCTGTTCCGGACGCAGCCGGAAGACCGTCTGGCAGGACGGGCAGCGCGTCAGCATTGCGCCCTACCGTTGCCCTTCGAGGCGGACCCAGCCGTCTTGCGTGGCGCCTACCGTCAGGGCGAGATAGGGGGCCCAGGCGTCGATCACCTGCTGGGCCTGCGTTTCCAGCACGCCGGAGAGCGCGATCTGCCCGCCGGGGGCGACACGCGCGGCGATTGCCGGAGCGAGCACGCAGAGCGGATTGGTCAGGATATTGGCAACGACTACCTGGAAGGTGTCGCCCACCGGTACGCCCGAGTGCTGCAGCCGCATCGTCACCCGGTTGCGTTCGGCGTTGTCGCGGGCAGCCTCGACGGCCTTCTCGTCGATGTCGATGCCTAGCACGTCGCCTGCCCCCAGGCGCGCCGCAGCGATGCCGAGGATGCCGGAGCCGCAGCCGTAATCCAGTACGCTCATGCCGGGCTGCACGGTGTCGCACAGCCATTCCAGGCAGAGCCGGGTGGTCGGGTGCGAGCCGGTGCCGAAGGCCATGCCCGGGTCGAGTTCGATATTGATCGCGCCCGCATCCGGCGCTTCGTGCCAGGACGGGACGATCCACATGCGGTCGGTGATGCGGATGGGGTCGAACTGGCTCTGGGTGAGCTGCACCCAGTTCTGTTCGGCCACCTCTTTGGTGGTGAAAAGCGGCACCGCATCGAAGCCGGCAGCACCGGCAGCCTGGGCAAGCGCGGGGGCGAGATCGGCATCGGCGTCGAACAGCGCGATCACCCGGCTGTGATCCCACAGGCTGGAGGGCAGATGGCCAGGCTCGCCGAACTGCGGCTTCTCGGCCTCGGTGCCGGCATCGGCATCCTCGATGGACACCGACAGTGCGCCGGCGTCCATCAGGGCCTCGGACAGTGCTTCCGCCTTGTCGGCGTCAGCTTGCAGCGTGACCGAAATCCACATGATCCTGTCCGTTCAACCCTTCTTCACTTCGCTGCGGTCTGCCAGCTTGTGTTCCAGGTAGTGAATGCTGGTGCCGCCTTCGACGAAGCGGGCGTCCATCATCAGTTCCTGGTGCAGCGCGATATTGGTCTTGATGCCGGCCACGGCCATTTCCGACAGCGCGATGCGCATGCGGCGGATGGCTTGCTCACGGGTGTCGCCATAGGCGATCACCTTGCCGATCATCGAGTCGTAGTGTGGCGGCACCGTGTAGCCGTTGTACACGTGGGAGTCGACCCGGATGCCAGGGCCACCCGGCGTGTGCCAGTTGTCTATGCGACCGGGCGATGGCGTGAACTTGAACGGATCCTCGGCGTTGATCCGGCATTCGATGGCGTGGCCACGGAAGGGGATGTCGCGCTGCAGGAAGGGCAGTTTCTCGCCGGCGGCGACGCGGATCTGCATCTGCACGATGTCGATACCGGTGATCATCTCGGTGACCGGGTGTTCGACCTGGACACGGGTGTTCATCTCGATGAAGTAGAACTCGCCGTTCTCGTACAGGAACTCGAAGGTGCCGGCGCCGCGGTAACCGATCTTGCGGCAGGCTTCGGCGCAGCGCTCGCCGATCTTGGCGATCAGCTTGCGGTCGATGCCAGGCGCGGGGGCCTCCTCGATGACCTTCTGGTGGCGGCGCTGCATGGAGCAGTCGCGTTCGCCGAGGTAGACCGCGTTGCCGTGCTGGTCGGCCAGCACCTGGATTTCCACATGGCGCGGGTTCTCGAGGAACTTCTCCATGTACACCGTCGGGTTGCCGAAGGCGGCGCCGGCTTCGGCACGGGTGGTGGTGACGGCGTTGAGCAGGGCGGCTTCGGTATGCACCACGCGCATGCCGCGACCACCGCCGCCGCCGGCCGCCTTGATGATCACCGGGTAGCCGATGGCGCGCGCGATCTTGACGATCTCCTTCGGTTCTTCCGGTAGCGCTCCGTCCGAACCGGGCACGCACGGAACTCCGGCGGCCTTCATCGCATCCTTGGCGGAGACCTTGTCGCCCATCAGGCGGATGGTTTCCGGGCGCGGGCCGATGAAGACGAAGCCGGACTGTTCGACGCGTTCGGCGAAGTCGGCGTTTTCCGAAAGGAAACCGTAGCCGGGGTGGATGGCTTCGGCATCGGTGACCTCGGCGGCCGAGATGATCGCCGGCACGTTGAGGTAGCTCAGGCCGGAGGCTGCCGGGCCGATGCAGACGGACTCATCCGCCAGCGTGACGTACTTCGCCTCGGTATCCGCTTCGGAGTGCACCGCGACCGTCTTGATGCCGAGTTCGCGGCAGGCCCGCAATACGCGCAGGGCGATCTCGCCCCGGTTTGCGATCAGGATCTTCTCGAACATGGTGGCGTTCAGCCGATGATGAAGAGCGGCTGGCCGTATTCGACCGGTTGACCGTTCTCGACCAGGATGGCCTTGACCGTGCCGCTGGCGTCGGACTCGATCTCGTTCATCAGCTTCATCGCCTCGATGATGCACAGTGCGTCGCCTTCGCTGACCGACTGGCCGAGTTCGGCGAAGGGTTTGGCGCCGGGGGCGGACGAGCGGTAGAAGGTGCCGACCATGGGCGATTTCACGATGTGGCCAGCGGGCAGTGCGTCGGCAGCGGCTTCGACCGGAGCCGCTGCGGCAGGCGCGGCCTGGGGGGCGGCGGCCTGCGGCGGTGGCGCGTAGTAGGTGGCCTGCACCGGTGTGGAAAGGTGCTTGGCGATGCGGACCTTCTCTTCACCTTCGGTGACTTCCAGTTCGGAAATGCCCGATTCCTGGACGAGATCGATGAGTTTCTTGAGCTTGCGCAGATCCATGCTGTACTCCGGACATGACGGCGCCGCCGGGGGGCGGGCGCCGCTGTGGATGATTAATTGTGTAGTTCCCGCAGACGGCCGAGCACGAACTCGGTCGCAGCGAGGTAGCCGTACGCGCCGAGCCCGCAGATCACTCCGACGGCCCGGTCGGAGAAATAGGAGTGATGGCGGAAGGGTTCGCGGGCGTGGATGTTGGAGAGGTGAACTTCCACGTAGGGGACGTTGACCGCCGCGAGGGCGTCACGCAGTGCCACGCTGGTATGGGTATAGCCAGCGGGGTTGATGATGATGAAATCAACGCCTTCCGATGCGGCGGCCTGGACGCGGTCTATCAGCTGCCCTTCGTGATTGCTCTGGAAGGACTCCACCACAACACCTTCGGCGCGCGCGCGCGATTCCATCGCCGCGTGCACATCGGCAAGCGTCGTCCGACCGTAGATGTCGGGCTCACGCGTGCCGAGCAGGTTGAGGTTGGGGCCGTGGAGCGCCAGGATGCGGCCTTGCGGCGGCGGGGGCGTTTCCGGCTTTTGGCTGCGTTTTGAGCGCGTCATGGCGGCAAGTTTGCCGCAGTTGGCGGCAAGTTGTCCAGCGCGGCAATGTATCTCAGTCGGCGGTGGCAGTCAGCAGGCTGCGGATTTTGCCTTCGAGTTCGGCGCGATTCAAGGTGCCGAGCTTGATGTGGCGGACCGCTCCGTTGCGATCGGTGATGACGGTGAACGGCAGGGCCTGCGCCGGGTTGCCGAAGCGTGCGGCCAGACCAAGCACCTGCGGGGATGCGATCAGCAGAGGGTAGGGGACGTCGAATTCCCGTGTGAAGGCCTGGACGCTCTCGGTCGAGTCGATGCTGAGGCCGACGAACTGGACCGGCTCGCCGGCGAAGCTGCGGCTGGCGGCGACGAAGTCGGGGATTTCCTTGCGGCAGGGTGGGCACCAGGTGGCCCAGAAGTTGACTACGAGGACCTTCCCGCGCCATTGCGACAGGGCTTGCGGGGTGCCGGTGGTGTCGGGCAGCTGCAGGGCGAAGAGTTCGTCGGTGGCGGCCGCCGCGGAAGCCGGCAGTTGGCTCGCTTCCGGCGTCAGCTTGCGGCTGGCGAGATATCCGGCGCCGGCGGCAGCCGTCGCGACCGCGGCGATCAGTGCGTACTGTGCGAGACGATGCATGCGGTCAGTCCCCGCTCGGGGTGGCGGAGGCTTCGAGCAGCGCTTCCACCTGGGCGAGACGGGCGCGGTCCTGGCGGCGCGCGCTGCGTTCGGCGCCAGACGGGAAAATCGAGAGCCGTACCGGAACCTCGTCCCAGTCGAAACTGAGTATGGCTTCCGGTGTGCCCGGCGCCGGGCGGCGTGGTTCGCGGTGTTCGTAGGGGAAGTCGCGATTGAGGAAGAAGATCTCGACTTCCTTTGCGCTTTCGGGGTACAGCTCGATTTCGAGTTCGGAATAGCGGCCGGCGGTGCCGTCCAGCGCACCGCCGGTGAGGTAGGGGCGGAAGTCTTCGAGCATCCGCATCACGCTGATCGCCGCCTGGCGCATCTCGAGCAGGCGTTCGGCCTGCTCTTCGTCCTGGTAGAGCGCCTGCCAGGCGCGCAACTCCGCCTCGATCTCCGCATTGTTCGGGAGTGCTTCCGATTCGCTGGCGCCGAGCTGGCGCGCCGCCTTGCGCTTGGCGAAGCCGAAGTCGCTGATGCCGTCTTCGGCCATCATGCGGGCGGCGAGCGCGGCGATTTCACGGCGCAGATTTCCGGAACGGGTCAGATTGGTGCGTGAAGGCATGGTGGCGGCGGATGAAGGACCAGTCGGACAACGCACGATCCGGGGCGCCGTCAGCCGGGAGGGTGAGGCGCCATCGGTTAGAATGCCGGCCATTCTACACGGGCCGCCGGAAAACAGATGACGGCCCGGATGGCGGTTTCTTCGGAGTCTTCATGCACATCCACATCCTCGGTATCTGCGGCACCTTCATGGGTGGCATTGCGCTGCTGGCGCGTGCTGCCGGCCACACAGTGACCGGTTGCGACAGCAATGTCTATCCGCCGATGAGCACCCAGCTGGAAGAGCAGGGCATCAGGCTTACCGAGGGCTTCGATCCGGCGCAGATCGATCTCGCGCCGGACGTGTTCGTGGTCGGCAACGCGATTTCACGTGGCAATCCGCTGCTCGAAACCCTCCTCGATCGTGGCCTGCCCTATGTGTCCGGGCCGCAGTGGCTGGCCGAACATGTGCTCGCCGGACGCTGGGTGCTGGCGGTGGCAGGCACGCACGGCAAGACCACGACGACCTCGCTGCTGGCGTGGATCCTGGAGGATGCCGGCCTCAATCCGGGTTTCCTCGTCGGCGGGGTGCCGAAGAACTTCGGTGTTTCCGCGCGCCTGACCGATTCGTCCTTCTTCGTGATCGAGGCCGACGAGTACGACACCGCCTTCTGCGACAAGCGCTCCAAATTTGTCCATTACCGGCCGCGCACCGCTATCCTGAACAACCTGGAGTTCGACCACGCGGACATTTTCGCGGACCTCGCGGCGATCGAAACGCAGTTCCATCACCTGGTCCGCACCCTGCCGCGCAGCGGCCGCATCGTTGCCAATGCGCGCGAGGATAGTCTCAAGCGCGTGATCGAACGCGGCTGTTGGTCCGAGCTGGAGTGGTTCAACGACGAGGCCGGGTGGTCGGCCGCAAGCGGCGCGAGCGACGCGGAGGCGGTGTTCCGGCTGGGCGGGCGCGAACTCGGTCGGGTGGATCTGCCGCTCGCCGGCAGCCATAACCGCGAGAACGCCCTGGCCGCCATCGCGGCTGCTCGCCACGTCGGTATCACCCCGCAGCACGCGATCGCCAGTCTGGCCCGCTTCGAGGGTATCAAGCGGCGGCTGGAGTTGCGGGGGTGCGTGCGGGACGTCGCCGTCTACGACGACTTCGCCCACCATCCGACCGCGATTGCGCTGACCGTGGAGGGGCTGCGTCGGCGCGAACCCGGCGGCCGCATTCTCGCGGTGCTGGAGCCCCGTTCGAACACGATGAAGCTGGGCGTGATGAAGGCACAGCTGCCCGGCAGCCTGGCGCAGGCGGACGCGGTGTTCTGCTACGCCGGCGGGCTGGGCTGGGATGCAGCCGAGGCGCTGGCGCCGCTCGGCGAGCGGGCGCGGACCTATCAGGATCTGGATGTGCTGGTGGCGGAGGTCGCCGGCATGGCGAGCGCCGGCGATCATGTGCTGGTGATGAGCAACGGCGGCTTTGGCGGAGTGCACCAGAAGCTGCTGGATGCGCTGGCGGTCGGGCGCGAGGTCTGATCGCAGGCCGGCCCGGGCTGTGCCGGGCCGGCGTTTGTCTTACTGGGTATTGCGGTTCTTGTTGTCCAGCCGGTTGGCTTCAGCCTGGCTGATGTACTCGAATACTCGTACCACCCGGCGGACGCCCTGGCTGGTACGCGCAACTTCGGTGGCGGCATCCGCCTCTTCGCGGGTGACAAGGCCGAGCAGGAAGACCACGTTGGCTTCGGTAACGACCTTCACGTGGTGGGCGCTGAAGCGCTGGGCATCGACGAAGCGGGCCTTTACGTTGGAGGTGATCAGCGAATCGTTGGCACGTGCGGACAGCGCCGAATTCCCGGCAACCACGGTTTCGTTGACGATGCCGCGCACATGCTCAGCCGCTGCGGCGCTGCGTTCGATCTCGCCGCGGATGTTGTCATTGGGCACTTCGCCGGTGAGCAGCACATTGCGGTTGTAGGCAGTGACGTTCACGTGGATGGCGTCGCCGAAGCGTTCGCGCAGGCGGTTGGTGATCTTCCACTCGATGCCTTCGTCTTCCACGTAGGCGCCTGAGGTGCGCCGGTCGGCGATCATTGCAGCGCCAGCGGCGGCGCCGGTGGCCACGACCGGGAAGCAGCCCTGCAACAGGGGCAGCGTGGCTGCCGTCAATAGGCCGATCAGCAGCGTGCGGCGTCCTTGTCGTCGGGACGCAGGGGTGTGGTGGTTTGCGTTCTTCATTCTTCCACTCCGAGTAACAGGCAATCGATGCCGTCGCACAGACAATGCAGGGTCAGCAGATGGACCTCCTGGATGCGTGCGGTGCGATCGGCGGGCACACACAGATGTACATCGCCGGGGCCGAGAAGTTCACCCATCTGGCCGCCGCCCTTGCCGGTAAGTGCAACAACGTGCATCTCGCGCTCGTGCGCGGCGTGGATGGCGTCGATGACGTTGGGCGAGTTGCCGCTGGTCGAGATCGCCAGCAGCACGTCGCCGGGCTGGCCCAGCGCGCGCACCTGCTTCGAGAAGACCTGGGTGTAGTCGTAGTCGTTGGCGATCGAGGTCAGCGTGGACGAGTCGGTCGTGAGCGCTACCGCCGCGAGCGGCGGACGCTCCATCTCGAAGCGGTTGACCAGTTCGGCGGCAAAGTGCTGGGCGTCGGCCGCCGAGCCGCCGTTGCCGCAGGCGAGGATCTTGCCGTTGTTGATCAGGCTGCCGGTCATCAGTTCGACCGCCTGGGCGATCGGCGCCGCCATCCACTCTACGGCGGCGAGCTTGGTCTGCGCGCTGTCTTCGAACTGACGGGAAATGCGGTCGATCAGGTCCATTCTTGCCGGTGCTCGCGGTGTGCTGGTAAGGGGGCTGAAGTCTAGCATGCGACAGGAAGGCGGCCTGCTGGCGGCATTCGGCGGGCGGTGTGACCTTACACCTTTTTACGTTTGGACGAATCTTTCGGCACGGCTCAGGCAGCGTCGAATGCGCCTTTCAGCCAGCACAGCGCACCCGCATCGAGGGCATCCAGCAGTACGGCGTCGAAGCGGCAGGCGTGCTGCGCGTAGCGCCGGCCTTCGCCGTTCAGCCACCATTGCGCAGCAAGGATGACGCGGCGCTGCTTGGCCGGGGTGATGCTCGCTGCCGCGCCGCCGAAGCGCGGGTTGCCGCGCAGGCGTACTTCGACGAAGACCACGGTGTCGCGCTCAAGACCGATGAGGTCGACCTCGCCGCCGCGGCAGTGCAGGTTGCGGGCGATCAGGCGCACGCCGTGCTTGACGAGGTGCGCGGCTGCCAGCGCTTCGGCCTGCCGGCCGCGGGCTTGCGCCGCCGTCGTGCGAACGCCGACAATCCGGGATTCTTCCGCCTTGCGATCCGCCTTCATGACCGATTCTTCCTCCGCCGCGGCGGTATCGTTGTCCAGGACGCCGTCATTGTATGTGGTGGCGACGCCGCTCGGAAACCTGCAGGACATCACGTTGCGGGCGCTGGGGGTGCTGCGCGCGGTGGATGTGATTGCCGCCGAGGACACCCGCCACAGCCAGCGCCTGCTCGATGCCTGCGGCATCCGCACCAGGCTCTTCGCGCTGCACCAGCACAACGAACAGGCCGCCGCCGGTCAATTGATAGAACGCCTCGCTGCGGGAGAGAACGTGGCGCTGATCACCGACGCCGGCACGCCGGCCGTGTCCGATCCCGGTGCCCGCGCGGTAGCGCGGGTGCGAGCCGCGGGTCATCCGGTCGTGCCGGTGCCGGGCCCCTGCGCTGCGGTAGCCGCGCTGTCGGTGGCCGGTTTTGCCGAGGGCGGTTTCCGGTTCGTCGGCTTCCTGCCGCCGAAGTCCGCTGCGCGCCGGGCGGCGCTGGCCGGACTGCGCGACGATCCGTCGGTGCTGGTGTTCTACGAGGCGCCGCACCGCGTCGCGGCCTGTGTCGCCGATCTTGCGGCTGAGCTCGGCGGTGAGCGCCGTCTGCTGGTGGCTCGCGAGCTCACCAAGCTGCACGAGGAGATCGCCTGCATGCCTCTTGCCGACGCGGAAGCCTGGTTTGCGGCGGATCCGAATCGGGAACGGGGTGAATTCGTGCTGGTGGTGGACGGGGCGCCGGCGCGCGACGGCCTGGATGGGGAAGCCGAACGGGTGCTGGGCCTGCTGCTCGCCGAACTGCCGGTCAAGACCGCAGCGCGGCTGGCTGCGGAGATTACCGGTGTGGCGAAGAATGCGCTGTATGCCCGGGCACTGGAACTCAAGGGCGGGTAGGGTGAAGCTGGCGGCGACCGGCAGCGACGGCTGCGGCCAGCGCGATCGCGCCTATAATTGCGTGTCCGACGTGAGAACTTCCGTATGCATTCGATTACCCTGACCCGTCCCGACGACTGGCATCTGCACGTGCGCGACGATGCCGCGCTCGGTGTTGTCGTCCCGCACACCGCGCAGCGCTTCGGCCGCGCGCTGATCATGCCCAATCTGCGTCCGCCGGTGACCACCACCGGCCAGGCGCTGGCCTACCGCGACCGCATCCGCGCCGCCGTGCCGCAGGGCATGGGCTTCGAGCCGCTGATGAGTCTCTATCTCACCGACAACATGGCGCCCGACGAGATTGAGCGCGCGCGCGCCTCGGGTGCGGTGATCGCCGCCAAGCTCTATCCGGCTGGTGCCACCACCAATTCCGATGCCGGTGTTACCGCAATCGACAAGGTCTATCCGGTGCTGGAGCGGATGGAGGCATGCGGCATGGTCCTATGCGTGCATGGCGAAGTGACCGCCGGCGAGGTCGACGTGTTCGATCGCGAACGGGTGTTCATGGAGAAGATCCTGTCGCCGCTGGTGCGCCGTTTCCCCGGTCTCAAGGTGGTGTTCGAGCACATCACCACCGCCGAGGCGGCGCAGTTCGTGCGTGCGGCGGGCGCCAACGTTGCAGCGACGGTCACCGCCCATCATCTGCTGTTGAATCGTAATGCCATCTTCGCGGGGGGGATTCGTCCACATCACTACTGCCTGCCGGTGCTCAAGCGCGAGACCCATCGCGTGGCGCTGGTCGAGGCGGTGACGTCGGGCAGTCCGCGCTTTTTCCTCGGTACCGATTCGGCGCCGCATGCGCGCAGCGCCAAGGAAGCAGCCTGCGGCTGTGCCGGCTGCTACACCGCCCACGCCGGCATCGAGCTCTATGCGGAGGTGTTCGATGCTGCCAATGCGCTTGATCGGCTGGAGGCGTTTGCCAGCCTGAACGGGCCGGCCTTCTATGGACTCAAGCCGAATGCGGACAAGATCACGCTGGTGCGCGAGACCTGGACGGTGCCCGCCAGCTACGACTATTTCGGCGACGACCCATTGGTGCCTTTGCGTGCCGGTGAAGGCGTTGCCTGGAAGCTGGCCTGACGGAACGAGCCTGATGCGCTACCGTACCCTGCGCCGGTTATTACCGCTCGTACTGCTTCCCGCGCTTTCCGCATGCGAGAACTCGGCGACTGCCTATTCGATAGAGGGCAGCCAGCACGCGCTCATCCTGGTGCGTGAGCAGAGCTACTTCTGGGATTCGCAGGTCAAGCAGGCGATCGTGGCGTCGCGCCTGCCTCAGTGCCAGAAGCGGGTGGCTATCCATCCGGGCGGCAAGGTGCTGGTCGAAATGTCCATCTACGAAGCGGGTGACCGGCTCTGGGCCTTGCAGCAGGGAAACCGCTGGTATCTCGCCAGTACCGAACGCTGTCTGGTGCAGGACTGGGACAAACCCGCCGATGCCCCGCTCGGTCCCGCAGTTGGCAGCTTCCGTTTGCGCGATGGCGTTCCGGTCTTCGAAGCGGCTGCTGCGTCTGCGCCGGCGAACTGATTTTCCGGGTAGGGTGAGCCGCCCCGGGTATAATCCGCAGCGGGAAGTTCGCCAGGCAGTCGCTGCGTACCTCGTGTGCGTGGAGGAAAGTCCGGGCCCCGCAGAGCAGGATGCCGGCTAACGGCCGGGCGCCGTGAGGCGACGGAAAGTGCAACAGAGAGCAGACCGCCGATGGCATGGGCTTCGCTGCCGCAAGGCTGCAAGGTCCTTTTCGAAGCGTGGGTTCTCCGGAAACGGGGAGTCTGCGTTTCGGGCGCACAGGCAAGGGTGAAACGGTGGGGTAAGAGCCCACCGCAGGACTGGCAACAGGACTGGCACGGCAAACCCCATCCGGGGCAAGGCCAAATAGGGGAGCATTGGCGTGGCTCGCGTCGCTCCCGGGTAGGCTGCTAGAGCGCCGTGGTAACGCGGCGCCCAGAGGAATGACTGCCCGATGGTTCCGGTTTGCGCCGGGGCTGTTCGACAGAACCCGGCTTATCGGCGAACTTCCCGATTCCCTTCGATTTTCCGGCAATGCGCCGGTGCATGCCGGCTTTGGCTGGGCTGACCCCGCTCTGATGCGCTGAATCTTCGCGGCGCGGGGGCTGCATTCCTGGCTTCCTATCCGTTCTGGGCAATGACGGGCCGATTCCGGCTGAATTTTCCCACTTCCTCCCACTTCGATGTTTCCGTGCGCCACCGGTTCATGCCGTTTCGCATGAGGCGACGCTATTTGCCTTGATTTTTCAGGATTTATACAAGGCTGCCTGCTTTGGGTAAGTCATTGTGTAACAAAGAAAAAGCCAGGGAGGCAGGCTTGACCGGGTTTTTCCTTTCAACTAGAGTGGGGGCAAGTGGAAAAAAGTGGGGCAAAGTGTCATTTCCGACGCTTTGCCAAGCCGTTCAGGGGGAAGGATGTTCCAGGGAGCCGCAGCGCTCAGTCTCGATGCGAAGGGTCGCCTGGCGATTCCGGCTCGGCATCGGGACGCCCTGACGCCTGACGGTGCGCCACTGGTGATGACGGTGCATCCGCATCGCTGCCTCCTCGTCTATCCGTTGACGGCCTGGGAGCCGATCCGCGAGAAGATCACCAATCTGCCCGGCATGGACCAGGGCACCCTCACGTTCAAGCGCATGCTGGTCGGCTTCGCCCAGGAAGAAACCCTGGACGGTGCCGGACGCGTGCTCGTCGCGCAGTCGCTGCGTCAGTTCGCGGGGCTGGACAAGCAGGTCTGGTTGGTCGGTCAGGGGACGCATTTCGAACTGTGGTCCGATGCCGGCTGGCAGAAGCAGCAGGAGGCGATGCTGGCGCTGGCCGACAATCCTCTGCCTGCCGGCCTGGAGAACTTCGTCCTATGAGCGTCCCCGCACGGCCGCCCAAAGGGGGCGCTCCCTCTCTCGGGGAGGATGTCGCGCAGCGACCGGAGGGTAGTTCAGTGAACGCTCCGCTGCAGCACGTCACCGTGCTCCTCGGCGAGGCGGTGGACGCCCTGGCGGTGAAGCCGGATGGCATCTACGTCGATGGCACCTTCGGTCGTGGCGGTCACAGCAGTGCGGTGCTGGCGCGCCTCGGCGCGACCGGCCGCCTGATCGCTTTCGACCGCGATCCGCAGGCGATTGCCGCGGGTCGTGCCATCGCCGACCCCCGTCTCGAACTGGTCCATGCGCCTTTCAGCGAGCTGGCCGAGGTGCTCGACCGGCTGGGTGTGACCGAGATCGATGGCGTGCTGCTCGATCTGGGCGTTTCGTCGCCGCAGCTGGACGACGCTGCGCGCGGCATGAGCTTTCGCTTCGACGCGCCGCTCGACATGCGCATGGACACCAGCCGCGGCCAGACCGTGGCGGACTGGCTGGCGGAAGCCTCCGTCGCCGAAATCACGGAGGTCATCAGGGAATATGGGGAAGAACGGTTTGCTCATGCGATTGCAAAGGCGATTGCAGCTGCTCGGACAGGGGGGCTATTGCAACCACTGGACAGCTTGCCGCGATCGTGGAAAAAGCGGTCCGGACACGCGAGCCGGGGCAGCACCCGGCGACGCGCAGCTTCCAGGCTTTACGGATTTTCATTAATCAAGAGCTCGAGGAGCTGAGCCGCGTCCTGCCGGACTGCGTGGCGCGCCTGCGTGCTGGCGGCCGGCTGGTGGTGATCAGCTTTCATTCGCTCGAAGACCGCATCGTCAAGCGCTTCATGCGTGACGAAGCGCGTCCGCCGCAGCTGCCGGCGCGCTTGCCGGTGCGGGCTGCGGACCTGCCGCCGCCGCGGCTGCTGCTGGTCGGCAAGGCGCAGCGTCCGGGTCCGGCTGAAGTGGCCGCCAATCCGCGCGCGCGCAGCGCGGTGATGCGGGTGGCCGAACGCAGCGGGGTGGCCGTATGATCCGTTTCGACGCCATGCTGGTCGCACTCGCGGTGGCCAGCGCGCTCGGCGTGGTGGCGGCCCAGCACCAGTCGCGCAAGCTCTACATCGAGTTGGAGCGCGAGATGGCGCGTGCCCACAGCCTGGAAGTCGAGTGGGGGCAGCTGCAGCTCGAGCAGAGCACCTGGGCGGCGCATGCCCGCGTCGAGAAACTCGCCCGCGAAAAGCTCGGAATGCGTCCGCCGGCGCCCGGTCAGGTCGTGGTGGTGGAGCCGCAATCGTGAAGAAGCAGCGTACCGTCACCTTCAATCACAATCCCCTGCTCAAGCGCGAGCTCCCGGCCTGGCGTGCGCGCTTCGTGCTCGTGATGCTGATGGGCTGCTCGCTCGCGCTGGTCGGCCGCGCGCTCTATCTGCAAGGCGTCAACAACAGCTTCCTGCAGGCCAAGGGCGAAATGCGCTACGCCCGTGTCCTCGAAGTGCCCGCCACGCGTGGGCGCATCTCCGACCGCAACGGCGACATGCTCGCGGTGAGTACGCCGGTACGTTCGATCTGGGCGATCCCGGCCGATGCCCGGCTCGAAGCGGCGGACGCGCGCAAGCTCGCCACGCTCCTGGAAATGGATGTCCGCGAGCTCAATGAGAAGCTGGCGCCGGGGCGCGACTTCGTCTATCTCAAGCGCCAGCTGCCGCCCGAGGTGGCCGACCGCATTGCCGCGCTCAAGCTGCCTGGCGTGCATCAGCAGCAGGAGTACCGTCGTTACTACCCCGGCGGCGAAGTGACTGCCCACATGCTGGGTTTCACGGGCGTCGAGGATCGCGGCCAGGAAGGCATCGAGCTCGCCTACGAGAAGCTGCTGGCCGGCGTGCCCGGATCCCGCCGGGTGATCAAGGACCGGCGCGGACGCATCGTCGAGGACGTCGAGTCCATTCGTCCGCCGCGCGACGGCGAGGACATTTCGCTGGCGATGGACGGCAAGATCCAGTATCTCGCCTACACCGCATTGCGCGACGCGATGCAGCTCCACAAGGCCAAGGCTGGCGCCGCCGTGGTGCTCGATGCACGTACCGGCGAGATCCTCGCGCTTGCCAACGCGCCGACCTACAATCCGAACAACCGGGCCAATCTCACCGGTGCGCAGTTGCGCAACCGCGTGTTTACCGACAGCTTCGAGCCGGGCTCGGTGATGAAACCCTTCATCGCCGGCCTCGCGCTGGACCAGGGCAAGGTCAAGCCGACGACCGTGATAGATACCTCGGCCGGCCGCCTGACCATCGGCACCGCAACGATTTCGGATTCCCACCGCAGTGGTCCGCTGACCGTGGCCGAGGTGATCCAGAAGTCGTCGAACATCGGCACCGTCAAGATGGCGCAGTATTTCACGCCGAACGAGATGTGGCAGCTGTTCCACCAGCTCGGCTTCGGCATGCCGCTCAATCTCGGCTTTCCCGGCGAGACGGGAGGCAAGGTGCGCGCGGCCAAGACCTGGCGGCCGATCGAGCAGGCAACCATGTCCTACGGTCACGGCATCTCGGTGACCCTGATCCAGATGGCGCGCGCCTACCTGGTATTCGCCCGCGATGGCGAGCTGGTACCGCTGTCGCTCACCAAGCTCGACGGTCCGCCGACCAACGGGCAACGCATCTTCTCGCCGCAGACGGTACAGAGCTTGCGAGCGATGCTCGAAACGGTGACGCTGGCGGGCGGTACGGCGACCAAGGCCCAGGTGCCCGGCTACCGGGTCGGCGGCAAGACCGGTACTGCGCTCAAGCTTGAAGGCGGCCGCTACACCAAGCGCTACGTGGCCTCCTTCGTCGGCTTTGCGCCGGTTTCCAACCCGCGCCTGGTGGTGGCGGTGATGATCGACGAACCCAGCGCAGGCAGCTACTACGCCGGCACGGTCGCGGCGCCGGTGTTCTCCCGCATCATGGAAGGCTCGTTGCGTGCACTCGGCGTGGCACCGGATGCACCGCTGACGCCGCTGCAGCTCGCCCGCAAGTCGAACGAGGGCCCGGCGCCGGCGCCGGTACGGGAGAGCATGTGAGCAATCCCGGTCTCGTGCTGCTCGACCAGTTGCGTGCCCAGGGCGTGAGCCCCACCGGCATCACCGCCGACTCGCGCCGGATCGCTCCCGGTGAGGTGTTCGCTGCCTGGCCCGGCTACGCGACGGACGGCCGCCGCTACATCCGGGCGGCGGTCGAGCGCGGTGCTGCGGCGGTGCTGTGGGAAAGTGGCGACGACTTCCGTGTCGATGGTCTGCCGGTGCCCTCGCTGCCCGTCGTCGGCCTGCGCGATCTCGCCGGCCATCTGGCGCACGAAATCCACCAGCGTCCGTCGTCCCGCCTGTGGCTCGCCGGTGTCACGGGGACCAACGGCAAGACCACCGTCAGCCAGTGGCTGGCGCGTGCGCTTGCCGAACTCGGCACCCGTTGCGGCATCATCGGTACGCTGGGCAGCGGTTTCCCCGATCAGCTGACCGCCGGCTTGAATACCACCCCCGATGCGCTCGAGCTGCATCGCATGCTGGCGGCTTTCCTGGCCGACGGCGCCGGCGCGGCGGCCATAGAGGTGTCGTCGATCGGGCTCGACCAAGGGCGGGTGAACGGCGCCGAGTTCGACGTCGCGGTGTTCACCAACCTGACGCGCGATCATCTCGACTACCACCTGACCATGGAAGCCTACGCTGCAGCCAAGGCCCGGCTGTTCCAGTTGCCGGGGGTGACGCGGGCGGTGATCAACCTCGACGACGCCTTCGGCATGAGTCAGGCGCGCCGCCTGGTCGACGGTGGGCTGGTCGACGTGATCGGATACACCCGCGTGGCTTCCAATGCCGGTGCAGTGCCAGGCGCGCGCGTGCTGGTGGCCGATCGCCTCCATGCCGCACCCTCCGGACTTCAGTTCACGCTGCACTGGGCCGGGCGCCAGGCCGAGGTACAGGTGCGCATGGTCGCGC
The DNA here is from genome assembly GCF_006496635.1 of Azoarcus sp. DD4. Lineage (NCBI taxonomy): Bacteria > Pseudomonadati > Pseudomonadota > Betaproteobacteria > Rhodocyclales > Zoogloeaceae > Azoarcus > Azoarcus sp. DD4. The sequence goes on from NZ_CP022958.1 coordinate 1,117,530, forward strand.
CCTTTAATGTTTCCAACCTGCTGGCAGTGATCGGTGCGCTGATCGCGCGCGGCGTGGCGCTGGACGATGTGCTCGCCGTCGTTGGCCGCCTGACTCCACCGGAAGGTCGTATGCAGTTGCTCGGCGGCATCGGCGAACCGCTGGTGGTGATCGACTACGCCCATACCCCCGACGCGCTGGCGAAAGTGCTCGAAGCGGTCCGCGATACCGCGCGCACGCGCGGCGGCCGGCTGGTGTGCGTGTTCGGCTGCGGCGGCGACCGTGACCCGGGCAAGCGGCCGCTGATGGGCGAGGTCGCGCGCCAGCTTGCCGACCGTGTCGTCGTCACCAGCGACAACCCGCGCAGCGAGGATCCGCAAGCGATCATCGACGCGGTGATGGCCGGGGCAGGGCCGGCGGCGGATCGGGTCGTCGATCGCGCCGAGGCTATCCGCGTCGCCATCGGCGAGGCCGGGCCGGACGACATCGTGGTGCTGGCCGGCAAGGGACACGAGCCTTACCAGGAAATCCACGGCCAAAGGCTGCCTTTTTCAGATATCGAGCAGGCGCGTGCCGCCCTCGCCGCATGGAACGACAGGGGGACGCAAGCATGATGAGTCTGGTCGATGCCGTGCGCGCCCTCGCCGCCCACGGCGCGCGCGCGACGGGTCTGACGCGCTTTTCCTGCGTCGGTACCGACAGCCGTGCGATTGCCGCGGGCCAGCTCTTCGTTGCCCTGCGCGGCGAGCGTTTCGATGGCCACGACTTCGTCGCCGCGGCCGGGGAAGCCGGCGCTGCGGCGGCGCTGGTCGATAGCCGCTGGGCGGCGGAGCATGGCGACACCGGCCTGCCGCTGGTGGTGGTCGACGATACCCGGCTCGCACTTGGCAGCCTGGCGGCTGCGTGGCGTGCGCGTTTCCCGATTCCGCTGATCGGCGTCACCGGCAGCAACGGCAAGACCACGGTCAAGGAAATGTGTGTCGCCATCCTGCGTGCCCAGGCGCGCAGCGACGGTGCCGACGACGACGCGGTGCTCGGCACCCGCGGCAATTTAAACAACGACATCGGTTTGCCGCTCACGCTGCTGGAACTGCGCGATCACCATCGCGCCGCGGTGATCGAGATGGGTATGAATCACCCCGGCGAGATTGCCTACCTCACCGGGCTGGCGCGGCCCACCGTAGCCATTGTGAACAACGCACAGCGCGCCCATCTGCAGGGTCTGGGGACGCTGGCCGAAGTGGCACAGGAAAAGGGCGCGATCTACCAAGGGCTGGGCGAGAACGGCGTCGCCATAGTCAATGCCGACGACACCCATGCGGCCTACTGGCGCGACCTCAATGCCGGTCGCCGGATTGTGAGCTTTGGTATCGACCAGCCGGCCGACGTCGCCGGCCGGTGTACCCTGCACGGGCTCGGTGCCCAGCTTGCGCTCGATGCGGCCCAGGGCCGTGGCGAGGTCGATCTGCAGGTGCCGGGGCTGCATAACGCCCGCAATGCGGTCGGTGCAGCCGCCGCCTGCCTCGCCGCCGGCGTCAGCTTCGAAGCGGTGCTCGAAGGCCTCGCCAGCTATACCGGCACGCGCGGACGCCTGCAGCGTCGGGCCGGGCCGCGCGGCGCGGTCATTCTCGACGACAGCTACAACGCCAATCCGGACTCGATGCGCGCGGGCATCGACGTACTCGCCTCGACCCCGGGCCATACCTTCCTGGTGCTCGGCGACATGGGCGAGGTCGGCGAAACCAGCGCCCAGGTGCATGACGAGATCGGTGGTTACGCCAAGAGCAAGGGCATCGACGGCCTTTACGCGCTGGGCGAGGCGAGTGCGATCGCGGTGCGCAATTTCGGTGACGGGGCACACCACTTCGACAGCGTCGATGCGCTGGTCACGGCGCTGACCGAGCGGCTCGATGCCGACGCGGTGGTGCTGGTGAAAGGTTCGCGCTTCATGAAGATGGAGCGGGTGGCGGACGCGCTTGCGGCACTGCACAATGGCGCCCCTCGCAAGGAAACAGGCTCGTAACATGCTGCTCGAACTCGCTCTCTGGCTCGGCCAGGACATCCGCGGTTTCAACGTCTTCGGCTACATCACGCTGCGTACGGTGCTGGCTGCGCTCACCGCGCTGGCGATCTCGCTGACGGCCGGCCCCGGCGTGATCCGCTGGCTCGCCGCCAAGAAGATCGGCCAGGCGGTGCGCGACGACGGTCCCAAGTCGCACCTGACCAAAGCCGGCACGCCGACCATGGGCGGCGCGCTCATCCTGATCGCCATCGGCATCACCATCCTGCTATGGGGCGACCTCAAGAACGCCTACGTGTGGGTGACGCTGCTGGTCACGCTGGGTTTCGGCGCAGTCGGCTGGGTGGACGACTGGCGCAAGGTCGTGCACCGCGACCCGAAGGGACTCGCCAGCCGCTGGAAGTACTTCTGGACCTCGGCCATCGCGCTGGGCGCCTCCGTCTTCCTCGGCATCGGCGCCACCACTCCGGCCGAAACCGAGCTGATCGTGCCCTTCTTCAAGGCGGTGGCCTATCCGCTGGGCGTGTACGGCTTCATCGCGTTGACCTACTTCGTCATCAACGGCACCAGCCACGCGGTCAACCTCACCGACGGTCTCGACGGCCTGGCGATCATGCCGACGGTGATGGTCGCCGGCGCGCTGGCAATCTTCGCCTATGTCGCGGGCCATGCCGGATTCTCCAAGTACCTCGGCGTTCCTTACATCGCGGGTGCCGGTGAACTTGCGGTGTTCTGCGGCGCGATCTGCGGTGCCGGACTGGGCTTCCTGTGGTTCAACGCCTATCCGGCGGAAGTCTTCATGGGCGACGTCGGCGCGCTCGCGCTCGGCGCCGCGCTCGGCACCATCGCGGTCGTGGTACGTCAGGAGATCGTGCTCTTCATCATGGGCGGACTCTTTGTCGCCGAAACGCTGTCGGTGATGCTGCAGGTGCTCTATTTCAAGGCGACCGGCGGCAAGCGCATCTTCCGCATGGCGCCGCTGCATCACCACTACGAGCTGAGCGGCTGGAAAGAGACGCAGGTCGTCGTCCGCTTCTGGATCATCACCCTCATGCTGGTGCTGTTCGGCCTCTCGACGCTGAAACTGAGATGACACAGCCGTCCTTTTCTTCCTCGCTTGCCGGCCGCCACGTGCTCGTGCTCGGGCTGGGCGAGTCCGGTCTGGCGATGGCGCGCTGGTGCGCGCGTCGCGGCGCCCGCCTGCGCGTGGCCGACAGCCGCGCCACGCCGCCGGGGCTGGAGGCGTTGCAGGCGGCCGCTCCGCAGGCCGAACTCGTCACTGGCAGCTTCGGCAACGAAGTGTTGGACGGTGTCGACATCGTGGCCGTCAGCCCGGGGCTCGATCCGCGCGTCGGTGTGATCGCCGAGGCGCAGCGCCGCTGTCTGCCCCTGACGGGCGAGATGACGCTGCTGGCCGAGGCGCTGACCGAACTCGACGCGCGTGGCGCAACCCGCATCCTCGCGATCACTGGCACCAACGGCAAGACCACCACCACCGCGCTCACCGCCGCGCTGGCGCAGTCGGCAGGGCTGGATGCCGTCGCGGCCGGCAACATCAGCCCGGCCGCGCTCGACGTGCTGATGGCACGCGTCGACGCCGGCCAGCCGTTGCCGCAGTGCTGGGTGCTGGAACTCTCGAGCTTCCAGATCGAGACCATGGCTGCGCTCGACCCCGAGGCGGCCACCGTGCTCAACGTCACCGACGACCACCTCGACCGTTACGCAGACCTGGCCGACTATGCCGCGACCAAGGCGCGCATCTTCCAGGGCCGCGGCGTGCAGGTGCTCAACCGCGACGACGCACGTGTCGCCGCGATGGCACTGCCCGGGCGCCGGGTGATCGACTTCGGTACCGATGTCCCCCGGGGGAGCGACAGCTATGGGCTGGTGGAAGATGCCGGTCGCTGCTGGCTGGTTCGCGCTGCCGACCGGCTGCTGGCGCTCGACGAACTGGCCCTGGCCGGCCGCCACAATGCAGCCAATGCGCTGGCGGCGCTCGCCCTGTGCGAAGGCGGGCTGGGCCTGTCGCCCGCCACGCTGCTGGCCGGCCTGCGCGCCTTTCGCGGTCTGCCTCATCGCGTCGAACTGGTCGCCGAGCGCGCCGACGGCGTGCGCTACTACGACGATTCCAAGGGAACCAACGTCGGCGCTACCGTGGCCGCGCTCGACGGACTGCGCGGCAAGGTCGTGCTGATCGCCGGCGGTGATGGCAAGGGGCAGGATTTCACGCCGCTGGCACCGGCGCTGGCGAAGCACGCGCGCGCACTGGTGCTGATCGGCCGCGACGCGAAGTTGATCGAAGCCGCCGTCGCCGGCCGCGGTGTGCCGCTGGAGCACGCCGCCGACCTCGACACTGCGGTCGCCCGTGCGAATGCGCTTGCAAACGCGGGCGATGCGGTCCTGCTGTCGCCCGCCTGCGCCAGCCTCGACATGTTCCGCAATTACGCCCATCGCGCCGAGGTGTTCATCGCCGCCGTGCGGCGTCTGCCGGGGGTGAGCGCACGATGAGGCTCGCTGCGATGTTCTCCGGCCTGTTCTCTCCCGCCTCGCGTCCCGCGGTGGCAGGCGGTGGCGAGACCGCGCGCGTCGTGAGCCGTCTGGCACGCCCCGCGGCGCCGGCGCGCGAGCTCGACCTGCTGCTGATCTGGTCGGCGGTCGGCCTGCTGCTGATCGGTCTGGTGATGGTGTATTCGGCCTCGATCGCGATCGCCGAGGGCAGCCGTTTCACCGGCAATCAGTCGCATTACTTCCTGCTGCGCCACGCGATCTTCCTGGCGATCGGCATCGGTGCCGGCCTGGCCGCCTTCCAGTTGCCGATGGCCAAGTGGCAACGCCTGGCGCCGGCGCTCTTCGTCGGCGGCGTGGTGCTGCTGATCGTCGTGCTGATCCCCGGACTGGGGCGTGAAGTGAATGGCGCGCAGCGCTGGCTATCGCTCGGGCCGGTGAATCTGCAACCGTCCGAGCTGATGAAGGTTTTCGCGGCGCTATATGCCGCCGACTACACCGTGCGCAAGCTCGACGCGATGGGTAGCTTCATGCGCGGCTTCCTGCCGATGATGACGGTAATCCTCTTCGTCGGCTTCCTGCTGTTGCGCGAGCCCGACTTCGGCGCCTTCGTCGTCATCACCACCATCGCCTTCGGCGTGCTCTTCCTCGGTGGCGTCAATGTGCGGGTTTTTGCCCTGCTGGCGGTGGTCGCGGTGATCGGTTTCATCATCCTGATCTGGACCTCGCCCTACCGTCGTGAGCGCATCTTCGGCTTCATGGACCCGTGGCAGGATGCGTTCGGCAAGGGCTACCAGCTGTCGCATGCGCTGATCGCTTTCGGCCGCGGTGAATGGTTCGGCGTGGGCCTCGGCGCCAGCGTCGAAAAACTGTTCTACCTGCCGGAAGCACACACCGACTTCCTACTGGCGGTGATCGCGGAAGAACTCGGATTCGCCGGCGTGGTCCTGGTCGTAGCCATGTTTGCCTTGCTGGTGCAGCGCGCCTTCGCGATCGGCCGCGAAGCGATCAAGCTCGAACGCTACTTCTCCGGGCTGGTCGCACAGGGCATCGGCCTGTGGATGGGGGTGCAGTCCTTCATCAACATGGGCGTGAACATGGGGCTCCTCCCGACCAAGGGCCTGACCCTGCCGATGATGAGCTTCGGGGGGTCGGGCATCGTCGCCAACTGCGTGGCGCTGGCGATCCTGCTGCGGATCGACTGGGAAGTCCGCCAGATGAAGCGGGGGGCCACATGAAGACCCTGCTGGTGATGGCGGGCGGAACGGGAGGCCATATCTTCCCCGGAATCGCGGTGGCGGAAGCGCTGCGCGCGAAGGGTTGGCGCATCGTCTGGATGGGTAACCCGGATGGCATGGAGGCGCGCATCGTGCCGGCGCGCGGCTACGACACCGCCTGGGTGCGTTTCGGTGCGCTGCGCGGCAAGGGCCTGGTGCGCAAGCTGCTGCTGCCGCTGAACCTGCTGTCCGGATTCTGGCAGGCGCTGGGAGCGCTGCGTCGCATCAAGCCCGACGTGGTGCTGGGCATGGGCGGCTACATCACTTTCCCGGGCGGCATGATGGCGGCGCTGATCGGTCGTCCGCTGGTGCTGCACGAGCAGAACTCGGTGGCTGGACTGGCCAACCGCGTGCTCGCCGGCGTGGCCGACCGCGTGCTGTCCGGTTTTCCGTCGGTGCTGAAGAAGGCGGGCTGGGTCGGCAACCCGGTGCGCGAGGAAATCACCGCGGTGGCACCGCCGGCCGTGCGCTTCGCCGGACGCAGCGGCCCGCTGCGCGTGCTGGTGGTGGGCGGCAGCCTCGGTGCGGCGGTGCTCAACGACACCGTGCCGCAGGCGCTCGCGCGCATTCCGCTGGCGTGCCGGCCGACCGTGGTGCATCAGGCCGGCGAGAAGCAGATCGATGCGCTGCGCACGGCCTACAACGCGGCCGGGGTCGAGGGCGATCTGCGCCCCTTCATTCAGGACATGGCTGCCGCCTATGCGGATGCCGACCTCGTGATCTGCCGCGCCGGCGCGCTTACTGTCGCCGAGCTGGCGGCGGTCGGCGTAGCCAGCCTGCTGGTGCCCTTTCCGCACGCGGTGGACGACCACCAGACCGGCAACGCGCGTTTCCTCGCCGAGCACGGCGGTGCCTACCTGTTGCCGCAGAACGAACTCAACGCCGAACGACTGGCCGGCATTCTCGCCAGTCTGGACCGTCCGCAATTGCTGCAGATGGCCGAGCACGCTCGCGCGCAGGCCAAGCCGCGCGCCACCGAGGCGGTCGCCCGGGTCTGCGAGGAACTGGCGGCGGGAGGCAAGGCATGAAACACAAGGTCAAGCGTATCCATTTCGTGGGGATCGGCGGCGCCGGCATGAGCGGCATCGCCGAGGTGCTGGTCAATCTCGGCTATGCCGTCAGCGGTTCGGATCTCGGCGACAGCGCGGCCACGCGCCGCCTGCGCGCGATGGGCGCCAAGGTCGTGCAGGGTCACGACGCGGCCAACGTGGACGGTGCCGACGCCCTGGTGGTGTCCACCGCGGTGAAGAACGACAACCCGGAAGTGATCGCAGCGCGTGCCCGTCACATCCCCATCGTGCCGCGCGCGCAGATGCTCGCGGAGCTGATGCGCCTGAAGAGCGGCATCGCGATCGCCGGCACCCACGGCAAGACCACCACGACCTCGCTGGTCACCAGCATTCTCGCCGCCGGCGGCATGGACCCGACCTTCGTGATCGGAGGCCGGCTAAACGCGGCCGGTGCCAATGCGCGTCTGGGCAAGGGCGACTTCCTCGTGGCCGAGGCAGACGAGTCCGATGCGTCCTTCCTGATGCTGAGCCCGGTGATCTCGGTGGTGACCAACATCGACGCCGACCACATGGACACCTACGGCCACGACTTCGCCCGCCTCAAGCAGGCCTTCGTGGATTTCCTCCAGCGTCTGCCCTTCTACGGCGTCGCGGTGCTGTGCGAGGACGATCCACACGTGCGCTCCATCATGCCGCTGGTGTCCAAGCAGGTGGTGCGCTACGGCCTGTCGGAGACCGCCAACATCCGCGCCGAGAACATCCGCGCCGAGGGCGGCCGCATGGTCTTCGACGTGCTGCGGGTCAATGGCAGCACCAGCCGTCTGTCCGACGTCGTGCTCAACCTGCCCGGCCTGCACAACGTCCGGAATGCGCTCGCCGCGATCGCGGTGGCCACCGAGGTGCAGGTGCCGGACGAGGCCATCGTCAAGGCGCTCGCCGAGTTCGGCGGCGTGGGTCGTCGCTTCCAGCGCTATGGCGAGGTCGCGGCGCCGTCCGGGGGCACGTTCACGCTGATCGACGATTACGGCCACCACCCGGTCGAGATGGAGGCCACGCTGGCGGCGGCGCGCGGCGCCTTCCCGGGGCGGCGGCTGGTGCTGGCCTTCCAGCCGCACCGCTACACCCGTACCCGCGACTGCTTCGAGGACTTCGTCAAGGTGTTGTCGACGGTGGATGCGCTGCTGCTGGCCGAGGTCTATGCCGCCGGCGAGGCGCCCATCGTCGCGGCCGACGGCCGCGCGCTGTCGCGTGCGCTGCGGGTGGCGGGCAAGGTGGAGCCGATCTTCGTCGAGGACATCGCCGGCATGCCGCAGGCGGTGCTGGAGACGGTGCGCGACGGCGATGTGGTGATCACGATGGGTGCGGGCAGCATCGGCGCGGTGCCGGGCAAGCTCGCCAGCAATGAGGAGCAGGTGTGAAGCAGCGGTTCGGAAAGGTTGCGGTGCTGTTCGGCGGATCGTCCGCCGAGCGCGAGGTTTCGCTGATGTCGGGCGCGGCGGTGCTGGCCGCGCTGCAGGGCGCGGGCGTCGATGCCCATGCCTTCGATCCGGCTGAGCGCGACCTCCACATCCTCAAGGAGGAGGGCTACGACCGCGTGTTCATCGCGCTGCATGGCCGCGGCGGCGAGGACGGCACGGTGCAGGGTGCGCTCGAACTGATGGGCATCCCCTACACCGGCAGCGGCGTGATGGCTTCGGCGCTGGCGATGGACAAGTGGCGGACCAAGATGGTGTGGTTGTCCTGCGGTCTGCCGACGCCGCGCTACGCCATCCTCGATGCCGACAGCGATTTCGATGCGGTGGCGCGCGAGCTCGGCCTGCCCATCTTCGTCAAGCCGGTGCATGAAGGCTCCAGCATGGGCGCCACCAAGGTGACCGAGGCGGGCCAGTTGCGCGCGGCCTGGGAACTGGCGGCGCGCTACGACAGCCTGGTGATCGCCGAGGAGTTCATCTCCGGCCAGGAACTGACCGCACCCTTCCTCGAAGACCGCGCCTTGCCGCTGGTACGCATCGTCGCGCCCGACGGCAATTACGACTACCAGCACAAGTATTTCACCGATGACACCCGCTACGACTGCCCCTGCGGCTTGCCGCAGGCCGAGGAGGAGGCGCTGCAGGCGCTGGTGATGAAGAGCGCGCGCGTGCTCGGCTGCCGCGGCTGGGGCCGGGCCGACCTCATCCTGACACCCGAGGGCCGCCCCTATCTGCTGGAGATGAACACCTCGCCCGGCATGACTGGCCATTCGCTGGTGCCGATGTCGGCGCGTGTGGCGGGCATGTCGTTCGAAGCGCTGTGTCTGGCGATTCTCGCGGAGGCCCGACTTGGCTGAAATCCGCGCCCGCGCTGCTGCATCCGCTGCCCCCCGGGGGGCGGCACGTGAGCGCGCGCGCGAGGAACGCGGCCTGTGGCATCGGCCGGCCTTGCTGCATCTGATTTCCGACCTGCTGATGCTGTTTGCGGCAATCGGTTTCGGCTGGGCCCTGGTGACCTGGTTCGTGTCGCGTCCGCTATTCCCGCTGCGCGAAGTGATCCTGCTGTCGCCGGCCGCGGAAGTGACCGAGGCACAGCTGGAGTATGTCGCCCGGACCGCGGTACGGGGCAACTTCTTCACCGTCGATCTCGAGGAAGTGCGCTCCGCCTTCGAGAAGCTGCCCTGGGTGCGCCGCGCGGAGGTGCGTCGGCGCTGGCCGGACGGTATCGAACTGCGCCTGGTCGAACACGAGGCGGTCGCTCACTGGACCGCGTCCGAGAGCGGCGAGGCGCGACTGGTGAACCGCGAAGGCGAAGTATTCACCGCAAGCAGCACCGAGCCGATGCCGGCGCTGGCCGGTCCGCAAGGCACGTCGGCACGTTTGCTGGCGCGCTATCACGAGCTTTCGAATCTTCTGCAGCCGATGAATCTGCGCCTGGTCGGCGTGGCACTGTCGGCGCGCGAGGCCTGGCAGCTGACGATGGAGAACGGTCTGGTGATCCTGCTGGGTCGGGAATCCGACCAGGCGGTGCTCGACCGGCGCCTCAAGCGTTTCGTCACGGCGTGGCCGGAACTGGAACATCACATTGGAACGATGGTAGCGGTGGCCGACCTCCGTTACCCCGGCGGATTCGCACTGACTCCGGTAGGCGGAGCAGCCCCAGCAGGAAAAGGCAAGCAATGAGCAAGGAATACAAGGAACTGATCGTCGGCCTCGACATCGGCACCGCCAAGATCACCTGCATGGTGGCCGAGGTGCGCCCCGACGGGCGGCTCAACGTCGTCGGTCTCGGCACCCAGCCGACCAACGGCCTGAAGCGGGGCGTGGTGGTGAACATCGAGGCGACGGTGGATGCGATCTCGCGGGTGATCCAGGAGGTCGAGCTGATGGCCGACTGCAAGATCCGCGATGTCTATACCGGGATCGCCGGCAGCCACATCAAGAGCTTCAACTCCAACGGCATGGTGGCGATCAAGGACAAGGAAGTCACGCCGCTGGACGTCGAACGCGTGATCGAGGTCGCGCGCGCGATGCCGATCCCGGCCGAACAGCAGATCCTGCACATTCTCACCCAGGAATTCATCATCGACGGCCAGGGCGGCGTGCGCGAGCCGATCGGCATGAGCGGCGTCAAGCTGGAGGTGAAGGTGCACATCGTCACCGGTGCAGTGTCGGCGGCGCAGAACGTCATCAAGTGCGTGCGTCGTTGCGGCCTCGAAGTGATGGACCTGATCCTGCAGCCGCTCGCGTCCAGCTACGCCGTGCTGACCGAGGATGAGAAGGAGTTGGGCGTCTGCCTGGTCGACATCGGTGGCGGTACGACCGACATCGCCGTATTCACCCAGGGCGCGATCCGGCACACCGCAGTGCTGCCGATCGCCGGCGACCAGATCACCAACGATATCGCGATGGCGCTGCGCACGCCCACCGCCGAGGCGGAGGAGATCAAGATCCATCAAGGCGTGGCCATGCATCAGCTGGCCGACGCCGAGGAGATGATCGAAGTGCCCGGCGTCGGCGACCGGCCGCCGCGCAAGTTGTCGCGTCAGGCGCTGGCCGACGTGATCGAGCCGCGCGTGTCGGAACTCTTCGAGCTGGTGCAGGCGGAACTGCGCCGCAGCGGCTACGAGGAGCTGCTGTCGTCCGGCATCGTGCTGACCGGCGGATCGTCGGTAATGCGCGGCATGGTGGAACTGGGCGAAGACGTGTTCCACATGCCGGTGCGCGTCGGTTCGCCGCAGTACGACGGCGGCCTGGCCGATGTCGTCTGCCAGCCGCGCTACGCCACCGCGATGGGCCTGGTGATGGAGGGCGCAGCCCAGCGCCGGCGCGGCATCCAGGCGCGCGACACGCGTTCGGTGAAGCAGATCTTCGGGCGTATGAAGTCGTGGTTCGAGAAGAATTTCTGACCGGATGCAGGGGCATCCGGTCGTTTTGAATGAGCACCCGCCATCGGCTCCAGATTTAGTAGTAGACTTTGCCGTCAATACTAAATATGGGTCGGTCGGGTGCCCGGTGAATAGCAGGGCCGTTTATCATGGAGGCGAGGCAAATGTTTGAAATCGTTGAGAAAGAACCGACCGGAACGATCATCAAGGTGATCGGCATCGGTGGCGCTGGTGGCAATGCGGTGGATCACATGATCCGCGAGGGTGTTCAGGGGGTGCAGTTCATCTCCGCCAACACCGACGCACAGGCCTTGTCGCGCTGCCTGGCGCCGACCAAGATCCAGCTCGGCAACAGCGGGCTGGGTGCCGGCTCCAAGCCGGAAGCCGGCCGCGCCGCGGCGCAGGAATCGCGCGAGCAGATTGCTGCCGCGCTCGAGGGGGCGCACATGTGCTTCATCACCGGCGGCATGGGTGGCGGCACCGGTACCGGCGCCGCCCCGGTGGTGGCCGAGATCGCCAAGGAAATGGGCATCCTCGCCGTCGCCGTGGTCACCAAGCCGTTCGACTTCGAGAACCGCATCCGTGTCGCAGAAAGCGGTGTCGAGGAACTGACCCGCCACGTCGATTCGCTGATCGTGGTGCTCAACGACAAGCTGCTCGACGTGTTCGGCGACGACGCCGGTTTCGAAGAGTGCTTCCGTTCGGCCGACAACGTGCTCCGCTCCGCCGTGGGCGGCATCGCGGAGATCATCAACGTGCCGGGCCTGGTCAACGTCGACTTCCAGGACGTGCGTACCGCGATGGCCGAGATGGGCCGCGCGATGATGGGCTCCGCCGAAGCCTCCGGCATGGACCGCGCCCGCATCGCCGCCGAGCAGGCTGCCGTGTCGCCGCTGCTCGAAGGCACCGAACTGTCCGGCGCGCGCTGCGTGCTGATCAACATTACCGCCAGCAAGTCGCTGAAGATGTCGGAAGTGCGCGACGCGGTGAAGACGGTGCAGGCCTTTGCTGCACCCGAAGCCTTCGTCAAGTACGGCACCGTGTTCGACGAGGCCATGGAAGACCGTATCCGCATCACCGTGGTCGCCACCGGCCTCGGCACCCCGCGTGCGGCGCGCCAGCCGGTCATGCAGGTGGTGCAGGGCACCGGCACCTACGGCCCGATGGGCGGCATCGATACCAACCCGGCGATGCCGGAGGTGTTCCGCAACGGCCGCGGCGGTGCGCGCACCACCATCGACGCGATGGCCAGCAATGGCATGGGCAACTACGACATTCCCGCCTTCCTGCGCCGCCAGGCCGACTGAGCCTTCGCTCGCTGCACGACGGGCATCCCCGTGCGCGCCGCCGCCTCCGGCGCGCGCGGGGATGCCCGTCGTTTTTTCCTATCATGGCCATAGCCGCCGCAGCCATCTGCTGCACTGCAGAAGCCGCGGACGGGCGTGCTAAACTATTGGCGTGATGAAGGAAAACAAGAAATGATCCGGCAGCGTACTCTCAAATCCGTGGTCAAGGCGACCGGCGTCGGCCTGCATGGCGGCCGCAAGGTCAATCTCGTGCTGCGTCCGGCCGCGCCGGATAACGGCATCGTCTTCCATCGCGTCGATCTCGACCCGCCGCTCGACCTGCCTGCCGATCCGTACGCCGTGTGCGATACGCGCATGTGTTCCGGGCTGGAGAAGGGCGGACAGAAGGTCGGTACCGTCGAGCACCTGATGTCGGCACTGGCCGGTCTCGGTATCGACAACCTGCATGTCGACGTGGATGCGCCGGAGATCCCCATCCTCGACGGCAGTTCCGGCCCGTTCGTCTTCCTGCTGCAGTCCGCCGGCATCGAGGAGCAGAAGGCGCCGAAGCGCTTCCTGCGGGTGAAGAAGCCGGTCGAATACCACGAGGGCGACAAATGGGTGCGGCTGGAACCGTATGAGGGTTTCCGCCTGGATTTCTCCATCGTCTTCAATCACCCGGCGATCGACAGCACCTCGACCTCGGTGAGCATCGACTTCGCAACTCATTCCTACATCCGCGACATCGCGCGGGCACGCACCTTCGGCTTCATGCAGGACGTCGAGTTCATGCGTGCCAACGGGCTAGCCCTTGGCGGCAGTCTCGAGAACGCGATCGTGATGGACGAGTATCGCGTGCTCAATGCCGACGGGCTTCGTTATGCCGACGAGTTCGTCAAGCACAAGGTACTGGATGCGATCGGCGATCTCTATCTCTGCGGCCATCCGCTGCTCGCTGCCTATTCGGCACACAAGTCCGGCCATGCGCTCAACAACCAGATCCTGCGCGTGCTGCTCGAGGACAAGTCGGCCTGGGAAATCGTCAGTTTCGAGCAGGATGCGGCCACGCCGGCCGCGGTGACGCATCAGTTCGCTGCCGACGTGCTGGCAGCTGCCTGATCCGTCGTCGGTAAAGCCGCGAGTTCATTCGATGCTGATCATGCGCCTCGCGATCCTGTTCGCGGTGCTCGCCATTGGCGGGTCGCTGGTGCTGTGGCTGCTGACCGGCAATCCACGCTACCGCGCCTGGGCCTGGAAGGCCTTCCGTGTCGGGGTGGCGGTGGTCTTCGTGTTCTTTGCCTTGCTGCTGCTGGAGCGGGTGCTCGCGCCTACGCTCTGACGGGGCCGTGCCGTGTCAGCCGCTGCGCTGCGCCAGACGTTCCAGTGCCTTGCGCAGCGGTGAATCGGCCGGCAGGGTGGCGGCGAAGTCGCTGATGCCGGAGCGCGCCTCGGCCGAGATGTGCCGTTCCGGTGGCGGCCGGCGCCAGACCGTTTCCTGCGGCGTGGCCACTTTCACCTTGATTCCCTGCAGCGGGTAGCCGGCTTGCAGGAAATGCGCCTGCAGGCTGGGCACCATCTGCTTCAGGCGCGCCGCGACCGCACCGCCCTGGGCGGCGACCACCAGAATCTCGTCCTTGAGGTTGGCGACGCGACAGGCGCCCGCCAGTTGGGCCGGCAGACCACGCTCCAGCACGCCCTGCAGGCGGCGCAGTCGGGCAGCGTGGTCCTGCAAACGGGCCAGCGCGTCGCCGCTGCCTAGATAGCGTTGCAATAGTCGGGTCATGGGGTAGGGCTGCGAGTAAGAAGAGGGCCTGTCCGGTGCCAGTGAATATGGCGATCGCGCACCCGTCTTAGGGGCGTCAACTCCGACATGATAAACTCGCCGCTTTGCCGAATCGACGTCCCTCCCCATCTCATGATCTCCGGTCTGCTCAAGAAAATATTCGGTAGTCGCAACGACCGTCTCATCCGCCAGTACTCCCAGAACGTACGCAAGATCAATGCGCTGGAGCCGGAAATCTCGGCACTTTCCGATGAGGCGCTGCGCGGCAAGACCGCGGAGTTCCGTCAGCGGCTCGCCGACGGCGCGACGCTGGACGATCTGCTGCCGGAAGCCTTTGCCGTGGTGCGCGAGGCGGGCAAACGCGTGCATGGCATGCGCCACTTCGACGTCCAGTTGATCGGCGGCATGGTGTTGCATGACGGGCGCATCGCCGAGATGCGTACCGGCGAAGGCAAGACCCTGGTGGCGACGCTTGCCGCCTATCTGAATGCGCTGCCCGGCAAGGGTGTGCACGTGATCACGGTGAACGATTATCTCGCCAGCCGCGATGCCGAGATGATGGGGCGCATCTACGGCTTCCTCGGGCTGACCACCGGCTGCAACCTGTCGCGCATGGCGCATGCCGAGAAGCAGGCGGCCTACGGCGCGGACATCACCTACGGTACCAACAACGAGTTCGGCTTCGATTACCTGCGCGACAACATGGTCTATGCGACCAACGAGCGCGTACAGCGGGGTCTCAACTTCGCGGTGGTGGATGAGGTCGACTCCATCCTGATCGACGAGGCCCGCACGCCGCTGATCATTTCCGGACAGGCGGAAGACCACACCGACCTCTACCTCAAGATGAACCAGGTGGCGCCGCTGCTCAAGCGCCAGGAAGGCGGGCTCGACGACAAGGACAATGTCACCGAGCCGGGCGATTACACCGTCGACCTCAAGGCCCACCAGGTACTGCTCACCGAGCAGGGCCACGAGAATGCCGAGCAGATCCTCGTGCGCCTGGGCCTCCTGCCGGAAGGCGCCGGTCTCTACGAGCCGGGCAACATCCTGCTGGTCCATCACCTCTACGCTGCCCTGCGGGCGCATGCGCTGTACCACAAGGACCAGCATTACGTGGTGCAGAACGGTGAGGTCGTCATCGTCGACGAATTCACCGGGCGGCTGATGGCCGGCCGGCGCTGGTCCGACGGCCTGCACCAAGCGGTCGAGGCCAAGGAAGGCGTGCGCATCCAGGCCGAGAACCAGACTCTGGCGTCGATCACCTTCCAGAACTACTTCCGCATGTACGGCAAGCTGGCCGGCATGACCGGCACGGCCGACACCGAGGCCTTCGAGTTCCATCACATCTACGCGCTGGAAACGGTGGTCATCCCCACCAACCGGCCGATGGTGCGCAAGGACGAGAACGACAAGGTCTATCGCACCGCCAAGGAGAAGTGGGAGGCCGTGATCGCCGACATCGAGGATTGCGTCAAGCGCGGCCAGCCTGTGCTGGTGGGCACGACCTCGATCGAGACCAACGAATACCTCTCGAACTTGCTGAAAAAGGCCAAGATCGAGCACCAGCTGCTCAATGCCAAGCAGCACGATAGCGAAGCGCAGATCGTCGCCCAGGCCGGTCGGCCGGGTGTTGTGACCATCGCCACCAACATGGCCGGTCGCGGGACCGACATCGTCCTCGGCGGCAATATCGAGAAGCCGGTTTCGCTGGTGCGCGACGACGAGAGCGTACCCGCCAGCGAGAAGGAAGGCCGGATCGCGGCCATGCGCGAGGAGTGGCGCAAGGTGCACGAGCAGGTGATCGCGGCCGGCGGCCTGCACATCATCGGTACCGAACGGCACGAATCGCGCCGCATCGACAACCAGCTGCGCGGCCGCTCCGGCCGCCAGGGCGACCCGGGCTCCAGCCGCTTCTACCTGTCGCTGGAAGACCCGCTGATGAAGATCTTCGCCGGGGAGCGGCTCAATGCGATCATGGTCCGGCTCAAGATGCCCGAAGGCGAGGCGATCGAGCACGGCATGGTCACACGCTCGCTCGAGTCCGCCCAGCGCAAGGTCGAGCAGCGCAACTTCGACATCCGCAAGCAGCTGCTCGAATACGACGACGTCGCCAACGACCAGCGCAAGGTCATTTACCAGCAGCGCAACGAGTTGCTGGAAACCGAGGATATCTCCGAGACCATCCAGGCAATGCGCCAGGGCGTGTTGAACGACCTGTTCCGCACCTACGTACCGGTCGACAGCGTGGAAGACCAGTGGGACATCGCCGGTCTCGAGCAGGCCCTGGCTGCCGATTACCTGCTGAAGCTGCCGGTGGGCGAGTGGGTGAAGGCCGAGCCCAACCTCGACGACGAAGCCATTCTCAAGCGCGTCATCGATGCTGCTGAACAGGCCTACGCGGCCAAGGTCGCGCAGGTCGACGGTGCCGCCTGGCACCAGTTCGAACGCAACGTCATGCTGCAGAGCCTGGATACCCACTGGCGCGAGCATCTGGCCGCGCTCGATCACCTGCGCCAGGGCATCCACCTGCGCGGCTATGCGCAGAAGAACCCCAAGCAGGAGTACAAGCGCGAAGCCTTCGAGCTGTTCGAAACCCTGCTCGACGCCGTGCGCGGCGACGTCTCCAAGCTGCTGATGACGGTGCAGATCCGCACCGAGTCGCAACTGGAAGAGGCCGAGGCGCCGCCCGAGATGGAAAACGTGCAGTACCACCACGCCGACTACGACGAGGCGCTCGGTGCGGCCAATGCGGATCGCGCAGCTGCGGTGCCGCAGAGCAATCCCGGGCCCAAGGTCGGTCGCAACGATCCCTGCCCCTGCGGTTCCGGCAAGAAGTACAAGCATTGCCATGGCAAACTGAGCTGAACGCGGGCTCTGCCGGCCAACAGGTCAACAACGGCCCCGTGTGGGCCGTTGTTACTTGTGGGGGGCGGGGAGGGGACATGGCGAACAAACCAGAAGACAAGGCCGGGCCGCGTGCCGGCCCGGGGCAAGCTGCGGCGTCGCCGCGCGAACCCCGGGCGCCGCAGGATTGGGTCGTGCACATCCGAGAGCAGGAGATGCCGGCCTTCGGCGCCACGGTGGCGGCTGTCCACCGCGTGACCGGTGACGAGCAGGCGTCGGCCGGCCGTCTGGCCCAAGTCATCCTGCAGGACGCGGCGCTGACCACCAAGGTGCTCAAGCTGGCCAACAGCGCCTATTACAACCCGACCCGCCAGCCCATCAGCACGATCAGCCGCGCCATCGTGGTGCTGGGCTTCAACGTCGTGGTCGAGATCGCCATCGGTGTCGTGTTGGTCGATGCGCTGCTCGCCGGTGGCGTGCGCCAGCGTGTGGTTGCGGAGATGGCGCGGTGCTTTCATGCCGCGGTACAGGCACGCGCCCTGTTGCAGTTGCGCAAGGAGCGCGTTGGCGAGGAGGTGTTCATCGCCGCGCTGCTGGCGCGTGTGGGCGAGATGGCTTTCTGGTGCTTCGGCGGCGGCGTCGCGCAGCGGCTCGATGCGCTGCTCGCCGCCGGCACGCTGACGCCGGACGAGGCCCAGCAGACCGCGCTCGGCTTCAACCTGCGCCAGCTCTCGCTTGGCCTGGCGCGGGAATGGCGGCTTGGCAGCCTGCTGGTGGACGTCCTGGAAGGCAGGTCGCGACCCGGCGTCGAGGAGCAGGCGGTGCTGCTCGCCCACCGGCTGGCGGCGGCAGTGGAAAAGGGCTGGGACAGTCCCGCCGTGGCGCCGCTGGTCGAAAGTCTCGCCGGCTTCACGGGTGAGCCCGACGATGTGGTGCGCGAAGCCCTCGCGAGCAGTGCGGCCGAGGCCGCGCGCATTGCTGCCTGTTATGGTGCAGGTGAGGCCAGCCGCTTGATTCCGGTGCCGATTCCGACTGCGGTCGACACCGCCGCGGCAGACGAAGTCGGCGAGGCTGACCCCCTGCTTCAACTGCGCATCCTGCGCGAAGTCTCCGGTCGCATCGCGGCAGGGGCGACGCTCGGCGAGGTGCTGGAAATGGTGCTCGAAGGCATCTACCGGGCAGTCGGTTTCGAGCGCGTGCTGTTTGCGCTATTGACGCCCAACCGGCAGCAGCTGGTGGGCAAGGCCGCGCTGGGCCAGGGCGCGGAGAGCCTGTCGCAACGCTTCATCTTCACGCTCGATCAGGTGGCCGACGATGTCTTCAACGCTTTTTTCCGCAATCCCAGGGTACTGAATCTCGGGCCGGGTTCGACGCCGGCCGGCATCGACGCAGGCCGGCTGGAGGCGGTAAGCGGCGCGCGCTTTGCCTGTATCGCCCCGATACTTGCGCAGGGCCGCGCCATCGGTCTGTTCTACGCCGATCGGCCGCATGCACGCTCTGCAATCGACCGCGACAGCGTCGATAGCCTGCTGCTTTTCAGTCAGCAGGTTTCGCTCGCTGTCGCCCGCAACGTCCCGGGCGCCCGGCAACAATAATCGTTGCGCCTGAATCCGCTATGATCGGGCGCTCGCAATTTCCGGCCGACCTGCTGTCGGTCGCATTCCTCAGTCCGGAGACCTCCGCATGGCAGTCAATCTGAATACCCCGAATCCCGCCGATCTCCTGCCGGTTGCCGGTGTGCGCCTGGGCGTGGCCGAAGCCGGCATCCGCAAGGTCAACCGCCGCGACCTCACCGTGATCGAGCTCGTGCCGGGCTCCCGCGTGGCCGGCGTATTCACCACCAACCGCTTCTGTGCTGCGCCGGTGCAGCTGTGCAAGGCCCACCTGCAGGAGGCGCAGATCCGCGCGCTGGTGATCAACACCGGCGTCGCCAACGCCGGCACCGGCGAACCCGGGCTGGCCAATGCGCGTGCCACCTGCGAGGCGCTGGCCGCCCAGCTCGGCGTTGCCGCCAATCAGGTGCTGCCGTTCTCGACCGGCGTGATCCTCGAGCCGCTGCCGGTGGATCGTCTCGTCGCCGGCTTGCCGCGCGCAGTGGCCGATCTGCGTGCGGACGCCTGGTTCGACGCCGCGCACGCGATCATGACCACCGATACCCTGGCCAAGGCGGTGTCGAGCACGGTCGAGATCGGCGGCCGCAAGGTCACGCTGACGGGCATGAGCAAAGGCGCCGGCATGATCAAGCCGAACATGGCGACGATGCTCGGCTATCTCGCCTGCGATGCGGCGGTCAGCCAGGCGCTGCTCGACCAGCTCGTGAGGGAGGCGGCCGACCTTTCCTTCAACAGCATCACGGTCGACGGCGACACGTCGACCAACGATTCCTTCATCCTGATCGCCACCGGTCGGGCCGGCAACACGGAAATCGTCGACGCCGCATCGGCCGACTACCGCAAGCTGCGCGATGCGGTGGTCGACGTGTCGATCCGTCTGGCGCAGGCCATCGTGCGCGATGGCGAGGGTGCCACCAAGTTCATGACCATCGCAGTCGAAGGCGGCAAGGATCGCGACGAGTGCCGCAAGGTGGCCTACGCGGTGGGGCATTCGCCGCTGGTGAAAACCGCCTTCTTCGCGTCCGACCCCAACCTCGGGCGCATCCTCGCCGCGATTGGCTACGCCGGTATTGCCGACTTGGACGTGAGCACACTCCGGGTCTGGCTTGGCAGTCCGGCGGAGTCGGTCCTGGTGGCCGAGCACGGCGGGCGGGCAGCTAGCTACCGCGAGGAGGACGGTGCCCGCATCATGAAGGAAGCGGAACTGACGGTGCGTATCGACCTCGCCCGCGGTGGCGCCGCAGCCACCGTGTGGACCTGCGACTTCTCCTACGACTATGTCAAGATCAACGCGGACTACCGCAGCTGAGCGATCGCCGGGCGTGATATCGTCATGACGACGGCACGGCCGCACAGTTCCGGTGCAATACCCTTGACCGGACTGGCGGCCGCAGAACATGCGAGAACCCGGAGGGGAGGATGAGGCGGGCAGAGCGGCGGGCGGCATGCGAAAGTCATATCGGCGGGCGCTCCGAACAGCAGGACCGGGCGGTCTGCCTGACGAGCCGCGACGGCAGCAGTCATCTGCTGGTGGTGGCCGACGGCATGGGTGGCCATCAAGGCGGCGAGCTTGCCGCACGCACGGTGATCGATGTCGCCGAGCGGATGTGGCACGACCTGCAGGGCGCGCCCCGTCAGCCGGCCGGCTTTCTGGAGGCGCTCTGCCAGCAGGCTCACGCCGAGATCCGCCGCCGCGGGCAGGCGCAAGGCTTGGATCCGTATTCCACGCTGGCAGCGTTGTTGGTGACGCCGGGGCGCGCTTGGTGGGTGCACGTGGGCGACAGCCGGGTGTATCTGTTCCGCGACGGTCGTCTGGTGTGTCGTACCGAGGATCACACCCTGGTCCAGCACCTGATCCGCATCGGCGATCTCCTCGAGTCCGAAGTCGCCGATCACCCCGAACGCAACAAGCTGCTGCGCGGCCTGGGCGGCGACGAGCCGCCGAGGGCCACCCACGGACGGATGGGGATCGCCGCCGACACCGCGTTCGTGCTGTGTACCGATGGTTTCTGGGCGAGCGTCGCTACTGACGAGATGGCGCGGCTGCTGCAGGCGGACGATGCGGCGGCGGGCTGCGCACAATGGGCGGCGCTTGCTGCGGCGCGTGGCGGGGCCGAGGGCGACAACGTCACCGTGGCGGTGCTGCAGCCGGAGCGCGCAACCGCCGGACTACGCCTGCGCCAGCTGTGGCCGCTGTTCGGCGCGCTGGGCGTGGCACTCGTCGTCGCGTTGACGCAGATTTTCCACTGATCACGTTTCACTGAGCATGCACAGCACACAACGCACCTTCCTGATCATGATCGCGCTGCTGACCGGCGCTTGCGCCGGTCTCCCGTCGTCGGACCAGGGCACCGGCTCCCCCACGCACAGCGAGGCGGCAAACAGCGCTGCCGCCACGGACGATGACGCCGGCAAGACGGTCGTGGCACGCGACCTGCGCTGGATCATTGAACGCTTGCAGGATGGTCAGCTGGTAGCGGCGCGGGAGGCGCTGGTCGCCTATCTGAAGCGGGAGCCGGCCAACGCGACGGCGAAGAGCCTGCTGCAGCAGATCGACACCGATCCGGTCGCATTGCTGGGCAAAACCCACACCACCTACACCGTGCGCCCCGGCGATACCATGGGCGCGCTGGCGGGCCGCTTTCTGGGCGACCCGCTGCGCTTCGTTGCGCTGGCGCGTTACAACGGGATCGATCGCGCCAGGACGCTGGCTGCGGGACAGACCTTGAAGGTCCCGACTGCCAGGATGTCCCAGGCCCAGGTGGTCGATGTCGGCGGCGAAGCCCTGCCGGCGCCGACAGGATCGGCGGGCGAACGTGAGGAAGTCCATCGCCGCCGGATCGAGGTCGAGCTCGCCGCCGGGCGGGGCGATACAGCCGCTGCGGCGATCGAGCAGGCGCGTGCCGACGCCCCGGGCAACGGTGCCTGGAATGCCTGGCTGGATCCGATGGCGCGTCGGGCAATGGCCGTGGCGCAGCAGCAGCGGGGGATCGCGCTGATGGAGCGGCGCCAGCACGAGGCGGCCTACGAGGCCTTCGGGCAGGCCCTTGCGCAGGAACCGGAGCTCGAACCGGCGCGCCGCCATCGCGCGTCCCTGCGCGGGGTGCTCGTGGCCGAGTACCACAAGGTGGCTGTGGTGCGTTACCGCAACCAGCAGCTCGACGAAGCGATTGCGCTGTGGGACAAGGCACTGAAGCTGGACCCGGGGTTCGAGCCGGCGCGCGGTTACCGCACGCGGGCGCTGGAGCTCAAGCGACGCCTGAACGCGCTCGACGCCTCCTGAGCCGTTCAGGGCACGAATTCGGTCGGCTCTGGCTCCGCCATGGCCGGCGTCCGCCTGTCATGGCGGGCGGAGCCTGGTCCGGACGAGCGTGCGATCAGCATGCGGGCTTCGAGCGAATCGGCCATGGTGTTGCAGGCCGCGAACACGCGCTCGAACTCGTCGCTGCGGTGCATACGGATGCGGGTGTCGAAACGGCCCTGGCCGATGCGTACGAGCGCTGCCCGCAGGGTCTCGATCGGTACCACGAGGCGGCGCGACAGCATGTAGGCGCCGATGAACACCGCCAGCAGCGTGACCAGCATCACTGCGATCATCGCGATCAGCGTGGTGCGATTGGTGGCTGCCAGGCTGTCGGTGGAAAGGCCGACCTTCAGCCGGCCGAGTTCGTGGCGCTCGTACTGGATGGGTGACTCGAACAGGAAGAAGGACTTCCCCTCGCTGTCCGACGCCGCATAGACGGTCTGCGCACCGCGCTGCAGCAGGCGCTGTTCCGCTGGCGGCGACATCGCCGCCGTGCCGATCAGCGCGCTGTCGGTACTGGCGACGACGTGACCGCTGCGATTGCTGATGGCGAGGTCGACGATTTCGCGATTGCGCGCCATCTCGTTCACCATCGCCTGCATGGCAATATGGTCGTCGAGCAGCAGGTTTTCCGCACTCTCGGCGGCCAGCACGTGGGTGAGCGTCAGGCCGTAGTCGAAGGCGAGACGTTGCATTGCCTGGTTCTGCTTGTAATAGACGACGCCGAGGCCGAGGGTGACGGTCAGTGCCACCAGCAGGCCCATGACGGCCGTCCATCGTACGCGGATCGGGATGATGCGGCGGCCGGCCCAGGCGTCCTCGCGCTCGGCCAGCGCGTCGTCGATGCGGCGCAGGTCTTCGATCAGTTCGCTGCCACTCTGGTAGCGCTCGGCCGCATCCTTGGCAAGCAGGGTGCGGACCACGTCGAGCAAGGCGTCGGGCGTGGCCGGATCGAGCGGTTTGAGCGGTGGCGGGGCGTCGTTGAGGATTTTGCGCAGCAGCACGTCGACGTCGTCGGCTTCGAACGGCGTTCGGCCCGCGAGCAGCCAGTAGAGCACCACGCCCAGCGCGTAGAGGTCGCTGCGGCCATCTATGCCCTTGCCGCGTATCTGCTCCGGCGACATGTACTGCGGCGTGCCCGCCACCGGCTGTATGCCGTTGCCGGCGTCGCCCCCCGGCTTCGCGGTGCGGCGCAGGCGGGCGATGCCGAAGTCCATGACCTTGACATTGCCGCTGGCGCTGGTGACCGCGATGTTGTCCGGCTTGATGTCCTGGTGCACGACACCATGGCGGTGCGCGTAATCGAGCGCGTCGGCCACCTGTGTCGCGATGCGGATTACCGTGCGCAGGGGCAGGCGTCCGCGCTTCCGGACGTGGGCTGCCAGCGTCGGTCCGCGCAGCAGTTCCATGGCGATGAAGGGTTCGCCGTCGGTCGTGCCCACGTCGAAGATGGTGACGATGCCAGGGTGCGACAGCGTGCCGGCGATGCGCGCTTCGGCGAGGAAGCGCTCGCGATAGTCCTCGCGCGCGACGTACTCGGGGCGCAGCGTCTTGATCGCCAGCATGCGGCCGATGCCGGGGTCGTAGCCGCGGTAGATGACGGAAATCGCGCCGCGACCGAGCTCGCCATGCAGTGTGTGACGCCCGAGGGTGGGCTTCATCGGCAAGCCTTCAGAGGG
Source organism: Azoarcus sp. DD4 (assembly GCF_006496635.1). Classification (NCBI taxonomy): domain Bacteria; kingdom Pseudomonadati; phylum Pseudomonadota; class Betaproteobacteria; order Rhodocyclales; family Zoogloeaceae; genus Azoarcus; species Azoarcus sp. DD4. Next base: position 1,141,193 of record NZ_CP022958.1, read on the forward strand.
CAAGGATGACGACGGTCAGGCCGAGAACCAGGCCGGCGGCACCCCAGACCCAGCGCGGAACAGTCGCGGCGGCAGGCGTGGCGGCAGGCGCTGCCGGCGCACCGGCGCGGAACACGAACTCCGCACGCCCGAGGCGGAGACGGTCGCCGTCGGTCAGGGGGGCGTCGTGTTCCTTGGTGTCGTTCACGTAGATGCCGTTGGTGGACAGCATGTTCATCACCCGGTAGCGGCCATCCTCGTGCAGGATCCAGGCATGCTGTGCGGACACGCTGCCGTCGGGAAGAATGATGTCGTTCCCGTCGCTGCGCCCGATCATGGTCTTGCCCGTTTTGAGCACGAAGCGCTGGTCGAGAAAAGGAGGGGTAATGCCGATCAGGGCTGCGCGCTCGGCGTCACCAGCGAGGTCGGCGGACGGCGAGGCGATGATTTCATCGAGCTCGCCGGCGCGGAACAGCATGGTGCCCTGGGGGCCGGCCCTGCCGGTTTTCGGGTCGCTGCGTACGCTGCCCACGATCAGGAATACTCCCGTTAATACTCTGCGGGTCCGGAGTATGCCCGTTCAGGGTAATGCCGACAACGCTGCCGGCCTATGCGCGGCGGGTCAAAGCCATGCGATCGTGATGGATTTGTGCTTTGCGCAACAAAAAGCCGGATGGCGCGGCTCCTGCTGCGTGCCGCGTATGGTTCAGTGCAGCACCCGCGGCATCGCCAGCATGAAGGTCGGAATCTCCGCATTGAAGCGGTGGCCGTCCGCGGCCTCCATCTGATAGCTGCCGTGCATGGTGCCTACTGCCGTTTCGAGCACCGAGCCACTGGTGTAGCGGAAGCTCTCGCCGGGCGCCAGCAACGGCTGCTCGCCGACCACGCCCTGGCCGTGCACTTCCTGCACGTGGCCGGTGCCGTCGGTGATGATCCAGTGCCGGCTGATCAGCCGCGCGGCGATCGTGCCGGTGTTGCGGATGGTGATGTTGTAGGCGAAAACGTAGTGGTCGTCGTCCGGATTGGACTGCGCTTCGATGTATTCCGCGACGGCTTCGACCTCGATGCGGTAGGTTTCCGATTTGCTCACGCGTGCGCTGCTCCGTACTGTTGAGGGGCCGGATCGGGAGCCCTGGGAGATGTGCCGGGTCTCGGTGCTCGCAAGAAACCTGCCTGATTGCACCGTTGTCGCTTTTTGCCCGCCGCGAGACGGGGCCGGAGCGGTAAAATACCATTTTGTCCGGAAGTTCTGTCATGTCCCAAGCCGTGCCCTCCGCACTCACCGCCCTTTCCCCGCTCGACGGCCGCTATCACGGCAAGGTCGCGGGGCTGCGCGACCACTTCTCCGAACATGGCCTGATCCGCAATCGCGTCAAGGTGGAAGTCGAGTGGCTGAAGGCGCTGGCCGCCGATGCCGCGCTGGCCGAGATCGCGCCGTTCTCTCCCGCTACCATCGCCGAGCTCGATGCTGTGGTGGCCGGTTTCGCGCCGGCCGACGGCGCGGCGGTGAAGGCGATCGAAGCCACCACCAATCACGACGTCAAGGCGATGGAGTACTGGCTGAAGAAGCGCCTCGGCCACAACACCGAAGTGATGAAAGTGTCGGAATTCATCCATTTCGCCTGCACTTCGGAGGATATCAACAACACCTCCCACGCCCTGATGCTCAAGGCCGGGCGCGACGAGGTGCTGCTGCCGGCGGTGGACAAGGTGATCGCCCGCTTCCGCGAACTCGCCCACCAGCTCGCTGACCTGCCCATGCTGTCGCGCACCCACGGCCAGCCCGCCAGCCCGACCACGCTGGGGAAGGAGATGGCCAACATCGCCGCCCGCTTGATCCGCGTCCGCGCGCAGATCGCCGGCGTGTCGCTCACCGCCAAGTTCAACGGCGCTGTGGGCAACTACAACGCCCACCTGTCGGCCTGGCCGGAATTCGATTGGGAGGGCTTCAACAAGCGCTTCATCGAGTCGCTCGGCCTCGAGTTCAACCCCTACACCATCCAGATCGAGCCGCACGACGCGATGGCTGAACTCTTCGACGCCATCGGCCGCATGAACACCATCCTGATCGACGCCTGCCGCGACATCTGGATGTACATCTCCTTCGGCTACTTCAAGCAGAAGCTGAAGGAAGGCGAGGTCGGCTCCTCGACCATGCCGCACAAGGTCAACCCGATCGACTTCGAGAACGCCGAAGGCAACCTCGGCATCGCCAACGCGGTGCTGCGCCACTTCTCCGAGAAGCTGCCGGTGTCGCGCATGCAGCGCGACCTCACCGACTCCACGGTGCTGCGTAACATGGGCGTGGGCTTCGGCCACACCGTGCTCGCGCTCGACAGCGCGCTGCGCGGTCTGGGCAAGCTGGAGGCCGAGCCCGCACGCCTCGCTGCCGACCTCGCCGAATGCTGGGAAGTGCTGGCCGAGCCGGTGCAGACGGTGATGCGCCGCTTCGGTATCGAGAATCCGTACGAGCAGCTGAAGGCGATGACGCGTGGCAAGGGCATCACCCGCGAAGCGCTGCAGGACTTCATCGCCACGCTGGCGATTCCCCAGAGCGAGCGTGACCGTCTGCTGGCGATGACGCCGGCGAGCTACGTGGGCAAGGCCGCCGAGCTCGCCCGCCGTATCTGATCGACGCCTGCCGGTTGTCCGCCGGTACGGTCACAACGCCACCCTCGGGTGGCGTTTTCCATGTTGAAGGAGTACACGATGGCTTTTGCTGATACCTTGAAGACGCTGCCGGGGGTGTCCCACCTTGCGGCGATGAACCTGATCGACGCCGCCGACGCGGTGGTCGCCACCATCGAGAACAAGCCCGGCCAGGCCGGTTCGCTCGCGGTGTACAACCACCTTGCCCAGCTCTACGGAGCGATCACGCCGGAAGCGGCGAAGAAGGGGCTGGAACTCTATGCGGAGCACAGCGAGGACGCCCGTCTGAATCCGGGCAAGCATCCCAATATCGACCGCCTGATCGGCCTGGTCGAGCGCGGCGAGAGCCTGCGGGTGAAGCAGGTGTTTGCGGTCTGACATCGGGCGCTGGCCGACGACCAAAAAAAGGGCGCCGCGGCGCCCTTTCTGTTTGCAGCAAACCGGGCGGGATGCGCTCGGCGGGTGGTCAGACCACCGCTTCTTCCTTCTCCTTTTTCGGCTTCACGAATTGTTCGCGCGACACGCCCAGCCAGATCGCCAGCGGGCTGGCAACCAGCACCGAGGAGTAGATGCCGAAGCAGATGCCGATGGTCAGTGCGAGGGCGAAGTAGAAGAGCGTTTCGCCGCCGAACATCAGCATCGACAACACCATCATCTGCGTGCTGCCGTGGGTGATCACGGTACGCGAGATGGTGCTGGTGATGGAGTGGTCGACGACCTGCTCGGTGCTGTAGTTGCGCTTCTTGCGGAAAGTCTCGCGTACGCGGTCGAAGACCACCACCGATTCGTTCACCGAATAGCCCAGCACCGCCAGTGTCGCCGCCAGTACCGCCAGTGAGAACTCCCACTGGAAGAAGGCGAAGAAGCCCAGGATGATCACGATGTCGTGCAGGTTGGCGATGATGGTCGCCACCCCCAGTCGCCATTCGAAACGCATCGCCAGGTAGATGACTATGCCTATCACCACCAGCAACAGCGCCATTGCGCCGTCGGTCGCGAGTTCCTTGCCGACCTGCGGGCCGACGAACTCGACGCGACGCAGTTGCGGCGCCTGAGCGGAGGTTTTCTGCAAGGTGTCCATCACGCGCTGGGCGATGCCGTTGCTGTCGATGTCGTCGCGGTTGGGCAGGCGGATCAGCACGTCGCGCGTGCTGCCGAAATGCTGCACCAGCACATCGGTGTAGCCATCGGCGGCAAGAGACTGGCGGATGGGTTCGAGCTCGGCGGCTTCGCTGTAGCTCACCTCGACCAGGGTGCCGCCGGTGAATTCCACGGACAGGTGCAGGCCGCGGGTGACGAGGAAGAACACCGCCAGCAGGAAGGTGATCAACGAGATGACGTTGAACACCAGCGCATGGCGCATGAAGGGGATGTCTTTCTTGATGCGGAAGAATTCCATGATGCGTTCCTCAGTTCCGCTCAGTTGCCGGCGGTGCTGCCGGGTTTCCAGACCTGGCCGATCGCGAGCTTGTCGATCTTGCGGCGGCGGCCGTAGATCAGGTTGATCAGCATGCGCGACACCAGGATGGCGCTGAACATCGAGGTCAGCAGGCCGAGGCAGTGCACCACCGCAAAGCCGCGCACCGGGCCGGAGCCGAACACCAGCAGCGCGATGCCGGCGATCAGGCTGGTGACGCTGGAGTCGAGAATGGTGCCGAAGGCGCGGTCATAGCCTGCGGCGATGGCGGCCTGCGGGCTGACGCCGTTGCGCAGTTCTTCGCGGATGCGCTCGTTGATCAGCACGTTGGCGTCGATCGCCATGCCCAGCGCCAGCGCCATCGCGGCGATCCCGGGTAGCGTCAGCGTGGCCTGCAACAGCGACAGCAGGGCCACCAGCAGCAACAGGTTGGCGGCCAGCGCGATACTGGAGACGAGGCCGAACAGCGCGTAGTAGATGCACATGAAGACCGCGATTGCGACGAAGCCCCACAGCGTGGAATTGAAGCCCTTGGCGATGTTCTCGGCACCGAGGCTGGGGCCGACGGTGCGCTCCTCGATGATCTCCATCGGCGCGGCCAGCGAGCCGGCGCGCAGCAGCAGGGCGACGTCGTTGGCTTCGACCGTGGTCATGCGGCCGGAAATCTGCACGCGACCGCCACCGATCTCGGTGCGGATCACCGGCGCGGTGACGACCTCGCCCTTGCCCTTTTCGATCAGCAGGATGGCCATGCGCTTGCCGACGTTCTCGCGGGTGAGGTCGCGGAAGATGCGGGCGCCGGCTGCGTCCAGCGTCAGGTGCACGGCGGCTTCGTTGGTCTGGCCGTCGAAGCCGGGTTGGGCGTCGGTGAGGCGGTCGCCGGTGAGCACGACCTGTTTCTTCACGAGCAAGGGACCACCGCCGCGTTCGCGATAGAGCTCGGTGCCGAAGGGGACGTTGCCGGCGAGCGCATTCTCGAGCGCCCCCGGGGTGTCGTCCACCATCCGGACTTCCAGCGTGGCGGTGCGGCCGAGGATGTCCTTGGCCTTGGCGACGTCCTGCACGCCCGGCAGCTGGACGACGATGCGCTCGGCGCCCTGCTGCTGGATCACAGGTTCGGCAACGCCGAGTTCGTTGATCCGGTTGTGCAGGGTGGAGATGTTCTGCTTGATGGCGAAGTCGCGCATCGTCTGCTGCGCCTGCGGGGTCAGCGTCGCAACGAGCTTGAGGTCTTCGCTGCCGTCATCGCGCTCGGCGAGCTGCAGGTCGGCCGTGGTCGCCTGGATCGCCGTACGTGCGGCCTCGCGCTGGGCCGATTCGCGGAAGCGGATCACCACGGTGCTGCCTTCGCGGGTGATGCCGGCGTGGCGGACGTTCTTGTCGCGCATCAAGGTGCGAAGGTCGCCTGCGGTGGCGTCCAGCCGCTTGAGCAGCGCGCCGGGCATGTCGACCTGCAGCAGGAAATGCACACCGCCGCGCAGGTCGAGGCCGAGGTACATCGGCAGCGCGTGGATGGAGGTCAGCCAGGTGGGCGAGGCGGAAAGCAGGTTCAGTGCGACTACGTAGGAGGGATCCTGCGGGTCAGGATTGAAGGCGTGCTCGATCGCATCCTTGGCACGCAGTTGCAGTTCGGTGCTGGCGAAGCGGGCGCGTACGCTGCCCGTATCCGAAAAAATGCCGTCGTGCTGGATGCCGGCGCCTTGCAGGGCGGCAGCGACGCGGTCGGTCACGTTCGCGGGATCCAGTTTCAGCGTCGCCTTGGCGCTGGAGACCTGGACCGCAGGGACTTCTCCGTAGAAGTTCGGCAGGGTGTAGATCAGGCCCCAGAGCAGGACGAGACCGATGAGGATGTTCTTCCAGAGCGGATAGCGATTCATCGTCGGAGGGAAGGGAAGGGAAGGGCGTCGGCGCTGGCGCGCGACGGCGGATGGGGCGGGGCGCTTGCGCGCCCGCGCTTCGGACCTTACAGGGTCTTGAGCGTTCCCTTCGGCAGTACCGTGGCGATGGACTGTTTCTGGACGAGGATGTTGGTCTTCTCGGCCACTTCGAGATGGACGAAGTTGTCGCCGATTTCGGCCACGCGGCCGGCAACGCCACCCTGGGTCACCACTTCGTCGCCCTTGGCCAGCGCTTCCACCATGGACTTGTGTTCCTTCGCCCGCTTCATTTGCGGACGGATCATCAGGAACCAGAGGACCACGAACATCAGGATCAGCGGCAGCAGGCCCATCAGTCCGCCCGTCGGGTCCTGGGCGGCGCCGGAGGCGGCCTGGGCGTATGCGTTGGAAATCAGCACGTTGTACTCCAGAGGTTGCGAAAAGCTCGGGATTATAGCAGCAGCACATGACGCCTCCCCGGCCGGCCGCTGCGTACGGGCAGTGCGATGCGGATATCGAGTGAAATAATTCTCATTATTTTCCGGTGTGGACTTGGCGCCAGTGCTGATCGGCCGGAAAATGTGCGCTGCAACATTGTCGGAGCAGCAGGGGTGATGGACGAAGAGCAGGCGTTGCAGGCTTTGGTGGCCCGCGGGATACGTATTCCGCCGCAGCCGGTGGTGCTGGTGGAATTGTGCGAGCGCCTGCGTGACGGCGATTACGACGCACGTGGGCTGGCGGCGATCATTTCGACCGATCCAGGCATCGCCGCAATGCTGTTCAAGGTGGCGCGAAGTCCGCTGTTCCACGCGGGCCGTTCGCCGGATTCGCTGGAGCAGGTGTTGGTCCGGCTCGGTCTCAAGCAGACCATCAACCTGGTGAGGGTAGTCGCACTGACCACGGCATTGCCGGCCGGTGGCGCCGAAGCCATGCAGCGATTCTGGAGCCGTGCCCGGGAGATCGCGCGCTTTGCCGCGGTGATCGCCGAGGACAGGGTGTCGGTCTGCAACATCTTTCCCGACCAGGCCTACATGGCGGGGATCTTTCTCGATTGCGGCGTACCGGTGCTGATGCAGCGCTTTCCCGGCTACTGCGAGAGCCTGATGGGCGACGATAGCCTGGATCTGCCCAGCCTGCGTGAGGAAGACCAGCGCTACAACGTCGATCACGCCAGTATCGGCTACCTGGTAGCCCGTCACTGGCGGTTGCCCGATTTCGTTGCCCAGGCCATCCTGCATTACGGCGAGGTGCCGCGTGAGGAACTCGGCGCGGTGCGTAGCCTGGTCGCCATCCTGCAGCTGGCGATCCATTGCTACCACGGTCAGCACGGTATTTTCAATGCGAGCTGGCCGCGTATCGGCGGCGAGGTGATGGGCGAACTCGGCCTGCACCCGGACGAGCTGACCGACTATCTGGCGGATATCCGCGAGGCCTTCGAAGTGGCCGGCATCTGATCTCAGGGCCAGGCCACCACGGTCTTAGGCCGTGCCGGTGGCGCGCTCCTGACCGAAGTGCGCAACGTAATCCGCGAAACGGTCTGCGGCAATGGCGTCGCGCAGTTCGGCGGTCAGCATCTGGTAGTAGCGCAGGTTGTGGATAGTGTTGAGCATGCTGCCGAGGATTTCGCCGGTGCGGTGCAGGTGGTGCAGGTAGCTGCGGCTGAAGTTGCGGCAGGTATAGCAGTCGCAGCTCGGGTCAAGTGGACGGGTATCGGCCTTGTGTATTGCGTTCTTGATCTTGATGTCGCCGTAGCGGGTGAACAGCCAGCCGTTGCGCGCGTTGCGGGTCGGCATCACGCAGTCGAACATGTCGATGCCGTTGGCGATGCCTTCAACGATGTCTTCCGGCGTCCCCACGCCCATCAGGTAACGCGGCTTGTCCGTCGGCAGACGCGGTGCGGTGTGGGCCAGGATGCGCGCCATGTCTTCTTTGGGTTCGCCGACCGACAGCCCGCCGATGGCATAGCCGTGAAAGCCGATATCCTGCAACACCCCGAGCGACTCGTCGCGCAGGTCTTCGTACATGCCGCCTTGGACGATGCCGAAGAGCGCATTTGCGTTTTCCAGGCGGTCGAATTCGTCGCGCGAGCGCCGCGCCCAGCGCTGCGACAGCCGCATCGACTTTGCCGCTTCGTCGCGGGTGGCCGGGTAGGGCGTGCACTCATCGAAGATCATGACAATGTCGGAATTGAGCACCGTCTGGATCTGCATCGAGATTTCCGGCGTCAGGAAGAGCTTGGCGCCATCGATCGGGCTGGCGAACTTCACGCCCTCCTCGCTGATCTTGCGCAGCGCGCCCAGGCTGAACACCTGAAAGCCGCCGGAGTCGGTGAGGATGGGCTTGTCCCAACCCATGAAGCGATGCAGGCCGTCGTGCGCACGGATGATGTCCAGCCCCGGCCGCAGCCAGAGGTGGAAGGTGTTGCCGAGGCAAATCTGGGCGCCGATGTCGGTGAGCATGGTGGGCGTCATCGCCTTGACCGTGCCGTAGGTACCGACCGGCATGAAGACCGGGGTTTCGACGACGCCGTGGGCCAGCGTCAGGCGACCGCGACGGGCGCTGCCGCTGGTGGAGAGCAGATCAAATTGCATGGTCGTTGCGGGTGAGAAGCATGGCGTCGCCATAGCTGAAGAAGCGGTAGCGTTCGGCCACGGCGTGGGCGTAGGCGTGGCGTATGGTGTCCATGCCGGCGAAGGCGGATACCAGCATCAGCAGGGTGGACTTGGGCAGGTGGAAGTTGGTGACCAGCGCGTCGACCACCTGGAAGTGGAAGCCCGGCAGGATGAAGATCTCGGTTTCGCCGCTACCGGCGGCCAGCGGTCCGTCCTGGGCCGCAGCTTCGAGTGCCCGCATGCTGGTGGTGCCAACCGCGATCACGCGTCCGCCGGCGGCTCGGGTGGCGGCGATGGCTTCCACCGTTTCCTGAGGGATGACGTAGCGCTCGCGGTGCATGCGGTGCTCACCGAGGTCGTCGACCCGCACCGGCTGGAAGGTGCCGGCGCCGACATGCAGTGTCAGCCAGGCGCACTGGGCGCCGCGTTCCCGGATGCGGGCCAGTACGGTCTCGTCGAAATGCAGGCCGGCAGTCGGCGCGGCGACCGAGCCCGGCGTGCGGGCGAAAACGGTCTGGTAGCGGGTCTCATCGGCGTCGCCGGCGGCGCGCTGGATGTAGGGCGGCAGCGGCAGCTTGCCGTGGCGCTCAAGCAGTGCGACCAGGTTTTCGCCGTCGGGAAAGCGAAGGTGGTAGAACTCGCCGACGCGGCCGAGTACTTCGACGTCGAAGGCGTCGGCGAGCCGCAGCCGGGTGCCCGGCTTGGGCGACTTGCTGGCGCGCATCTGGGCGAGCGCTTCGTGCGGACCGACCGGCCGCTCGATCAGCACTTCCACCTGGCCGCCGGATTCCTTGGTGCCGTGCAGGCGCGCATGCAGTACGCGGGTGTCGTTGAACACCAGCAGGTCGCCGGGGTGGATGTAGTCGGGCAGGTCGACGAAGTGGCGATCCGTGAAGTTTCCGCCCTCGGCTACCACGAGCAGCCGGCTGGCGCTGCGTTCGGCCAGCGGCGCCTGGGCGATGAGCTCGGCGGGCAGGGTGTAGTCGAAATCGTTGAGCGTAAGCGTCATCAGGCGTGTGTTCTCTTGCCGCGGGCGGGCCGGATCAGTAATAATGCGCGACCTTCCCGTGCCGGGATGGCGGAATCGGTAGACGCAGCGGATTCAAAATCCGCCGCCGCAAGGTGTGTGGGTTCGAGTCCCACTCCCGGCACCAGGCTTCTGGCCTCTTCGCGCGAAAGCCGCGAATTCTAGCAGTATTCCCCAGGTTCCCTGTAAGCGTCCGCGGCCTGTCCGACCGGTCGTGGCCTATTCCGTCTTCGATGCCGCCGCGAACGGCGAGGCTCCGCTGATGGCCCGGGTGGCAGGATGTGTCAGGCGGCGCTCGACCGAAATCGCGTAGAACGATTCGCTGACGTTGTCAGCAGTGCCCAGGCAGCGCACGCCGTGCTGACGGCACACTTCGTCGTTGATCAGCATGGCGCTCGGAAAGATACCCGCCCCCGCCTCGCCGAAGGCGCGCATCAGGGCGGCGTCGTCGAACTCGCCCACGATTTGCGGTCGCACCTTGTGCTGCTCCAGCCAGCGTAACAGCGGTCCGCGTACTGCCGCCTCGGCACCGGGCAGCAGCAGCGGAGCGCGATCCAGACAGGCCGGGAACGGGCCTTCGAGCGTGGCTGCGAGGGCCGGCGTGGCGAAGAATCCCAGCGGCGATTCGCCCAGCTTGTGGCTGTAGCCGCGCACGTCCATGTTGGGGGGGAGCGGGCTGTCGGCCAGCACCACGTCCAGCTTGTGGGTGGCGAGTTCGCCCAGCAGCTGGTCCAACTTGTTCTCGCGGCAGACGATGCGCATCGGCTCGGGCAATTGCATCGAGGGGGCCAGCAGCACGTAGGCGATCGCCTTGGGCACCACGTCGGCCACCCCGACGCGGAATGGCACCGCACGGCCGGCCGCGCGGCTGCTGAGCGCATCTTCGAGCTCGCTGCCGAGACGGAAGATTTCTTCGGCATAGTCGAGCACCATCCGGCCGGTTTCGGTCAGGACCAGACGACGGCCCTGGCGGCGGAACAGCGTAACGCCCAGCGTGGCTTCGAGGACGGCGATCTGGCCGGACAGGGTTTGCGGCGCCAGTCCGGAACGCTCGCTGGCGCGAACGACGCCGCCAGCGCGGGCGACATTCCAGAAATGGTGAAGCTGCTTATAGTTCAGCATGTCGCAATGGTTCGATAAAACAGGATTTAAATTCTGTTGAACCCGGATTTTATCGAACAGTCTCAGACTTAGCATCCGGCATGTACTTGTGCAGGCCGGCGAGTGCATCAGAACCAAGGAGAATTCGACATGCGAATCGATCTGCATTGTGACGGCGTGAAGGCGGCCCCCGGCTTGCAGGACTACGTGACCCGGCGGATGCGCTTCGCGATCGGACGTTTCCGCGATCACATCCAGTGGGCACGGATCAAGGTAGCGGACGTAAACGGTCCGCGTGGCGGTACCGACAAGCGCTGCGTTGTGCAGCTGCGCTTGCGCAACCTGCCCGACGTGGTGTTCGCGATCACCCAGCTCGACGTGCGGGCGGCGGTGGACGAAGCCGCCGACCGGGTCGCGCGCGTACTGGCGCAGCGCCTGCGGCGCCACCAGCGCGTCGAACGCGGCCAGTCGATCGGGCTGGCCGAGCAGCCGGCCTGAATATCTTTGTCCGATAGTATGTGACGCGCTAGACTGCGCTAATGCAACCCATTTTCAAGAGGTAAGTCTTCCATGGAAAACCGTATGGCAACCATGACCCGGTCGGAAGCCTCGGTGCTCTCGACCAACAAGGTCATCCGCAACACCTACATGCTGCTGTCGCTGACGCTGGCCTTCTCGGCGCTGACTGCCGGCGTGTCGATGGCGATGGGGGCGCCGCGCCTGGGTTTGATCGTGACCCTGGTGGGTTACTTCGGTCTGCTGTTCCTGACCACCAAGTTCCGCAATAGCGGCCTCGGCGTCCTGTTCGTCTTCGGATTGACCGGTTTCATGGGCTTCACCCTTGGCCCTATCATTTCGTCCTACTTGGCACTGCCGAACGGCAGCGCCATCGTAATGCAAGCCATGGGCGGCACAGCGGCGATCTTCCTGGGACTGTCGGCCTACGCGCTAACCACCCGCAAGGATTTCTCCTTTATGGGCGGTTTCCTGATGGTGGGCATCCTGGTGGCCTTCCTGGCTGGCCTGGGGGCGGTGTTCTTCGAGATGCCGGGGCTGTCGCTGGCGGTATCGGCGATGTTCGTGCTGCTGATGTCCGGCCTGATCCTGTTCGAGACCAGCAACATCATCCATGGCGGTGAAACCAACTACGTGATGGCCACGGTGTCGCTCTATGTGTCCATCTATAACCTCTTCACCAGCCTGCTCCACCTGCTGGGTTTCATGAACAACGACTGATTCCTTTCGGTCTTGTTGATTGACCCGGGGGCGGGTGCCGGTGAGGCACCCGCCCCCTGTCGTGTTGACCGGAAGCGAAGCGTTGCATCGCTCCCTGCCCTCGCATCATTTCCATGAACCGAGGTGTCGCGCGTCGTGACCGATCTGGTCCCGCCCTGTTACCACCCTTGACCCGTTATCCTCATGCCTCATGACGTTTCCCTGATTGCCACTCTTGCCGGCGGTTTTGGCCTAGCCCTGGTATTCGGTTTCATCGCCGAGCGGCTGAGGTTGCCCGCGCTGGTTGGCTACCTGTTCGCCGGCATATTGATCGGTCCGACCACGCCGGGCTTCGTGGCCGACGTAGGCATCGCCAGTCAGTTGTCCGAGATCGGCGTGATGCTGCTGATGTTCGGCGTCGGTCTGCATTTCTCGCTCGATGACCTGCTGGCAGTGCGGCGCATTGCCCTGCCGGGAGCGGTGGTACAGATGGCGGTGGCGACGCTGCTAGGGATGGGGATGGCGTGGTGGTGGGGCTGGAGCATCGGCGCCGGCCTCGTCTTCGGCCTGTCGCTGTCGGTGGCGAGCACCGTGGTGCTGCTCAAGGCGCTGGAGACCCGCGGGGTACTCGATTCGATGAACGGGCGCATCGCGGTGGGCTGGCTGGTGGTGGAGGACCTCGCGATGGTGATCGTGCTGGTGCTGCTGCCGCCGCTGGCCGGGGTGTTGGGCGGGAAGACGGACGCCGCGGTTGACGACGTGTCGCTGTGGCGGACGGTGGGGCTGACGCTGCTGCAGGTCGGCGCTTTCGTTGCCCTGATGCTGGTCGTGGGGCGGCGCGTGCTGCCGTGGTTGTTGTGGCAGGTTGCGCGCACCGGGTCGCGGGAGCTGTTTACGCTCGCGGTGGTTGCCGCTGCCGTGAGCATCGCCTTCGGGGCTGCCAGTCTCTTCGGTGTCTCGTTTGCACTGGGTGCCTTCTTCGCCGGCATGGTGATGCGTGAGTCGGAATTCAGCCATCGGGCGGCGGAGGAGTCGCTGCCTCTGCGCGATGCGTTCGCGGTGCTGTTCTTCGTATCGGTGGGGATGTTGTTCGATCCCAAGGTGATGCTGGATGAGCCGCTACACGTGCTGGGTGTGGTGGCTGTCATCATCGTCGGCAAGTCGATCGCCGCGGCGGTGTTGGTGATCGCGTTCCGTTACCCCCTCAACACTGCATTCACAGTGGCGGCGAGTTTGGCGCAAATCGGCGAATTCTCGTTCATCCTGGCCGGCTTGGGGATGTCGCTCGGGTTATTGCCGGCCGAGGGGCAGAGCCTGATCCTGGCCGGCGCGCTCATCTCGATCGCGATCAATCCCTTCGTGTTCGCCGCTGTGACGCCGGTGCGGAACTGGGTGCTGGAGCGTTCGGAACTCGCGCGCAAGCTGGAGCGGCGGGAGGATCCGTTGGCCGAACTGCCGATGACGACCGAGCGGAAGTACCTCGAAGGTCAGGTGGTGCTGGTGGGCTACGGCAGGGTCGGTCGCAGGATTGCCGAATCGCTGCGCGAACGTGGCATTCCCTATGTGGTGGCAGAGCAGAACCGCGAGCGCGTCGAAGCCTTGCGCAAACAGGGCATCGTTGCGGTGTCGGGCGATGCGGTCGAGCCGGCGGTTTTGATCCAGGCTCATATCGCCCATGCGGCGATGCTGGTGGTTGCCACGCCGGATACGCTCGACGTCCGCAAGATGGCTGAGACGGCGCGGACGCTCAACCCGTCGATCGAGATCGTGCTGCGCACCCATAGCGAAGACGAGGCCGCACTGCTGGCCAAGGAGTCTGTCGGGCGGGTGTTTTTTGGCGAAGAGGAGCTCGCCAAGGGTATGACCAGCCACGTGCTCGCGCGCTTCGCGCCCGCCAGTCCGGCGCCGCCGGGCACCGGACGTTCGGGGCACAGCTGAACCGAGTGCGCGGCTAATTCTCCGCCGGCGGTTCCGTCTGTGCGGCGCCGCCATCCTCGCCGCTGGGTTCGGGGATGCGGCTGGCAAGGATCTTGTCGATGCGCTTGCCGTCGAGATCGACGACTTCCAGCCGCCATTGTTCCCACACGGTGACGTCGCCGGTACGCGGCAGGCGGCCGAGCAGCCACATGATCATGCCGCTCAACGTGTGGTAGCGGCCCTTGTCCTCTTCCGGGGCGCTCTTGAGTTCGAGGCGATCCTTCAGCTCGGGCAGCGGAATGAGTCCGTCGAGCAGCCACGAGCCGTCCTCGCGCTGCACCGCCCAGGCGTCCTCGAGCCGATGGGGCTGGAACTCGCCGGTGACCGCCTCCATGACGTCCTGCAGCGTGACCATGCCCTGCACCTCGCCGTATTCGTCGATGACGAAGACCATGCGCGAGCTGGAGGCGCGGAACTGATCGAGCAGTTCCATGCCGGTGAGCGACTCGGGCACATACACCGGGCTTTGCAGCTGCCGGGTGAAATCCGCCTTGCCGCCTTTCAGCGTCTGGTTGAAGAGCTGCTTGGACGAGATGATGCCGAGGATGTCGTCGAGGCCGCCGCGACACACCGGGAAGCGTGAGTGGTCGGATTCGGCCATGCGTGCCAGGTTTTCTTCCAGCGGGCGATTGACGTCCAGCCACACGATGTCGGAGCGCGGCACCATCAGCGAGCCGATCTGGCGATCGTCGAGCCGGAATACGTTGCGCACCATCGCGTGTTCGTTCTTCTCGATGATGCCCGCTTCGGAGCCTTCCTCGAGCAGCGCGTGGATCTCCTCTTCTGTGACGCCGGGGCCTTTTTCGTCGCGCTGTCCCATGATGCGCAGCAGCAAGGCAGTGGAGGTTGACAGCAGGCGCACGAAGGGGCGCGACACGATGGACAGCGTATTCATCGGTTTGGCCACCAGGCGGGCAATGCCCTCCGGGTTGATCTGGCCGATGCGCTTGGGCACCAGTTCGCCGACGACGATGGAAACGTAGGTGATCACCACGACCACCAGCACGGTGGCACCAATCTCGCTGGGCCGCTGTGCGACGCCGAGGGCCTGCAACCAGGTGGCGAGCGGTGAGGCCAGCGCCGCTTCACCGACGATACCGTTGAGTATGCCGATCGAGGTGATTCCGATCTGTATGGTCGACAGGAAGCGGGTCGGTTCTTCGCCGAGCTTGATCGCGACCGCTGCCGAAGCGTCGCCTTCCTCGGCGAGCTTGGCGAGGCGGGCCCTTCGCGCGGTGACCAGCGCGATCTCGGACATCGCGAATGCGCCGTTCAGAATGATGAGGGCGATGAGTATGAAGATTTCCATGGGGGTAGCGTCAGCCCGAGTGGCGGCAGCCGGCGGGCGTCTGCGCTGGGACGTTGATCAGGTGTTGGAGCGGGGGCAGGGCATGGCCCGTCATCAGCCACGGGTTTGGTGTTGCGTGGGCGTGGCGTTGGGCCGATGTGCGTCGGCGCGCGGCAGACGGCGGCCGGCGTGCGGAAAAGGACTGCCTGTACGAGCCGGACAAGTGCGGAACGGAAGCGGCCGTAGCGGCTGGAGGCGGAAATCGACCGGCGGCAAAGTGTGCCTGCCGGGAGGGCGCCGGGAGGGGGGGGGACGTAGGTCGGTAACTCATAAGGCGAGGCGCATTCCGCCTCGCACGGCCTTTATTGTGTTCGAACGAATGCAATCATGCACGAATCGTCCGGGCGTGTCATGCGTGAAGCTTGACTTCCGTTCGAGGCAGGATAGACTTTGGCACATCAAGGGGAGTAGCTTTTCGCCGCAGCATCGTCATCACGGTGGGTTCGTGCCAGCAAGGCTGGGCGGGCCTCCCGGTGCTCCGGGCAACACACGTTGCAAGCAAGACCTTGCCGAAGGGCAAGGTGCATTGCGCGTTCGACTCGCTTGACTCGAAACAGGCCTGTGTCCTTCGGAACAGGCCTTTTTCTTTTCTTGTTCGGAGTCGTCGCATGGAGTCGATCGGTACGTGGTGGATGTGGGCGGCTTTTGCCTGCATCGTGGTGGTGATGCTGTTGGTGGACCTGCTGGTGTTCAAAGGGGGGCACCAGCACAAGGTGTCGCTCAGGGAGGCTGCGGCGTGGTCGGCGGCCTGGGTGACTGTGGCGTTGCTGTTCAACGCGGGGCTGTGGTGGTACCTCGACGGCACGGTCGGGCGGGTTGTCGCAAACGAGAAGGCAGCGGCTTTCTTCACCGGCTATCTGGTCGAGAAGTCGCTGGCGGTAGACAACGTCTTCGTCTGGATGATGATCTTCGGATTCTTCGCTGTGCCGATCGAGCTGCAGCGCCGGGTGCTGCTGTATGGCATCGTTGGGGCGATCGTACTGCGCACCGGCATGATCTTCGCGGGCAGCTGGTTGATCACCCAATTCCACTGGTTGCTGTATGTCTTCGGTGCCTTCCTGATCATGACCGGGATCAAGATGGTTTGGTTCGCCGAGCATGATCCCGATCTGGCGAAGAACCCGCTGATCCGCTGGATACGCAGGCACTACCCGGTGACGGAAACGCTGGAGGGCGAGCGCTTCTTCGTGATGCGCAATGGTGTTCGTTACGCCACGCCGCTGCTGCTTGCCCTGGTGCTGGTGGAAATTTCCGACGTGATCTTCGCGGTGGACAGCATTCCGGCGATCTTCGCGATCACCACCGATCCCTTCATCGTGCTGACCTCCAACCTCTTCGCCATCCTTGGCCTGCGCGCGATGTACTTCCTGCTCGCAGATCTTGGCAACCGCTTCTCACTGCTGAAATACGGCTTGGCGCTGATCCTTGTGTTCATCGGCACCAAGATGCTGATCGTCGACTGGTTCAAGATCCCGGTGTCGGTGTCGCTGGGCGTGGTGGCGGCGATCCTGGCCGTCACAGTATGGCTGAGCGTGCGCCGCTCGGCACGGGCTGCGGACGCCTGAGCAAGGCGTGAATGTAACGCCTGGGGTGGCTTTTTCGCCGCAGGCGTTACAATGTCGCTCATTTTTTTGCTGGGACGGTCGGATGAAGACCACCTTTCTGGATTTCGAACAACCGATTGCCGAGCTCGAGGAAAAGATCGAGCAGCTGCGTTTCGTTCAGGACGATTCCGCGGTCGATATCTCCGAAGAGATCGCCCGCCTCGAGGCCAAGAGCCTGGCGCTGACCAAGGATATCTACGCCAAGCTGACCCCCTGGCAGATCGCCCAGGTCGCGCGTCACCCGCAGCGGCCTTATACGCTGGACTACGCCCAGCACATCTTTACCGACTTCGAAGAACTGCATGGTGACCGCGCCTATGCGGACGACAAGGCGATCGTTGGCGGTCTGGCCCGTTTCAACGGCCAGAGCTGCGTCGTCATCGGGCACCAGAAGGGGCGCGACACCAAGGAAAAGATTGCGCGCAACTTCGGCATGCCGCGGCCAGAGGGCTATCGCAAGGCGATGCGCCTGATGAAGCTGGCCGAGAAGTTCGGCCTGCCGGTGTTTACCTTTGTCGACACGCCGGGCGCCTACCCTGGTATCGGTGCCGAGGAGCGCGGCCAGTCCGAGGCGATCGGCCACAATCTCTATGTGATGGCCGAACTCAAGGTGCCGCTGATCTGCACGGTGATCGGCGAGGGCGGTTCCGGTGGCGCGCTGGCGATTGCGGTCGGCGACCAGGTCATGATGATGCAGTACTCCACCTACTCGGTGATCTCGCCGGAAGGTTGCGCCTCCATCCTGTGGAAGAGCGCCGAGAAAGCCCCGGAGGCGGCCGAAACCATGGGGATCACCGCGGCCCGGCTGAAGTCGCTCGGCCTGGTGGACAAGGTGGTGAACGAGCCCGTCGGCGGCGCGCACCGTGATTACCGGGCGACGGCGCAGACCCTCAAGCGGGCGCTCGCCGAAGCCTTGCGCCAGGTCGATTCGATGTCGCCGGCCGAGCTGATCGAGCAGCGCATGGAAAAGCTGATGGGCTACGGTCGCTTCAAGGAAATCGCGGCCTGACCCTTGCCGTGATGGAATCCACGCTCGCCGGACCGGTTGCCGCGGTGCTGTCTGCTGCGGGGATCGGTCCGGCGAATCATTTGTGCTGCGCACTGTCGGGCGGCGTGGATTCCGTCGTGATGTTCGACCTGCTGGCGGAGCTCCGGGCGTGCTTCGGGTATTCGCTGAGCGCGGCACATGTTCATCATGGACTCAGCCCGAACGCGGACGACTGGGCGGACTTCTGCACCGGGCTGTGCGCTGCACGCGGGGTGCCCGTATCCGTCCTGAGGGTCGACGTCCCGCGCGACGACGATGCAGGGCTCGAGGCGGCAGCGCGGCGTGTGCGCCATGCCGCGTTGCGGGCGCAGGCCTGCGACTGGCTGGTGTTCGGTCATCATCAGGACGACCAGGCAGAAACCCTGCTGTTCCGGCTGCTGCGCGGTACCGGTTTGCACGGTGCGGCTGCGATGGCGGCGGTCGAGCCGCCGCAGGCGGCCGTGCCTGGCAAGTTGCGACCGCTGCTAGGACTTCGTCGCGCCGAGATCCTCCGGCATGCCCGCGCGCGGGGTTTGTGCTGGGTCGAGGACGAGAGCAACGCCGACTGCCGTTTTTCCCGTAACGCCTTGCGTCATCAGGTGCTGCCGGCGATCGAGCGCAGCTTCGGTGCTGCGGTACCGGCCTTGGCGCGGGCGGCAGGGCATTTCCGTGAGGCGAGCGATCTGCTGGATGTACTCGCCGGAATCGACGAAAAGGAATGTGGCGGTGCGATGCTGGATCGTGAGCGCCTGCGTGCCCTGTCGCCGGCGCGTATTGCCAACCTGCTGCGCTGGCAGGTGCGGCGTCTCGGGGCGGCGATGCCTTCGCAAGCGCGGCTGGGCGAGGCGCTGCGTCAGCTCGGGACGGTCGACGCCCGTCATCCGCTCTACCTGCCGTTGGGTGAGGTCGCCTGCTGCGCCTACCGCGGGCGGGTGTGGCTGGAGCAGGCCGAGCACGCGCCGCCGACGAGTTGCGTGTGGCGGGGCGAGCCGCAACTGCCTTGGGGGGCGGGCATGATCGGATTCAGGCCGGCGCGCGGTGAGGGGCTGGCGCGGGGGCGGCTCGATGCGGCCGCCTCGCTGAGCCTGCAGGCGCCCCGGCCCGGCTTGCGCCTGCGGCTCGACGCGCGCCGGCCGAATAGAAGCTTCAAGAACCTGTGCCAGGAGGCCGGCATCCCGACATGGATGCGGCCGCGCCTGCCGGTGCTGGAAGTCGACGGCGCGACCGCCTGGATAGGCGGGATCGGCGTGGCAGCCGAGTTTCGCTGCGGGCCGGACGAGCCTGGTGTGGTGCCGGACTGGCAGCCGTAATCAGTTGCGCAGGGTGGTGAGCATCTGCGCCAGTTCGACCGCTGAGCGTACCTCCATCTTGTCGAAAACGCGTGAGCGGTGGGCTTCGACCGTACGCATGGAGATCGCGAGCTCGTCGGCGATCACTTTGTTGAACTTGCCTTCCAGGATCAGCTCCATCACCTCGCGCTCGCGGGCGGTGAGGGTTGCCAGCCGCGCGGCAACGGTTTCGCGGTCGGCAACCGCGCGCTGCTGTTCGGCGTCGTGCGCGATCGCCTTCTCGACCAGATCAACCAGATCGTTGTCGTTGAAGGGCTTTTCGATGAAGTGGTAGGCACCCTTCTTCAGGGCGGCGACGGCCATCGGTACGTCGCCGTGGCCCGTGATGAAGATCACCGGCAGCTGGCAGCCGCGTTCCAGCAGCGCATCGAAGCATTCCAGCCCGCTCATGCCGTCCATGCGGATGTCGAGCACGATGCAGCCACGCCAGTCGGGTTGCCAGGCTGCCAGAAAGGCTTCGCCGCTTGCCCAGGCCCGGGCCGGCACCGTCCGCGTCTTGAACAACCATTGCAGCGCGTCGCGGATGGCTTCGTCGTCGTCAATGATGTGGGCGCAGGCCTGTGTCATGTAGGGTCTACCGGGAGCGTGAGGGTGAAGATGGTACCGCCGTCGGGGGCCGGTTCAAAACCCAGACGGCCGTGATGCAGTTCGGCGATCGAGCGGCAGATATTCAGGCCCATGCCCATGCCCTCCTGTTTGGTCGTGAAGAAGGGCTGGAACAGGTGGCGTGCGGTGTCGGCGTCGATACCGCTGCCGTGGTCGGAGACGCGCACCGTCACCACGTTGCCGCCGCTGCGGGTGGAGATGCGTACGGTGCGCAGCGCGTCGGGCGTGTCGCGCATCGCGTCCATGCCGTTGCGCACCAGATTGACGATGATCTGCTCGATCATCACCGCGTCGGCGTGCACCGGCGGGAGATCGGTGGCGAGATCTGCGACCAGATGGGTGCGGCGCTTGCGCGCGTCGGCCTCTATCAGTCCAAGCGCCTCGCGGATCACGGCGTTGAGGTCTATGGCCTCGCGTCGCGGCTCGGAGCGGCGCACGAAGTCGTGCACCCGGCGGATGATCTCGCCGGCGCGGCGTGCCTGGCGACCGATCTTATCGTGGATGTCGCGCAGTTCGCCGCGGTCGAGCTGGTCCGCCTCGAGCCGGTTGATGCATCCGCTGTTGTAGCTGGCGATCGCGGCGAGCGGCTGGTTGAGTTCATGCGCGAGCGTGGACGCCATCTCGCCCATGGTCACCAGGCGTGAGGTGGCCTGCAGGCGTTCCTCCTGCTGCAGGGCGAGCTCACGGGCGCGCTTCTGTTCGGTGATGTCGAGGACTGAGCCCATCCAGCCGGTGTGGCGGCCGTGGGCATCGATCAGCGGCGCCTCGAACACCAAGGTATCCAGGCGCTCGCCGTTCTTGCGCCGCAGGCGGACCTCGACGCCGTCCGGTGACGTGCCGCCGGCCATGATCTGCTCGTGCAGTGCCTGGGTTTCTGCGATGTGATCCGGATCCCAGTAGGGCATGGGCGGCTTGCGCCCGAGCAGCTCCTCGGTTGAGAAACCGGTCATTCGGCAAAAGGCGGAATTGACGTAGGTGAGCCGGCCCTCGAGGTCGCGTGCGCGCAGACCGGTGATCAGCGAATCCTCCATGGCGCGGCGGTAGGCGGACTCTTCGCGCAGGGCCTGCTCGGCCGTCTGGCGGGCGGCGAGCTGGCGGCGCAGTTGCCAGACGCTCCACACGATGATGGTGCCCAGCAGCACGATGGATGCGGACAGCAGCACCGGCATCCAGCGCGTCTCGCCCTTGTAGGGCGTGATCTGCATCGTCAGGCCATGGCCGGGCGGATCGAAGGCCATGGTGTAGCCGTGGGTGGCTTCCAGCGGTGCGACCTTGGACTTGGCCGCGATTTCACGGCCATCGGGGTCGAGCACTGCGACGCGGTAGCGCTCGGAGAACCACCAGGGCAGTTCGCGCACGACCAGGTCGGACAGGGAATAGACCCCCACGATCACGCCGAGGAAGCCTTCATCCGACCAAGCCGGCACGTGCACCTCGAAGTGGGTCTTGTCGCCGAGCACCGGGTAGGCGGGGCCGTACACGGGCCGACCGACCGCGCGCGCGAGGCGGAAGACGTCGCCGGAGGGAACCGCACCGGCGCTTTCGCCGACCAGGTGTTCGTCGGACTGCGGCGGCATGGCGCCGCGCACGCGGCCTTCGTGGTCCAGCCAGATCATCCGCACCAGGCCGCGATCCTGGCTGAGCAAGTGGCGCAGCTGGGCTTCGGTCTGCGGGGCGAGACGGCCGTTCCGCAACAGTTCGGGCGCGATCTGCTGCAATTGCGCTTCGTTGCGATCGAGCTGGAAACGCAGGTTCTGCTCCATCCAAAGCGCGTCGGTGATGAGCGTGGTCTGTTGCTCTTCCTTGTCGTACTCGCGCGTCAGCCAGACGAGCGTGGCGATGGCTCCGAGAAAGAGCGCCAGTGTCAGGAAGGGCAGACGTGCCACCCAGCGTGTACGCCAGCTGCTGGTCGGACGGGGCTGTGGGCTAGGGTTGGAGGTGGGCATGCTGTCCCTGCGGTGATGCGACCTGGAGTGCCGGGATTAGGCGCTTGCGATCTTTGGCCGGCAAGCCTCGTTGCGGTATTCCACAATAGATGCAGTGATCGGCGGGACTCGATACTTGGCGAATGCCCCGGTCGCTGTGTGCAGCTGGGGGATCCGGACGGCGGAAAAATGCCGTCGTCAGGTAATAAGCAATCAATGCGAGATTCTTCATCTGGAGGAGAGATCAATGAAAATCCGTGCACTGCTGCTCGGCCTCGTCGCCGCAGGTCTGACCGCAACCGCCACTGCAGCCGACCCCATCGTCATCAAGTTCAGCCACGTCGTTGCCCAGGATACGCCCAAGGGCAAGGCGGCCGACAAGTTCAAGGAACTCGCCGAGAAATACACCTCCGGCGCGGTCAAGGTCGAAGTCTACCCCAACAGCACGCTGTACAAGGACAAGGAAGAAATGGAGGCGCTGCAGCTCGGCGCCGTGCAGATGCTCGCCCCGTCGCTGGCCAAGTTCGGCCCGCTCGGCGTGCGCGAGTTCGAAGTTTTCGACCTGCCCTTCATCTTCGACAACTACGAAGACCTGCACAAGGTGACCTACGGCGCTGTGGGCCAGCAGCTGTTCTCCAAGCTCGAACCCAAGGGTATTCGCGGCCTGGCCTACTGGGACAACGGCTTCAAGTCCTTCTCCGCCAATACGCCGATCAAGAAGCCGGACGATCTCAAGGGCAAGAAGATGCGCATCCAGTCCTCCAAGGTGCTGGAAGAGCAGATGCGCGAGCTGAAGTCGCTGCCGCAGGTAATGGCCTTCTCCGAGGTCTACCAGGCGCTGCAGACAGGGGTGGTCGATGGCACCGAGAACCCGATCTCGAACCTCTACACCCAGAAGATGCACGAGGTGCAGAAGCACCTGACGCTGACCGAACATGGCTACCTCGGCTACGCGGTCATCACCAACAAGAAGTTCTGGGACGGTCTGCCGGCCAACGTGCGTACCTCGCTCGAGAAGGCGATGAAGGAGTCGACCGAGTACGCCAATAAGATCGCCAAGGAAGAGAACGACCTGTCGCTGGATTTGGTGAAGAAGTCCGGCAAGACCGAGGTCACCCAGCTGAGCGCGGACGAGCGTCTCGCCTTCAAGAAGGCGCTGGTGCCGGTACACAAGAAGATGGAGTCGCGTATCGGCGCCGAGCTGATCCAGTCCATCTACAAGGAAACCGGTTTCGACCCGGCCAAGCTGTAATCACCCGCTATTCATACAACGCCCGCCAGCCGATCGCGCGCTTGCGGGCGTTTTTTGTGACGGGAGACCTCACATGCTGAAAATTCTCGACCATATTGAGGAGTGGCTCATCACCTTCCTCATGGGTGCGGCGACCACGATCATCTTTCTCTCGGTCGTGCATCGTTACGGTTCAGGTTGGGCCATTCCGGGTGTTCAGGACTGGCTGCTGTCGCTGAACATGGGCTGGGCGCAGGAGCTGACCATCATCATGTTCGTGTGGATGGCGAAGTTCGGTGCAGCCTACGGTGTGCGTACCGGCATCCACGTTGGTGTCGATGTGCTGATCAACCGTCTGTCCGAGAGCAATCGTTCCAAATTCATCGTGATCGGCCTTGGCGCGGGTGCGCTGTTCACCGGTATCGTTGGCACGCTCGGTGCGACCTTCGTGCTGGAGAACGGGGCTCATTACCAGATACTCACCTGGCTGGGCATGGACGTCGGCGAACTCTACGAGGGGCCGACCACGCCCGACCTCGAATGGCCGACCTGGGTCGTGTACTCCGCGATTCCGTTGGGCTCCTACCTGATGTGCTTCCGCTTCCTGCAGGTGATGGTCGGCTTCATCAAGACCGGTGAGTTGCCGCACCATGATCACGGTCATGTCGACGGCATCGACGAGGAGCACCTGCCGACCGATGTCAATTATCTGGACATGGGCGACAACCTGCATCCGCACGACCTGAAGCACAAACAGATCGGCGAAGGTCGCGATGGCGACCAGGGAGGCAAGAAATGAGTGCCGCAATCATCTTCGTCTTGCTGCTCGTCCTCATGCTGACGGGCATGCCGATCTCCATCTCGCTCGGCCTCACGGTGTTGACCTTCCTCTTCACCATGACACAGGTGCCGATCGAGTCGGTCGCGTTGAAGCTGTTCACCGGCATCGAGAAGTTCGAGATCATGGCGATCCCGTTCTTCATCCTCGCCGGCAACTTCCTCACCCACGGTGGCGTGGCGCGGCGGATGATCAACTTCGCCACGGCCATGGTCGGTCACTGGCATGGTGGTCTCGGTCTAGGCGGCGTGCTTGCCTGCGCGCTGTTCGCTGCGGTGTCCGGGTCGAGTCCGGCGACCGTGGTGGCGATCGGTGCCATTCTACTGCCGGCGATGGTGAAGCAAGGCTTTCCGAACAAGTTCGGCGCCGGCGTCATCACCACCTCGGGAGCGCTCGGCATCCTGATCCCGCCTTCCATCGTGATGGTCATGTACTCCGTGTCCACCAACACCTCGGTGGGTGCGCTGTTCATGGCGGGCGTGATTCCGGGCCTGCTGCTGGCGGCTTTCCTCGGCTTTGTCACCTGGAACCGTGCGCGCCGCTTCAGCTACCCGCGCATGCCGAAGGCGACCTGGGCGCAGCGCGCGAAGGCCTTCAAGGATTCGGCCTGGGGCTTGTTCCTGATCGTGGTGGTGATGGGTGGTATCTACACCGGCATCTTCACCCCGACCGAGGCGGCAGCGATGAGTGCGGCCTACGCCTTCTTCGTGGCGGTGTTCGTCTACAAGGATCTGAGCATGAAGGATGTGCCCAGGGTCCTGCTGAACTCCGCCAACATGAGCGCGATGCTGCTCTACATCATCACCAATGCTGTGCTGTTCTCCTTCCTGCTGACGCACGAGAACATTCCGCAGCAGATGGCCGACTTCATGATCGGCACCGGTGTCGGCGTAATCGGCTTCCTGATCATGGCCAACATCCTGATGCTGATCGCCGGCAACTTCATGGAGCCGTCGTCCATCGTGCTGATCCTGGCGCCGATCCTGTTCCCGATCGCGATCAAACTCGGTATCGATCCGGTGCATTTCGGCATCATCATGGTGGTGAACATGGAGGTCGGCATGTGTCACCCGCCGGTCGGTCTCAATCTCTATGTGGCGTCCGGCATCACCAAGATGGGCATTACCGAGCTGACGGTGGCGGTGTGGCCGTGGCTGCTGTCCATGCTGGTGTTCCTGGTGCTCGTGACCTACGTGCCGGCGATCTCGCTGTGGCTGCCCAGAACGCTGGGCATGATGTAGCGCGGTGTTGAAGTCCTGGCGTTAAGAAAGCCCGGCCTAGAGCCGGGCTTTTTTCGTTCCGGGTGTTTCGCGGTGTATCGCGCGGCTGTCGATGCTGGCCTGCTCGGGTAAGATCACACCAAATTCTCCTTCAGGCGTTCCATGGAAATCCTCGCCTCCTTCATCGATCTCTTTCTCCACCTCGACCGCCATCTCGCCGAGTTGCTGGCCGACTATGGCAACTGGATCTACGCCATCCTGTTCCTGATCGTGTTCTGCGAAACGGGCCTGGTGGTGATGCCCTTCCTGCCGGGCGATTCGCTGCTGTTCATGGCAGGGGCGCTGGCGGCGGGCGGCGGCATGGATCCGGCGGTATTGATCGCGTCGCTCTTCGTTGCCGCGGTATTGGGCGATTCGCTCAATTACGCGATCGGGCGGCGTTTCGGCAACAGGATCTCGCAGTGGCCGGACAGCCGCTTCTTCAACCGCAAGGCCCTGGAGCGCACTCACGCGTTCTACGAACGGCACGGCGGCAAGACCGTCGTGATCGCCCGCTTCATGCCCATCATCCGCACCTTCGCGCCCTTCGTCGCCGGCATGGCCGAGATGGACTATCGCCGCTTCCTCAGCTTCAACGTACTCGGCGGCGCCCTCTGGGTCGGGCCGCTGGTCATGGCGGGCTACTGGTTCGGCAACCTGCCGGTGGTGAAGAACAACCTTTCGGTGGTGATCATCGGCATCATCGTGCTGTCGCTGATGCCACTGGTGATTGGCTGGCTGCGCCAGCAAAGCGGCCGGGCCAGCGCCTGAGGCGCGGCCTGTTACAGGCTGTCGCCGAGGTGTAGCGTAAACCTGCTAAAATTCCGCGTTTTGTCAAACACCCTCGGAGTTTTTCCATGGCCATCGAACGCACCCTCTCCATCATCAAGCCCGACGCCGTCGCCAAGAACGTGATCGGTCAGATCTATTCCCGCTTCGAAGCTGCTGGCCTGAAGATCATCGCTGCCAAGATGGTGCACCTGTCCGAGCAGGAAGCCGGCCAGTTCTACGCCGTGCACAAGGAACGTCCCTTCTTCAAGGATCTGGTGTCCTTCATGACCTCCGGCCCGGTCATGATCCAGGCGCTGGAAGGCGAGAACGCCATTGCCAAGAACCGCGAGCTGATGGGCGCCACCGACCCGAAGAAGGCCGACAAGGGCACGATTCGCGCCGACTTCGCCGATTCCATCGACGCCAACGCGGTGCACGGCTCCGATGCGCCGGAAACCGCCGCCGTGGAAGTGGCCTTCTTCTTCCCGGGCATGAACGTTTATTCCCGCTGAGCGGTCCATCCTGACGGCCCGTCGCGCCCGCTTCGCGGTAGTTTCACTGCGAAACGCGCGGGCGGGCCGTTTGCGTTGGAGGCAAACATGAATATCCCGGTCAATCTGCTTGATTTCGATGTCGACGGTCTCGTCGCCTGGTTCGCCGGGCTGGGCGAGAAACCCTTTCGCGCCCGCCAGGTGATGCGCTGGATGCATCGCGAAGGCTGCAGCGATTTCGACCAGATGACGGACGTGGCCAAGTCGTTGCGCGCGAAGCTCAAGGACATCGCGGTGATCCGCCCGCCGGTGCCGGTGCGCGATTCGGTGTCGAGTGACGGCACGCGCAAGTGGCTGCTCGATGTCGGCAATGCCAATGCGGTCGAGACGGTGTTCATCCCCGAGACCAACCGCGGCACGCTGTGCATTTCCTCGCAGGCCGGCTGTGCGCTCGATTGCGCTTTCTGTTCCACCGGCAAGCAGGGTTTCAACCGCAACCTTACTGCGGGCGAGATCATCGGCCAGCTGTGGCTGGCGAACAACCTGCTGGGCGCTGCGCGCGATGCGGCAGCGGATCTCGAAGCAGATGAAAAGGACAACGGCCGCATCATCAGCAACGTGGTGATGATGGGCATGGGCGAGCCGCTGGCCAATTTCGACAACGTCGTCACCGCACTGCGGCTGATGCTGGACGATCACGCCTACGGCTTGTCGCGCCGGCGGGTCACGGTGTCGACCTCGGGTATCGTGCCGGCGATCGATCGCCTACGCGACGAGTGTCCGGTGGCGCTGGCGGTGTCGCTGCATGCATCGAACGACGCGTTGCGCGACCGGCTGGTGCCGATCAACCAGAAATATCCGTTGCGCGAACTCATGGCAGCCTGCCAGCGCTACCTCGATCGTGCGCCGCGGGATTTCATCACTTTCGAGTACGTGATGCTGGACGGGGTGAACGACCAGGATGTGCATGCACGTGAGTTGGTCGCGCTGGTGCGCGACGTACCGTGCAAATTCAACCTGATCCCCTTCAACCCCTTCCCGAACTCCGGTTTTCTGCGCTCTCCGGCGGATCGCATCCGCCGCTTTGCAGGTATCCTGATTGACGCTGGCATCGTCACCACCACGCGCAAGACGCGCGGCGACGATGTCGACGCCGCCTGCGGTCAGCTGGCGGGGCAGGTTCAGGACAAGACCCGGCGCACGGTGCGCCTCAAGCAGTCGATGGAGATTCGTTCATGATGCGTAGACTTGCGCCCCTGGCGTTGATGCTGATGGCCCTGCTCGGCGGTTGTGTGACGCCGATGCCGTCAGGGTCGGGCGCGGGCGCCAGCCGGCCGTGGTCGGAACTGCCGCCGGCAAATGCGGCGGAAGGACGCGCCAAGGTGCATGTGGATCTCGGCGTCGCCTATTTCGACGTCGGGCGCAACGATGTCGCACTCGACGAGGCGGGCATCGCGCTGAACGACAGCCCCGGATATCCGCCGGCCTATCACCTGCGCGCGCTGGTTTACATGGCGATCGACGATGTCGCTGCGGCTCGCGAGAACTTCGAGCAGGCGCTGTCGCGGGCGCCGGGGGATCCCGATTTCAACAACAGTTATGGCTGGTTCCTCTGCACGCAGGGCCGCGAGCAGGAAGGGATAGAGCGGCTCGCCGCTGCCGCGCGCAATCCCTACTATCGCTACGCGACGCGGCCTTACACCAATGCCGGACTCTGCCATCTGCGGCTGAAGCAGGATGGCGCGGCCGAGGTCCAGTTCACGCATGCCCTCCAGGCCGATCCTCAAAACGGTGAAGCCTTGTATCAGCTGGCGGCCATCGCCTATCGCAAGGGCAATTTCGAGGGCGCGCGCAGTCAGCTGATCCGGCTGCATCAGCTCCGTGGCCCATCCCCGGCTTCGGCCTGGCTGGGGCTGCGTGCCGAGCGCCGCCTGGGCAATCGCGACGGCGAGGCGAGCTACGCAGCGCAGTTGCGCAGCCGCTTCGCCAGTTCGCCGGAATATCAGTTGATGTCGCAAGGGAAGTACGAGTGAGCAACACCGAACAGATCGCCGTGTCTGCCGATGTGGTGGCCGGTGCAGCGATGTCGCCGGGCGACCGCCTGCGGGCGGCGCGCGAGGCGCGGGGCGAGTCGCAGTCCGATGTCGCGCAGACGCTCAAGCTGTCGATGCGTCAGGTCGAGGCGCTGGAGCGGGGCGACTACGATGCGCTGCCCGGGCCTGCCTTCGTGCGTGGCTTCATGCGCAACTACGCCCGCCACCTGGGCATCGATCCCGCGCCCTTGCTCGCAGCACTGAACGAGGGGGCTGTGGCGGCGCAGGTGGAGCTCGCACCGGTCTCCAACGCCGACGGTGACATGCCGTCGGGAGGCGGGCACGGCCGCAATGCTTCCGGTCCGGCCGCGATCGTCGCGGTGTTCCTGCTTCTTGCTGTTCTCGCGGGTTGGTATTTCGACTGGTTCCAGACCGAACCGCCGGCAAGCCTTACGGGCGATACGCAAAGCGAGCCGGAGATGCCGCCACGTGGCGACGTTGCCGTTGAGCCCATCGTGGTCGCACCGCCCGCTCCCGCCCCTACCGACGCCGTGGCGCCGACTCCGGGCATGGCTGTGCCGCAGCCGATAGTCGAGTCGCAGGCGCTCAGCCCGTCGGCGCCGCCCCCTGCGGCTGTGCCGCAGGTGCCGCAACCGGCAGCCGCACCAGCCACCGACGGAGCAGCACAGGCCGTACCCGACTCTGAGTCGCCGCAGTTGACGTTCCGCTTTGCCGGCGAGTCCTGGGTCGAGGTCCGTGATGCTGCCGGTACCGTGGTTTATTCGGGCCTCGGTTCCGCCGGCAGTTCGCGCAACGTGCAGGGCCGTCCGCCTTTTGCACTGGTGGTTGGCAATGCCAAGGATGTCCGCCTCGAACTCAATGGCCGCGAGATCGACCTTCAGTCGCATACGCGTGGGACTGTGGCGCGCTTGAAGGTGCAATGACATGATCCAGAGTCTTCCGTCCTTTGGTCCGCGGGGTCGGCGACCGACGCGTCAGGTGCGCATCGGCCGCGTCCTTGTCGGATCGGACGCACCCGTCGTGGTGCAGTCCATGACCAACACCGACACCGCCGACGTGCTCGGCACCGCCATGCAGGTCGCCGAGTTGGCGCGTGCGGGCTCCGAGCTGGTTCGCATCACGGTGAACAACGAAGCGGCCGCCAAGGCCGTGCCCCATATCCGTGACCGCCTGCTGGCGCTCAACATGGACGTGCCGCTGGTCGGCGACTTCCACTACAACGGCCACAGGCTGCTGATGGACAACCCTGCGTGCGCCGAGGCGCTCGCCAAGCTGCGCATCAATCCGGGCAACGTCGGGGCCGGCACCAAGCGCGATCCTCAGTTCGCTGCCATCGTCGAGATGGCCTGCAAGTACGACAAGCCGGTGCGCATCGGCGTCAACTGGGGCAGCCTGGACCAGTCGGTGCTCGCCCGCATCATGGACGAGAACGCGAACCGCGCCGAGCCGCGCGATGCCGGCGCCGTAATGCGCGAGGCGCTGGTAGTGTCGGCGCTGGAGTCGGCGGCCAAGGCGGAAGAGTATGGCCTGTCCGGCGATCGCATCATCCTGTCGGCCAAGGTGTCGAGCGTGCAGGATCTCATCGCGGTTTATCGCGACATGGCGACGCGTTGCGACTACCCGCTGCATCTCGGTCTGACCGAGGCGGGCATGGGCAGCAAGGGCATCGTCGCCTCGACCGCGGCGCTGTCGGTGCTGTTGCAGGAGGGTATCGGCGATACCATCCGCATCTCGCTGACGCCCGAGCCGAACGGCAGTCGTACGCAGGAAGTGGTGGTCGCACAGGAGATCCTGCAGACCATGGGCTTGCGCGCGTTCACGCCGATGGTGACGGCCTGCCCGGGTTGCGGGCGCACCACCAGCACCTTCTTCCAGGAGCTTGCCTCCGGCATCCAGGGCTATGTGCGCGAGCAGATGCCGTCGTGGCGCGAACAATACGACGGCGTCGAGAACATGACGCTGGCGGTGATGGGCTGTGTGGTTAACGGGCCGGGCGAGAGCAAGCATGCCAACATCGGCATCTCGCTGCCCGGCACCGGCGAGAGCCCGGCCGCGCCCGTGTTCGTCGACGGCGAGAAGACGGTGACCCTGCGCGGTGACAACATCGCCGCGGAATTCAAAGCCATCGTAGACAACTACGTGGCCACCAAGTACCCGAGAAAGCCGGGCTGAGGCCCGCAACACCGAAACCGGATAAACCGAACATACCGATGAGTCAGACGCTGCAGGCCGTGCGCGGGATGAACGACATCCTGCCCGACGAGGCCGAAATCTGGGAGCACTTCGAAGACATTGTCCGCGACTGGCTGAAGAGCTACGGATACCGTCCGATCCGCATGCCCATCGTGGAGCCGACGCCGCTGTTCAAGCGTGCGATCGGTGAAGTCACCGACATCGTCGAGAAGGAGATGTACTCCTTCGAGGACGCGCTCAACGGCGAGAACCTGACGCTGCGGCCGGAAGGTACGGCGTCCTGCGTGCGCGCGGCGATCCAGCACAATCTGGTGACCGGGCAGGGGCCTCAGCGGCTCTACTACCATGGCCCGATGTTCCGCCACGAGCGTCCGCAGAAAGGCCGTTACCGCCAGTTCCACCAGATCGGCGTCGAGGCGCTGGGCTTTGCCGGCCCCGACATCGATGCGGAGCACATCATGATGTGCGCGCGCTTGTGGGACGACCTCGGCCTCGAGGATGTGAGCCTCGAGCTCAATTCGCTCGGTTCGGCCGAGGAACGTGGTCAGCACCGTGCGGCCTTGATCGCCTACCTGGAGCAGCACCAGGACAAGCTCGACGATGACGGCAAGCGTCGCCTTTATACCAATCCCTTGCGCATTCTGGATACGAAGAACCCGGAATTGCAGGCAGTGGTCGAAGCTGCACCCAAGCTCGCGGAATACCTCGGCGACGAGAGCCGCGCGCATTTCGCGGCGGTGCAGGTCTTCCTGAAAGATGCAGGTATTCCCTACCGCATCAATCACCGGCTGGTCCGCGGTCTCGACTACTACAACCGTACGGTGTTCGAGTGGGTCACGACCCGTCTGGGCGCGCAGGGAACAGTCTGCGCCGGTGGGCGTTACGACGGGCTGGTTTCGCAGCTCGGCGGCAAGCCCCAGCCGGCGGCCGGTTTCGCGATGGGGGTCGAACGGCTGCTTGCCCTGTGGCGTGAAAGTGGCGGCGAGGCCGAGCGCATGGTGCCGGACGTGTATCTGGTGCACCTCGGCGATGCCGCGCAGCGCCTGGCTTTCCGCGCGGCGGAGGCCCTGCGCGGCCACGGGTTTGCCGCTGTCCTGCATTGCGGTGGTGGCAGTTTCAAGTCACAGATGAAAAAGGCCGACGGTAGCGGCGCGCCGGTTGCCGTGGTGATCGGCGACGATGAGGCCGCCGTCGGTGAAGTCGGAATCAAGCCCCTGCGCGGCCCCGGCGGTCAGCAGCGGGTGAGTCTGGAGCTGTTGCCGGAAGCGGTGGGCGCACTCCTGTATGCAGACGATGAGGGTGACAATGGCGGTGTATGACCTGGAAGAGCAGGAGCAGATCTCCGAGCTCAAGGCGTGGTGGGCGCAGTACGGCAAGTTCGTTACGGCGATTGCGGTGGCTGTCGCGGTCGCCTCGGTCGGCTGGCAGGGATGGCGCTGGTATCAGGCCCGTCAGGCGGCCGACGCCGGCGCGCTGTACTTCGCGGTACAGCAGGCCGCTGCCCAGCAGGACGCGCAGAAGACGCGCGATCTTGCTGGCAGGCTCATCGACCAGTACGGTGGAACTGCGTATGCCCAGCTGGGGGCGCTGGTGTCGGCCGGCGTGCAGTTCGGTAAGGATGATCTCGACAATGCCCGTGCGCCCCTGGAGTGGGCTGCGGAGAAGGGCGGCGATGCCGCGTTGCGCGACATTGCGCGTCTGAGGCTGGCTGCCGTGCTGCTGCAACAGGGCGCGTTCGACCAGGCGCTCGCGCGCTTGCAGCCCGATCCCGACAAAGCCCATCTCGCCCGGTTTGCAGACCTGCGCGGCGACGTGCTCGCTGCCCAGGGCAAGCCTGCCGAGGCGCGCGTTGCCTATCAGGCTGCGCTCGATGCCCTCACCGCTGCGGGCGAGGAGGCATCGACCTTGCGCGAAGTGGTCCGTGTCAAACTTGAATCGCTGGAAGGTTGATCGATGAAATTGTGCTCCCTGCGTCTCTTGCCGCTGATCGCCGCGATCGCCCTGTCGTCGGGCTGCTCGTCGCTCAATCCTTTTGCCAGCAGTGCGCCAAAACCGGCAAAGCTTGTCGATGTCCAGACTTCGGCGGACCTGCGCGCTGCCTGGAGCGTCGATATCGGTGATTCCGGCGCTTACGTGTTCTACCCGGCGGTGGCCGGTGGCAGCGTCTATGCGGCAAGCTACAAGGGCAAGGTCGCCCGGATCGAAGGCGGGCGCGAGGTCTGGCGTGCCGACGCCGACGCGAAGCTGTCGGCCGGCGTCGGCAGCGACGGCAAGCTGGCCGTGGTGGTGACGGTCGCCGGCGTGGTGATCGCCTATGACGCCGCCACCGGCAGCGAGCGCTGGCGTTCGCCGGTGGGTGCCGAGGTGCTGGCGGCGCCGGCGGTGAACGACGACCTGGTCGTCGTGCGGGCGTCCGATCAGCGTCTGATCGCGCTCAGTGCCAAGGATGGCAGTCGCCGCTGGGTGTACCAGCGCAGCAATCCGCCGCTTGCCCTGCGCAGCTTTTCCGGCGTTGTGGTCGAAGGTGGCGTCGCTCTGGCGGGATTTCCCGGGGGCAAGCTGGTCGCTGTGAATCTGACCAATGGCGGCGCCCTGTGGGAGCTGACCGTCGCCCTGCCGCGTGGTTCGACCGAGCTCGAACGGGTGGCCGATGTCGCCGGCGTGCCGGTGGTCGGGCGGCGCGAGGTTTGCGCGGTAACGTACCAGGGACGGGCGGCCTGCTTCGACGCGAGCAATGGCAATGCGTTGTGGGCGCGCGATTTTTCCAGCAGCGTGGGCATGGATCGCGACACCCGCTTCGCCGTGATTACGGACGACAAGGACGCGGTCCAGGCGCTCGACGTCTACAGCGGGGCGAGCGTGTGGAAACAGGATGCGCTGGCGCGCCGTGCCGTTTCGCGTCCGCTGATCGTGGGTGATTACGTCGCAGTTGGCGATCTGGAAGGTTACGTGCATCTGCTGCGTCGCGAGGATGGTGCCTTCGCCGCCCGTGCGCGTGCCGACAGCAGCGCGATCACGGCGGACCTGCGTGCCCATGGCCGCGGTTTCGTGGTGCAGACGCGGTCCGGCGACGTGGTCGCCTATGAAGTGCGTTAAGGCGGATCTGCAGACGTGAAACCCACCATCGTTCTCGTCGGACGCCCCAATGTGGGCAAGTCGACGCTGTTCAACCGACTGACCAAGACACGTGATGCCCTGGTGGCCGACCAGCCGGGTTTGACCCGCGATCGCCACTACGGCGTCGGCCGCGTCGGCGAGCGCGATTACCTGGTGGTCGATACCGCCGGTTTCGACCCGGTGGCCAAGGACGGCATCATGCACGAGATGGCGCGGCAGGCCGAGCAGGCCATTGCCGAGGCCGACGTGCTGCTGTTCCTGGTTGATGGCCGTGCCGGTCGCACGCCGCATGACGAGCAGATTGCCGCCCACCTGCGCCGTGCGGGCCGCCCGGTCGTAGTGGTGGTCAACAAGGCTGAAGGGCTGGACCGCGCGATCGTTGCGTCCGATTTCCACGCGCTCGGGCTTGGTGCCCCGCTGCCTGTCTCGGCAGCCCATGGCGATGGGATCAAGGCCCTGGTCGAACTCGTCCTCGCTCCCTTTCCGTCCGATGACGAGGCGGAAGCGGGGCCGGACAGCGGCCCGCGCGTGGCGATCGTCGGTCGTCCCAATGTCGGCAAGTCCACCTTGGTGAATACCCTGCTCGGCGAAGAGCGGGTGATTGCCTTCGACATGCCGGGCACGACCCGCGACGCGATCGCGATCCCGTTCGAGCGCGGCGGCAAGCAGTACACGCTTATCGACACCGCAGGTTTGCGGCGGCGCGGCAAGGTTTTCGAAGCGGTCGAGAAATTTTCGGTGATCAAGACCCTGCAGGCGATCCAGGAGGCTAACGTGGTTGTCCTGGTGCTCGACGCGGCGCAGGACATCTCCGACCAGGATGCGCATATTGCCGGTTTCGTGCTCGATACCGGCCGTGCCCTGGTGGTGGCGATCAACAAGTGGGATGCGGTGGACGACTACCGGCGCGATCGCCTGAAGGAAGACATGGCACGCAAGCTCGCCTTTCTGTCCTTCGCCCGCTTCCATCAGATTTCGGCCTTGCGTGCCGAGGGTATCGCCGGTCTGCTGAAATCGGTGGATGCAGCCTATGCCGCGGCGATGTCCAATCTGTCGACGCCGCGCCTGACTCGGACCATGCAGGCGGCGGTCGCCAAACAGGCGCCACCGCGTCACGGCAGTGCTCGTCCCAAACTGCGCTATGCGCACCAAGGCGGCATGAACCCGCCGGTCATCGTCATCCACGGCAACGCACTCGACAATATCCCGAACTCCTACGTGCGCTTCCTCGAGCGGACCTTCATGGAAGCGTTCAAGTTGCAGGGGACGCCCTTGCGGATCCAGTTCCGGACCGCGCACAATCCCTACGCGACGAAAGCCTGATTGTCCAGGACCCTTTCCACACCAAGGCTGGATTGCGCGCCGTCGATGTGGCGGTGCAGCATGAAATCCTATACATTCATAAAAACACAACTATAGAGGTTCAACGATGAGCAACAAGGGCCAACTTTTACAAGACCCGTTTCTCAATACCCTGCGCCGCGAGCACGTGCCGGTGTCGATCTACCTGGTAAACGGCATCAAGCTGCAAGGCCAGATCGAATCCTTCGACCAGTACGTTGTGCTGCTGAAGAACACCGTCACCCAGATGGTGTACAAGCACGCGATTTCCACTGTCGTGCCCGCCCGTCCGGTCACGATCCAGCAGCAGGACGGCGAGGGCGGCAACTGAGCCTTCTCCCGGCGAGTGGCCGCCGCCTGAAGTCCGCCTCGTCCGTCAGATCGGCGCCCGGGTGCGCCGCCGGCCCTTTCTCTCATGTTTGAACGTCCCGCGACGGGCGAGCGCGCCGTTCTCGTCCAACTCGACCTCGGTCAGGGGGCGATCGAAGAGCGCCTTTCTGAGCTCGAACTCCTGGCGTCCAGTGCGGGCGCCAGCGTCGAGGCGGTGGTGCGCGGGCGGCGCAATGCGCCGGATCCGGCGTTGTTTGCCGGGCGCGGCAAGGTCGACGAGATCGGCGAGGTCTTGCGCGCTCACGATGCCGACCTCGTGATCTTCAATCACGCCCTGTCGCCAGCGCAGCAGCGCAACCTCGAGCGGGCGCTGTCCTGCCGCGTGATCGACCGCACTGCGCTGATCCTCGACATCTTCGCGCTGCGCGCGCGCAGTCATGAAGGCAAACTGCAGGTCGAACTGGCGCAGCTCGACCATCTGTCGACCCGCCTGGTGCGCGGCTGGACTCACCTTGAGCGGCAGAAGGGCGGCATTGGCCTGCGCGGTCCGGGTGAAACCCAGCTCGAGACTGACCGGCGCCTGCTGGGTAATCGGGTCAAGCTGCTCAAGTCCCGTCTCGCCCAGATCGAAAAGCAGCGCCGCGTACGGCGCCGGGCGCGCGAACGTCGGGATGTCCTGTCGGTGTCGCTGGTCGGGTACACGAACGCGGGCAAGTCGACCTTGTTCAACGCGCTTACCAAGGCCGGTGCCTATGCAGCCGACCAACTTTTCGCGACTCTGGATACCACTTCGCGACGACTTTTCGTTGGTGGCGGGAACGTTGTGCTGTCCGACACGGTCGGATTCATCCGCGATTTGCCGCATGCCTTGGTGGCTGCGTTCGAGGCGACGCTGGAGGAGACCGCGCATGCCGACGTGCTGCTGCATGTGGTGGACTCGGCAAGCGAAGACAGGGATGCGCAGATCGAAGCGGTAAACCGAGTGCTGGAGGAAATCGGTGCGGCCGATGTCCCCCAGATCCTGGTGTGGAACAAGATCGACCTCACCCATGCCGCTCCGGCGGTCGAGCGGGGCGACTGTGATAGAATCAGGCGCGTTTTTTTGAGCGCCAGGACGGGCGAAGGGCTTGCTCTGCTTCGCGATGCGCTCGCCGAGCTGGCCCGGCGCGACATGCAAGGCGACTCGTCGGATGCTCCGGATCGAGTCGACAACCTACCCATTCAATAGTGATAACAGGCATTCTCATGTCACTTAACGACCCACGCTGGGGCGGCCAGGGCGACAGCAATGGCAATCGCGGCGACGGCAACCGCGGCGGCAACCAGGGGCCCCCGGATCTCGAAGAGGTCTGGCGCGACTTCAATCAGCGCCTGTCGGGCATGTTCGGCGGCAAGCGTCAGGGCCGTGGCAGTGGTGGTGGCGATGACGGCGGCGGCCCGCAGTTGCCGGTCTTCTCATTCAAGCAGTTCGGCGGTGGCCTCGGCGCCCTGGTTGCGCTGGTCGCACTCGTGTGGTTGGCGAGCGGTCTCTATACGGTCGATGCCAATCAGCGCGGCGTGGTGCTGCGGTTGGGCAAGTTCACCGAAACCACCGAGCCGGGCCTGCGCTGGCGTCTGCCTTATCCGTTCGAGAGTCACGAACTCGTCGACCTCACCGGGGTGCGCACCGTCGAGGTCGGCTACCGCGGCTCGGAGCGCAACAAGGTGCTGCGTGAATCGCTGATGCTGACCGATGACGAAAACATCATCAACATCCAGTTCGCGGTGCAGTACGTGCTGAACAGTCCGGAAAATTACGTATTCAACAACCGCTTCCCGGACGAGGCGGTAGCGCAGGCGGCCGAGACGGCGATGCGAGAGATCGTCGGCAAGAGCCGGATGGACTTCGTGTTGTACGAAGGGCGCGAGGAGATTGCCGCCACCGCGCATGAATTGATGCAGCGCATTCTCGACCGCTACCAGACCGGCATCCTCGTGAGCCGCGTCACGATGCAGAACGCCCAGCCGCCCGAGCAGGTACAGGCTGCGTTCGATGATGCCGTGAAGGCGGGCCAGGACAGGGAGCGGCAGAAGAACGAAGGCGAGGCCTATGCCAACGATGTCATCCCGCGTGCCCGCGGCACGGCGTCGCGGCTGGTCGAGGAGGCCAACGCTTATCGTGCGAGGGTTGTCGCCAATGCGGAAGGTGAGGCCAGCCGTTTCGATCAGGTGTATACGGAATACAAGCGAGCGCCTGAAGTCACGCGCGAGCGTCTCTATCTCGAGACGATGCAGCAGGTGATGTCCAGCACCAGCAAGGTTCTGGTGGATGCGAAGGGTAACGGCAACCTGTTGTTCCTGCCGCTCGACAAGCTGATGCAGCAGGCAGCCGGTGGCAGTTCGGCGGTTGCCGCCGAGCCGCAGGCGACCCTGCCGCCGGCAATGAATGCGCCGGTCGGATCGCAGGATCCGCGTAGTCGCGATCTGGTGCGCAACCGCGAGCGGGGAGAACGATGATGCGCGATAAGCTTTCCGTTATCGCAGGGGTGGTGCTGTTCGCCGTGGTGCTGGCATCGATGTCGCTGTTCACCGTCGATCAGCGTCAGTACGCGATCGTGTTCCAGCTCGGTGAGGTCAAGGACGTCATCGATGCGCCGGGTCTGAACGTCAAGCTGCCGATGATCCAGAACGTTCGCTATTTCGAGAAGCGCATCCTCACCATGGATACGCCGGAGCCTGAGCGCTTCATCACGTCCGAGAAGAAGAACGTGCTGGTCGACCACTTCGTCAAGTGGCGTATCGTCGATCCGCGCCTGTACTACGAGTCGGTCGCCGGTGACGAGGCGCGCGCACGCACCCGTCTCAATCAGACGGTCAACGCCGGTTTGCGCGAGGAGTTCGGCAAGCGCACGGTGCATGATGTCGTTTCCGGCGCTCGCGACCAGATCATGGAAGACATGCGGGTCAAGGCCGACCAGGATGCTCGCAAGATCGGTGTCCAGATCATCGATGTGCGTCTGAAGCGGGTCGATCTCCCGACCGAAGTGTCGGAGTCGGTGTATCGCCGCATGGAAGCCGAGCGCAAGCGCGTCGCCAACGAGCTCCGCTCGCAGGGTGCGGCGGAGGCCGAGAAGATACGCGCCGATGCGGATCGCCAGCGCGAGGTACTGATTGCAGGTGCTTATCGTGAGGCGCAGCAGGTGAAGGGTGCGGGCGATGCGAAAGCGACCGCGATCTACGCCGAAGCGTTCGGTCAGAGTCCGGAGTTCTATTCTTTCTACCGTAGTCTCGAGGCCTATCGTGCGAGCTTCGATGGCAAGGACGACGTGCTGGTGGTCGATCCGAGTTCGGACTTCTTCAAATTCATGAAGAATTCCGGAGGGGTGCGAAGGAACTGATCCCCGGATGGGCTCCAGTTTGTTGATGGCCTTCGCGCTGATGTTGATCATCGAAGGCATCCTTCCGTTTGTCGCGCCAGCCGCCTGGCGCGAAACTTTTTTGCGGCTCGCGAGCATGGCGGACGGGCAGATCCGGTTCATCGGATTGTCGTCCATGCTGCTCGGCGTGCTTCTCCTGTTTGTTTTCAGCTGAGTCTTTCATGCGCTGGGTATTGCCCGATCATATTCAGGACGCGTTGCCGTCCGAGGCTGCCGGTCTGGAGGCGTTGCGCCGCAGGCTGCTGGATGCTTTTCGCAGCCGCGGCTACCAGCTTGTCATGCCGCCGCTGCTGGAGTATCTCGATTCGCTGACCACCGGGGCGGGCCAGGATCTCAAGCTGCGTACCTTCAAGCTGGTCGATCAGCTGTCGGGGCGCACGATGGGGGTGCGGGCCGACATGACGCCGCAGGTGACCCGCATCGACGCGCATCTGCTCAATCATGCGGGCGTGTCGCGGCTGTGCTATTGCGGCAGCGTCCTGCATACATTGCCTTCGACCCTGACCGCTACGCGCGAGCCGCTGCAGCTCGGCGCCGAGCTCTACGGCCATGCGGGGATAGAGGCCGACATCGAGATCGTGCGACTGCTGGCCGACGTGATGCGCCTGGCCGAGGTGCCCGCGAGCCGTATCGACATCGGGCACGTCGGTATTTTTCATGCGCTCGCCGCGCGCGCCGGCCTCGTGCCGGGGCGGGAGGAGGAGCTGTTCGATCTGCTGCAGGCCAAGGACGTGCCGGGTCTGCGCGAGATGGTGGCCGATGTGGCCGAACCGGTGCGCAGCGCGCTGCTGATGCTGCCGGAGTTGTACGGTGGTCCGGATATCCTCGACGTGGCCGCGCAGCGCTTGCCGGTCGATGCCGAGATCGCAGCTGCTCTGGATGATCTGCGGCGCCTTGCCGGGGCGCTGGCAGATCTGCCCATCAGCTTCGACCTGGCCGACCTGCGTGGTTACCACTATCACAGTGGTGTGGTGTTCGCCGCATACGGCAGTGGTTCGCCAGCAGCCTTGGCGCTGGGTGGTCGTTACGATCGCGTCGGCGAGGCGTTCGGCCGGGCACGGCCGGCGACGGGCTTCAGCCTCGATCTGCGCGAACTGGCGTTGCGTCTGCCGGTGGCACCGATGGTCGGTGGCATTCTGGCGCCTGTCGGCGGCGATGCCGCGCTCGAGGGCGTAGTGGCGGCCTTGCGGGCGGAGGGCGAGATCGTCGTCGCCTGTCTGCCGGGACATGATGGAACGTGGAACGCGGCCGGTTGCGACCGGCAGCTTGTGATGCGGGAAGGCGCCTGGGTCGTCGAACCGCTTCAGGGAGAGTAAGGGTATGGCAAAGAACGTGGTGGTCGTCGGCACCCAGTGGGGCGACGAAGGCAAGGGCAAGATCGTCGACTGGTTGACCGATCATGCGCGCGGCGTGGTGCGTTTTCAGGGTGGTCATAATGCCGGCCATACGCTGGTGATCGGGCAGAAGGAATACAAGCTGAATCTGGTGCCGTCCGGCATCGTGCGCGAAGGCGTGGCCTGCTACATCGGCAATGGTGTCGTGCTGGATGCGCATCACCTGTTGTCCGAGATCCGCACCCTGGAGGCGGGCGGCATCAAGGTGCGCGAGCGGCTGCGCATCAGCCCGGGCTGCCCGCTCATACTCGGCTATCACGCTGCGCTCGACCGCGCACGGGAGGCGGCCAAGGCAGCTTGCGACAAGATCGGCACCACCGGCAAGGGTATTGGGCCAACCTACGAAGACAAGGTCGCCCGTCGTGCACTGCGCGTCTACGATCTCTTCGACCGCGAACGCTTTGCGGCCAAGCTCAAGGCCAATCTCGAATACCACAACTTCGTGCTGACTCAGCATCTGGGTGCCGAACCCGTCGGTTTCGACGAGGTGTTCGACGAGGCGATGGCCGATGCGGCCGAGATTCTGCCGATGGTTGCGGATGTGTCGGCCGAACTCTACGCAGTGAACAAGTCCGGCGGCAGTCTGCTGTTCGAAGGCGCCCAGGGTACTCTGCTCGATATCGATCACGGTACCTACCCCTTCGTCACCTCCAGCAACTGTGTGGCGGGTCAGGCCGCGGCGGGTTCAGGTGTTGGCCCCGGCCGCCTGCATTACGTGCTGGGCATTACCAAGGCCTACTGCACCCGCGTCGGTGGCGGTCCGTTCCCGACTGAACTCGATATCGAAACGGCCGGCACGCCGGGTGAGCAGATGTCGACCAAGGGGCGTGAGTTCGGCACCGTCACGGGGCGCAAGCGTCGCTGTGGTTGGCTTGATCTGGCCGCGCTCAAGCGTTCGATCATTATCAATGGCGTCACCGGCCTGTGCATCACCAAGCTCGACGTGCTCGACGGTCTGGCCGAGTTGAAGCTGTGCACCGGTTACATGCTGGACGGCAAGCGCGTCGACCTGCTGCCGATGGGGTCGGAAGAGGTGACGCGCTGCGAGCCGATCTATGAGGTGATGGCGGGCTGGTCGGGTACGACCTTCGGCGCACAGAGCTGGGATGCGCTGCCGCAGGAGGCGCGTGCATATCTGCACCGGATCGAGGAGATCTGCGAGATACCGATCGATGTCATCTCTACCGGTCCGGAGCGTGACGAAACCATCCTGCGCCGCCATCCCTTTGGTGCCTGAGCGTCAGATGCAAGAAGCCGGTCGAAAGACCGGCTTGTCGTTCTGGCGTCCCATGCAGTGCGAGTGCGGTGACGGCGCAGCTGCCGTCGTGTCGCCCAGGTCCGGGGTGGATCGCAATAGTGGCGACGTAAACGCAAAAGACCGGCACAAGGCCGGTCTTTGCTTGAAACTGGTGCCCAGAAGAGGACTCGAACCTCCACGCCTCGCAGCGCTAGTACCTGAAACTAGTGCGTCTACCAATTCCGCCATCTGGGCAGGGACCGCGATTATAGCCACGACCTACAAAGAAGGAAAGTCGTTTTTTGGAATTTCGATGATATCGTTCGGCGGTATGCAAACGCGTGTTGCCGAACAGGCCGAACAGATCGACGACCGCAACAAAAAAGCCGCTCCGAAGAGCGGCTTTCCTGTGAAACTGGTGCCCAGAAGAGGACTCGAACCTCCACGCCTTGCAGCGCTAGTACCTGAAACTAGTGCGTCTACCAATTCCGCCATCTGGGCAAGAGCGGCGCATTATAAGCACGAATAGAAGAATGTCAATGAGTAGAAATAGAAAAAAATCCAATACCCCGGCCCTTGGGGCCGAACAAGCCGCCCCGGCGCGTGGTCGCCGCTCCGGTACATCGCGCACCGAGCCGCAAGCAGGCAAGGCCGGGCGCAAGCCGGCCCTCAGCAAGATCCGCAAGGCCGATCCTTTCTTCGAGCGCGAGTCTGCCCAATACGACTATCCGCTGCCCAGCCGCGAGTACATCGAGCAAGTGCTGGCGGAGCAGGGCGTGCCGATGTCCTTCGCCGCGCTGGCAGCGGCGCTCGACATACAGACGCACGAACTCGAGCATTTCGAGCGTCGCCTGCGTGCCATGGAGCGTGATGGCCAACTCCTGCGCAATCGCCGCGATGCCTTCCTGTTGCCGGACAAGGCCGATCTGATTCGCGGTCGCGTCGA
This sequence comes from Azoarcus sp. DD4, assembly GCF_006496635.1. NCBI lineage: Bacteria > Pseudomonadati > Pseudomonadota > Betaproteobacteria > Rhodocyclales > Zoogloeaceae > Azoarcus > Azoarcus sp. DD4. Next base: position 1,183,524 of record NZ_CP022958.1, read on the forward strand.
GGGGCATCCTGACGGCTTCGGCTTCCTGGTGCGTGAGGACGGGCAGCCCGACATCTTCCTCGGCCCCAAGGAAATGCGCGAGGTTCTGCACGGCGATCGTGCCATTGTCCGCATCGCCGGGCAGGATCGGCGTGGGCGGCCGGAAGGCAAGATCGTCGAGGTGCTCGAGCGCGCCAACACCCGCGTCGTCGGCCGTGTGCTCAACGAGCACGGCGTCATGATCGTGGTGCCGGAAAACCGCCGGTTGGCGCAGGACATCCTGGTTGCGCCGGGGGGCAAGAAGGTGCTGCCCGGCCAGGTGGTGACGGTCGAGCTGGTCGAGCAACCGACCAAGTATGCGCAGCCGATCGGTCGCGTCGTCGAAGTACTGGGCAACTACGCCGACCCCGGCATGGAAATCGAGATCGCGCTGCGCAAGCACGACCTGCCCTTCGAGTTCTCGGCCGAGACCAAGGCCGAAACGCGCAAGCTGCCTGCGACGGTGCGCAAGAAGGACTGGGCCGGCCGCGAAGACATCACTGCGCTGCCGCTGGTCACCATCGATGGGGAGACCGCCAAGGACTTCGACGATGCGGTGTATTGCCAACGCCAAGGCCGCGGTTTCCGCCTGGTGGTGGCGATCGCCGACGTTTCGCACTATGTGGCGGCAGGTAGTGCGCTCGACAAGGATGCCTACGATCGTGGCAACTCGGTGTATTTCCCGCGGCGGGTGATCCCGATGCTGCCGGAAAAGCTCTCCAACGGATTGTGTTCGCTCAATCCGCAGGTGGAGCGGTTGTGCATGGTCGCAGACATGAGCATCTCGCTGACCGGCGCGATCAAGGCCTACCGTTTCTATCCGGCGGTGATGTTCTCGCACGCCCGGCTCACCTACACCAAGGTGGCGGCCGCGCTGTACGACAAGGACGCAGCCGCGCTCGACGAGGTCGGTGCGCTGCTGCCGCAGCTCGAGGATCTCGACAAGCTGTTCCGGGTGTTGCTGAAGGCGCGAGCAAAGCGCGGTGCGATCGATTTCGAGACCACCGAGACGCGGATGATCTTCGATGACAACGGCAAGATCGAACGCATCGTCCCGGAAACCCGCAACGACGCGCACCGCCTGATCGAGGAGTGCATGCTGGCTGCCAACGTCTGCGCGTCCGACTTTTTGCAGAAGCACGAGCACGCGGCGCTCTATCGGGTGCACGAGGGGCCGACGCCGGAGAAGCTCGACAAGCTGCGCGGTTTCCTTTCCGAGTTCGGCATGGGCCTGGGCGGCGGCGACGAACCGCATGCCAAGGATTACGCAGCCCTGCTCGACAAGGTCAAGGATCGCCCCGATGCCCAGCTGCTGCAGACGGTGATGCTGCGCTCGCTGCGCCAGGCGGTGTACAGCCCGGACAACGTCGGTCACTTCGGCCTCGCCTACGAGGCCTATACCCACTTCACCTCGCCCATCCGCCGCTATCCCGACCTGCTGGTGCACCGCGCGATCAAGGCTGTACTGAAGAGCGAAAAGTACGCTGCGGGTGATTGGGACGACATCGGCCTGCACTGCTCGACCACCGAGCGCCGTGCCGACGAGGCGACCCGCGACGTGGTGTCCTGGCTCAAGTGCTACTACATGCAGGACAAGGTCGGCGAGGAGTTCGAAGGCAGCGTTTCGGCGGTGGTGCCGTTCGGCCTCTTTGTCGCGCTCGACGACATCTTCATAGAGGGCCTGCTGCACGTTTCCGAGCTCGGCGCCGACTACTTCCATTTCGACGAGACCCGCCACGCGATGCTGGGCGAACGTACCGGCAAGCAGTTCCGTCTGTCCGACCGGCTGAGGGTGCAGCTGGTCCGCGTGGACATGGTGACGAACAAGATCGATTTCCGCCTGGTCGAAGGGCCGTTGCTCGCCAAGCCGGCGACTATCGTGGCCGAGGCGCCCGGAAAAACTGGCCGCAAGGCGAAGTCGGCGGCGCCCGTCGATGTCGCGCCGGTGCTGCAAAGTGCGCCCGAAACGGTAGAATCGCGCCCCGCCGCAGCCGTGGCGGAAACAAAGACACCGGTTCGTCGGGCACGTGCGGCATCGCCCAAGCGGGCTGCCGAGGTGGTCGAACCTGCCGTTGCGGAAGAGGCAAAGCCTGCAGCTACGAAGCCTGCCGCAAAGCGTGCTACGGCCAAGCCGGCGACGGCGAAGGTGAAGTCCCCGGCGGCGAAGGTTCCGGCAACCAAGGCTCCGGCAACCAAGGCCGGCAAGCCGGCGGCGGCTAAGTCGAAGCCGGTCAAGGCTAAAACCACGACTGCCAAGAAGGCTCCGGCCAAGACGAGCAAGGCCGCCAGCGGTACGAGCAGTACAGCAAAGAAGGGAAAACGCATTGGTTAAAGCCGCAGACACCTCCGCCTCCCGCCTGATCTACGGCTTTCATGCCGTATCGGCGAAGCTGCGCCAGGCACCGGAGGCGGTGTTCGAAATCTACCTGTCGGGCGACCGCAAGGATGCCCGCGTCAAGAAATTCCTCGCCGTGGCCGAAGCTGCCGGCGTGCGTATCGTGCCCAGCGAAGGCGATCGGCTCGACGCCATGGTCGGTACCCGTCGCCATCAGGGGGTCGTGGCGCGCATCGACGCCACCCGGCGCGAGCTCAAGCTGGCCGACGTGCTCGACAGCCTGGACGAGAACGCGCTCATCCTGGTGCTCGACGGCGTGCAGGATCCGCACAATCTGGGCGCCTGCCTGCGGGTGGCCGACGCCGCCGGTGCGCATGCGGTGATCGCGCCCAAGGATAGGGCGGTCGGGCTCAATGCCACCGCGGTCAAGGTGGCGAGCGGGGCTGCCGACACCGTGCCCTATATCACCGTTACCAACCTGGCGCGGGCCTTGCGCGAGATGCAGGAGGCGGGCATCTGGGTGGTGGGAGCTGCCGGCGAGGCAGAAAAATCGCTCTACGAGGTCGACCAGAAGGGGCCGGTGGCCTGGGTGCTGGGGGCCGAGGGCGATGGTCTGCGCCGGCTGACGCGCGAGACCTGCGACGAGCTGGCCCGCATTCCCATGCACGGTAGTGTCGAGAGTCTCAACGTCTCGGTGGCTAGCGGCATCTGCCTGTTCGAGGCACGCCGCCAGCGCGACTGAGCGCCACAAAAGTGGCATGCGGGACGGCGTGTGCGGCCAGGCGCACGCGTCTTGCTTGCCGCAGTCAAAGTAGTCATCGAAACAGGAAGGCGATGGACGTGCATCGACAGCGAGGTCGAGGATGAAATCTGCGCTGAGTTTTCTGGTCGCGGCCAAGCGCTGCGAAATCCACGGGCTGGAGCAGCTCGAAGTCACCTGCGGGCTGGTAAAGCAGGTCGGGGAGCTGATCCACATGCTGCAGAAAGAGCGCGGCGCATCCAATGTGTTTCTCGCCTCGCGCGGCAGCCGCTTCGGCGAGCAGCGCGCGGAGCACGTGGCGGCCAGCGTCGCGGTCGAGGCAGCGGTGCGCGAGCTGTTCGAACGGCTTGCCACCGATTCTGCCCGCATGGCTGGCGGCATGCGCCTCTTCAGCCGCATCGCCTATGTGCTGCACGGACTCAACACCTTGCCTGAACTGCGCAGGCGTGTCGCCCAGCACCAGATCACGGCCGAACTGTCCACCCGCAGCTTCAGCGAGTTGATCGCCGGCCTGCTGGCGGTGGTGTTCGAGGCGGCCGACACGGCTGTCGATCCGGCCATTTCGCGCGCGCTGGTTGCGCTCTTCAACTTCATGCAGGGCAAGGAACTGGCCGGCCAGGAGCGTGCGGTCGGCGCCGCCGCCTTCGCCGCCGGGCGGCTGGAGGCCGGCGAGCAGCAGCGCATGCTCCATCTGATCGACGGTCAGGAGCGCTGCTTCCAGCTCTTCGTCGAATTTGCCGATCCCACACTACGCACCATCTGGCGCAACGCCCAGACCACGCCCGAAATCGCCGAACTTGAACGCATGCGCCGCATCGCCACGACCACGGCGGCGGGCAAACCGGTGCCGGACAGCAGCGACCGCTGGTTCGAGTGCGCCACGGCCCGCATCGACGTGATGCGCCAGGTCGAGGACTGTGCGACCAACGCGCTGCTGCAGTTGTGCGAAACCAAGCTCGCCGCCGTGCGTGCGGATCTCGACAGCCATACCCGCGTGCTCGACACGCTGACTGCGGCCGGGGGGGATGCGCTGCCGCCCGCCACGCTGGAGGCCCTGCTCCAGCAGGCCGGTGCCGGCCTGGCCGCGGTGCCGCCGGCGCCGCCGGGCGGTCTGCCTGCTGGCGACGGCCTCGGGCCGCAACTCGGCCGCTCCGTGCTGGAGCTGATGCAGGCGCAGTCGCAGCGTCTGCAGACCATGAGCGACGAACTCAATACCGTGCGCGCCGCGCTCAACGAGCGCAAGCTGGTGGAGCGTGCCAAGGGGCTGCTGATGGCCAGCCGCGGGTTGAGCGAGGAAGAGGCCTACAAGCTGCTGCGTCAGACCGCCATGAACCAGAACCGTCGCCTGGTCGAGGTCGCCGAGGCCACGCTCGCACTCGCCGACGTGTTGCGCCCCGAGTAAATCCCCTCTTGCCGCACTGGCTTTGTGCGGCACGTCTGCCTATTGCACTGCAGCAGTGCGCATTCGCGCATTCGCTGCAGGCCGCAAACCGCACAGATCTGGCGCAAACCCGCATTTCCAGCGGTTTTCCGAAGCTGGCACGCTTGCTGCTAATCCCTTGGTAAGCCGAACCAACGACGGTTCGGCGTTCGATATCTGACGAACACTGGACAACGGCGTCCATTTCCTTACTGCACCAGTTGTAGCAAGGAGATGGGCGCCTTTTTGTTTTTGGACTTCGCCAAGGAGCGCGAGATGACCAAGCAGACCATCAAGACCCCCGAACTGTCCCGCCGGGGATTCCTCAAGGCCGGCGCCGCTGCCGGTACCGCCACGCTGCTGTCCGGGCTGTTCCCGGGGGGCGTGTGGGCGGCGGGTTCCGACGCGCCGGAGAAGAAGGAAATCAAGGTCGGCTTCATCCCGCTCACCGACTGCTCGTCGGTGGTGATGGCCGCGACGCAGAAGTTCGACGAGAAGTACGGCATCAAGATCATTCCGAGCAAGGAAGCGAGTTGGGCAGCGGTGCGCGACAAGCTGGTGTCCGGCGAGCTCGATGCGGCGCACGTGCTCTACGGCCTGGTCTATGGCGTGCATCTCGGCATCGGCGGCCCGAAGAAGGACATGGCGGTGCTGATGACGCTCAACAACAACGGCCAGGCGATCACGCTCTCCAACCAGATGAAGGAGAAGGGGGCGACCGACGGTGCCTCGCTGAAAAAGGTGGTCGCCGCCAGCGCGCCGGGCACCTACACCTTTGCCCAGACCTTCCCGACCGGCACCCACGCGATGTGGCTGTATTACTGGTTGGCCGCCAACGGCATCCACCCCTTCCAGGACGTCAAGTCCATCGTGGTGCCGCCGCCGCAGATGGTGGCCAATGCGCGCGTCGGCAACATGCACGGCTACTGTGTGGGCGAGCCCTGGAACCAGCGCGCCATCGTCGACAACGTCGGCTTCACCGCGGTCACCACCCAGGACATCTGGACCGACCATCCGGAAAAGGTGCTCGGCACCACCGGTGATTGGGTGGCCAAGAACCCCAACAGTGCCCGCGCGCTCACCGCCGCGGTGCTGGAGGCCTCGCGCTGGATCGACGCCTCGATCGCCAACCGCCGTACCACTGCGGAAACCGTGGCGGCGCGCTCTTACGTCAATACCGACATGGACGTCATCCTCGGCCGCATGCTCGGCCGCTACGAAAACGGCCTCGGCAAGACCTGGGATGATCCCAATTTCATGAAGTTCTTCAACGACGGCGCGGTGACCTTCCCTTACCTGTCGGACGGCATGTGGTTCCTCACCCAGCACCGCCGCTGGGGTCTGATCGACAAGGATCCGGATTACCTCGGGGTGGCCAAGGCGGTCAACCGTATCGACATCTACAAGCAGGCCGCCACTGCCGCTGGCGTGTCCCTGCCCAAGAGCGAGATGCGCAGCAGCAAGCTGATCGATGGCGTGGTGTGGGACGGCAAGGATCCGGCGAAGTACGCCGGCAGCTTCAAGGTGAAGGTCTGAGCGAACCCGGCGCCGCACCGCCCCGGCACGCCGGCCCCTTCGGGGGCGACCGTGGAGCGGGCGGGGGCACAACGAATGTAAGGAGCGAATGATGGCGACTGCAACTGTGACGATGGATGGTGCGTCGGGCGTGGCGCCCGCCGCCGAAGGTGTCGATGCCCCCGCTGCGCGCAGCACCGCGGTGCGGAGTGAAAAGGTGACGGAGAAGGCTGTGGAGCAAATCGTGAAGCCGGCCGCCGCACCAGCGGCCAAGAACCCCGGCAGGGTGGGCGAGTGGTTGCAGGCGTTGCTGCGCGCGGTGTTGCCGCCAGTGATCGGCATGGCCCTGCTGATCGGTCTGTGGCACCTCGGCACGCTCAACGGCGGCGGCATTCCCAGCCCGGCCAAGACCTGGCAGGCGGCGGTGGCGCTGTTCTCCGACCCCTTCTATCGCGAAGGCCCCAACGACCAGGGCATAGGCTGGAACGTGCTGGCCTCGCTGCAGCGCGTCGGCATCGGCTTCGGCATCGCCGCGCTGGTTGGCATTCCGGCGGGCTTCATGCTCGGCCGCTTCGCGGTGCTGTCGCAGATGATGAACCCCATCATCAGCCTGCTGCGTCCGGTGAGTCCGCTGGCCTGGCTACCGATCGGCCTGCTGGTGTTCCAGCGTGCCGACCCGGCCGCGACCTGGACCATCTTCATCTGCTCGATCTGGCCGATGATCATGAACACCGCCCAGGGCGTGACGCGCATTCCGCAGGACTATCTCAACGTCGCCCGCGTGCTCAACCTGTCCGAGTGGAAGATCTTCACCAAGATCCTGTTCCCGGCGGTGCTGCCCTACATGCTTACCGGCATCCGCCTCTCCATCGGCACCGCCTGGCTGGTGATCGTGGCCGCGGAAATGCTCACCGGCGGCGTCGGTATCGGCTTCTGGGTGTGGGACGAATGGAACAATCTCAAGGTTGAGCACATCATCATCGCCATTTTCGTGATCGGCATCGTCGGTCTCATCCTGGAGCAGGCGCTGATGCTGATCGCGCGCCGCTTCAACTACGAAAGCCGCTAACGGGCCACTGAGGAGTCACGGTCATGAGCAAGAAAATCGTCCAGATCGAAAACGTCGGCCAGACGTTCGAGACCAAGAAGGGCAAGTTCACCGCGCTGCGTGAGATCGACCTCGACATCTTCGAAGGTGAGAGCGTCTCGCTGATCGGCCACTCGGGCTGCGGCAAGTCCACCCTGCTCAACCTCATCGCCGGCCTCACCCGGCCGACTTCCGGGGTGATGCTGTGCGACGGTCGCGAGATCGCCGGCCCCGGCCCCGAGCGCGCGGTGGTGTTCCAGAACCACTCGCTGCTGCCCTGGCTGACCTGCTTCGACAACGTCTACCTGGCAGTGGAGCGGGTGTTCTCCAGCAAGGAAGGCAAGGCCAAGCTCAAGCAGCGCACCCACGACGCGCTGGCGCTGGTCGGCCTGACGCACGCCGAGAACAAGTACCCGCACGAAATCTCCGGCGGCATGAAGCAGCGTGTCGGCATCGCCCGCGCGCTGTCGATGCAGCCGCGCATCCTGCTGATGGACGAGCCCTTCGGCGCACTCGACGCGCTCACCCGCGCCAACCTGCAGGACGAGCTGATGAAAATCCTCGCCGCGACCAAGGCCACCATGGTGATGGTCACCCACGACGTCGACGAGGCGGTGCTGCTGTCCGACCGCGTGGTGATGCTCACCAACGGTCCGGCGGCCACCATCGGCGAGATCCTGGAAGTCGGCCTGGAGCGCCCGCGCGACCGCCTGGCGCTGGCGCACGACCCGCATTTCGCCGAATGTCGCGCGGCCATCATGGAGTTCCTCTACCAGAAGCAGTTGCGCGTCGCCGCGTAAGCGCAGGCGGAGGCCGGCTCCCGGGCCGCCACCGGGCGCCGGCGATCAGGCGCTTCCAGGCGCGCACGCGCCCGGCGCAACGGCCTTCCGCCCGACTACAATCGAAAGCTCGATACCTCGCGGGAGAAGGGCATGAGCTTTGGAGACATCGTCGGACGGATGCTGCAGCAGGGCATGACCAGCCAGAGCCGGACACGCCTGGAGCACAGTATGGGGCCGCAGGGCCTGGGCGGCGTGCCGGGTTTGGGCGACTTGCTCGGCGCGGTGCTTGGCGGTCAGGGGGCGGGCCGTGCGGGCGGTGGCGGCCTCGCCGACATCCTCGGTGGCGCGCTCGGCGGTCAGGCGCCGCGTGCTTCCGGCGCCGGGCTGGGCGATCTGCTGGGTAGTGTGCTTGGCGGGGCGACGCCGGGTGGCACCGGTGGGCTGGGTGACGTCCTCGGCAGCGTCCTGGGCGGCGGTCGTGCTAGCCAAACCGGCGGCAGCAATCCCCTCGGCGGCGCGGGCATGACCATCCTCGCGACCATCGCCATGGCCGCGCTCAAGAACTGGACCCGGTCGGGTAATGGCGCGCTGGGCCTGACGGCTGCCGCACCGGAGGAAATGGCGGCGCTCACCGCGCCGGAGACCGGGCAAGTCGTGCTGCAGGCCATGCTCTGCGCGGCAAAAGCCGATGGCGCGGTCGACGAAGCCGAGATCCAGCGCATCGTCGGGGAAATCGACGACGACGGCGTCAGCCCGGCGGAGAAGGAATTCCTGTTCGCCGAACTGCGCAAACCGCTCGACCTGCAGGCCCTGGTCGCAGCGGTACCCGACCAGGCGGTGGCGGCGCAGGTCTATGGCGCGTCCTTGCTGGCGATAGATCTCGACACCGAGGCCGAGGTCGCCTACCTGCGCCAGTTGTCTGCGGCCCTCGGCCTCGATTCCGCTACCGTCGCACGGCTGCACGCGCTGACCGGCGCGCCCGCGATCTGAACAAGGGCCGGTTCGGCGCCGCCACTCCGGCAGGCGCTGACCGGTGCCGTCATGTTCGCGATGCTGTCGACGGATTACGGCTGCACCTCGAACCCTCCGGGCAAGTCGGAAATCCCCGCCTGTTTCTGCCGGGATGGGGCGCATCCGTCCTCCTTCGTCGCGGCGGACGGGCCGTGGAAGCACGATGTGCGATGTTGTGGTGCAGCATCCTGGTACATGCACCAGTGCGGTGCCGGCAAGCCGGCGTGGCGCGACTCATCTATTCCCGCAGATTCAAGTAAACATCGATAAATCAATCGCTTGATCAATTTCGCTCCGGCTGGCACCGCTCTTGCATTAGATCGGGTATAGGCCGGGGCAACGAGGCTCCGGCGCAGTGCTGATGTATGGCATGCGGACAACGGCGTCCGTCGTTCAACCGGGTCGGAAGACCTGGAAAACGACGCGATGCCGTTTTTTTTCGCCTTACGTTTTTGTAGTGGAGAGTTCGATCATGGCCAAGGTGTTACTCGTCGGAGCCGGCCCGGGTGCTGCAGACTTGCTGACCCTGCGTGCGGCCCGCGCCATTGGTGAGGCCGATGTGCTGCTTGCCGATGCGCTGGTCACGGATGAAGTGTTGGCGCTGGCCAAGCCGAGCGCCCGGGTGCTGCGCGTGGGCAAGCGCGGAGGCATGAAATCGACGGCGCAGGATTTCATCCACCGTGTGATGGCGCGTTATGCACGGCGTGGGCTGACGGTGGCGCGGGTCAAGGGCGGTGATCCCTTCCTGTTCGGCCGCGGCGGCGAGGAGGCCGAATATCTCGAAGCGCTCGGCATCGACGTCGAGGTGGTGCCCGGTCTGACCTCGGGCATCGCGGTGCCGGCGGCGGTCGGCATTCCGGTCACCCACCGTGCTTACACCCACGGCGTCACCCTGGTCACCGGCACCGCCGGCGACGGCCGCGACGAACCCAACTGGGCGGCGCTCGCCAAGTGCGGCACCACGCTGGTGATCTACATGGGCCTGGGCCGCCTGCTCAACATCGTCGCCCGCCTGATCGCCGCCGGCATGCCGCCCGACACCCCGGCCGCCGCGATCGCTTCCGGCACGCTGCCCGGCCAGCGCCACGTCAAGGGCACGCTCGCGGACCTCCCCAACCGTGTCATCGCCGAAGGCCTGTCCTCGCCGGCCATCATCGTCGTCGGCGAAGTCGCCGCGCTCGCCCGGGTCCAGGATCTGGGCATCGACGAAGCGGCCGCCCGCGTCCTCGCCGCCTGAAGGAGAGCATCATGCGCAAACAGAAACTCGTCATGGTCGGCAACGGCATGGCCGGCGTGAAGACCCTGGAAGAGCTGCTCAAGCACGCCCCCGACGTGTTCGACATCACCGTGTTCGGCGCCGAGCCACACGGCAACTACAACCGCATCCTGCTGTCGCCGGTGCTGGCGGGCGAGATGAGCCTGCCCGACATCATGCTCAACGACATGGACTGGTACCGCGACAACGGCATCACCCTGCATGCCGGCCGCCGCGTGGTCGAGATCGATCGCGCCCGTCGCGTGGTGCGCGCCGACGACGGCACCGAAGCCGCCTACGACCGCCTGCTGCTCGCCACCGGCTCGGTGCCCTTCATCCTGCCGGTGCCGGGCAAGGACCTGCCGGGCGTGATCGCCTACCGCGACATCGCCGATACCGAGGCGATGATCGCCGCGGCGAAACATCACCAGCACGCGGTGGTGATCGGCGCCGGCCTGCTCGGCCTCGAAGCCGCCAACGGCCTGGTGCTGCGCGGCATGGACGTCACCGTGGTGCACCTCGGCGGCTGGATCATGGACCGCCAGCTCGACAAGCCGGCAGCCGACCTGCTGCAGGCCTCGCTCGAAGCCAAGGGCATGCAGTTCTGCCTGCAGGCGCAGACCGCCGAACTGGTGGCCGGCGAGAGCGGCCGCGTCGCGGTGGTGAAGCTGAAGGACGGCAGCGCGATCCCCGCCGACCTGGTGGTGATGGCCGCCGGCATCCGCCCGAGCACCGGCCTTGCCGAATCGGCCAAGCTGCACTGCGACCGCGGCATCGTGGTCAGCGACACCCTGCAGACGGTGACCGACCCGCGGGTGTATGCGGTGGGCGAATGCGTCAATCACCGCGGCACCGCCTACGGCCTGGTCGCGCCGCTGTTCGAGCAGGCCAAGGTCTGCGCCAATCATCTGGCCGGTTACGGCATCGGCCGCTACACCGGCTCGGTGACCTCGACCAAGCTCAAGGTCACCGGCGTCGATGTGTTTTCCGCCGGCGACTTCATGGGCGGCGAGGGCTGCGACGAGATCGTGCTGCACGACCGCGCCGGCGGTGTGTACAAGAAGCTGGTGCTGAAGGACGACAAGCTTGCTGGCGCGGTGATGGTGGGCGACACCGCCGACGGCGCCTGGTACTTCCAGCTGGTGCGCGAAGGCAAGGACGTCTCCGAGCTGCGCGACCACCTGATGTTCGGCCAGAGCTTTTCGCAATCCCACCTCGGCGACGCCGGCCACCAGGGCCAGAGCCAGGCCGCGCTGCTGCCCGACACCGCCGAGGTGTGCGGCTGCAACGGCGTGTGCAAGGGCACCATCGTCAGCGCCATCCGCGAGAAGGGCCTGTTCACCCTGGACGACGTGCGCAAGCACACCAAGGCGTCGAGCTCCTGCGGCTCCTGCACCGGCCTGGTCGAGCAGATCCTGGCTTCCACCGTCGGCGGCGCCTACCAGGCCACCGACAAGTATGACAAGCCGGTGTGCGGCTGTACCGACCATACCCATGGCGCACTTCGCGACGCGATCCGCAGCCAGAAGCTGCTCACCATCCCGGCGGCGATGAAGGCGCTGGAATGGAAGACGCCCAACGGCTGCGCCACCTGCCGCCCGGCGCTGAACTACTACCTGCTGTCCACCTGGCCGCACGAGGCCGAAGACGATCCGCAGAGCCGCTTCATCAACGAGCGCGCCCACGCCAACATCCAGAAGGACGGTACCTACTCGGTGGTGCCGCGGATGTGGGGCGGGCTGACCACGCCGGCCGAGCTGCGCGCCATCGCCGACGCCGCCGAAAAGTACCAGGTGCCGACGGTGAAGGTCACCGGTGGCCAGCGCATCGACCTGCTCGGCGTCAAGAAGGCCGACCTGCCGAAGATCTGGGCCGACCTCAACGCCGCCGGCATGGTCTCCGGCCACGCCTACGGCAAGAGCCTGCGCACGGTGAAGACCTGCGTCGGCATGGAGCACTGCCGCTTCGGCACCCAGCTGGCGATGGAGATGGGCGTCAAGCTGGAGAAGATGCTGTTCGGCATGTGGAGCCCGCACAAGGTCAAGCTGGCGGTGTCCGGCTGCCCGCGCAACTGCGCCGAATCCGGCATCAAGGACGTCGGCGTGATCGGCGTCGATTCCGGCTACGAGCTGTACGTCGCCGGCAACGGCGGCATCAAGACCGAGGTCGCCCACTTCTTCTGCAAGGTCGGCAGCGACGAGGAGGTGCTGGAGTACGCCGGCGCCTTCCTGCAGCTCTACCGGGAAGAAGGCTATTACCTCGAACGCACCTGCCACTACATCGAGCGCGTCGGCCTCGACCACGCCAAGAAGCAGGTGGTGGAGGACGCCGCCAACCGCAAGGCGCTCTACGAACGCCTGCTGTTCGCGCTGAAGGACGCCCCCGACCCCTGGGCCGAACAACAGGCCGCGCCGCTGGCCCGCAACTACCAACCCATCGTCATCGACGCCAACCCGGGAGATCGCCATGGCCTGGCAGAAACTGTGTCCCCTTGAAGAGATCCCGGCGCTCGGCGCCCGCGTCGTCGAGTGCGGCGCCGGCGACATCGCGGTGTTCCGCGCCGAGGGCGACGCGGTGTTCGCGCTGCGCGACGCCTGTCCGCACAAGGGCGGCCCGCTGTCCCAAGGCATCGTCCATGGCCACAAGGTGACCTGTCCGCTGCACGGCTGGAACATCGAGCTGGGTACCGGAACCGCCTGCGCGCCGGACGAAGGCTGTGCGGAACGCTATGCGACCAAGGTGGAGCAGGGCGTGGTGTGGCTGGATGTGTGAGGGCAAGGCGCTGATTCTTGCTCCTCCCCCTTCAAGGGGGGCGTAGCCGGGGTTTCGGCAAGCACTGCTTGCCGCCGGCGGAGCGGCGAGGCGAAGCCGAGACTACTGGTTGGGAGGGGGATGGGTTGGGGCGGGTATCTGCGTTGTGTGTACCCCATCCCCACCCCAGCCCTCCCCTTGAAGGGGAGGGAGCAAATTCTGCCGACCGCCCCGGCGCGCTGCGCCCGGCGGTGCAAAGAGAAGCAAAAGGAATCAAGAATATGGAGCCGAACATGAACCTGGCCGACCTGGGCCTGAAGGCAAACGAAACCCGCTCGGTGTGCTGCTACTGCGGCACCGGCTGCGGCGTGATCGTCGAGCATGACGGCAGCCGCATCACCGGCGTGCGCGGCGACCCGACCCATCCGGCCAACTTCGGTCGGCTGTGCACCAAGGGCTCCACCCTGCACCTGGCCGCCGCGCCCGGCGGCCGCGCGCGCCACCCGGAACTGCGCAGCGCCCGCGCCGGCAGCCGCCGCCGCGTCGGTTGGGACGAGGCGCTCGACACCGCCGCCGACCGCTTCGCCGCGATCATCCGCGAGCACGGCCCGGACGCGGTCGCCTTCTACATCTCCGGCCAGTTGCTGACCGAGGACTACTACGTCTTCAACAAGCTCGCGCGCGCGCTGGTCGGCACCAACAACATCGACTCCAACTCGCGGCTGTGCATGTCGAGCGCGGTCGCCGGCTACAAGGGCACGCTCGGCAGCGACAGCGTGCCGGCCAGCTACGAAGACCTCGCGCTCGCCGACCATCTGCTGATCGCCGGCGCCAATCCGGCCTGGGCGCACCCCATCGTGTTCCGCCGCATCGAGGACGCCCGCCGCGCCAACCCAGACCTCTTCATCACCGTGGTCGACCCGCGCCGCACCGAAACCGCCGAATTCGCCGACCTGCACCTGCAGATCGCCCCCGGCACCGACGTGCTGCTCTACAACGCCATGCTGCAGGTGCTGCTGTGGGAGGACATGGTCGACCGCGATTTCATCCGCGACCACACCAGCGGCTTCGACGCGCTGCGCGCGCAACTCGCCGACTGCTCGCCGGGTAACGTCGCCGGCGTCTGCGGCGTGCCGGCCGAGAAGATCGTCGAGGCCGCGCGCCGCTTCGGCAAGGCGCGCGGCGCGGTGTCGCTGTGGTGCCAGGGCCTCAACCAGTCCCACCACGGCGTCGCCAACAACGCCGCGCTGATCCATCTGCACCTGGCCACCGGCCAGATCGGCCGTCCCGGCGCCGGTCCCTTCTCGCTCACCGGCCAGCCCAATGCGATGGGCGGGCGCGAGGTCGGCGCCATGGCCACCATTCTGCCGGCCCACCGCGACCCCGCCAATCCCGCGGATCGCGCCGAGCTGGCGACGCTGTGGGGTGTGCCGGCGCTGCCGGAAGCCCCCGGCCTCGCCGCGGTACAGATGTTCGACGCCATCGGCGACGGCAAGATCAAGGCGGTGTGGATCGCCTGCACCAACCCGGCGCAGTCGCTGCCCGACCAGGACAAGGTGCGCGCCGCGCTGGACAAGGCGGAATTCGTCGTGGTCCAGGAAGCCTTCGCCGATACCGAAACCGTGCCCTATGCCGACCTGCTGCTGCCGGCGGCGAGCTGGGGCGAGAAGTCCGGCTCGGTCACCAATTCCGAGCGCCGCGTCAGCCGAGTGCGCGGCGTGGTGCCGGCGCCGGGCGAAGCCCGCTCCGACTGGGCGATCGCCGCCGACTTCGCGCGCCGCCTGCAGACCCGCCTCGCGCCTGCCGCCGCGGCAGGCTTCGACTGGGCCGACGAGGCGGCGGTGTTCGCCGAGCACGTCAGCCTGTCCGCCGGCCGCGACTGCGACATGAGCGGCCTGTCCTACGGCGTGCTCGAAGCGCTCGGCCCGCAGCAGTGGCCTTACCCGCAAGGCGCCAGCGGCGGCACGCCGCGCCTCTTCAGCGACGGCCGCTTCAACACCGCCGACGGCCGCGCCCGCTTCAATCCGGTCGGCTTCCCGGTGCGCCACGCGCCGCTGCCGGAGCCGACCGATGCCTACCATCCCTTCGTGCTCACCACCGGCCGCCTGCGCGACCAGTGGCACGGCATGAGCCGCACCGGCAAGGTCGCTGCGCTGTGGGGGCACTCGCCGCGCGCCGAGGTGGCGCTGAACCCGGCCGATCTCGCCCGCCGCGGCTTCAGTGCCGGTCAGCTGGTCAAGATCGCCAGCCGCCGCGGCGCGCTGGTGCTGCCGGTGGCCGCCGACAGCGGCGTCGCCCCCGGCCAGGCGTGGATTCCGATGCACTGGGGCGGCGCCACGCTGGCGCAGCCGGGCACCAATGTGCTGACGTCGCCGGCCACCGATCCGGTGTCGAAGCAGCCCGCGCTCAAGCAGTCCGCCGTGTCGATCAAGCCCGTCGATTTCGGCTGGCGCGCGGCTTGGGCGGCACTTGCCGCCGATGCGGCCGAGGCCTCGGCCTGGATGGACGCGCTGCGCCCGCTGCTCGGCAGTTTCGGCTATGCCGCGCTGTCGCTGGCCGGGCGCGAGCGCAACGTGGTGGTGCTGCAACTGGCCGACGCCCAGCCGGCGCCGGCTGCGTTGCTGGCCGCGATCGACGGTGTGTTCGGCTGTGTCCCCGACGATGAGGCGGTGCTGGCCTTCCGCGACGCCCGGCGCGGCATCGATAAGCGCGCCCGCATCACCGACGGCACGCTGACGGCGATCCGCCTGGTCGGCGAGGTGGCGGCCATCGACTGGCTGATTGCCGCCATCGCCCACGCCGAACCCGCCGAGCCGCTGCGCCGCTGGCTGTTCGCGCCACTGTCCAAGCCGCCGGCCGGGCTCGCCAAGGCGGAACGTACCGTGTGCAACTGCTTTGGCGTCGGCGAGCGCGAGATCCGTGCCGCGATCGCCGGCGGGGCCGACCTCGACGCGCTCCAGGGCGGGCTCAAGTGCGGCACATCCTGCGGCTCCTGCCTGCCGGAATTGCGCCGGCTGGTGGCCGAGGGCGCGAAGCTCGGTGTCGCCTGATCGCAAAGACGCTTAGGCACAAGAACGAGAAAGGGAAACCATGGCCGCGACGATGACGATGAGCAGACCGCACACCGGCAGCGCCGCGCCGCCGCGCCTGTGGCCGCGCCTGCTGGCATGGTGGGCGGCGACACTGGCCGGTGCCGGCCTGCTGATGGCGGGCGAGACCGGTGCGCAGGCGGCGGGCGGCGCGGTGCTGGCTGCTGCGCTGATCGCCGGTTTGCGTACCGTGCGCCGCGTCGAGTGCCGTCTGGCCGAGTTCGACGCCTTTGCCGTGGCCTGCAGCCAGGGCAGTTTCGTCGCCCGCCTGGCGACGCCGGAGGGCGAACTGCTGACCCCGCTGGCCGAGCAGCTCAACATGGCGGCGCGCAGCATGGCCGGCGTGCTGGCCGAACTCGGCCGCGCCACCGACGAACTGCGCAACGTCTCGCGCGAAACCCTGGCCGACGTCGCCGCCGGGGAGGCCGGCGTACGCAGCCAGCGCGACATCACGGTGTCGTCAGCGGCGACGCTGGAAGAGCTCATCACCAGCCTGGCCGCCACCCGCGATGCCGCGGTGGATGCGGCCGGGACGGCCTCGGCGGCGGTGGCCGAGGCCGATCGCGGCGAGGCGCAGGTCGCCACGGTGGCGGGCGCCATGGATGTGCTGGCAGGCGAGGTGGCGGCGGCGGCCGAGGTGGCGACGGCGCTGGCCGAACGGTCGCGCCGCATCGACGGCATCGCCGCGACCATCGCCGGCATCGCCTCGCGCACCAATCTGCTCGCCCTCAATGCGGCGATCGAGGCGGCGCGCGCCGGCGAGGCGGGCCGCGGCTTTGCGGTGGTGGCCGACGAGGTGCGCCAGCTGGCCGACCGCACCGCGGCGGCCACCGGCGAGATCGGTGGCTTGATCCACGAGGTGCTGGCCGAGGTCGACACCCTGGCCGAACTCATCGGCCAGGCCAGCCGTCGCGCGGGCGACAGCAGCGCGCAGGCGCAGGCCGCCGCCGCGGTGCTGGCCGGCATCCGTGGCGCGGCGACGCAGACGCTGGCGCGCATGCGCGAAATCGCCGACGCCAGCGCCGAACAGAGCACCGCCGGCGAGCGCATCGCGGTCGATGTGGAGCAGGTCGCGCGGCTGGCCGACGACAACGCCCTGCGGGTGACCGAGAGCGGCGAGCTTGCCCGTTACCAGGACGAGCTGGTGGGCCGCCTGGAGGCGCGGGTGCGCGTTTACCGCTACGAGTAGCGCGTCGCAGATCGAAGGGAACGGGGATAGGAGCGGGATGATGGAGATCGACATCGGTGCCGTGGCCGCATTGGGCGGGGTGGCGCTGTGGCTGGCGCCGGGCGTGTGGCGTCGTCAGGGCAAGGCAGGTGGCCGGGCCCTGGCGGCGCTGGCCACCGTGGCGCGGCTCACCGAGCTGGTCGCCCATATCCAGCAGCATCGTGGCATGAGCGGCGCGTGGCGCTCCGGCGACGCCAGTTTTGCCAGCCGGCTGCCGGCCAAGCAGCGCGAGGTCGAGGCCGTGCTGGCCGCGCTGTGCGGCGACGCGGCGCTGGAAGAGGGCGAGCGCCTGCCCTGTTTCACCGCGGCCGACGTGTCGGGCCTGCAGGCGCAGTGGCGTGAGCTGCTTGCCGTTCTCGGCCGTCTCAGCCCGGAGGAGAGCTTCCAGCACCACTGCCGTCTGCTGGGCGAGGTGCTCGGCTGGCTGGCTGCCGTGGGCGAAGTCCGCATCGCCCCGGTCGCGGCCGGGGCGGCACCGTCCGATAGCGTGCGCAAGGTGGTGGCCGACCTTCCGGCATTGGCGGAATGCCTTGGCCAGGCGCGTGCGCTCGGCAGCGCCGTGGCGGCGCGTGGCCGCTGCGCGCCGGTGGCGCGGGTCCGGCTGCATTTCCTGGTGTCGCGCGCCACCGAGCTGTTGACGCGTGCCGCGCAGGGCAGCGCCGGCGCACAGGCGCGACGGCCGGCCGAAGGATTCCTGCTGGCGCTGCGCGAACGCATGCTGCTGAGCGCCAGCGTGGACATGGATGCGGCGACTTGCTTCCGTCTCGGTACCGAGGCAGTCGATGCCGTCTATGCCTGGCTGGCGCAGGAGCGTGCTGCGCTCGAACACGCGCTGCAGTCGGCATCGGCCAAGGCCGGAAGTGCCGACGGCTGGGCCGCGCAGCAGCAAGCGCGTTGCCGTAGCTGAAGGCGAAGACATGGAACTGTCGCTGACAACGTTGCCCGGCCTGGCGCTGGCGGCGGGGCTGGCCGCGTGGTGGGGCTGGCGCCTGCATCGCGGCCGGGCGGCGGCGCTGGCGCAGGCCGTGGAAGCCGAACTGCGCTTTCGCAGCATCTTCGACAACGCGGTGCTGGGCATGTACCAGACCACCGAGGACGGCCACTACCTGGCCGCCAACCAGGCGCTGGCCGACCTCTATGGCTATGCCACGCCGGCGGCGCTGATAGCGGGCCTGTCGGACATCGCCGGGCGGCTCTACGTCGAGCGCGGCCGTCGCGACGACTTCAAGGTCATGATCCGCGCCCGCCAACGGGTGGTGGATTTCGAGTCCGAGGTCTACCGTTGCGACGGCGAGCGCATCTGGATCAGCGAGAACGCGCACGCAGTGTATGGCGCTGATGGCCGCTTCCTGTACTACGAAGGCTCGGTGGAGGACATCTCCGAGCGTCGTCGCCATCGCACGCAGCTCGAACACCAGGCCACCCACGATCCGGTCACCGGCCTGCCCAACCGCTACCTGCTGCAGGACAGGCTGGAGCGCGCCATGAGCGGCGCCCGCCGCCGCGGCGAACGCCTGATGGTGGCCTTCATCGATCTCGACAACTTCAAGTTCGTCAACGACAGCATGGGTCACGCCGTGGGCGACCGCCTGCTGGTCGAGATGGCGCGCCGCCTGCAGGCCTGCGTGCGCGAGACCGATACCCTGGTGCGTTACGGCGGTGACGAGTTCGTGCTCATCGTCAGCAGCGCCGCGGTGCAGGCCGATCCGGTGCAGGTGCTGGAGCGGGTGCAGGAAACCGTGCGCCTGCCGCTGATGCTGGAGGGGCGCGACATCAGCATCGGCTGTTCGATGGGGGTATCGGTCTATCCGCGCGACGGTGCGGATCTCGAAACCCTGCTGCGCCATGCCGATGCGGCGATGTACCACGCCAAGGCGGCGGGCAAGGGCCAGTTCCGCTTCTACGAGGCCGGCCTCAATGCGAGGGCGCAGGAGCGGCTGGCGCTGGAGTCGGCGCTGCGGGGCACGCTGGAGCACGGCTGCGGGGAGATCGAGGTCGTCTACCAGCCCAAGCTCGACGCCGGTGGCGGCGTATGCGGCTGCGAAGCGCTGGCACGCTGGCACAGCGCCGAGTTCGGCAAGGTAACGCCCGACCGCTTCATTCCGCTGGCCGAGGAGACCGGCCTGATCATGCAGCTGACAGGCCATGTGCTGCGCACCGCCTGCGAGGAGGCGGCGCGCTGGCCGGCGCGGGAACTCGGCGTGCCCAGCGTGGCGGTGAACATTTCCGCCCGCCATTTCCGCCGCGACGGCCAGTTGCTGACACTGGTGAGCGAGGCCTTGCGCGGCAGCGGGCTGCCGCCGGAACGGCTGCAGCTGGAGCTGACCGAGAGCCTCTTCGTCGGCGATGTCGAGGAGACGGTGAAGATACTCAACGCGCTGAAGAGGCTCGGCGTGACGCTGGCGATCGACGACTTCGGTACCGGCTATTCCTCGCTCGCCTACCTCAAGCGCTTTCCGGTGGACGTGCTGAAGATCGACCGCTCCTTCGTCGGCGAATGCGAGCACGTCGGCGACGCGCGCGCGATCACCAAGGCGATACTCTCGCTCGGTCGCAGCCTCGGGCTGAGCGTGGTGGCAGAAGGCGTCGAGCGCCCGGCGCAGGCGGCTTTCCTGCTGGCCCATGGTTGCGACGAGCTGCAGGGCTATCTCTACGCACGACCGCTGGCGGCCGCGGCCCTGCACGATTTCCTCGCCGCCAACCGGCGCGGCCGGCGTCCGCAGACGCTTGCGCGCCCCGCCCTGGTGGCGCTCGGCTGAGCCGTGGCTGTAGCACAATCGGGCTTCCGTCCCGATGTCCGTCCGTCATGAAACCCGCGCTGAAAACCCGTTACGCCGATCGTCCCGCCTACCTCACCAAGGATGGTTCCGAGATTCGCGAACTGCTGCATCCGGCCGAACATGGCAATTACAACCAGAGCCTGGCCGAAGCCATTGTGAAAGCGGGTTGCCGGACCCTGCTGCATCGTCATCGCCTGACCGAGGAGCTTTACCACGTCATCGCCGGCAGCGGGTTGATGACGCTGGGCGAGGCGCACTTCCCGGTGGATGTCGGCGACACCGTGCTGATCCCGCCCGGCACACCGCACTGCATCGAGGCCGTCGGCCCAGCCCCGCTGCATATCCTGTGTTGCTGCAGTCCGGCGTACGCGCACGAGGACACCGAGCTGCTGTAGGGACGCTCGCGGCGCGGCGTGAAATATGTCGTCGTCAATAATTTGTCACAAATGTAGCATCCGCATCCATTCAAACCAGATAGCAGGACGCCGCTGATCCCGTTCAGCGCCGGGCCTGCCGGGGATGCGGAACGGATGGCTCGTCGTCGATACCGAAGAAGGGAAGGCTGGCTGACGGTCGCGCTGCGCGCCGACTGGAAGTTCTCCGCGGTGCTGGCGGCGGTGGCCTTGTTGGGTGCGACGGCGATCCTGCCGGCGCTGCTGGGCGGCAGTCCGCTGCTGCGGCCGCTCGCGATGATGCTGGTGCCGCTTGCCTACCTGTTTGCGCTGTTGTTCGGCGCGACCGCGCTGTTGCGCTACTACGCTGGACGAGGCGAGGGCGGGCGCAGCACCGCTGCCGCGACGGCAATGCCGCGCCAGGAACCGTCTGCGCGCGAACCCGACGAACTCGACAAGGCGCTTGCTTCGGTGTTTCCGCCGCCGCCACCGAGTCCGCCGCGGCCGCAGGCCTGGTCGGCCGAGGTGCTCGACCGGGTCGAATGGAAGCGCTTCGAGGATCTTTGCTGCGAGTTCTACCGTGAGAAGGGCATCCGCGCCGAAACGACCCGTCTGGGCGCGGATGGCGGCGTCGACATCCGCCTGTTCCAGGACGAGACCGACCCGGGCCGCGTCACCGCCATCGTCCAGTGCAAGGCGCATAGCCGGCAGGTGGGCGTAAAGCCGGTGCGGGAACTGCGCGGGGTGATGGCGCATGAAAAAGTGGAGAAGGCCTTCTTCATGGCGCCACGCGGCTACACCGAGGAGGCCCGCGCTTTCGCCGCCGCGAACCGCATCACCCTGCTCGACGGCCGGCTCTTCCTGGCGATGCTCCAGCGCCTGCCCGAACCCTCGCGCCGGCGTCTGCTGGCCTTCGCCACCGAAGGCGACTGGACGACGCCGACCTGCCCGAGCTGCGGCGGCCGGATGACGGTGCGCGACGGCAAGCGCGGCGCCTTCTGGGGCTGTGTCGCCTATCCACAATGCCGAGGCCTGCTGCCGATGCGGACGAACTGAACGTCACGCGCGGCGCGGCTGGGAGCCGCTCGCGCGGGCCGGGGCTTACTTCAGCTGGAAACCGCGATTGTGCAGCGCTTCGACCAGGCGGTCGCGCCCGGAGAGGCTCTCCGGGCCGGCCACGCGCTTGGCCGAGTGCACCGCCCAGGTGCCGCGCACGTCCATCTTCTGGGCCTCGTAGAAGCGGGCCATGGCGCCGTTGTAGGCGGCGATGCCGGCATCCTGGGCGCTGAGCGGGGTGTAGGTCTCGTGGTGCAGCACCACCGATTGCGGCGGCCGCGGCTTGATGTCGGCGGGCTTGGCAGGGTCGGGGGTGCCGACGCACATGCCGAATACCGCGACGACCTTGGGCGGCAGTTGCAGCAGTTCGGCCACCGCTTCCGGTTTGTTACGCATGCCGCCGATGTACACCGTCGCCAGGCCGAGCGATTCGGCCGCCGCGACCGCATTCTGCGCGGCCAGTGCAGCATCGATGACGCCGACCAGGAACATTTCGAGGTAGTCGAGTGCGGCCGCCGGGCGTTCGCTGCTGCGGGCGAGGTGTTCGAGACGGGCGAGGTCGGCCAGCCACACCAGTTGCAGCGGCGCTTCGGCCACGTGCGCCTGGCCGCCGGCGCATTCCGCCAGTGCGGCGCGTCGGGCCGGGTCGCGCACGGCAACCACGCTCCAGGCCTGCAGGTTGGAAGAACTGGCCGCGGACTGTGCGGCGGCGACGATGGCGGTGAGCTGGTCTTCGGTCACGGCGTCGGGCAGGTAGCTGCGCACCGAGCGGTGATCGAGCAGGTGTTCGACAATGGGCGACCACGCCGCCGGGGCTGGCAGGGTCGGGTCGCCGTATCGGGTCTGGAAGAGTTGCTGAGCGTCGGTCATCGGGGCTCCATCGGACAGTGGCGCGGTTGCGGCCATTGGGTCTGGCAAAGCCCGAGTATACGTCGCCGGCCACGTCCGGACGGCTTATGTCGGCCGCCGCACGCAGGAAGCCGTCGCCGGGCGTGGTTGCCCCGCGACGGCGGTCAGGCTCAGGCCTCTTCGGCTTCCGGCAGGAATTCCTGCAGCACCTCGACCCAGCGCTCGAGGCGTTCCTGGGTCTTGTCGGCTTCGTTGATGTCGTCGAAGGGCAGACCGACGAATTGGCCGTCGCGTTCGGCGAAAGAGTACTTGTAGGTGTAGCCCTCGGTCGGGAAGCTGCCGACCAGGGTGGCGCCGCGGGCCTTGAATTTGTCGTAAAGAATACCAAGCGCACTGACAAACTGTTCGCCATGCGACACATAGTCGCCGGCGCCGAACACCGCGATGGTCTTGCCGGAGAAGTCGGGCTTGTCGTTGTCGAGATCCAGCAGCGGGTCGCGCCAGTCGTTCTGGACCTCGCCGGAACCCCAGGTGGAGCAGCCGAACAGCAGATGCTCGTAGTCGAGCATTTCGTCGAAATCGACGAAATCCTCTTCCATGCTGAAGAGGTCACAACGGTCCTCGCCGAGGAGTTCGGCGAGCTTTTCGGCCGCCGCCTTGGTGACCCCGGAGCTGCTGCCGTAGAAGATACCGATGCGTGACATGGCTTTTTTCCTTTCAGGTGAGTGACGATGCCTTGAAGTGCCGGCCGGCCGTCCGGCCAGGCAGTTCGTGCAGCGCAAGCTGCGTTTGCGGTGCTTTAAGCAAACCGCTTGCCATGTCGTCGAAAGGGTCTGGGCGTGTTTTTTGCTGTCGCGCGCGGACGGCGTCCGGTCGAGCTGCTACAATGCCGGCCGTGGCGGGTCTCCCCGCATTGCAGCGCGGTGAACCTGGTCAGGGCCGGAAGGCAGCAGCCACAGCCGTTCCCTGCAAGTGCCGGGGGTCGGGCTCGCCACCCCGAACAAGAAAAAGGGCGCCTCCTCGCGGGGGCGCCCTTTTTGCATTCCGGCAAGGGGCGTTCAGCCGAGCAGCCTGTCCATCGACATCATTGCGACGAATCCGACGACCAGTCCGGCGGTGGCGAGGGTTTCGTGTCCGCGCCGATGGGATTCGGGGATGATCTCGTGGCTGACCACGAAGAGCATTGCACCGGCCGCGGCGGCAAGACCCCAGGGCAGGAGGGCAGCCGAAGCGGACACCATCATCGAGCCCGCAACCGCAGCGACCGGTTCGACGAGACCGGACACGGTTGCTACCGCGAAGGCGAAGCTACGGCTGTAGCCGGCGGTAGCGAGCGCGATGGCGACGATGAGGCCTTCCGGCACGTTCTGGAGGGAGATGCCGGTGGCAACCGCGTTGCCGCTGCCTGCTGCAGCGGCATTCATGCCGCTGGCCACGCCGATGGCGAGCCCTTCCGGGATGTTGTGGACCGCTATCGCGAACACGAAAAGCCACACCGCGGCAGCGCTGCGGCTGCCGTCGGGCGCATGGGTGTGCGGCAAGGTGCGATCCATCACGAGCAGGAGGGCGGCGCCGATGACGATGCCGGCGGCGACGAGCATGGCGGCATCGCCATGGTTCGCGCCTTGCGCCTGCGCGGCATCGAAAGCCGGCAACAAGAGCGAGAACACGCTGGCGGCGAGCATCACGCCGGCGCCGAAGCCGAGCAGCATGCCCTGCACGCCGGCGCCGATGCGCCGCATCACGAGCAGGGGGACGGCGCCGAGCGCAGTGGCGGTGGCGGCCATCGCGCCACCGGCAAGCGCGTCGGCAAGCGGCCCATCGACGGCGCCATGCCCGAGGGTGTCTGCAACGCGGGTTGCGAGGATGGCGAGGCCGGTGAGGGCGATCAGCCAGCCGGCGATGGCGCGCAAGGCGCCGGACGGGGTGGCGGGCATGAAATGCAGGCGGGCGACTCTGGCGACCATGATCGAACTCCTCGTGGCTCGGGAAGCGCGGCTTCCCCTCGAGTCAACTATGGCGATCGGCGCTCAATAGGGCTAATTGAATGAAATAACAAACTCGATAGTAAAATATTTATACGTGGTCGGCAGGACGACGATAGCCGCCCGGCACGCCCGTCGGCGACATGACGATCTGCCACAGCTGTGTGGTACGCGCACGGAAGGTGCCGGCGCAGGCGAGCAGGTAGTAGCGCCACATGCGGCGGAAGCGCTCGCCGTAGCGCTCGGCAAAGCGTGGCCAGGCCTCCTCGAAGCGGGCGTGCCAGGCCATCAGCGTTTGGTCGTAGTCGGCGCCGAAGTTGTGCACGTCTTCGATGATGAAATCGTTCTCGGCGCTGTCGGCGATCTGGCCGAGCGCGGGCAGATCGCCGTTGGGGAAGATGTAGCGGTCTATCCACGGGTCGGTGGGGATGCGCCGCAGGTTCTTACCTATGGTGTGGAGCAGGAAGAGCGCGTCCGTGTCGTCGGCGGGCAGGCTGCGGCGGGCCGCGGCGAAGAAGGCGTGGTGGTTCTTGCGGCCGACATGTTCGAACATGCCGACGGAGGCAACGCGGTTGAAGCGTTCGTCGCGCAGGGGGCTGAACTCGCGGTAGTCCGACAGGCGGAATTCGACCGGCAGGCCGTGACAGCGTTCGCTGCCGTGCGCCGCCTGCTCGCGCGAGATGGTGAGGCCGACGCAGGACACGCCGTAATGCTCGGCGGCGAACTTCATCAGGCTGCCCCAGCCGCAACCGATGTCGAGCAGGCGCATGCCCGGGCGCAGGCCGAGCTTGCGGCAGATGAGGTCGAGCTTGGCGGTCTGGGCCTCTTCCAGCGTCTTCGCGCCGCTGCCCCAGTAGGCGCAGGTGTAGGCCATGTGGCCGTCCAGCATCGCTTCGAAGAAGTCGTTGCCGATGTCGTAGTGCGCTTCGCCTACCTGCCAGGCGCGGCGCAGGTTCTGCAGGTTGAAAAGGCGTGCGCGCAGGCCCTGCACGAGCAGTGAGGTAGTGCCGACCTTTTCATCGAGACGGGCCTGGAGCACGCGAAGGAAGAATTCGTCGAGCCGGGGGCAGTCCCACCAGCCGTCCATGTAGGCTTCGCCCAAGCCCAGGCTGCCTTGCGCGAGGATGCGTTCGGCCGTTTCCGGATTGTGGATCTGCATGTCCCATGGCCGCTCGCCGTCGATGCGGACATCGGCCTGGGCGAGCAGGGCGGCGATCGCACGCAGCGCACCGCTTTCGGTACGCAGCCGGACGCGGTGGCGCCGTGCTGAACGGCGGTGCGCATGCGGCAAAGATGAGTCGCTGCGGTGGCCGCCAGCGGGGGAAAGTTCAGGATGAGTCGAATCCATGCACGCCTCCCAGACTTGCCTGTGATCCACACGGCTTGCCGCCTCGCGGCGGCACTGCATCAGCGCCAGCGCCTCGCGCACGCCGGCATCGACCGATATGCGCAAGCTTACTTCCTTCATATCCGGGTTCGAGACCGGACCGCCGAAAGAGTTCGGCCCTCGCTGCGCTTGGCCGCGAGCGGTCTTGTGGCCGGATGAATCGACAACGGACGATCCGCGCCTAGACGGTTGCGGCGAAGTCGGCGCAGATGGCACACAGCATGTCGAACAGCTGTCGGGCGTCCTCGTTGAGCTTGGCCATCTCTGCTTCCTCCTTGCGAACCTTGGCTTCCGGTCGATAGGTGTAGATTAGGCAAGCGGGATTCATAGCTCCAATGGATTGTGTGCATCCCGACGATTGGAGAAGCAAATTGATCCCGACCGCGCGAAGGAGAGCCGGACGTGATTGGCCGCTCTGTTAGAATCGGCCGCCATGAGCTATCAGGTTCTCGCACGCAAATGGCGGCCGAAGTCCTTCGGCACGCTGGTCGGTCAGGAGCACGTTGTCCGGGCGCTGTCGCACGCGCTGGCGACGGGGCGGCTGCATCACGCCTATCTGTTCACCGGAACGCGCGGCGTGGGCAAGACCACCATCAGCCGCATCCTGGCCAAGGCGCTCAACTGCGAAACCGGCGTGACGGCCGAACCTTGCGGGCAGTGCGATGCCTGTCGCGCGATCGATGCCGACCGCTTCCCCGACTACGTCGAGATGGACGCCGCCTCCAATCGCGGCGTCGAGGACATGGCCGCGCTGCTCGACAAGGCGGTGTATGCGCCGGTACAGGGCCGCTACAAGGTCTACATGATCGACGAAGTGCACATGCTCACCGGGCATGCCTTCAATGCGATGCTGAAGACGCTGGAAGAGCCGCCCGAGCATGTCAAGTTCATCCTCGCGACCACCGATCCCCAGAAGATTCCGGTCACGGTCCTGTCCCGCTGCCTGCAGTTCAACCTCAAGCAGATGCCGCAGGGACATATCGTCGAGCACCTCGACCGCATTCTCGCTGCCGAGCAGGTGTCCTTCGAGGCGGGGGCGCTGCGGCACATCGCCAAGGCGGCCAACGGCTCGATGCGCGACGCGCTGTCGCTGCTCGATCAGGCCATCGCGCACGGTGCGGGCAAGGTGCAGGAGGAGCAGGTCACCCACATGCTGGGCACGGTGGGGGACGACCACGTGCATGCGATCCTCGAAGCGCTGGCCGCAGGCGACATAGCCGGCCTGCTGGCGGTGGCCGACGGCATGGAGGCACGCAGCCTGTCCTTCGACGCTGCGCTGCAGGCACTGGCCTCGCTGCTGCACCGGGTTGCACTGTTCCAGTTCGCGCCGGCCGCGATCGCCGACGAGGCCGAGCGCCAGCGCATCGAGCCGCATGCGGCGGCTTTCGATGCGGAGTTCCTGCAACTCGCCTATCAGATTGCCATACATGGACGCGACGAACTTGCGCTCGCCCCCGACGAATACACCGGCTTCACGATGACCTTGCTGCGCCTGCACGCCTTCCGGCCGGAGCAGCCGCCCGCGCTCGGCGGGCCGGCCGGACGGGGCGATGGCGGTGCCGGTCTGGCGCGTCGGCCGGATGTCGGTGCCGGGGCGCCCACGCCGCAGCCCGCCGGCGGCGTGCCGCCGGCCGCGGTCGTCGCCGAACCGCAGTCCGTTGCCGAACCGCAGTCCGTTGCCGAGCGCACCATTGCCGTCCCACCGGTGCAGCAGCCCGTGGCAACGCCGCAGTTGGCAGGACTGGACCGGATTGCGCCCGCTGCGGCGCCCGCACCCACGACTGCGGTTCCGGCAACCGTCTCGCAGCCGTCGCCTCCAGCCATGCCGGCGCGTGATATCCCGCCGTGGGAGGATCTGCCGCCGGAGGCTCAGTGGGGCGAGGATCCGCTGGCCGGTGCTTCCCGTGGCGGATTCGATGCCGAGGCCGAGTCGCCGGCTCCGCGGCCCGAGCCGGTTGCGCGAGTTGAGCCGGCAGCGATCGCCGAGTCCTCGCCGGTGCCGCGTGCGCCGGCGGTCGAGTCCGGTGACGCCGAGGCCGCCCTGGCCGCAGGCGACTGGCGTGCGCTGGTGCGCATGCTCGGTCTGGGCGGCATGGTGCGCGAACTCGCTCAGCACTGCGAATGGCTGGGGCACGATAACGGGCATCTCGAGTTGCGCCTGTCGTCGACCCACCGCCATCTGCTGGAGATGAACCGCAACGCGGTGGACCGCCTGCAGGAATTCCTCGGGACGCTGTTCGGGCGCGACTTTCGCCTGAAAATTTCGGTTGGCGACATCGAGGGCGAAACCCCGGCGCAGCGCGACGAGGTCGAGCGGCGGCAACGCCATGCGGCGGCGGTGGCGGCGCTCGAACTGGATCCTTTCGTGCGCGAGCTGATCGAACGCTTCGACGCAACCTTGCTGGAAGACACGGTACGGCCGCTTTAGGAGGGGCGTATCGCCTTGCGGCCGCACTCCGAATACCTATCCAACAACCATTCTGAATGGAGAATCCATCATGATGAAAGGCGGCATTGCCGGTCTGATGAAGCAGGCTCAGCAGATGCAGGACAACATGAAGAAGATGCAGGACCAATTGGCCAGCGTCGAGGTCGAGGGCCAGTCCGGCGCCGGCATGGTCAAGGTGGTGATGACCTGCAAGCACGACGTGCGGCGGGTCAGCATCGACGACTCGGTGATGGACGACAAGGAAATGCTTGAGGATCTCGTTGCCGCTGCGCTCAACGATGCAGTGCGCAAGGTCGAATCCACGACCCAGGAAAAGATGGCTGGCTTTACTGCCGGACTCAATCTGCCGCCGGGATTCAAGCTGCCGTTCTGATGTCGCCATCCAGTCTGGACGAGCTGATCGCCGCGTTGCGCTGCCTGCCCGGCGTCGGGCCGAAGTCGGCGCAGCGCATGGCCTACCATCTGCTGCAGCGCGACCAGCGCGGTGCCGCGCGGCTGGCGGGGGCCCTCGGGCATGCCCTCGAAGTGCTGCGCCATTGCGAGCGCTGCAATACCTTCTCGGAAGAGCCGGTCTGTCAGCGCTGCGCCAATCCCCGCCGCGATGCGGGCCTGCTGTGCGTGGTCGAGATGCCGGCAGACCTGGCGATGATAGAGCAAACGCAGTCCTACGACGGTCTCTACTACGTGCTCATGGGGCGATTGTCGCCGCTCGACGGGATAGGCCCGCGCGAACTCGGTCTCGAACGGCTGATCGCGCGCGCTACCGACGGCAGCGTGCGCGAAGTCATCCTCGCCACCAATTTCACCAACGAGGGCGAGGCTACCGCCCACACCGTGGCTACGCTGCTCGCCGCGCGCGGCCTCAAGGTCAGTCGCATTTCGCGTGGTGTCCCGGTCGGCGGCGAGCTCGAACACACCGATACCGGCACCATCGCCCAGGCGCTGGTCGAGCGTCGCGCCCTGTAGTTTCGCTCTGCTGCAGTGCCGCACGAGGATGTGCTCTTAGCCCTTCTGGCTATAAGGAGATCGCGTCCAAAGCCTTGCGGGCACTGGATTTCCTGACTTCACGCTTTCTCTGCTGCAGTGACTCCGCTATAATCCGAAGGTTTTTTGTATCCGGGTCTTTGGTTTTCCTTTCAGGGAAGAGGGTCATGAGCGTTGAACAAAAGATGGACAACGGCCGCCGCACTCTGTTGCTGGCGACGTCGGCTGCCGGCGGTGTCGCCGCGGTGGCGACGGCGGTGCCGTTCGTTGCCAGTCTGACGCCTTCGGAGCGCGCCAAGGCAGCAGGTGCGCCGGTCGAGGTCGATGTGGGCAAACTCGCTCCGGGCGAGATGATGACTGTGGAATGGCGTGGCAAGCCGGTGTGGATCCTGCGCCGCACGCCGGAAATGCTGGCATCGCTGGACAAGACGGACGCCAATGTGAGCGATCCTGAGTCGGCCAAGCCGATGCAACCGGAATACGCCAAGAACAAGCACCGCTCGATCAAGCCCGAGTACCTGATCGCAGTGGGCATCTGCACTCACCTGGGCTGTTCGCCGTCCGACAAGTTCAAGGTCGGCGCCGAGAGCGGTGTCGGTGCAGACTGGCCCGGCGGTTTCCTGTGCCCCTGCCACGGTTCGCAGTTCGACCTCGCCGGCCGCGTCTACAAGAGCATGCCGGCGCCGGACAACCTCGAGATTCCGCCGCACAAGTACGTCGCGGACACCACCATCCTCGTCGGCGAAGACGGAAAGGCCTAAGCGATGACGACCAAATCCCAAGCCTTGCTGAACTGGGTCGACGAGCGCTTCCCGCTCACTTCGTCGATCAAGGGTCATCTGACCGAATACTACGCGCCGAAGAACTTCAACTTCTGGTACTTCTTCGGTTCCCTGGCGCTGCTGGTCCTGGTGATCCAGATCGTCACCGGCATCTTCCTGGTGATGCACTACAAGCCGGATGCGTCGCTGAATGCCGCCGGCGTGCCGGTCGCCTTCGCCAGCGTCGAGTACATCATGCGCGACGTGCCGGGCGGATGGCTGATCCGCTACCTGCACTCGACCGGTGCTTCCGCGTTCTTCATCGTGGTGTACCTGCACATGTTCCGCGGCCTGCTCTACGGTTCCTACCGCAAGCCGCGCGAACTCATCTGGATCTTCGGCACCCTGATCTTCCTGGCGCTGATGGCCGAAGCCTTCATGGGCTACCTGCTGCCGTGGGGCCAGATGTCGTTCTGGGGCGCGCAGGTGATCGTGAACCTGTTCTCGGCGATCCCGTTGATCGGGCCGGACCTGTCGCTGGTCATCCGCGGCGACTTCGTCGTGTCCGATGCCACGCTCAACCGCTTCTTCTCCTTCCACGTCATCGCCGTGCCGCTGGTGCTGATCGGTCTCGTCGCTGCCCACATCGTGGCGCTGCACGAAGTCGGCTCCAACAACCCGGACGGTGTGGAAATCAAGAAGAAGAAGGACGCCAACGGCATCCCGCTCGACGGCATCCCCTTCCATCCGTACTACACGGTGAAGGACATTGTCGGCGTGGTTGCCTTCCTGTTCTTCTTCAGCGCGGTGGTGTTCTTCGCGCCGGAAGGCGGCGGCTACTTCCTCGAGTTCAACAACTTCATCCCGGCCGACCCGCTGAAGACCCCGCCGCACATTGCGCCGGTCTGGTACTTCACCCCCTTCTACTCCATCCTGCGTGCGGTGACCTATCCGCTGTTCGGGCTGGACGCGAAGTTCTGGGGCGTTGTCGCGATGGGCGCGGCGGTCGTCATCATCGCTTTCCTGCCCTGGCTGGACCGCAGCCCGGTGAAGTCGGTGCGCTACAAGGGCCCGATCTTCAAGACCGCGCTGGTCGTCTTCGTCATCTGCTTCTTCATCCTCGGCTACCTCGGCGTGCTGCCTCCGACCCCGGGCCGTACCCTGGTGTCGCAGATCTGCTCGGTGCTGTACTTCGCCTTCTTCCTGGCGATGCCGTGGTACAGCAAGCTCGACAAGTGCAAACCCGAACCGGAAAGGGTGACTTTCAAATGAAATCGCGTGTCATGAGTTTCATCAAGCGCGTTGCCGCCGTCGCGCTCTTCGCGCCGGCGATGGCGATGGCGGCCGGTGATGTCCTGCACCTGGACAAGGCTCCGGTGAGCAAGGATCCGGCGGCGTTGCAGCACGGCGCCAAGGTCTTCGTGAACTACTGCCTGAACTGCCACAGCGCTTCCTACCTGCGTTACAACCGCCTGCAGGAAATCGGTCTGTCGGAGCAGCTCATCCGCGACAACCTGTTGTTCACCGCTGAAAAGACCGGTGACCTCATGAAGATCGCGATGCAGCGCGACGAGGCCAAGGCGTGGTTTGGTGCTGCACCTCCGGACCTCACCGTGATCGCCCGCTCGCGTGCGTCCGAGTTCGGCAGCGGCGCCGACTGGCTCTACACCTACCTGCGCCAGTTCTACCGCGATCCGGCCCGGCCTACCGGCTGGAACAACGTGATCTTCTCCAACGTCGGCATGCCGCACGTGTTGTGGCAGCTGCAGGGCGAGCAGGTTGCGCACGTCACCGAGAACGCGGACGGCACCAAGCACGTCGAACTCAAGCTCGCCAAGCCGGGTCTGCTGTCCGCCGAAGAGTACGACAAGACCGTCGCCGATCTCGTCTCCTTCCTCGTGTGGATGGGTGAGCCGGTCGCCGACAAGCGCCGGACCATCGGCACCGTGGTGCTGATTTTCCTGGCCGGTCTGTTCGTGCTGTCCTACGCTCTGAAGAAGAATTTCTGGAAGGACGTGCATTGAGCGGAAGCTTGAGCGGCCGTAGGGCCTAGCCTGCTTTCGTTATTGCCTGCCGCACCACGCGCACGCCGCGTGGTGCGCTTTTGCTTTTGTAATCCGGAGTCGTAATCCCATGATGAATCTGTATTCCGGCACGACCGATCCCTTCAGTCACCGCTGCCGGATCGTGCTCTTCGAAAAGGGCATGGATTTCGAGGTGATCGATGTCGACCTCTACAACAAACCCGAGGACATCGCCGTCATCAACCCGTACAACCGCGTGCCGGTGCTGGTTGACCGCGATCTCGTGCTGTACGAGTCCAACATCATCAACGAGTACATCGACGAGCGCTTCCCGCATCCGCAGCTGATGCCGCCCGACCCGATCATGCGCGCCCGCGCCCGCCAGTTGCTGCACACCTTCGAGCAGGAGCTGTTCTCCCACATCGAAGCGCTGGAGGCCAACCAGAAGGGTGTCGACAAGACGCGTGCCCATGTGCGCGACCACCTCGCGCAGCTGGCGCCGATCTTCACCAAGCAGAAGTTCATGCTGGGCGAAGAGTTCTCGATGCTCGACGTCGCGATTGCCCCGCTGCTGTGGCGCCTCGAGCACTACGGCATCGAGCTGCCGAAGGCGGCGGCGCCGCTGATGAAGTACGCCGAGCGCATTTTCAGCCGTCAGGGCTTCATCGACGCGCTGACGCCGTCCGAAAAGGTCATGCGTCGCTGAACCCGTTCAGTGGCGCAGCCGTGCGCGGAGGCGCCACTACCCGTTCAATGCCGAAGAGCAAGTCATGAGCAACGTATCCACCAAGCCCTACCTGATCCGAGCCATCTACGAGTGGTGTACCGATCAAGGCTATACGCCATACATCGCGGCCATGGTCGACGACAACACGCGGGTGCCGCCGGGTTATGCGCGTGACGGCCAGATCGTGCTCAACGTCGGCCAGGACGCGACCCACCAGTTGGTCATGGATAACGAGCTGATCAGCTTCCAGGCGCGCTTCAACGGTACGGTGCACTCGCTGCTGATACCGGTCGGTAACGTGGTTGCGATCTATGCCCGCGAGAACGGGCACGGCATGGCCTTCGAACTCGAGTCGGGCGCTGTTGAAGCCGGCGGCGAGGCGGCGGAGCCGGTCGCACTCGTGCCGGCCCCGGCAGCCGCCGAACCTGGCGGTGAGGGCGGCAAGCCGCCCCCGCGTGGCAACCATCTCAAAGTCGTGAAGTGACCCAGGCATGGCGGTGCCCACGGCCCCGCCATGCCTCAGGCCGCGGGGCGTAGTTCGGCGTTGGCCGTCTTGCGCGCGTGAATCCAGCCGCGGTAGAGCTGCTCAAGCCGCTTGGCCATTTCGTCCGAATGCCAGTTGCGGGCGTAGTTGCGTGCCTCGTGGCCGAGTGCATCAAGTGCGCCGCGGTCGGCGAGTAGCGCCGCTGCGATCTCGGCGAAGCGGGCGGGATCGTCCGGGGCGATCCGGCAGCCGCGTTGGGGCAGGAGGATGTCTTGCGTACCCATCTCTGCCAGTGCGACCACCGGCGTGCCGAGTGCCATCGCCTCGAGCAACACCAGGCCCTGGGTCTCGGTGCGCGACGCGAAGACGAACAGGTCGGCTGCACGATAGCAATCGTGGAGTTCGCTGTGACGATCGAGGTAGCCGAGGAAGCGGACATGGCCACCAAGTCTGCGCTGCTCGGCAGCGGCGCGCAGACCGGCGAGCGCAGGCCCTTCGCCGGTGATCAACAGCAGGACCTTGTCGTCCAGTCGACGTAGTCGGTCGATCATGTCGATCAGGAAGCCGATGTTCTTTTCATGGGCAACGCGACCGACGAAGAGCAGTAGCCGGGTATCGTTTGGAATGTCGTAGCGGCTGCGGAAGTAGTGCCCTTCACCGTCTCGGAATTGCTCGGCAGGGACGCCGGTCGGCAGTATCTCGACCGGGCGAGTCACGCCGTAGTCGGCGAGTGTGTCGGCCATCGCGCGTGACGGTACGATCACAGCGTCGAGTTCATTGCACTGTTCGCGCGAGAAGCGGCGCGCGAGGGCACGCAACCAGGCCTTGGGCAGGAAGGGGATGTAGTGGAACAGGTATTCCTCGAAGAAGGTGTGGTAGGTCGCCACGCAGGGAATCCCCAGGCGCCGCGCGATATCGAGCCCCGCGTAGTGGGCGATGAAGGGCGTGTGGATGTGCACCAGGTCGAAGCCGCCGGCCCGCAGGCTGTCGAACCGGGCGTCGATCTCGCCGCGCTTCATCATGCGGTCTTCCGGGTCCAGCGGGATGAAGCGCGAGGGGATGCGGATGATGTCTGCCGCGGTGGCGGCAGGGGCGGGATAGTCGGGTGCGATCAGCGTTGAGCGTACGCCGCGTGCGGCAAGGCCGTGGCGGAAGGTTTCGATCGATGTGCTCACGCCGTTGATGCGCGGAAAGAACACATCGGAAATCATCAGGATGTTCATTGGCCGTCCGGATTGCCGAGTGCCGACAATCTAGGCGATCGCGGTGACGGTTTCGTTGCAGCCTACCCGGAGGGTGGGGCCGGATTTCTTGACCGGTGTCATCGCGGGCGGCCGTTTGCTGGGTTATAAGGCGGAACGTCGCTCGTATCCGGGGCGGCAGACAAGGAGGCAGGAAAGATGCAGCAGATGGAATGGACCGATCAGTTCGAGCTCGGCCTGGGGCGGATGGACGATACCCACCGCGAGTTCGTCGAACTCTACAACGTGCTCGCCGCAGCGACGGGAGAGACCTTCATCGAGCGGCTGGATGCCTTCATCGCGCACACCGAAGCGCATTTCGACCAGGAAAACCGCTGGATGGAGCAGGTGAATTTCCCCGGTTGCCATCGCGCCGAGCACGACCGTGTGTTGACGGTGATGCGCGACGTGCGCCAGCGCGCCGCCCGCGGCGACCTCTTCCTCGGCCGCAGGCTGGTCGAGGAACTGCCGCCGTGGTTCGATAATCACGTCGGCGGCATGGATGCCGCGCTCGCCTTTCATCTGCAGAGTATCGGTTTCGACGTGGAAACCGGCACCATGTCCGCCGCCGCTGCCGGGAGCTGTTCCGGATCGACTGCCAGCGGTTGCGCCTGTTCGACGTCGAGCGACGCAACAGCGGCCGCCTGACGCTTCGCTGCGGGCTCGAGGGGTGCGCAGCGGCTGGCGTCAGCGAAACGGGAAGTCGGGTGTCGGCCGGCGTCCGGAAATCAGCTCTGCCAGCGCTGCGGCCGATCCGCAGGCCAGCGTCCAGCCGAGCGTGCCATGGCCGGTGTTGTACCAGAGCTTGTCGTAAGCGCTCCTGCCGATGATGGGGACGTTGCCCGGCGTGGCCGGCCGCAGGCCGGCCCAAAGCGTTGCCGTAGCCGGGTCGATGGCGCCGGGGAAGCGGTTCTGCGCCCATTCCAGCAGCATCCGGCCGCGTTCCTCGCGCGGCGTCGTGTTGTAGCCGTCCAGTTCGGCGGTTCCGGCAATCCGCAGGCGATCGCCCAGGCGGGAGCAGACGATGCGGCGCGATTCGTCGGTGAGGCTGACCTCGGGTGCGTGGGCGGGATCGATGACCGGCGCCGTCAGCGAATAGCCCTTCACCGGATAGATCGGCAAGTGTTCGCCGAGTGGCGCCATCAGCTGCCGGCTGTGGCTGCCGAGGCACAGCACGTAGGCGTCGGCGGAGAGCGTGCCGGTGCGGCCGGCCACGTCGCGGACCTCGATGCCGTCTATGCGCCCGCCGGCAGACGACAGGCGTTCTATCGTGGTGTTCAGGTGAACCTGAACGCCGAGTTCGGGCAGGCGTGCGGCCAGGGCCTGGGTGAAGCAATGCGCGTCGCCGGATTCGTCGTCGGGTGCGTAAAGGCCGCCGACAAGCTCGGCCCGGCTGGCCGCGAGCGCAGGTTCTATCCGAACGCATTCTTCTGCCGATACGACCTCGGCAGCGATTCCGAGATGATGAAGTTCGGCCGCACGGCGCGGCGCATCGCCAAAGGTCTGGGCGCTGAAGAACAGGTGCAGGATGCCGCGTTCCAGCTGGTCGTAGCGAATGCCGGTTTCTTCGCGCAGCTCGCGCAGGCGCTCGGCGCTATGCACGGCCAGCCGGGCGATCGCTTCGGTATTGCGGCGGGTGCGCCACGGCAGGCATTCGAACAGGAAGCTGAGCGCCCACTGCCACTGGTCGCGTTGCGCATGGGGACGGAACAGCAGCGGCGCATCCTCGCGGCCAAGCCAGCGCAGGGCGGTCAGCGGCGCAGACGGATTGGCCCAGGGCTCAGGGTGGCTGACGGAAATCTGGCCGCCGTTGGCGAAGCTGGTTTCAAGTCCGGCAGCCGCTTGTCGATCGACGATGCTGACATCGAAGCCCGCCTTGCGCAGATACCAGGCGGTGGTGACGCCGGTGACGCCGGCGCCCAGGACCATCACGTGCATAAGGGATTCTGGTGTTGTCGAGGTGTGCGCTGTTACGAGTTGCCGCCACGGCGGGAGTTCCGCGACGGGCAGCCATGATAAACGCTGGCGGCAGCCGGCGGGCGATGCGGCCGTGCGCGCAAGCGCAGGAAGCGGGATAATCGCGCCGTTTCAGTTCAATTACCTGGCAAGGGAGTCACTCATGCGTCGTGTCACACTCACCCAATTCCTCATCGAGCAGCAGCGGGCAGGCCGCGTATCGGCCGACCTGCGCCTGCTGATCGAGGTCGTGGCCCGCGCGGTCAAGGCGATCGGCGTCAATGTGTCCAAGGGGGCACTCGCCGGCGTGCTGGGCGAGGCGGGCACCGACAACGTGCAGGGCGAGGCGCAGAAGAAGCTCGACGTGATCGCCAACGAGATCCTGCTGCAGGCCAACGAGTGGGGCGGCCACCTCGCGGCGATGGCGTCCGAGGAGGTGGAAACGGTGCATCAGATCCCCTTCGACTACCCGAAGGGCGGCTACCTGCTGCTGTTCGATCCGCTCGACGGCTCGTCCAACATCGATGTGAACATCTCGGTCGGCACCATCTTCTCGGTGCTGCGCTTCCCCGAAGGTTCGACCGAGCCGACCGAGCAGAGCTTCCTGCAGCAGGGCAAGGAGCAGGTGGCGGCCGGTTACGCGGTCTATGGCCCCTCCACCCAGCTGGTGCTGACGGTCGGCAACGGCGTGCACGGCTTCACGCTGGACCGCGAGATGGGGAGCTTCATCTACACCCATCCGTTCATGACGGTGCCGGAAGATACGCAGGAGTTCGCCATCAACGCGTCGAACGCGCGCTTCTGGGAAGCGCCGGTGAAGCGCTATGTCGACGAGATGCAGGCCGGCAAGACCGGGCCGCGCGGCAAGGATTTCAACATGCGCTGGGTGGCCTCGATGGTGGCCGACGTGCACCGCATCCTCACCCGCGGCGGCGTCTTCATGTACCCGATGGACGAGAAGTGTCGCGCCCAGGGCGGCAAGCTGCGCCTGATGTACGAAGCCAATCCGATGGCGATGCTGATCGAGCAGGCCGGCGGTGCGGCCACCACCGGGCGTGAGCGCATCCTCGACGTGGTACCGACCAAGTTGCACCAGCGCGTGCCCGTCATCCTCGGTTCGAAGAACGAGGTGGAGCGCGTCACCGGCTATCACCGGGAGTCCTGACCGGGTGTCGGCTGCAGCGGGCCGACTGCTGCGGCTGGGCGCCGGCCTGTTGCTGGCGCTGGCCTGCGCCGCACACGCCGAGGATGGGCTCGAGGTCGAACTGCAGGTGCCGGACGTGCTGCGGCCGCTGCTCGAACAGCATCTGCGCATCCTGCGCGAGGCGCGCGCGCTGCCCGAGGAAGCGGCCGACCGCAGCGCGCTGGCGCGGCGCACGCGACGCGAGGTGGCCGACCTGCTTGCCACCGAAGGCTATTTCTCGCCGACGATACGGCTCGACCGCAGCGAAGCACCGCGCTGGCGACTGATCGTCGAGCCCGGCACGCGGGCGGTGATTGGCGGCGTGGACATCGCTTTCGAGGGCGGGATCGCCGGCGATCCGTCGGCTGGCGAACGCGTCGCCGAATTGCGCCGCCAGTGGGCCTTGCCGAGTGGCTCGCCGTTCCGGCAGGCGGATTGGGATGCGGCCAAACAAGGCCTGATCGACGAGGTCGGTCGCCGGCGCTACGCCGCGGCGCGCATTGTCGCCAGCCGAGCCGAGGTCGATCCGGCGGCAGCGAGCGTGCGGCTGTCGGTTACGGTGGACAGCGGGCCGCCCTTCCGGTTGGGGGCGTTGCAGGTAAGCGGCATCGAGCATCTGCCGGCCGATCTCGTCGCCCACTACAGCACGCTCGAGCCGGGATCGGACTACGACCGCGACGCCCTGCTCGCTTTCCAGACTGCGCTGCAGAACGCGCCGCACTTTGCCTCGGTGGTGGTGGATGTCGAGCACGATCCGGCGCTGGCGGCCGCGGTACCGGTACGGGTGCAGGTTGCTGAGGCGCTGCCGCGGCGGGTTGGCTTCGGGGCCGGCTTTTCCAGCAATACCGGCTACCGCGTCGAGGCGAACTACCGCGATGCCAACCTGTTCGCACGCGGGTGGGAGCTGTCGTCCGGCCTGCGGCTGGAGCAGCGCCGCCAGGCCGCGTATGCGGACGTCTTTCTGCCGCCGGAGCGGGCACGACACCGCGACAGCGTCGGGGCTCTGGTGGAGCGCAGCGACCTCGAAGGACTCAAGCTGGCGACGCAGGCAGTCGGCGTTGCCCGCAGTACCCTGCGTGGCGATATCGAGACCCAGATCGCGCTGCGCTTTCAGCATGAGGAAGTGCGCCCGGACGGCGCCCGAGCGACCGAGCACGACACCTTCACCGCCAACTGGACCTGGACCCGGCGCGCGGTCGACAATCTGCTCGACCCGCGCCATGGCTACGTGCTCGAGTTCCAGCTCGGTGGCGGCACCAGCATCGCCCTGGCCGAGCAGGATTTCGTCCGTCTCTATACGCGCTACGTCCATTACCAGCAGGTGGGCGAAACGGACACCCTGATCCTGCGCGCCGAGGGGGGCGCAACGCTGGCGCCCAGCCGCGACGGCATTCCGCAGGATTTCCTTTTCCGCACCGGCGGTGCGCAGACGGTGCGCGGCTATGCCTATCAGAGCCTCGGCGTGCGCGAGGGCGACGCCACCGTGGGTGGCCGCTACCTGGCGGTGGCGAGCGCCGAGTACGTGCGCTGGTTCCGCCCCGACTGGGGCACCGCCTTCTTCATCGACAGCGGCGACGCCGCCGATGCGCGTGCGGACTTCCGCCTTCGCACTGGCTACGGGGTCGGCGCACGCTGGCGCAGCCCGGCCGGGCCGCTCGCAGCGGACCTCGCCTGGTCGCAGGACGAGCGCCGGCTGCGCTTGCATTTCGGCGTGGCAATTGCGTTCTGACCGGCGCTGTCGCTCGGGTTAAACTCCGCGTCTCGCGGATCGCTACCGGTCGGCGGGCTGTCTGCATGTCACCGTTCAAATCAACAAGGAGAATCCTTCCATGTCGCTTTCCAAGCCCTACGTTGCCATCCTGGGCGCGCTGGCATTGTCGATATCGCTGGTGGCCCCGGTTGCAGCCCAACAGAAATCGGTCGCGGTGACCGCCATCGTCGAACATCCGGCGCTCGACGCGGTGCGCGACGGCGTCAAGGATGCGCTCGCCAAGGCGGGCTACGAGGAAGGAAAGAACCTGAAGTGGCAGTACCAGAGCGCGCAGGGCAATACCGGCACGGCGGCGCAGATCGCGCGCAAGTTCGTCGGCGACCAGCCGGACGCCATCGTGGCCATCGCGACCCCCTCGGCGCAGGCGGTGGTGGCGGCGACCAAGCAGCTGCCGGTGATCTACTCCGGCGTGACCGATCCGGTGGCCGCGCAGCTGGTGCCGAGCATGGCGCCGTCGGGCAGCAACGTCACCGGCGTGTCCGATGTGCTGTCGCTCGACAAGCAGGTGGAGCTGATCCGCAAGGTGGTGCCCAATGCCAAGCGCGTCGGCATGGTCTACAACCCGGGCGAGGCCAACTCGGTGGTGGTGGTGAAGGCGCTGCGCGAGATGTTGCCGACCCACGGGATGAGCCTGGTGGAGGCCGCCGCGCCGCGCACGGTGGACGTCGGCTCGGCCGCGCGCAGCCTGATCGGCAAGGTCGATGTCATCTACACGAACACCGACAACAACGTGGTGTCCGCCTACGAGTCGCTGGTGAAGGTGGGCAACGACGCCAAGATCCCGCTGGTCGCGTCCGACACCGACAGCGTCAAGCGCGGTGCGATCGCGGCGCTCGGCATCAATTACCGCGATCTCGGCGAACAGACCGGCCGCATGGTAGTGCGCATCCTCAAGGGCGAGCAGCCCGGCAGCATCGCCTCGGAGACCAGTTCCAAGCTGGAGCTCTACGTCAATCCGGCGGCAGCGAAAAAGCAGGGCGTGACGCTTGCCGATGCCCTGCTGAAGTCGGCCACCAAGATCGTCGAGTAAGGCCGGCACCGCTCCGTTTTCCCCGTCCCGGTCGGCGAGCGAGGCTGGCCGGCGGGGAGTCGCCGCATTTGCGCGTGGCCTCGTGCCCTTTCCGGTAGAACCAAGATGTCGCTCTATTCCTTGCTCGGCGCGCTCGAGATCGGGCTGATCTTCAGCCTGGTGGCGCTCGCGGTGTTGATTTCCTTCCGCCTGCTGCGCTTTCCCGACCTGACGGTCGACGGCAGCTTTCCGCTCGGCGGCGCGGTTGCGGCGACCATGATCGCGGCCGGCCACGATCCCTTCACGGCCACCGTGGTGGCGACCATCGCCGGCGCCGCGGCGGGCCTCGTGACGGGCTGGCTGAACGTGCGCCTGCGCATCATGGATCTGCTGGCCAGCATCCTGATGATGATCGCGCTCTATTCGATCAATCTGCGCGTCATGGGTAAGCCCAACGTGCCGCTGATCACCGAGCCTACGGTGTTCACCGTCCTGCAGATGGAGTCCGTCGCCGACTACGTGTTCCGCCCGCTGCTGCTGATCGGGGTGGTGGTGGTGACCAAGCTCGCGCTGGACTGGTTTTTCACCACCCAGATCGGCCTCGGCATGCGTTCGACCGGGTCCAATCCGCGCATGGCGCGCTCGCAGGGCGTCAATACCGGCTGGATGATCCTGGGCGGCATGGCTCTGTCGAACGCGCTGGTCGGCATGGCAGGCGCGCTCTTCGCGCAGACGCAGGGTGGCGCCGATATCTCGATGGGGGTGGGCACCATCGTCATCGGCCTGGCCGCGGTCATCGTGGGCGAGAGCATCCTGCCCTCGCGCAAGCTCTTCTTCGCCACGCTGGCCGTCATCGTCGGCGCCATCGTGTACCGCTTCTTCATCGCGCTCGCGCTCAACAGCGATTTCATCGGCCTGCAGGCCCAGGATCTCAACCTGGTCACCGCCGTGCTGGTGACGGTGGCACTGGTGCTGCCGATGCTCAAGCGCCGCTGGTCCGGCCGCAAGGGAGTCTGACATGAAACAACCCTCACGCTCACTGCGTTCGCGTAGGGCCGGCTTTGCACAGCCGGCCCGTTCGGTAGGCACGGCGCAGTGCGCCGCGAAACCCCTGCCTCACCCCCCCAAGGGGGCGGCAGTACGCTTGAGGCGGCTAGGCGCATACTGACATGCTGCGCGCAACCGACCTCCACATTACCTTCAACGCCGGCACGCCCATCGAGACCCGTGCGCTGCGCGGGATGACGCTGGAAATCCCGAGCGCTCAGTTCGTCACCGTGATCGGCTCCAATGGCGCTGGAAAATCGACCTTCCTCAACGCCGTGTCGGGCGACATGGCGGTCGACAGCGGCCGCATCGAGATCGACGGTGTCGATGTCACCCGGCAGCCGGTGTGGGAGCGCGCCAGCCGCGTCGCGCGCGTGTTCCAAGACCCGATGGCGGGCACCTGCGAAGACCTCACCATCGAGGAGAACATGGCGCTCGCAGACCTGCGCGGCGGCCGGCGCGGCTTTGGTCGCGCGGTGAAGGCGGCGCGGCGCGAGGAATACCGCGCCCACCTCGCGACCCTCGGCCTCGGCCTGGAGAACCGCCTGGCAGACCGCATCGGACTGTTGTCCGGCGGCCAGCGTCAGGCGGTCAGCCTGCTGATGGCGGCGTTGCAGCCGTCGCGCATCCTGCTGCTCGACGAGCACACCGCGGCGCTCGACCCGCGCACGGCCGACTTCGTGATCCAGCTCACTGCCCGCATCGTCGCCGAGCACAAGCTGACGACCATGATGGTCACGCACAGCATGCGGCAGGCGCTGGACGTGGGCGAACGTACCGTGATGCTGCACCAGGGCAGGGTGGTGCTGGACGTTTCCGGCAAGGAGCGGGAAGGTCTGGATGTGCCTGATCTGCTGGCGATGTTCGAGCGGGTGCGTGGCGAAAAGCTGGACGACGACGCACTGCTGCTGGGCTGACGGGCCTGCAGGTGGCGCCCGGGGCGGTGGTGCGCGCCGCCTCGAAAAAGATATCGATATGTCCGTACTTGAAATCGGCCGGGGCCGTCCCTATTATTAGCACTCGTTGGCAGTGAGTGCTAACAGCCGCGGCGGTGCCGCGGAACCCCAGCGAATTTAGTTTGCGGGCTTGGCCCGTGTTGTCAGTTGAATCGAAAAGAAGGAGTGAGATCCATGAAGATTCGTCCCTTGCATGATCGCGTGATCGTCAAGCGTCTGGAAGCCGAGCGCAAGACCGCCAGCGGCATCGTGATCCCCGACTCCGCGGGCGAAAAGCCCGACCAGGGCGAAGTCCTGGCGGTCGGCAACGGCAAGATCCTGGACGACGGCAAGGTCCGCCCGATGGCCGTCAAGGCCGGCGACAAGGTGCTGTTCGGCAAGTACGCCGGCCAGTCCGTGAAGGTCGAGGGCGAAGAGCTGCTCGTCATGCGCGAAGAAGACATCATGGGTGTGGTCGAGGCCTGAGCCTCCCGCATTGCCTGATCCGCAATCCCGAATTTCAAGGAGTTCTAAAGAATGGCTGCTAAAGAAGTCAAGTTTGGCGATTCCGCCCGCGAGCGCATGGTTGCCGGCGTCAATGTGCTGGCCAACGCCGTCAAGGTGACCCTGGGCCCGAAGGGCCGCAACGTGGTGCTCGAGCGCTCCTTCGGCGCCCCGACCGTGACCAAGGACGGCGTCTCCGTCGCCAAGGAAATCGAACTGAAGGACAAGTTCGAGAACATGGGCGCCCAGATGGTGAAGGAAGTCGCCTCCAAGACCTCCGACATCGCCGGTGACGGCACCACCACCGCCACCGTGCTGGCTCAGTCCATCGTCCGCGAAGGCATGAAGTTCGTCGCCGCCGGCATGAACCCGATGGATCTGAAGCGCGGCATCGACAAGGCCGTGATCGCCACCATCGAAGAGCTGAAGAAGATCTCCAAGCCCTGCTCGACCAACAAGGAAATCGCCCAGGTCGGTTCGATCTCGGCCAACTCCGACGCCGATATCGGCGGCATCATCGCCCAGGCGATGGAGAAGGTCGGCAAGGAAGGCGTCATCACCGTCGAAGACGGCAAGTCGCTGCAGAACGAGCTCGACGTCGTCGAAGGCATGCAGTTCGACCGCGGCTACCTGTCGCCCTACTTCATCAACAACCCGGATAAGCAGGTTGCCATCCTCGACAACCCCTTCGTCCTGCTGTTCGACAAGAAGATCTCCAACATCCGCGACCTGCTGCCGGTGCTGGAGCAAGTTGCCAAGGCCGGCCGTCCGCTGCTGATCATCGCCGAAGACGTCGATGGCGAAGCGCTCGCCACCCTGGTGGTGAACAACATCCGCGGCATCCTCAAGACCTGCGCCGTCAAGGCGCCGGGCTTCGGCGACCGTCGCAAGGCCATGCTGGAAGACATCGCCATCCTGACCGGCGGCCAGGTGATCGCCGAAGAAGTCGGCCTGACCCTCGAAAAGGCCACCCTGCAGGACCTCGGCCAGGCCAAGCGCATCGAGATCGGCAAGGAAAACACCATCATCATCGACGGCGCCGGCGAAGCCTCGCGTATCGAAGCCCGCGTCAAGCAGATCCGCGTGCAGATCGAGGAAGCGACCTCCGACTACGACCGTGA
This sequence comes from Azoarcus sp. DD4, assembly GCF_006496635.1. Classification (NCBI taxonomy): domain Bacteria; kingdom Pseudomonadati; phylum Pseudomonadota; class Betaproteobacteria; order Rhodocyclales; family Zoogloeaceae; genus Azoarcus; species Azoarcus sp. DD4. The sequence continues at coordinate 1,227,420 of NZ_CP022958.1, forward strand.
AAAGCTGCAAGAGCGCGTGGCCAAGCTGGCCGGCGGCGTTGCGGTGATCAAGGTCGGCGCCGCCACCGAAGTCGAGATGAAGGAAAAGAAGGCTCGCGTGGAAGACGCCCTGCACGCTACCCGCGCTGCGGTGGAAGAAGGCATCGTCCCCGGCGGCGGCGTTGCGCTGCTGCGTGCCCGGGCCAATCTGGCCGGTCTCAAGGGCGACAACCACGACCAGGACGCCGGCATCAAGATCGTGCTGCGCGCGATGGAGCAGCCGCTGCGTGAAATCGTTGCCAACGCCGGCGACGAAGCTTCCGTGGTGGTGAACAAGGTTGTCGAGGGTTCGGGCAACTTCGGCTACAACGCTGCTTCCGGCGAGTACGGCGACATGGTCGAGATGGGCGTGCTGGACCCGACCAAGGTGACCCGCACCGCGCTGCAGAACGCCGCGTCGGTCGCCAGCCTGATGCTCACCACCGACTGCATGGTCGGCGAGCTGGCCGAAGACAAGCCGGCCGGCGGAATGCCGGGCATGGGCGGCATGGGTGGCATGGGCGGTATGGACATGGGCATGTAATGCCAGTCCGGCGAGCCTGATCGCCATGAACGGCCCCGCTACGGCGGGGCCGTTTTCGTTTACCGGCCGGTGGCGAAACAGGCGCAGCAAAGCGCACGCCGCCGGCGCTCCGGGCGTGTGATAATCCTTGACGGGGAAAGGGGGAAAAAGGCGGCAGGGAGTCACCACGCATTGCGCGATGAACTCCCTGGAACGTCGGCGACCATTAAGATGGCGACGCTCCCGAAGACCGAGTAAAAGGAGAACAGCGGAACGCACTCTAGGCGTATCCGCTTACGTACAACTTACATCCGGAATCCTATGCGCATCCTTCTGGCGGAAGACGATCCGGTCATCGCCGACGGCATCGTCAGGGCGCTCAAGCGTAGCGGTTATGCGGTGGACCATGTCGGCAACGGCGCCGAAGCGGACGCGGCGCTGGCGTCCCAGCCCTACGATCTGCTGATACTCGACCTCGGCTTGCCCAAACTACCGGGCATCGAGGTGCTGAAGCGGGTGCGGGCGCGGAAGTCCGCGCTGCCGGTGTTGATCCTCACCGCGCAGGACGGCGTCGAGGACCGTGTGCGCGGCCTGGACGCGGGGGCCGATGACTACCTCACCAAGCCCTTTGCGCTGCCCGAACTCGAAGCCAGGGTGAGGGCGCTGACGCGCCGCGGCACTGGCCAGCCGCGCTGTATCGAGGTGGGGAATCTCAGCTACGACCAGGCCGACCGGGTGGTCAAGATCGGTGGTCAGGTGGTGGAGCTCTCGGCACGCGAGATCGGTCTGCTCGAAGTTTTCATCCTCCGCGTCGGTCGCCTGGTCAGCAAGGATCAGCTGGTCGATCACCTTTGCGGCTGGGGCGAAGAGGTGTCGAGCAATGCCATCGAAGTCTACGTGCACCGGCTGCGCAAGAAGCTGGAAGCGAGCGGTGTGCGCATCGTGACCGTACGCGGGCTTGGATACTGCCTGGAAAACCCGGATGCTGTCCAGGCGGCGAAAGGCTGACAAGGGCGGCAGCGGCGGGCGGGCAGGAGGGCAGCCGAACTCGCTCTTCGGCGAAATCCTCGACTGGATGCTCGCGCCGCTGCTGTTCCTGTGGCCGATATCCATCATCGTCACGCACAACGTCGCGGACAACATCGCCAACCAGCCGTATGACCGCGCGCTGGCCGACAGCGTGCGTTCGCTCGCCCGCCTGGTGTCGGTCGAGGGGGGGCAGGTGGAAGTACATTTCCCGGCACCGCCGCGCGCCTTGTTTCGTGCCGATCAGGACGACACCGTTTACTACCAGGTCGCCAATCAGTCCGGCGAAACGATTACCGGCGACCGGGAGATTCCCTGGGTGCCGCCGCCGCCCATCGTGTTGGCCGAAGAGGTACTGTATCGCGACGAGGTGATCCACGGCGAAGAGGTGCGCGTGGCTTACCAGTTCCTCAAGGCATGGCCCGAACCCGCCAGTCCGCTGGTGCTGGTGCAGGTGGCGGAAACCCGCAACAAGCGGTCGGATCTTGCCTCACGCGTGGTCACCGGGGTGCTGCTGCCGCAGTTCGCGATCATCCCGCTGGCGGTGGTGCTGGTGTGGGTGGGGCTGACGCGCGGCATCGCGCCGCTCAACCGCTTGCAGAGCCTGATCCGGCGGCGGCGTCCGACCGACCTGTCGCCTATCGTGCCGGCGAGCGTGCCGGAAGAGGTGCGGCCGCTGATCGTCGCCTTCAACGACATGATGGCGCGCCTGGAGGAGAACCTGCAGGCGCAGCAGCGTTTCATCGCCGACGCTGCGCACCAGATGCGCACGCCGCTCACCGGTCTGAAGATGCAGACCGATCTTGCCCTGCTCGAGAGCGATCCCGAGCAACTGCGTGCCTCCCTCACCCAGATCGGCCAGAGCGCGGATCGCGCCAGCCATCTCATCAACCAGTTGCTGTCGCTGGCGCGTGCCGAGGCGAGTTTCGAGAAGCTCTACACGGTGGAGCCGGTCGATCTCGAAGCGGTCGTGCGCGAGGTGGCGCAGGATCTCTTCCCGCGTGCGCTGGCCAAGAACATCGACCTCGGTGTGGAAAGCAGCGGCCAGGTATTGCAGGTGGAAGGCAATGCTGTTCTGCTGCGGGAGATGATCAAGAATCTGATGGACAACGCGATCAAGTACACCCCGCGCGGCGGCAGCGTGACCGCCCGCACCCGCCACCCCGGCGCACCCATCCTCGAGGTCGAAGATACCGGCGCCGGGATTCCGGAGGCGGATCGGGAGCGGGTGTTCGAACGCTTCTACCGCGTGCTGGGCAGCGGCGTAGACGGTTCCGGGCTCGGCCTGCCTATCGTGCGGGAGATCGCCGAGTTGCATCGCGCCACGGTGACGCTCAGTCCGAATGCCGGGGGCCGCGGTACCGTTGCGCAAGTCGTTTTTCCGCGTAGCCACGTGGCGCCGCCACCGCTGCCGGCCCATGGCGACTACTTCACACTCGGATGAGCCGGGCAGTCGAGTTATCCAATTTTTTAATCATTTCATCAATTAATATTTAAATTACAGTTAAGACGCTGTTGTGTAAGGAAAAATCTTACAAACCGTAAGCCCGTCGTAAGTCTCCGGGAATAACTTGCAGCCTGTCCGGGCGTAAGTCCGGCCTGACCAATAGTGTTAAGGAGGGAGACATGCAAGACGACCTGGTGGCAAAAATCGTCGCCAACCCGAAGTATCAGCGCCTGACCAGCACGCGCTCGAGCTTCGGCTGGCTGCTCACCGCGATCATGATGATCGTGTACTACGGCTACATCGCCATCATCGCCTTCGACAAGGAGATGTTCTCTGCCCGCCTCGGCGAGGGCGTCATGACACTCGGCATCCCGGTCGGTTTCGGCGTGATCGTGTTCACCATCATCATCACCGGCATCTACGTCCGCCGCGCCAACTCGGAATTCGATGCGCTGACCTCGGACATCGTCAAGGAGAGCAGCAAATGATCGGTCGTCATGTGCGTTTTGCCGGCGGCCTTGCGCTTGCCGGGCTGTCGGCGGCGGCGCTCGCCGCCGGTGGCGACCTCGGCCAGGCCGAGAAGCAGGCCACCAACTGGACCGCGATCATCATGTTCGCCGTGTTCGTGGTTGCCACCCTCTACATCACCAAGTGGGCTGCAGCCAAGACCAAGTCGGCGGCCGATTTCTACACCGCGGGCGGCGGTATCACCGGCTTCCAGAACGGCCTCGCGATCGCCGGCGACTACATGTCGGCAGCGTCCTTCCTCGGTATTTCCGCCGCGGTGATGGCCAACGGCTATGACGGCCTGATCTACTCGATCGGCTTCCTCGTCGGCTGGCCGGTGATCACCTTCCTGATGGCGGAGCGCCTGCGCAACCTCGGCAAGTTTACCTTCGCCGACGTTGCCGCCTACCGCTTCAAGCAGACCCCGATCCGCGCCTTTGCCGCGTCCGGCACGCTGGTCGTGGTGGCCTTCTACCTGATCGCCCAGATGGTCGGTGCCGGCCAGCTGATCAAGCTGCTGTTCGGCCTTGAGTACTGGATGGCTGTGGTCATCGTCGGCGCGCTGATGATGGTCTACGTGTTGTTCGGCGGCATGACCGCGACGACCTGGGTGCAGATCATCAAGGCCTGCCTGCTGTTGGGCGGTGCGAGCTTCATGGCCTTCATGGTGCTGCTGAACTACGGTTTCTCGCCCGAGGCGCTGTTCGCCGAGGCGGTCAAGGTCAAGGCCGGTGTCGCCACTGTTGCCGGCAAGACTCCGGAAGAAGCAGGTGTGATCGGTCAGGCGATCATGGGGCCGGGCTCCTTCATCAAGGATCCGATCTCGGCGATCTCCTTCGGCATGGCGCTGATGTTCGGTACTGCTGGTTTGCCGCACATCCTGATGCGCTTCTTCACCGTGCCGGATGCCAAGGAAGCACGCAAGTCGGTGTTCTGGGCAACCACCTGGATCGGCTACTTCTACATCCTTACCTTCATCATCGGCTTCGGCGCGATCGTGCTGGTGTCCACCAATCCGCAGTTCCTCGATGCCAAGGGCGGTCTGCTCGGCGGCGGCAACATGGCGGCTATCCACCTCGCCAATGCGGTCGGCGGCAACGTCTTCCTCGGCTTTATCTCGGCGGTGGCCTTTGCGACCATTCTCGCGGTGGTGGCCGGTTTGACCCTGTCGGGCGCCTCGGCGGTGTCGCATGACCTCTACGCCACGGTGTTCAAGAACGGCAACGCGGATTCGGCTGCCGAACTGCGCGTGTCGCGCATCACCACCATTGTCCTCGGTGTGATCGCGGTGGTGCTGGGCATCGCCTTCGAGAAGCAGAACATCGCCTTCATGGTGTCGCTGGCCTTCGCGATCGCTGCCTCGGCCAACTTCCCGGTGCTGTTCATGTCGGTGTTGTGGAAGGACTGCACGACCCGCGGCGCCTGCTGGGGTGGCTTCCTCGGTCTGATCACCGCCGTAGCACTGACCGTGGTGTCGCCGTCGGTGTGGGAAGCGACGCTGGGCAATCCGAAGGGTTCCGCGCTGTTCCCCTACACCTCGCCGGCCTTGTTCTCGATGGCGGCGGGCTTCATCGGCATCTGGCTGTTCTCCATCCTGGACAACAGCGCGCGTGCCAAGGAAGACCGTGCCGGCTATCTGGCGCAGTCGGTTCGCTCCGAAACCGGTATCGGTGCCGCCGGCGCGTCTGGTCACTGAGTAGTTCGCACCGCCCCGCATCCGTGCGGGGTGGCTTGAAGCAGAATCGATGTGCGCCAGCGCGACAAGCGTTCGGCGCACATCGCGTTTTACCCGGCCGATGTATCGCGTGGTCGGCAAAGCGACAAAGTGCTTGACGTTCGCCGAATTCACACTATAATGCACGCTTCTTCGGCCAGTTAGCTCAGTTGGTAGAGCAGCGGATTGAAAATCCGCGTGTCCGTGGTTCGATTCCGCGACTGGCCACCAAGAATTATCAAGCACTTAGCCCAGCCCATAAAGCTGGGCTAAGTGCTTTTTGTGCCTCGTTCTGACGTTTTTCTGTCAAACGGGCCGGTGGCCGATGGCGTTTGCATGCGCCCCAGTGCGCACTTGCAGCGCATGTCGACGGTTCATCCCCACCGTGTGCACCTATACGCAACTCCAACCTTCGTGGAGTTGCTCATGTATCTGTTCATAGCCCTTTTCATGACCCCTTCCGAGGCACTCGCCTCGAAAGGCGGATGCCATGGCTAAGCCTTTCCAGGAAGGCGTCGGCTGGGCCTTCCGGATACGGATCCGGGGCGAAGCCCTGTACCGATCCGGTTTCAGGAGCAAGACCGAGGCTGCGCGTGCGATGGATGCGCTCAAGGCCGAGCGCTGCGCTGCGCCCGCACAGTCCGGACGCGGCGCGCATCGCACCAGCGTGGGGGTGGCGTTCTCGGATTATGCGAGGGAGCGCCTGCCGTACCTCAAGGGTGCCAGTCAGGACGTTCGGCGCATCAATCGCTACCTGCGGGCGCTCAGGCTGCCCGTCATCGAGCTCGCCCCGGTGACGCTTGTGAAAGAGGGCAAGCGTGTCTATTGGGACGTCACCTTCGTTGAAGAGCCCGTACGGGTCATCCCGGCGTCGCTGACCGCGCACCGGCATCGCTTGGGCAAGGAGAGCGCGCAGAGCGATCGGGCCCGCAAACAGTTGGCCGGCACGATGATGGCCGATGTGACGACGCATCACGTCCAGGCCCTCATCAACGCGTTACGTGCAGAGGGGAAGAAGTCGGCGACCATTCACCTTGAGCGTTCCGAGCTGCGCCGGTTGTTCAAGCACGCCAGCGCCGTGTGGAAATGGCGACGGCTGGGGGGGAATCCTGCCGGTGCCGAACTTGATATGCCCGCGGTCGAGGCGGGGCGCGACCGTGTCGTCACAAACGAAGAGTGGCAGAAGGTCTCCGTGCACCTGGCGGCCTATCCCAACCCTTACGCGGCACCGCTCGCCTGTCTGATGCTCGAGACCGCCATGCGCTCGTGCGAACCGCTGGTGCACCTGCGCTGGGGCGACATCGACTGGCGGCAGCGTGTGCTCACGCTGCAGGATGCGAAAGCCGGCGGTCGTAAGGTGCCTCTGGGGCCGGGTGCCCTGCACGTCCTGTCGCAACTGAAGAAGTATGCGCCCACGCCTCCGCTGCCCGACGACAAGGTGTTTCCGACGACCTACGAGGCGGTCAAGAAAGCATGGGCGGTGTCCTGCAGAAAGGCGGGTTTGACGGACGTCGGGCTGCATGACTTGCGGCACACCTCGGCGACCCGCTTTGCGCTTGAGTTCGAGGGCAATCTGCCGGTGCTGATGGTCATCACGGGTCACAAGACGGCCCAGATGGCGATGCGGTACGTGAACATCCAGGCGACGCAGGTCGCGACGATGATGCACAAGGAGCCATTGCCCGTGGCGCACACGGCGGCCGGCTACGAAATGGGTGTGACGGCCGCGATGGACGCGGCGCTCGAGGCGCGAGCACACGCCTCGCTTGAAACACCCAAGGGGCCTCGCAGTCTGGAGCCGGAAGCGCCTGTCGGCACCGAGGGCTTGGGAGGCGCCCGTGTGGCTGAGATCACTTCGGCACCCAGGCCGGCGGCTGGCGCTCGCTCGGGCACCATCATCCCGGTCGACTTCCGCAGGAGGGCCGCATGATGGCAGGCGGTGCGCATGTACCTTCGGTCGAACTGAAGACGGTTGAGTTCATCCTGGCCGTTTCGGAAGCGCCCGCATCCCGTGCGGTGCATCTGCGCCACCACGGCTTTCGGGTGTCGCTCGAGTACGAGCCCGAGTTGCCGGTGCCAGGCGTTGGCACCTTCAAGGACGTGTTGGTGGTTACTGACGTCTACGTCCCGCCGCGCTATCGCCGGTGCGGCTGGTTCCGGGCCTACCTCAAGCTGTGTGGTTTGCTCTGTGGCGAGGCGCTGATCGTCGATGAGGTGTACGGGCCGGTGCGTGATGCGCTCATCGGATACGGCTTTGTGGCCGTGCCCGGCGACGCAGTGATGCTGAGCAAGCACTCCCCTTTGAGCGCGTCCTGGAGGCCGAGATGGCACACCTGATTCTGGCGGAAACTACCGCGACCGTTTCCGAACTGAAGCGCAACCCCATGGGTACGGTTGCGGCGGGGGAGGGCATGCCCGTTGCAATTCTGAATCGCAGCGCGCCTGTGTTCTATTGTGTTCCCGCAAAGGCCTACGTAGCGCTGATGGACCGCTTGAAGGACCTGGAGCTCAATCTCCTTGCCGATACGCGTGCCAGCCAGCGCGTTACCCGGGGGACGCTCGATGAACTATGAGCTTGGCTTCATCGATGAGGTCCTGGCCGAGTGGAGAACACTCGACGGCAGCGTCCGGGCGCAGTTCAAGACGCTGCTGGCCGAGCGTCTGAAAAAGCTGCCCGTGCCGGCAGCCAAGCTCGGGGGGCATCCGGACCGCTATGAAATAGCGCTCCGCAGGGGTGGGCACCGACTGGTCTATGAGATGCGGGGCCAGCAACTGGTTGTGGTCATCGCGGGCGGCAAGCGGGATCGCAATGCGGTGTTCAAGGTGGCGGATGGACGCTGCCCTACGGAACGCTGACGCAAGGATCTAGCGCAGGAAAAAAAGAGAAGCCCGGGAGAGCCTATGCCATCCCGGGCTTCTTCCATGTCTGGCTGCGAAAGCGAACCTGTCAGTCTGCCCTGCGGCCATGAAGGCGCTCGACCGTCGATTCATGCGCTTCTTGCGTGGGGCTCTGGAAACACCAACCGGAAGTTTCGTAAGTCCGTCTCGAAGGCATTGCTCCGCTTGAACGCTTCGTAGAGCAGGTGTCGTGGTTGGGTGTAGTCGAACGCTGCCGTCCAGTCATGGAGGCGGAGCATCGTGCGGAGGTAAGGCGTGGCGTCGGCGTGGCCCGACAGGCGCTTCAGCGGCAGCAGGTAATCCTCGCGGGAAACCGTCGGCACGATGATGCGGGACCGACCGGCGGCGCTCAGGACACAGTTCATGGCCAAGCGCGCCGTTCTCCCATTCCCATCCAGGAAGGGATGCACCTCGGAGACGATGAACATGGTCATCAGCGCGCGGGCGAGCGGGTCTTCCAACGCCTGAATCCGCTCGAACCCCTCCCGCAGCGTGCCCTGCACGAGCTCGGGGGCTACGAAGGGCGTCGCGCCGGCCTGGTTGTTACGGCTTTTCCACTCTCCTGGGTGCTTGTCCGGTCGGGACTGCATGACCAGCGCATTGACACTCTTGAGCCCGTGCAGGAAATCGTCCGCCGTGTTCGCGGGCTGATCGCGCCATGGCTGATGCATCGCGCTCTGGAAGGTCCCCAGAAAGTCGTGGGCGTCTTCCAGCCGGTTCGGGATGAGGCGGCCTTCGAATACGATCTCTTCGGCTTCGCTGACCAGAAACGTGGTGCCTTCGATGTAGTTCGAGAAGTAGGCTTCGAAGAACGCGAAGTTCTCGCGCGCGACGCCAGCTTCCGCGGTGGCGGCCACTTCCGGCAAGGCCTCCGAGCGCAGCCGGCTGAATAGCGTGTCGAACAGGGCGAGGCGGTCCGGGTCAGAGGAGCGGCCGGCGGCACGTGCCAGCACAGACTTGCCATATCGTTTCTTGTTCTCGTCGGCTTCCAGCAGGGCGCCCATGATGGCGTCCAGTCGCTTGAACTCCTTTTCTCGACCCAGGGTGTCAGCCAGCGTGCGACAGGCATCCCGGAGTTGATTGAACCGATCCTCCCCGCGGATCGAGAGCATCTTGTCGAGCTCCGCCTCGAGCACGTCCTGGGGAAGCACGCGCTCGCTCACACCACGGCCCGTCGCCAAGTTCTCCAGCAGCCAGCGAGGTTGGCTGGGGAGGAACAGGCGCTTGTAGGGCGTATCGCCTTCCACCGCGCCTTGTCCCGGAATGATCTTGATGGCGAGGCCGGGCAGCTCCAGGGTTCGCGGTCGATTGCCACGCGTCACGTAAAGGCGCCCCTCAACCGGCTTCGCGTCATACCCGCTCCGATAGCTGAGGACGCCGCCGGGCAAAAGGTGGCTCGCAATCTTCGCCCAGTGACGCAGCACGAGCGCTTCCGGGGGGCTGGTCAGATTGCTGGTGTAGACCCCCTGGTACAGCTTCAGCAGTTGCCCCTCGGCGAGAAGCCGAAGAACCTGACGGTCTGCGGTGGGGTTGCCTTCACCGGTGAGCAGGATCTCTGGCAGCGAGATGTCGGTTTTCTGCTTGATTGTCACGTTCAAGCCCTGATGATGTGTCTGTATTTTGTATTAATTGATAGATTTTTGTCTGAAAATTGTTTGATTAGTTCGTGCGGGATGTCGGATTCGTGTGGAATGCAGCCTGGAGGACTCAGTCGTGTTCTCCAGGCTGCATTACGTGACGAGTTGTGAGTCTCGGCTGCACGCGCTCACCGCCACCGAGAACGTAGGGTCGCCTCATAACGCGGGCTACGCAGTGCTGCCGTGTTCAGTCGCAGGACTGGGCAGGCTCATTCCAGTGAGTTGAGATAAGCCTCGTAACGTGCGAACGAGTCTTCTCGGCGCAGATGGGCGTAGTTCTCCAGCACAGTCGTCAAGTTGTCGTTCAGCAGTTCGGCCACCGTGAGGAAGTCTCCGGGGTGTTTGCGAAGCCAGTCCGTGGCGACGAGGTGGCGCATGGCATGCGGACCGAAGCCAGGCGAGCCAGGAATGTAGCGTCGCGTCAGATGCCGCACCGTTCGGCTCAGTCCCTCCCAGATTCCGCCGTCCTCGTCACCGACCAGCAGGTAAGTACTGGCCTTACCTGCCAGCAAGGTCTCCCGGTACTCCTCGATGTACTCGTCCATCATGGGTTTGACCCAGTCCGCAACTTTGACCGAATATCCCCGGGACTGCTTGCTGTTGCCGGTCTTCAGGTGCACCGGCTGCAGCTGGATACGCCAACCTTCTGTCGGACTTCCGCGGACCGTGCCGTGGCCGTTTGGCATCCAGGTGAGTGAGGCGAGGGTTCGCACTCGCATCGGGTTGGACAGCAAGAGTGCGAGGACAAGTGCGTTCCGCTTATGTCTGGCTTCGCTGATGCTTCCAGGGGGAGCATTGGCGGCATCCGTGTCGATGTGAGCAATCGCGTCCCGAATCGGCTTGAGCGGATTTGGCGAGTTCAGAAGGTTCGCAATGGGCTCTGCGGGGTTGCGACTGACACTGGTTGCACTGCGGATATAGTCGCGCAGGAATTTATGGCTCTTCGCACACATTTCCCGCCAGGCATCGTCACTTGCGGGCCGAAATCCCTCTGGTAATCGTACCCGGTAGACGGCGGCCTGCTGCCACAAGAACCCGGTCTGAGGGCGGAGCAGGCTGGAGACTGCGCGTGCGAAGACCTTCTGCCCGTTATGTCGAACGCCATTGGACTGACTGGTCATCCACTGCATGAAGCATTCGAGCGCCTGAGGGTGGGCGCACCAGGCAAGGGTTTGCGGCGGGGATTCATTCCAAGCGATACCTCCCTTCTCCGGCGGCAAGTTGGTCAGTACCCCTAGAAAGGTCCGCATGCGCTCTATGAAGATGTTAGCGGTGGGACAAACCATCGGTCCGCGTTGGGCCAAGGGGCTGAGGGTCGAAGAAACGCCCCTCGGGATGAGGCGCCAATGCCCCCGCGATTGACGCTCGAGGGTAGGGAAATCACTGATCTTGTAGTCGAAGAGGGCACGCCATTCCTGCAAAAAGGAGGCACCCAAGGCGGATTCGGGAAGCGGCAGGTTGTGCTGTGTTCGCTCTGCCATCCGGAGACGATAAGCAGGTATCGCTACTGCCGCCGCCTGCTCGTCCGCAGGTTTCTCGATAAGGCTCACGAGAGCGTCGCGGGCAAGGCCGAGCCTTACTTCGAGCCGTCGCAACGCGGGCAGCGTATCGGCGCGCGGCGTGGCGCCTCTCAGCCAGCGCCACAGGGTGGTCGGGTCTACCCCCGCCTGCTTTGCCAAGGACTTGGGCGGCACGCCCGTTTCGGCGATAAGCAGCCGGAGCCTAGCCCCCAGGCCGCATTGCTTGCCGGGCGGCGGTGTGTGACGAGCGGTCAGCGAGGCCTGGTAGAGCTTCTGAATCGCTTGGAGGTGCAGCCTGCGGTCGCGACGTGTCCGAGGCGCCACGGTGATGCTTTCGAGATAGTCCCGGACCTTGGCATCGAAGTTTCCGGCCAGTTCCGTGCCGACGTTCGACTCGATGGTTTTTCCGCAGAACGCCAGGTAGCCATTCAAGGTGCTCAGGTAATTGCGGTACTGCTGGACTGCCGAGGCAGTCGGGCTGTCGTCGATCGAGAAGTTCTGCTTCAGTTTGTTGATGAGGTCGAGGTAAGGAAATGCCATGAGGAGCTCCGGTGGGTTGGAGCCCGCAAACACGCTGCTGAACTGTGTGACCTCGATGACGTTATCGCCAGTAACGACGGAATAACGCGTGTTTCCCAAGTTGCTGAATCCAATGTAATTTCCTTTCATTTTCCACCCCTCTGCGTGACAGGCAGGAGGGCTGAGTAGCGTTATCGCGGGCCAGGGTTGTAAGGGCGTATAGCGCGCGATGGGGGGGATGAGTCTGCTGCGAGCCAAGAAAGTTTGTGGCGGAGACTGGCTGTGCGGGCAGGCCCGTCTCCGCCTCTATTGCCGAGTGCCGTGGGGGCTTGAAGATGGGGCTCTGGATGGCGCCGTGCTCATCAGCGGATTCTTGGTATCGCAGACTGACGAGCCCATCGGCTGGGGGCTCGTCCTGGGTGCCGTTCGCCTGCTTACTCCTCGGTGGCGTCGTTGGTCGGCCACGCTTCCCGGACGACATAGAGGCGGGTCTTGTCTTTGCTGAAGTGGTACTTGGCCACCCGGCTGCACACAGGGGTGCCAGGCTCCTTGAGCTTGTCGAGCGCCTTCACGACACTACCCCGGAAGTTGCTCATCTTGGACTCGTAGCCGGACAGCCGGTAGAGCGTCTCTATGGGAAGCCACTTAGCCTTCTTGTGCGTCGCGTAGAAGTTGGCCAGCCAGCCACGCAAGCCATCGTAGTCGACCGCCTGACGGTCGATTGCCGTCCAGGACGCCACCCCAAAAAGCTCGGCTACCGGTTCGGGCACGCACAGCAGCACGACGTTGGCACCCTTCATCTCCTCGGCCGGGTGGTCGTCCTCAAAGCCCACCGACAGCAGCTTGGGGACCTCGATGTTGAGACAATCGGAGCGCAGGCGAATCTGGGCGAAACTTAGCCGCAGCAGGCTGGCCCGGATGCTCCGGTAGGTCTTCGCGTTGTGCGTGCCGCCCATTCGGCTGGCAAACGCGTGGAAGCTAGTCCGGATGTGCCGGGGGCAGTCGTCCGTTGCCAGCGGCTGCTCGCGGTAGTAGTCCAGACAGGTGGCGTAGACCTGGCGGTCGTACTGACACAGGCGGTATCCGCTGAAGAAGAAGCTGATGCCGCTGAAGGAGGCAATCTCGTCGTTGGTCACCACTAAGGGCAGGTCGCCGGCAAGTACTTGGTCGTTCTGCTTCTGAACCGACGAGCTCGAGGAGAAGAGAGCGGTGCGCAGGAAGACGTCGGGCAGCGCACGGGCCGTGCTCGACCAGTTCGGCAAATACACATCCTGGCCGCGGCGGGCCGCCTGCTTCGTGCGGGCACTGCGCAGCTCCTGGGCGGTTGCATTGTCCGGAAGAGTCAGAACCGCGGGCGCCGGCGCAATGTTCTTGCGACTCATGTTGCTGGCGATGTGCTTTATCGTCTCCGCCGCGTTGAGTACCGTTGTCTGATAGGCCGGTTCGGCGCCGAGAGCAGCCTCCGCAGTGCTGTCAGCCAGAGCCTGGAGCTCAGCGATACGGTCGGCCTGGGGCTTACGCTTGACCATTCGGCCGCTCCGAGGACATTTGAACGAAACGTTCCATCAGCGTCCGAAGCATGTCGGAAGCAGTTATCCCACGTTGGGCGCAAGCGCTGTAGAACTGCTGATGGAGTTGGCTAGGGGCGCACGTGCTGAGCTGAGTCTTGCCAGGTGCAAGGCGGGAAGAGGTGATCATTTCAGGGAAGCTCGATTACGGGGGGACTGTATAGGCACAAACGGTCCGCCTGCTGTGGTACGGGCCCTAGTTCGATGGGAGACCACCCGCTAAGGGGGGCCGAGCAGTATCCCGGCTCGCAAGCTGGCCGACCTGAACGCGACAGGCAATTTTGCTGAACACCACAGCCTTTGTGCCTGAACTCCGCAGCAGAGAAACCTGAACTCCACAGTTCGTGGAGGCCGTCGTATCGGCATATTGACCTGCGGTGGAGGGCGTTTTTCTATGTGCCTGCGCGCCTCTAGCCTTTTCTAGCCTCTTTATCCTCAGGTAGCTGTCTTTTTGGGCGTGGCGTCCTTCCCCTCCTTCGCTCAGGCAAGGTTGTCCTTACTTGTGTTGCGCGAGGGTGGTGGCCTTCTTTGTGAGGAGGGAGCGCATGGAGTGCTGTGCTGGTGCGGAGCCATGAAGGGGAGGTTTGCACCCAGGCCGGCTGATGCCGGCTTGCAGTGAGTCGTCCCGCCGGCCGCCCTGGTCAGCGGTTTTTGAAGGACGGCGCCAGACGTCCGCTTCTCGACGTTGAGGTCATGAGAACCTGCTGCAGGTTTGCTTCCGTTTGCCGCAGTTGATTGCCAATAGTGAATTAATGGGGCCTACGGTGGTCAGCCACTGGCGCACCTTTTGGGGGCGTCGATGCTCTGAATACTGCCTCGACGGCGCCATTGTCGGTGGATACGTTAGTCATCACTCGGTTGGTTGCGGCCGGACGTGAGTTGGCTGTGACCCGTAGGGGAACCTGGGTGCCCGTCGTATAAAGTCTCGCGGGATGGTGAGTTGCCGCGAACTATGCTGATCCTGGCTTAACGTATCGGATCAACTCATGTGACGACGACCAGGGCTTGCTTGCAAGTTTGCCATCGGATGATTATTGAACGGTTGCTCGTCAGCGTCGACAGTTGGGTACTCAAAAGGATTATCACGGTGCTGGAAGTTCGTTCCTTCAGCTATTGCCTTGCAGGTTGGCTGAAGTGCCATCGGGTAATGATGCCGTGGCGACGATAACAACACCTCGTCTTGCGGGTCCGGGGATCGCGCGCGGAAGACCTTTATCTCCGCGCATCGGAGGCTCCATCAAACGGGATTAACCTCGCGTGGCTCATGGCCTCAACGGCCAGGTTAATCCATTGCTCCATATTGAATGAGAAATCGCCGGCCAAACGCATCAACCGCGGACGCGGAGCCTGCCACAAAGCTCGCCAAGGTCGTTCAGATCGTTGCGGATCTGTTGGTAGCCATCGACGAGCCCACGGGGCTCTCGGTATGCATGATGGGCGCACCTCAGCGCGCTAATCGTCCGCCGCACGCTCTGGGGACGGGGTGCTGCTCCCAGGCTGTAACTGCTTGGATGCACCGTCAGCGTCGAACACAGGCGATGCACTGGGTGCTGTGCTGTATCGGCTCCCCGGACTGCTTGCCAAATTACACGGCTGCCGCTTACCCGAGGCGTAACGCCATCTCACCACCGGATGCCCTGGCTCGGGCATCAGGATTTTGAACTCATCGTGAAACGCGGCAGCACCTTCTCCGTCTTCATCAATACCTCCGGCAAACCCCGTCGCGTAAGGGTGTCTTGGAGTCCTGGGCCGGTTCTAACGGGCAAGCATAACTTTGCAAGCATCGTTGGGCGCTGCGGGCTTGGCAAGTAGCTATAGGGGCGATCTGTTGCCACGCGGCTTCGCTCTCCAGGTCAGGCGGGTTCAGAACACGTAGCACTGGGGGCAGTGGCCGCCCCTTGTTATCGACCAAAGCCGACTCCCGCCGAGGGCAGGTATGCGGGGGCAGGACGTTCCAGTAATCCTTATTGACCCGACATCACCGCCTTGAGGGGCATCTAAGCGAAATTTTTCGTAGGCAGTGTTGATCGTCTGATCGTCGCGGGGGTATTGTTATCATAAAGATGCTGATGTTGGTATTAAAAAGGTCATAGATGGATATTGTTTTGAGTCATATACTTGCGGAAATTGCTGTCGTATACATGCGATAACCATAGCGAGCGAGGCCAGATGCCAAACGAACAGCTTGCAGATTTAACCCAGCCGCAGCGCGACCGACTCGCGTTTGTGGAGTTGCGCCTGCGCTTCATCGGGGAGATACGCCGCCAGGATTTGGTCACGCGGTTTGGCATCGGGTCTGCCGCCGCATCCAGGGATCTGGCGCTGTACAAGGAGTTGGCCCCTGGCAACATCGACTACGACTCCAAGGCAAAGTCCTACGTCTTGGCGCCAGGCTTCCAGCCGGTCTTTGAATTCCCCCCGGAGCGGGTGCTGTCGTGGCTGACTCAGGGATTTGGTGACGGCGAGCCGATGCGGCTCAATGCGTGGGTTGTCAGCGAGAGCCTGTCTCGGCTCACCGATCCAGATCTGGACACCCTTGCGAGCGTGACCCGGGCAATCCATCAGGAATGTCCGTTGGGCATCGAGTACTACTCCCTCTCCAGAGGCCGCACCGAGCGACAGATCGTCCCGTTCGCGCTGATCGACAACGGCCTGCGCTGGCATGTCCGGGCCTTCGACCGGGAGTCGAAGGAGTTCCGGGATTTCGTCATCACCCGGATCAAGAACCCTGTCCTGCTTCAGGGGCAGCCAGTTGCAGCCAATGAGATCAGCGATCAAGACGTTCAGTGGACGCGGATCGTCGAACTGGAGTTGGTGCCGCACCCGGATCAGCCCCGGCCGGAGATCACCGAAATGGATTACGGCATGCGCGACGGCATGCTGCGGATGAAACTGCGCGCTGCCACGGCTGGATACGTCCTACGTAAATGGAGTGTCGACTGCTCCCCTGATCACAGCCTGCGCGGGCATGAGTACCGGCTTTGGCTGAGAGACCACCTTGCTATCTACGGTGTGCGCAATGCTGTACTGGCACCGGGATATGCTGCACCAGAAAGTTCTGGTGCAGGAGCAGCTAATGACTGATCAACAAATGCATCACCCTACGCGGGCTGAGTCGGCAAAACCTACGAACAAAGAGAAATGAAATGAAGGAGTCCTACCTGTCTACCCTGCTGCTAATGAGGCTCCTCGTCGGCTTCCTCGGAGAACGTGCTCAGTGCGCCTGGTGGCCAACGGCTTTCTATGAGGCATCAAGCCGGCTCTTCCTGGAGCCTGTTTTTTCCAAGACATCTCGCCTTGCTCAGTACCACGGCGTGCTGGAGGCCGCCAGACGATTGCACGACGAGCATTTGAGCGTGGGTAGCTACCACCTGTTCCGGTTGCCCGAGGAGGTCGAGCAAGACCTGCACGCGACCCTGCAAAGCAGCGTGGGAGAGGAGATCGCCAGTCAGGCGCCACTGAGCAAAGAAGCTGCACTGGATGCGTTGAAGCGATTGGCCGCCACGGGCGGCACGTCCAGCGTGGGTCCGACGGCGGTCGGGAGCATCAAGGATCTCGATTCCACCGACACCCTGAATGCCATCGCAGCAGGCTACCTCTCCGCGTTCACGCAGAACACCAAAACATACCCGTATCTGGTGGGGTGATCGTGGTCGACAACAAGCCCTACACGACTCAGTTGCAAGCAGGCCTTGGGCTCGTCAATGAGACCAAGACGCTGCTCGAACTGTGGTCGCCTGGCATGTCGGCCAACCAGTTGCATCAGGTCGCACTGGAATCGGGTCGATTCCCCACCGTTACAGCGCGCCGACTGCGCAACATCGTCGTCGAATGCTTCGCTCCTCGTTACCTGGTGTCAGACGGCGCGCCAGCCGCACACCTCAAGCGCCTGTCCACAACGATCTCTACTGCCGACCTGACGCAGCTCATGCTCGTGTTTACGAGTCGATCCAACCCGATCCTTGGAGACTTCGTGCGCCACGTTTACTGGATCCGGTACGCAGGTGGATACACCCAGATCACCAATGAGGATGCTCGCACCTTTGTCGAGCGAGGTATCGATGACGGCAAAACCATCAAGCGCTGGTCGGAAACCACGGTGCGGCGCGTCTCCGCCTATCTGACCGGATGCTGTGCCGACTACGGAATGCTTGAGCGCGGATTGCGCTCAAGCCGCCGCATCCTGCCGTTTCGCATCTCGCCGTCTGCGGCTGCATATCTAGCCTATGAGCTGCACTTTTCCGGCGTCGGTGATAACGCGTTGCTGACCCATGAAGACTGGCAGCTGTTTGGCCTCGCACGGGAAGACGTGCTGGAAGAGCTCAAGCGACTTTCGCTGAAAGGGTTGCTCATCGTCCAAGCGGCGGGTGATGTGATTCGCATCAGTTGGAAACAACAAAACATGGAGGCGCTCTGCGATGTCCTCACTCAAAGCTGATTTCGACGAGTTGCGCGAGCGCATCCGCCACGGGCGCGAGCTCGGCCATGCGAGCTTCGAGCCGATCTACTACTTGGTCTTCCCGCCAGAGCAAATCCTCGAGGTGAAGCGGCAAACACCCGCTTGGGTGGCCAAACTGCACCAGGAAGGCTGGGACGTGCACACGTTCTCCATCGCCGAACAGCTCTGGGCACTGCTCAAAGACGACCCGTTCTGGTCGCTCTGCGTGATGGAAGACAAGTCAGCACCACTGGATTGGCCACGTACCAACAAAGCGCTAGCGGACATCCTGACGGCGGATAACGGCCTGTTGAAGCGACTTGAGGATGCCCTGCAGCCGCTCGAAGGCCAACAGAACGCGCTGCTCTTGGTAACGGACCTTGAGGCACTGCACCCGTTCATGCGGATCGGTGCCATCGAGAGTCAGCTCCAGGGCAAGTTTCATGTGCCGACGATTTTTCTGTACCCCGGCGTGCGAACCGGCAAGACGCGCCTGAAGTTTCTTGGCTTCTACCCGGAAGACGGTAATTACCGCTCCGTCCACGTCGGCGGCTGAACAGACAAAAGAACCCTGGGATAAACCTATGACCATTCGCTCACTCTTCGACCCAAGCAAGGACATCTACCGGACCATCGAGAAGGTCATCACCTATGGCGCCTCGCAAGAAGGCCGCCTCAAGGCTGAGATCTCCGAATACGTGGTCACCGAGAGCATCGAGGAGCAGTTCCGCAAGCTTCTCGATCGCATGCAGCTGGCGATGGAGTCTGGTGGCGAAAATGAGGTAGGCGTCTGGGTCTCTGGCTTCTACGGCTCCGGTAAGAGCTCGTTCACCAAGTACCTCGGCTTGGCTTTCGATGATCAGCGCACTATCGACGGCACACCGTTCATCAACTACCTGCAAGACCGCCTGCACAAGCCACAGACCAAGGCGCTCCTCAGCACGGTGGCGAAGCGCTTCCCGGCCGCCGTGGTGATGCTGGACCTGGCCAGTGAAATGCTCGCCGGCGCCACCATGGAAGACGTCTCCACCGTCCTCTATTTCAAGGTGCTGCAGTGGGCCGGCTACTCACGAAACCTCAAGGTCGCGGCCTTCGAGCGCATGGTCGAGAAAGACGGTCGCACCCCCGAGCTGCACGACCGTATCGCCCAAGCGCTGCCGGGTGCAACCTGGGCGCGCGTGCAGAACAACCCGTTGGCCATCGACGGGCTGATCCCAAAAATCGCCCACGAGATGTACCCGGCACTCTTCCCCGAGGCCAAGTCCTTCTCTTCCAGCACCGAGGGCTTCTTCCAGTTCGAAGACCAGCGCGTGCAGGAGATGATCGACATCGTCCGCGAAAAAAGCGGCAAGCAGAACATCATTTTCATTGTCGACGAGGTCGGTCAGTACGTGGCCTCTCGCGACAACCTGATCCTCAACCTCGATGGCCTGGCCAAGAACCTCAAGCGGCTGGGCGACGGCAAGGCATGGATCATCTCTACCGCGCAGCAGACGCTGACGGAAGACGACCCACGCGCCGCGCTGAACTCCGACAAGCTCTACAAGCTGAAAGACCGCTTCCCAATCCAGATCGACCTCGAATCGAGTGACATCAAAGAAATCTGCTACCGCCGTCTGCTCGGTAAATCGCCAGCGGGCGAGACCGAGCTTGCCAAGCTGTTCGATGCCCATGGTCAGGCACTGCGACACAACACCAAGTTGCAAGACGCCAAGTATTACGACGCGGACTTCAGCAAAGAGAGTTTCACCAATCTCTACCCATTCCTGCCGGCGCACTTCGACATCCTGCTGCACCTACTCGGCGCGCTCGCCAAGTCCACCGGCGGTATCGGCCTGCGCTCTGCGATCAAGGTGATCCAGGATGTCCTCAAGGGTGAAGGCGGCTCCAAGGCCATGGCCGATCAGCCCGTGGGTTGGCTCGCCACCACGGTGACGCTGTACGACGAACTGGAAAAGGACATTCGCCGCGCTTTCACGTCCATCCACCAGGCGGTCGGCAAGGTGCAGATTCGCTTCCCGGACTCGCAACTCCATCAGGACATCGCCAAGTCCGTCGCCGTCCTGCAGATCCTCGGCAACCTGCCGGTGTCGGTGCAGAACGTCGCCAGCCTGATGCATCCCTCCGTCACGGCAGCATCCCAGCTCGATACGGTCAAGAAAGCCGTCGAAGAGATGCTGAACGACGTGCATGTGCCGCTGGGCGAGAAGGATGGCAACCTGGTGTTCCTCAGCGAGAAGCTGCGGGATATAGAGCAGGAGCGTGGCGCCATTGCGTTGCGCACCGTGGATGTGAAGCGCATTTTCAACGATGCGCTGCGCGAGTCCTTCGATCCGCTGCCCCGTGTCAGCCTCCACGGTACGATGGCCGTCGCAACGGGCCTGAAGGTCCAGGCCGGCAGCGCCATCACCAGCCTGGCTGGTGATCAGAGCACCATCCAGACCGTTGTCGAGTTGGTGCCTGCCAGCGACTACGACACCGCCAAGAACCGGATGCTGGATGACTCCCGTAGTCGGGCCGGTCGGAATGTCATCGGGCTCTTGGCTCGCGCCAATTCCGAACTCGACGATCTGGCGAACGAAATCTATCGCTGCCAGCGCATTGCCGAACTGCACCGCAACGAGCCAGACCAAGAGGTCAAAGACTACTGCACCGGCCAGCTCGACCGTGCTGCCAAGCTGGCGACCCAGCTCCAGAGCAAGATCAAACAAACTCTGCAAGCCGGCTCGTTCGTGTTCCGTGGCCAGGCCACGGCGGTGTCGGCACTGGATGCTGATTTGCTGGAGGCCGCCAAGAAGCTGCTCTCTGACGTGGCCGACCAAGTGTTCGACCGGTACGTAGAAGCGCCGGTACGTGCGGGAACCGACACCGCCGAGAAATTCCTCAAGGTCGCGAATCCCGCCGCCATCAGCAGTGCGCTGGACCCGCTCGGCCTGGTGCAAACCGTCGCGGGTCGTGCCTCGTTTAAGACCGACCACAAGGCGATGATCAGCATCCGCGACTACATCGACAAACGCGGTACCGTCGATGGCAAGCGGCTGCTCGACGATTTCAGCAATGATCCGTTTGGCTGGTCACCCGATACCACGCGCTACATCGTGGCCGCCATGCTCATGGCGGGTGAAATCAAACTCAAGGTATCCGGGCGTGAGGTCACGGCTGCAGGGCAGCAGGCGATCGACGCCCTGAAGACCAACAACTCCTTCAAGCAGATCGGCGTCGCGCTGCGCGATGAGCGCCCGTCCATCGAAACGCTCGGACGTGCCGCTGAAAGGCTCACCGAACTGGTGGGCGACATGGTGATCCCGCTGGAACAAGAGATCAGCAAGGCGGCGGCAAAGCACTTCCCGCGCTTCCAGCACGATTATGGTTCCTTGGCCGAAAAGCTCAGTGGCCTTGGGCTGGCAGGCAGTGACCGCATCCGCACTTTGAACCAGGACATTGCCGATGTCCTGTTCACCGATGCCTCCGACGCCCCGCAGCGCCTGGGTGCCGAAACGTCCGCCATTTACGACAACCTCAAGTGGGCACTCGAAGTGAAGCGGGCGCTCGACAACGGGCTCGACGCCACCCTGCGTGACTTGCAAGCCCATCGCCGCGACATCGAGGCCTTGCCGGACACCGGCGTGCCAGGGGAGCTGCGCCGCGAACTCGCCGAAGACCTGGGAACCCTGTCGGAGCGCTTGGGCAAAGAGGACTTTTACAAACACACCGCCGACTTCAATTCGCAGCTCACCCATCTGAAGGGCCGCGTGCGCGATGCGGTCATCACGCTCTCCGATCAGCAAAAGCTGCGTTTGAAGGAAGGTGTCGAGGATCTGCAGCGCATCCCCGAGTGGGAAGAGCTCACCCAGGAGGAGCGCGGCAACGCCGTGAACCGGCTGGACGGGCTCGCCCTGGCAGCAACGCAGGATCTGGCTGGACTCAAGAAGCTGTTGGCCCGCGACTACGACATCAACAGCACCCTCGACGACCTGAAACGGTCGATCCAGCGCCAGGGCCAGGAGCGCCTGCGCCAGCGCATGGAGGAAGAGCGGGCCAAGACAGGCGAGAAAGGCCCCGCCAAGCTCACCAAGTCCATCGCCGTGCCGGTGAAGATGACCTCGGCGGCAGACATCGACGCGCTGATTCAGCAGCTCCACGAAATCAAGGCTCAGCTCGCGCTGTATGCCGAGATCGAAGTGTCATTTGCGCTCAAAGGAGAGTGACCATGCTCACGGCCATCACTTTGGAAGACTTCAAAAGCTACCGACAGGCAACATTACCGCTGTCTGCACTGACGGTACTGATCGGTGCTAATGCCTCAGGTAAGAGCAATGTCATCGAAGGCTTGCGACTTTTGTCCTGGCTGGCTCAAGGGCAAAAACTTTCGGCTATCCGGTTTGCTGTACAAAGTGGCGATCAGGTGGTGCGCGGAAAACAGGAGGATTTGGCCTATCAACGTTGTGATTCATTTGGCCTAGGCGTGTACACAAACGCTACCGAGTGGAACCATCTCAGTATGAATCTAAGCCGCCGTGCTGATGGCTTGCACATCACCAAGGAGACGCTAACTCACGACGGGGCAAAAGTACCGCTGTATACGTTGGATCAGCCGTCCAATGGGCAAAGTACGGACGCGGGTGTGGCCTACAACAATTTTGCAAACGGGCGAAATAAGCCGCATATAACTTGCACTGACCAAACTGCCATTTTTACCCAGCTCACCAGCCAAGCTACTTTCGAAGCTAAGCATAAAAGCTCTCGGGAGCGTATCCCCCCGGTTACAAAAGACTTGGAGCGGTGGCTTTCTGCCATTCTTTTTCTCGATCCTGTACCAGCGCAGATGCGCGAGTATGCGTTTCCTTCTGACAAAGACTTGCAAGGCAACGGCCGCAACGTCTCGGCGGTGTTATTCAATCTGTGGGGGCGTGAGGAACAAGCTCAGAATGAGCCTTATGCCAGCAACCGTACCGCCATTCTGAGTTTCATTCAAAGTTTGCCCGAGCAAGATATCGCCGGCCTGTCTTTCCTAGAGGAGCCGCGCGGTGGCGTGATGGTTCAGCTCACCGAGACCTTTGGTGGCAGGACAGATCAGCGAGATGCTTCTTTGCTCTCCGACGGCACCTTGCGTGTTCTGGCTATTGCCGCCGCAATGCTGTCAGCTCCGGAAGGCAGCCTGGTGGTCATCGAGGAAATTGACAACGGCGTACACCCCAGCCGGGCTCACCATCTGCTGCAACAGATTCAAAGCATCGCCAGCCAGCGCGATTTGCGCGTGCTGCTCTCCACCCACAATCCGGCCATGCTCGATGCGCTACCCGACAGCGCCGTGCCCGATGTGGTGTTTTGTTATCGCCACCCAGAAGACGGCGCCAGCCGCTTGGTGCGCCTGGCCGATGTGCCCGATTACCCAGAACTGATCGCCCAGGGCACCTTGGGCCACCTGATGACCTCTGGCGCGTTGGAGCGCTTCGTCAAACACCATCCAACCGGTGAAGACCGTAAGCAGCGTGCCCTGGATTGGCTGGCCAAGATGCGATCGGGAGCCAGCAATGAGTGACATCGTATTACTGGATACATCGGTTTATTTGAATGTTCTCGATGTGCCAGGTTTCAATCAAGACCGAGATGAAATCTTGGATGAATTTGCCGTTCGGGTTGAGAGCGGCGACTATTTCCTTCTGCCAATGGCCACCATTTGGGAAACAGGGGACCACATTGCCGACCTGACCGATGGCCGCCTGCGTCGTCAATTCGCTCAGTCATTGGTTGAACAGGTGACACAGGCCTTTAACAATCAAGCGCCATTTAAAACAACCTACTTTCCAGACAGCGAAGTCTTTCTCCGATGGCTGGGTGATTTCCCAGACTATGCGCAGCGCAACAAATCAGACCGCCAAACCCGCGAAGGCGTCAGTCTCAGCGACCTCTCCATCATCAAAGAGTGGGAGCAAACCAGCGACCGACACCCCATGTCGCGCGTGCTGATCTGGTCGCTCGACAGCGACCTCGCTGCTTACGACACAGGAGCCCGATAGCTGATGGCCTTCGACCAAACAACAAGAAACCGTCTGCAGCGCTTCGTCAACGATGCGCGCCGGGTGCTGGAAGAAGAGTTCACCCGCCAGTTGCAGAACGACTACGGCATGGACCCGAACTCGGGCAGCGTGGCCGATCTGACCAGCCTGCGGCATATCAACGACGCCCAGCGCGAAACTGCCCGCATCCTGCGCGACACCCTGGCGCACTACACCGCCAGTGGCGACATGAATGCCACCCAGGGGCTGGACCGTATCGTCCGCGAGCAGGCCTTTACCGTGCTGAACCGCCTGGCGGCGCTGCGCATGGCTGAGGCGCGTGGCTTGTTGGTCGAATCAGTGGGCAATGGCTTCCAAGCCAAGGGCTTTCAGCTCTACGCGCGCTTGGCTGGCACCGGCCTGGGCGAAACCGGCGATGCCTACCGCGTGTACCTGTTCAGCGTGTTCGATGAGCTCGCCCAAGACCTGCCCGGTCTGTTTGACCGCTACTCACCGCAGGGCCGCCTGTTCCCGCGCGAGGCCGCGCTGCTGCAAGTGCTGAACCTGATCAACGATGCCGACATCGCCCCGCTGTGGAGCGAAGACGAAACCATCGGCTGGATCTACCAGTACTTCAACTCCAAGGAAGAGCGCAAGGCGATGCGCGATGCCAGTCAGGCACCGCGCAACAGCCGAGAACTGGCGGTACGCAACCAGTTCTTCACGCCGCGCTATGTGGTCGAGTTCCTGGTGGACAACACCCTCGGGCGACTCTGGTTCAACGCCACGGGCGGGCAAACAGGTTTACGCGATCGCTGCCAATACCTGCTGGTGAAGCCGGACGAAATGCCACAAGCCGCCACCAAGCTGCGTGACCCGCGCACGCTCAAGCTGCTGGACCCGGCCTGCGGCTCCATGCACTTCGGCCTGTATGCCTTTGATCTGTTCGCCGAGATCTATTGCGAGGCCTGGGCTTGGGAACAACAGCACGGCCCTGGTTCGCTGGACGTTTCCACCCAGCCCAAAGCGGCCCTGAAGCCACTGTGCCAGACCTATGAGGACGAGGCGACATTTCTGCGCGATGTGCCGCGCCTGATCATCGAACACAACATTTATGGCGTCGATATTGATCCGCGCGCCGCGCAGATCGCTTCGTTGGCGCTGTGGCTGCGGGCGCAACGTGCTTGGCACGATGCCGGCGTCAAGGCCAAAGACCGCCCTTTGATTGGGCGCGGCCATGTGGTCGCCGCCATTGCGCCGCCGGCGGAACGTGAGCTGCGCCAGCAGTTTGCGGCCAACCTCGATCAACAAGATGCCGAGCTGTTCGAGAAGACCCTGCAACTGCTCAAGGGCCTGCCGGAGCTCGGAGTGCTGCTCCAGGTTGAACGCGAGTTGCCGAGCTTGATCCGCCAGGTCTACGTCGGCAAAGGCACCGGCCTGTTTGCTGCGCAGGAGCTGGAGAACTGGCAACAGGCGGAGGCGCGTTTGCGCACGGCACTCACCGAATTCGCCCATGCAGCCAAGTCGACGTATCAGGGGCGCTTATTTGCGCAAGATGCTCTGCAGGGGCTTCGCCTCATTGACTTGTGCCGCGAGTTTTTCGACGTGGTAGTGATGAATCCTCCGTTTGGAGAGCCTAGTCTCGGGGTCAAAAGTGCGCTTGTTTCTGCATACCCACGATCGAGAAACGATTTGCTCACAATCTTTGTCGAGCGAGGTCTTGGTTTGCTCAGAGCTGGAGGCCGGCTAGGGTCCATAACCTCTAGGACCTGTTTTTTTCTATCCAGCTACCAGCAGTGGCGGGAAGAAATTGTCCTCAATATGGCGCGCCCAGCGGTCATGATAGATCTCGGTCATGGGGTCATGGATGACGCCATGGTGGAAGCAGCAGCCTACGTGTTGGAGAAACAATAATGACTCTATTCATACGTCTGCTCGCTGACCAGGATAAACAAAAAGCGCTTTTCGCCGCTGTGGATTCCTTTCGACGTGGTGAGACAAGAAGCAACTTCTACGAAGTTGCTCCAGAGGATTTTTCAGATATCCCTGGGTCATCCTTCGCCTACTGGGTAACCAAGAATATCCGAAATGCATTTACAGCTTTTCCCGCATTTAGCACCGGTCGGACTAATGCATGCATCACAAATCCCGCTGGCGACGATAAGCGCTATATCCGCACCTGGTGGGAGATTAATCCATCCCTAAGGCCGAATCTCTCCTGGCGACCGATTGCAAAGGGGGGAAGCTACAGCCCGTTCTATTATGACGTTCACTTGGTTGTGGCTTGGAATCCTCAGCGTGAGACATACCTTGGATTTATCGGAACAGAGCATAGACCTCTAGAAAAGCCTGCCTCGGTAGACTTTTTCTTCAGGCCAGGAATTACTTGGCCAAGTCGGACACAGGAATTTGGTCCAAGGGTGATGCCATCCGGTTGTGTGTTCACCGGCAAAGGCCCTGCTGCCTTTGATTTGGAGAATAGCGCTAAGCACCTGCTTGCCAACTGCGCTTTGATGAACTCAACGCCCTTTAAGGCGTTGGTCGGCACCAGGCTTAACGCTGCGGATTCAACTGCGAGATCGTTCGAAGTTGGGATTATTCAAAAGACGCCAGCGCCAGATTTAAGAGGCGACGTCCGCGATGCGCTTGCACAACTTGCAAAAGAAGCTTGGTCTCTCCGATACGTCATGGACACTGTCGAAGAGACGTCGCACGCGTTTTTATTGCCCGCTGCTTTGCAGGCACGCGTTTACGAGTCTTCCACGTTAAGCGCCGAACTCTATCTGAGTCGTATCCAAGCTGATATTGATTTGATCGCCTTTGATATTTATGGCTTTACCGAAAGAGACCGCGAGGCCATCTCTCAGATTGTCATTGATGCCTCGGACGATGCAAGTAACGACAAAGAGGACGAAGATGAGGTAATCAGTCTGCCTGCTGATGCTGAGTCAACGCTGCTTTCGTGGGCTGTCGGCTGCTCTTTTGGCCGTTTTGACTGGCGCCTAGCCACAGGGGAACGTAAGGCACCATCGGCCCCTGATCCCTTCGATCCACTACCGGCCAAGAGCCCTGGTATGTTGCCCGAAGGTGCGGTGCCCTTTCACGCCCACACTGGCATCCTAGTGGACGACCCAGGCCATCCGCACGACCTGGCGCGTCTGGTCGAGGAGGTGTTGACCCGCGTGGATGTCGCGGTGCCGGAAGATGTGCGCCGCTGGCTGCAACGGGACTTTTTCGCCTTCCATCTACAGCGCTACTCCAAGAGCCGCCGCAAGGCGCCGATCTACTGGCCGCTGAGCACGACGTCCGGCAGTTACACGCTGTGGGTCTATTACCCCAGCCTCACAAGTCAGACGCTGTACACCGCCATCAACGACTTCGTCGAGCCCAAGCTCAAACAAGTCGGCGCTGACGTGACGGCGCTGCGCAACAAGGGTGCAGCCCGCGCGCGCGACGACGAAAAGCAGTTCGAGTCCCTGCAAGCCTTCGAGCTGGAGCTGATCGAACTGCGCGACACCCTGCTCAAGCTCGCGCCGACCTACAAGCCCAACCACGATGATGGCGTGCAGATCACCGCCGCACCGCTGTGGCCGCTGTTCCGCCACAAGCCCTGGCAGAAGGTGCTCAAGGACACCTGGGCCAAGCTGGAAAAGGGCGAGTATGACTGGGCACACCTGGCCATGAACTACTGGCCCGAACGCGTGCGCGAGAAGTGCAAGGCCGATAAATCCCTGGCCATCGCACACGGCCTTGAGAATCTGTACATCGAGCCCGAAGCCGCCCCGAAGAAGGCTCGCGGCAGGAAAAAAGCTGGGGGCAACGAATGAGCCAACACCAGGATGGAAATGATCTCGTCGACTGGAATGTGGTCCATCGCTCCAATTTCGAATCTGCAGCATTTAGCTCAGCGAAGTGGATTCAAAAGGGGATCGACCTGTTTGAGTCCGCCAAGCTGCTGGAACCGAGCATTCAGGAGCTTTGGGGTTACTGGCGAAGCAAGTCAGAAGGCCGACCAGCAGCTCACGTCCCAGACCATTTCCTGGGAACGTACTTCATGTTGATGTCGTTTTGTATCGAAAATTTTCTAAAGGCAGCACTGATTCAGGCTGGCAGTTCGCAATACAAGAAGGAATTCAAATCATGTGTGGAGAGCGGAGTGAAGTCTGGAAAGTGTTTTCCGTCTGAGCTGAAAACTCATGATTTGTTTGACCTGTCCGTCAAGGCAGAGCTGAGCCTTCTAGAAGGTGAGGAGGACCTGCTTAGGCGGCTATCGAGGTGCGCGGAATGGGCTGGCCGCTACCCATCGCCACTGCGTTATGAAGAGATGTCTGGTGCTGAGAGGTTTTCTGATGGCTCAGACTATTCATTGCGCTGGTTTGGTGACCGTGACGTGGAAAAGTTGAACAGTTTCATTCCATCGCTTCCTCCTCGACTTGGCTTACACACGAGGCACTGGGAGGAGAAAACAGAATGAGCATCATGCAGCAATCCAGCAAGGCACAAGACCGAACTCTGGGCGTTTGGTTTCAAAACATTCAGCAAGGCATGGTCAAGCTGCCGCGCTTTCAGCGTTTCGAGGCCTGGGATCGGGGGCGAATCGCCAGCTTTCTGAACACCATCATCAACAACCTGCCAGTGGGAGTGACCTTGGCACTCGAAGTTGCCGGTCAGGAGAAATTCGAGTCGCGCTACATCGCAAGCTCGGACCCTGAAACGCCAGGCACCGTGACTCAGCACTTGTTGGACGGCCAGCAGCGGCTGACTGCGTTCTGGCGATCGATGCACAACAACTACGAGTGGGAGACATTTTTCGTTTACTTGCCGCATTTTGACCGGGGGGAGAGCAAGTCGGGCTCCGAGGTTGAAATCCGCTGCATTCCGCGTTGGGTCAACAAGCACCAGCTGCGCATGCCACGCTGGGCTGAAGAGCCAGCCCAGTGTTTCAAGCGCGGATTGCTCCCTGTTTCTCTACTCCGCCCCGGCGACATTTCGACCGAGATCGATCTATGGCTGAACGATGCGACCAAGCCACTCGAGCCAGCAGACACAGATCCGGATGCACTGGCCAAATACAAGGCATATACCGCCACCCGCGACAAGATCAAGGCAGAGATCACCACGCTGCGAGAGCGCGTGACGCACTTCAACCTGCCCTACCTGTCGTTGCCGGCGGATACCAGCAAGGATGTAGCCCTGCAGGTATTCATAAACATGAACACCAACAGCAAGCCCTTGTCCCTGTACGACATCATCGTGGCAGAGGTAGAGAGCGTGGCTGAGAAGTCGCTTCACGCGCTTGAAGCCAGCCTGACGGACAAATGCCCGACAGCTGGTCGCTACGGCAATGTGTCTGATCTCATCCTGTCCACCTCCGCGTTGCTACAGGAAAAGCTGCCCAATACGCGCGGCATGATTGAGATGGATAAGAAGCAGCTGCTTGCCAACTGGCCAAAGCTGGAGCGCGGGCTAGAGCGCATGGCGTCGTTTTTGGATGGCCAGCGCGTGTTCGACGAGGCGCGGCTGCCGACGAATGCTGTTCTGGCGGTGATAGCGGCTGCCTATGAATTGATCCCGGATCACGGTGATTTTCTGGCCAAAGCGGAAAAGCTGTTGCGCCGCTACCTGTGGTCAGCGTTCTTCACTGACCGCTACGAAAACACTGCAGCTTCGCGTGCGTTTGCGGACTTCAAGGCCATCAAGGCACTGCTGAAGAATCCCGGCTTTACCGATTCCGAATTGGCAACGGTACCTGCGCTGAATCGCGCCGAATTCCCGTTGGCAAATGTGGATTCACTGATGGCCGCCGGCTGGCCAAAGGCAGCTGGTATTGAGGCTCGCGCCATTTTGGCAGTATCGACCTATCTCGGTGCCATCGACTTTGCAGACCACAAGCCAGCAACTTATGACAGTATTCAGAAGCGCGAATACCACCATGTTTTTCCAGATGCTCTGCTTTCAGAAGCTGGAATACCCAGCTATTTGGCACTGAACTGTGCGCTGATCACCTGGAAGACCAACCGGATGATTGGCCGCAAGGATCCGCTGGAATACCTGCAAGAGCGTGTTCAGTGGGCCAATGAAGACGTAGTGCGCGAACGCTTGAAATCCCACCTAATTTCATATGACTTGCTTTCCAAGGCGCATTACGCAGATCTTGAAGGTACTGCTTTCAAGACAAAACTGACCGCTGACTTCAACGAGTTCTTGCGAGATCGTGCCAGCCTGGTCGTTGCAGCGATGACTTCGCTCACCGAGGGAAACAGTCCTGCGCTTGAGACTTTGTGGGTCACGCACCTCGCCACTAAAACGGATAACGCGGAGGCCACCGCATGAGTATTGCTGAATTTATTCGAGAAAGCGTGCTGCGGCCGCGCCTGAAACAGGCAGGCGCCTTGGTGGTGTACGACGCCGACAAGCGCTACCGCGAGCTGTGTTTCGATCTGGCCGCCGACAAGGTGCGGGTGGTAGGTGCGTCTGAAAGCAGCATCGAAAGCCGTGAGGCGGCGCTGCTGGCGCTGCGTGAGGTAGGTCAGCCCAAGGCGCCGCTGGAAGGGGTGTTGATCTATGTGCCTGCCAAGCGACCTGAGACTGACGAGCAGAAGCAAACCGACCCATTCGCTCTGTACGCAGAATGCGGCGCGGTGTTCCCGCAAGATGATGGCGACGAGTATCTGAGCCTGTGCCTGCGCGCCAGGCCAGATCACGCGACCGAGATCCGACAGGTCTTTGCCACGTCTCCCTCTGGGCCGACCTTTGCAGTGATCGATGCCATCGGCGGCGGTGTGAGTTGGCCCCAGTTGCGAGCCACGCTGCGGGTGGAGTCCGGCCGCGAGATCCTGGCTGCACTACTGGCCCCCACTGCCAACCAATCCGAGGCGCTCAAGGGTCAGGAAGGCTGGGTACAAGAGGCGCGTGACTTTCTCCGTGCTACCTTGGGCCTAAGCGTGAAGACGCGCGGCAAGACCTGGTCTGCCCTGGCGGATGAACTTTGGCGCTACGTGCTATTCAGTGAATTTGTATTTGATCTGCCAGTGGCGCTGCCGGACACCCTGAAGGGGGTGCCGCACGCACCGATGGAAGCCAGACCCATCGTCGAGGATGTATGCGACCGTCTGCGCAGCGACCCGAAGTCACGTGCGGCGTACATCGAGTACGCCGAGACCGCCGAGGCAGAACTCAACCTGACCGATCTTTGTGGTGCGATTGAAGACCTGGGCGAGCGCGACACCTTCCCCTTCGAGGAGCGGACCTTCCTGCGCGCAGCGATCAAAGGCATAGTCACTGGTGACACTGATGCCACACGTCAAGTACTGAGTGGACGAAAAAATTCTGTATGGATGGAAAAAGGCGAAAGCCAAGCCCAATGGGAGTTGGTGCGCTCTGGTTTGAGCCTGGTCGAGGCCTGCGAAGATTTTGAGCGACAGCTCCCGGATTACGCTCGCTCGCAAGCGGAGCTGATCGACTTCTACCTAGGCAGCCTGCGTGAAGCAGATCGTCTGCAGCGCGAGTTTGAGCAAGCGGCGGGTGACTTCCTCGATCCGCATGGCTTGATGCATGAAGTGATCAGCCAGGCTCGGACGCGTTATCGCCGTTTGGCAGAGAAGGTTCAGGGCGTGTTTGTGAAGCACGTTGAGTCCGCCGGTTGGCCACCCACTGGGCGCCTTGCAAATGCCGATGCCTTTGATCGCTTGATCGCAGATCGCCTTAAGGAAAGCGGCCGTAAGGTGGCCTACCTGATGGTAGATGCCCTGCGCTACGAGTTGGGCGTGGCATTGGAAAAACTGCTGGCCGAAGACGGTCCCGTCGAGCTGCAAGCGGCCTATGCGCAGCTGCCGACTATCACCCTGGTAGGTATGGCGAGCTTGCTCCCTGGAGCACGCACGGGGCTGACACTGTCGCTGGAGAACGACTCCCTGGTGCCCAAGCTAGCAGGTGCCCCAGTAAGCAATGTCCCGCAGCGCATGAATGTGCTGGCCAAGAGGTATGGCGATCGCTTCGCGGAAATGCCGCTCAACGATTTCGTTCGCAGCAAACCGAAGATTGCCGAAACCGTCGACCTGCTGGTGCTGCGCTCCACAGAAATCGACAGCCAACTGGAAAGCAACCCGGAAACGACGCTGGGCCTGATCCCCGGAACGCTGAAGCTGATCCGCGTGGCACTGCATAAGCTGCGTGGCATGGGCTTCAAAGAGGCGGTCATCGTGACCGACCACGGCTTCTTCCTGAATGCGCAAGCAGAAGCTGGCGATGTGTGCGTGAAACCGCAGGGGAAATGGCCGGTGAATGCTCACGACCGCATGATGCTGGGCGACGGCACGGCGGATGGTCACAGCCTGGTGGTCAGTGCAGAGAAGCTCGGCATTCGCGGTGATTTCACGCAAGTGGCACTACCGCGCAGCATGGCCCCTTATCGCTCAGGGCACCTGTACTTCCACGGCGGCGCATCCCTGGCCGAGGCCGTTGTGCCGGTGCTGGTGGCCAGGCTGGATACCGCCGCCCATGCGGAATTGCGCAAGGTGGTGGTGGAGCTGAGCTACAAGAACGGCGCGAAGCGCATCACGACGCTCTTGCCTGTGATCGAGGTGACCTTGGTATCAGACGACATGTTCACGCAGGACATGAGCGTGGAAATCTTGCTTGAGGCCCAGGACAGCAAAGGTAACGTCGTGGGCGAGCCTCGCCCTGGTGGCGACGTGAACCCTGCGACGAGAACCGTGACTTTGATGCCGAACCAACGCAAACAGATTGCATTGCGAATGGATGAGGATTTCAGAGGTAAGTTCAAGGTCGTGGCGTTGAACCCGACCACCTTGGCGGCATATAGCAACCTAGCGCTTGAAACCGACTATACGGAATAAGTCCTATGGACGAACTCGATCAAAAACTGAATGCCACTTTTGATGGCAAGGTGCTACGAAAAGATTTGTTGCACCGGATCAAGAAAGGCACCAACGTCCCGACGTTCGTCCTGGAGTTCTTGCTTGCCAAGTACTGTGCCAGTAATGACCAGGCAGAGATGGACGCCGGCATGGAAGCGGTGCTTTCGTCGCTGCAGGAGAATTATGTACGGCCGGATGAAGCCAATGCCGCGCAGTCCAAGGTGGCCACCAAAGGCAAGCACCGCTTCATCGACAAGGTTCACGTTCGCTACGTCGAGAAAGAGAAGCGCCACTGGGCATCGCTGGAAAACTTCAACTCGCAACGCATCGCGATTGGTGA
Organism: Azoarcus sp. DD4; assembly: GCF_006496635.1. Taxonomy (NCBI): domain Bacteria; kingdom Pseudomonadati; phylum Pseudomonadota; class Betaproteobacteria; order Rhodocyclales; family Zoogloeaceae; genus Azoarcus; species Azoarcus sp. DD4. The sequence continues at coordinate 1,260,453 of NZ_CP022958.1, forward strand.
GAAGTTCTACCGCGACAACGACAGGTTGCTGGAAGGCGGCATCTGGGCCGAAGTTACTCTGGCGCACAACGACATCGATGAGGACGACTACGCGTTTTCCATTGAGGACCTGCGCCCGATCCAGCTGACCCGCTTCGACTTTGACCGCTACGCAGAAGGCCGAGCAGCTTTCACCCGCGATGAGTGGATCGCAGCGGTGCTGCGCTCCGTCGGTTTGGAGCCTACGAAGCTCTCGAAACGCGTGCAGATGCATTTCATCGCCAGACTGGCTGCGCTGGTGGAGCCCAATTACAACTACATTGAGCTGGGCCCACGCGGCACTGGAAAGTCCTATTTCTTCAGCGAGTTTTCGCCTTACGCTACCTTGATATCGGGAGGCCAGGCGACCAAGGCAACGCTGTTCTACAACAACGCGCGCCGAAAGGTGGGCTTGGTAGGCTTCTGGGATACGGTCGCCTTTGACGAGGTTGGCGGGATCAAAGTGCGCGACCCCGACACCATACAGATCATGAAGGACTTCATGGCCAACGGGCGCTTCTCACGCGGGGCCGAAGTCATTGCCGATGCTAGCCTGAGTTTTGTCGGCAACATCGATGTGTCTGTGCAGCAGGTCGTGAATTCCAACGAGCACGACCTGTTTCAGCCGTTGCCGCCGGAGCTCGACTTGGCCGTGATGGATCGCTTCGCCGCGTACATACCAGGTTGGGAGATGCCCAAGAACAGTAGCGAGTTCCTGACCAGCAACTATGGATTCATTACCGATTACTTGGCCGAGGCCTTCCACTACCAGTTCAAGCACACGAATCGGTACGAGGAAGTGAGTAAGCGCATTCGCCTCGGCAAATCGATCGAAGGGCGCGACGAAAAAGGCATAAAGAAGACCGTCTGTGCGTTCTTGAAGGTGCTGCATCCCAACGGGCCGCCGACGGACGAGGAGTTCGAGGAGTACGTGGCCTACGCCACTGAGTGTCGCCGCCGAGTCAAGGAGCAGATGAACAAGCGTAAGCCGGATGACGAGTTCGCGAGAATCAACCTATCCTACTTCAAGGCCAGTGGTGACGAAGTGGTGGTGTTCTGCCCTGAGTCGAAGGATGCGCCGGCAACACAGGAGCCGGCGCGTCGCCGTTTGCATCAGGCGGATGGTCAACCTGCTGAGGTTGGTTCGGTGCAACCCGCTGTGCAGCCAGTGCCTGCGACTGAGTCATATTCGACCGTGCCCACATCGACACCATTGGCCCCAGCCACTGCGTCTTCTTCGGTCGAGCTCAAGGAGCAGCACTTCACCATCCTTTATGGTGATACCGGTTACAGCTATGAGTCGATCATCGGACCCTATCTACAGGGCGCCAAATCCGTCGTGATCGAAGACCCGTACATCCGCCTGCAGCACCAGATCCAGAATTTTGTCCGCTTCTGTGAGACGGTGCTGAGAGCTGGAACCGTGAAGAATATCAACCTGATCACCGGTTACGACGACAAAACCCAGTTCGCAGACATCGCTGAAAAGCTCGAGGAGCTCAGACAGAGTCTTCTGGAGTTGGATGTGGAACTGGAGGTGAAGCTCAACCCGAATATGCACGACCGAGAGATTCGTATAGATAACGGGTGGGTGATCAAGATCGGTCGGGGGCTCGACTTCTATCAGAAGCCCTCGAGTTGGTTTGAGGTCGGTGCGCATGATCTCAATCTGCGTAAGTGCCTCGAAACTAAGGTAGATATTTTCAAGGGCTAGCAGGGTGATGGCGAGAGACAATGAACCACTGGTTTCCATTGAGGCCGGAGCTGAGGCTTGGTCACAAACCGACTCTCTTGCTCGTCTTGAAGGCATGACCACTGTCGGTTGGCCGATCAGTTCAGGCTGCCGTTAGGGATGGCAGTCACGAGGCTCAACGGCAGGAGATCAATGCCCTGTCCAGGCTTCTTGCGCTGCGAAGAGCCGGCGCTGCCAAGTTTGGATTGCAACCTCGCTCCAGTAGACGTACTTCCCGACCCGCACCGGGGGCGGGAAGGAGCCGTCCTTCACCATGTTTTCGATTGTCCTGGGCGAGATGTTCAGGCGTTCGCAGAGGGTGGCTTTGTCGAGCAACTTGGCGAGTTGCTGTGCGTCGCGTGACGGCGTCGGAGTAATGTCGGTGCTGTCGTTCGATGTGCGTGCGTGCGCCATAAGGTGTGCCTGTATGTGATGACGCAGGTGTATAGGTGCAATGAATGGGGGATGAATGCCACCAGGTGCGCTATTGGTTTCCTCCCGCGGTGTAAGGGCAGGCGGGTGAGTTCTCAAGTGACGGCCTCACGCGCATAGGGGCCGCATCGACGCGGTGGTGGAGTCCGCGGAGGTGTCGCCGCTTGATGTACGGTGACCGGCCGCAGTCTTGGGTGGGCGACGGAGCTGACGTCCGGCATTCGACGTCTTGCGTTTTTTGGGCGTCGCTTTTCGTCACGGGTGACGCGCGACGTCTCGGCTGGTACGACGGTGTGACGAAAATCCCAGTTCCAAAATTATGTAAATGTAGTTTTTTGGGTGTATTTCGTCATGGACTGACGAAAGCGCGCGCAGCCAATTTCATCACGGCGTGACTTGTCTGACGTCACGGTGTGACGAAACTTAGTGGGATGACCTGCGAAAATGGCTACTCCTGCGGCCAGGCGGCGAGTGAGTGGCAACGGGCGCCTTGGGGACTGCTCTTCTGAAGGCATGGGTGCCATCGTCTGGCTCACCGCCTATACGTTCACTCCACCCACCTGATGGAGTAACGAGAATGAACGACCCAACGAAATCCGCTAGCCCAACTCCCTGCCGTTCAGACGAGGCCTCTCCCACACGGCGGGGCAGGCCGTCTAAGCACGCTTCGGCTGCTGAGCGTCAGCGCGCCTACCGTGCCCGACAGAAGGAAAAGGGCATGCGGGAAGTGAAGGTATGGTCGCGCGATGTTCGGTCTCCGGGCGCACCCTTGCGTTCGGACATCATCGATTTGTCGGAGGTGCGCCGATGGTGAAGGCGATGGACTCGCCGTCAAAGCCCGTGGCCGCGAATCGCGCTTGGCATGCCCGCCTGCGCGACGGCTTCTAGCAGCCTGAAAGAGCATGATCGACAGAGAGCCTCCACGGAGGCTCTTTTTCATGCGGCGAGCGCGTGCGATGTATTTCACCAGGTGGAAAGATGGCCATGTCAAACCGGGAGTGCTCATTAGCGCGCTCTATGTCGTTCCTGGTTTGCATTGGGCTCGGACGTCGTGGCATACTCCCGCCACCGTTGGTTTCTGCTGTTTTTCTGCCTGAGCCAACGGAAAACGTCTGCGCTTGACTGCGGTCCAGTGCGACCAAGTGCTTGATTTTACGACCTGTTGCGTGTAGCTGCGCAGCGGATAAAGGCTATTTATGCCTTGAAAATCCGCGTGTCCGTGGTTCGATTCCGCGACTGGCCACCAGATATAGAAACAGGTCGACTTAATGTCGGCCTGTTTTGCTTTCTGCAGCTGGTTTTCAGAACTCCATGATTTTTCTGAATTTTTTGACAGGTTGCGGCGATGCTATAATCCGACGCAACCTGCTCGACCGCTGCTCCGCATGCAACTCTACGCCCTCGGCCTGAACCACCATACGGCCCCGCTCGCGATCCGCGAACGGGTCGCGTTCCAGCCCGAGCGGCTGGATCAGGCTCTGCACGAGTTGACCGGCTCCGAGCGGGTGCGCGAGGTGGCCATCCTTTCCACCTGCAATCGCACCGAACTCTATTTCGCTGCCGAACAGCCGCAACTCGCGGCCGACTGGCTCGCGGGCTATCACCAGTTGCAGCTGGCCCAGGTCTCGCCCTACCTCTATTCCTACCCGCAGCGCGACGCGATCCGCCACATGTTCCGGGTGGCGAGCGGGCTGGACTCCATGGTGCTGGGCGAGCCCCAGATCCTGGGTCAGGTCAAGGAGGCCGCCCGGCGCGCGGAAGAGGCCGGGACCATGGGTACCCTGCTGCACAAGCTCTTCCAGAACACCTTCGCGGTAGCGAAGGAGGTCAGGTCCACCACTGCGATCGGCGCGAACATCGTGTCGATGGCGGCGGCGGCGGTCCATCTGACCGAGCGTATTTTCGAGCGGGTTGCCGATCAGCATGTGCTGTTCATCGGCGCGGGCGAGATGATCGAACTCTGTGCGGCGCACTTTGCCGGCGCAGGGCCGAGATCGATGGTGGTCGCCAATCGCACGGAGGCGCGTGCCGACGCGTTGGCGGCACGCTTCGGCGCACAGACGATGCGGCTCGATACGATAGGCGATGTGCTGCCGCGCTTCGACGTGGTGGTCTCCTGTACGGCCTCGCCGCTGCCCATTGTCGGTCTCGGCATGGTCGAACGTGCGGTGAAGGCGCGACGCCACCGGCCGATGGTGATGGTCGATCTGGCCGTGCCGCGTGACATCGAGCCGGAGGTTGGGGGGCTCGACGACGTTTTTCTTTACACTGTCGACGATCTTGCCCAAGTGGTCGATGCCGGCCTGGAGTCGCGTCAGCAGGCGGTGCTCGAAGCGGAAGGCATCATCGATCAGCGTGTCGACGGTTTCCTGCATTGGATGCAGGCTCGCGACGCGGTGCCGACCATACGTGCCTTGCGCGAGCACGCGGAGGGTGTGCGCCAGGCCGAAATCGAGCGGGCGCTGCGACAGTTGGCGCGCGGTGACGATCCGGAGCGTGTCATCGAGGCGCTGTCGCACGGTTTGACCAACAAGCTGATGCATGGCCCCACGCGTTACCTGAACCAGAGCGAAGGCGAGACGCAGGCCGACGCCAGCCGCCTGGTGCAGCAACTCTTCAATCTCACCCGGCACGACTAGCTGCCGGCCAGCCGTTGCGGGCGCTGTGGCGGCCGCGCCATTCTTGCGACGACATGAAGCAGAGCATACGCGACAAACTGGAATACCTGGCCAGCCGGCTGGCCGAGCTCGATCGCGAACTGGCGGCCGAAGACGGCGCGCGCGACATGAATGCGTTTCGCGAGCTGTCCCGTGAGCGTGCCGAGATCGAGCCGGTGGTCGAGCTCTACAGTGCCTACCGGCAAGCGGAGGCCGACTGCGCCACGGCGCGCGAGATGATCGACGATCCGGAAATGCGCGAGCTCGGACAAACCGAGCTCGACGCCGGGGAGGCACGCATCGGCGTACTCGAGGAAGAGCTGCAGCGCGCCCTGTTGCCGCGAGATCCGAACGACGAACGCAACCTCTTCCTGGAAATTCGGGCCGGTACCGGTGGCGACGAGGCCGCGCTCTTTGCCGGCGATCTGTTGCGCATGTATGCGCGCTACGCCGAACGCCAGCGCTGGAAGGTCGAGATCGTGTCGTCCAGTCCGTCCGACCTGGGCGGCTACAAGGAGGTCATCGCCCGTATCGTCGGCGGTGGCGCGTATTCAAAGCTGAAATTCGAATCCGGCGGCCATCGGGTGCAGCGCATTCCGGTGACGGAGACGCAAGGGCGGATTCACACCTCGGCGTGTACGGTGGCGGTGATGCCGGAGGCTGACGAGGTCGCGGCGATCGACATCAATCCGGCCGATCTGCGGATCGATACCTTCCGGGCGTCGGGTGCCGGCGGCCAGCACATCAACAAGACGGACTCTGCGGTGCGCATCACCCATCTGCCCACCGGGCTCGTCGTCGAATGCCAGGACGACCGCTCGCAGCATCGCAACAAGGCGCAAGCCATGGCGGTGCTGGCGGCGCGCCTGCACGACGCGCAACTGCGCGCGCGTCAGACTGCAGAGGCGGCAACGCGCAAGAGCCTGATCGGCAGCGGCGATCGTTCGGAGCGGATTCGCACCTACAATTTCCCGCAGGGTCGGGTTACCGATCATCGCATCAATCTCACCTTGTACAAGCTGGACGCCGTCATGCAGGGCGAACTCGACGAGTTGGTCGACGCCTTGACGCTGGAGCATCAGGCCGAATTGCTGGCGGCACTGGCGGAGGAGGCGACGTGAGCGTGTCGCGGGAGTATCGCGGGCGTGGGTGTCGCGCCGGAGGCGGCCGATGAGCGCTGTGCCGGACATCGCCGGCGCGCTGGGTTGGGCGCGCGAGCGGATCGAGCAGATGGACGCGCGCGTGCTGTTGCGCCATGCATTGGCTTGCCCCGCGTCACGCCTGGTCGCCTGGCCCGAGCAGCGTCTCAGCGACGCGGAGTGGGCGGCGTTCCAGCATATGGTGGAACGCCGTGTCGCGGGAGAGCCTGTTGCTTACCTCATCGGCGAGCGAGAGTTCTACGGGCGCAGCTTCAGCGTGACGCCGGCGGTGCTGATTCCACGACCCGATACCGAGCTGCTCGTCGAACTGGCGCTGGCGCATTTTTCCGCCCAGCCGCGCCTGCGGGTGCTGGACATGGGTACCGGCAGTGGTGCCTTGGCGATTACGCTTGCCCTGGAACTCGATGCGGCGGACGTGACCGCGCTCGATCGTTCGCGGGAAGCCTTGTGGGTGGCAATGGCCAACGCGGCGCGGCTTGGCGCGAGTGTGTCCTTCGTGCAGAGCGACTGGTTCGGCAGCCTGGGGGAGGAGCGGTTTCAGCTAATTGTCGCGAATCCGCCCTACATCGCTGCAGCGGACCCTCATCTCGAGGAGGGCGATCTACGCTTCGAACCGCGTTCGGCGCTGGCTGCCGGCGCATCTGGGCTGGACGATCTTGCCGAGATAGTCGGTCGTTCGCCGCAACACCTAGAGTCAGGCGGCTGGCTGTTCGTGGAGCACGGTTACGATCAGGCATTCGCGGTACGCGGCTTGCTTGCAGATGCTGGCTTCGCCTCGATTGCGTCATGGAAGGACCTAGCGGGGATCGAGCGGGTGTCGGGAGGGCGCTGGCTCGGCCGTGGCTGAACTGCGTGTTCCACGATATTGACGCTGTTACGGGCAAGGTCTAGACTTTCCCGACTGTTTTACTCAACTTTTTCGAGAGTCAAAAGCATGGATATCAAGGACGTCATTCGCGAGCAGGTCACCACCAACCCGGTTGCCCTCTACATGAAGGGTGTGCCCCAGGCGCCGGCCTGCGGGTTCTCGGCTACTGCGGTGCAGATCCTCAAGGCCTGTGGCGTGCGCGAGTTCTTCTCGGTGAACGTGCTGGCCGACGACCAGGTCCGCCAGGGCATCAAGGAATTCTCGAGCTGGCCGACCATTCCGCAGCTCTACGTGAACGGCGAGTTCGTTGGGGGTGCCGACATCATGCGCGAGATGTATCAGAGCGGTGAGATGCAGCAACTGCTGAAGGATGCCGGCGTCGTGAGTTCGGCTGCCTGAAAGCGCTTGTCGGGCGGCGGGGGATGCGGGTTTCGCCCGCCGTTCAGTGGTGATCCGCCTGTGGCGAGGCGATGCGGGATGGTGCAAACGCCTTGCGCAGCAAATGGGCGGCAAGCAGGTGAGCGGGCATGCGCAGCCAGTGCCCCCGCACATAGAGCGTCGTGCGGGCCACGCTGGCGCCGGCTTGTCGGCAACTGGCGTGTTGAGGCAGGAAGATCCTGTCGTACAGCACGGTAAGCACCTTCCTGTGCATTGTTCCGGGCTCGAAGCTGGCAAGTGACTGCATCGCTGCCGGTGGCACCGGGCAGTCGAATATCCGGCGAACGAAATGAACGGCCAGCCAGAGTTGATGCGTCAGCTGTTGCTGACGGGCTCGCGCCAGCAATCCGCTCCAGAAGGTTTCAGGCTGACCGGCTCCCCAGTGCCTCAGCAGCAGGTCGAGATCGCTGAGATCGCGCAAGGCGTTGTCTGCCTCGCCCTCATGAAACAGATGGGTTGCCGCGTGCAACACCATGTCGGCCGGTGAGAGCGTGAATACGCCGGGCAACCCCGGAACCTCCACTCGTTCGGCGAGCAGACTGCGCGGGTCCGGATGGTAGCGGGCGGTCGGCGGCAGGATCGCGTGGTGGACGTCCAGGGCGGTGCCGCGAAAGATGTGCTGCATCGGCGGCAATTCGTGCATCCATTGCCGGTAGTAGTGCTGGTCGTAGGCGCTGATCGGCGGCGTGATCCAGCCGTGCTGCATGAGCCGGCCCTCGACCGTGCCAAGCGCCGAGCGAGGCACGAGGATGTCGATGTCCGAGAATATGCGGCCTTCGCTCGCCGGCAGAGTGGCGGCCACGTAGGCTGCACCCTTGAGCAGCACCAGGGGTACGTTCGCCGCGTCGAGTGCGGCCTTGATCTGGATGACTTCGTTGCGTACCGAATGATGCAGCCGCGCCGCGAGATGGGCGCCTGCAATGAGGTGGCGGGCGGCATCCTCGGGTATTTCGGGGGTTTGTCCGGCGGTCGCGAGGCGCGCATGCAGGCGGCCCAGCATGTTGGCGTGGCGGGCCTGCCGGATCAGGACATCCCAGTCTGCGGCTGGCAGGCCGCGGATGCGTTCCGGTTGGCGCAATACCTCCGTCAGGATGGCGGATCTCATCCGATCACGCCCCCGGATGCGAGCAGGTCGAGACAGGCGACGGCTTCATCCAGCTCGCTGTACTCGAAACTGTGACGACTACAGCGGTCGATCAGCCGGCCGACGGCTTCGAAGCCCTTGCGGCCGAGAACGTGATAGTTCATTGCGTTATCGGCAATCGCCAGGAAGGCTGCGCCGGAAGGCATGGTCTTCAGCCGGGCGCTCGTGCCGGGGGTGTAGCGCGGCAGCACGATCCACTTGGGCAGGGTGCCTGCCGTGGCCTGATCGACGCTTGCGGTCGGCGCTTTCATGAGGGCTACGGTCCCTTTGGCGGTGTCGGTGGCCGGGGCCGAAAAAACGGCGGCCGGAGCAAAACGCTTGATGATCCCGATCGAGTCGTTCTTCAGATTGACCGGCCGTGCCAGGCCGTGCACCGTACCGGAGGCAAGGTCTATCAGGGTCAGCTCGTCTGAAAGCAGGCGCCAGCCGCGATTCACCAGGGCTGCACAAAGCGTGCTCTTGCCCGAACCGGGAGGGGCCGGCAGGATCAACGCGTGCTCACCGCGCGCGACCGCGGCGGCGTGGAGGACGAGTTGATGATGTCCGTAGGCGGTAATGCACCAGTTCATGCCCCATTCGAGCATGGGTAGTGCCTGATTGGCCGGTAGCGGCAGGAAGGGTTCGACACCGTCGACCTCAAAGCGGACCTGGGGGCGAAACCAGCGTCGCAATACGCCACCGTGCCTCACCGCGACGTGGAAGTCGGCGAAACCGTCGTCGGCAGCCAGTGGATTGTGCTCGTAGAGCAGGCGCAGTCCCTGCCGGACGGCGTCGATGTCGCTGCGGATGCGGACAACGAAGGGGCCGGTGCGCAGCCTCAGGCCTTCGCCGGCCAGTCGATGCAGATACTCCTGTTGCGAGAGATCACCGAGCTTCAAGGCTTAGGGGAAGACTTTCGATCAATTGTGCCGAGTGCAGGATTTCGAGCGCGGCATCAAGCGTGTCGGCCATGTCTCCGGGCTGGAGGTCAGGGGCGAGTTCGCTCAGCCACTCAGGTAGCTCGCTGCGGCGAATGCCGTTTTCCCGGCTAAGTATGGCATCAAGCACGAAACGCGAAAACGGATCGAGAAGAAAGGTGTGGCCGGCGAGTTCGGCGTACCCCACCCATCCTTCGTCGACTTCCTTCCACAGCGGAGGATCGGCGAGCCTTGCGCGCAGGAGTGTGTCCGGTGATCCGATGATGAAATCCGCTGCAGCGGGCTTCAAGTGCCCATCAGGTACTGAAGGTAGGCGACGATCTCATTGGGGTCCCAGGAACTGCCGTAGCTCGCGTTGGGCACGTAGCCTGCCGACGTGGGGCCGTTGAGCCACATGGCCGTCACTTGGGCTGTTGTTGCCGGGAAGGCAGCGTTGGATACGCTGTTGAGATATGCAGCCGCCAGGTAGCGGATGAAGGCATCGCTGCTCGCCAGCGCGTCGTACAGACGGGTGTTGTTGATCGAGTTGGTGAACGATGGATTCGGACCGAGCGTTTCCGACAGCTTCTTGGTCTGGGTCGCATTTTGCAGGGCAACCGAGGGCCACGAGGAGAGTGGCGTGGAACGCCAGCCGCTGGGGCCGAGGAAGTTGCACGGAGTGAAATCCCCTGGGCGGCTCAGATTTCCGGATACGGAAAATCCTGACGGATTCTTGCAGTTCGCAGCAAGAACGGGCGTGGTCCTGAGTGCAAGGAAAAGAGGCGCGCTGGCCAAGCCCGCCTGCACCAGACGCCGCCGGCTTTCAGCCACGCGAGGGTCGGGTGAAGCTTGCTGAAGCTTGGCCTTGGGGTCGCTCATTGCGGCTTCTCTCAATTGCTGCGCCATTCGGATGATCTGGCTGGCCGAAGTATAGTCGGGCCGGGATGACCGAACCATGACTCGTGTCACGGTTCTACTGTTTGCTAGGACAAAAGCAAGAGTCGTACCTTTTTGGTGCAGAATTATAATGCATTGATTTTTAGTGGTTAAATAAAGAAGCTTTACCGTGTTCGCGCAGTCGGATGGGCAAGGTGTCAAATATTCCGACGTTTTTGCCGGGGCCCGTGATCCGGTGCCTACAGGTTGGCGATGCGTGCGCTTGCCAGCGACAGACGTGTCGCGAGCACTTCGAGAAAGCTCTTGTAGAAGTGCATGCGGCAGGTATCCGAAGCGCGCTTCAGGGCGCGGGAATGGACCGTGATGATGGCCACCTCGGTCGTTGCTTCGACCGACGCGGAACGGACGCCGCCGCCGGCGGAAAAGAGCGCGACCTCGCCGAAGCAGTCGCCCGGCGTCAGCAGGTTGAGCAGGCGGCCGCGTTTCCGGACGCGTGCTTCACCTTGGGCGAGAAAACAGAAGTGGTCTCCGGTTTCCCCCTCCTTCATGACCACGGTGCCGGGTTGGGCGTGGCTCCACAACGACAGGCTGATCACCTCCCACAGTTCGGCATCGGCGAACTCGCGGAAGAAGGGCATGGCACGCAGGGTCTGGAACTTCTCGGTGTCCGGAACGACGTTGTGGGCGGTGGCTACACTGCGGTTGCGAAAGGCCAGTGCGAGGTCGTGCGAGAACTCGGCCCAGCTGCTGTAGCGCCGGTCCAGATCCTTCTCCATCGCGCGGCGCACGATGCTGTCCAGCGCTTCCGGTACGTCGGGGCGCAGCTCGGATGGCGGAGGCGGAGTTTCGTTGGCGATGCGGTAGAGCAGGCTGTAGTTGTTGTCGGATTCGAAGGGCAACCGGCTCGTCAGCAACTGGTACATCACCACGCCCAGGGAATAGATGTCGGTACGGTGGTCCAGTGGCATTTCCCGTACCTGCTGCGGCGACATGTAGGCGGGCGAGCCGATGCCGGAGATCTGCGTCGTATCGGTAGCGGTGCGCAAGGCAGCACCGAAGTCGGAAATGCGGATGTCCTGTCCGTCGGGGGCGACGAGCAGGATATTGGCGGGTTTGATGTCGCGGTGGGTGATGCCGCGGTGGAAGGCGTAATCCAGTGCCCGGGTGCACTTGAAAATGATCTCGATCAGGCGATCGAAGCCCGGGCGTGTTTCCGGGCGCGTAAGGGCGTCGAGCGTGCCGCCGGGCACGTACTCCATCACCACATAGCCTTCGTCGTCGCCGATCACCGCATCGAAGATCTGCACGATGTGCGGGTGGGACATCTTCCCCGCCAGGGCGGCTTCGTTGAGCAGCAGGTGGCGGTAGAGCCGGCCGTGGTCGCGGTCCCGCAGAATCTCGGGATAGAGCTGCTTGAGCGCGACTTCGCGCTGGTTGAAGGGGTCCCAGGCCAGGTATACGGCACTGGTGGCCCCTTCGCCGAGCAGGCGGCGTATCTCGTACTTGCCGATCCGCTCGGGGGCCACGGTGTTCAGCCCAGGCGCGCCCGGGCCCGCACAATCGCCGCCTGGACCTGCGCTGGCGCGGTGCCGCCCACGTGGTTGCGCGAGCCGAGCGAGCCTTCGACCGTGAGCACGCCGAAGATGTCGTCAGCCAGCTTGTCGGCGGCGCCGGGCACGTGCGCCATCGCCGCGCGCAGTTCGTCGAGCGAAAACTGCGGCAGGTCGCAGCCGCGCCCCTCGGCCGCACGCACCGCCAGTGCGACGGCTTCGTGGGCATCGCGGAAGGGCAGACCCTTCTTCACCAGGTAGTCGGCGAGGTCGGTGGCGGTGGCGTAGCCCTGGGTGAGCGCGCCGCGCATGTTGTCGGCCTTGACGCGGATGCCGGTGATCATGTCGGCGTAGATGCGCAGGGTGTCGATCACCGTGTCGGCGGTGTCGAACAGCGGCTCCTTGTCTTCCTGGTTGTCCTTGTTGTAGGCCAGCGGCTGGCCCTTCATCAGGGTCAGCAGCGCGATCAGGCTGCCGTTCACCCGGCCGGTCTTGCCGCGCACCAGTTCGGGTACGTCCGGGTTCTTCTTCTGCGGCATGATGGAGCTGCCGGTGCAGAAGCGGTCGGCGAGGTCGATGAAACCGAAGCGCGGGCTCATCCACAGGATGAGTTCTTCGGAGAGGCGCGACAGGTGGGTCATCAGCAGCGAGGACGCGGCGCAGAATTCGATCGCGAAGTCGCGGTCGCTGACGGCGTCGAGCGAGTTGTAGCAGACTTCGTCGAAGCCGAGTTCGGCGGCGACGAATTCGCGGTCGATCGGGTAGCTGGTGCCGGCCAGCGCGGCGCTGCCCAGCGGCAGGCGGTTGACCCGCTTGCGGCAGTCGGCGAAGCGCTCGGCGTCGCGCCGGCTCATCTCGAAATAGGCCATCAGGTGGTGGCCGAAGGTCACCGGCTGGGCGACCTGCAGGTGGGTGAAGCCGGGCATCGGCGTGGCCGCGTTGGCTTCGGCGACGTCGAGCAGGTTCTTCTGGAAGTCGCCGATCAGCGCGATGATCCGGTCGATCGCGTCGCGCAGCCACAGGCGGATGTCGGTGGCGACCTGGTCGTTGCGGCTGCGGCCGGTGTGCAGGCGCTTGCCGGCGTCGCCGACCAGCGCGGTGAGGCGCTTCTCGATGTTGAGGTGGACGTCCTCGTCGTCGAGGTTCCAGGCGAACTCGCCACGTTCGATCTCGCCCTTGATCTGCGCCATGCCGCGCTCGATGTCGGCCAGGTCCTGCGCGCCGATGATGCCTTGCTTCGCCAGCATCTTCGCGTGCGCGAGCGAGCCGCGGATGTCCTGTTCGGCCATGCGGTTGTCGAAGAACACCGACGCGGTGTAGCGCTTGACGAGGTCGGAGACCGGTTCGGAGAAACGGCCGGACCAGGCTTTGGCGGGTTGCTGGGGGGAAGCGCCGAGATCGGCCGACGGGGTGGTGTCTGTCATAATGTCCGCTGCTGAGGAGATGCCGGCCCGCACGCATTCGGGCCGGTTGTGGAATGTTGCTGCGGGCGGGTGATCCGGCCGCGTAAACCATGGAAAGTATAAAACAAAAGCCTCAATCGCTCGCCGCCCCGGCCCTGCCGGATTTCCGCAACCTGGGCGTCATCCTGCGCGTGCTGCTGGCGGTGAACCTGCTCGCGCTGCTGACGGTGCTCGTCCGCGTCGATGAGTCCGGCGCCATTCCGGCCGAGCTGATGCTGATGGCCGCCCGGGTCGAGTTGCCGCTCTTCGTGCTGGTGCTGCTGCTCTACGCGGCGCAGGGGGTGCTTGCCGGGCTGTCGTCATGGCAAGGCGTGGGCGCGGTGTGGACGGCCGTACTGGTGACCGTCGGCGCCGGGTTTCCGCTGCTTGCCGATGCGGGCGACAGCCTGCCGCGCTGGCTGGCCTGGGCGAGCGTCGCGGTCATGGTCACGCTGGCCTACTTCGATTACCGCAACCGACGCTTTTCGCCGGCATTGACCGAGGCAAGACTGCTGGCGCTGACTGCGCGCATCCGGCCGCACTTCCTTTTCAACAGCCTCAACGGCGTGCTCGGCGTGATCCGTTCCGATCCGCGCCGCGCCGAGCGGGCGCTGGAGGAACTGGCCGATCTGTTCCGCGCGCTGATGCAGGACCACCGCGAGTTGGTGGCGCTCGGCGAAGAGATCGCGCTGTGCGAGCGCTATGTCGATCTGGAAAGCCTGCGCCTGGGCGATCGCCTGTCGGTGCGCTGGGAGATCGACGGCGAGGAGGGCAGCGGCGAGCGCCAACGCCTGCTGCGGCAGAAGGTCCCGCCGCTGCTGTTGCAGCCCTTGCTGGAAAACGCCGTCTATCACGGCATCGAGCCGGCTTTCGATGCTGGTGAGGTCGTCGTGCGGGTGGCGCGCCGCGCCGACGAGGTGCACCTCGAAGTGGATAATCCCATCGTCGAGGCCGATCGCCACAAGGCCGGCAACCGCATGGCGCTGGCCAATATCCGCGAACGCCTGACCCTCTTCTTCGATCTCGAGGCCGGTCTCGACATCGAAAGCAAGGATGGCCGCTACCGCGTTCGCATCCGACTGCCATTCCGGAGCGTCAGCGCATGAACGACACCCCGCTGCGCGTGCTGGTCGTCGATGACGAGACACCGGCACGCAGCCGCCTGCGTGACCTGCTCGGCGACATCGCCGGCGAATGTCCGAACCTGCTGGCCGGCATGGCCGCGAACGGGCTCGAGGCGCTGCGGCTGATCGAGCAGGGCGGTGCTGTCGACGCGGTACTGTGCGACATCCGCATGCCGGTGATGGACGGCGTCGAGCTGGCCCGTCACCTGGGCCGCCTGCCGGCGCCGCCTGCGGTGATCTTCACCACCGCCTACGATCAGTACGCGGTGCAGGCTTTCGAGCTGGCAGCGGTCGATTACCTGCTGAAGCCGGTGCGTGCCGAGCGCCTGGCTGCGGCGCTGGCCAAGGTGCGTCAGCGGCGGCCACCCGCCGATGAGGCGCTGGCTGCGCTGGCGCCGGGCGAGCGCCGGCACTTCAGCGTGAATGAGCGCGGCCGCATCCTGTTGCTGCCGGTGGCCGAGGTCCGTTACCTGAAGGCCGAACTCAAATACGTGACCGCGCGTACTGCCGAGCGCGAATTCGTGCTCGACGAGGCGCTGACCCAGATCGAGCAGGAATTCGCCGGCCGTTTCCTGCGCATCCACCGCAACTGCCTGGTGGCGCGCGCTGCGGTCGTCGGCGTCGAGCGTGCCGGCGAACAGGACGGCGAGGCGCATTGGGAGATCCTGCTCGCCGGCATCGCCGAGCGTCTGCCGGTGAGCCGCCGGCAGTGGCCGACGGTCAAGCAGGCGCTCGGGCTGTAGCAGGAGGGCCTTCAGCCGCTGTTGCGCAGGCCGGCGGCGATGCCGTTGATCGAGATGTGGATGCCGTTGCGGATGCGCGCGTCCTCGCCGTTGCCGTCGCGATGGCGGCGCAGCAGTTCGACCTGCACATGGTTGAGCGGGTCGAGGTAGGGGAAGCGGTTACGGATCGAGCGCTTCAGCAGCGGGTTGGCGTCCAGCAGTTCGACCTGGTCGGTGATCGCCAGCAGCGCGTCCACGGTGTCCTTCCATTCGGCGCGGATACGCTCGAAGATGCTGTCGCGCAGGGCCACGTCTTTCACCAGTGCGGCGTAGCGCGAGGCAATCGCGAGGTCGGTCTTGGCCAGCACCATGTCCATGTTGGACAGCAGCGTGGCGAAGAAGGACCACTCGCGGTACATCCGCTGCAGCAGGCCGAGTCCGTCCTTGGGGTGGGTGGCGAGCCACTGTTTGACCGCACTGCCGAAACCGAACCAGCCCGGCAGCATCAGCCGGCACTGCGACCACGAGAACACCCAAGGGATCGCGCGCAGGTCTTCGATGCTGGTGCCCTTCTTGCGCGAGGCCGGGCGCGAGCCGATGTTGAGTCCGGCGATTTCCGAGATGACGGTCGATTCCCAGAAGTACTGCTCGAAGCCCGGCGTCTCGTACACCAGGCCGCGGTAGCTCGCGAAGGCGGTGTCGGACAGCGCCTGCATGGCGTCGAGGAAGGCCTGTGGCGTGCGGTCGCGGCCGTTGCGTCGCAGGCTGGTCTCCAGCGTGGCGGCGACCAGCACTTCAAGGTTGCGGCGGCCGACCTCCGGGTTGCCGTACTTGGCGGCGATCACTTCGCCCTGTTCGGTGAGGCGGATCTGGCCCTGCACGGCGCCGTCCGGCTGCGCCAGGATGGCCTGGTAGCTCGGGCCGCCGCCGCGGCCGACCGAACCGCCGCGGCCGTGGAACAGGCGCAGGCGCACACCGTGGCGGGCGAACACCTCGACCAGTTCGCCCTCGGCCTTGTACAGCGCCCAGCCGGAGGTGAGGAAGCCGCCATCCTTGTTGCTGTCGGAGTAACCGAGCATCACTTCCTGGGTCTGTTCGCGGGCGGCGAGCAGGCTGCGGTAGCCGGGGAGGGAGAACAGGCGGTCCATCACGCCCGCGGCGTTCTCCAGGTCGCCGATGGTTTCGAACAGCGGCACCAGGTTCACGTCGAGCGCGTTTTCCAGCGGCCGCAGCAGGCCGGCTTCCTTCAGCAGCACCGCGAGTTCGAGCAGGTCGGAGAGGTCGTCGGTCTTGGAGATGATGCAGTTGCGGATCGCGCCTTGGCCGTAGCGCAGATGGGCGCGGCGGGCGGCGCGGAAGATCGCGAGTTCGGATTCGCTGTCGTCCGAGTAGCGCACGTGGGGCGAGGCCAGCGGCCGTGCGGTGCCGAGCTCTTCCAGCAGCAGCGCACAGCGGCCGGCTTCGTCCTGGGCGAGATAGTCGGTGCCGGGGCGGGCGACTTCCAGCAGTTCCGCCACGACGCGCTCGTGCACGTCCGAGTTCTGGCGCAGGTCGATCGGTGCCAGGTGAAAGCCGAACACCTTCACCGCGCGGCGCAGGTGGCGCAGGCGGCCGCGCGCCAGGGTGGCGGTGCCGTTGGCGACCAGCGAACGATGCAGGATGTCGAGGTCGTCGGCCAGCGCGCCGACGCTGGCGTAGGGTTCGGCTGCGGCCACCGCGTGGCGTGCCGGGGCGTGGTCGAGCAACGCGAGGTAGGTCGCCGCCAACCGGGCATAGATGCCGGCGATGGCGCGGCGGTAGGGTTCGTCGCTGCGGTGCGGCGACTGATCCGGCGAGCGGCCGGCCAGTGCGATCAGTGCGTCGGATGCGCCCACCAGGCCCTGCGACAGGGACAGCTGCGAGCCCAGCGTGTGCAGCTCGTCGAGGTAATAGCCGAGTGCGACCGCGGCCTGCATCGCCAGTGCTTCTTCCAGCACGGTGGCGGTGACGAAGGGGTTGCCGTCGCGGTCGCCGCCTATCCAGCTGCCGACCTGCAGGAAGGCGGGCAGCTCATGGTTGGCGAGGGCGGGCTGGGTGGCGGTGAGGCGGTCTTCCAGGCTGGCGTAGAGCCGCGGCAGTTCGCGCAGGAAGGTGCTCTCGAAGTAGGAAAGCCCGTTGGTCACCTCGTCGATCACCGACAGCTTGGCCGGCCGCAGGATGCGCGTCTGCCACAGCGTGAGCACCGCGCGGCGCAGCCCTTCGAGGTTGGCCTCGGCCTCTTCCGGCGTGAGCTGCATGCGGTCGCGCTCGTCGAGCAGGCGGGCAACCACCGTCTGGCAGTTGAGGATGCTCTTGCGCTGCACCTCGGTCGGGTGGGCGGTGAGCACCGGCGACACCAGCGCGGTGTCGAAAAAGGCCGCGAGTTCGGTCGGGTCGAGCCGCTGTTCCTCCAGCGCGACCGCGATGGCGTGCGCCAGGCTGCCTTCGCGCGGCGCCGAGCCGGCGATCAGGTGGGCGCGCGAGCGGCGGATGTGGTGCTGGTCCTCGGCGATGTTGGCCAGGTGCGAGAAATAGCCGAAGGCGCGCACCACCTGCAGGGTCTGCTCGCGCGAGAGGGCGTCGAGGGTGTCTTCGAGTTCGCGCCGGGCGGCGAGGTCGTCGTCGCGGCGGAAGCGCACCGAGGTCTGGCGGATGCGTTCGATCAGGTCGAAACTGGCGGCGCCTTGCTGGTCGCGCACGGTATCGCCGAGCAGGCGGCCTAGCAGGCGGATGTCTTCGCGCAGGGGCGCGTCCTTGTCTTGGGTCATGGGCGGGTCGGGCTGAGGCGGAGGGAGGGAGGGGAAACGCCCCGCCGGTCTGTACCGGCTTGCGGGCGGCGTGCGATTCAGTGTTTCAGTTGCGCGGTTTCATGGGCGGATTCGATGGCCTGTTCGAGATACTGTCCATAAAAATCGGGGGTGCGCATGCCGACGATGCGATCGCCGCGTTGCACGCCCCGAGCGTCGTAGATTGCCACCGTCGGTGCCAGCCGTATGCCCTGCCGGCGGGCGAATTCGCGGTGCGTGCCGGGCCGGCCGGCAAAGTCGGCCAGTGCGGTATCGGCATCCAGGTCGACCTGGCGGAACCCGGCGCGGCGGCGCCAGTGGTCGTCGTTCGCCATCGGCACCAGGTAGCGCCGCGCCGCGTCGCACCAGGTGCAGTCCGCCTGGCTGTAGAGCACCACCAGCACGCGGCCGTCGCGCCCCAGCCGGCCGGCATCCGCGGCAAGATCCCGCGCGGAGGGCAGACCCGGCGCAGCGGCGAGGGGTAACGCGACGCATGCTAGAATCGCGGCCAGCCAGCGCGCCATTGGTGCGAACCCTGATGCTGCACTGCGCAAGCCACCACCCCCGCGGCGGCGGCTTCCCGGCGCGGAGCGCGTGTCGGGGAGGGCGTTCAACCGCATCGAATCCGATCCTCCTGCATGAGTCCGTCGCCGTGAGCACTAGCACCCCCGCAGCGCCCTTCGCCGCGCCCGAGCGCATCGTCATCGCCACCCGTGAAAGCCGTCTGGCCCTGTGGCAGGCCGAGCACGTCAAGGCGCGTCTCGAAGGATTGTATCCCGCGTGTCGCGTCGAACTGCTCGGCATGACCACCCGCGGCGACCAGATCCTCGACCGCCCGCTGGCCAAGGTCGGCGGCAAGGGGCTTTTTGTCAAGGAACTGGAAACGGCGCTGCTCGACGGCCGTGCCGACATCGCCGTGCATTCGATGAAGGATGTACCGATGGAGATGGCCGAGCCTTTCACGCTGGCCTGCATTTCGGTGCGCGAGGTTCCGCTCGATGCCTTCGTCTCCAACCGCTACGACAGCCTCGGCGACATGCCGCCGGGCACGGTGGTGGGCACATCCTCGCTGCGGCGCGAATCGCAGCTGCACGCGCAGTATCCCTTCCTGGCGGTGACCAGCCTGCGCGGCAACCTCGATACCCGCCTGCGCAAGCTCGACGAGGGCCAGTACGACGCGATCATTCTCGCCGCGGCAGGGCTCAAGCGGCTGGGCCTGGAGAACCGCATCCGCGCCACCTTGCCGGCCGAAGTGTCGCTGCCGGCGGCGGGGCAGGGCGCGCTCGGCATTGAATGCCTGGCCGGCCGGCCGGAAGTCGCTGCCTGGCTTGCGCCGCTGAACGATTTCGCCACCTCCGCCTGCGTGCGCGCCGAGCGCGCGGTGGCGCGGGCGCTGGCCGGTAGTTGCGAAGTGCCGCTCGGTGCCTATGCCGAACTGCGCGAAGCGCGTTTGTGGCTGCGCGGTTTCGTCGCCCGGCCGGACGGTAACCGTATCGTCCGCGCCGAACGCGAAGGGGATCCCATGGATGCCGAGGCGCTCGGTCGTGCGCTGGCCGAGGATCTGCGCGCGCAGGGGGCAGATGCCATCCTGGCCGAGCTGGGTTGAGCGGGCGGCCAGCAGGTGTTCCGTGCCGGGGGCTGATTCCGCACTGCCGCTTGCCGGGCGCCGGATCGCGGTGACGCGGCCGGCGGGCCAGGCTGCCTCGTTGTGCGATGCCATCCAGGCCGCGGGTGGTGAAGCGCTGCTGTTCCCGGTGCTCGCCATCGCCGCGGTGGAAGACGATGGCGCGCTGGTCGCGACCATCGACCGGCTCGACGACTTCGACCTCGCCTTCTTCGTCAGCCCGAACGCCGTCGAGCATGCGCTTGCGGCAGTGCGCGGCCGCCGCAACTGGCCATCGCGGCTGGCGGTCGCGACGGTGGGCAAGGGTAGCGAGCGGGCGCTTGCACAGGCGGGGTTCGCGCAGGTCATCGCTCCGGCCAGCGGTTTCGATTCCGAGTCGGTGCTGGCCTTGCCCGAATTCGCCGAACCCGCGGTGCGCGGCAAGCGCATTCTCATCTTTCGCGGCGACGGCGGCCGCGACCTGCTCGCCGAAGTGCTGCGCGAGCGCGGTGCCGAAGTCGTCCACGCGACCTGCTACCGCCGTTACCGGCCGGCGCTCGATCCGGCCATCCTGCTGGCGCCTGCTGCGCGTGGCGAGCTGGATGCGCTGCTGCTGACCAGCAGCGAAGGCGTGCGCAACCTGGTCGACATGCTTGGCGATGCCGCCTGCGCGCGCCTGAATGCGGTGCCGGTGTTCGTGCCACATCCGCGCATCGCCGCCCACGCCCGCGCGGCGGGATTTGCCACGGTGATCGAGACCGAGGCCGGTGACGACGGCCTGCTGCGGGCGCTCGTCCGCCACTTTGGTTAAACTCTCGGCATGAACGAAGAAACTCCCGCGCTCACCTCGTCGCCGGCTTCCGCGCAGCCGGCAGCAAGCGCCGCGTCGGCGGCGCCGTCCGATTCCTCTGCCGGCAAACCTCCTGCTCCGGCGCCGCGTGCGAGCGGCGCGGCGGGCTGGGCGGTGCTGCTCGCGGTCATCGCCGTGGGCGGTGCCGGCCTCGCCGGCTGGCAGGCCTGGGAAACACGTGGTCGCGTCGGCGAGCTGCGCGAGGAACTCGCCAGCCGCCTGAATGCGGGCGACACGGTGGCGACCGAGGCCCGTGCCATCGCACGCCAGCAGCAGGAAACGCTTGCTGCGCTGCAGGGCAAGGTCGGTGCGCTCGAAGCCAAGGTCGAGGCGACCGAGGGCCAGGCCGCCGCGCTGGAGGCGCTGTACCAGGAATTCTCACGCTCGCGCGAAGACCGCGTGGTCGCCGAGGTGGAGCAGGCGATCACCATCGCTGCCCAGCAGCTGCAGCTCGCTGGCAATCTCGAGGCCGCCCTGATCGCGCTGCAGGGCGCGGAAGCGCGGTTGGCGCTGCAGGACAAGGGGCAGCTTGCGCCGCTGCGTCGGGCCTTGGCCAAGGACATCGAGCAGCTCAAACTGCTGCCGGAAGTCGACGTCGGCGGTGTGGCGCTGCGGCTCGAACGCCTGCTGGAGCGGGCGGATGCACTGCCGTTCGCGTTCGAGAGCACGCTGCCGGAATCTGCCGAGGCGACGTCCGGCAAGGATGCGCCGGCCGCGGACGGGCGCTTCGGCCTGGCGATGGAGTTCGTCAGCCAGTTCGCCCTCGATATCTGGCGCGAGCTGCGTGCCCTGGTGCGGGTCGAGCGGCTCGACCAGTCCGAACCGGTGCTGCTTGCCCCGGCGCAAAGCACTTATCTGCGGGAAAACCTGAAGATCCGCCTGCTGACGGCCAGGCTGGCCCTGCTGGCGCGCGACGGCCGCACCTACGCTGCCGACCTCGCCCAGGCGCGCAGCTGGATCGAGCGTTTCTTCGACACCCGCGACGAGCGCGTGCGCAATTCGATCGACGAACTGAAGGTGCTGGAGGCTGTACCGGTCAGTGCCGAACGCCCCGCGCTCACCGAAAGCTTCGCCGCCCTGCGCGTGCTGCAGGCCCGTTCCGGCGACCTGCGTCCTGCCGCTCCGGCCCAGCCGGCCAGCGGCGGCAAGCCGACGCCCGCTGCCCAGCCCGGTGGTACGCCCACCGCGCCGCAACGCTGAGGACGGGCGGACATGCGGGCCCTGATCTGGCTGATCGGCATCTTTGCCATGGCGGTGGGACTGGCGATGGTCGCCGGCCTCAACGACGGTTATGTACTCGTGGTGCTGCCGCCCTGGCGGGTGCAGCTGTCGCTCAACCTGCTGGTGGTGCTGCTCCTGCTCGGCTTCGTCGTCGGCTATTTCGTGCTGCGGTTGATCGGCCGCACGCTCGAGTTGCCGGCGCGGGTGAGCCTGTGGCGCGAACGGCGCCGGCGCGAGAAGGCCGGGCGTGCCTTGCGCGAGGCCTTGCGGGCGCTGTTCGAAGGTCGCTTCGCGCAGGCGCTCAAGCATGCCTCGGGTGCGTTTTCGGCAGGGGAAAGCCCGGCCATGGCCGCCTTGGTGGCGGCGCGTGCCGCGCATGCGATGCGTGACGACACCCGCTACCGTATCTGGCTCGGTCACGCCACCGACCAGGGTGAGGAGGCGCGCGTCGCCCGGCTGATGACCGAGGCCGAACTCGCGATCGAAGGGCGGCGTTTCGACGAAGCGGCCGAGCGGCTCGAGATGTTGCGCCTCTCGGGGCATCGCCAGATTGCCGTGCTGCGCCTGTCGCTGCGGGTCGCCTCGGCGCTGCAGCGTTGGGACGAAGTGCTGCGGCTCACCCGCCAGCTCTACAAGCACAAGGCGCTGTCGGACGAACAGGCGGCGCCGCTGCTGCGTCGCGCCCATGTCGAGCGCCTCAAGGAACTCGGCGGCGATGCCGCTGCGCTGGCGGACTACTGGAACGAGATCCCCGCCGACGAACTGCGCGATCGCCGCTTCGTCGAGCGCGCGGTGCCGATGCTGTCCAGCGTCGGCCAGGGGGCGCTGGCGCGCCGTACCCTGGAGCGTCTGCTCGATGAAGAGTGGGACGGCGGGCTGGCCCGGCTGTACGCCCACTGCGGCGATGGCGAGGGCGACGCGGTGGCCTGTCTGGCGCGCGGCGAGGCCTGGCTGAAGAAGCAGCCGCGCGATGCCGGCCTCTTGTTCGCGCTCGGACGCCTGTGCATAGCCGCCCAGCTGTGGGGCAAGGCCCAGAGCTATCTGGAAGCCTCGCTCAATCTCGCGCCGACCGTGGAAACCCATCTCGCCCTGGCCCGTCTGCTGGAACGACTGGAGCGCCCGGACGAGGCGCAGCGACATTACCGCGCCGCGGCGGTAAGGATAGACGGCGCTGCCAGCGCGGCTGGTTAGCAAGCGGACGAGGCCCCATGCGGGCCTCGTCTCTTTCAGGCGTTTGCTTGCCCGCTTCCCGGCAGTGGATTAAGGGAATTCCCTAGTGACAGATCGGCGTTCACGATCTACGATTCATCAACTTGTCTGACAAGCAGATAACCTTGATCCAAGCTGCCAAACTTCCCCGCCCCTTACGGCTCAGCGACACCCTGGCGCGCCAGATCGAAGACTGGATACGCGACCAGGGCATGGTGCCGGGAGCGCAGCTGCCCACCGAAAAATTGCTGTGTGAGCGCTTCGGCGTCAGCCGTGCGGTGGTGCGCGAGGCGATCTCGCGGCTCAAGGCCGAAGGCTGCGTCGAGACGCGGCAGGGACTGGGCGCTTTTGTCGCGGCCCGGCCGGGGCAGGGCAGTTTCCGCCTGCTGCGCGAGGCGGAGGCCACGCCCGACGAGTTTGCCGAAGTGTTCGAGATGCGTTGCCTGGTGGAGACCGGCGCTGCCGAGCTGGCGGCGCGGCGGCGCAGCCAGACCGATCTCGAACGCCTGGCCGCGGCGCTGGCTCAGATGGAACGCGCGCTGGCTGGCGACGTCGATGGTGCGAGCGCCGACGATGCTTTCCACGTCGCCATCGCCACCGCAACCGGCAATGGGCAGCTTGCGCGTTTCCTGGCCTTCATGGGGCGCCAGTTTTCCGAGTCGCGTCAGCCGACCTGGGACGCGAGCGGTTTGCGTTCGGGGCGTGCGGCCGAGGCTCAGGCCGAGCACCGGCGCATCTTCGAGGCTATCCGTGCGCAGGATGGCGAGGCAGCACGGGAGGCGGCGCGCGCGCATCTGGTGAGTGCCGCCCGCAGGTTGGGCATGGTTTCGCTGGAGCAGGCCTTTCCGCTGCCGATGGCGTCGGCGTAAACGGTGTCCGCGGCGCGGACACGCAGATCTGAAGCGACGGTGCGACGTTGCCGTGGCGATACAAAAAGGGGGTGAATGTGGCTGAAAGCGATGTGCTCACCGCGGCTGACGCGATGCCCGGCCGCGACGACGTGGACTTCTCCGCGATCGACAAGGCGCGGGTGGTCGAGGCGCTGGCGCGGGTATTGCCCGCCGGTGCCCTGATGTTCGAGGCCGAGGATCTGCGGCCTTACGAATGCGACGGCCTGGCGGCCTACCGCGCCCTGCCGCTGGCGGTGGTGTTGCCGGCGACCGAGGCGGAAGTGGTGGCCGTGCTCGAGGTCTGCGCCGAACTCGGTGTGCCGGTGGTGGCGCGCGGCGCTGGTACCGGGCTGTCGGGCGGCGCGCTGCCGCATACGCACGGCGTGCTGTTGTCGCTGGCACGCTTCACCCGCATCCTGCACCTCGACGCCCATGCGCGGACGGCCGTGGTGCAGCCGGGCGTACGCAACCTCGCCATCTCCGAGGCTGCAGCGCCCTACGGTCTTTACTACGCGCCTGATCCGTCGTCGCAGATCGCCTGCACCATAGGCGGCAACGTCGCCGAGAATTCCGGCGGGGTGCATTGCCTGAAGTACGGCCTCACGGGGCACAACCTGCTGCGGGTGCGCGGCGTTACCATCGAGGGCGAGGTGGTCGAGTTCGGCAGCCATGCGCTCGATGTGCCGGGCTACGACCTGCTGGCGCTGATGACCGGCTCCGAGGGCATGCTGGCGGTGGTCACCGAGGTCACGGTCAAGCTCACACCCAAGCCGCAGCTTGCGCAGTGCGTACTCGCCGCCTTCGACGATGTGGTCAAGGCGGGTGAAGCGGTGGCAGCCATCATCGCCGCCGGCATCATTCCGGCCGGGCTGGAGATGATGGACCAGCCGGCCACCGCCGCGGTCGAGGAGTTCGTCCATGCTGGCTATCCGCTGGACGCCAAGGCCATCCTGCTGTGTGAGTCGGACGGCACGCCGGAGGAAGTGGCCGAGGAAATCGGCCGCGTGCGGGAGGTGCTGGAGCACAGCGGCGCGACCGAGATCCGGGTGTCGCGTGACGAGGCCGAACGGCTCAGGTTCTGGGCCGGGCGCAAGGCCGCCTTCCCTGCTGCCGGCCGGCTGTCGCCCGATTACTACTGCATGGACGGCACGATTCCGCGCAAGCGCCTGGGTGAAATGCTGGAGGCCATCCAGGCGATGGAGCAGAAGTACGCGCTGCGTTGCATCAACGTCTTCCATGCCGGCGACGGCAACCTGCATCCGCTCATCCTGTTCGATGCCAACCAGCCGGGCGAACTCGAGCGGGCGGAAGCCTTCGGCGCCGACATCCTCGAACTGTCGGTGGCGCTGGGCGGGACCGTCACCGGCGAGCACGGTGTCGGTGTCGAGAAGATCAACCAGATGTGCAGCCAGTTCGGTGAGCGTGAGCGCAT
The DNA here is from genome assembly GCF_006496635.1 of Azoarcus sp. DD4. Taxonomy (NCBI): domain Bacteria; kingdom Pseudomonadati; phylum Pseudomonadota; class Betaproteobacteria; order Rhodocyclales; family Zoogloeaceae; genus Azoarcus; species Azoarcus sp. DD4. Next base: position 1,285,542 of record NZ_CP022958.1, read on the forward strand.
CCAGTTCTTCCGGGTGAAGGCGGCCTTCGACCCGCTCGGTCTGCTCAATCCCGGCAAGGCGATCCCGACCCTGCATCGCTGTGCCGAATATGGCCGCATGCGGGTGACGGGCGGCGCCCTGCCGCATCCCGAACTGCCGCGCTTCTGATCCGCCATGGGCGACAAGGCGTGGGCGCAGTTCCTGTTCGTCGCGGTGCCGGTGCTGTCGCTGGTCGGCGCCTGGCTGGCGTTGCGCGCGGTGAGCGGGCGCCGCAAACCCCAAGACAAGGCTGAAGATCAATGACCGATATCGTTTCCGGCTGGGCCGAGCGCATTCGCGCCGCCGCGGCCGAAGGCAGGCCGCTGCAGTTGTACGGCGGCGGCACCAAATCGTTTTACGGACGCAGCTGCGAGGGCGAGCCGTTCGACGTGTCCGGCCATCGTGGCGTGGTGAGCTACGAGCCGACCGAACTGGTGGTGACGGTGCGCGGCGGTACGCCGCTTGCCGAGCTCGAAGCACTGCTGGCCACGCGCCAGCAGTTCCTCGCCTTCGAGCCGCCGGCATTCGGCCCGAATGCCACCGTCGGCGGTTGTGTCGCGGCAGGGCTGTCCGGGCCGCGCCGTGCAGCGGCCGGTGCGCTGCGCGATTTCGTGCTGGGCGTGAAGCTGCTCGACGGTCGTGGCGACGTACTGTCCTTCGGCGGCCAGGTGATGAAGAACGTGGCCGGCTACGATGTTTCCCGCGTGATCGCGGGCAGCATGGGCACGCTCGGCGTGCTGCTGGAGGTGTCGCTCAAGGTGCTGCCCCAGCCCACCGCCGAGGCCAGCCTGCGCTTCGAGTGCGACGAGGCGAGCGCGATCGACCGGCTCAACGACTGGGGCGGCCAGCCCTTGCCGATCTCGGCGTCGGCCTGGGCGGATGGCGTGCTCACGCTGCGGCTGTCGGGTGCCGAGGCGGCGGTGAGTGCCGCCCGCGCGCGGCTCGGCGGCGAAACGCTGGCTGCGGACGAAGCCGCGGCTTTCTGGACCAGCGTGCGCGAGCACACCGCGCCGTGGTTCGCCCGTGCGCCGTTGTGGCGGCTGTCGTTGCCGAGTTCGGCGGCACCGCTGCGCCTCGCCGGCAAGCAGTTCATCGAATGGGGTGGGGCACTGCGCTGGCTGCAGACCGACCAGCCGGCCGCCGCGGTGCGCGAGCGCGTCGCCCAGCTCGGCGGTACGGCCACGCTTTTCGCCGGCGGCGATCGCAGCGGCGACGTCTTCCATCCCTTGCCCGAGGCGCTGATGCGCATCCAGCAACGCCTGAAGGCGGCTTTCGACCCCGCCGGCATCTTCAACCCCGGCCGGATCTATCAAGGACTCTGACGCATGCAGACCCAGCTCGCCGATTTCATCCGCAATACGCCCGAGGGCCGCGAGGCTGACGAGATCCTGCGCAAGTGCGTGCATTGTGGTTTCTGCACCGCCACCTGTCCGACCTACCAGCTGCTCGGTGACGAGCTGGACGGGCCGCGCGGCCGGATCTACCTCATCAAGCAGCTGCTCGAAGGCCAGGACGTCACCGAGAAGACGCGGCTCCACCTCGACCGCTGCCTCACCTGCCGTTCCTGCGAGTCAACCTGTCCATCCGGTGTGCATTACAGCCGGCTGGCCGACATCGGCCGCCACATCGTCGAGCAGCGCGTGCCGCGCCGCGGGCTGGATCAGGCTGCACGCTGGGTGCTGCGCGAGCTGGTGCCGCGCGCCTCGGTGTTCGGCGCGGCGATGAAGGCCGGCCGTGCGGTACGTGGCCTGCTGCCGACGGTGCTCAAGGACAAGGTGCCAGTGGCGCGCGCATCCGGGCCGTGGCCGCGGCCACGCCATGCGCGGCGCATGTATGCGCTGGCCGGGTGCGCTCAACCGGCGATGGCACCGTCCATCAACGCCGCCACTGCGCGGGTGCTCGATACGCTGGGGATTTCACTGCAGGAAGCGCCCACGGCCGGCTGCTGCGGTGCCGTCCGCTTTCACCTGAACGACCAGGACGGCGCCCGCGGCGAGGCGCGACGCAACATCGACGCCTGGTGGCCGGCAATTGAGAGCGGCGAGGTCGAAGGCATCGTGATGACCGCATCGGGCTGCGGCGTGCAGGTGAAGGACTACGGCCATCTGCTGCAACACGATCCGGCCTATGCCGAGAGGGCGGCGCGCATCAGCGCACTCACCCGCGACGTGGCCGAGGTCGTCGCCGGCGAGGCCGGGCAGCTGCGGGCTCAATTGAACGCCAAGGGCGGCGGCGAAACTGCAGTCGCCTGGCATGCGCCCTGCACCCTGCAGCACGGATTGAAGGTACGCGGGGTGGTCGAGCAACTGCTCGCCGCCGCAGGCTTCCGGCTCACCCCGGTACGCGACGGCCACCTGTGCTGCGGTTCGGCCGGAACCTATTCGCTGCTGCAGCCGGAGATCTCGCATCAGTTGCGCGACAACAAGCTTGCCGCGCTGGGCGCGGGCGGCGCGGGCATCATCCTGTCGGCCAACATCGGCTGCATCACGCACTTGCAGGCAGGTACGTCGACGCCGGTGCGGCACTGGATCGAGGCCATCGACGCCCGCCTGAACGGTTTTCCGCTCTAGCGCCGCGGCCGAGCGGGCGGCGTGCTGCCTTGCCGCAGCGCCGGGGTGCCGGATCGCGCGTAGGCACCCCAAATCCGGCGATGGTTGTTATGATCGCCGCCTTCCCGTTCTTCCTGCTCCTGTCATGCCGTTGATCGCCGAGACCTGTGTTGCCCGCCACACCGGAGACCGGAAGGAGCAGCAGGACCGGGTCGCGCTGTTTGCGCATCCGACGCAGCCCGGCACCTTGCTCGCGGTGCTGGCCGATGGCATGGGCGGGCATTCGGGCGGTGCGATGGCGGCCGAGCAGGTCGCGATCAAAGCCAAGCAGAACTTCGAAGCCTTCATGCCTCAGCATGAGACGGCCGAGCATCTGCTCGACAGCATCGTGCGCGAGTCGCACGTGGTCATCAAACTCACCCGCTTCACCAGCGAACAGGATCCGCACAGCACCGCCGTGGTGTTCGTGCTGCAGCCGGGCCGGGCGAGCTGGGTGCATTGCGGCGATTCCCGCCTCTACCACTTCCGCGGTCGCGAAACCTGCCTGCGTAGCCAGGACCATTCGCTGGTCGGCGAACTGTTGCGCAAGGGCAAGCTGGACGAAGAGGGGGCACTCAGGCATCCGCAGCGCAACGTGCTGCTGTCCTGCCTGGGCAGCGACCGTGAGCCGCGCATCGAGTACGGCGAGGCCCGGCCTTTGGTCGCAGGCGACAGCTTTCTGTTGTGTTCCGACGGGTTGTGGTCCTACTTCTCGAGCGAAGAGCTGGCCACCGTCATCGACAGCCACACACCGCGTGAAGCCGCGCAACTGCTGATCGACCTCGCCCGCGACCGTGCGGGCGGCTATGGCGACAATATCTCGCTGGCCATCATCAAGCTGTCTGACGCGCAGGCTCCCAGGCCGGGCCGTCCGTCCGGCGCCAGGGACTAGCCGCGAACGACCGTCGCCGGGCAGGACGCCAGTGCCGCGGCAATCCGGGCAGCATGTGCGGTGGCGTCGGCAGTGCTGCGACCTCGTCAGACTGAAGGTTGCGTACACGGCCTTTACCGGTAATATCCGGCGTGGCGCCGGCTGCGCACCGTTCTGGTGTGGGGCAGGGAGATTCCAAATATATAAAAGCGGTTCCGGCGCGCATTTTCCATCCAATCCTAAGGGAGGATTTACCCCATGCCTCTGTTGATCGGAGTGCCAGCGGAGACCACCCCCGGCGAGCGTCGCTTGCCGGTGGTCCCCGACGTGGTGAAGAAGTACCAGGGCCTCGGCGCCCGGGTGATGCTGCAGAAGGGTGCCGGGATGCCGGCGCACTACCGCGATGAAGCCTTCGCGGAGGTGACGCTGGCCGGCGCCGAAGCGGTGTTCGGCGAGGCCGACGTGCTGCTGTGCGTGCAGCCGCCGAGCCTGGAGCGGCTGGCGGCGATGAAGCCGGGTGCGGTGCTGATCGGCCTGCTGCAACCGTGGAGCGATGCCGCGCGGGCGAAGCTGCTGCAGGAGAAGCAGATCACCGCCTTCGCGATGGAACTCCTGCCGCGCATCTCGCGCGCGCAGAGCATGGACGTGCTCTCCTCGCAGGGCGCGGTGGCGGGCTACGAATGCGCGCTGATCGCCGCCGACCACAGCCCCAAGTTCTTCCCCATGCTCACCTACGCCGCCGGCACCATCCGCCCGGCCAAGGTGCTGGTGATCGGCGCCGGCGTCGCCGGGCTGCAGGCGATCGCCACCGCGCGGCGCATCGGCGCCATGGTCGAAGCCTACGACGTGCGCCCGGAGACCCGTGAGCAGATCGAATCGCTCGGCGCCAAGTTCGTCGACACCGGCGTCTCGGCGGCCGGTACCGGCGGCTACGCCCGCGAACTCACCGAGGAAGAGAAGGCGAAACAGGCGGAGCGCCTGGCCAAGGCCGTCGCCCAGTGCGACGCGCTGATCACCACCGCGGCCATCCCCGGCAAGCGTGCGCCGAAGATCATCACCGCCGACATGGTCGCGCGCATGAAGCCGGGCGCGGTCGTCGTCGACATGGCGGCCGAGACCGGCGGCAACGTCGAAGGCACCGTCGCCGGGGAAAAGACCTGGATCAACGACGTGCTGGTGATCGGCCCCACCCACATCGCCAGCCGCATGCCGGTGCACGCGGCCGAGATGCTCGCCAAGAACCTCTTCAACTTCATCGGCCCCTTCATCAAGGACGGCGCGCTCACGCTCGACTGGGACGACGAAGTGCTCGCGGGTACCTGCCTCACCCACGCCGGCGAGCTGCGCCACGCCGGCGTCAAAGCCGCCCTCGGCCTGTAACGGAGACGCTGCCATGGAAGGCTTTACCGCAATCTACATCTTCATGCTCGCCGCCTTTACCGGCTACGAGGTTATCTCGCGGGTGCCGGTGATCCTGCACACCCCGCTGATGTCGGGCTCCAACTTCGTGCACGGCGTGGTGCTGGTGGGCGCGATGGTCGTGCTCGGCCATGCCGACCCGGAGAGCCCGCTGCAGCTGGCGATCGGCTTCGTCGCCGTGTTCCTCGGCGCGGCCAATGCCGCCGGCGGCTACGTGGTGACCGAGCGCATGCTGGCAATGTTCAACAAGAGCGGCAACAAGGGCAGCAAGAAGGAGGGCGCGCAATGACGGCCAAGTGGTTCATCGACGCGTCCTACTTCGCGGTCGCAGTCGTCTTCATCCTCGCCTTGAAGGCGATGAGTTCGCCGGTGACGGCGCGGCGCGGCATCGTCTGGGGCGGCATCGCCATGGTGGCCGCCACCCTGGTCACCTTCGCCACGCCGGGACTGCAGAACTTCGGCTGGATGATTCTCGCCATCGTCAGTGGCGCGGCCGTGGCCTGGTGGAGCGGCAAGACAGTCAAGATGACCGACATGCCGCAGATGGTCGCCATCTACAACGGCATGGGCGGCGGCGCCGCGGCCGCGATCGCGGCGCTTGAGTTCGCCCGTGGCGAGGTGCACGGCACCGTGGTCGCCACACTCGCGGTGCTGGGCGCGCTGATCGGCTCGGTCGCCTTCTCGGGCTCGTGCATCGCGTTCGCGAAGCTGCAGGGCATCATGAAGAAGGCCTGGCGGCTGCCGGCGCAGAACGCGGTGAACGTGGCGCTGGCGCTGGTCACCATCGGGCTGGGCGTGGCCATCATCGCTGCGGACACCATCAACCCGCAGCTGGTGATCGCCTTCTTCGTGCTCGCGCTCATCCTCGGCGCGATTCTCACCAGCCCGATCGGCGGCGCCGACATGCCGGTGGTGATCTCGCTCCTGAACGCCTTCACCGGCCTCGCGGTCGGATTCGAAGGCTATGTGCTCGGCAATCCGGCGCTGATCGTGGCCGGCATCGTGGTCGGGGCATCCGGCACGCTGCTCACCCAGCTGATGGCGAAAGCCATGAACCGTCCGATCTCCAACGTGCTGTTCACCCCGATCAGCGGGGCGGCATCGGGCGGCGGAGAAGGCATCGAAGGGACGATGAAGGAGTTCTCGGCGCTCGATGCGGCGTCGGTGATGCGCTACGCGAGCAAGGTCATCATCGTGCCGGGCTACGGCATGGCCGTGGCCGGTGCCCAGCACAAGGTGTGGGAGATGGCGCAGCTGCTCGAAGAGGGCGGGGTGGAGGTCGTCTTTGCGATCCACCCGGTCGCCGGACGCATGCCGGGCCACATGAACGTGCTGCTGGCCGAGGCGGGCGTGCCCTACGACAAGATCTTCGACCTGGAGGAGATCAACGCCGACTTCCCGCAGGCGGAGGTGGCGCTCGTGATCGGGGCCAACGACGTGGTCAATCCGGTGGCGCGCACCGACAAGTCCAGCCCGATCTACGGCATGCCCATCCTGAATGTGGACATGGCGCAGAACGTGATCGTGGTCAAGCGCGGCAAGGGCGCGGGCTACTCCGGGATCGAGAATGCGCTGTTCTACAAGGACAACTGCCGCATGCTCTACGGCAGCGCGCAGCAGGCGATCGCCGAGGTGATCACGCATGTGAAGGCGCTGGAGGTGTGATGGACCGGCGTCGCTTCGGGCTGCGGACCGAGGTGGCGCCTGACGCTCAAGAGATGGCCGCATCGGGCCGTAAACCGGGAGGTTACTGTTTCCCGGTTTGCGGCCCAATGTTTTTTTTGCGTCTGATCCTGTTGCTGATGTTGCCTGTGTCCGCCGCGATGGCGCAGGGCACCGCCGCGCCGGTCGCGTCACCGGCCGCAGGGGCCGCCGCCGTGGCAGCAGAAAGCGGGGCGAGCGCCAGGAAGCCGGCTGATAACTGGCGCGATACCAGCAACTACACTTTCCCGGCCATCGCCAAGACGGTGACCGACATGCAGAACGTCGCCTATGCGATGACCCTGCGCGACTATTGTGCCGACCGGCGGGTGCCGGATGATTTCGTGCGCGAGCGGCTGAAGCGCTTCAGTGCGATGACCGGCCGTGAGGAAACCTGTCCCAGCCTGATGGACTACTGAGGTTTCAGCCGGTGCGCGCGGTGAGGTAGGCGGCGAAGGCGTCGGTCGCCAGCGGCGTCCCGAACAGCGGTCCTTGCTGCAGGTGACAGCCGAGCGCCGACAGGAAGGCCTGTTGCGCCGCATCGCTCACGCCCCGGGCGAAGATCTTGAGACCGAGCGAGCCGGCCATGCCGGCGATGGCTTCGACGACGGCCTCGCTGTCCTCGCTACTGCCGACGCCCTGCACCAGGCCGGGGGCCAGTTTGAGCGCCCGTACCGGATACCGTCGCAGACGCGGGATGGACGACAGACCGCGGCCGAAGTCGTCGATCGCCAGTCGGATACCGCGGCCGGCGAGCTGGCCCAGGGTCGTGCGGACGTGATCGTTGTCGGTGGCAAGGATGCCTTCGTCGAGATCGAGTTCCAGCTTGTCTGCCGGCAGGCCGGCGTGCCCCAGGGCGCGCTCCACGGCGTCGGCGAAGTCGCCGCGCATGACCTGTTCGATGGCGACATTGACGGTGACCGTCGGGATGGCCCCCTCGATGGTGGGCCACCGGGCCGCAGCGTTGCAGGCGGCGTTCAGGATCCAGTCGCCCAGCCGCACGATCAGGCCGTTTTCGCGTGCAGCGTCGGCAAAGTGGCGGTAGGGGACGAGGCCGAGTTCGGGATGGCGCCAGCGCAGCAGGGCTTCACCAGCGCAGATGCGGCCGCTGCGGGCATCGACCAGCGGCTGGAAGTGGACTTCGAGTTCCTGTCGTTCGAGCGCGGCGTACAGCCCGCCGCCGAAGTCGGCCTGATCGAGGCCGGCACTGCCGTTCTCGGCGACATAGCGCTGGTGGTTGTTGCCGCCGAGCCGACGCGCCTGGTGCAGCGCGCTGCCGGCGCGGCGCAGCAGCGTTTCGAGATCGGTGCCGTCGGCCGGATAGAGGGCAATGCCGATGCTCGCGGTCAGGTGGACCTCGGCGTGTTCCGCACGGAAGGGGGGCGCGAGGGCCGCGAGCAGTTGGTCGGCGGCGCGGGTGGTGGCGCCGGCCAGATCGAGGTCGGGCAGCAAGGCCAGGAAGGTGTCGCTGCGTTCGCGTGCGAGCACGGCCGCTTGCGGCAGGCTGCTGAGCAGGCGGCGGGCGATCTGCTGCAGGAAGGCGTCGCCGGTATTGTCGCCATGCTCCTGGTTGACCGCCTTGAACTTGTCGACATCGATGCGCAGCAGGCCGATGCTGCCGCGGCGCAGGCGTGCCCGTCCGACGGCGTCCTTGAAGCGGCTCTCGAACAGGCGCCGGTTGGGCAGGCCGGTGAGGATGTCGTGGCGGGCGACGTACTCGGCTCGTGCTTCCGCCTGGCGCCGGGCGGTGAGGTCGGTGAACATCGCGATGTAATGGCGTGGCGGCTGCTGTCCGGTGCGGACGGCGGTGATCGTAAGCCACTCCGGAAAGATCTCGCCATTCTTGCGGCGGTTCCAGATCTCACCCTGCCACTCTCCGCTGGTGGCAAGGGTTTGCCACATGTCGGCGTAGAAGCCGGTCTCCTGGCGCCCGGAGCTTAGCAGCGAGGGATTGCGCCCGAGGACTTCCTCGCGGCTGTAACCGGTGATCTCGGTAAAGGCACGATTGACCGCGACGATGCGATTGCTGGCATCGGTGACGAGGATGGCCTGGCTGGCGGCGTCGAACACGTCCACCGGAAGCTGCAGCGCGGTCGAACCGGCATCTTCGGCCGGCACGCATGCGGCGACAGACCTTGCCTCGGCGCTTGGCGGCAGGATCAGCAGCCGCCAGCCGGGGCGCGGGCCGGCCAACTGGCGGGCGGTGAAGTGGCCTTCGCGGCCGGGGATGGCAAGACGGGCGACCGGCGGCGCGTCGGCTGCCGGCCATTCCACCCACAGCTTGTCGCCGAGCGGCTTGCCGATCAGTTCGTCACGCTGCATGCCGAGCGTGGCCAGCGCCGCGGCATTGGCGGCGGTGATGCGCCCGGCGTCGTCGATGACGATGACCGGCTGCGACAGCGCAGCGGCAAGGCGCGGCCATACCGTGTCGACCGGCAAGCACGCGGGGTCGTCGCGGCTTCCCGCTGCTGGCAGCGGGCTGAGGATGAGGGCGTGGATGCCGGGGCGCAGGCGCGGCGCTGCGATGAACTGCAGTTCGCGCTCGCCGCCGGCGGGCAGGGATACCGTGATGGCGCCGCGCATTTCGCCGCGGATGAAGAGCCGCGCCCGGGCCTCGATGAAGGCGCGCTCGGACGGGAAGATATCGGCCAGCGGCCGTCCGGCAAGCTGGCGGTAGTCGCGCTGCAGCAGTTTGCAGGCGGCGCTGTTGGCGTCGAGTATGGTTTCGTCGCCGGTGATGATCAGGCCCTCGTCGAGCAGTTCGAGGAGGGCAAGATAAACCCCGGTTTCCGCACCTTCCGACAGATCCGGAAGGAAGGGCTCCTGGGGGCGATCATCGGGTTTGTCTTCGCCTCGAGGGCGACCTGCTGGATTCATCGGCGGCTGCATTCCAGGTGTTCCGGGCACATATCGGCTGGGAACCAGAATACTTGAAGCGCAGTCGCGCAAGCCGCCGAATAACCGGGCGAGGCGGCCCTATTTCCGCCCCAGGCCACCGAGCAGGAAGGCGATGGGGCGTTGCGGACGACGCAGCGGCGCATCGGCATCGGCATGTTCCGGCGCCGGCGTGGTGCCGTCGATCGTGCCCACCGGCTTGGCGACATAGGGTTTGCTGAAGTCGAAGCCGTCCGCGGCGATGGTGGAGCGTGGGCGCTTGGCGACCACGTTGCGGGCGCCGCGGTCCTCGCGTGCCGGGCGCTCTTCGCGCGCTGCGCGCGGTTCGCGCTTGGGCCGCTCGTCGAAATCCTCAACGGGGCGGCGGCCCTTGTGGGCGCGGCTGCCGGCTTCGAAGAAGTCGGGGTCGGGCTCGAAGCCGGGCACCACTTCCTGCGGGATCTCCAGCTTGATCAGCTTCTGGATGTCGGCCAGCAGGTGCTTTTCCTCGGTGCACACCAGCGACACCGCGTTGCCCTGGTGGCCGGCACGGCCGGTGCGGCCGATGCGGTGCACGTAGTCTTCGGCGGTGTGCGGCAGCTCGTAGTTGATGACGTAGGGCAACTCGTCGATGTCGATGCCGCGTGCGGCGACGTCGGTGGCGACCAGCACCCGCAGCTTGCCGGCCTTGAAGGCTTCCAGCGTTTCGGTGCGCTGCTGCTGGCTCTTGTCGCCGTGGATGGAGTCGGCCGAGATGCTGTGGCGCTCCAGGAAGTGGGCGAGCCGGCCGCACACCAGCTTGGTATCGACGAAGACCAGCGCCTGGGTGTCGGGCTGGTGGCGCAGCAGGTGGGCAAGCAGGTTGCGCTTCATGCCCGAGGACACCGGATGCACGCGGTGGGTGATGGTCTCCGACACCATGTTGCGCCGCGCCACCTCGATCAGCTGCGGGCTCTTCAGCATCTGGTCGGCGAGTTTCTTGATCTCGTCCGAGAAGGTGGCGGAGAACAGCAGGCTCTGGCGGCTGGCCGGCAGCAGCGCGAGGATGCGCTTGATGTCGGGGATGAAGCCCATGTCGAGCATGCGGTCGGCTTCGTCCAGCACCAGCATTTCGACCTGGGTGAGATTGATCGTCTTCTGCTGTACGTGGTCGAGCAGGCGGCCCGGGGTGGCGATGACGATCTCGATGCCGCGCCGCAGTTCCTGGATCTGCGGGTTCATGTCCACCCCGCCGTAGATGCAGGTGGCGCGCAGCGGCAGGTGCTTGCTGTAGGTCTTGACCGACTCGTACACCTGCATCGCCAGCTCGCGCGTGGGCGCGAGGATGAGCGCCCGCGTCTGGTGGCGCGCCGGCGAGGTGCTGGTGTTGGCGTGGCGGGCCAGGCGGTGCAGCAGCGGCAGGGTGAAGCCGGCGGTCTTGCCGGTGCCGGTCTGGGCGCCGCCCATGACGTCGTGGCCGGCGATGACGATGGGGATGGCCTGGCGCTGGATGGGCGTCGGCTCGGTGTAGCCGGCGTCGGCTACTGCGCGCTGCAGTTCGGGGATGAGGCCGAGGTCGGCAAAACTCATGGGCGCCTTTCTGGTTGGCGGCCGTGCGGTGGATGGTGCCGCTCCGGGCGGCGGGAGGAACATGGACCGGGGACGGAACCGCCCCGGAAGCGCTCGCGCCAGCCGGCAGGCCGGGTGCATGGAAAGCCGTGATTATACACGTGCACCGAAAGCCTTTTCGTGACAAGTGCTTCCGATGTTTTTCCGGCAGCCGGCCGCGCGCTTACTTCTTCAGCGTCAGGTAGGCGGTCACTTCCTCGCGATCGTGGTACAGCTGCTTGATGCGCAGATCGAAGGGGCCGACGCTGGCAAGCCGCTTGCGGATCAGTTCGCGGCACTGCTCGACGGCATCGAGCCGGCGCTTCATTGGCAGCTTGAGGTTGAAGATGGTGTGGCGGCAGCGGCCGGTGGCAACCCACTCGGCCATCAGCGAGGCGATGCGGCTGGGTTGCTCGACCATGTCGCAGACCATCCAGTCCACCGGCCGCTGCGGTCGCCAGGTGAAGCCGTCGGCCTTGAGGTGCTCGACCATCTCGGTGGCCATCACGGTATCGCGCAGCGGGCCGTTGTCGATGGCGGTGACGCGCATGCCGCGCTGCGCAAGCTGCCAGGTCCAGCCGCCGGGGGCCGCACCGAGGTCGACCGCACGCATGCCAGCACGCAGCAGCGTGTCGCGTTCCTCCTCGCTCAGCAGGGTCATGAAGGCTTCGGCGAGCTTGAGGGTGGAACGGCTGGGAGCGCTGGACGGCATGCGCAGGCGGGGAATGCCCATTGGCCACGGCGCGCAACGGCCCTTCATGCCGGTGGCGAGCCAGGCGCTGGTCGCGTCAGGGAACATGACGTGGAGTTCCGGCAAACCGGGTTTGCCCAGGCGCAGCGCACCGGCCTTTTCCAGTTCGCGGGTGAGCGGTTCGGTGAAACGGCGGCAGAAGCCCGAGCGCTGCTTGGCCTCGTCGGTGTCCGGGGTTTCGAGCACGACGCCGGAAAAGCGCTGGCCGGAGCCCCTGACCAAGTCGACCAGCGGCGTGGCGCGATCGCGTTCGGGAAGGTCTTCGATGCGGTCGAACCAGGGTAGCAGCTGGCGGGCGAAGACGGGCTTGCGCCAGTCAGCGCGCTCGCCCAGCGCAATCACCGGTACGGGTTCGAAGGTTTCGAAGGCGGCGTAGCCGCTGCCCGGCTCGGTACGGACATAGCCGATCAGGCCGGCGTCGGCCGCAAGATCGTCGAGCTCGGAGGCGAGTTCCTTTTCGAACCCCGCGCGGCAGTAAGCGAGCAGGCCGGAGACGGAAAAACTGGATGCGGCGGAGTGGGAGGACATCGGGCGGGGCCTTGGGCGCGCTGAAGTATCATGCGGAAGCGGCGCATGATAAGGCGCCACGGCGGGACGTGCGAGCGCGGCGATGCCGTGCTCGGGCGGAGCGACGATGCCTGATATGACAATGACAGGAGATCCACGACAGATGGCGCAGCATCCCATGGAATATCGCGTGCTCGGTCGCAGCGGCCCGCAGGTGTCCGCAGTGTGCCTGGGCACCATGACCTTCGGCCAGCAGACCGGAGAATCGGACGCGCACGCCCAGCTCGATCTGGCACTGGAGCGCGGCATCAATTTCATCGACACCGCGGAAATGTATCCGGTGCCGGCGCGGGCCGAGACCTCGGGCGAGACCGAGCGCATCGTCGGCAACTGGCTGGTGCGGCAGCAGCGCGAGCGCGTTGTGCTTGCCACCAAGGTTGCCGGGCCGGCGCGCAGCCTGCAGTGGATACGCGGCGGTCCGCTGGCGCTGGACCGCGCCAATATCCGTGAGGCGGTGGAGGGCAGCCTGCGTCGCCTGCGCACCGACTACATCGATCTTTATCAGTTGCACTGGCCGGAACGCAACCAGCCGATGTTCGGCCAGTGGCAGTACGATCCGGACAAGGAGCGCGAGTGCACGCCGATCCGCGCCCAGCTCGAAGCGCTGGCCGAGCTGGTCGCCGAAGGCAAGATCCGCCATGTGGGGGTGTCGAACGAACATGCGTGGGGGGTGATGGAGTTCGTGCGCCTGGCCGAAGCGCACGGCCTGCCGCGGGTGGTCTCCACCCAGAACGCCTACAACCTGCTCAACCGGGTGTTCGAGTACGGTCTGGCCGAGGTCTGCCACCGCGAGTCGGTCGGCCTGCTGGCCTATTCGCCATTGGCCTTCGGCCACCTGACGGGAAAGTACCTGGCCGATGCCGCTGCGACCGGACGGCTAACCCTGTTCGAGCAATTCGGCCAGCGTTACACCAAGCCGAACGTGATTCCCGCAGCGCAGGCCTACGCCGAGCTCGCCCGCCAACATGGGCTGACGCCGACCCAGCTCGCACTGGCCTTCCTCTATCGTCGACGCTGCGTGGCAAGCACCATCATCGGTGCCAGCACGCTGGCGCAACTGCAGGAGAACCTGGCCGTCTGGGACGGCCTCCTCCCTGCGGGACTGGCCGAGGCGATCGACGCGATCCACCTTCGTTTCACCAATCCTGCGCCCTGAGCTGTCCAGGGGTCAGCGGGCTGCTGTCGGCCGCGACGGGGTGGGCGCTGCTGCGGAGGGCGCTGCAGGCGACGGGGTGTCGTTGTGGCTCGCTGCTGCCGACGGCTGAGACGGGCGCGGCAGTTGCGGCAGTTGCGAGGGGACGACTTCCAGCTTGTGTTCCATCATGTAGTCGTTCATGTCCCGCCAGCCGGCGAACACCGCCGCCTTCTGTGCACCGGGGTTGAGTACGTAGCAGTCTTCCAGCGAACGGCCGGCATGGCGACAGGCGCCGCCTATCGCACGGCCCTCGGCCTCCGCTTGGGCGGCCTCCTTCTTGGGATTGGGAAGCTCCAGCAGTTCGCCGAGCTGGTCGCAGGCAGCCAGCAGCGGCACGGACAGGAGAACGGCAAGCAGGGAGGCCGAAGGGACGGAGATACGCATGGCGGACCGCTGGGCGAATAGGTTGGGATAGGTGGAGCGTCGGATAGCTTAACGTCAGCCCTCGCGAAAGCTTGACTGTATTACCGGCTGCCGGTCCACCCAAGCCGCGCAGGTGCTGTCAGCGCTTGGCGGTGCTGGGACGTTACGAGCTTTCACGTATCTTTGATCGTCGGGAAATATAATCGACCGGCTGTCCCGATGGCGCCGTCACGCGCCCGCCCTCTTCCGTCTGATCTGCACAAAAAGCGATGAAACTCCGAACCCTGAAACTTGGACTGGTCGGCCTGCCGCTGGCCGCATTCGGTGTCCTGCCCGCCACAGCCGCGCCAGCAAAGGCGCAGAAGGCTGCGCCCGCACCGAGCGGACCGGTCTCGATCGAAATCGTCCATCACCTTCCAGCCGAGCGCGCCGAGGCGCTCAAGGCCTTGATCTCCCGTTTCAATGCGCAAAGCCCGGAAGCGCAGATCGTGCTGGCCGAGCGCGACTGGCGTGGCGCGACGCCGCCCGCGCTGTTGATCCTCGACGGTGACGAAGAGGACAGCTTTCTCGTCGGCAAGCCGCGCTACAAACCGCTCTACGCGATGATGAAGGAATCCGGCGTGCCGCTGCAGACCCTGCGTCCGCCCGCGATGATGACGCGCACGCCGGTCGACGCGAAGGGGCAGTTGCTGGCGCTGCCGGTGGGCCTGACCACGCCGCTGCTGTTCGTGAACCGTGAGTCTTTCCGCCGCGCCGGCCTCGATCCGGATACCACGCCCATCGGTACCTGGTTCGATCTGCAGCAGGCGCTCGGCCGTCTCGCCGACAGCGGTCACGCCTGTCCCTACACCGTGTCCGAGCCGGGCAGGGTGATGGTCGAGAACCTCAGCGCGTGGCACAACGAGCCGGTGGCGGCGGCGCGCGGCAAGGACGGGCAGGCCCCGTCCTTCAACGGCATGTTCCAGGTGAAGCACGTCGCGATGATGGCGAGCTGGCACCGTGCGCGTTATCTGCAGATATTCGACCGCGGCGCCGATGCCGAGCGTCGCTTTGCGAGCGGCGAATGCGCGGTGATCGCTGCGCCTTCCGCGAGCTGGACGGATTTCCGCCGTGCCGGTACCGATGTCGGCGTGCTGCGCTTGCCGTACTACGATGATTTCCCTGGTGCTCCGCAGAATACCGTTGCCGACGGCCCCGCGCTGTGGGTGTCGGCGGGCAAGAAGCCGGCCGAGTACAAGGTTGCGGCGCGTTTCGTCAGCTTCTGGCTGCAGCCGGAAAACCAGGTCGCCTGGCAGCGCGAGACCGGCTACCTGCCGCTCAACCGTGCCGGCCTGCTGGCTTCGCAGAGCGATCTGCTCGGCGCAGACCTTGAGAACGTCCGTGTCGCCGTCGCCCAGCTGACCAACAAGCCGACCACCGCGACCTCCGCGGCCCAGCCGGTGGTCCAGCGCGCGAGGGTGCGTCGCATTCTGGATGAGGAACTGGCTGCGGTCTGGGCCGACCGCAAGCCGGCCAAGGAAGCACTCGATACCGCGGTGGCGCGCGCTTCGGTCAATTGAGCGGCCGCTCATGAATGGCGTCTGGCCCCTGCCGCCGGTGCTGGCGCACCGCTGTGGCGGGGCGCTGGCGCCGGAGAACACCTTGGCCGGGCTCGATGCCGCGGCCGCCAGCGGATGCCGCGGCGTGGAGTTCGACGTAATGCTGTCGGCCGATGGCACGCCGCTGCTGATCCACGACGAGACCTTGCAGCGCACGACCGACGGCCATGGCCGCATCGCCGATACGCCTGACGAAGTATTGTTCGGGCTGGACGCCGGCAGCTGGTTCGATCCGCGCTTTGCTGGCGAACGCCTGCCGACGCTGGATCAGGCCCTGACCCGATGCGCCGGGCTCGGCCTGGCAGTCAATCTCGAAATCAAGCCGGCGGCCGGGTACGAGGCGACCACAGGAGCGGAAGTCGGCCGCAGCCTGCGTGAGCGCTGGATGGGCTTTCCCTGCGCCCTGGTGCTGTCGTCGTTCTCCGATGTGGCCTTGCGTGCGGTCGCGGCGGAGTGTCCTGCCTGGCCACGCGGCTTGCTCGTCGGGCGGATTCCGCCGGACTGGCATAGCCGTTGCGCCGATGTCGGTGCGATCGCACTGCACGCCTCGAGCCGTGGCTTGGGCGCGACGGCCGTACAGGCTGTCCGCAGCGCAGGCCTGCATCTGGCCGTATATACGGAGAACAATGTGCGGCGAGCAGCCGATTTGCTGGCCTGGGGTGTGGACACGGTGATCACCGACCATCCTGAGCGCTTTCGCGAGCCTCCATTCCGCTAATCGGGCTGCCGCACTGCCCTAGTGCGAGGCATGCAGCAGCGGCGCAGCGCTGGCGCGCATCAGACTTTTGGATGAATGCCGCCCGATTCGGGCCGTGTTGACGCCGCTTGCAGGGCACCCCTACCATCGCGGTTTTTCCGCGAGCACCACCGCCTTGTCCGTCCAGCAGCTTTTTGCGCCGATCGCCGCCGACATGAATGCGGTTGATGCGGTCATCCGCCAGCGCCTCTACTCCGACGTGGTGCTGATCCGTCAGGTTGCGGAGTACATCATCCATAGTGGCGGCAAGCGCTTGCGGCCGGCACTGGTGTTGTTCTCTGCCGGCGCCATGGGTTACTCCGGGACACGTCACCACGAGCTTGCCGCCGTGGTCGAGTTCATCCACACCGCCACCCTGCTGCACGACGACGTGGTGGACGAATCGGAGCTGCGGCGTGGTAACAAGACGGCCAACGCCATGTTCGGCAACGCGGCCTCGGTGCTGGTTGGCGACTTCCTCTATTCGCGCGCCTTCCAGATGATGGTCGGGGTCGACAACATGCGGGTGATGCAGATCCTCGCCGACGCGACCAACATCATTGCTGAAGGCGAGGTGTTGCAGTTGCTCAATTGCCACAATGCGGACGTCGAGGTCGAAGACTACCTGCGGGTGATCCGCTACAAGACGGCGAAGCTGTTCGAAGCGGCATCCCGCCTGGGCGCGGTGCTCGGCGGTGCGGACGAGGCGCTCGAAAACAGCATGGCAGCTTTCGGCATGCACCTGGGTACGGCCTTTCAGCTGATCGACGACGTGCTTGACTACTCCGCCGACGAGGCCGACACCGGCAAGCATCTCGGCGACGATCTGGCCGAGGGCAAGCCGACCCTTCCGCTGATCCACGTGATGCAGCACGGCACGCCCGAACAGGCCGCGCTGGTGCGTGGTGCGATTGAGAGCGGCGGACGCGACGACTTTGCCGCAGTGCTGCAGGCCATCCAGCAGACCGATGCGCTGGAGGTGACGCGGCGTCACGCCCGTGAGGAAGCAAACCGGGCAATTTCAGCTTTGTCGGGTCTGCCCCCTTCCATTTTCAAGGAATCGCTGCTACAATTATCGGACTTTGCAGTTGAGAGAAATCACTGATCTCTTTCATCGGAAAAGTCCAGTCGGGGAATAGCTCAGCCTGGTAGAGCACTGCGTTCGGGACGCAGGGGCCGGAGGTTCGAATCCTCTTTCCCCGACCACGAATTCCCGAATAAACAAGGGGTCAAGGATAAAAATCCTTGGCCCCTTTGTTTTTTCCGACGCTCCGGCTAGCCTTGGGCTTTCCGCTCAGCCAGCCTGCATTCATGACCGTGCGCCCCGACGTCCGTTTCCCTTCGATCGAAGGCCTGCGTGCTTTCGATGCAGCGGCGCGGCTGGGAACCTTCGAGCGCGCGGCCGACGAATTGAGCATCACTGCCAGTGCGGTAAGCAAGCGGGTGGCGACCGTCGAGGAACTGGTCGGTGCGCTGCTCTTCAGCCGCAGCGGCAAGTCGCTCACCCTTACTGCCGCAGGCAAGGAATACCTGGAGCAGGTGCGGGCCGCGCTGGCGCTGCTGGCGGCGATGCCGCTTCATCACCGTGCGGTGCAGCGCATGACCCGCCTCCGCGTGTGCGCGCCGCCGACCTTCGCCCGCCAGATCCTGGTGCCGGCGCTGGACGATTTCACCGCCGTCTATCCCGACGTGGAGCTCGAGATCGTGCTCAGCGTCCCCTATCTGGATGCCGCCTCGGCCGACGTCGATGTCGAGATTCGTCACGGCGACACCGGGGCGCACGGCGGCGATGTGCTGATGACCGACGTTGCTTTGCCGATGGCCGCGCCGGCGGTGGTGGCGCGCGCCGGTGGTTTGTCACGCCCGGTGGATTTGCAGCGTACGCGGCTGCTGCGCACACCGCTCGAATCCTGGGTGCCGTGGTTTAGGGTGGCCGGGCTGGACTGGCCCGAGCCGGCGCAGGGGCCGCGGCTGGTCGATCTCGGGCTGCTGCTCGAGGCGGCGGCCTGCGGTCAGGGGGTGGCACTGGGGCGGCCCAGTCTGGCGCGGCAATGGCTGAAAAGTGGTGCCCTGCAGGCCTTGTTCGACCTGGCCGTGCCGACCCGGACGCAGTACTACCTGGCCGCTCCGTTGCCCCATGTCAGCGGTTGCGGTCTCGCCGTGCGAACCGGCTTCGAAACCTGGTTGCGCGACATCTGCGCAAAAGTCCAACGCGAGTCGGCGGAACTTGTTTCGCGTCAGACCTGAAGAATATTCCGCGCTCGCCCGGGCGGACATCGCGAATATGGCGGTTTCCAGCAATCGCAAGAGGAACGCCGCTCATGCCCGTCATTACCTGCATCGAGGATCTCCGCCGCCTGGCCGTCAAGCGCGTGCCGCGGATGTTCTATGATTACGCCGACTCCGGCTCGTGGACCGAGGGTACCTACCGTGCCAACGAGGCGGATTTCCAAGCCATCAAGCTGCGCCAGCGCGTGGCGGTGAACATGGAGGGGCGCAGCCTGCGGACAAGTATGGCGGGGCAGGCGGTGGCGATGCCGGTGGCGATCGCGCCGACCGGACTGACCGGCATGCAGCACGCCGACGGCGAGATCCTGGCCGCGCGCGCGGCGGAGAAGTTCGGGGTGCCCTTCACCCTATCGACCATGAGCATCTGCTCGATCGAGGATGTCGCCGCGCACACCAAGGCGCCGTTCTGGTTCCAGGTTTACGTGATGCGGGATCGCGACTTCGTCGAACGCCTCATCGATCGCGCCAAGGCGGCCAACTGTTCGGCGCTGATGCTGACGCTGGACCTGCAGATCCTCGGCCAGCGCCACAAGGACCTGAAGAACGGCTTGTCGGCGCCACCCAAGCCGACGCTGGCCAATCTGATCAATCTTGCGACCAAGCCGCGCTGGTGCATGGGAATGCTCGGTACCAAGCGACGCAGCTTCGGCAATATCGTCGGCCATGCGAAGGGCGTCGGCGACATGTCGTCGCTCGCCAGCTGGACGGCCGAGCAGTTCGATCCGGCGCTCAGTTGGGCGGATGTCGAGTGGATCAAGAAGCGCTGGGGCGGCAAGCTTATCATCAAGGGCATCATGGATGAGGAGGACGCCCGCCTCGCGGCCGACAGCGGAGCCGACGCGCTGGTCGTTTCCAACCACGGCGGTCGCCAGCTCGACGGCGCGCCGTCCTCCATTCATGCGTTGCCGGCTATTGCCGATGCCGTCGGCAAGTCGATCGAGGTGTGGATGGACGGTGGCATCCGCAGCGGACAGGATGTACTCAAGGCGGTCGCGCTCGGGGCGCGGGGCACGCTGATCGGGCGCTCCTTCCTGTATGGCCTCGGCGCGATGGGCGAGGCTGGAGTGACCAAGTGCCTGGAGCTCATCGCGAAGGAACTCGACCTGACGATGGCGTTTTGCGGGCATACCGACATCCGCCAGGTGGATCGCAACATCCTGCTGCCGGCGACGTTGCCGCGCTGAAATGAAAAAGGGCGCCGCGGTTGGGCGCCCTTCTGCTCGCGGCCTGTTGCTCGGGTATTACCAGAGCTGCCACCACGGCCGGGTATCCGGCGGGCCGCCCGAGTAGTAGATGCTGTTCGGGAAGTTCTTCTCCAGCACGCGCTCCGCGTCGCTCTGCAGGTCTTTCATGCCGAGTGCCTCGTAGCTCTTGACCATCAGGTAGAGCGCCTCCTCGTTGGCGGGCGCGCGCGGATAGCTGGTCACCGCAGCCTGGGCACGATTGGCCGCTGCGATGTAGGCGCCGCGCCGGTAGTAGTAGCGCGCCACGTGCACTTCATGGGATGCGAGGGAATTGACGAGGTACTGCATGCGCTGGCGGGAGTCTTCGGCGTAGCGGCTTTCCGGGAATCGGGTCACCAGCTCGCGGAAGGTTTCGAAGGCCTCGCGGGCACCTTTAGGGTCGCGTTCGGAGAGATCCTGGTTTGAAAGACCGGCGAGCAGGCCGAGATCTTCGTTGAAATTGACCAGGCCCTTCAGGTAGTAGACGTAATCGACGTTCGGATGATTGGGGTGCAGCTTGATGAAGCGATCGGCGGCGGCGAGCGCGAGCGCCGGCTCGTTCGACTTGTAGTAGGCGTAGGCGACCTCGATTTGCGCCTGCTGCGCGAAGCGGCCATAGGGGTAGCGGGCCTCGAGCTTTTCGAACATCTTGATCGCGCGGTCGTAGCCGCCTTCGGTCATGGATGCCTTCGCCTCGGAATAGAGCTTCTGGGCATTCCAGCCGGTGGTTTCGTCGATCTCGTCGGGCAGGGAGCTGCATGCGCCGAGCAGCAGGGCGCCTACCAGCGCGACATTTCCCGCTAAACTTCCGAGGGTGAACCTGGCCATCGATAACACTCGCGTGAATGAACCCGACGATTATAGCCTAGCCGACCCGCTGGACCCGCCTGGCGAAGCGACGATGGCTACAACGCTGCACATCCCTTTCGAACTCGCCGGCCTGCGTCTCGACCAAGCGCTGGCGCGGCTGTATCCGGAGCACTCCCGCAGCCGCCTGCAATCGTGGCTGAAGGAAGGTCGAATCCGTGTCGATGGCGCCTCACCCGATTCGAAGCACAAGGTCCATGGCGGCGAATTGCTGGCGGTGGACGCGGCACCGCTGCCTGACGAGGTCGCGTGCGCAGCGGAGCCTATTCCCTTGTCCGTCGTCTTCGAGGACGACACCATCCTGGTGCTCGACAAACCGGCGGGATTGGTGGTCCATCCCGGCAGCGGCAACTGGAGCGGTACCCTGCTCAACGCCTTGCTCCATCATGTGCCGGCACTTGCCGGCGTGCCGCGGGCTGGTATCGTGCATAGGCTCGACAAGGACACCAGCGGTCTGATGGTGGTGGCCAAGACCCTGGAAGCGCAGACCGACCTGATCCGCCAGTTGCAGGCACGTACGGTCAAGCGCCATTACTTTGCGCTGGTGCACGGCGAGGTGGCGGGAGCGGGCGAGGTCGATGCGCCTATCGACCGTCATCCGGTGCAGCGCACTCGCATGGCCGTTGTGCCCAGTGGGCGTCCGGCCCTGACACGTTATCTGGTACGTGAACGCCTCGGGGTGGCGACGCTTGTGGAGTGCCGCCTGCAGACCGGGCGGACCCACCAGATACGGGTGCATATGGCGCACATCGGCCATCCGCTGGTGGGCGATCCGGTTTATGGCCTGCGCCGCAGCAAGGATGTGCGTCTCGAGGCTTTTCCAAGGCAGGCGCTGCATGCGTTTCGTCTCGGGCTGGTTCATCCTGCCACGGGGGCCGACATGGCCTGGTCGGTGCCGCTGCCGGCCGACTTAGTCGCGCTGCTGACCGCTCTCGGAGGCAATCCCGAACCATGAATCCATCTGTCCGCTCTGCACCGGAACCCACGGTGATCGTTCCCGACTGGCCTGCGCCGGCCAATGTGCGCGCGCTGGTGACGACTCGTGCCGGGGGCATCAGCGTTGCGCCCTACTGCAGTTTCAACCTGGCGACTCATGTCGGCGATGCGGCAGAGGCCGTTGCCGAGAACCGCACCCGTTTGCGCAGGATATTGCCTGCCGAGCCGCGCTGGCTGGAGCAGGTGCATGGCGTCACCGTGGCCGATGCCGATTGGCCAGCGGTTGTACCGCAGGCGGATGCGGCCGTGGCGCGCGAGGTCGATGTGGTGTGCGCGGTCCTGACGGCCGACTGTCTGCCGGTGCTGTTTTGCGACGATACCGGCAGCGTGGTGGGCGCTGCCCATGCCGGCTGGCGCGGGCTGGCGGCAGGGGTGCTGGAGGCGACGGTTGCGCGCATGGGCGTATCGCCGGCGTCCCTGCTTGCCTGGCTGGGACCGGCCATCGGGCCGGCTGCTTTCGAAATCGGCGGCGAGGTGCGCGAGGCATTCTTGCGAATCGATCCAGGGGCCGACATCGCCTTTGTTTCTGCTGCCGCACCGGGCAAGTGGATGGCTGATCTTTTCGTACTGGCAAGGCGGCGGTTGATGCGGGCCGGTGTTGCCCGGGTCTACGGCGGCGGGCTATGTACCTATGCCGATGCGACGTCCTTCTATTCCTACCGTCGGGATGGCGTCACCGGGCGATTTGCCTCCCTGGTCTGGCGCGACGCGGCGTCGTGACCGGCGCCGCGTTCGCTCTACCACAAGCGCATGAACGCTATTGATCCCGCCCGGAATCGGCTCTATCGTTGAGGCTCTCGTCGGTCAGCTGCGCCGCTTCACGACGGCGCCGGCGGGCCCGTGAGCCGAACAGCCAGAGAAACAGTGCAAGCGGGGCGAGACCATAGAATACGAAGGTCAGCACGCCGCCGACGACGGTGTCGTCCGACACCGCGGCGAGCAGGGCAACATAGAGCCAGGCAATCGCGACCAGATACATGGGTCGATTCTACCTTTTGGGTCGGGTGGAGCGCATTGCCGGCCCGCGTGAAAATCAGATCATCAAGCTTGCGTACGGCGCTGCCGTCGCTGCGATCCAAGCCTTAGGAGGGGCTGATGTCCAATTCGAACGAGGGGAGACCGACTGCTGCGATGCAGGCGATGCTTCTCGCCGGCCAGGCGATGGCGCAGAGTTTTTTCGAGAACATTGCCAAGCAGCATGTCGCCATCCAGGATTCCAGCGGTGCTGCCGCGCCCGGTATTCCCATGCCGGAGGCCGAGATCTTTTCGCGCCTGCAGCAGGCCTACGCCGAAAAGCACCTGACGCTGTGGTCCTCGATGCTCGAACGCAAGCCGGGTGAGCAGGGTATCCCTGTCGCGCAGCCGGAACCGGGCGACCGCCGCTTCAGTTCCCCCGAGTGGATGAGCAGTCCGGTGTTCGATTACATGCGTCAGGCCTACCTGCTCAACGCCGGGTTCCTGAAGGAAGTCGCGGGAGCCCTGCCGATTGCCGACGGACGGGCGAAGTCGCGCATCCAGTTCCTGACGCGGCAGTACATTGACGCGCTGGCCCCGACCAATTTCGCCGCCACCAACCCGGAGTTCATCAAGACCGCCATCGACACCAAGGGCGAGAGCATCACGAATGGCATCAAGAACCTGATTGCCGATCTCGAGAAGGGGCGGATCTCGATGACCGACGATGCCGCCTTCGAGGTGGGGCGCAATCTGGCGGTTTCGCCTGGCGCGGTGATCTTCGAAAACGAACTGATGCAGCTCATCCAGTACGCGCCGTTAACCGACAAGGTGGCGCAGGCGCCGCTGCTGATCGTGCCGCCCTGCATCAACAAGTTCTACATCATGGACCTCCAGCCGGAGAATTCCCTGGTGCGCTTCGTCGTCGAGCAGGGTTACACCGTCTTCCTGGTGTCGTGGAAGAACGTCCGCCCCGACGAAGGTCGCTACACCTGGGACGACTACCTCGACAAGGGGCCATTGGCAGCGCTGGAGGTGGTGCGTTCCGTTACCCGCGTCAAGAAGCCCAACGTGCTGGGCTTTTGCGTTGGCGGCACCATCCTGGCTTCGGCACTTGCGGTTGCGCGGGCGCGCGGCGAGGATCCGGTGGCCAGCCTTACTCTGATGACGACCTTGCTCGATTTTGCCGATTCCGGGGAGCTCGGCTGCCTTGTGGATGAGGCCAGCGTGACCGCGCGCGAGGCCGCTATCGGCAAGGGGGGCGTGCTGCCCGGCCAGGAACTCGCAAACGTGTTCTCGTCGCTGCGCGCGAACGATCTCGTGTGGCAGTATGTGGTCGGCAACTACCTCAAGGGGCAGAAGCCGCAGGCTTTCGATCTGCTCTACTGGAACTCGGATTCGACCAATCTGCCCGGCCCTTTCCTGACGTGGTATCTCCGTAACATGTACCTGGAGAATAATCTGCGGGTTCCGGGCAAGCTGAAGATGCTCGGCCAGAAGGTCGATCTGGGCAAGATTAACGCGCCGGCCTATCTCATGGCCGCTCGCGAGGACCACATCGTGCCGTGGAACAGCGCTTACCGGGCGCGCAACCTGTTGGGCGGCGAAACGACCTTCGTGCTGGGCGCAAGCGGCCATATTGCCGGGGCGATCAATCCGGCTTCGAAGAATCGCCGCAGCTATTGGGTTGCGGAGGCCAAGCCTGCCGATCCGGAAGAGTGGCTGGAGCAGACTGCCGAACACAAGGGCAGCTGGTGGCTGCACTGGATCAAATGGCTCGCGCAGTACGGCGGCAAGCAGGTGGCTGCGCGCGGTCGGCTGGGTAGTGCCAAGTACGAGCCCATCGAGCCGGCCCCGGGCCGCTACGTCAAGGAGAAGGCCTGATCCAGGCCTGCCTGACAACACAACAATCGGTCGACTGATGGCGAAGGGGAGGGCGCCGCCAGTCGAGCTTGCTACCCCCCCGAGACACACAATGGGAGAGGAGATAAACCATGTCTCGAGTTGCACTGGTAACGGGCGGTATGGGTGGCCTGGGTGAAGCGATCTGCATCAAGCTCGCCGCGCTGGGTTACAGGGTGGTCACGACGCATTCGCCCGGCAACAGCAAGGCGGCAGAATGGCTGCAGACGATGAACAACATGGGTTACGGCTTCAAGGGCTACGCCTGCGACGTGTCTGATTTCGACTCGTGCAAGGCCTGCGTCGATGAGGTGACCAAGGATGTCGGTCCGGTCGACGTGCTGGTGAATAATGCCGGCATCACCCGCGACATGACCTTCAAGAAAATGACCAAGGCCGACTGGGATGCGGTGATCAGCACTAACCTTGACTCGGTCTTCAACATGACCAAACAGGTCATGGACGGTATGGTCGAGCGCAAGTGGGGCCGAGTCATCAACGTATCGTCGGTCAATGGCCAGAAGGGCGCCTTCGGTCAGACCAACTATTCAGCGGCCAAGGCTGGCATGCACGGCTTCACCAAGGCGCTTGCGCTCGAGGTGGCCCGCAGTGGCGTGACGGTGAACACCATCTCGCCGGGCTACATCGGCACCAAGATGGTGATGGCGATCCCGCAGGAGATCCTGGACTCCAAGATCCTGCCGCAGATCCCGGTTGCGCGCCTGGGCAAGCCAGAGGAGATCGCGGGTCTGGTGGCCTATCTTTCGTCGGACGAGGCGGCGTTCGTTACGGGCGCCAACATCTCGATCAACGGCGGCCAGCACATGTTCTGACCGCCTTCGGCCTGACGGTGCACCAGGCGGCGTTTCCGCAAGGAACGCCGCCTTTTTGCTGGGCTATTGCGTTGCAACATCCTGACACGATTACTGTTTATAATGCAGCGGTCTGGCAGCTGACGCGCTGCCGCACGACTCCGGGCCGCTTCTCCGCACGGTGAAGGCGTGCCCCAACCGACAACCGTTGTACAAGGATTCGACAATGAGCCAGAAAGTCGCACTCGTTACCGGCGCCATGGGCGGCCTCGGCACCGCGATCTGCCAAGCGCTTGCCAAGGACGGCATGAAGGTGGTGGCCAACTGCTTGCCCGGTTTTCCGCAAATGGAAGAGTGGCTGGCCAAGCAGAAGGAGCTTGGTTTCGATTTCGTAGCAGCAGAAGGCGATGTTTCCGACTACGAATCCTGTAAAGCCATGGTCGAGAAGATCGAGGCCGATGTTGGTCCGGTAGACGTGCTGATCAACAACGCCGGCATCACCCGCGACAAGTTCTTCCCCAAGATGGAGAAGGGCCAGTGGGATGCGGTGATCAACACCAACCTGAACAGCCTGTTCAACGTCACCCATCACATTTCGCCGAAGATGGCCGAGCGCGGCTGGGGTCGCATCATCAACATCTCGTCGGTAAACGGCGTCAAGGGTCAGGCTGGTCAGGCCAACTATTCCACCGCCAAGGCGGGCGTGCTGGGTTTCACCAAGGCGTTGGCCCAGGAGCTTGCCACCAAGGGCGTCACGGTCAATGCGATCGCACCGGGCTACATCGGCACCGACATGGTCATGGCAATCCGCGACGACATCCGTCAGGCGATCACCGACTCCGTGCCGATGAAGCGCCTCGGCAAGCCGGAGGAAATCGGCGGCCTGTGCTCCTACCTCGCGTCCGAACTCGCGGGCTACATCACCGGTTCGACCATCAACATCAACGGTGGTCTGCACATGTGCTGATGCCGCATCCGCGCTAGCTGCGCAGACGCTTAACCCCGTCCTGTGACGGGGTTTTTATTTTCGCAGCGCGATATAATCGTGTAACAAGCGAGAGCGGAATTCACCGCCGCGAGGAGATGAACACCATGGCTGAACAGCCGCGCCTGATTAAGAAGTACCCGAATCGCCGCCTTTACGATACCCGCACCAGTTCCTACATTACGCTCGCCGACGTCAAGGAACTCGTGCTGGGGCACGAGGAGTTCCAGGTCGTCGACGCCAAGACCAACGAAGACCTGACGCGCAGCATTCTCCTGCAGATCATCCTCGAAGAAGAAGCCGGCGGTGCACCGATGTTCACCAGTGATCTGCTCGCCCACATGATCCGTTTCTACGGCAATGCGATGCAGGGCATGATGGGCAAGTACCTTGAAAACAACATCAAGGCCTTCACCGACATGCAGGGCAAGCTGCAGGAGCAGGCGCGTTCGATCTACGGCGAGAACAGCCCTGTCAGCCAGGATCTCTGGGCCCAGTTCCTCAACTTCCAGGGGCCGGCGCTGCAGAGCATGATGGGGACCTACGTAGAGCAGTCCAAGCGGATGTTCCAGCAGATGCAGGAACAGGTCGAAAGCCAGACCCGCAACATGTTCACCGGCTTCCAGTTCCCGACCTACACTAGAACGACGACCGGCAAGGACGAGCAGGCGGAAGACGCTGCGCCCTCCGGCAAGAGCAGCGCCGAGAAATAGGGCGTCGCCCGCTCCCCGATGCATTCGGGGGGCCTGACTCCCCGAAGGCACGACCAGCAGACCCCTCCCAAAACCCCGGGCGTGCCGAATGTCGGCTGCATCAGTGAAGGGGGCTGAAGGTCGTGCTTATGTGGACGAATGACGGGTTGGGTTCGGGGGCGTCTTGAGTGCCATCAGGTCCATTATTGTTGGCTTCCGCCAAGTTCATGCATCAAGGCCC
This sequence comes from Azoarcus sp. DD4, assembly GCF_006496635.1. Lineage (NCBI taxonomy): Bacteria > Pseudomonadati > Pseudomonadota > Betaproteobacteria > Rhodocyclales > Zoogloeaceae > Azoarcus > Azoarcus sp. DD4. The sequence continues at coordinate 1,312,772 of NZ_CP022958.1, forward strand.
AGTGGCCGATCGTCGACAAGTAGCGTGTCGGTTCGAGAACGATTTGAGCAGTGTCTTGTCATAGAGGCGGCTCCATACTGCATGCTCTCCGACCATGCACCATCAACTCAGCCTCACTCTCGGCTGTTTCGCTATGCCGCGTCGGAGTTACGTGTCCCGGTTGATTGAATGCTGTGACCGGGGGCTTTGCCGCCTGGGTATGGAATGCCTGCCGATTGTGTTTCGTAGCTTGTCCAAGGGGAAGTCGTCGATCGCGCTTCGGTTGTCTCTCGGGCCAGTCGAACTTCCGACGCAGCCCTGAGCGTTGCACGGTTACTAAGTCATTCGTAGCGCCTTCGACGGCCTGATGTATCTGTTCGGCGCCAGCAGTAGCGCGTGATGTCACCGCAATCGAGATTTCTGACGGAGTGTGCGCCATGGCCAATCCGCAGTCCCTCACGTATTACGCCCCGGCAGGTAAGCCGATGGCGGGTGGCCGCTTCCTGTATCCACACGCAGTGTTGGACCTGATCGCTGCAGCGCCCGAAAACTCCTGGATTCAACTGAATACGAACACTTTCCAGGAGGCTTGGTCGCCAGCAGACTCGCGCTGGATTTCCGGCAATAATTCGGCCGAAGGCCCGGATGCGATCATGCGTTCGTGGGCGTCGATAGGCTGGGATAGCAAGCGTAGCCGCGCTGTGCTGTGGGGCGGCGGGCATGCTAACTCATGGGCGAACGAGGTCTATACTTGGTCCGCTTATACCCGCAAGTGGGCGCACGCCTTCTACTGCACCGATATGCTCACGGCAATCGGCCGCCCGGTGGATGGTAATAATTCGCCGGTCTCGTCGCACACGTACGCCAACAATTTCTACCTACCGATCCTTGACCGCTTTTTCACCGGCGGAGGTGCAAACCAACCCGGCGGGACGACGATGTCTGTTTGGGATGGAAACACTACCGTGGGGTATGCGGGCGGCTTCACGCTCGATCTTGCACTGGCCGGACAGGGTTTCGTTGGTGGGCTGACCGGATCGAACTGCAAGCACGGATCCTTGTCGGGGCACGATTTTCCCGGCGCGAGAGCGTGGAAGCTGCGCAATTTCTGCGATGGACGCCTAGCGGTGCTGCCGTCGACCGTGAACCCGTCGAAGATCGAGTCGGGCGTGGCGCACGCAGTGGAAAATGGCCATGACGTACTCTACATGGTCATCCTGTCGTGTGTTTTCCGCGTCGAGTTTGTTGACGACGATCCAGATAATGACGTCATCACTCAGGTTGCGGGATACGATCCGTCGCGCTACACGAACGGCGCGGTCGCCTATGACCCGTTGCGCAAACTCTTCGTCATGCCGACCGGAGACACGACAAGCCGGCGGCTCAACTTCATCGACCTGAAGAAGGTGCCGAATCTCTCCGCTGCGTGGCCTTACGTGGTGTCTTATCCGAGCGAGTTGGCGCTCGGCTATCTGGGGTCGAATGGACACCACAAGTACTGCGGTTTTGCCTATTACCCGGCAGGCGAGTGCTTCGTTTATTGGTACAAGGGCCGCCAGCCATGGCTTATCCATCCGCCAGAAGGCAATCCGACGCCAAGTACGGGCTGGACGCTGACCAGACCGACGATGGATGCCGGTACGAGCGCGCCGCCCGAGATCGAGACCGACGCGATGGGAGTATGTGGGAAATTTCGCTATGCGGAAGATCTGGGCTGTTGCATTGCAATCCGTGGTGACTATGCCGGCAACGTGTGGGCATTGAAGCTGGCCGGCTGGACCGACCCGAGGAGTTGATATGGCAACCAAGCGAATAGCAGCATCCGGCGGCCATTTCACCACTCTCTCGGCATGGCTCGCCTCTTTGCCGACCAGATTGACAGAGCCGGAAATTGCAGAGCTCGAGTCTTTCGATTTGGTCGAACAGGTCACGATCGGAGGCAAGATCACCACGCCGACTGCCTACATTGAAATTCGAGCTGCATCCGGGCATGGGCATCAAGGCGTGGTCGGTGCTGGCGCCCGTTTTCGCTGTGGGCCAAGTGCAGTCGTGCCCGCCTTGTATATGACTGCCGCGCACATTCGAATCAGGGGTATCGGCATCTACATGGACAAGGCGGGGGCCTCTCTGGAAGCCATTGGCATCCCGAATGCCTTGGCTGAGTCCGAGGTGATGATCGAGAACTGCATCATCCGTAGTGTCTGTACCAATACAGGCGTGCCGGCTGTCGCGGCTGGCGCGGGCAACGTTACGATCAAGAACAACATTGTCGTATCTGCGTGCCGATCGCTGGACACGCGCGGTGCGGTGTCCGCCAAGGTATTTGGCAATGACCTATGGCGAACGGCAGATGCAATTGGCTTCTTGGCCGACAGCAGAACCGAGGCGCGGAACAACTATAGTGGTGCATCGACCGGGTCTTCGCAGTGCTACTACACCGCTACCGGGGGGACCGGTAGTCATAATGCTTCGGCCGACAATTCGGCGATCGCGCTGTATCCGACCGGGTCGATCAACAACGTAGCTGGAACGGCGGCATTTACCAGCCCGGCAATGCTCAACTTCACGTTGGCGGCGGGATCCCCTCTGATCGATGCTGGCATTATGGTTTCCGGTGTCGTGACGGACATCATCGGCAGGGCGCGGCCACAGGGTTCCGCGTGTGATATCGGGGCATTCGAGTTGGCTGCGGCTGATGCCGTTGCGCCCACCTTGTCCAGCCCGACCGCAACAGCAACGAGTATGACCACTGCTGTTGGTACGGTCAGTACGAACGAAGCCAACGGTACCCTATACTGGGTTGCCACCCAGAACCCGACCGAGAGCCCCTCGGCGCTCAAGGCTGGGGCTAGTCTCGCCGTCGACACGATCGGGACGCAAAATGTCTCGGTCACGGGCCTCTCCGCGAGCACCGGCTATCGTATCCACTACCTGCATCGCGATGCGGCAGGCAACGACTCGACGGTGGTCAGCTCGGCTGCGTTCACCACCCACGGGACCTCGGACACTACGCCACCTACGCTGATCGGTTCCATCACGATTTCTTCGTTGACGACGACCAGCTATACGGCGAGTTGGCCGGCCGGGTCGGACAATATCGGTGTGGCTGGTTACGAGTACCGACTGAATGGAGGTATTTGGATAAACAACGCGACCAGCACCAGCGTCAATATCAGTGGCCGGACGGCGGGATCGTCAGATATCTTCGAGCTCCGGGCTTATGACGCTGCGGGCAACAGGAGCACTCCGGCGCTCTCGCAGTCTGTGCACTTGCTTTCCGGCGTGGCTGGAACCGTCACGGTTGGGTCGGCGGCGCATCCGATTCGCAATTCCGCAAATGTCGTTGTCAATGAGTCCAGCGTTCGTGTGAGCGTTATGCGCGCCGATACGATGCAGCAGATCTACTACGGGGCTGGCCACGCAATCACTGCGGGCGTGCTGGAGATCAGGCATGCGGCGATCATCACCGGCGCCGTGTACCATGTAAGCGCAAAAACGGCAGCCGGCTGGATAGGCCTTTCGGACGAGGTGACCGCGACATGAGCCTCATGCGTCTAACTAATGGACAGATATTGCCTGATTGCCCGATGGTGATTGGGTTTGGTGGGTGGGGCGTCCTTGGTGCCTCCCTCCCGCAGGATGGTGAGCAAGCCGCGTCGCTTGGCCGCGTGTGGGGCACATTTCCGGGTGACAGCGATGCCGAATTCTGGATCGTCGTAACACGCCAGCCCATCAACGGCAGGTTTTACATGTGGCCCGACACGTCTTGGGAATACATTGGAGCAAGCGATTTTTTCACCGCACAGCTCTACCTGAACGGTGCCGTGTTCGGCCTGCCCCAGACCGTAACGCTGACCAGCGGGGTCGGCTAAGGTTCTGGCCGAGGTGTTAGGCGTCTCGTCCGGTAGTGGTGGCGTAACTGGCTGTGCAATGAATATTGCCGCTAGCGCGCTGGCCGACGCGCACCGGATGGCTTCGATGGCGTTGGACAACTCGCTGCGGGCCTCCCGATGGATCGAGAGGAGCACGTCCTGGGCGGAGGTCTGTGTTTCCGTCCGCCCAGGAATCGATTTGCTTGGCAGGCCGCGCTGGATCTGGCCGATTGTGTCGGGTCGCTAAGTCTATGTAGCTGTATACTCTGGACTTGATCATGATCTACAGAGCAGCGCATGCAGAAGCCGCCTAGTATAGGTTTCGTATCCCTCGGGTGCCCCAAGGCAACCGTAGACTCCGAACACATCCTCACCCGACTGCGTGCAGAAGGCTACGAGATATCCGGCAGCTACGACGCTGCCGACATCGTGGTGGTGAATACCTGCGGTTTCATCGACGCGGCGGTGGAAGAGTCTCTCGAGGCAATCGGCGAGGCCCTTGCCGAGAACGGCAAGGTCATCGTTACCGGCTGTCTGGGCGCGAAGGACGACGTTGTGCTGGCCGCGCATCCGCAAGTGCTGGCCGTGACGGGACCGCATGCCACCGAAGAGGTGATGCAGGCTGTGCACAGGCATCTGCCCAAGCCGCACGATCCCTTCACCGACCTGGTGCCGCCCCAGGGTATCCGTCTGACGCCGCAGCACTACGCCTACCTCAAGATTTCCGAGGGCTGCAATCACCGTTGCACGTTTTGCATCATCCCGTCGATGCGGGGCGATCTTGTCAGCCGTCCGATACATGAGGTCATGCGCGAAGCCGAGGCTTTGGCGGAATCCGGCGTGAAGGAGATCCTGGTGATCTCGCAGGACACCTCCGCCTACGGCGTCGACGTCAAGTACCGCACTGGCTTCTGGGGTGGCAAGCCGCTCAAGACGCGGCTTTACGACCTCGCCAATGCGCTCGGTGAGCTTGGTATCTGGATCCGTATGCACTACGTCTATCCATACCCGAGCGTGGACGACCTGATTCCACTGATGGCCGAGGGCAAGATCCTTCCTTACCTCGATGTGCCCTTCCAGCATGCGAGTCCCAGGATACTGAAGGCGATGAAGCGCCCGGCCAACGCCGAGAATGTGCTGGAGCGGGTGCGCAAGTGGCGGAGTATCTGCCCTGACCTGACCATACGCTCGACCTTCATCACCGGATTTCCCGGCGAGACTGAGGAGGATTTCGAGCTGCTGCTGCAGTTTCTCGAAGAGGCCCAGCTCGACCGCGTTGGCGCCTTCGCGTATTCGCCCGTGGAAGGAGCGGCGGCCAATGATCTGCCGGATGCGGTGCCCGACGAACTGCGTGAGGAGCGGCGCGCACGCCTGATGGATTTTCAGGAAGACATTTCGACCCAGCGCCTGGAGGCCAAGATCGGTCGCGAGATGACCGTACTGGTAGATGATGTCGACGAGGAAGGGGCTCTGGCTCGTTCGCCGGGCGACGCACCGGAGATCGATGGCCTGGTGATCATTCCGGATGGAGACGATCTGGCGCCGGGCGACTTCGTCCGTGTCCGCATCACCGACTGCGACATTCACGACCTTTACGCCGAGCGGCTGTAGTAGGGCTGCAGGCGGGAGTGAGGAGGGCGTCTGGAAAGCTTGCCCGCACCCAGGACCGGCAGTGAGCCGGTCATCGGTTTGGCGCTGGGCAGCGGTGCTGCCCGCGGTTGGGCTCACTTGGGCGTCTTGCGTGCCCTGGCAGCCGAGGGCGTTGTGCCGGGAGTCGTCTGTGGATGCTCCATTGGCGCTTTCGTAGGCGCCGCGGCTGCGTCGGGCGATCTTGAGAAGCTGACTGAATGGGCGGAAACGCTGACCTGGCAGGATGTGGTGTCGCTACTCGACGTGAGCCTGCGAGGAGGGCTGATCAAGGGGGAGCGATTGATCCAGTTCTTTCAGCGCAATTTCGTCGACCGCGACTTCGCCGAGTTGCCGACCCGGTTCGCCTGTGTTGCCACCGAGCTCGCCAGTGGACGCGAGGTGTGGTTGCATGAAGGTAGCGTTTCGGCTGCCGTGCGGGCGTCGATCGCTCTGCCAGGGTTGATGACGCCCGTCTTGCATGGTGGCCGGGTTCTGGTCGATGGTGGTTTGGTCAATCCGGTACCGGTATCGCTGTGTCGTGCCATGGGGGCAGATGTGGTGATCGCGGTCGATCTCGGCTCGGACATGGTCGGCCGTGCCTGGAAGCACACTTCAATCGAGCCTGCACCGATCGAAGAGACCGAAATGGGCTGGAGCGACAGGCTGCTGGCCCGCTTAGGCTTTGGCGCAAACGGGACTGGCGCCGCCGATGCCAACCTGCCATCACTGATTACAGTGCTGAGTTCAAGTATCAACATCATGCAGGTGCGGATTGCGCGCAGCCGATTGGCGGGGGAGCCGGCCGACGTGCTGATCGCCCCGCGCGTGGGGCAGCTCGGGCTGCTCGACTACCATCGTGCCGCCGAGGCCATAGCCGAAGGCGAGGCGGCCGTCGCCCGCGTGCGCCCCTTGCTGCACTACGCCTTGGGGCGCGGCGGCGAGGCTTGATTCGGTGCCGCGACTTTCGGAGGAGTCGATGGACACATTGTTACGCGCGCTCATCGATGCGCTGGGTATCGACCACGTATTGACGCGGGCCGAGGACGTTGCGCCCTACGTCAGCGACTGGCGGGGGCGCTATCGGGGGCGGGCTCGTGCGGTGGTGCGTCCGGCATCGACTGCGGAAGTCGCCGATGTTGTTCGCATCTGTCACGCGACCGGTGTTCCCCTGGTGCCGCAAGGCGGCAACACCGGGCTGTGCGGCGGCGCGACGCCGTCCGAAAAGGGCGATGCCGTGCTGATGAGTCTTGGGCGGCTGAATCGCATCCGCGAGATCGACGTCGACAACAATACGCTATGTGTCGAGGCGGGCTGCACGCTGGCAGTGGTCCAGGCTGCTGCTGCAGAGCACGATCGATTGTTTCCGCTCTCGCTGGCGTCGGAGGGAAGTTGCACGATAGGCGGCAATCTCTCGACTAACGCAGGGGGAGTGCAGGTATTGCGTTATGGCAATGCCCGCGAGCTGACGCTTGGCCTGGAAGTGGTATTGCCCGATGGCCGCGTCTGGGATGGATTGCGTGGATTGCGCAAGGATAATACCGGCTATGACCTTAAGCACCTTTTCATCGGCGCCGAAGGAACCTTGGGTATCGTGACGGCCGCTGTACTCAAGCTCTTTCCGCGGCCTAAGGCACGCGCAACGGCTTGGGCTGCAGTGACCGACCCGGCTGCCGCAGTCACCTTGCTCGGGCGTCTGCGCGCGCGTTGCGGTGATCGAGTTACCGCGTTCGAGATCGTCGGGCGCAGCGCGCTCGAGTTGGTCCTGAAGCATATTCCAGGCGCGCGCGATCCGTTGACAACGCAGGCTGCCTGGAGCGTACTCGTTGAGCTGACGGACACCATGAACGACGGTGGACTGGCTGAGCTGCTCGAGGCGGAATTGGCGGATGCAATCGAGGCGGGGCAGGTGGCCGACGCGGCGATCGCCGCCAGCTTGATGCAGACCGAAGCCTTGTGGGCGCTGCGTGAGAACATCTCGGAAGCGCAACGTATCGAGGGTATCAGCATCAAGCATGACGTGTCGGTGCCGGTCAGCCGGATTCCGCGTTTCCTCGAGCGCGCTGAGCGGGTCTTGCGTGCCGCATGGCCTGGTGTGCGCATCGTCGCCTTCGGCCATATTGGCGACGGCAACCTGCACTACAACCTGTCTCGCCCGGAGCAGGAGAATAACGCGGCCTTTATCGCGCGGACGAGTGAAGTCAATCGCATCGTGCACGACCTGGTCACAGAGCTCGGCGGGTCGATTTCGGCTGAGCATGGCCTGGGGCAGCTCAAGCGGGGGGAGGTGCTGCGTTACAAGAGCGAGGTCGAAATGGATTTGATGCGGGCCGTAAAGCACGCGCTGGACCCGCGGTCATTGATGAATCCAGGCAAAGTGCTTTAGCGCCAGGGTGTGGTGTGGTCCTGCCGGGTGTCGTCCGATGTGTCCTGAAAAAATATCGTTGCGCCTGCTTTACAGACCCCTAACCCCACCCTATAATGCGCGCTCTTTCGCCGTCGGGGGTATAGCTCAGCTGGGAGAGCGCTTGCATGGCATGCAAGAGGTCAGCGGTTCGATCCCGCTTACCTCCACCAGTCGAAAGAGTTGCAGTGACGATGTCCCCATCGTCTAGAGGCCTAGGACACCGCCCTTTCACGGCGATAACCGGGGTTCGAATCCCCGTGGGGACGCCAACATGACGCGTTGAAAGTCTAAGTTCAGCGTGCAAGGCCAGTAGTGATGCTGGTTGCAGGTCAGTGCGGAGTGGTAGTTCAGTCGGTTAGAATACCGGCCTGTCACGCCGGGGGTCGCGGGTTCGAGTCCCGTCCACTCCGCCAGTTTTATCGCAGGGTTTCGGCTCTGCAGCTTCGGAAAATTTTCTGAAGTGCTTGCGGTGAGCTTAACCGAAAGCTATAATCGCCGGCTCGTTGTGGGGGTATAGCTCAGCTGGGAGAGCGCTTGCATGGCATGCAAGAGGTCAGCGGTTCGATCCCGCTTACCTCCACCAAAGGTTCAGGTCCCCATCGTCTAGAGGCCTAGGACACCGCCCTTTCACGGCGATAACCGGGGTTCGAATCCCCGTGGGGACGCCAACAAGGCGTAGCGAAGTGGTAAGCTTCGATATGTGAAATCGGCAGCAATGCCGGTAGCAGGTCAGTGCGGAGTGGTAGTTCAGTCGGTTAGAATACCGGCCTGTCACGCCGGGGGTCGCGGGTTCGAGTCCCGTCCACTCCGCCAGTTTCAGGAAATGGGGAGCCTTAGGGCTCCCTATTTTTTTGTGTGTCATCCTAGTCTCCAATGTACCCCGCAGTGTTTCGGGTCTTGGGGCGATGCTGCCGCGGCGCCTGGAGTGGGGGATGGAGCCGCGCTTTTCGGCTGTTCAAACCGGAGACGATGCGCTACATTTTATCCATACGCATCGGTATGGGTATGGTCCGTCCGGCTGCGTCGAATTCCTACAGGAGAAGACAGCACGATGAGCATCAAGAAAGTCGGCGTGATCGGCGCCGGAACCATGGGTAACGGTATTGTCCAGGCCTTTGCGGTCGCGGGCTTCGATGTGGTGATGACCGATGTCGCCGACGCTGCCCTTCAACGTGGTGTGGCAACGATCTCGGGCAGCTTCGATCGTTTGATCAAGAAGGAAAAGATGAGCGCCGAGCAGAAGAACGCGGCGCTGTCGCATGTGACGACTTCGACCGACATCGCAGCAGTCGGCGATGCCGATCTCGTCATCGAGGCGGCTACCGAGAATCTCGAGCTCAAGCTCAAAATCTTCGCTCAACTCGACGCCGCCGCTAAGGCAGACGCGATTATCGCCAGCAACACCTCTTCGATCTCCATCACCAAGCTGGCGGCGGCAACCAAGCGAGCGGACCGTGTTGTTGGCATGCACTTCTTCAATCCGGTGCCGATGATGGCGCTGGTCGAGCTGATCCGTGGGCTGCAGACCTCCGATGCCACCTATGCTGCCGTCGAGGAGGCTGCAAAGGCGGTCGGCAAGACGCCGGTACAGGTTCGCAATAGTCCGGGTTTCGTGGTCAATCGCTTGCTGTGTCCGATGATCAACGAGGCCATCTTCACGCTCGGCGAGGGGCTGGCGACTGCGTCGGAGATCGACGAAGCGATGAAGCTGGGCTGCAACCACCCGATCGGACCGCTCGCGCTGTGCGACCTGATCGGCCTGGATGTGGAGCTTGCCGTGATGCAGGTTCTGTTCGAAGGCTTCAAGGATCCGAAGTATCGTCCGGCGCCGCTGTTGGTGGAGATGGTCGAGGCGGGCTATCTCGGCCGCAAGGTCGGCAAGGGCTTTTTCGACTACCAGTGATTCGACTGGCGCGCCTTCCGGCCGGATATCGGAGCGCGCCTGCTCGCTTCCGGAGTGTCCAGAAACAAGAAAGCCACCCTCGGGTGGCTTTCTTGTTTCTTGCCGGCTGGTTCAGCCGCGACGCATCGCGTCGAAGAACTCGGCATTGCTCTTCGTAGCCTTGACCTTGTCCAGCAGGAATTCCATCGCATCGATGTCGTCCATGCCGTAGAGCAGTTTGCGCAGGATCCAGATCTTCTGCAGCACGTCCGGCTTCATCAGCAGTTCTTCACGCCGGGTGCCCGAGCGATTGACGTTGATGGCGGGATAAACGCGCTTCTCGGCCATGCGCCGGTCGAGGTGGAGCTCCATGTTGCCTGTGCCCTTGAACTCCTCGTAGATCACGTCGTCCATCCGGCTGCCGGTATCGATCAGCGCAGTGGCGATGATGGTCAGCGAGCCACCTTCCTCGATGTTGCGCGCTGCACCGAAGAAGCGCTTGGGCTTCTGCAGGGCGTTCGCATCGACACCGCCGGTCAGTACCTTGCCGGAGGCGGGTACCACCGTGTTGTAGGCGCGCGCCAGGCGGGTGAGCGAGTCCAGCAGGATGACCACGTCCTTCTTGTGCTCGGTCAGGCGCTTGGCCTTTTCGATGACCATTTCGGCCACCTGCACGTGCCGGGAGGCGGGTTCGTCGAAGGTGGAGGCTACGACCTCGCCCTTCACCGAACGCTGCATCTCGGTGACCTCTTCCGGGCGCTCGTCGATCAGCAGCACGATCAGTTCGACGTCCGGATGATTCGCTGTGATCGAGTGCGCAATGTGCTGCAGCATCACCGTCTTGCCGCTTTTCGGCGGGGCGACGAGCAGGCCGCGCTGACCTTTGCCGATAGGCGCGATCATGTCGATGATGCGGCTGGTGATGTTCTCTTCGCCGCGGATCTCGCGTTCGAGCTTGAGACACTCCTGCGGATGCAGTGGCGTCAGGTTTTCGAACAGGATCTTGTGCTTGCACTCTTCCGGCGGTCGGCCGTTGATCTTGTCCAGCTTGACCAGTGCGAAATAGCGTTCGCCGTCCTTCGGCGTGCGGATTTCGCCTTCGATCGTGTCGCCGGTGTGCAGGTTGAAGCGTCTGATCTGCGACGGCGACACGTAGATGTCGTCCGTGCCGGCCAGATAGGACGTATCGGGCGAGCGCAGAAAACCGAAGCCGTCCGGCAGTACCTCGAGCGCGCCGTCACCATAGATCGGCTCACCCTTGCGCGCGCGGTTCTTCAGCAGCGCGAAGACGAGCTCTTGCTTGCGCAGGCGATTGGCGCCTTCGATTTCGTTGGCAACCGCCATTTCCAGCAGCTGGCTCACATGCAGAGCTTTAAGCTCCGACAGGTGCAAGGCCGCAGCAGCTGTGGATTCGGCGGACGAAGCAACGCCCTCTTCCATGGCCAGCTCGGCGTCGAGCAGGTCAAGTTCGGAGGCGTTGCCTTGGGGGGAATTACCGTCGCGGTTGCGGGCACCCCTGCGGCGGGTCCGCGAAGCACCGCGAGAACGGGTCGGAGTCGATTCCGACTTAGATGTTGCTGTCAATGAAGGCGGTCAGTTGAGATTTGGAGAGGGCGCCAACCTTGGTCGCCTCGATATTGCCGCCCTTGAAGATCATCAGGGTCGGAATGCCACGGATGCCGTACTTGGCCGGCGTTTCCTGGTTCTCGTCGATGTTGAGCTTGGCGACCTTGAGTTTTCCCGCGTAGTCCTTGGCGACTTCGTCGAGGATAGGGGCAATCATCTTGCAGGGGCCGCACCATTCAGCCCAGTAGTCGACCAGGACCGGCGTCTGGGACTGCAGCACCTCGGCTTCGAAGCTGCCATCGGTCACGTAATGGATATGCTCGCTCATGATTCCTCACATCAGGGGTGACGGTTCTTGCTTGGAGTCGGAGAGTTGGATCGTGATGATCCGTAAGACCGGGGTGCGAAGAAGCCACCCCAGGAAAGTTTCCGCGACGTTATGTCAAGGCGTCGTTCGCGTCAAGAAAAACTCGGCTGGAGGGCGTAGGGGCTTGTCCTGACGTGGCAAAAACGCACACAGCTGACTACTATTGCTAACCCGCCGTCGCCAGTCCGTTCGCTTTAGCGGCGAGTCGCGGCGCGATGGTTCATCGATCGAGAGTGAGCAAAATGGCCTACGTGGTGACTGAATCCTGTATCCGCTGCAAGTACACCGACTGTGTGGACGTATGTCCGGTCGACTGCTTCCGCGAAGGGGAGAATTTTCTCGTCATCGACCCGGAGGAGTGCATCGACTGTACGCTCTGCGTCGCCGAGTGTCCGGTCGAGGCAATCTACGCGGAAGACGATGTGCCGGCCGATCAGCAGCAGTACATCGCACTCAACGCCGAACTGGCACGAAGCTGGAAACCCATCGTCGAGCGCAAGGACCCCTTGCCGGATGCCGAGGACTGGGCAAAGGTCAAGGGCAAGCTGGGCGAACTCAAGCGCTGAAGCGTTTGGGTCTGCCCGGCAGGTCCGGGGCGACCGGGCAAGTGCGCCTTCGGGGCGGTGCCTGCGCGGAGCGGCCGGCAGTGTCGGCAATAGGCTTTGCCGCTTCCCGCCAATCCACTAACATCACGCAGCACAGCGCCGCAAACCATATACATAAAGGCAGGGGATCAACATGCTGGTGAGCGAGATTCTCGCAATCAAGGGCAAGGTGCTCTACACCATTGCGCCGAACAGGCGTCTGTCGGAAGCCGTGACCATCATGACCGAGCAGGATGTCGGTTCGCTCGTCGTGTTCGCTCACGGGCAGATGGTCGGTCTGCTCACGTTCCGTGAGGTCCTTCAGGCGGTACACAAGAGTGGGGGCGGCTGGGAGTCGCTGGCGGTCGAGGAGGCGATGCTGAAGGCCCCGTTGACGGCGGCGCCCGCGATGGAAATGGACGAGTTGCGCCGCTTGATGGTTGATCGGCACCAGCGTTACCTGCCTGTGATGGACGGAAACACGCTGCTCGGCGTCGTCAGTTTCCATGACGTGGCCAAGGCGGTGCTTGAAGAGCAGAGTTTCGAGAACCGCATGCTCAAGAATTACATCCGCAACTGGCCCGCCGAAGAGGGTGAGAGCTGAGCCTTTAGCTGGAGATGCCTGACGGCCGAGCAGGTCGGAAGGCGGCGCGGGGCCGCGCGAGCGCGGACACCTCGGCGGAATCGACGCCTGCGTCAGACGGGCGAGATTCGGGTTGGAATCCGGCGGCGCTCCGGCAGGAGCCCGCCGCAACGCCTCGGGAGGGCGGAGCCGGACGCGCTTGCAGTCCGTCCGGCGAGTTTTCCAACACACGGAGGAGACTAGCGTGGAAAAAATCTGGCTGAAAAGCTACCCGCCCGGCATTCCTGCAGAAATCGACATCAACGAATTCCGCTCGATCGGCGATCTGTTCGAGCAGGGCGTGCGCAAGTTCGGCGAGCGGACCGCCTACATCTGCATGGGCAAGGCCCTGACGTATGCGGAGCTCGACACCTTGTCGGCGCGCTTTGCGGCCTATCTGCAGGGCGAACTGAAGTTGGCGCCCGGTGCGCGCGTTGCCTTGATGATGCCGAACGTGCTGCAGTACCCGGTGGCGATGTTCGGCGTGCTGCGAGCGGGCTACACCGTCGTCAACGTCAATCCGCTCTATACCGCGCGCGAACTCGAGCATCAGTTGCGCGATGCCGGTGCGGATGTGGTCGTGATCCTGGAGAACTTCGCCCACACGCTGGAGATGGTCGTGCAGCATCTGCCGGTCCGGCATGTGGTGGTGACCAGTCTCGGCGAAATGCTGGGTTTCCCGAAAGGCGCGCTGGTCAACTTCGTTGTCCGGAGGGTGAAGAAAATGGTGCCGCCGTGGCGTTTGCCGGGGGCGGTTCGATTTTCGGACGCGATTGCAGCGGGCGCACGCCAAACATTGGCGCCGGTCGACATCGGCCGCGACGACATCGCCTACCTGCAATACACCGGCGGGACGACTGGGGTGGCGAAGGGGGCGATCCTCACTCACGGCAACATCATCGCCAATCTGCAGCAGGCGCATGCGTGGATCAAACCCCATCTGCGCGAGCGCGACGAAGTCATCATCACAGCGCTGCCCCTGTATCACATCTTCTCGCTGACGGCGAATTGCCTGACTTTTTTCAAGGTCGGCGCGACCAACGTGCTGATCACCAATCCGCGCGATATTCCCGGCTTCGTCAAGGAGTTGGGCAAGTACCGTTTCACCGCCATCACGGGCGTCAATACCCTGTTCAATGCGCTGCTGAACAATCCTGAGTTCGCAAAACTCGATTTTTCGGCGTTGCACATCACGCTCGGCGGCGGCATGGCAGTACAGCAGGTCGTCGCCGAGCGGTGGAAGAAGGTGACCGGTGTGCCCCTGATCGAGGCCTACGGCCTGACCGAGACCTCGCCGGCAGTGGCGATCAATCCGCTCGACCTGGCGGAATTCAATCATTCGATCGGTCTGCCTGTTTCCTCTACCGAAATCAGCATTCGCGACGATGATGGCGTCGAGCAGCCAGTCGGGCAGCGTGGTGAATTGTGCGTGCGTGGGCCGCAGGTGACGCGGGGCTACTGGAACCGCCCGGAGGACACCGCCCGTGCCTTCACCCATGACGGCTTCCTGCGCACGGGTGACATCGCGGTCATCGACGCGACGGGCTATATCCGCATCGTTGACCGCAAGAAGGACATGATCCTGGTGTCGGGCTTCAACGTGTATCCGAACGAGGTCGAGGATGTCGTCGCCAGCCATCCCGGGGTGCTCGAGGTGGCGGCAGTCGGGGTCCCCGACGAGCGGAGCGGCGAAGCGGTCAAGGTCTTTGTCGTCAGGAAGGATCCGGGGCTGACGGAGCCCGATCTGATCGCCTATTGCCGAGAGAACCTCACTCCCTACAAGGTGCCGCACCGCGTCGAGTTCCGTGAGTCGCTGCCCAAGACCAATGTCGGCAAGATTCTGCGCCGTGCCTTGCGCGACGGCGACGGGGCGACGGGGTGAAGCGCGCATGAAAAGCGCTTGTTTTTCCGTTGCGGCTGTGATTAGATCGGCGCCCTGAACTGCTTGGTCTTGCAATGTCCCGTTTCGCATTCGCTTCCTTCGTAGCCCTGTCCGTACGCGTAGTAGTAGGCGTAGGCAGTCGCGCGTCGTAGCGGATAAGGGTACAAGCAGCTTAAACAGAATCCCGAAACCCCCGCCGGCGCGAAATGCCGGCGGGGGTTTTGTTTTTTGCGCCGCCGGAAAGCCAGCTCCGGACCTGATCCGAGGAGAGAAAACGATGAAGCAGATGACTGGCGCAGACCTGATCGTGCGCCTGCTGGAACGACAGGGCGTGCGTACCATCGCCGGCATTCCCGGCGGCGCCATCCTGCCGCTTTACGATGCGCTGTCCCGCAGCGAGAAGATCGAACACGTGCTGGCGCGCCACGAGCAGGGGGCGGGTTTCATGGCGCAGGGCATGGCGCGGGTGTCGGGGCGGCCCGAGGTGTGCTTCGCATCGAGTGGTCCGGGCGCGACCAACCTGGTCACCGCCATTGCCGACGCCCAGCTGGATTCGATCCCGCTGGTGGCGATCACCGGCCAGGTGCCGCTGTCCATGATCGGCACCGACGCCTTCCAGGAAGTCGACATCTACGGCATGACCGTGCCGATCACCAAGCACAACTTCCTCGTCCGCTCGGCGGCCGAGCTGCTTAAGGTGATTCCCGACGCCTTCCGCATCGCCATGTCCGGCCGACCCGGTCCGGTGCTGGTCGATGTGCCCAAGGATGTGCAGAATCAGCTGGTCGAATTCGAGGACTTTCCGGCCCCGGCCGAGACCGATGCGGTGCCGCTACTGGACTTGGCGGCAATCGAGCAGGCCGCGACGATGATCAATGAAGCCAGCCAGCCGGTGCTCTATCTCGGCGGCGGTGTCATCCATTCCGGTGCCGCGGCCCAGGCTGTGACGCTGGCCGAGCAGGCTGGCCTGCCGACCACGATGACGCTGATGGCGCTGGGGGCGATGCCGATCGATCATCCGCTGTCCATCGGCATGCTGGGCATGCACGGCGCGCGCTACACCAACTTCGTGCTGGAGGAATCCGACCTGCTGATCTGCGTCGGCGCCCGCTTCGACGACCGCGCCATCGGACGCGCCGCGCAGTTCTGTCCGAACGCGAAGATCATCCACATCGACGTCGACCCGTCGGAGCTGCACAAGATCAAGACCGCCCATGTGGCGATCAACGGCGACGTTGGCGCGGTGCTCGATGCGCTGCTGCCACGGGTGAAGGTGCAGTTGCGCAAGCGTTGGCTGTCGCACGTGGAGAGCCTGAAGAGCCGTTTCCCGATGCAGATGCCGGATCTCGACGATGCACGCAGCCACTACGGCCTGATCCACGCGGTCGCTGCCGCGCTCGACGACGAGGCAGTCATCACCACCGACGTTGGCCAGCACCAGATGTGGGTGGCGCAGGCCTATCCCTTCCGCCGGCCGCGCCAGTGGCTCACGTCCGGTGGCTTGGGCACCATGGGCTTCGGTATGCCGGTGGCGATCGGCGCGGCCCTGGCGGCGCCCGAGCGCACCGTGGTGTGTTTCTCGGGGGATGGCAGCCTGCAGATGAACATCCAGGAGTTCGCCACGCTGGCCGAGCTCGGTCTCAACGTCAAGGTCGTGCTGATGAACAACAACTCGCTCGGCCTGGTGTACCAGCAGCAGAACCTGTTCTACGGCAAGCGGGTGTTCGCCTCCAAGTATCGCGGCGGTCCGGACTTCTGCCGCATCGCGGAAGGCTTCGGCATCGCAGCGGTGGATCTCGATGCCGCGGAGAGTCCGCGCGCGGCGCTCACCCAGGCGCTGCAGGCGCCCGGTCCTTGCCTGATCCACGTGTCGATCGACCGTGAGCAGTTCGTGTATCCCATGGTGCCGCCGGGTGCGGCCAACACCGAGATGATCGGAGGCTGATGATGATCGAACAGGTTGCCGACCCGCTGCCGCAGGCGGGCTTCGCCAAAGTGATCCTGGAGCTGGACGTGCGCAATCACCCCGGGGTGATGAGCCACATCTGCAATCTCTTTGCGCGCCGTGCGTTCAACATGGAGGGCATCCTCTGCATGCCGGTGTCCGACGGCAAGAAGAGCCGCATCTGGCTGCTGGTGTTCGAGGACCAGCGGCTGGAGCAGATGTTGCGCCAACTGGAAAAGCTGGAGGACGTACTGGCGGTGCGTCGTCACGGTGCCGAGCACGAGGTGTTCGAACGCCTGGAAGACTTCTTCCACTAAGGCGCTGCGACCGCTGCCGTGCTTCCCCCTTGGGGAGGCGCGGCGGGCGGCTGTGCTAAACTCCGCCGCCTGTCCCGGGCCGCTCGCGGCCCCAATCCGGGCCGAAACGGCCTGTATCTCGACGAGCTTCCCATGTCCGGCAACACGATAGGCACGCTGTTCTGCGTCACTTCCTTCGGTGAATCCCATGGCCCTGCGATCGGCTGCGTGGTCGATGGTTGCCCGCCGGGGCTGATGCTGACCGCTGCCGACATCCAGGCCGAGCTCGATCGCCGCAAGCCCGGGACTTCGCGTCACGTGACGCAGCGTCGCGAGCCGGACGAGGTCGAGATCCTGTCCGGCGTGTTCGAGGGCGTCACCACCGGTACGCCGATCGCGCTGCTGATTCGCAACCAGGATCAGCGCTCGAAGGACTACGGCAACATCGCCGACAGTTTCCGTCCCGGCCACGCCGACTACCCCTACTGGCAGAAGTACGGTATCCGCGACTACCGTGGTGGCGGCCGTTCGTCGGCGCGCGAAACCGCGGTGCGGGTGGCCGCGGGTGCCATCGCCAAGAAGTGGCTGGCCGAGAAGTTCGGCATCGTCATCCGCGGCTACATGGCCCAGCTCGGGCCGATCTCGGTCCCTTTCGCATCCTGGGAGGAGGTCGACGGCAATCCCTTCTTCGTGCCGAACGCCGGAATTGTGCCGCAGCTCGAAGCCTACATGGACGAGCTGCGCAAGTCGGGCGATTCGGTCGGTGCGCGCATCAACGTGGTGGCGAGCGGCGTGCCGGTCGGGTGGGGCGAGCCGGTATATGACCGGCTGGATGCCGACATTGCTTACGCGATGATGAGCATCAATGCGGTCAAGGGCGTGGAGATCGGCGCCGGCTTCGATTCGATCGCGCAGCTCGGTACCGAGCACGGCGACGAGTTGACGCCTGAGGGTTTCCTGTCCAATAACGCTGGCGGCGTGCTGGGCGGGATTTCTTCCGGTCAGGACATCCTGGTGAGCATGGCGATCAAGCCGACTTCCAGCATCCGGCTGGACAAGCGGTCGATCGACCGCGCCGGCAGCCCGACCATCGTCAATACGCACGGTCGCCATGACCCTTGTGTCGGCATTCGCGCCACGCCGATCGCCGAAGCCATGCTGGCGCTGGTGCTGATCGATCACGCACTGCGTCACCGCGCCCAGTGCGGCGATGTCGTGACTGCGACGCCGCGCATCGCGGGGCTGGCGCCGGACGGAGTGCAGGCGGTGCCGTCGCCGCGCAGCCGCTGAGTGTCCGCTGGCGCAGTCGCGTCCGCCGCCGTGTCGGGAGCCTTGCCCTACTGGCGGCTGTCGGCCTACTACTTCTGCTACTTCGCCTTCGTCGGCGCCTTTTCGCCGTATTTCACGCTTTACCTGAAGGCGCTGAGTTTCTCGGCGACCGACATCGCGGTGCTGATGTCCCTGATGCAGGTGATGCGGGTGCTGGCGCCCAACCTGTGGGGCTGGCTGGCCGAGCACCTCGGCGTGCGCTTGCCCATCGTGCGGCTGTCGGCGCTGATGAGCCTCGCCGGCTTTTCCGTGTTCTTCTTCACCGACAGCTTTGCCGGCATCTTTCTCGGCATGGCGCTGATGTCCTTCTTCTGGAGCGCCTCGCTGCCGTTGATCGAGAGCGTCACCTTTGCCCATCTCGGTACGCAGGGGCATCGCTACGGCAGCGTCCGGGCATGGGGCTCGGTCGGCTTCATCGTGGCGGTGATCGGGCTGGGCGTGGTACTCGACTGGCTACCCATCATGGCGGTGCTGTGGGGGACAGCTTCGGTGTTGGCAAGTATCTTCCTCTGTTCGCTGGCCGTACCGGAGGCTGTGCGACCGCTGGCGCATTCGGCGAGCGCCAGCCTCGGGGATACCCTGCGCCGACCGGAGGTCAAGGCACTGCTCGGTGCATGCTTCCTGATGTCCGCCGCGCATGGTGCGTTCTACGTGTTCTTTTCCATCCTGCTGGTCGATCACGGTTACGGCAAGGCCATGGTCGGAGGCCTGTGGGCACTTGGGGTGGTATCCGAGATACTGGTCTTCATGTTCATGCCCCGTCTGATGCGGCACTACTCGCTGCGGGCCATCCTGCTGTTCGCCTTTTCCTGCGCGGTGTTGCGTTTCGCGCTGACGGGATGGGGGGTAGCAAGTGCCGCGCTGGTCGCGTTCGCGCAGGTACTGCATGGCGCGACCTTCGGTGCCTACCACGCAGCAGCGATTGCAGCAGTGAACCGATGGTTCGCCGGTAGGCTCCAAGCGAGGGGGCAGGCGCTCTACGGCAGTCTGTCCTTCGGTGCAGGTGGAATGCTGGGTGGGCTCGTCAGCGGGCTGGGTTGGGAGACGATAGGGCCGGCGTGGACCTTCACGCTCGGTTCCGGCTTTGCACTGGCCGGTTTGCTGTGGCTGGTGTGGGGTTGGCAGCCCGGGCTGGGTGAAGACGGGACGGATCGACCGGATGGAGGAGGAAGATGATGGCTTGGAGCAGGGTTGTGTTGCCAGGCGTACTGGCGCTGACGATGGCGGTTGCTTGCCAGAGCGTGCAGACCACCGGCGGCGGGGCGGTCGGCGTAGACCGCAGTCAGGCCATGCTGGTGTCGGCCCAGGAAGTCGAGCAGGCGTCGAGCCAGCAATACCAGGAGGTACTGGCAGACGCTCGGCGCAAGAACGCGCTCAACCGAAACGCGGAGCAGGTACAACGGGTGCGTCGCATCGCCGCCCGGCTGACGCCGGCGACAGGCGTGTTTCGCAGCGATGCGCCGGCTTGGCGCTGGGAGGTCAACGTGCTGAGTTCGGACGAGCTCAACGCCTGGTGCATGGCAGGGGGCAAGATCGCGGTCTATTCCGGTCTCATCGAGCGCCTCGGTCTGTCGGACGACGAGATCGCCGCGGTGATGGGGCATGAGATCGCCCATGCCCTGCGGGAGCACGCACGCGAACGGGTCTCCAAGGCGATGGCAACCGGCCTCGGCATTTCCGTCGCAGGCGCCTTGCTCGGGGTAGGGCAGGCCGGCCAGGACCTGATGGGCACGGTGGCCAAGGTGACCTTCGAACTGCCGAATTCGCGTCTGCACGAAACCGAGGCCGATCGTATCGGCGTCGAACTGGCGGCGCGTGCCGGCTACGATCCGAGGGCTGCGGTCAGCCTGTGGAACAAGATGGCCGCACAGTCGAACGGGGCGCCGCCGCAGTGGCTGTCGACCCACCCGTCGCACGACAGCCGGCAGCAGGATCTTGCCGACTACGCCCGGCGTGTGTTGCCGCTCTACGAGCGGACGCGCGGCGGACGTTGAGTGGCCGTCGGCCGGGCAGTGCTGTTCAGTGGCGCGGCCTTTGTGAAATAATCGAAACCTTTTCTTTCCCCGGAAGTGCACTGGATGGAAGCCCAAACGCTGTACGAAAAGCTCTGGTCGAGTCACGTCGTTCACCAGGAGGCCGACGGCACGGCGCTGATCTACATCGATCGCCACCTCGTCCACGAAGTCACCAGTCCGCAGGCCTTCGAAGGGCTGAAACTAGCCGGTCGCAAGCCGTGGCGCATCTCGTCCATCGTCGCCACCGCCGACCACAACACGCCGACCGACCACTGGGAACTGGGCATCCAGGATCCGGTGTCGCGCCAGCAGGTCGAGACGCTCGATGCCAACATCCGTGAGGTCGGTTCGCTCGCCTACTTCCCGTTCAAGGATCTGCGCCAGGGCATCATCCACGTGATCGGGCCGGAGAACGGCACGACGCTGCCGGGCATGACCGTGGTCTGCGGCGACTCGCACACCTCCACCCATGGCGCCTTCGCCTGTCTGGCGCACGGCATCGGCACCTCCGAGGTCGAGCACGTGATGGCGACCCAGTGCCTGCTGCAGAAGAAGTCGAAGACCATGCTGATCAAGGTCGAAGGCACGCTCGGCCGTGGCGTCACCGCCAAGGACGTGGTGCTCGCCATCATCGGCAAGATCGGCACCGCCGGCGGTACCGGCTATGCGATCGAGTTCGGCGGCAGCGCGATCCGCTCGCTGTCGATGGAAGGGCGCATGACGGTCTGCAACATGGCAATCGAGGCGGGTGCGCGCGCTGGCCTGGTTGCAGTGGACCAGACCACCATCGACTACCTCGCCGACAAGCCCTTCGCGCCGAAGGGCGCGCAATGGGATGCCGCGGTGGCCTACTGGCGCACGCTGACCTCCGACGAGGGCGCGCGCTTCGACAAGGTGGTCGAGCTCGACGCCTCCGAAATCCTGCCGCAGGTCACCTGGGGCACATCGCCCGAGATGGTCACCACGGTCGATGGCCGCGTGCCCGATCCGGCCGCGATCGCCGATCCGGTCCGGCGCGAGGGTGTGGAGCGCGCGCTCAAGTACATGGGCCTCGCGCCCAATACCCCGATCAACGAGATCCCGGTCGATCAGGTCTTCATCGGCTCGTGCACCAATTCGCGCATCGAGGATCTGCGCGAGGCGGCGGCGGTCGCAAAAGGCCGTAGCAAGGCGGCCAATGTGCGTCGCGTGCTGGTGGTGCCGGGCTCCGGCCTGGTCAAGCAGCAGGCCGAGGCCGAAGGGCTGGACAAGGTCTTCGTCGCCGCCGGCTTCGAATGGCGCGAGCCGGGCTGTTCGATGTGCCTGGCGATGAACGCCGACCGCCTCGAGCCGGGCGAGCGTTGCGCCTCGACCTCCAACCGCAATTTCGAAGGCCGCCAGGGCGCCGGCGGGCGCACCCATCTGGTGAGCCCGGCGATGGCTGCGGCTGCGGCCGTGACCGGCCACTTCACCGACGTGCGCACCCTGAACTGACAGCACAGGCAGAACCATGAAACCGTTTACCGTTCTCGATGCCATCGTCGCGCCGCTCGACCGCGCCAACGTCGATACCGATGCGATCATCCCCAAGCAGTTCCTGAAGTCGATCAAGCGCAGCGGCTTCGGCCCCAACCTGTTCGACGAATGGCGCTACCTCGACGTCGGCCAGCCCGGCCAGGACTGCAGCAACCGGCCGAAGAACCCCGACTTCGTGCTCAACCAGGCGCGCTACCAGGGCGCGCAGGTGCTGCTCGCGCGCGACAACTTCGGCTGCGGCAGCTCGCGCGAACACGCGCCGTGGGCGCTGGAAGACTACGGCTTCCGCGTCATCATCGCGCCGAGCTTCGCCGACATCTTCTTCAATAACAGCTTCAAGAACGGCCTGCTGCCGATCAAGCTGGATGCGGCCGAGCTCGACGTGCTGTTCCAGCAGTGCGAGGCCACCGAAGGCTATCGCCTGAAGGTTGATCTCGCGGCGCAGACCATCACCCGCCCGGACGGCAAGGCGATCGCCTTCGACGTCGATCCCTTCCGCAAGGAATGCCTGTTGAACGGCTGGGACGACATCGGCCTCACCCTGCGCCATGCCGACAAGATCCGCGCCTTCGAAGAGAAGCGTCGCGCCGAGCACCCCTATTACTTCGCCTGAGCCGACGCGGCCCGGGTTTGCGTGGAGACACACTGGATGAAGATTTGCGTGTTGCCGGGTGACGGCATCGGTCCCGAAATCACGGCGCAAGCCGTGCGCGTGCTGGGTGCGCTCGACCTCAAGATCGAACTGGAAGAAGCCCTGCTCGGCGGCAGTGCGGTGGACGCCGCCGGTACGCCGTACCCGGAAGCCACCCAGAAGCTCGCGCGCGCGGCGGACGCCGTGCTGCTCGGCGCGGTCGGTGGTCCGAAGTGGGACACCCTGCCGCGCGAGCAGCGTCCGGAGCGCGGTCTGCTCGGCATCCGCAAGGATCTCGGCCTCTTCGCCAACTTGCGCCCGGCCATCCTGTATCCGGAACTCGCCAACGCCTCCACGCTGAAGCCGGAAGTAGTATCGGGGCTCGACATCCTGATCGTGCGCGAACTCACCGGCGACATCTATTTCGGTCAGCCACGCGGCATCGAGACCCGCGAAGTCAATGGCAGTCAGCAGCGCGTGGGCTGGAACACCATGATCTACGCCGAATACGAAATCCGCCGCATCCTCAAGGTGGCTTTCGAGGCGGCGCAGAAGCGCGGCAAGAAGCTGTGCTCGGTCGACAAGATGAACGTGCTCGAAACCACCCAGCTGTGGCGCGACATCGCCGACGAGATGGCAAGGGACTACCCGGACGTCGAACTGTCGCACATGCTGGTCGATAACGCTGCGATGCAGCTGGTGCGCAATCCCAAGCAGTTCGACGTGATGGTCACCGGCAACATGTTCGGCGACATCCTGTCGGACGAGGCCTCCATGCTTACCGGCTCGATCGGCATGCTGCCGTCGGCATCGCTGGACGCCAACAACAAGGGCCTGTACGAGCCCTCGCACGGTTCGGCGCCGGACATCGCCGGCAAGGGCGTGGCCAACCCGCTGGCCACCATCCTGTCGGCAGCGATGATGCTGCGCTACACCTTCAATCAAGAAGAGGCGGCGCTGCGGATCGAAGGCGCGGTCAAGAAGGTGCTTGCGCAGGGCTTCCGGACCGGCGACATTTACGAGCCGGGTACGACGAAGGTCGGTACGAAGGAAATGGGCGACGCGGTGCTGGCTGCACTCTGAGGACGCTCCGAGGTTTTTCGATTCGAGGTGATGTGATGAAGCGAGTAGGTCTGGTTGGCTGGCGTGGCATGGTTGGCTCGGTGCTGATGCAGCGCATGGTGGAAGAGGGCGACTTCGCCCATATCGAGCCGGTGTATTTCTCCACGTCCGCCGCTGGCGGCAAGGCGCCGGTGTTCGGCGGCAAGGAAGCAGCGCTGCCGCTGCAGGATGCGACCAGCATCGACGCGCTCAAGGCCTGCGACATCATCATCACCTGTCAGGGCGGCGACTACACCAAGGAAGTCTTCCCGAAGCTGCGCGCTGCCGGCTGGAACGGTCACTGGATCGATGCCGCTTCCGCGCTGCGCATGGCCGACGACGCGGTCATCATCCTCGATCCGGTCAATATGCACGTGATCAAGGATGCGCTTGCCAAGGGCGGCAAGAACTGGATCGGCGGCAACTGTACCGTGTCGCTGATGCTGATGGGCCTGGGCGGTCTGTTCAAGCACGACCTGGTCGAGTGGGTGTCGGCGATGACCTATCAGGCTGCTTCCGGCGCCGGTGCGCAGAACATGCGCGAGCTGATCGCGCAGATGGGCGCCATTCACGCGTCGGTCGCGGACCTGCTGGCCGATCCGGCGTCCGCCATCCTCGACATCGACCGCAAGGTCGCCGAGACCATCCGCTCCGATGGGTTCCCGAAGAAGAACTTCCGCAACACCCCGCTCGCCGGCAGCCTGATCCCGTGGATCGACGTGCCCGTCGACGGCGGCCAGTCCAAGGAAGAGTGGAAGGGCGGCGCCGAGTGCAACAAGATCCTCGGCAAGCCGGCCTTCCGCAGCCAGGGCAGCATTCCGATCGACGGCCTGTGCGTGCGCATCGGCGCGATGCGCTGCCACTCGCAGGGCCTGACCATCAAGCTGAAGAAGGATGTTCCGCTCGACGAGGTCAGCGAGATCATCGCGACGGCCAACGACTGGGTGAAGGTTGTGCCCAACGAGCGTGAGATCTCCGAGCGTGATCTCACGCCGGCCGCAGTGACCGGCACCCTGACGGTACCCGTCGGCCGTTTGCACAAGCTGGCGATGGGGCCCGACTATCTCGGCGCCTTCACGGTCGGCGACCAGTTGCTGTGGGGGGCCGCGGAGCCGCTGCGCCGCATGCTGCGCATTCTGCTCGACGCTTGATTCACTGGATGGGATGTATTCGGGGGCTGGACAGCGAGGGCTGTCCGGCCCCTTTTTCCGAGCACGGCGGCCTTGGCGACCCCTTGAGGGGAAAATCCTTTGCCGAAGAAACAATTGCTGCATGAACTTAAAGATAATGCTAGATTGCTAATCCAAGTTCATGATGCTATGTCCCTTGCCGTCCGGCAGTGGGAGAACGCGGTTCGAAGACACCTATGAAAAAGTCGCTCAAGGCATCCCTGATCGCGGTCGCGATCGCCTCGTTCCCGTTTGGCAGCCAGGCTGCCGGACTTGGCCAGATCAGTGTGTTGAGCGGGCTTGGGCAGCCGCTGCGGGCCGAGATCCAGATCAACGCGACGCCTCAGGAGTTGCAGTCCCTGAGAGCCCGACTTGCTTCGCCCGATGCGTTCCGGCAAGCGAACATTCCTTACTCCCCGGTCATCCAGACCCTGCGTGCAGCACTTGAAAATCGCGGTCAGCGTGCAATCGTCAAACTGAGCAGCGACCGCCCGATCAACGACCCCTTCGTCGATCTCCTCATCGAGCTGGATTGGAATGGTGGTCGCCTATCGCGGGAATACACTTTCCTGCTTGATCCTGTCGATCTGGTTGCACCGAAGCCGCTTGCGGCGCGAGTAGATACGCCGGCGGCAGCGCCTGCCCCGCGCGCGGCGCGTCCGCAGGTCCCGGCGCCAGCGGCGACGGCAAGTCAGGCTGGCGACGGCGGCAGCTACCGTGTGCAGCGCGGCGACACCTTGCGTCGCATCGCGGAAAGCAATCGTCCTGCGGATGCCACGCTCGATCAGATGTTGGTGGCGCTGTTTCGAAGCAATCCCGCCGCCTTCGATGGCAGCAACATCAATCGCCTGAAGACCGGTGCGATCCTGTCGATGCCTGCGCCGAGCGAGGTGCAGGCCGTGGATCGGCAGGAAGCTCGCCGCGAAATTGTGGCGCAGGCGGCAGACTTCGATGCCTATCGCCGCAAGCTGGCCTCATCGGTTGTCGAGCGTCCGGCCGAGGCGCCCACGGCGCAGTCGGGCGCCGGTCTCATCGTTCCGCGGGTCGAGGCGCCGGCAACGGCGCCATCTGGCGACAAGGTGCAGGTCTCGCGCACCCAGCCGGGTGAGCAGGGCAGCACGGAAGCAGCCCATCGCCTGCAGGCGCTCGAAGAGGAACTGGTTTCGCGTGAAAAAGCGCTGGACGAAGCGAATGCGCGTCTCGCCCAGCTCGAACAGAATATTCGCGAGATGCAGAAGCTGCTGCAGTTGAAGAGCGATGCGATGGCGCAGCAGCAGGCCAATGCCGGCGGTGCTCCGGCAGCCACGGCGTCTGCGCCAGCCCCTGGGACTGAGGCCGCGGCACAGGCGGCTGCGCCGGCTGCCGCGGACGCGCAGCCACCCAAGGCGGCCGAGCCGCCGCCGCGACCCAAGCCCAGGGCCGTGGCGCCTCCGCCGCCCGAACCGGAACCCGATCTTCTGCAGTCGCTGACGCAGGATCCGACGATGCTGGCGGCTGGTGGCGGCATCGTTGTCTTGCTGCTCGCCTACGCAGGCTTGCGCATGCGCAAGGGGCGCAAACCAAGTGGCGCAGGCGAGACGTCGGCGCTGATGAGCGAGTTTCCGCCCGAGAGCAGTGCGGTGTTCGGCGGCACGGGTGGCCAGAGCGTCGATACCAGCAATAGCAGCTTGATCCATACCGACTTCAGCCAGTCCGGTCTTTCTTCGATCGATGCGGATGAAGGCGTCGATCCGGTTGCCGAGGCTGACGTTTACATGGCCTACGGTCGTGACGCGCAGGCCGAGGAGATCCTGCTCGACGCGCTGAAGACCGATCCGGAGCGTTTGGCAATTCCGCTCAAGCTGCTCGAGATCTATTCCAAGCGCAAAAATGCAAAGCAGTTCGAAACCATTGCGTCCGAGTTGTACGCGCGAACGGGCGGCAAGGGCCTCGATTGGGAAAAGACCGCGTTGATGGGGCGCAAGCTCGATCCCGAGAATCCGCTGTATAGCAGCAAGACCATCGAGCCTGAGCGCACCGAGGCACCGTCGACGGAAATGCCGGCTGCTGTCGGAGCTGCGGCACTGGGTGCTGCGGCGCTAGCCGCGTCCGCGCAGGCTGCCGCTACCGAGGAGTCCGCCGCTCTCGAACTGTCCAATCTCGACTTCACCATCTCGACGCCGGGCAATGTCGATGCCGCAACCCAGGAGATGACCGCCACCTGGACCTCACCGGGGGCACTGGATCAGTTTTCGGAGGCGGCTGGCGGTGACGAGCCTCCGGTCGAGCAGCTTGCGGCCGGTGGAGCCGCCGCCGAAGAGATCACCAGTTTCGACGTCAGCCTGGATTCGCTCGATTTCGATCTCGATCTGGACAAGGGCGAGGACGAAGGCAAGGCGAACGACGCTCCAGCCGTGGTCGACAGCGAGGTCGCGGGCGCTTCCGATCTGATGCTCAACCTTGATATCGGTGGCGAGGAACCGCCTGTTGCACGTGGTAGCGGCGAGGAAGTCGACTCGTCCGCGGGGGGGGGCAACGCCGATTTCGGCACCGTAACGGTGATCGGCAAGGATCTCGACTTCTCGGCGACAGACACTAACGGACTCGCCTTCGATCTGCCCGAGGTCGACGCCGTGCAGGCTGAAACCCCGGATCGTTTCGATCTGAACGCCACGGTCGTTCAGGCGGATGGCCTCGATGCTGAGGGTGCCGTGGATGCGGCCATGACCGATCTGGAGAACACCGGTTTCGACAGCAATCTGCTCGATTTCGATTTCGATCTGGATGCCTCGACCAAGCCGGCGCCGGCCGAGCCTGCCGGATTGGACCTGACCAGCATCGATCTCAATCTCGAGCCGTCCGCCGACGGCGACCTTCATCTCGATACGGCGCCGGCGATGACAGATGCCCTTCCTGCGCTGGATGGCCTGGTGGCCGGCGGGGGAGACGGCGAGATCGACCACGAGGTCGAAACCAAGCTCGAACTGGCTCGCGCCTATGAGGAGATGGGTGACAAGGAGGGCGCGCGCGAGCTTCTGGACGAAGTGCTGCGTGAAGGGTCGGCCGGCCAGCAGGCTACCGCTCGCGAGTTGATCGCCAAGCTGGGTTGATCGTGTCCGGTTCAAACCGCCGCCGCGCCTTCGTGCGGCGGCGTTTCCATTTCTGGCGCGCATGCATCCCGTCGTAGTCCTGACTCTCTGGCTGTTGGGCGTATCGCTGATCCAGCTGCTGTCGGCGGCCTGGCTGGGCGGGGCGGTAGCGGCCTGCCTGCTGGCGGGCCTCGTGTTTGCACCGCAACGGGTGAAACGCCTGATCCGCCGGGTGCGCGTCCTGCTGCTGGCGATCTTCGTCTTGTTCGCATGGTTCACCCCGGGCGCAGCAGTTGTCGTCGATTGGCCGCTATTGAGTCCAACTCGCGAAGGGGTGTCGCTTGCCCTGGAGCATGGCGGCCGCCTCGTTGCGGTAGTGTGCTGTGTTGCGTTGTTGCTCGAAGCATTGCCACCGGTCCGTCTGGTCGGCGGGCTGCACGTCGCCTGCCGGCCATTGGCCCTGATCGGCATCTCGCCCGAACGACTGGCCCTGCGTCTGTTGCTGGTGCTGCATTACGTCGAGACGGCGGGCGGCAGCGACGCGCACGATTGGCGAACCTGGCTCGTCGATGACGACACCGGAGCCGCGACGCCCATGGTTTTGCATCGTGAATCCTATGGTCCGGCCGATGTGGCCGTGATCGCGCTGCTCGTCGTCGGCACGCTGCTCTGGTTCGCGCTGAGGGCCTGGCGATGAGGGTGGCGCTCGGTATCGAATATGCCGGTGATCGCTTCGAGGGCTGGCAGAGTCAGCGTCATGGTCGAACCGTGCAGGATGCGCTGGAGGCGGCCTTGGCCCGGATCGCCGGTGATCCGCTGCGGGTGCATTGTGCCGGACGTACCGATACCGGCGTCCACGCGACGGCCCAGGTCGTCCATTTCGATACCACGGCGGTGCGCGCGGCGTCGGCATGGGTGAGGGGTGTGAACACCTACCTCCCGGCAGGTGTGGCGGTGCGTTGGGCGGTCGAGGTGGACGACAGCTTTCACGCGCGCTTTCTCGCCTTTGAACGTCGTTACCGCTATCTGCTGTTCAACTCGCCGACGCGTCCCGCTCTGCTTGCCGGCCGCGTCGGCTGGTTTCACATGCCGCTCGACGAGGTGAAGATGGCCGAGGCGGCGGCTTGCCTGCTCGGCCAGCACGACTTCTCGGCCTTCCGGGCGGCCGAATGCCAGGCCAAGACGCCGATCCGGGACATGCGCGAGGTGGCCGTCACCCGCATGGGTTCCTATCTCGCCTTCGATTTCCGTGCGGACGGCTTCCTGCACCACATGATCCGCAACCTTGTCGGCGCGCTGGTCTATGTCGGCAAGGGGCGCTATCCACCCGGCTGGTTGGCGGAAGTGCTGGCGGGCTGCGACCGCAGCCGTGCGGCGCCCACCTTCGCGCCGGATGGGCTTTATCTGTGCGGCGTGAGCTATCCGCCGCACTGGCCGCTGCCGGACGATGGGCGTATCATCGCGCTGCCCCAGCTCCCGCTCGCCTGAATGTCCCGAACCCGTATCAAGATTTGTGGCCTCACGCGGCCGGATGACGTGCGCGCGGCGGTCGATGCCGGAGCGGACGCGATCGGTTTCGTGTTCTACCCGCCCAGCCCACGCAATCTCTCGTTCTCCCGAGCGGCTGAGCTTGCCGCGTTGTTGCCGCCCTTCGTTACGGCTGTCGGTCTGTTCGTGAATCCCGATGCGCAGTTCGTTGCCCAGGCGAGGGCGGAAGTGCCGCTGCAATTGCTGCAGTTTCACGGGGACGAGAGCGATGCCGAGTGCGCACACCATGGTCTGCCCTGGATCAAGGCGGCGAGGATGCGTCCCGGGGTCGATCTGGTAGAATTCTGCGCTTCCCATCCGGGCGCCCGTGGCATCCTGCTCGATGCGTTTGTCGACGGCTATGGCGGGGGTGGGAAGACTTTCGATTGGTCTCTGATTCCTCCCGAACCGGGGCGTCCCCTCATCCTGTCCGGTGGTCTCGACCCCGCGAACGTGGAAGAAGCGGTACGCCGCGTCCGCCCGTGGGCGGTCGATGTTTCCAGTGGCGTCGAGGTGGCCAAAGGGATCAAGGATGCGGCCAAGATCGCCGCATTCATAGCCGGAGTTCGACATGCAGATGGCTGACAAGCCTTATCCGTTTCCCGATGAACGTGGGCATTTCGGCCCGTACGGGGGTATTTTCGTCGCTGAAACGCTGATGCCCGCGCTGGAAGAATTGCGCGAGGCCTACGCCCGTTACAGCCGGGATCCGGCCTTCATCGCCGAGTTCGAGTACGAGCTCAAGCATTTCGTCGGTCGCCCGAGTCCGATCTACCATGCCAAGCGCTGGTCGGACCTCCTCGGCGGCGCGCAGATCTACTTGAAGCGTGAAGATCTCAATCACACCGGCGCACACAAGGTGAACAACTGCATCGGCCAGGCGCTGCTCGCCCGCCGTATGGGCAAGCCGCGTGTGATCGCCGAAACCGGCGCCGGCCAGCATGGCGTCGCAACGGCCACCGTTGCGGCCCGCTACGGCATGGAATGCGTCGTCTACATGGGCTCGGAAGACATCAAGCGCCAGGCGGCCAACGTCTATCGGATGAAGCTGCTCGGCGCTACGGTGGTGCCGGTGGAGTCGGGCTCCAAGACGCTCAAGGATGCGCTCAACGAGGCCATGCGCGACTGGGTGACCAATGTCGCCAACACCTTCTACATCATCGGTACGGTGGCGGGGCCGCACCCGTACCCGATGATGGTGCGTGACTTCCAGGCGGTGATCGGCGAGGAGTGCCTGGTACAGATGCCGGAACTCATCGGCCGCCAGCCCGATTACGTGATCGCCTGCGTCGGTGGTGGCTCAAACGCCATGGGCATTTTCTATCCTTACCTCGACGTGCCGGATGTCAAGCTCATCGGGGTCGAGGCCGCAGGCGACGGGCTGGATACCGGCCGCCACGCCGCGCCGCTCACCGCCAACGCCAAGGCCGGTGTGCTGCACGGCAACCGGACCTATCTGATGCAGGACGAGGACGGCCAGATCGTCGAAACCCACTCGATATCGGCGGGTCTCGACTATCCGGGCGTGGGGCCGGAGCACGCGTGGTTGAAAGACACGTCACGGGCGCAGTACGTCGCGGTGACCGATACCGAGGCGCTGCAGGCCTTTCACGACCTGTGCCGCTTCGAGGGCATCATTCCGGCGCTCGAATCGTCGCATGCGCTGGCCTATGCGGCCAAGATCGCGCCGACGCTGCCGAAGGACCAGGTACTGCTGGTCAATCTCTCCGGCCGTGGCGACAAGGATATGCACACCGTCGCCGAGCGTTCCGGCATCCAGTTCTGAACCCAGTGCGGGTCGTTCGTGACCCGCCGTGCCTGAATCCGACATGTCGAAAATCCAGACCACATTCCAGCGCCTGCAGGCCGACGGCCGCAAGGCGCTGATTCCTTTCATCACCGCGGGGGATCCCGATCCCGCGCTGACCTTGCCCTTGATGCATGCGCTCGTGGCCGGCGGCGCCGATGTCATCGAGCTGGGCGTGCCGTTCTCCGACCCGATGGCCGACGGCCCGACCATCCAGCGTGCGTCCGAACGTGCCCTGGCCCAGGGCATGAGCATGCGCAAGGTACTGCAGCTCGTTCGTGATTTCCGCGCGACCGATGCGACGACGCCGGTGGTGCTGATGGGCTACGCCAATCCGATCGAGGCGATGGGGCAGGCAGCCTTCGTCGCTGCTGCGCGCGATGCCGGCGTCGACGGCGTACTGGTGGTCGATTACCCGCCCGAGGAATGTGTCGATTTTGCGGCGGCGGCAAAGGCTGTCGGGCTCGATCCCGTCTTCCTGTTGGCTCCGACCTCGTCCGAGCAACGCTTCGCCGACGTCGCGCGGGCGGGCAGCGGCTACATCTACTATGTCTCGCTCAAGGGTGTGACCGGCGCCGCCACGCTCGATCTTGACGACGTTGCTCGCCGCATTCCGCAGATCCGCGCAGCGGTCGGCATGCCGGTCGGCGTCGGCTTCGGCATCCGCGACGCCGAGAGCGCCAAGCGCGTGGCCGCGGTTGCCGACGCCGTCGTGATCGGCAGCCGCATCATCGAGGAAATCGAGCGTAGCCCGCGTGAGCAGGCCGTCGCCAATGTCACCGCCTTTCTCAAAGGCATACGCGAGGCGCTGGATACCTTGCCGGGAGTCAAGCAATGAGCTGGCTGCAGAAACTGCTTCCGCCCAAGATCAAGCGCAACGACGCGGCGGTGCGCAGCAAGTCCATCCCCGAAGGCCTCTGGAGCAAGTGCCCGGCGTGCGAGGCGGTGCTTTACCGCTCCGATCTGGAGAGCAACCAGAGCGTGTGTCCGAAGTGCGGCCATCACCAGCGCCTGCGCGCGCGCGCGCGTCTCGACCTGTTGCTGGACCCCGAAGGCCGCTTCGAGATCGGCGCCGAAGTGGTGCCGGTCGATCCGCTCAAGTTCAAGGATTCCCGCCGTTACCCCGAGCGCTTGTCGGCTGCGGTGGCCGATACCGGCGAGGCTGATGCCATGGTGGTGATGCAGGGCGCCATCCTGACTGTCCCGGTGGTCGTGGCCTGCTTCGAGTTCGAATTCCTCGGCGGCTCCATGGGGTCGGTGGTCGGTGAGCGCTTTGTGCGTGGCGCCCGCGCTGCGCTCGAACAGCGCCTGCCTTTCATCTGCATCACTGCCACTGGCGGCGCGCGCATGCAGGAAGGGCTCTTTTCGCTGATGCAGATGGCCAAGACCACCGCGGCCATCACCCAGCTGTCGCAACGCAAGCTGCCCTTCATCACGCTGCTGACCGACCCGACCATGGGTGGCGTGTCGGCGAGCTTCGCCTTCATGGGTGACGTGGTGATCGCCGAGCCGGGCGCGCTGATCGGCTTTGCCGGTCCGCGCGTGATCGAGCAGACCGTGCGCGAGAAGCTGCCGGAAGGTTTCCAGCGGTCGGAGTTCCTGCTGGAGAAAGGCGCCATCGACATGATCGTGGATCGTCGCCAGTTGCGCGAACGACTGGCCGATCTGCTCACGCTGCTGACGCGTCAACCGGCAGTCAATGACTGAACCTGGCGCTTTCACGATGTCGTTGCCGCAAACGCTGGACGGCTGGCTCGGACTGCTCGAGCAAAGGCATGGTCAGGCGATACGCCTCGGTCTCGACCGGGTGCAGACCGTGCGCGCAGCGCTCGGTGCCGATCCGGACGCAGTGCTCATCACCGTCGGCGGCACCAATGGCAAGGGTTCGACCTGTGCAATGCTGGAGGCCATCCTGCTTGCCGAGGGCTATCGCGTCGGCTGCTATACCTCGCCCCATCTGCTGCGCTACAACGAGCGGGTGCGGGTGAACGGCGTCGATGCGAGCGACGAACAGTTGATCGCCGGTTTCGCGGCGGTCGAGGCCGCGCGTGGCGATACCCCGCTCACCTATTTCGAGCACGGCACGCTGGCTGCGTGGGAAGTGTTCCGCATTGCCGCGCCCGACGTGATCATCCTCGAAGTGGGGCTGGGCGGGCGGCTGGATGCGGTCAATGTGTTCGACGCCGACTGCGCCATCGTGACCAGCGTTGCCATGGATCACATGGACTACCTCGGCGATACACGCGAGGCCATCGGTTTCGAGAAGGCCGGCATTTTCCGCGCCGGGCGTCCTGCCGTATGCGGCGACCCCCAGCCGCCGGCATCGCTGCGCGAGCATGCCGAGGCGATCGGTGCGATGCTGTGGATCAGCGGCCGGGATTTCGGTTTCGGGGGCGATCAGCAGCAATGGGGTTACTGGCGCTATCCGGCGCCAGGTGCGCGCGGCGCACTGACGAAGCGCGGCGGCTTGGCCTATCCGGCATTGCGCGGCGCCAATCAGTTGCTCAACGCGGCGGCGGTGTTTACCGCCCTTGATACCTTGCGCTCGCGCATCCCGGTGTCGATGCAGGCGATTCGGCAGGGTTTGATGCTGGTCGAGGTGCCGGGGCGCTTCCAGGTGCTGCCCGGCAAGCCTACCGTGGTGCTCGACGTCGCCCACAACCCGCAGGCCGCGGGCGTGCTGGCGGAGAACCTCGGCGGCATGGGTTTCTATCCCGAAACCTGGGCGGTGCTCGGCATGATGGCCGACAAGGATGTCGAAGGCGTCGCTGCGCTGATGCGGCATCGGGTCGATCATTGGCTGCTGGCAGACCTTCCCGGGCCCCGCGGGCTGGATGCCGAATCCCTGGCCGCGCGCCTGCATGCGGCGGAGGTCGGCGGCGACGTCCGCTGTTTTGCCAGCCCGGAGCAAGCCTTTGCCGCAGCGCGGAAAAGCGCGGCCGAGGGTGATAGAATCGTCGCCTTTGGTTCCTTCCTGACCGTGGCCGACGTGTTGGCGGCAATTCGGGCCGAGCGACATTGATTGAGGTTTCCGGGTGAGCGACGCAGACAACCTCGAGATCAAGAAACGCGCCCGCCGACGGCTTGTCGGCGCAGCAGCGCTGGCGCTGGCCGCCGCCATCATCCTGCCGATGATGATGGAACAGGAGCCTGCGCCCGGCAGCCCGGACATTCAAGTCACCATCCCCGATCGCGACGCACCTGCGGGCGCCGCGCGCGCTGCCGGGAACAGCGGGGCGCCGGCGGCCGATGCCGGTGTCGCCCCGGCGCCGGTCGAGGAGCCGCCCCAGCCGGCAACGACCGAAGCGGTGCGTCCGCAGATTGCGACACCGCCGGCGGTGGCCGCAGAGACGGCTCCGAAAGCCTCGGTCACGACGCCGGCTCCTGCCAAGCCGGCACAGTCCGAGGATGAAGCGGCACGCGTGCGGGCGCTGCTCGAAGGCAAGCCTGCCACCGGCAATCCGGCCGTTGCAGCGGGCAGGGAATCCTTTGTCATCCAGATAGGCGCCTTCGGCGACGCCGGCAAGGCCGCGGCTATCAGTTCCGAACTCAAGCAAGCCGGATTTTCTGCCTACACTGAGAAGGCGGGCACGGTGACCCGGGTACGCGTCGGTCCCTTTTCCAGTCGTGAAGACGCCGAGAAGGCCGCAGCGAAGCTCAAGGCACAAGGACGCAATGCGGTACTGACGCCGCGCTGAACGACCTGAATGACGGTTTTCGACTACGTTTTTCTGGGCATCCTTGTCCTTTCGGCGCTTGTCGGCATGTGGCGTGGTCTGGTCAGTGAAGTACTGGCGCTCGTGACCTGGGTGCTGGCCCTATTTGCAGCCTGGCACTATGCGGCTGACGCGGCGGAGTTGTTCCGCGGCCTGTTCGTCGAGATGGTGTGGCGCCAGCTGGCGGGCTTTCTTTTGATCTTCGTCGCGGTATTGCTGATCGCGGCGTTTTTGCGTTTCCTGTTGCGCGAGTTGTTGCGGGCAGCGGGTTTGCGGGCGACCGATCGCTTTTTCGGTGCCTTGTTCGGTCTGGCGCGGGGGCTGTTGATCGCGCTGGTCGTGGTGTTGCTGGGTGGTCTGGTCGGAATCGCGCGCGAGCCCTGGTGGGCGAACGCGATGTTTTCACCGCCGCTCGAAACGGCGGTCATCGCCGCCAAACCGTGGCTGCCGGATGCGGTGGCCACCCGGATTCGATTCAGATAGGCAGGGTTTCCATGTGCGGAATTCTTGGGGTCGTCGCGACTTCCCCGGTTAATCAGTTGCTCTACGACGGGCTGCAGGTCCTTCAGCATCGCGGACAGGATGCGGCAGGCATCGCCACCGCGGAGGGCGGACGTTTTCACATGCACAAGGGGTCCGGCCTGGTGCGTGACGTGTTCCGGACCCGCAACATGCGCAACCTCGAAGGCAACTGGGGTATCGCCCATGTGCGCTACCCGACGGCCGGGTCGGCCTACAACGCAGCCGAAGCCCAGCCTTTCTACGTCAATTCGCCGTTTGGTCTGCTGTTGGCCCACAACGGCAACCTGACCAATTCCGATGAGCTCAAGCGCGAGATGTTTCTCGCCGACCTGCGCCACATCAACACCAATTCCGACTCGGAAGTGCTGCTGAACGTGCTGGCGCACGAACTGCAGGCGGCCTGCAATGGCCTCAAGCTCGATGAAGAGGCGGTGTTCCGCGCGGTGGCCGGGGTGCATCGCCGCTGTCGTGGCGCCTACGCCGCGGTGGTGATGATTGCTGGCTATGGCCTGCTCGCTTTCCGCGACCCGTACGGCATCCGTCCGCTTGTGATAGGCCGCAACGACGTGGCCGAGGGGACCGAATGGCTGGTTGCGTCCGAATCGGTCGCGCTCGACGTGCTTGGCTTCACCCTGCTGCGTGACGTGGCTCCGGGCGAAGCGGTGCTGATCGATACCCAGGGCAACTTCCGCAGCCGGCAGTGCGCCGAGAAGACGGTGGAGGCGCCCTGCATGTTCGAGTTCGTCTACCTGGCACGGCCCGACTCCATCATCGACGGCATCTCGGTCTACGAGTCGCGCGTCAAGATGGGCGAATTCCTCGCCGAGAAGCTCAAGCGCACGCTGCCTCACGTGAATATCGACGTGGTCATTCCGATTCCCGACTCCAGCCGGCCGTCGGCGATGGAAATGGCGCACCGGCTCGGCCTGCCGTATCGCGAAGGCTTCGTGAAGAACCGCTACATTGGCCGGACCTTCATCATGCCGGGGCAGGCCAAGCGGCGTAAGTCGGTGCGGCAGAAGCTAAATACCATCCACCAGGAGTTCAAGGGCAAGAACGTGCTGCTGGTCGACGATTCCATCGTGCGCGGCACGACCAGCCGAGAGATCATCAACATGGCGCGCGAAGCGGGCGCCAACAAGGTCTACATGGCCTCCGCGGCGCCCCCGGTGCGTTATGCGAACGTGTACGGCATCGACATGCCGACGCGCGCCGAACTGATCGCGTCGGACCGCAGCGAAGACGAGATCTGTCGGGAGATCGGCGCCGACGGACTGATCTACCAGGATCTCGACGATCTCAAGGCGTCGGTGCGGGCGCTGAATCCGTCGATCAACTTTTTCGAGACGTCCTGTTTCGACGGTAGCTACATCACCGGGGACATTACGGTCGAGTACCTGAACGGTGTCGAGAACCAGCGTTGCGAGGAGAAACCATCCAGCCGCGACGACGGCGAGGAAGGGCAGCTCGACCTGAACCTCATCACCCATCCCGACCAGTGAGCGCCGGCTGCGATATGGACGATCTGAGTTTCGACACGCTGGCGGTGCGGGCCGGCATCGACCGCAGCCAGTTCAACGAACACAGCGAGGCGATGTATCTGACCTCGAGCTTCGTGTTCGAGAGCGCGGCCCAGGCTGCAGCGCGGTTTTCGGGCGAGGAAGAGGGTAACGTCTACGCCCGCTTTTCCAACCCGACTGTCACCGCCATGCAGACGCGGCTGGCTGCCCTGGAAGGGGCGGAGGCCTGCGTCGCGACGTCGTCGGGCATGTCGGCGATTCTGTCGCTGGTGATGGCAACATTGCAGGCAGGCGATCACA